>NZ_JBITCK010000002.1:0-1131688 GCF_044453135.1 Nocardia sp. NPDC051750 | reverse complement strand
CTTCTTCACGTCGCCGCGGGGGGGGCCGCCGGGGGGGGGGTCTGCTGTGCCACGCCCCGGGCCGCCCCCCCGCCGGGCGGCCGGGGGGGGGGGGGGGGGGGGGGGGGGGGCCCCCCCCCCCCCCCCCCCCCCCCCGCCGATGAGCCGCCCGCCCGGGCGGGCACGAACTACCGGGCCGCCTTGACGATCCGAGCCCGCGACCCGCCGGTCAGTTCCGCGCCCTCCGGTCCCACCGGGCCGAATTCCAGTTCGACGGCCAGGATCTCACCGGCGATGAGATCACGATGGGTCTGCGCCCACTGCTGCCGTTCGGCCGGCACCTCGAGCGTCGCGGTGATCCGGTCGGAGACGTCCAGCCCCAGCGATTTCCGGGTCTCCTGCAGATCCCGGATGATATCGCGGGCCCAGCCCTCGGCCTCGAGTTCCTCGGTGACGACCGAGTTCAGCACCACCAGACCGGCATTACCGGGCAGCGCCGCGGTGGACTCCGGTTCGGCGGCCACCAGCCGCTGGGTGTATTCCTCCGGCAGCAGCGCGATTCCGGCCGCGCTGACCACACCGTCGGCGCCTTCCGACCAGTCGCCGGCCTTGACCGCCTTGATCACCTGCTGCACCTCACGACCCAGCCGCGGCCCGGCGGCCCGCGCGTTGACGGCCAACTCGAACCGGCCGTGCGCCGCGACATCGGTGGTCAGATCGACCTTCTTGACATTCACCTCGTCGGCGATGATATCGGCGTACGGGGCCAGCCGTTCGGCATCGGGCGCGGCAATGGTCACCTCCGCCAACGGCAGCCGGACCCGCAGCTTCTGCGCCTTGCGCAGGCTCAGCACGGTCGAACACACGGTGCGTGCCTCGTCCATCGCCGCGACCAGCGCCGGGTCGTCCGGCAGGGTACCGGCGGCGGGCCAGTCGGCCAGATGCACCGAACGCCCACCGGTCAGACCACGCCAGATCACCTCGGTGACCAGCGGCAGCAGCGGCGCCGCCAACCGCGTCGCGACCTCCAGGACGGTGTGCAGGGTATCGACCGCGTCGCGGTCCTCGGCCCAGAAACGCGAACGCGACCGTCGCACATACCAGTTGGTCAGCGCGTCGGCGAAGGCGCGCAGCTCCTCACAGGCCCCGGCGATATCGAGATCCTGCAACGCCGTGGTCATCCGGTCGCGGGTCTGCGCCAGCTTCGCCAGGATGTAGCGATCCAGCACATTGGCCGAATCCGTCCGCCACACGCCGGGTTCGGCCGCGTAGAGCTGCAGGAAGGTCCACGCGTTCCACAGCGGCCGCAGCGCATGGCTCGCGCCCTCGCGGATCCCGCGTTCGGTCACGATGAGGTTCCCGCCCCGCAGAACGGGCGAACTCATCAGGAACCAGCGCATGGCGTCGGAGCCGTCGCGCTCGAATACCTCGTTCACATCGGGGTAGTTGCCCTTGGACTTGCTCATCTTCAGGCCGTCGTCGCCCAGCACGATGCCGTGCGCGACCACGTTCGAGAACGCGGGACTGTCGAACAGCGCGGTGGCCAGCACGTGCAGCGTGTAGAACCAGCCGCGGGTCTGCCCGTTGTACTCGACGATGAAATCGCCGGGGAAATGGGTGTCGAACCAGTCCTTGTTCTCGAACGGGTAGTGCACCTGGGCGAACGGCATGGAACCCGATTCGAACCAGCAGTCCAGCACTTCCGGAACCCGCCGCATGGTCGAGCGGCCGGTCGGATCGTCGGGGTTGGGCCGGGTCAGCTCGTCGATCATCGGTCGGTGCAGGTCCGTGGGCCGGACCCCGAAATCACGTTCCAGCTCGTCGAGCGAACCGTAGACATCCATGCGGGGATACTCGGGATCGTCGGACATCCACACCGGGATCGGGCTGCCCCAGTACCGGTTCCGGCTGATGTTCCAGTCCCGGGCACCTTCGAGCCACTTCCCGAACTGCCCGTCCCGGATATGCTCCGGCACCCAGTTGACCTGCTTGTTCAGCTCCACCATCCGCTCGCGGAACTCGGTCACCGCGACGAACCAGGACGGCACCGCCATATAGATCAGCGGCTGTCCCGACCGCCAGCTGTGCGGATAGGAGTGCTCGATGGTCTCGTGCCGCAACAGTTTCCCGGCGGCCTTGAGGTCCTTGATGATCACCGGGTTGGCGTCGAACACCATCAGCCCCTCGTACGGGGGCACCATCGAGGTGAACTTTCCGCCCGGGTCGAGCGGCTGCACCAGCTCGATCCCGTTGGTGCTGCACACCTCCATATCCTCTTCACCGAACGCGGGCGCCAGATGCACCAGGCCGGTACCGGAGTCGGTGGCGACATAGTCCGCCGAGAGCACCCGGTGCGCGCGCGGATGGCCGGCAAAGAAGTCGAACGGTGGCGCATAGTCCAGGCCGACCAGCGCGGCACCGTCGTACTCGCCGAGCACGGCCGGTTCCTCGCCGAGTTCACGGGAATAATGGCCGAGCCGTTCGGCAGCGAGCAGGTACCGCTTACCGTCGACACCCCGTACCTGCACATAGCGCACATCCGGATGCACCGCGACCGCCAGGTTGGACGGCAGGGTCCACGGGGTGGTGGTCCAGATCAGCGCCGCCGCACCGTCGAGTTCGTGCAGCGGATGCTCGGCCGGTACCCGTAGCACCATATCGACGGTGACCGCCGGGTCCTGACGCATCTTGTAGGCGTCGTCGAGCCGGGTCTCCTGGTTCGACAGCGGAGTCTGCTCGTACCAGCTGTACGGCAGCACCCGGAAACCCTGGTAGACGAGGCCCTTGTCGTACAGCGACTTGAAGGCCCACATGACCGACTCCATGAAGTCGAGATCGAGGGTCTTGTAATCGTTGTCGAAGTCCACCCAGCGGGCCTGCCGGGTCACGTACTCACGCCATTCGCCGGTGTAGCGGAGTACCGAACTCTTGCACGCGGCATTGAATTCCGCGAGACCCATCGAATCGATCTGTGATTTGTCCGTGATACCGAGCTGCTTCTCCGCTTCGATTTCCGCCGGCAGCCCGTGACAGTCCCAGCCGAAACGCCGGTCGACCCGTTTTCCGCGCATGGTCTGAAAACGGGGGATGACGTCTTTGACGTATCCGGTGAGCAAATGCCCGTAATGCGGCAGACCGTTGGCAAACGGCGGGCCGTCGTAGAAGACGAACTCCCCGTCCCCGGTCGCCCGGTTGTCGATGCTGGCGCGGAACGTTCCGTCGGCGGCCCATGCGTCCAGGACGGCCTGTTCCAACTGGGGGAAGGTCACGCCGGATCCGCCGCCGAGATCGACACGCGGATATGCGCTGCTGCTGGAATTCTGGTCCGCCATCGCGGATTCACATCTCCTCGTGCCCGGCGCCTGAGCGCGCTGTGTCCGGCACGGGGACGACGACCGGCACAATCGGTGCGCCGGTACCGCGGTACCACCCCGCTTGTCCACCGGCCCGGCGGCCGGGCGGACCTCTCGTTACGAGCTGTGACGGGCTCTCCCGTTCGGTTCTAATGAGCGTGCGCAGCCTGGCGGATCATCTGCTGCACGGCGCCGTTCTTCCGAAAGCTCCCCGGTGATGGCCGGATCGTCGCCGACTTACAGGTTTGATTCTAACCGTGACGGTCAACCACTTATACAGCGCCCGCGGAGTCGCACGGCCCGCACACCCCGGAAGGACGATCTATCTTCGCTCGCAGCAGTTCCGTCTCCGGCCTCGCGCATCCCCCTCAGCGTTTCGCGTGCTGGTCCCGCGACGGTAGTTCTTCATCGGGTGCGCGCATCGACAGTGCGCTCACCAGCAACACCACAGCACCCAGTCCACACACCACGATGCAGCCCCAGGCCCAGATCACCGAGCCGGTGGTCAGGGACAGGATCAGCAGCACCAAGCCGATCGCGGCGAGCGCCAGTGTCAAGACAAGCATGATGACCCCCAGGACAGCAGGCCGGGTGCCCGTTCGCTCCCCAGCGGTGTCGAGCGCTTACTCGCCCTGGCCGAACGACGCGGGAGCAAGCTGGTTGGCGCCGGTATCGAAGCTGTCACCCTCGTCCACCGGTACGGCCGAACCACGGTTCTCCAGTTCCTCGAGCTGCGACTCCAGATACGACTTGAGGCGCACCCGATACTCGCGCTCGAAGGTTTTGAGGGTCTGGATCCGGCTCTCGAGAACATTGCGCTGCTGGGTGATGGTGCCCATGATCTCGGTGTGCTTGCGCTCGGCATCGGCCTGCAGGGCGTCGGCCTTCTCCTTGGCCTGCCGCAGCTGACTGTCCGACCTGGTCTGCGCGTCGGAAAGCATGGAATCGGATTTGTGCCGGGCATCGGCGATCATCTCTTCCGACCGGGCCCGTGCGTCGTTGACCAGCCGCTCGGAATTGGCCCGCGCGTTCGCCAGCAAATTCTCGGCTTCCGATTTCGCGTCGCTGGTGAGCCGATCCGCCATCTCCTGCGCCAGGCTCAGCACCTTGGCGGCCTGCATATTCGCGTCGGCACCGCCGTCGGACGGGGCCGGTGCGGCCGGCACCACCGGGATGGGCGCCGAGGGCGGTGCCTGGACCACCGGTTTGACCGGTTCCGGCGGAGGTGCCTGCTGGACCGGTTTCCCGAGCCCGGGCCCGCCCGGACCGCGGTTGCTCTTGGCATCGGCCAGTTCCGCATCGAGTTCGGCAACCCGCTGGCGAAGGTCCGCGTTCTCCTCGATCAGCCGGGAGAGTTCCTGCTCCACCAGATCCAGGAAGGCATCGACTTCGTCCTCGTTGTAGCCGCGTTTGCCGATAGGCGGTTTGCTGAACGCGACGTTGTGCACATCGGCTGGGGTCAGCGGCATGGAAGGATCCCTTCGCGCGTTGTCAGATCTAGCGGCTCTGGCAAGTCTTCTCGGACCATTCTGTCACACCGGAGTTACCGACCCGCCGAGGCTGCTGACGACGGACATGAGGATGAACACCAGGAACAGCAGGACCATAATCGACAAATCCAGTCGAATTCCGCCCAGCGAGATCGGTGGGATCAGCCGTCGAAGCAGCTTCACGGGGGGATCGGTGATCGTGAAGATCACCTCGAGTATCACGACGACCACCCCGGTGGGACGCCAGTCGCGGGCGAAACTCCGGATGAACTCGACGATCACCCGGCTGATCAGCAACAGCCAGAAGATGAACAGTACGAAGTACAGCACCGCGAACAAGGCCACGAACTCACTCTGCCGCAAAATCGGCGCGGTGCAAAATGCCCGCGCCGATCCTGTCCCGGCCACATCGCGCCCGAGCCGGGCGCGCGCCCGCTATTTCTGGTTGTAGAACCCGGTTTCCGCGATCCGGCGGCGTTCCTCGGCCGATACGTCGACATCGGCCGGGGAGAGCAGGAACACCTTGGTGGCCACTTTGTCGAACGAACCACGCAGGGCGAAGGCCAGGCCGGCCGCGAAATCGACCAGGCGTTTGGCGTCGGCGTTGCTGAGGTCCACCAGGTCCATGATCACCGGGTTGCCCTCCCGGAACCGCTCGCCGATGATCGCGGCCTCGCTGTAATCCCGCGGGCGCAGCGTGGTGATTCTGGACAAGGGACCTCCGTCCTCGAAGATCGCGGGACGGCGGGCGGCGGCCGGTTCGGGACGGACCCGTTCGGCCAGCCGGCGCTCCTCGGCGTCGGGATCGACTGCCAGCGCTCCCCTGGTCGCGCCGCGCAGCGAAGCACCGCCGCCCGGCCGGTACCGGCCGGAACCACCGGCGTCGATCCGAGTGGGGCGGCGCGGACCCTCGTAGTCGTCGGCGTAGGCATCGCCCGGGTAGTCGTCGCGCCGGGGCGGCGGGTAGCTGGGCTGATACGGGGCCTCGCGGTAGTCGGGGCCGTCGTAACGATCCTCGGCGTACCGGTCGTAGTCCGGACGATCGTCGTAGTCGCGGGGCGCGCGGTCGGAGTAGTCACGCGGCCGGCGCGCGCCGCGATCGTCGACCCCGCGGGGGGTGCGATCGTCGACGTAATCGTCTTCGTAATCCTCGAGCGGAACCATGCCGAAGTACGCCTTGAACTTGTGCAGTGTGCTCACGACGCCACCTCGCTGTCGCTCGGCTCCGTCATGACCACGACTGCGGCTGCGCCGATTTTTCGCTCGCTGCGCTCGCTCATTCTGGTCGACCTTCCTTCGGCCCCGGTGGCGGCCGGGTGTTGAAGTCTTGCTCAGCCCTCGTCGTGTCCCAGCATATGTGTCGAATGTGACTGATGAGGTTTGTTTGCTACGCCGAGGTTATCGGTCGCTCGCCCATGAGGGCGGTACCGACACGCACACATGTCGATCCATGGGCAATAGCTCTTTCAAGATCATTCGACATTCCGGCGGACAGCTCCGTGGCCTCCGGGTGATCGGCGCGCAGCCGGCTATACAGCCCGGCCAGGCGGGCGAACTCCGCATCGGGGTCGGCAGCCAGCGGCGGAATAGCCATCAGCCCTGCTAAACGCAGTTCCGGTGATTTCGCGATACGGTCCGCCAGGGCCGGCAAACCGGCGGGCCGCACCCCGCCGCGCGCCGGATCGGCGTCGAGGCTCACCTGGATCAGCACCTCGAGCGGCGCCTCCCGCTCCCCCGCGTCCAAGGCGGCCGCGACGGCCGTTTCGAGTGCGGTCGCCAGACGTTCGCTGTCGACCGAATGGACCGCGTGCGCCCACCGCACGACCTGCCGCGCCTTGTTCCGCTGCAACCGGCCGATCAGATGCCAGCGCAGCGGCCGCAATTCGCTCAGTTCGGCCGCCTTGGCATCCGCCTCCTGCGGCCGGTTCTCACCGAAGTCGTGGCGGCCCAGACGATGCAGCTCGGCGATATCGGAGGCAGGGAAGTATTTCGTCACCGGAAGCAGTCGCACCTCGGCGGAATCGCGGCCCGCGGCGGCGCACGCTGCGTCGATGCGCGCGAGCAGGCCGGTCAGCCGACGGGCCAGTACCTCGCCGCGGGTGCCACGTCCGGCCTCGGACCGCTCGGTGTCCGGGACACCGGACGCCGGCCTGCTCACGCGCCGGTCTCCATCCAGATAACACTGCCCAGCCGCCCGGTCGGCGCGGCGCGGCGATGGCTGAACAAGGTCGTGTCCTCGATCGTGCAGCGGGGATCCTCGGCGATCGCGCCGACCCCGGCCGCCGTGAGCTGACGGCGGATCCCGGCACGCAGATCGAGCCCGGGGGTGCCCCGCACGGTGGTGGTGGCGCTACCGGGCAGATGCGCTTCGATATCGGCCCGCATCTCGGCGGGCACCTCGTACTGCCGGCCGCTGGCCGCGGGACCCAGGAGCGCGCCGATCCGTTCGGGCCGGGCACCGGCGGCGATCATCGCGTCCAGGACACGGCCCACGATTCCGATCCGCGCCCCGACCCGGCCGGCGTGGACCGCGGCGATCACCCCGGCTTCGTCATCGGAGAGCAGGATGGGAACGCAGTCCGCGCTCAGCGCCACCAGCGCCAGCCCCGGCCGGGTGGTGACCAGGGCGTCCGTTCCCGGGACCGGTTCGGACAGCGGCCCGTCGACCGTCGCCACGGTGCGGCCGTGGATCTGGTCCATCCAGATCAGGTGATCGGTGGGCAGGCCGAGCGAGGCCGCGAGCCGGGCGCGATTGCGCCGCACAGCTTCCGGATCGTCGCCGACATGGTCGCCGAGGTTGAACGAATCGTACGGCGGCGCGGAGAAACCTCCGGCGCGTGTGGTCACTACTCGTCGAACCGTCAGTACCGATGCCGCAGTCATGATGTCGAGCCTAATGGCATCGGCCGGGAACGCTCCGTTCCCGGCCGTGCGGGGTGGCGACAGCAGCAGCCCGGAGGGTCCGCATCCGCGGGTATCACCGCGTACGGACCGTCCGGGCGGACGGGACCGACCGCCTCAGCGGCGCATGAAATCCGGGACGTCGACATCATCGTCGTCGTCGGGCAACTCGGCGGCCGGCGGCTGGATATGCGACCGGCTGTTGTGGGTCAGCGTGGGATCCACCGCACCTCGGCCACGTTCGGTATCCCGGTAACTCGGCGCGGGGCCGCGGGCGACCGACGAACCGGTATCGGCCGACCGGACGGGCGCGGATTCCTCCGAGTGGCCACGGCCCGCACCGAGTTCAGCGGTACGCGAGTGACCGAGTTCGGCGGTGCGGGAGGACTGCGCGGAGATCTCCGTGCTACGGCCGGAACCCAGCGAACCCCGGCCGGCGGCCGATTCGAAAGTACGCCGCGCCGGACCGCCACCATCGAAGCCGGCGGCGATCACGGTCACCCGGACCTCGTCGCCGAGCGAATCGTCGATCACCGTACCGAAAATGATGTTGGCCTCGATATGCGCGGCTTCCTGCACCAGCGACGCGGCCTCGTTGATCTCGAACAGACCCAGGTCCGAACCACCGGCGATCGAGAGCAGCACGCCGTGCGCGCCGTCCATCGAGGCCTCCAGCAGCGGCGAATTGATCGCCGCCTCCGCCGCTTTGACCGATCTGCCCTCACCGCGGGACGAACCGATACCCATCAATGCACTGCCGGCGCCGGACATCACGCTCTTGACGTCGGCGAAGTCGACGTTGATCAGACCCGGGGTGGTGATCAGATCGGTGATGCCCTGCACACCGTTGAGGAGCACTTCGTCGGCGGAGCGGAACGCGTCCATCAGGCTCACCGCGGCATCGCCGAGCTGCAGCAGCCGATCGTTCGGGATGACGATCAAGGTGTCGCAGGATTCGCGCAGCAGGTTGATACCCACCTCGGCCTGGTTACCGCGCCGCTTGCCCTCGAACGAGAACGGGCGGGTGACCACGCCGATGGTCAGCGCGCCGAGTTTGCGCGCGATACTCGCCACCACGGGCGCGCCGCCGGTACCGGTACCGCCGCCCTCACCCGCGGTCACGAAGACCATATCGGCACCCTTGAGCACCTCTTCGATCTCGTCCTTGTGATCCTCGGCGGCCTTACGGCCTACCTCCGGGTCGGCGCCGGCGCCGAGTCCCCGGGTGAGCTCCCGCCCGACATCGAGCTTCACGTCGGCATCGCTCATCAGCAGGGCCTGGGCGTCGGTGTTCACCGCAATGAACTCGACACCCTTGAGACCCTGCTCGATCATTCGGTTGACGGCGTTCACGCCGCCGCCGCCGATACCGACGACCTTGATCACGGCAAGGTAGTTGTGCGGGGGCGTCATGAGCTCTCGCCTTCCTTCGATCCAAAGTCTGTCGTTTTCGGATACCCGTTTGCGGTCCGCGAGATAGCAATCCGCGGTCCGTGATCCGGGCGAACCCTGAACCTCAACCATAGGGTTGGAGTTATGTCAAGTATCCGGCTGGTGCCGAACGCTATTCGCCGCCGTCGCGATCCGCTCGCAGGCGCGCCGAGGCGAAAACCAGTTTCTTTGCCGAACGCACCGACGCCGGGACGGTATGCGTCGTATCGTGAACGGTTGCCGTGCGGTCCGCGCCCACATCGTGGGACGCCCCCGGCCCCCGCCGCGGGCATCCGCCGGACGAACGACCCGGGTTGCGGCCCGTGGAATCGAACAGGGGCGAACCGAACAAGAGTGGTGGAGTTCATTTTACCGTGACCAGACTGGGACTCGAGACGTCGAACACGGATCCCGGACGCGTTAGCAGCGGCAGCACCACCGCCGATTTGCGTTCGCCGTCCTCGCTGCTGCCCCACAGTACCGTGCGACCGTCGCGCAGTGTCAGCGAAATATCCGAGACGGTCTCGGCATGCACACTGTCCACCTGCACCGTCAATTGTGGTGGCAGCACCGATACCACGGCGATCGCCGCTCTGGTCAGCACGTCCGCGGTACCCGGCCGCTCGGTCAGCAACTCCGGGACGCCGATCGGCGCCGGCTCGATGGCGTACTCGACCCCGTCCGCATCCAGCAGATGCGCACCTTCGGGAGTGTCGTAGTACAGCACCGGAGTTCGTTCCTCGATCCGCACCCGCACCGTCGACGGCAGCACCCGCTGCACCCGCGCGCTGCGCACCGTCGGAATACTCGCCACCCGCGCGGCCATCGCGGCGGTATCGATCCGCAGAATCGAACCTTGGCCCGGGATCTGCAACAGCTCCCGGATCTTGTCCTCGGGTACGGCGTGCGCCCCTTCGATCCGCACCTCGCGCACCGACAGTACCGGCGTGAACCAGGCCAGGGCGACGACTGTGATCACCACGGCCACCGCGACCACCGCCCACAGCCGGAAACGCCGCAATCCGCCCACCCCGAATCGTCGCGTCCCGGACCGCACCCCGCGTCACCGCCCGTACTGCGGACGCGCGCGTAGTCCGTCCAAGATCTGGCTGCCGAGCATGGTGACATCCCCGGCGCCCATCGTGATCACCACATCGCCGGGCTGGGCCAGACCGGCGACCTGTCGGCCCACCCGCGACATATCGGGTTGGTAGTGCACGGGTTTCCCGACCGCCTGCGCGACCAGGGCACCGTTGACCCCCGGCAACGGCTCCTCCCGGGCCCCGTACACGTCCAGCACCACCACTTCGTCGGCCAGGTCGAGGGCGGCGCCGAATTCGGCGGCGAAAGTCGCCGTGCGGCTGTACAGGTGCGGCTGGAAGACCACGATCACCCGGCCCCGGCGCGACCGGGCGCCGTCGCGTGCCTCCTGGTCGACCAATTCCGCGGCGGCGCCGAGAACGGCGCGGACCTCGGTGGGATGGTGGGCGTAATCGTCGAAAACCCGGACGCCGTTCTCCCGGCCCACGAACTGGAACCGGCGGTGCACCCCGCCGAAACCTTCCAGCCCCTGGATGATCTCGTCGATATCGGCGCCCGCGGCGCGCGCCGCCAGTAGCGCGGCCAGCGCGTTGAGCGCCATATGCCGGCCCGGCACCGAAAGCCGCAACGTCCGCGGCGCCGCCTCGCCGGTGAGCTGGAACTGGGCGATACCGCCGACATCCCGCGGCTCCCAGCTGTGCAGCCGGACCCCGACGGGGATCGGCGCGTCGGGCAGATCCCCCGAGCCGTAGCCGAGGACCCGGACTCCGCGCTCGGCCAGGCGCTGCCCGGTCCGCTCGGCGAGAGCCCGCGCGCCCGGATCGTCCAGGCACACCACCAGCAGGCCGCCCGTGGTGAGCCGGTCGGTGAAATCGTCGAAGACCTGCACGTAGGCATCGTCGGACCCGAAGAAATCGAGATGATCGGATTCGATATTGGTGACCACGGCGACATCGGGGTCGTACTGCAGCAGCGACCCGTCGCTCTCGTCGGCCTCGGCCACGAACGTATCGCCGCTGCCGTGATGGGCGTTGGTGCCCGCCTCGTTCAGTTCACCGCCCACCGCGAACGACGGATCCAGTCCGCAGTGCTGCAGCGCGACGATCAACATCGAGGTGGTCGAGGTCTTACCGTGGGTGCCCGAAACCAGCAGGGTGTGATGGCCGCTCATCAACGCGGCCAGAACGGCCGGCCGCAGCAGCACCGGGATATCGCGGCGGTGCGCTTCGACCAGTTCGGGATTGGTCTTCGGGATGGCGGCGTAGGTCGTCACCACCACCG
Organism: Nocardia sp. NPDC051750; assembly: GCF_044453135.1. NCBI lineage: Bacteria > Bacillati > Actinomycetota > Actinomycetes > Mycobacteriales > Nocardiaceae > Nocardia > Nocardia sp. NPDC051750. Next base: position 1,120,212 of record NZ_JBITCK010000002.1, on the reverse strand, counting down.
TGGGACCGCCGGGCAGCAGGTCCAGCGCGCCGGCGTCGTGACCGATACGCACCTGCGCGCCGCGCGCCCGCAGGGCCAGCACACCGCGACTCTCCTTGGCATCGGAACCGGAGACGGCCCCACCGCGCGACAACAGGATCCGGGCGATACCGGACATCCCGGCGCCACCGATCCCGACCATATGCACCCGGCTCAGTTCCGGCGGTAGCGCACCCGGCCCGCCGGGGACCGCGGTCACCTGGTCCTCGCTCACCGGCCCGCCGCCCGCAACACGATCCGCGCGACTTCGTCGGCGGCGTCGCGATGGCCGGCACCGGCGGCGGCGCGGCCCATCTCGGCAATGCGTGCTGGATCCGTGAGCAGCGGTATCACCTCGTCGGTCACATACTTCGGGGACAGTTCCGGGTCACCGACGATTCTGCCACCACCGGCGGCGACGACGGGTCGCGCATTGAGTTCCTGCTCGCCGTTACCGTGTGGCAGCGGCACATACACCGCGGGCAGACCCACCGCCGACACCTCGGCCACCGTCATCGCACCGCTGCGGCAGACCACCGCGTCGGCGGCCGCGTACGCGAGATCCATCCGGGAAAGGTAGGGAACCGCGACATAGGGCGCGCGGGGGTCCGTGGCCACCACGTCCAGGGTGTTCTTCGGGCCGTGCGCGTGCAGCACCGAAACCCCCGCGGCGGCGAGCTGCGGCGCGGCGCCGGAGATCGCCTCGTTGATCGACCGCGCACCCTGGGAGCCACCGAACACCAGCAGGACCGGCCCCTCGGCGGGCAGCCCGAAATGTTCCCGGGCCTGCGCGCGCAATCCGGCCCGGTCCAGCGAGGTGATGGCCGAACGCACCGGGATACCGACGATATCGGCGGCCAGCCCGGAATCCGGAACCGCCGCGAGTACCCGGGTGGCACGCCGGGCACCCACCTTGTTCGCGATCCCCGCTTTGGCATTCGCCTCGTGCACCACGATCGGCACCGCGCGGCGGCGCCGCAGGACACCGGGTCCGGCGGCGAGATACGCCGGCAACGCGACATATCCCCCGAACCCGACGATGACATCGGCGCCGACCGCGTCGATGATCTCCCGGGTGCGTGCCACCGACGCCCGGACGCGGCCGGGCAGCCGCAGCAGATCCATACTCGGCTTCCGCGGCAGCGGAACCGGCGGGATCAGCTCCAGCGGGTAACCGCGCTCGGGAACAAGTGTCGTTTCCAGCCCGCGCTGGGTGCCCAGGGCGGTCACCCGGATCCCCGGGGCCAGCCGGTGCAGCGCGTCGGCGACGGCCAAGGCCGGTTCGATATGACCGGCCGTACCCCCACCGGCGACGATCACCGATATTCCGTCCGCAGGCCGGATCGAATCCGGCCGGGCCGGATCCTCATGGGCCGAATCCTGCCGGGCCGAATCGTTGTGCGCCGAATCCTCCTGGTCCGAGATCTCGTGGGCCGAATCCTCGTGGGCGGACTGAGGTGCGCTCACCTGTACTTTCCCCGTTCTCGTGCGTGTGTCACCGAATAGGTGGGTTCCCAGGCCCGCGTCGCCCGCAGCGTATCCGTACCCCGGCTGTTGGCCCGGGTGCGGGCTCGCGGCTGGTCGCGGTCCCGGGAGCGGTCGGAGGGCGCCCCGCGGGCCTGCCCCTGGGTGCCTTTGGCCGGCGTACCCGGGCGGGACCGCGGATGGTAGATCTCGGGCTTGGGCAGCCGCAGCAAACGACTGACCCGGCCGTCCTGCCCCGCGTGCAGCGCCGCGACGGCCTCGGGTTCGTGCCGGGCGGCGTTGGCGACGATGCCGAACATCAGCAGAGTCAGCGCCAGCGACGAACCACCGGCCGATACCAGCGGCAGCTGCAGCCCGGTGACGGGCAGCAGCCCGACCACGTACCCGATATTGATCAGCGCCTGCCCGGTGATCCAGGTGGTCGCGGTGGCGGTGAGCAGTCGCAGGAAGGGGTCCACCGAACGTGCCGCAATCCGCAGGCCGGTGTAGACGAACAGGGCGAACAGGCCCAGCACCAGGGCACAGCCCAGAAAACCGAGCTCCTCGCCGATGATGGCGAAGATGAAATCGTTGTGCGAGTTGGGCAGGTAGCTCCATTTGGCCCGGCTCTGGCCCAGGCCCCGGCCCCACAAACCCCCGTCGGCGAGCGAGTACATCGCCTGGCGGGCCTGGTAGTTGATGCCCTGCGGATCGTCGCCGGGATTGAAGAAGGCCCGCATCCGGTCGGAGCGGTACCCGGCCGACAGCGCCAGGACCAGGGCGGCGATCGCACCGGAGGCGAGGATCGCGACGAACAACCGCAGCGGCAGCCCGCCGAACCACAGCAGCGCCAGCAGGACGATCCCGAGCGCGATCGTGGTGGACAGGTTCGGCTGCAACACGATCAGCAGACAGACCAGCAGACCGGCCGGGACCAGCGGTACCAGCAGATTCTTCAACCCGCCCGGATCATTGGCCGCCCGCGCGGCGGCGCGCCGCGACACCAGCAGGTGCGCACCCCACACCACGAAGGTCACCTTGACCAGTTCGGACGGCTGGATCGAGAAAAGTCCCAGGTCGATCCAACGACGCGCGCCGTTCACCGTACTGCCGATACCGGGCACCAGCACCAGCACCAGCAGCAGGACCGACAACCCGAACAGCGGGAACGACGCCTGCCGCAACCAGCGCAGCGGAATCCGCAGGGCGAGGTAGAACAGCACGGCACCGATCACCGCGAACATCGCCTGGTCCACGAACAGTTTGTAGGCCGAACCGTCGTCGGCATAGGCCTCCACACTCGACGCCGACAACACCATCACCAGACCCAGCACGGTCAGCAGGGTGGCGATGGTGACCACCAGGTGGAACGAGGCCAGCGGCCGCGCCAGCCAGGCGCCGAACCGGCCCACCTGGATCTGTCGCGTGCCGCGCGGTCTCATAACCGCCGCCCGAGGTCCTCGTCCTTCAGCTCCTCGACCGCGCCGGCGAAACTGCGGCCGCGGTGGGTGTAATCGGTGAACATGTCGAACGAGGCCGCTGCCGGGGCCAGCAGCACCGTATCGCCGGGGCCGGCGAACGCCGCCGCCTCCCGCACCGCGCGGGCCATGATCGCATCGGCGATATCGGTATCCGGCGTGCCCGTGATCGCTTCGTTCATAACGGCCTGGCCCATGCCGGAATAATCTCGCGTATCCAGCTCGACCACGGGGACTTCCGGCGCGTGTCGCGCCAGCGCGGACGCGATCACCGACGCATCCTGCCCGAACAGCACGACGGCGACCAGCCGCTCGGCCACCTCTTCCACCAGATCTTCGACGTGGGCACCCTTCAACTGGCCACCGGCCAGCCAGATCACCTGCTGATGGGCCAGGATCGACGACCGCGCGGCATGCGGGTTGGTGGCCTTGGAATCGTCGACGAACTCGACCCCGCCCAGTTCCCGCACCAGCGCCGACCGATGCGGTCCGACCTTGTGCTCCACCAGGCCCTCGCGGACGAACTGCGGTGCCACGTCGATCGCCCGGGTCAGCGCGGCGGCGGCCAGCGCGTCGGCGATACCGGCAGGTCCGGGCGGGCTGATCTCCTTGGCCTCGGCCAGGATCGCCGCCTTGGTGAACGCGCGGTCCAGCAGTTTTCCGTCGACCACGCCGAGTTCGCCGTCGGCGGGTACACCGATCCGGAAACCGAGGGTGCGGCGCGCCTTCGACCGGCGCGCCAGGCCGGCCGCGATCGGGTCGTCGAGTCCGACGATCCCGACCCGCCCCAGCAGCGCGCGGGCTTTGGCCGCCGCATAGGCGTCGAGTCCGCCGTGCCAGTCCAGATGGTCCTCGGCGACATTCAGCACGACTCCGGCTTCCGGGCGCACCGAGGGCGCCCAGTGCAGCTGGAACGAGGACAGTTCCACCGCGAGCACCTGGGGGCCGGGATTGCGGCGCAGTGCGTCGAGGATGGGCAGGCCGATATTTCCGCAGGCCACGCTGGGGATACCGGCGGCCCGCAGGATGGAATAGGTCATCGAGGTGGTGGTCGTCTTACCGTTGGTGCCGGTCACCACCAGCCATTTGCGTACCGGACCGTAGATCCGGGCCTGGTCGACCCACCAGGCGAACTCCACATCACCCCAGACCGGGATCCCCTCGGCGACCGCCGAGGCCAGCACGGGCGAATCGGGACGCCAGCCCGGACTGGTGATCACCAGCGCGAACCGCGACCAGTCGGTGTTCTCCAGTTCGGGGGCGGGGGCGATATCGAGCCCCAGTTCGGCCGCCTCGGCCAGGGCGCGCGCCCCGCTGTCGGTGACCACCGGGCGGGCACCGATATCGCGCAGCGGCGCGATCAGCGACCGGCCCGAAATCCCCCAGCCCGCGACCAGTACCTCGCGGCCGCGCAGGAATTCCAGCATCGGACCCGGCGAGCGCAGGGCCCGTGGTACGTGTTCCTCCATCGTCAGCTCACCCGACCGCGGAGAGATATTCGCTGTAGAACAGGGCTAGGCCGGCCGCCGAGGCCATGGCGGCCAGCAACCAGAACCTGATGATCACCGTGGTCTCCGCCCATTTGCTCAGCTCGAAATGGTGATGGAACGGCGCCATCTTGAACAACCGGTTGCGGGTGGTCCGGAACACCGCGATCTGCAGCGCCACCGACGCCGCCTCGGCGACGAACAGCGCGCCGATGACGACCATCAGCAGTTCGGTGCGGGTGGTGACGGAAATACCGGCCAGCAGACCGCCCAGCGCCAGCGAACCGGTATCGCCCATGAAGATCTTGGCGGGCGCGGCGTTCCACCAGAGGAAGCCGATACACGCCGCAGTCCCGGCGGCGCAGACCAAGGCCAGGTCCAGCGGGTCGCGCACGTTGTAGCAGCCGGTCTCGGGTTTGGTCTCGCACGAGTGGTAGTACTGCCAGAAGGTGATGACCACATAGCCGCCGAGCACCAGGCTCATCGACCCGGCCGCCAACCCGTCCAGGCCGTCGGTGAGATTCACCGCGTTGGACCAGGCGACGACGATGAAGCAGATGAACGCCAGGAACACCACCACGCTCATGGTGACGGTGTTGATATCGCGCACATACGACAGTTGCCGGCCGGCCGGGGTGAGTCCGCTGCCGCCCGGGAACTGCAGGGCGAGCACACCGAACACCACCGCCGCCGTGACCTGGCCCAGGTATTTACCCGCCGCCGTGAGCCCCAGATTGCGGCCCTTGCGGATCTTGATGAAATCGTCGATGAACCCGACCACGCCCAGCGCTGTGGCGAGGCCGAGCACCAGCAGCGCGGACGCCGTGGGCCCCTCGGCCTCGTAGCCGATGCCGATCAGGTGGGATCCCAGATAGCCGGCCCACATACCGATGATGATCGCGACCCCGCCCATGGTGGGTGTGCCACGTTTGGACTGATGGCTGGCCGGTCCGTCGACCCGGATCTCCTGCCCGAAGCCCCGCCGGGCGAATATCCGGATCAGCAGCGGAGTCAACAGGATCGACACCGTCAGTGCGATCGCCGCCGCGAACAAGATCTGTCTCAACGCACTGCCTCCGTGCTCACCCCACCGGCGGCGCCGGCGCCGCCCGGTGCCGGCGTACCGGCACCCGAGTTCTCTCCCGCGGCCAGCAACTGCTCGGCCACAGTCCACAGTCCGACCGACTGCGATGCCTTCACCAGCACCACGTCACCCGCTTCGACTTCGGCGTCGAGCAGGCGTACGGCCGCTTCGATATCCGGGACGAGCACCGACTCCTCACCCCATGAGCCTTCCATGACCGCTCCCTGGTGCATGCCCCGGGAGGGCCGTCCGGTGCCGACCACGATGAGCCGGTGCACATCCAGGCGGACGGCCAGGCGGCCGATCGCGTCGTGTTCCACCACCGATTCGGGGCCGAGTTCGGCCATTTCACCGAGTACCGCCCAACTGCGGCGTGGTGTGGCACCGGCCCGCGCCATGGTGACCAGCGCTTTCAGCGCGGCACGCATGGAATCCGGGTTGGCGTTGTAGGAATCGTTGATCACCGTGACCCCGGCCGGACTGGTGCGCACGTCCATCCGGCGCGCCGAGGCGGCCCGGGCGCCGGCCAGCGCGGCGGCGAGAGTGTCGAGATCGGCGCCGCATTCCAGCGCCACCGCCGCCGCCGACAGGGCATTACCCACCTGGTGCTCCCCGTGCACCGCCAAGGTGATCTCGCGATCACCCGCGGGCGTGTGCAGCGTGAAGGAGGCACGGGCCTGATCGTCGAGGGTGATACCGGTGGCCCGGATATCCGCTGCGGCGGCCTGTCCCACCATGGTCACGCGGGCAGCCGTCCGGGCTGCCATCGCACTGACCTTCGCATCGTCGGCATTCAGCACGGCCAGCCCGGTGTCCGGCAGGGCTTCCACGAGTTCGCCCTTCGTCTGGGCGATGGCCTCCCGGCTACCGAATTCACCGAGGTGCGCGGTGCCGACGTTGAGCACCACGCCGATACTCGGCGGTGCCACCCGCGCCAGCGCGGCGATATTGCCGGGCCGGCGGGCGGACAACTCGAGCACCAGGAACCGGGTGTCCGGTCCGGCGCGCAGCGCGGTCCACGGATGACCGATTTCGTTGTTGAACGAACCCGGCGGGGCGACCACCGGGCCGAGCGGCGTCAGCACCGCCGCCAGCAGATCCTTGGTCGAGGTCTTCCCGGACGAACCGGTGACGCCGACGACGGTCAGTCCGCCCGCGGCGACCAGCCGGCGCACGTGGGACTCGGCCAGCGCGGCCAGCGCGGCCAGCACCGCAGCGCCGGAGCCGTCGGAATCATGCTCCAGAGCAAGCGAATTCGCCGACGTGCCGGTGGCCGTCACGGACGGGACGACGATCGCGGGCACGCCGATCGGACGGGCGGCGAGCACCGCCACCGCCCCCGCATCGATCGCGGCCTGCGCGAAATCGTGACCGTCCACGTGCTCACCGGGCAGTGCGACGAACAGACCCCCGGGACCGATCCGGCGCGAATCGAACTCGACCGTACCGGTGACCGCTACCTCGGCGTCGTCGACGTCGTGGAGCTCGCCGCCGACAATGCCGGCGATATCCCGCAGGGTGACCTCCGCCCAGCCCGGTCGGACGGGGGTTCCTGTTTCTCTCTCGGTGGGTTCCCGATTCACCGGCCACCGCCGGGAAGGGTCACGGTCCGATGCGGTCTCCGCAGGCGGACAGCCGGCCGGCCCGCCCAGCGGTGAGCACGATCGCCCGATGGCACCGACTGCCGATACGGCTGTGTCATGTCTGCTCCGCACGCCGTCATGCGGGTGTCGTCCGGTGGGGTGATGTCGATCATGGAACCGTCAAATCCTCCGCATTCGTACTCTGCGGGCCGTCCCGTCGGATCGCCTCGATCGCCGCGGTGAGCACCTCGCGGTCGTCGAACGGATATTTCACGCCCTGGATCTCCTGTCCTACCTCATGTCCCTTACCGGCCACGAGCACCACATCACCCACGCGTGCCCAGCCGATCGCGGCCTCGATCGCCGCGGCGCGGTCGCCGATATCGCGTACTTCGCCGCGCTGTTCGTCGGGCACGCTCTGCGCTCCCGCCACCAGCGCCGCGCGGATCGCGGCCGGATCCTCGGTCCGCGGATTATCGTCGGTGACGATCACCAGGTCCGCGCCACGCGCGGCCGCCGCACCCATCAGTCCACGTTTACCGGGGTCGCGGTCGCCACCGGCACCGACCACCACCGCGAGCCGGCCGCCGCTCTCCGCGGCGGCGAGATGGGCGCGCAGGGTCGCGATCACCGACTCCACCGCGGCGGGTTTGTGCGCGTAGTCCACCAGCACGAGGAAATCCTGTCCGTGGTCCACCCGCTGCATCCGCCCCGGCACATCCACCGCGGCCAGGGCGGGCGCGGCGGTCGCGGGCGCGACTCCCGCCGCCGCGCACACCGCGATCGCGAGCAATCCGTTGGCGACGTTGTAGTCGCCGGGCAGCCGCAACCGCACGACGGTCTCGCCCTCGGGACCGGCCACAGTGAATTCCTGTTCACCGCCGTGCGCACGCGCCGGACCGGCCAGCGACCAATCCGCCGGCCCGGTCGTGCAGACCCGCACCGGCTCGGCCAGGCCGTCGGCGAGACGGCGGCCCCAGGCATCGTCGACATTCACAACCGCGGTCCGGGCCGCCACCGGCGAATCGGGTTCGAACAACCGGCGTTTGGCCGCGAAATAGTCTTCGAAATCGGCGTGGAAATCCAGATGGTCCTGCGAGAGGTTGGTGAACGCGCCCACCGCGAACCGCACCCCGTCCACCCGGCCCAGCGCCAGCGCGTGACTGGACACCTCCATCACCACCGCGTCCACGCCCTGTTCCACCATCAGCGCGAAAACGGCGTGCAGCTGCGGAGCTTCCGGAGTGGTGAGCGCGCTGGGCACCCGGCGGCCGCCGATCCGGGTCTCGATGGTGCCGATCAGCGCCGTGGACCGGCCCGCGGCGGCCAGCCCGGCCTCCACCAGGTACGAGGTGGTGGTCTTCCCGGAGGTACCGGTGATCCCGATGATCGACAACCGCTCGGACGGATGGCCGTAGATCACCGCCGACAGTTCGCCCAGTACCGCGCGCGGGTTCTCCCGCACCAGCACAGGCACTCCGAGATCACCTGCCGTCTCGGCACCCGCGGCATCGGTCAGCACGGCGACAGCGCCCCGCGCCACAGCGTCTGCGGCGAAGCGCGCGCCGTGTGCGCGGGAACCGGGTAGTGCGGCGAACAGGTCGCCGGGGAGTACGGCGTCGGAGCGCTGTTCGATACCGGTGATCAGCAGGTCGGCGGGCACCGGTGGCCGAGGGTCGGCGGCGATCGTTTCGAGCAGATCGGACAGCGGTGTCGACGGCGGCCGGGCGGGCCGCAGCACATGCTGGCTGGACTGCGCGGGCACGGGGTTCCTCTCTGCATGATGGAGCGCGCGGATACGACGACGAGTCAGGGTACCGACGCCGGGTCTCGGCCGGGTAAGCCGGTTCGCCGAATCACGACGCCTGCAGGACGAACTGTCGTTGCGGTTCACTCGACGGCGGTATCCGATCCCGCTGCAGCGCCCAGGAGGCGATATCGTGGAACAGCGGTGCGGCCGACTGCCCACCGCTGCCGTCGGAGCTGCGTACCGGCGCATCCAGCATCAAACCGATCACATACCGCGGATCATCGGCGGGGGCGATACCGGTGAACGTGATCCAGTACGAGTCGCTCGAATAGCAGCCGCAGTCCGGGTTCACCTGCTGCGCCGTGCCCGTCTTCCCGGCGATCCGGTAGCCGTCGACCGCCGCGGCCGCGCCGGTACCCATCTGCACACCGGTCGGGTCGTTCTGGACCACCGACTGGAACATCGACCGCACGGTGCGGGCCGTCTCCGGGCTCACCACCCGCACACCGTCGGGCGCCGGTTCCTCGGTCCGTGAATCGTCCGGAGCGACGGTGGCGCGCACCATCCGCGGCGGAACCCGCACACCGTCGTTCGCGATCGCCTGATACATACTCGTCATCTGCAGTGTGGTCATCGAAAGACCCTGTCCGATAGGCAGGTTCGCGAATGTACCACCGGACCACTGCTCCTGGGCGGGCACCCGGCCCGAACTCTCCGCGGGCAACCCGACCTCGGTGCGCCGGCCCAGGCCGAACCGGTCGAGCATATCCGCGTACCGATCCTCCCCGACGCGCTGCGCCAGCATCAGGGTCCCGACATTGGAGGATTTTCCGAAGATCCCGGTGGTGGTGTACGGCTCGACGCCGTGCACCCACGCATCACCGACGGTCACCCCCGACATATGGATCTCACCGGGCACCTGATGGACCTCGTTCGGGTCGGTGAGGCCGTATTCGATCGCGGCCGCGGCGGTCACCACCTTGTTCACCGAACCGGGTTCGAAAGGCTGGGTCACCGACGGATTGTCGAGTCCCGCGGGATCCCAGTGCTCCGGCCCGAGCGCCGGATTGAACGTATTATCGTTCGCCATGGCCAGCACCTGGCCGGTCTTGGCGTCCAGGACCACCGCGGAGGCCGATTTCGCGCCGGAGCGGTCCTTGGCCTGCTGGATCTGTTGCTGCACGTAGTACTGCAGGTACGAGTCGAGGGTGAGCTCGATATCGTTGCCGTCCACCGCGGGCTGATTGTCGCGACGGCTACCCGGGATCACCGCGCCGTCGGAGCCGCGGTCGTAGGTGTAGGAGCCGTCCGTACCCGCGAGTACCGAATCCAGGGCACCCTCGAGCCCCACCCGTCCGTGCCCATCCCATCCGGTGGCCCCGACGATATTGGCCGCGAGCGAACCACCCGGGTATTCACGCAGATCCTGCCGCTCCGCGCCGACCTCGGGGAATTCGGCGGTGATCGCATCGGCCTTGCGGGGATCGACATTGCGGGCCAGATAGACGAAGGTCTCGTCGCTGCGCAGTTTTGCCAGCAGATCCGCCTCGCTCGGCCCGTCGGCACCGAGCACCTCGTGCACGGTGCGCGCGATCTCCTGCAGGCGCTGATCGGGTTCGGGCGCGGTATCGTCCTTCGCCCGGGCATCCGCGAGATCCTTGCGCACCCGCACCGGCTGAAAACTCAGCGCCTGGGCGATCACGGTGAGCGCCAGCGATTTCCCGTGCCGATCGGTGATCGTCCCGCGGGCGGCGGGCAGATCCTGATAGGTGGTCCGCTGCCCCGCCGCCTGTGCGGAGAGCGCCGGCGCGGAAATGGTTTGGATCCACAGTAGTTGCAGCGCCACCACGGTCAGGGCGACGAGCATGATCACCCGGCCCACACCCAGCCGCAGCCGCACCGGGCCGCCCTTCTTCGCACCGGTCCGCGACCGCGCAGGCCGGCGCGCGGCGGGCTCGGAGCGAGCGGCTACCGACCGGTTCTTCCCGGTTTCCCGGTTCGCCGCGGTGCGGGACCTCGGCGCGCCGCGCCCGCGTCCCGACCCGCGCCGATTCATCGCATTCCCTCCCCGGCACCGGCGCCCGCGGGGGCCGGCACCGCCACCGTCGTCGGGACAGGAGGGGCGGTGTCGCCGCCGGCCGCAGCCGGACCCGCCACGGCGGGATCCTCGGCAACCGGTGCTCCGGCGGGCGGCACGGGCACGAGTGACGTCGAGCCTTCCGGCGCGGGCGCCACCGCCGGTGCCGGAATACCGGCATCGCCCGGCCCCGCGGCATTCTCCGGTACGACCGCGGCGGCACCCGGGTCGGGAGCAGCCACGTCGCCCGGTACCGCCGGGGGCACTCCGGCATCCATCGGAGCCGGAGCATCCGGCGCGGCACCGGGTTCCGGCGCGGGAAGCGCACCGGCGGGCGGCTGTCCCGCTACCGGCTCACCGGGCGGCGGCGGGGCGGCCGGGCCCTGCGAAGGCTCGGCACCCGGCGCCGCCAGCACATTTCCCGAACCGGCTTCGGCCGGTCGGTCCGGGGGCGTGGTAGGCACCGGAACGATCCGCTCCCCCGGATCCGCACCACCGCGCGGCGCGCTGGGCGGCGGGTTCAGCGGCGGCGCGGCCGGACCCTGCGCCGGCGCGGGCTCCCCGATCACGGTGACCGTTCCGTCCGGCGCCACCACCAGACGGGCCGGATCGTCGGCCGGGATCATCCCGAGTTCCCGCGCACGGGTGGCAAGTTCGGGCGCGGAATCGGCCGCGGCCACCTCCCGCTGCAGTGCCGCACGCTCATCGGAGAGCACGCGGTTCGCCTCGCGCGCATCGCTGAGCTGATAGCTGTCCTCGGCGGCGCGCGTAGTCAAGACCAGAGTGAGTGCGAGACCGCAGCCGAACATGGCCAGAATCGCGGCGACGAACGGAACCCGCCCGGTCAGCTCCGTACCGGCCGGGGCGGCAGGTGTCCCCGAACGCTGACGCCGCCGTGCGTATGCCCGTTGCGCTGCACCGGATTTCACCCGTTCCGCATCGTGCACCCGGCGAGCCGGCCGCCCGGATTCGGTACGTGTTCCCACACTCATAGACACCCCCGTATCGGTGTGATGGCCCGCGGTTCCTTCCCGCGTGACCCTGTGCCGCGGCCTGCCGTACTCGACCGCTGCTCCGGTGCCGGGACCCACCGGCACCGATTGTTGCGATACCGCGGTATCGCATACACCCTGTCGTACTGGAAAACATCATCGGAGACAATCGAATTCGGCACCGTTCGACCCGTCGTCGCGGACCGGACGGCGGGAGCGGCACACCGCTTCATCCGGTGCGCGCAGGGCATAGGCTCTGCATGGTCACGCTGCACTGTCACCACCAGCCCTGTCTCCTTCATGCTGTATCCATGCGGCATGACCGGGGGCCCTGCGTGGTGACGCTGCGCTCCCGCCTCCGGGCCTGACCCGCTCATGCTGTATCCATGCGGCATGACCGGGGGCCCTGCGTGGTGACGCTGCGCTCCCGCCTCCGGGCCTGACCCGCTCATGCCGGGTCCTCCACGATCTTCTCCGCGGCCCGCATCCGGACCGGAGTCGCGCGCGGGTTCTCCTCGACCTCCGCGGCGGTCGCCTGTTCGGCGCCGCGGGTCAGGATCCGGAACTGCGGGCCCATACCGGGAAGTTCGACCGGAAGATCTACCGGCGTCCGGGATTTCGCCCGTTCGGCCAGTTCGTGTTTGACCACCCGGTCCTCGAGCGACTGATACGACATGACGACGATGCGCCCGCCGGGACGCAACGCGTCCAGCGCGGCGGGCAGAGCGGCACGCAGCGACTCCAGTTCGGCGTTCACCTCCACCCGCAGCGCCTGGAAGGTCCGTTTGGCCGGATGTCCGCCGGTACGCCGGGCGGGGGCGGGAATGGCGTCGTAGAGCAAGGCCACCAATTCGGCGCTCGTCCGGAACGGCTGGCGGCCCCGGCGGCGCACGACCTCGGCGGCGATCCGGTTCGCGAAACGTTCCTCGCCATAGACTTTCAACACCCGGGCGAGCTCACCCTGACTGTAGGTGTTGAGAATATCGGCGGCGGTGGGCCCGGTGGTCGCGTCCATGCGCATATCCAGCGGCGCGTCCACGGAGTAGGCGAAACCACGGTCGGCCTCGTCCAATTGCATGGACGACACACCGAGATCCATGAGCAGCCCGCTCACCGTGCCCGCAGCGGCCAGACCCGCCGCCGCGAGAGCGTCGGCGATCCCGTCGTAGCGGGTGTGCACCAGGGTGATCCGGTCCCGATAGGGCCGTAGCCGCTCGCCGGCGAGGGCCAGCGCATCGGTATCGCGGTCCAGACCTACCAGGCGCAGCTCCGGATGGGTGCGCAGGAAGTATTCGGCGTGGCCGCCGAGGCCCAGGGTGGCGTCGAGGTAGACCGCGCCGGGCTCGCCGAGTACCGGGTCGAGTAATTCCGCCGCGCGGGTGAGCAGAACAGGGATATGTCGTGTGCCGTGGTGCTCACGGTTCACCTGACCTCCCGGATATGCCTCGCTGGGGAACGACCGTTCTCGGGTCGTATCGGACCGCGGCGCCCGGTGTGAACACCGGCGCCGGAGCAGTGCGAAAGTGCGTGAGATGCGGCGCCGCCACCCGAAGGGCGCGGCCACAGCGTGTGCGACAGAAGGAAATTGGCTTCACGAATGCCGCGAGGTCTCTGACCGAAGCGGCACCTGGCGTCGGGGAAGTACGTCAGGGTCCGCATCCGGGCAGAGGCCGCGTGGCACTCGCTGCGGGCTAGAAGATTCCGCCCAGTGCCTCGTCTCTCGCTTGTGCGTAGTCCTCCTCGTGTTCGGCGAGGTAGGTCTCCCACGCCTGCTTGTCCCAAATTTCCAAGAAGTCGACCGAGCCGATGACCGTACAGTCGCGGGTGAGGTTGGCGTACCGGCGATGTTCGGCCGACAACACGATCCGGCCCTGCGTATCCAGACGCTGTTCGTCCGTTCCCGCCGCCAGCGCCCGGATGAACGCCCGCGCCTGCGGGTTGCTCCGGGATGCCGAGGCAGCACGCCGGGCGAGCGCACTGAACTCTTCTTTCGGATAGACGGCAAGGCTGTGGTCCTGTCCCTTGGTGACCATCAACCCTCCCGCCAGATCGTCTCGAAACTTCGCGGGCAACGTGAGTCGCCCCTTGTCGTCCAACCGAGGTGTGTAAGTACCGAGAAACAACCCCGATACCTCCTACCGGACCACCTCGAATGGTGTTGGCCGGCTGGGCCGGCCGAGCGCCTTACGGCCTCTCCTGTAGTGCGCGCTCCACATTACCCCACTTTCCCCCACTTTCAATCGAAACACGGGGTGATGTGCCTCCCCGCTCCACCGATTTCGCAGGTCATCCCAGCTATCACGGGTCAGGTGAACTTTTCGCGCGCTCTGCCTCCTCGCGCGCGTCCGCGCGCCACGCGCGCGGCGCTGCCCGTCAACTTCCAGCAAACCCCCTGTTCACACGCTGCGAGACGCGCGGGTGGGGCGTTGTGGAGGGGTCCGGTGGAGGGATGTGGGTGACGCGGGCCGATAACGCAACGGCGCGACGTGACGCACCGGAATCGCACGCACTACGCGGTGTCGGATATCCGCGGCGTGAGCGGGTCAGGCCGGAGGCGGCAGCGCAGCGTCACCACGCAGGCGCCCCCGTCCATGCGCCATCGACGCGGCATGAAAGCGGGGCAGGCCCGAGGGCACAGCGCTGCGTCACCCCATACTGGGGCCCCGTACACGGGGAACGCAGACAGCGATGCCGCACCGGAATTCGGTGCGGCATCGCTGAAGGCAAGTCGGCCTCGCCGACGACTACTCCTGTTCGAACCTTCTGCGGAAGCGGTCTTCCATCCGTTCGGTGAATCCGCCGGAGCGGCGCTGCCGGCCACGGCCGCCGGTTCGCGGCGCCGTACCCGATTCGCTCGGCGGATCATTCGGGGAACCGCCACCCCGACCCGCCGATCCACCTTTCGATCCGCCGAGCAGGAGCAGCACTCCCGCACCGAACATCACGATGAATCCGACCAGACTGATGATCGGGAAACCGCCGGGTCGCACCGGGAGCGCGATACCGGCGATGAGCAGAACCAGCCCGATGACGAACAGGGCCGCGGCCTGCAGCCTGCGTCGACTGGACGCAGTACGGAAACGTCCACCGCGGACGGACGACGCAAACTTCGGATCCTCAGCATAGAGAGCGCTCTCGATCTGTTCGAGCATGCGCTGCTCGTGCTCGGAGAGTGGCACGGTACCTCCCCCGGCACTAGGACGTGGCTGTCGCCTCCGGGTAGGCGACAGATAACCCCTTGGCGGCTATCTGTCACCAATGATACGAGTTCCCCCAGAGCCGTACCACCATATGGGTACAGCTGGGTGAAGTTCGTGCCCGCGGCGACCCCCGGCCGAGACAAAAATTCCGTGGTCCGCGCTGTTCCGGCCCGCCCCGGAGGCCGGGAGCGGACACGCTGATACGACTTGCGGGCGCAGCTGCGCTACCCATCCGTGATCCGCGACGGCCGGAGCGGAGGCGGAGGTACGCACCACAGGCACAGCTGGGCGAAGCCCATCCACAGACCGCGCACGGCCGGAGCGGAGGCGGAGGTACGCCTAGTGCGGCGCCCCGTGGTCGTCGCCCGCGGCTCGCAACCGTGCCGCCGGCGCGATGAGATCCTCGACGTCGTGCAGGAACGCGCCTACACGGGCGTAGAACTCGTCTGCCCCGGCATCATCGATCTCCCGGGGCAGGCCCGCCTCCAGGGCTGCCCTGGTTGCGGAATGGCCGCTGAAATAGTCCGCCCACATCACGAATTCGGGCGCGGCGCGTTGCAACATCACCCAGGCGTTACGCGATCGCGCCCTCGGCGCCGTATCGGCACCGGTGAGTGCCAGTATCGCCCCCGCCCCGCGCAACGCGGCCAAGTAGGCAACCCGGAACCTCTCCCGCGGGTCGCTTTCTCCCGCCGCCTCCATCAGCAGTCCGTCGGCGCGTCGTAACAACATCCCCGCCCGGCCCGGTTGACCCGGGTGAACGCTTCGATCCACCATGGCCGTCCCTCCGTATCCCACCCGTCGTACCCCGCGGCGGTCCACCGGTATGGCAGGCTGAGCGTGCACCGTGGGGAGCCGAACAGGTATTCGAACGTTTGGCTCGAGCTTGAATATAGAGACGACCACCGACATGTTTTCCCGCCGGAAACCGCCGGCTCCGCACCGGCCGACCGTGAAAGAGCCCACCGACACCGCAATGACCGCCGTCAAGTCCAACCACCTCCCCGCCCCCGTCGTCGTCGACCTCTCGGTCGCCGCGCTGCGTGCCCGGTTGCACGACGCACTGGCGGTGTATGTCGCGGCGATGGACTATCCCCGCGGCACCGAACACCATCGGGCGCCGATGTGGACCGAACACACCCACCGCGCCGGCTGGCAGGCCGTCGCGGCGGTCGTGCCCGAAGAGAACGGTGTGTTCGACCTGCGCAGTTCACCACTGGTCGCCATCGCCTACGGCTATCGCGGCGGACCCCATCAGTGGTGGCAGCAGCAGGTCCACGCGGGGATGCGCCGGTCCGGCTGGCCGGAGCCCGCGACGCAGGGCTTGCTGGGCGACTATTTCGAACTCACCGAACTCCATGTCCATCCGAGCGCGCAGGGCCGCGGGATCGGCGCGACCCTGCTCGGCAAGCTCCTGCGCGACCGGCCCGAACGCGCGGTGCTGCTGTCCACCCCCGAGGTGTCGGCCGAGGACAACCGGGCCTGGCGGCTGTACCGGCGGATGGGATTCCAGGACGTACTGCGCGATTTCGTCTTCGCCGGGGATACCCGCCGCTTCGGCATTCTCGGCCGCCCGCTGCCGCTGCCATGAGCGTGGTGATCGTCGGTTCCGGCCACAATGCCCTGGTCGCGGCGTGCTATCTGGCCCGGGAAGGCCGCCGGGTGCGGGTGCTGGAACGCGATATCGTGCTGGGCGGCGCGGTATCGACTGTGGAGCGTTTCCCGGGCCACCGCGTGGACCGCGGCTCGTCGGCCCATCTGATGATCCGGCACACCGGCATCATCGAGGAGCTCGACCTGGCCCGGTTCGGCCTGCGCTACCTCGACTGCGATCCCTGGGCTTTCGTACCCGCCTGCCCGGACACCGGTGCGGCACCGATCGTCTTCCACCGCGACCTCGACCGAACCTGTGCGTCCGTCGCCGCTGCATGCGGCGAACGGGATGCCGCGGCCTACCGGCGTTTCGCCGGCGAATGGGAACCCCGGGCGCGCCGTGTGATGCGTTCGTTCGGCGGTGCGCCCACCCCCGGCCGGTTGGTGCGCTCGTTCTGGGGTCTGGACGCACGCGGCGGCGGAAGCGCGCTCTCGCGCGAGTTCCTGCAGTCCGGTGACGCACTGCTGGACACCTGGTTCGACAACGAGCGACTCAAAGCGGCGCTGGCGTGGTTCGGGGCCCAGTCCGGACCACCGATGTCGGAGCCGGGGACCGCACCGATGGTGGGGTTCGCGGCCCTCATGCACACCCTTCCGCCGGGCCGGGCGGTGGGCGGCAGCGGAGCGCTGACCGAAGCGCTCGTGGCCCGGCTGCGCGCCGACGGCGGCGAGATCGTGGCCGGCGATCCGGTCACCGCGCTCGGCCGCCGGGGCGACCGGTGGCGCGTACGCACCGGCGCGGGCCACGATTACGACGCGGAAACCGTTATCGCCGGCACGCATATCCTCACGACGCTCGATATGCTGCGCGCCGGTGGATTCGACTCCGGACTGCTGGACGGCTGGCAGCGGCGGATCCGCGTGGGCCCGGGTATCGGCATGGTGGTGCGGGCGGCGACCAGCGCACTCCCCGCGTATCCGGGTGCGACGGCCGGCGAATCCGCGACCGGCCTGCAACTGCTGGTCAGCGACCGCGAGCAGCTACGGCTCGCCCACGGCAACGCCCTCGGCGGCCGATTGCCCCCGCGTCCGGTGGTGCTGGGTATGAGTTTCAGCGCCTTGGACCCCGGTATCGCCCCTGCCGGGCAACATCAGCTCTCGCTGTGGTCGCAGTGGCATCCCTACCGGCTCGCCGACGGCAGCCGCTGGACGGCGCACGCCGACGCGGAAGCCGACCGGATCCTCGCCGAACTGGACCGCTATGCTCCCGGCGCCGCGGCGTCCGTGCTCCAGCGCCATGTGCAGACCCCGGTGGACCTGGAAACCGAGATGGGGTTGCGCGGCGGCAATGTCATGCACGTCGAGATGAGCCTGGATCAGATGATGTTGTGGCGACCGCTGCCGGAGCTGTCCGGTCACCGGGTGCCCGGCGCGCCGGGGCTCTACCTCACCGGCGCCTCCACCCACCCCGGCGGCGGGGTGTCCGGGGCGAGTGGGCGCACCGCGGCGCGGCTGGTGCTGCGCGACGGCCGGCGCGGGCGGCAGTGGTTACGCCGGTGAGTGCCGCCGGCCGGTGGATCCGGCCGGCCGGACCGCGGGAGCTGGTACCGGCGGCCTGCCTGGGGGTGCTCATCGCCGCGCAGATCGTCTACCCGCTGACCAGCGGGCCCGCCCGCGACACCGTGACGGTGGCGGTGGTGCTCCTGTCGGCGGGCACGGCGCTGGTACACGCGGCACTGACGCGCGGTCTCCGGTACGCGGCGGGTTTCGGGGTGATCGTCTCCGGTATCGGCCTGGCGGCCGAGGCAGTGGGCACGGCCACCGGAATACCGTTCGGCGCCTACGACTATGCGATCGGGCGGCTCGGACCGGCGCTGTTCGACGTGCCGCTGGTGGTCCCGCTCGCCTGGACCGGCGGCCTGTATCCGATCTGGGTGGTGGCGGGGATGCTGTGCCGCGCACCGGCGTCCCGGATCGCCGCCACCGCGGCGGGCGCGGTGGGCTGGGATCTGTTCCTGGATCCCCAGATGGTGGCCGACGGGCAGTGGCGCTGGCACGACACCGGTTCCGGACTGCCCGGGCTCGACGCCATCCCCTGGACCAACTATCTCGGCTGGTTGCTGGTGGCGGGCGCCATCGCCGTCGCGCTGACCGCCTGGGAGCGGACCGTCCCGCCCACCGACCGGACCGGCATCCCGGTCCTGATGTTCCTGTGGACCTGGCTGGGTTCCGCGCTGGCGCACGCGGTGTTCCTCGGACTGCCGTACTCGGCGGTCTACGGTGGCATCGCGCTCGGCATGCTGGGCGTTCCGCTGCTGGTCCAGCTGTTCCGGGGCCGCGCCGGGCCGATCGGCGGCCGGAACGGCGACACCGCCGGGCCCGTCGCATGGCGGCGGTGAGTTCCGGCCTGGCACCATGTCATCCGTGACTTCGAGTCCCGTTACCGCAAAACCCGGTTCTCCGGTTCCTGCTCCGCGCGCCCGCCGCCTCCGGTCGCGGGTCGCTGCCGCCCTGGTCCTGGCGGCCCTGCTGGTACCCGCGCTGGCCGGTTGCCTGCGGGTGCAGGCGTCGATGGGGGTGTCGTCCAACGACCGGGTATCGGGCCGGATCGTCGCCGCGGTCGTTCCGGAGAACAGCGAGGACAAGGGGCCGCAGTTCACCGCGCCGGAAGCACTCGCCACCAAGGTACGGGTGGAGCCGTACAACCAGGACGGCTATGCCGGTAGCGAGATCTACTTCGACGACCTCAACTTCGGTGAGGTCGAACAGCTCGGGCAGCTGTCCGACCAGGCGCAGGGCCTGTTCGAGCTGAAGTTCCAGCGCAACGGCGATCTGGTGAGCCTCAACGGCCGCGTCGATCTGGAAACGCTGGCCCCGCACGGCTCGGATGTGCAACTGAGTGTGGCGTTCCCGTCCCGGGTCGCCAAGACCAACGGCACCCGCGAAGGGGATTCGGTGGTCTCCTGGAAACTCCCCGCCGGCGAGGTGAGCACGGTCCGCGCCGAGGTCGGCTACGCCGACCCGAACACCCGCTCCTTCGCGGGCTGGGCCGGGATCGTCGGCGGGATCACCCTGGCTGTCGCGGCCGTCATCGCCGCCCTGGCTTTCCTCGACCGGAATCCGCCGGTGCCCGGCGCGCCGGCCGGATTCTCGCTGCGCCGCTGGTGGGAACAGGTCAAGACCAACGCGTGAGGTCGATTACGCGGGGTCGGCGACGGATTCCGGCCGAGCCGGGGCGACCTGATCCGGCCCATTTGCCGAGGTCGGCCGGACCGGCCCGCCGACGGAGGTCTTCAGTAGCAGCGCACCAGCCGACGCTCCCTGCGCGCCCCACCGGCCCGCTGTGCCCGCTCACCCGCCGAAGTCACTTGCGCCGCCCCACCGGCGGAGGTCGCCGGTGACCGGCCTGCGGCCGAGGTCGCTCGCGCCGCCTCCGCGAGCCCGGGAGCGGGCGGTGACCGCGGGAACGCTCCTTGCCCTCGGCTGCGCAGGGCTCACCGCGTGGAATCGGATCACCGTGCCCCGCCTGCCACGCACCGCCGCGCCGATCACCGAGGCGGTGACCGTCTGTGTGCCCGCCCGGGACGAAGCCGGCCGGATCCCGGCGCTGATCGCCGACCTGCGCGCCCAGACCGGTATCCGGGAACTGCGCATACTCGTTCTCGACGACGACTCCACCGACGGAACAGCCGAGCGCGCCCACGAGGCGATCGACGGCGACCCCCGCTGCGTCCTGCTACGCGGTGCCGCCGGCCCGCCGCCGGGCTGGACCGGCAAGGCCGCGGCATGCCAGGTCCTCGCCGATACCGCACAACAACTCGCGGGCACGACCGGCACCGGTGTGCTGATCTTCCTGGACGCCGATATCCGCCTGGCTCCCGGCGCGCTTGCCGCCGCGACCGGGGAGCTTCGGCGCCGAGGCACCGCGCTGCTGTCGCCGTGGCCGCAACAGCAGGCCCGGACGCTCGCCGAGCGCCTGGTGCAACCGCTGCTGTGCTGGTCGTGGGCGTCCACGCTGCCGGTGCGGTACGCCGACCGCTGGACCCGGACGTCGACCGTGGTGGCGTGCGGACAATTCCTGGTGTTCGATTCGGCTGCCTACCGGGCCATCGGCGGGCATTCGGCAGTAGCGGGAAGTGTCACCGAGGACCTCGATATCGCCCGGGTGCTGCGCCGTGCCGGTTACCGCACCGCCCTGGCGGCAGCCGGTGACCTGGCCCGGACCCGGATGTACCGGGGGCCGGCCGAACTCGCGACCGGGTATCGCCGCTGGCTCTGGTCTTCCTACGGAGGTTCGGTTCCCGGTGGGCTCGCGGTGGGAGTCGTCGCCGCGTGGGCATACGGGCTGCCCCCGCTGGCCGCGGCGCTGGGCCGCGGCCGGGTCCGCCGGTGGGGATTGCTCGGGTACGGCGCCGCGGCCGGCGGCCGGCTGTTCGCCCGGAGTCTGGAAACCGGCCGGCCGCCGGGATGGTGCGATCTCATTGCGGCCGCGGCCCATCCCCTGTCGGTCACCACCTATCTGTGGCTGTGGACCCGCTCACACCGCGACCGGCGCCGCAACGCTCTCACCTGGAAAGGACGTGCCCTCACCCCCCGGCCAGACCTGGATTCTCCCTGATTCTTGGTCTTGTGCCGGAGACGCACCCGGTCGGATGATGAATCGGCCCGGACCGATCGACGGGTGCGAGGCCCTTCCGGGCCCGGGTTTCGAGGAGGCTCGTATGACCATCGCCGTCTACCCCAGCGTGGATACCGACTGGGCGCAGTGGCATACCCGGCACTCGGCCCGCCTGCGCAACCCGCAACACCGACCCGGCCCGATCGCCCGGCACTCGCTCGGCGAAGCCCCGGAGCAATTCCCGGGCGTTCCCGGTACCTGGTGGGTGGTCGAGAGCCGGGTCTTCATCGCGGCCAAACCGGGCGACCGCCTGGACCACGACGGTGCGCGGATCGCGGGAATCGAAATCCTCGACCCGGTCGACGGTGCCCCCGGGATCATCCTGCGGCACGACAACCGCGCGCTGGAGATCCTCCGGAAGGAGGGGCAGACCTCGATCCGCGTGTACGCCCCGGCCGACTAGCTCTACCGAGCTGGTCCGATCCGGGCGGGTCACCGGTCCCGGATCGCGGCACACTCGAACGGCGGGTGTCCCTGACCCGGCATACGCCTGCCACCGCACGGCAGCAGTACAACCCGCCGGGAGTGGCAGTGCACCGAGCCGGGGCCGGACGGCCGGCGAGCGAAACCCACCACGCAGGCCGCGCGGTTTTCTCGTCTGCCGGTACGCGGTTGCGTCCGGCCGGCAAAG
Source organism: Nocardia sp. NPDC051750 (assembly GCF_044453135.1). Taxonomy (NCBI): domain Bacteria; kingdom Bacillati; phylum Actinomycetota; class Actinomycetes; order Mycobacteriales; family Nocardiaceae; genus Nocardia; species Nocardia sp. NPDC051750. Next base: position 1,098,177 of record NZ_JBITCK010000002.1, on the reverse strand, counting down.
TCGGTGTTGTCCGCGGGTCAGGCGCTCAGCGGCGCGGCCGTTACCCCGTAGCCGAGGTTGGTCAGCACTTCGCTGGTGGCCTTGGCGAAATTCAGGGTGATGAAATGCAGGCACGGGGCGCCCTCGGCGATCAGCCGTTCCCCCATTTCGGTGGCGATCTCGATCCCGGCGGACCGCACCGCGGCACGGTCCTCCTCCGGCCCGGAACCCGCGGCGCGGCGCAGCCGCTCCAGCACCCGCTCCGGTAGCGGCCGGCCGCACAGCTGCTCGGCCCGTTCCACGGTGCGCAGCGAGGTGATCGGCATCAACTCCGGAATGATCGGCTTGGCTCCTTCGACCGGATCACAGACAGCGATCCGGTCACGCAGCCGCAGATAATCGTCGACATCGAAGAACATCTGGGTGATCGAGTACTCGGCACCCGCGCGCAGTTTCGCCGCGAGATAGTCGGTATCGCGGTCCAGATCGGGTGACCGGTGATGGCCCTGCGGGAACGACGCCACTCCGACATGGAAATCGCCGAGATCACGCACGATCCGCACCAGCTCTTCGGCGTATTCCACCCCGTCGGGATGTTTATGCCATTCACCCAGCGGATCGCCCGGCGGATCCCCGCGGAGTACGAGAATATTGCTGATCCCCGAATCGGCGTACGCGCCGACGATGGACCGGAGTTCGGCGACGCTGTGATCGACCGCGGTGAGATGCCCGACCGGCAGCAGCGTGGTCTCCTCCGCCAGCTGCCCGGTGACCCGTACCGTCCGTTCGCGGGTGCTGCCGCCGGCGCCGTAGGTCATCGACACGAATGCCGGGTGCATCCGCTCGAAGGTGCGTACCGCACGCCATAACCGCTGTTCACCGGCCTCGTCGCGAGGCGGGGAGAACTCCACCGAGAAGGGCACGGCACCGCCGGCGTGCCGCTCCAGGCTCTGCACGACCGAAGGCGTCGCGGAGACGTCCGGTGACGTGGGGGACGGCCGGCCAGGGGTCGGGAGTCCCCGCGCGTTGTCGAAAGTCACCGGCCCAGTCTAAAGGCGTACTCCGGTCCGGCTCGAGCCTCTCCCCGCGCACGGCAGCACCCGTTCCGGACGGCCGCCCTCCCGCGCGTATTCTGTGTCCGTCGGGCATGAGCCAGAGCCTGCGATCGGTCCGCATACCCACGCGGAGGCCGGAGCGCGGGCGAGGGATCGCACTACCGCCTTCAGGGCGTCGGCGCCCGTGGCGAACCAACGAACTGGGAGGTCATCCTGTCCGCCGGAACCCGTTCTCGGAGTCGATGGGCATGAGTGAAGCCCCTGCGTGGTCACGCTCTGCTACCTCCTCCGGGCCCGACTCCCTTGTGCCGTCCGGGGCGGGTCACGCCTCCCTCGTTCCCGGGACGGCGGCTTTCGCGATGGCCGTCGAACAGGCGCTGACCGGTTATTTCGAGTCCCGCGAGGACGCGGTCACCGAACTGGGCACCGTATTCACCGAAGCCGTCGGCGCGCTCGAATCCTTCGTGCTGCGCGGGGGTAAACGGACGCGGCCCGGCTTCGCCTGGATGGGCTGGCTGGGCGCCGGTGGCGACCCGGCAGGGCCCGATGCGGCGGCCGTCCTGCAGGCCTGCGCCGCGCTGGAGCTGGTGCAGGCGTGCGCGCTGATCCACGATGACATCATCGACTGTTCCCGCACCCGGCGCCGGTTCCCCACGGTGCACGTGGACTTCGAACAGCGGCACCACTACCAGGGCTGGGCCGGCGATTCGGCCCACTACGGCGAATCGGTGGCGATCCTGCTCGGCGATCTGGCCCTGGCCTGGGCCGACGATATGGTGCACGGCAGCGGTCTGGATCCGGCGGCCCTGGGCCGGTTCGCCCCGGTCTGGGCCGGGATGCGCACCGAAGTGCTCGGCGGCCAGCTGCTCGATGTGCACGGCGAGGCGAGCGGTGACGAATCGGTCGCGGCGGCGTTGCGGATCAACCGGTACAAGACGGCCGCCTATACGGTCGAGCGTCCGCTGCATCTCGGCGCCGCCCTCGCCGACGCCGATCCCGGCCTCATCGCCGCCTACCGCACCTACGGCACCGAGATCGGTATCGCCTTCCAGCTCCGCGACGACCTGCTCGGGGTGTTCGGCAATCCAGAGGTCACCGGTAAACCGTCTGGTGACGATCTACGCGAGGGTAAACGCACGGTCCTGGTCGCCGAAGCGCTGCAGCGGGCCGCGGCCACGAACCCGGCCGCCGGCGACCGCTTGCGCGCCGCGCTCGGCACCGAACTCTCCGACGAACAGGTCGGGGAACTACGCGACCTGCTGACCGAACTGGGCGCGGTCGACGCAGTCGAATCCCGGATCACCGCGCTCACCGACCAGGGCCTGACAGCCATCGAAGCCAGTTCCGCCACACCGGAAGCCAAGGAACGCTTGAAGGCGATGGCACTGGCCGCCACCCGGCGCGCGGCATGAGCGGGTCAGGCCCGGAGGCGGCAGCGAAGCGTCACCACGCAGGGCCCTCGCTCATGCCCCATCGACACAGCATGAGCGGGTCAGGCCCGGAGGCGGCAGCGAAGCGTCACCACGCAGGGCCCCCGCTCATGCCCGATAGGCACAGCATGAGCGGGTCAGGCCCGGAGGCGGCAGCGCAGCGTCACCACGCAGGGCCCCCGCTCATGCCCGATAGGCACAGCATGAGCGGGTCAGGCCCGGAGGCGGTAGTGCGATACCTCCGCCTTCGCTCCGGCCTCCGCGGTCGGTATGCGAGCCGATCGTCGGTCTCGCTCATGCCCGAACGACACAGTATGAGCGGGCACATATGAGGTCGGTCGAAGGTCCGGTCGACCGGGTTGTGGTGGTCGGTGCCGGGCTGTCCGGGCTGTCTGCGGCGCTGTATCTGACCGGCGCGGGCTGTTCGGTCACCGTGGTGGAGCGCGCCGATCATCCGGGTGGCCGGGTCGGGCGCTACCGGTTCGACGGTTACGACATCGATTCCGGCGCCACCATCCTCACTCTCCCCGAGTTGGTGGACGACGCGCTCGCCGCCGTGGGGCTCGATACCGATTCCGCCGTGCCGCCGTTGCGGATCCGGCCGCTGGCACCGGCGTATCACGCCCGGTTCGCCGACGGTTCCCAGTTCCGGCTCTTCTCCGATCCCGACCGGATGAGCGCGGAAGTGACGCGGGCCTGCGGGCCCGGCGAGGCCGCCCGCTACCGGCGGCTCCGCGACTGGCTGGGTCGCGTCTATCGGGCCGAATACGACGAATTCCTGGCGGCGAACTTCGATTCGCCGCTCGATATGGTCCGGATTCCGCCGAAACGGGCGGCCCTGTTCGACCTGATCCGGCTGGGGGCGTTCGGCCGCCTGGGGCGGCGGGTCACCCGCACCCTGCGTGATCCGCGGCTGAGCCGGCTGTTCACCTTCCAGGCGTTGTATGCCGGTATGGCGCCCGAGCAGGCGCTGGGGGTCTACGGGGCGATCCCCTATATGGACACCGGCCTGGGCGTTTACTTCCCCGACGGCGGGATGCGGGCCGTCAGCGACACTCTCGCCGGGGCGTTCACCGCCGCCGGTGGCCGTCTCGAACTCGGCGCCGAGGTCACCGGTCTCGACTACACCCAGGGACCGGGGCCGCGCCGGGCCCGGCAGGTGCTGCTGGCGGACGGCCGGGCGCTGCCCTGCGACGCGGTGGTGCTCACCGCGGACCTCGGATCGCTCGACCGGTTCGGCATGCGACCGCGCCGCGGCCTGCGGGCTTCTCCGTCGGCCGTCGTCGCGCACGGGATCGTGCCGGTCACGGTGGCCGGGCGGTGGCCGGTGCAGGCGCATCACACGATCGACTTCGGCGCCGCCTGGGCGCAGACCTTCCGCGAGATCACGGCGCGGCGCGGCGGGCGGCCGATGAGCGATCCGTCGCTGCTGCTGACCCGGCCCGCGCTCACCGATCCCGGTCTCCACCTCACCCGAGACGGGGTCCGCTACGAACCGTTCTCGCTGCTCGCCCCGTGCCCGAACCTGGATTCCGCGCCGCTGGACTGGGCCCGCCTGGGTCCCGCCTACCTGCGCGAACTGCTCGTGGTGCTGGAAGAACGCGGCTACCACGGAATTGCGACGGAGTTCGTCGTCGACCGTCTCGACACGCCCGCTACGTGGCGCGATCAGGGCATGATCGCCGGGACCCCGTTCTCGGCGGCGCATCTGTTCCGCCAGACCGGCCCGTTCCGGCCCCGCAACTTCCCGCGCGGCAGCGAGAACGTGGTCCTGGCCGGTTGCGGAACCACGCCCGGGGTCGGTGTTCCGACCGCGCTACTGTCCGGAAAACTCGCGGCACAACGCATTGTGGGCGAGAATCGCGGGGTCCGGACGCGCGCCCCCGCTACCGTCCGGCGGTCTTCCCGGAAGGAAGCCGTAAACTGATCGCCGACCTATTCGCTCGCGGTTGCGACCGCCGACCACCCGGGGGGACCGACACCTGATGCCAGCCCCCCATACGCACACCACCGCCACCGCCGTGCAGATCCCCGACACCGGCATTCCCGCGCCGGCCGCTCCCGCGGGTCCCGCCGCCCGGGCCCGGTTCGCCCCGGGCATGCTGGGCTGGATGCGGTTCTGCGCCGATTTCCTGCGCAGCCCGGAGGGACATGCGGCGCTGCTCGGCTTCGCCGGCGCGATCATGATCACCTTCGGCGGCTTCGGCGCCGGCAGCGTGCGCAAACGCGATCCGCTGCTGGAAGCAGTCCACCTGTCCTGGCTGCGTTTCGGGCACGGGTACGCCCTGTCGATGATCTGCGTATGGGCCGGGGTGCTGATGATGGTCGCCGCATGGGTGCGGCTGGGCCGGATCACGCTGGGTTTCGGCGGCCACTCCGGCGATGTGCGCCTCAACGAGTTGCGCGCGATCGTCGGTATCTGGATCGCGCCACTGATGTTCGCGGTACCGATGTTCAGCCGGGACGCCTACTCCTACCTCGCGCAGGGCGCGCTGCTGCGGGACGGTTTCGATCCGTACCAGGTGGGACCGGTCGCCAATCCCGGCATCCTGCTCGACAACGTGAGCACCGTCTGGACCACAACCACCGCCCCCTACGGTCCCGTTTTCCTCCTGATGGGCCGCGCGATCACCGCGGTCACCGGCGAGAGCGTGGTGGCCGGGACCATCGCGCTGCGGTTCGTGATGCTGCCTGGGCTGGTGCTGATGATGTGGGCGGTGCCCTATCTGACCAAACACCTCGGCGGCAAGCCCACGGTCGCGCTGTGGCTGGCCGTGCTCAACCCGCTGGTGCTGATCCACCTGATCGGCGGCGTGCACAACGAAATGCTGATGGTCGGCCTGATGTGCGCGGGTATCGCACTGGTCCTGGAACGCCATCACGTCGCGGGGATCGTGGTGGTGGCGATCGGGGTCGCGATCAAGGCGACCGCGGGAGTGGCGCTGCCCTTCCTGGTCTGGATCTGGATGCTGCACGAACGCGACCGGCGCGCCGAGGACGGCCAGCGGGCGGCGCTCGGGACGAGCAGCCGGGAATTCCTGGCGCACCACTGGAAGATGTTCGCCAAGATCGCATCGCTCGGCCTGGCGGTATTCGCCGTGGTATTCGCGGCCGCCTCGGCGATCGCCGGTGTCGGGATCGGCTGGCTCACGGCGCTGTCGGGGTCGCAGAAAATCATCAACTGGCTGTCCCTGCCGACGGTCATGGCGCACGCCACCACCTGGGTCACCCCGTTCGGCCTGGACTCGTCGCTCGAAGTGACCCGGCTGCTGTGCATGCTCGCGCTGCTGGTGCTGCTCGTGTGGACCTGGTGGAAGTTCAAACTCACCGAGCGCGACGCGGTGCTCGGGATCCTGATCGCGTTCGTCGCGATCGTGATCCTGTCGCCGGCGGCGCTGCCCTGGTACTACTCGTGGCCGCTGGCCCTGGCCGCCGGTTTCGCGCTGTCGACCACCACGCTCATGACACTGGTCGGGGTGTGTACCTGGCTGATGCTGGTATTCCAGCCGGACGGGTCGATCGGGCTCTACAACTTCTGGCATGTCGCGGCCGCGACGTTCGCCTCCGTCGTCGCCGCGCTGTCGCTGCGGACGGTGGACCCGCTCCGGTTGCGCGGAGCACCGCGGCGGATCACCGCACCCGCCGTCACTCGTGGACCGTGAACAACGAGTACCGCACCGAGCTCACCGGAAAGCCCGCTCCCGGCGCCACCGCCGCGCCACCCGCTCGCCCCGGGGCACCACGCAACGAACCCGCGCGGGTGATATCCGGCAAGAACAGCGCTGCTGATCCCACCGCCCTGCGCCGCGCCTATCACCGATGCCGCCAAACCGCCGCCGCACACGGGCGCACCTATTACCTGGCGACTCGGCTGCTGTCCGCCGAGCAGCGTCCCGCCGTACACGCCCTCTACGCCTTCGCACGCATGGTGGACGATATCGTCGACGCGCCGGATCGCGCGCTGTCCGGTCCGGGACCCGCGGCGGTGCTGGACGCCGTCGAGCTCACGTTGCGCACCGCATGGTCACTTCCGGCCGAGATCCCGCGGACCGGGACCGTGCGCCCGGCCGCGCTACCCGCCGGTTTCGGCGATATCGTCCTCGCGCTCACGGATACCGTCGACCGGTTCGCCGTCGACCCCCACCATTTCTGGCTCTTCCTGGACTCCATGCGCATGGACGCGGCCGACTCTCCGCTGTTCCGCAACCGCTATCCGGACATGACGGCCCTGCACGAGTACATGCGCGGTTCGGCCGCGGCCATCGGCCTGCAACTGCTCCCGGTACTGGGCACGACAGGCCCGCGTGCGGCGGCCGAACCCGCGGCGGCGGCGCTGGGCAATGCTTTCCAGCTCACCAATTTCCTGCGCGATATCGGCGAAGACCTCGACCGCGACCGGATCTACCTACCGGCCGACGAACTCGCCGCGTTCGGGGTGGACGAACAGCTCCTCACGCACTGCCACCGCACGCGGCGCACGGACCGCAGGGTCCGCCGCGCACTGCAACATCTCATCGCCGTCAACCGAGACCTCTACCGCGGCGCACACCCCGGCATCGAACTACTCAGCCCGCGCGTGCGACCGGCCATCCGCACCGCGGCCGCCGTCTACGCGGCCATCCTGGACCGCATCGAGGAAAACGACTACGACGTGTTCGCCCGCCGCGCGGTCGTACCGAACCACCGCCGACTGCGGCTGGTTGCGGGCGCAGCATTGCTCCGACGGCGGCCGCTGGGTCACGCACGCTGAATCCACGACAACGAAGGACTCCAGCGCCCGAGAGTCCAACGACGCCCTCGAAAGCCCGACAGGCCCGAATCGAACGTGCCCAGCGGCGGCGCCGAGTTCAGCGAAACCCCGCGCGCGCCGGCGCGCCAAAAATTCAGAACGGGTCGGCGGCTGCGCGGCGGAGTACCTCCCGGGCCAGCGGCCCATGCAGTGCCTCCACCGGTTTGCCCGGCAGGGTGTCGTCGTCGGTGAAGATCCATTCCAGGATCTCCTCGTCGGTGTATTTCGCGTCGCGCATCACCGTGATCAGGCCCGGCAACGATTTCAGCACCGCACCCGTATCGTCGAAGAAGATCTCCGGGACCCAGACGATGCCGTCGCGGCGTATCGCGAGCAGCTGATTGTCCCGCAGCATCTGGTGGACCCGGGTCACCACGACGCCCAGGTTCTTGGCGACATCGGGTAGCGAGAGCAGTGGTACCGAGGCGGGCAGGACGTCGGCACTGCAAGGAAAGGCACTCACGGGAGACAACCGTAGACGTTGTCCGCCGGACCGCGGTGAGACACCCGCATCGGTTCGGCCGATAACATCGTGTGAGCCGCGTGGGGCGGCCACCGTGTGCACACGGTACGAAGGTGGAGAGGTTCGTGACAGCCGGAGGACAATTGATCGGCGCCGTGCTCGACCGGCGCTACCGGATCGACGCGCCGATCGCCCGGGGCGGGATGTCGATGGTGTTCCGGGGGGTGGATACCCGGCTGGGGCGTCCGGTCGCCATCAAGGTGATGGATCCCAAGTTCGCCGGTGACCCGCAATTCCTGAGCCGGTTCGAATTCGAGGCCCGCGCGGTGGCCGGGCTCAAACACCCCGCCCTGGTCGAGGTGTACGACCAGGGCGTGGACGGTGAGTATCCGTTCCTGGTGATGGAACTGGTCCAGGGTGGGACGCTGCGGGAACTGCTGCGGGAACGGGGGCCGATGCCGCCGCACGCAGTGCGCGCGGTCGCCGAACCGGTGCTCGCCGCGATCGGGGTCGCGCATGCGGCCGGGCTGGTGCATCGCGATGTGAAACCGGAGAATGTGCTCATCTCCGATGCCGGGGACGTCAAAATCGCCGATTTCGGCCTGGTCCGGGCGGTCGCCGCCGCCAACACCACCTCCGCCAGTGTCATCCTGGGCACCGCCGCCTACCTCTCGCCCGAACAGGTGACCAGCGGTAGCGCCGACGCCCGCAGCGATGTGTACGCCTTCGGGATCCTGATCTTCGAGCTGCTCACCGGCAAGGTCCCGTTCACCGGCGACAACTCGTTGTCCGTGGCCTATCAGCGCGTCGAGAACGATGTGCCGAGCCCGAGCGGGCTCATCGCCGGTGTACCGCCCGAATTCGACCGGCTCGTCGCCCGCGCCACCGCCCGCGAGCCCGGGCACCGGTTCGCCGACGCCGGCGAAATGGTGGCCGAACTGCGGGCCGTCGCCGACCGCCTGAACCTGCCCTCCTACCGGGTTCCGGCCCCACAGGATTCGGCCGAGCACACCAGCGCCCGGCACCCGGTCACCCCGCCGCCGGCGGAATCCGCCGCGGCGCCGCCGGAGCCACATCCGACCCGGATGGTCACCGCGGCGCGACCGCGAACCGACCCACCGCCGCCGCCCGCCTACATACCACCGCAGCGCCCCACCCAGTACAGCTCCTATCAGGAGGCGCACGCCGGCAACCGCCGCAACGGCATGATCTGGACGGCCGCGGTGGTCGCCCTGACCCTCGTGGTCGGAATCGGCGGCTGGTGGCTCGGAATGGGCCGCTACAACACCGTTCCGTCGGTCGCCGGTATGACCCTCGACCAGGCGACCGCAGAGCTCCAGGAGGCCGGATTCGACACCGGAACCCGCGACCGAGCCTCCGACACCGTCCCGGTTGGTGGTGTCGTAGGCACCGACCCGGGGCCGGGCGCCCGGGAAACCAAGGGCACTACCGTCGATATCCTGGTGTCCAGCGGTAAACCCCAGGTGCCCGCCGTCTCTCCCGGCGACGACTGGGACGAGGTCCAGCAGCTGATCCGCGACCAGGGATTGCAGCCGGTCGACGGCGGCGAGGTCGCCAGCACCGCCCCCGAGGGCACCCTCGCCCGTGTGGACCCGGGCCCCGGCACCGTACTTCCGGCGGGCGCCCACGTCCAGGTCTGGAAGAGCAACGGCTCGAAACCGGTACAGCTGCCGGATCTGCGCGCCGACACCCTCGACCAGGCGCGGAAAAAGCTCGAGGGCCTGGGTCTCACAGTCGCCGGTGAACGCCCCGCCTACGACGAGCTGGTCGAGGTCGGCCGCGTGATCGGCACCGAACCCGGCGTAGGCACCACGGTCGACGCCGGCTCCGCGGTCACGCTGGTGGTCTGCGAAGCCGTCACTATGCCCTCGGTCGTCGGCAAATCGGTGGCCGAGGCCCGCCGCACCCTGGAGGGACTGGGTCTACAGGTCCAGGTCCGCCAGTTCGCGCCCCTCGATTCGTCGGTCGTGGTGTCCCAGAACCCGGCCGCGAACGCCAACGTCGAATCGGGCGCTTCGGTCTCCGTGGTCGCTCTGCCGTAAACCCCGGACGAACGTACCCATCGGCACCGCCGAGTCCAGCGGGACATCGGCGGTTCGCCCCACGCCCGAACCGAACGGACCCGGCGCCGCCGAGCCGGCGATGCCTCGGCGGTTCGGCCCTGCATTCGGACTCATCCATCGTCGCGGACAAGCCCATCGAATTACCGCAGCATCTCCGCGACGAGGAACGACAGCTCCAGCGACTGCTGGGTGTTGAGGCGGGGGTCGCAGGCCGTTTCGTAGCGGCCGGAGAGGTCCAGGTCGGAGATGTCCTGCGCACCGCCCAGGCATTCCGTGACGTCCTCGCCGGTGAGCTCGATGTGCAGCCCGCCGGGATGCGTTCCGAGGGCGTGGTGCACCTCGAAGAAGCCCTGCACCTCGTCGACGATCCGGTCGAAATGGCGGGTCTTGAAGCCGGTGGAGGATTCGTGGGTGTTGCCGTGCATCGGGTCGCACTGCCAGATGACCTGGTGCCCGGTGGCCTGCACCTTCTCCACGATCGCCGGGAGAACCTCACGGACCTTGGTGTTGCCCATCCGCGAGACCAGCGTCAACCGGCCGGGTTCGTTGTTCGGATCGAGCCGTTCCACGTACTCCACCGCCTGCGCCGGGGTGGTGCCCGGCCCGATCTTCAGGCCGATCGGGTTGGCGAGGAGTTCGGCGAACGCGATATGGGCGCCGTCGAGCTGGCGGGTGCGTTCCCCGATCCACAGGAAATGCGCGGACAGGTCGTAGAGCACCGGATCGCCCGCGGTGTTCTCGGCCAGGCGCAGCATCGCCCGCTCGTAGTCCAGCACCAGCGCCTCATGCGATGCGTAGATACGAGCCGATTTCAGGCCCGGATCGTTGACCCGGCACGCCGTCATGAACCGCAGGCCACGGTCGATTTCCTCGGCCAGCGCCTCGTAGCGCGCCCCGGCCGGTGACTGCGAGACGAAATCCCGGTTCCAGTCGTGCACCCGGTGCAGATCCGCCATTCCGGCACTGGTCAGCGCCCGCACCAGGTTCATGGCCGCGCTGGCGTTGGCGTAGGCGCGCACCAGGCGCGACGGGTCGTGTTCCCGCACCGCGGCGTCGGCGACCAGCGAATTGACCATATCGCCGCGATAGGACCGCAAGCCGAGCGCATCGGTATCGGAGGACCGCGGTTTCGCGTACTGACCGGCGATCCGCGCCACCTTCACCACCGGCACGCTGGCACCGTAGGTGAGGACCACGGCCATCTGCAGCAGGGTCCGGATATTGCCGCGGATATGCGGCTCGGTGTTGTCCGCGAACGTTTCCGCGCAGTCCCCGCCCTGCATCAGGAACGCTTCCCCGCGCGCCACATCGGCCAGCTGCTCCCGCAACTCGTCGACCTCGGCAGGCAGGCAGATCGGCGGCACGCTCTCCAGCACGGTCCGCATATCCTCCGCCTGGCCGGCATCCCACGACGGCTGCTGCAGCGCGGGCCGCGACAGCGCGTCGTCGAGACGCTTACGCAGTTCGGCGGGCAGCGGCGGCAGCTCGGGCAAGCGGTCGATGGGAACGTCGACGGTCCAATTCACCAGTTCAGGATAAGTGGTGTCCGATCCGGGGGTATTTCCGGCTGCGGTTTTCGGCGCCGATCGGCACGGCTAGGCTCGGTCCGTTCTGTTGTCGCCGAGGGGACCCCCGCAGTTGAGGTATTTCTACGATTCGGAGTTCATCGAGGACGGGCGCGTGATCGATCTCGTGTCGATCGGTGTCGTCTGTGAGGACGGGCGTGAGTACTACGCCGTGTCCTCCGAATTCGATGCCGGCCGGGCGGGGCCCTGGGTGACCAAGCATGTGCTGCCGAAGCTGCCGCCACAGACGTCGCCGCTGTGGCGGACCCGGACGCAGATCCGGGACGAGCTGCACCGGTTCCTGGTCCCCCGGCCGACCGTCCAGCCCGAGATGTGGGCGTGGGTGGGCGCGTACGACCATGTGGTGCTGTGCCAGCTGTGGGGTTCGATGGTGGATCTGCCCTCCGACCTGCCCCGCTACACCAACGAACTGCGTCAGCACTGGGAGGCGCACGGCCGGCCGGAGTTACCGCCCCCGCCACGCGACGCCCACGACGCCCTGGCCGACGCACGGCACAATCTCGCCAAATTCGAGGCCATCGAGGCCGCCCGGCGGCGGGCGAGCTGAATTAACCGGGCACAACGCGAACAGGCCCCCTGGATTCCAGGGGGCCTGTTGTGCGGTACGGGTCAGTGCCCGTGCTGTCCGTTCGAGCGCGCTTCGTCCTGCACTCGTTTGAGGACGGCGAGCTGCCGGTGCTCCTCTTCCAGTTCGTTGGCGAAATGCTGTTCGCTTTCCGAACGGGGGTCGGGCCGCAGGAAGCTACCGGTGCCCGGCTGACCCGCCGAACCCAGCTGGTTCATCTTCTTGGGCACCACGGCGCCCTGGTATTCCAGGGGCAGCGGGTGGCCGTGGTCGTCGACCGGGCCCAGCGGCTGGTGCACCTCGATGTACTCACCGTGCGGCAGGCGCTTGATCACACCGGTTTCGATGCCGTGTTCCAGGACCGCCCGGTCGCTGCGCTGCAATCCGATGCAGAACCGGTACGCCAGGAAGTAGGCGAGCGGCGGTGCGACGAGCAGGCCGATACGACCGATCCAGGTGGTGGCATTCAGCGAGATATCGAACTTCAGCGCCAGGATGTCGTTGACGCACGACAGGGTCAGCACCACATAGAAGGTGATCGCCATGGCGCCGATCGCCGTGCGGACCGGCACATCGCGCGGCCGCTGCAACAGGTTGTGCCGGGCAGTGTCGCCGGTGAGTCTCTTCTCGATCCACGGGTAGGCGATGAGCACCATGAACACCAGGCCCATGATCAGCGCCACCCAGAAGACGGCGGGGATCGTGTACCGGCCCAGATAGATCTCCCAGGGCGGCATCAGACGAGCCATACCGTCGGTCCACATCATGTAGAAGTCCGGCTGGGAACCGGCCGATACCTGCGAGGGGTTGTACGGGCCCAGGTTCCAGATCGGGTTGATCTGCAGGACGCCACCCATGAGGGCGACGAAGCCGAGGGTGAACGCGAAGAACGCGCCCTGGTCGGCGGCGAACACCGGGACGATCCGGGAGCCGACCACGTTGTTCTCGGTGCGGCCCGGCCCGGGGAACTGCGTGTGCTTCTGGTACCAGACGATCGCGACGTGCGCGGCGATGAGCGCCAGCATGATGCCCGGGAACAGCAGCACATGCGCGATGTAGAGGCGCGGGATGATGATGTCGCCCGGGAAGTCGCCGCCGAACATCAACCAGTGCATCCAGGTACCGATCACCGGGATACCGATGGTGATACCGGAGAACGCCGCCCGCAGCCCGGTGCCCGACAGCAGATCGTCCGGCAGAGAGTAGCCGAAGAAGCCCTCGAACATGGCCAGGATCAGCAGCAGCGAACCGATCACCCAGTTCGCTTCACGCGGTTTGCGGAACGCACCGGTGAAGAAGATGCGGAACAGGTGGATGATGATCGACGCCGCGAACAGCAGCGCCGCCCAGTGGTGCACCTGGCGGACGAACAGGCCGCCACGCACCTCGAAGGAGATGTTCAGGGCGGTCTCGTAGGCCCGCGACATGCCGACACCGCGCAGCGGCTGATAGGCACCGTCGTAGGTGACATGCGCCATCGACGGGTCGAAGTACAACGTCAGGTACACACCCGACAGCAGCAGGATGATGAACGCGTACAGCGCGATCTCACCCAACAGGAACGACCAATGGGTGGGGAACACCTTGTTGATCGATCGCTTCACAAAGGCGGCGCCGCGATAGCGCTCGTCCATTTCGTTGGCTTGTGCCGCAATCTTGCGGCCTACACCGGTTCCAGCACTCATGATCGACGCTCCCAGAAGGCGGGGCCGAGGGGTTCGATGAAGTCACCGTTGGCGACCAGGTACCCCTCTGAGTTTACGGTGATCGGCAGCTGCGGTAGCGCTCGGGCGGCAGGACCGAAGATCGGCTTGCCCCATTCGGTCGCGGAGAACTGCGACTGATGGCACGGGCACAGGATCCGGTTGGTCTGCTGTTCGAACAGCGAGGTCGGGCAGCCGAGGTGGGTGCAGATCTTCGAGTAGGCGAAATAGTCGCCGAAGTTGAAGCTTTCCTGACCCTTGCGTTTGATCGCGTTCTTCGCGTCCTCGGGCCGCAGGCGGATGAGCATCACGGCATTGCGGATACCACGCAGCGACTGCAGGGTCGCGTGCTCGTCGCCGCGCCAGGATTCCTTCCACGGGAAGACGGTCTCCATAGCGCCCGAGTCGAGATCCTCGGGGCGGACCAGCACGATGTCCTGCGGCCGGCCGGTGTCGCGGCGGATGTAAACGGTCTCGCCCTTGTAATCGGGGGTCCAGCCGGACACCCACAGCGGCGATTTATCGCCCTTGGCCCACGGGTTCTTGATCATGCCGCCGACGAACACCAGCAGCGCGCCGATACCGAGCACGCCGACGCCGGCACCGGCGGTGCGGGTGATCAGCTTGCGGCGGCCCAGCGTGGAGGTCTCGCCGGCGTCGGACAGCTGGGCCGCCAGCGTACGCCGGTCGACCTCACTGGACTTGCCGTCGTGCCGGTCCTGGACCGACAGCTCCGCGGGAATGAACTTCTTGCGGATCAGCACCACCGCGATACCGATGGCCAGGATCGAGATACCGAAGGTCAGACCGTAGAGCGGGGTGGTGAGCGAGTACAGGCCGTGGCCCTCGTCGTCCTTGCCCTTGTACTCCCAGGGCCAGAACAGGAACACACCCACCAGGGCGGCCGCGGCCAGACCGGAGATCGCGAACCACATCGCGACCTGCCGTTCGGCCCGTTTCTCGGCGCGAGTGCCCGGCACCGGCCAGCGTTCCCGCCGGTAGGCGACCTCGACGCCGTCCCGCGCGGTGCCGAGCTCGACCAGCTCGTCGCGCGTCATCGCGTCCAGTTCGGCCTCGGTCGGTTCCGCCGGGGTCGCGGCCGCGGAATCTTTGTCCAGGCGACCCATCTCGTTTCGCTCCTGTTCTTCACTCATGTCCGGGATCCGATCCAGATCGCGGAACCGACCACTGCCACGATGCCGATCACCCAGATGGCGAGGCCCTCGGTGGCGGGACCGAAACCACCCAGGCCCCAGCCGCCGGGCGTCTTGGCCTCGGTCGAATCCTTGACGTAGGCGATGATGTCGCGCTTCTCCTCCGGGCTGAGCTGCCGGTCGGAGAATTTCGGCATGTTCTGCGGGCCGGTGACCATCGCGGCCCAGATCTGCTGCTCGGAGGCCGGGTCCAGCGGCGGGGCGAACTTACCCGAGGACAGTGCGCCACCGCGGCCGGTGAAGTTGTGGCAGGAGGCGCAGTTCATCCGGAACAGTTCGCTACCGCGGCCGATATCGTCGCCGCGCAGCGATTCCTGGGCGATCTCGCCGTTGGCGTCGCGAACCACGGTCGGGCCACCACCGTTGGCGGCGACATAGGCGCCGATCGCATCGGTCTGGTGGGCGTCGAACTTCACGGGCTTGCGTTCGGCCTGCGCCTCGTTGCGGGTCATCGGCATACGCCCGGACGACACCTGGAAGTACACGGCCGCCTCGCCCACACCGATGAGGCTGGGACCGCGGTCCGGCACACCCTGCAGGTTGGCGCCGTGACAGGTGATGCAGGAGGTCTCGTACAGCTGCTGACCCTCGCGGATCAGCGCCACCGAATCCTCGTTCGCCGTGGCGACCTGAGGCTCAGGGGTGAGTGCCGAGGCGAGGAAGCCGGCTCCGACGAGGCCCACCATGAGCGCGAGGCCACCCGCTATCCGTCGCCGGATGCGGCGCTGCCTGCGCTTTTTGCCGGCCTCACCACCACTGGCGGGCGCTGGCGCTGTCGGGGGCGATGAACTCATCTGTGTCCCTTTGGAGTAGACGGAACCGTGGTGGGCATTCGCTCGGTCGCTGGCCGGCGTCACTGGACGAAATAGATCACGGCGAACAGCCCGATCCAGACGATGTCGACGAAGTGCCAGTAGTACGAGACGACGATCGCGGCGGTGGCCTGCGCGGGGGTGAACTTACTCATCTTGGTCC
Source organism: Nocardia sp. NPDC051750 (assembly GCF_044453135.1). NCBI lineage: Bacteria > Bacillati > Actinomycetota > Actinomycetes > Mycobacteriales > Nocardiaceae > Nocardia > Nocardia sp. NPDC051750. The sequence goes on along the minus strand of NZ_JBITCK010000002.1, from coordinate 1,082,334 downwards.
GTGCGAGGAGGAACAAGAAGGCGATCAGACCGCCGATGACGTGCAGACCGTGGAACCCGGTGGTGATGTAGAACACCGAACCGTAGGAGCTGCCCGAGATCGAGGTCCCGTGCTCCACCAGGTGGTAGTACTCGTAAGCCTGACCGAGCACGAAGAACAGGCCCATGAAGAAGGTCAGCGTGTACCAGCGGCGCAGCCCGAACACATCACCGCGCTCGGCCGCGAACACGCCCATCTGGCAGGTGAACGACGAGGCGATCAGCACGGCGGTGACCGGGATGGCCAGCGTGATGTTGAGCTCGGTCGGCGGCATCGGCCACTCGGGCGCCTGGCTGCGCGCGACGAAGTACATCGCGAAGAGGCCGGCGAAGAACATCAGCTCGCTGGACAGCCAGATGATGGTACCGACGCTGACCATGTTGGGCCGGTTCAGCGAGTGCACACGCTGGGTTATGGCCGATCCTGAGGTACCTACTGCGGTCGTCACGACGTAAGTATGACTCTTCGTAGTACGACAGTCGAAGTCGGGTTCCCATCTAGATCTTTTGTGTCGGGATTCACCGGCTCAGCGGGCTTCTCGCCACCCTCCGGCGTGTTGCGATCCTCCGCCTCCGCTCCGGCGTCCGCGTCAACATCCCGACACACCGAACACACCACCATCCAGCACCGACCTCGTGCGATCCCCCGCCTCCGCTCCGGCGTCCGCGCCGACATCCCGACACACCGAACACACCACCATCCAGCGCGGACGGCGTACGTCCCGGGACGCACGCGGTCTGCCGATGAGCTCCGCTCGCCCGCGCACATTAGGGTGTTCATGACCGTTCGGTCACCTGTTTCGGCGCTACGAGGAGATTGAGATGAGCGTGCGCAGCTGGCCCCTGATGCTCGGGGCCCTCGCCGACGGACACGACCTCACCGCGGACGATACGACCTGGGTGATCGACGAGATCTTCACCGACAACTCCACCGCCGCGCAGATCGCCGCGTTCGGGGTGGCCATGAAGATCAAGGGCCCCACCCCCGCCGAACTGTCGGGAATGGCGCGCGGCATGCTCGGCCACGCGCGCCTGGTGAAGATCGACGGCGACGCGGTCGACATCGTGGGCACCGGCGGCGACCGGTCGGGATCGGTGAATATTTCCACCATGTCCGCGGTCGTGGTCGCCGCGGCCGGGGTGCCGGTGGTCAAGCACGGTAACCGGGCCGCTTCCTCCAAGAGCGGCGGCGCGGACGTGCTGGAGGCGCTCGGCGTGAAACTCGCCCTCGGCCCGGAATCGGTGGCCCGGTGCGTGCGCGAGGTGGGGATCGGTTTCTGCTTCGCGTCGCTCTTCCATTCGGGACTGCGGTTCGCCGGGCCGGCCCGTAAAGAAATCGGGATCCCGACGGTTTTCAATGTGCTGGGCCCGCTCACCAACCCGGCCCAGCCGCGCGCCGGGCTGATCGGCTGCGCCTTCCCCGATCTGCTGGAAACCATCGCCGGCGTTTTCGCCGACCGCGGGGCCGGAGCGCTGGTGGTACGTGGCCACGACGGCCTGGACGAGATCACCACCTCCGATACCACCGACGCCTATGTGGTGGCCGGCGGCCGCGTCCGGAAAACGGTCATCGACCCGGTGCGGCTCGGTATCCCCCGGGTCCACCTGGACGCGCTGCGCGGCGGCGATGCCCAGGTGAACGCACAGGTCGCCCGGGATGTTTTCGCCGGTGATGCGGGCGCGGTGCGCGATGCCGTCCTGGTCAACTCGGCCGCCGCGATCACCGCCTACGATCTGTCCCGCGGCGCGGAACTCGACGGTGACCTCGACGATCACCTGGTGTCCGGGATCGAACGCGCCGCGACCGCCATCGACAGCGGCGCGGCGGCGGCCCTGCTGGACCGCTGGGCCGCGCTCACCCGGACTCTCGGCGAGGACTGACCGGCGATCGTTCACCCGGCCCTCACGTCGACACCGGTCGGATCATCCGGCCCCGCCCCGACCGTGGCAGGGCCGGACCGGCCGACGGCAGGGCGCACAAGCTGCCGACCGTGCCGTGGTCCCCTCGACACAGGAGCGCAACCGGCGCACACCGTGCCACGCCGACCGTGGACGGGTTCCTACTCGCCGATCGAGAAACCGGCCTCGACATCGGCGCTGGAATACGATTTGAACGCGATATGCGTCACGGTGCGCTGCACCCCGGGCACCTTGTCGATCCGCGCGGTGACCACCTCGGCCACCTCTTCGTGGTCACGCACCCGCACCAGCGCGATCAGATCGACATCCCCCGCACACGAGTACACCTCGGTAACGCCGTCGGTATCGGCCACTCCCTGCGCGGTTTCCGGAATGCGCCCGTTGTCGGCCTGGATCAGAACGATCGCGGTAATCATGGGAACAGCCTAAGCATTCACCGCCCGCCCGGTGGAGCGCATCGCGGCTGGGCAACGTCGGAGTCATCCCCGTTCCTCGTCGTAGGACTCCGCTCCCCGTGCGGCGTCCGCTGCCGCAGCGGCGGTATCGGCCCAGGCGACCCAGCGGGCCGCACCGTGGACAGGTTCGGCGTAGCCCTCGGTGGTCCGCACGATCCGCACTCCGGGGCGTTCGAGCCAGCGCGCGACCAACGCGACCTCCTCGGGCGGGGCGCCACGCAGCGGCGGATGCTGCCGGCCCGTCTCCGCCAACGGCAGCTCCTGACCCCCCGGCTCCGCACCGGCCGGGCGCACGGTCTGCGCGGCGGCCACGATCTGCTCGACCACGGGCATCGGTGGCGTGCCCCGGCCCGCGGTGCCGGCACCGGCGAGCTGCCCGTAACGGATCACCGCGAATTCCCAGCCCCCGGCGCCGTCGGGGTGGGCGGCGATCAGCTCCGGTAACCGGGCCAGGGCGGCCAGCCGCTGGGTGCGATGCAGGGCGCGGATGACGGCGGCGGCACGGTCGCGCAGCCGGGCCGCGGATTCGTAGTGTTCGGTGTCCGCGAAGCGCCCGATCCGCGACACCATCGCACGGATCGCGGCATCGCCGGCACCGGCGAACAGCGCGCGAGCGGTCGCCGGTGCTGCCGCGTACGCGGTCGCGGTGCAGGGTGTGGCAGCCGCTGCGGGACAGCCGCCGACCGTTTCCGGCAGGCAGGTGTGCACCGCGGTGCGCGACAGCCGGGTGGTGCAGGTGCGCAGCCCGCAGTATTCGGCCAGGGTGGCGGCGATCTCCGCGGCGGCCGCCCGGGCGTGGAACGGGCCGACCGCCGGACCGGCGGGCTCACGGACCACGGTGAGCCGGGGAAAGGCCTCCGTGGTGAGCGTTATCCACCAGACGCGTTTCGGGAACTTCGAGCGGCGGTTGTAGGGCGGCGCGTGCGCGGCCAGCAGGCGTAGTTCCCGGACCCCTGCCTCCAGCCCGTGCGCGCACACCACATGATCGACCCGGGTGGCCAGCCGGACCATTTCGCGGATCCGCCCCCGGGTCTCGGAACCGGTGAAGTAACCGCGGACCCGGCGGCGCAGATTCACCGCGGTCCCTATATAGAGGACTTCGTCCGACGGACCACGAAACAGATAGACCCCGGGCGTGGCGGGAAGGTTTACGGCCAGGGCACGTTTCGCGCGCTGGCCGGCGGTCACCTCGGGCAGATAGTCGATCAGTTCGGTGAGGCTGTGCACCCCCTGGTTGCCGACGCGGCCGATGAGCGCGTGCAGGACGTCCACCGTGGCGCGGGCGTCGTCGAGCGCGCGGTGGGTGGGCGTCGTACTCGCTCCCAGGAGCCGGGCCAGCACACCCAGCCGGGCCGAGGGCGCCTCGTCCTTGCCGAGTACGCGCCGCGCGAGGCGGACCGTGCACACCACTTGCGGTCGCGGCCACGCCGTATCGCAGCGGGCGGCCGCAGCCTTCAGGAAGCCGATATCGAAACGGGCGTTGTGCGCGACCAGGACCGCGCCGGCCGCGAACTCCAGGAACCCGGGAAGTACCGCCTCGATGGTCGGGGCGGCCCGCACCATCGCCGTGGTGATTCCGGTGATCTGGACGACCGCGGGCGGGATGGATCGGCCCGGATCCACCAGAGTCGCGAATTCGCCGAGCACTTCGCCACCGCGTACTTTCACGGCGCCGATCTCGGTGATCGCGTCCTCGGCCGGGCTGGTACCGGTGGTTTCCAGGTCGACCACCACGAAAGTGGTGTCGTAGAGCGGGGTGTCGAGCTGATCGAACGCCAGCTGCCGGGCAGGCAGCGGGGCGGGTTCGGACACGGCGGGAAGCGTACGGCCCGGGTCCGACAGATTCGCGATATCGGACCGTGATGCGGGCTCAGCACACCCGGAACATGTTCCTGTTCCCCCGCAGACACCCGATTACCACAAATATGTGCGCCAGCTCACACATGATGTTTATTTGCTATCCAATTGCCTCATTGCACCGAAAATGGTCAATCGGCCCAAAACTCGGAAGCCCGGATCGGGCAACCTGCCACCCCTGCCCCATCGAGGACATTGTCACCTTAGTGACATCCGCCCGCTCGAACTGCGCAAAACGGCTGAAAATTGCCATGAGATCCGATGTAACACACAGAAGTGCGCGCCCAGCGATCACCTCGACGTAACCCAGGCGCAATCGATTCCGCGACTGTGATTCAACTCGCATAATTTGCCGATGAAAAACTACGCAACGAGTACTTATCCGGATCTCAGGCTTTACAAAGCACCGTGATCTGTTCGTAATCTTTTCGAGACCTCGCGGAGTTCGGCGCACCACCCCGGTGCCGCCGGCGGGGAGATCGGAAGGACCGCATCATGGCGTTCACCACCGTCAAGCGACAGGCGCGGCGCGCTGCCGCAACCGGAGCCGTCGGCGCTGCCACCCTGGGCGCGTTCCTGCTGCCCGCCGCCCCGGCCGCAGCCCAGCCGGTGACCATCCCCGGCGTGGGCACCTTCGAGGTGCCCAACGAGATCCCGATCCCCCAGGGCATCCCCGGCCTCGAGGCGCCCAACTCCCCCGCCGTCGCGCCGCCCTTCGTGACCCCCACCAAGACCGCCGGCGATCTGGCCCTCGACGCCGCACTCTCGAAGGTCGGCGCCCCGTATGTCTACGGCGCCGCCGGACCGGACGCCTTCGACTGCTCCGGCCTGGTGCAGTGGGCCTATAGACAGGCCGGGCGCGAGCTACCGCGCACCAGCGGCGCCCAACTGTCGGCCGGCGCCCCGATCTCGATGAACGATCTCCGGCCCGGCGACGTCGTCTCGTTCTACGGCGGCGGTCACTCCGGCCTGTACGCCGGTGACGGCAATGTCGTCCACGCCGCCACCTCGGGCACCCCGGTCCAGCTGGCCCCCATCTCGTCCATGCCGTTCGCCGGCGCGCGCCGCTACTGAGTCGGCCGGGCCCGCGGGCTCCCCCACGACGCGGTACGTTCCTGGGAGGATGTGACCGTTCCGTGTCGTACTGGACACCCCACGGGCCCGTTCCGTAATCTAATCGAGACCTTCACCGGTTGATCTTGCACAGGCGTCACAAGGAGAGCGGGGCACGGCAGGCCGTGACAACACAGCATCGGAGTCGCCGCACCCCCGGACCGGATCGCCGGCCCGCCCGCACGGTCCTCGCGGCCGGACTCCTGGCCGCCGCTCTCTACGGCGGCGGCCCCGCCGGCGCCGACCCCGTTCCTGCTCCCGCGCCGACCTCGGCCGGCGAAGCGGTGCAGCAGATGATCGACCTGTCCCGGCAGACCGAGCAGCTCAACCAGCAGGCCCTCACCGCCCAGGCCGATCTCGACGCGAAGCTGGCGATTCAGGCCGATGCCGACGCCAAGGTCGGCGCGGCCACCGCCGCCGTCGACGCGGCACGCAACGAGGTCGCCAAGTACCGGCCGATGATCGACCGCACCGCCATCGCCGCCTATCAGGGCGCGCGCACCAATCGGTTGTTCTCCGTGCTGGTCAGCGATTCACCGCAGCAGCTCCTCGACCAGATGTCGACCCTGGACGTGGTGGCGACCCAGACCTCGGACCAGCTGAAACAGTACAAACGTGCCACCGACGCGGCGACCGCCGCGCAATCGGCCGCCCGCTCCGCCGCCGACTCCGCCCGCGCCGCGGCCGATCAGGCGAACGCGGTCCGCGACGATGTGGGCCGGAAACAAACCGATCTGCAGAATGCCGTCGCCAAGGTGATCGAGGTCTGGGGCACGTTGTCGACGACGGACCGGACCGCCCTCGCCGGCTCGCCCTTCCCACCCGGATTCGACCGCGACAGCCTGCTGCGGGACCTGGTTCCCGGCAACGGCACCAGCGCGCTGGCCGCCGGACTCACCCGGGTGGGCGACCCGTACGTCTGGGGCGCCACCGGACCCGACCAGTTCGACTGCTCGGGCCTGGTGCAGTGGGCGTTCGCGCAGGTAGGCAAGCAGGTGCCCCGGACCAGTTCCGCGCAGGCCGCCTACGGCACCCCGGTCGACCGCGCGGATCTGCAACCCGGCGATGTCGTGTTCTTCTACGACGACATCTCCCATGTGGGCATCTACGCCGGTAACGGCCTCATGCTGCACGCCTCCACCTTCGGAGTTCCGGTGGCGGTAGCTCCCATGGACTCCACCCCCTACCATTCGGCCCGGCGATACTGAGCCCCGGAACGTCACCGGCGACCGGCCGCCAATAGTGTGAGTCCCATGGCTCGAACCCTGCTGGTTACCAACGATTTCCCGCCGCGTCCGGGCGGTATCCAGTCGTATCTGCACACGTTCGCCGGTCAGCTCCCCCCGGATGACCTGGTCGTCTACGCGCCCCGCTGGCGCGGTGACAGCCATCTCCGGTTCGACGCGAAGCAGCCGTTCCAGGTGGTTCGCCATCCCACCCCCCTCATGCTGCCCACTCCGGGCGTCCTGCGCCGGGCGCGCACCATCATGCGGGCCGAGGGCTGCGACACCGTGTGGTTCGGCGCCGCCGCACCGCTGGCGCTGCTGGCTGCGCCGCTGCGCCGGGCCGGGGCGGGAAAGATCGTCGCCAGCACCCACGGCCACGAGGTCGGCTGGTCGATGCTGCCGGCGGCACGGCAGGCGCTGCGGGTCATCGGGGAACACACCGATGTCGTCACCTACGTCAGTAAATACACGCGCGGCCGGTTCGCCGCCGCGTTCGGGCCGAATGCCGCGCTCGAACACCTGCCGCCGGGTGTGGACCCGGAGAAATTCCGCCCCGATCCGGCCGCCCGCGCGCAGCTGCGCGAACGCTACGGCCTCGGCGACCGCCCCACGATCCTGTGCCTGTCCCGGTTGGTCCCGCGCAAAGGGCAGGACGTCCTGCTGGTCGCGATGCGCCGGATCCGGGAACGCATCCCCGGCGCGGTCCTGGTGATCGCCGGCAGCGGGCCCTACGAGGACCGGCTGCGCGGCCTGGCCGAGGCACTCGGCGTCGCCGACGATGTCGTATTCACCGGCCGGGTCGCCTCGGCCGAACTCGCCGCGCACCACACCATCGCCGATGTCTTCGCCATGCCCGCCCGAACTCGCGGCGCGGGGCTGGACGTCGAGGGTCTCGGCATCGTCTACCTGGAGGCCTCCGCGACCGGGGTACCGGTGGTCGCCGGAACCTCGGGCGGCGCACCGGAAACGGTGCTGGACGGCGAAACCGGCCGGGTGGTGGACGGCCGCCGCGCGGACCGGGTGGCCGAAGCGATCGCCGATATCCTCGCCGACCGCGACGCGGCCGCCGCGATGGGCGCCGCGGGCCGCGCCTTCGTCGAACGCCACTGGCGCTGGGACACCCTCGGTTCCCGCCTGCGGATATTTCTCCGGCACGACGGATAAACACCGCGCCAGCAGCGCAACTACCGGGATCTACTACGCTCACCCGGGTGAGCAGTATCCAGGTCGCCGACCAGACATTCCTCGCCGCCCCGGGCACCGCCGTGGCGGGTGCGCTGGCCGCCCCGGGCCATTGGCGGCGCTGGTGGCCCGATCTCGAGTTGGATGTCCGGGAAGACCGGGGCGACAAGGGAATTCGCTGGTCGGTGCAGGGGGCGCTGACCGGCACCATGGAGGTGTGGCTGGAACCCTCGCTGGACGGGGTGATCCTGCACTACTTCCTGCACGCCGAACCGCCGCGGCCGCTGCCGCCGCGTAAGCTCGCCGCCGCCAACCGGGAGCGCCGGGTCGCGGGCAAAGTGATGACGTTCGAACTCAAGGATCGACTCGAGGGCGACCGGCCGGCCGGAGTCTGCCCAGCGGACCACTGACGAATTCCATACCGTACCGCCGAAAGGAACGACTGAGAACCTATGGCCGACCGGACCCAGAGATCGATCGTCATCGCGGCTCCCGCACGACAGGTGATGTCCGTTATCGCCGATCTGGCGTCCTACCCGGAATGGGTATCGGCGGCCAAATCGGTGGAGGTGCTGGAAACCGGGCCCGACGGCCGGGCCCGCACCGCCCGGTTCGTCCTCGACGCCGGTGTCGTCAAGGACACCTACGTCCTGTCCTACACCTGGCGCCCGGACGATCTGGCGGTGAGCTGGACGCTGGTGAGCGGCGAACTGCAGAAAGCCCAGGAGGGCCGCTACGAACTGGTCGAACAGCCGGACGGCGGCACCGAGGTGCGCTACGAACTGACCGTGGACCTGACCATCCCGATGATCGGCATGTTCAAACGCAAGGCGGAGAAGGTGATCACCGATACCGCGCTCAAGGAACTGAAGAAACGGGTCGAAGGCTGACCGGGCCGCGCACCACCGGAGAGCGCGCCCGCGGCGACGGCTCGCCGGATCACGGCCGGCGAGCGCGGACGCGTGTCGAATTGTTCGTCGGCAAGGGCGGTGTCGGAAAGACGACGCTGGCCTGCGCGCAGGCCATGGGCTACGCCCGCGAAGGACAGCGGGTCCTGGTCGCCTCCCTGGACCAGGCGCATTCCCTCGGGGACGCACTGGGTTTCCGGTTCGCGCACGACGCCGGAGCGGTCCCCGGGATCACCCGGGTCGTCCCCGGTCTCGAAGTGATCGAACTCGATTCCCTGGCCCTGCTCGAAGACCGTTTCCGGGAGGTCGCCGATGTCCTGGCGGCCGATCCGGGCCACGACCACGGGTTCGATCCGGGTGCGCTGGATCCGGCCGAACTCACCGGTCTACCCGGTGTGCAGGAACTGCTGATGCTGGTGGAGATCGCACAGTACGCGGACGACGGCGAATGGGATGTGATCGTCCTGGACTGTCCGCCCACCGCCGATATGCTGCGCATCGTCACCGCCCCCGACACACTGCTCGGCTACCTCGACCGGATCTGGCCCCCGCACCAGCGGATGATGAGCGCCATCGGCACCGATCTGCGGCGCGCCGTCCTGGCGGCGACGATGCAGCGGATCGTCGCCGCCGTCACCGAGGTCCGCGACCTGCTCGCCGACCGGGACCGCACCAGCGCCCGGCTGATCACCCTGGCCGAACGGGTCGCGGTCGCGGAGTCCGCGCGGGTGCGCTCGGCCACGGCGCTGCTCGGCCTGCGGCTGCAGGCGGTCGTGGTGAACAAGGTGCTGCCGGCGGTGCCGCCCGCGGGACCGGAGCCCCAGCATCCGGCGGTGCGCTGGTATATGCACCGCTATGCCGAGCAATGGGATGTGATCGCCGGACTCCGAAGGTCGATGCCGGAGGTCCCGGTGCTGGTAGCGGGCCATACCGGCGCCGAACCGGTGGGTATCGGCCCGCTCGCGGGGCTGTCGTGTGCCGTCGCGGCCGACGGCAGCGTCTCCGGGAACGACACCGGCGGCGGCGATCCCGTTCGGCGTGACAGCGGCCCCCGGATAGGCGACGATGCGGGTTCGGCGGCCGGCCCGGCACCCGCCGACGCCGCGGTGCCCGCCGTGGAACTGGAATCGGGCGCGGGTGTGCATTCGGTATACGCGCTGCGTATCCAGCTTCCGGTAGCGGATCCGGCCACGCTGCGCCTGGGACGAGTGGAGGACGATTTGATCGTGGGAGCCGACGGCGTACGCCGGCGGTTGCGTCTGGCGCCGGTACTGCGGCGCTGCACCGTCAGCACCGCTGAACTCGACAACGGATACCTTGTCATCCGTTTCCGCCCCGACCCGCAGGAGTGGCCGAAATGACCGGGACCGACTACCGGCAGCCGGAGGGCATCGCCGAATTCGCCGACGAACTGCGCCTGCTCGCCGAAGCCTTGCTCGAACGCGTGGAGCCGGTGCTGCGCGCGGCCGCCGCGGACGGTGCACCGGAGTGGAGTAATTGCACCTGGTGCCCGCTGTGCGCCGCGGCCGCCCTGGTCCGCGGCGAGCAGCACGAGGTCCTGGCGGCCGTCGCGGCGCACGGCACGGCGATCGTGACCGTCCTGCGGGAGGCACTGGCCGGCGCACCGGTCGACCCGGTCGTCTCGCATGATCACGGCACGGGAACCCCCGCGGCCCCGGACGATTCCCCGGGCGCCGGCAGAGATCCGTCGTCCGGCTCCGCCGGGGCGGATACCGCGGACACCGGAACCGACGGGCCGGCCGCCGAATCCGGTCCCGCGGAACCGGTCGGCTCCGATCGGCCGGACTCCCGCCGCGCCTCCTCCGGAAAATCCCGGTACGTCGGCATACCCGTGAATATCAAGCCATGACGTCCACCTCCGGTTCTGGCACATCACTCACCGTCGGTGTCGATATCGGGGGCACGAATATCCGCGCCTCCGTCGTCGACAGCACCGGCGAGGTACTCGACACGGTGCAGTGCCCGACCCCGCATTCGGCCCCGGCGCTGGAGGCCGCACTCGATCGCGCCGTCCGCGATCTCGGCGCCCGGCACAGTATCCACGCCGTCGGACTGGCCGTGGCCGGGTTCATCTCGGCGGACCGCAGCACGGTGCATTTCGCACCCCATCTGCCCTGGCGGGGCGCGCCGGTCGCGAAACGCCTGACCGAACGGCTCGGCCTGCCCGTGCTCCTCGAACACGATGCCAACGCTGCCATGTGGGCCGAGTACCGGTTCGGTGCCGCGGCGGGCGGCCACAATGTGGTCCTGGTCGCCATCGGCACCGGAATCGGCGCGGCCCTGTTGATCGACGGCGCGCTGTATCGCGGTACGCACGGTGTCGCACCGGAACTCGGGCATCTGCAGGTGGTCCCCCAGGGCCGCGACTGCGGCTGCGGTAAACGCGGATGCTGGGAACGCTACTGCAGCGGAACGGCATTGGCCGAAACCGCGATCGAACTACTGGCCACCGATGCCACGCCGTCGATGCTGGCGAAGGAGATCGTCGCCGACCCGGGTGCGCTCACCGGCCGCCGGGTGGCCAACGCCGCCCAGGACGGCGATCCCTTGGCCCAGCGGGTCATGGCCGACTTCGCGCGCTGGCTGGGCCTGGGCCTGGCATTCGTGGGCGATATCTTCGACCCCGACCTGGTGGTGATCGCCGGCGGGGTGAGCAGTTCGGCGCCGCTGTTCCTCGACGAAGCGCGCGAAGAATACGCCGCCGCGGTAACCGGTCACGGCTACCGTCCGCTGGCCCGTATCCGGACCACCCAGCTCGGCGAAGCCGCCGGAATGATCGGCGCCGCCGAACTCGCCCGCACCGCATTGATCGCCGGCCGCTGAGCGACCGGGCAGGCCCCGGCCCCGCGGGGCCGGAGGGCGCGCCATAGATAGAGAATTAACACAACCGAGCTTGGATAGGGTCCGCGACCGGCGGTAGAGTCGGCATCCGAGGCTCTTCACACTTCGATCCCGATTCCCGGAGTAAGGACGTCATGTTCTACTGGCTGCTCAAGTTCGTGCTGCTGGGTCCGTTCATCCATCTGTACAACCGGCCCGAGGTGGAGGGCGTGGAGAATATCCCGGCCGACGGCGCGGCCATCATGGCGGGAAATCACCTCTCCTTCGCGGATTGGCTTTTCGCTCCACTGTCGAGCCCCCGCCGGATCAACTATCTGGCCAAGGCCGAGTACTTCCACTCCCCCGGTCTCAAGGGGCGGTTCCAGAAGTTCTTCTTCAGTGCATCCGGCCAGTACCCGATCGATCGCAGCGGAGCCTCCGCCGCCGAAGACGCGCTCATCGCAGCACGCAAACTGCTGGACGAGGGCAGGCTCGTGGGTCTGTACCCGGAGGGCACCCGGTCCCCCGACGGCCGGCTGTACAAGGGCAAGACGGGTATGGCCCGGCTGGCGCTGGAAACCGGGGTTCCGGTGATCCCGGTCGCGGTGATCGGCACCGACGAGGTGAGCCCGCCCGGACCGTTCCGGTGGCGGCGCCGCAAGGTCACCGTGAAATTCGGGAAGCCGATCGACTTCTCCCGGTACGAGGGTATGGGCGGTAACCGTTTCGTCGAGCGCGCGGTCACCGATGAGGTCATGTACGAGCTGATGCGGATGTCCGGTCAGGAGTACGTCGACGTGTACGCCGCCAGCCTCAAGAAGGACGTCCCGTCCGGCCCGTCCTCCCATACCCCGCGAATCCCGGAGTCCGCGGCGAGCTGAGGCCCGTACTCGGTCACTGCCGGCCCGCCACGGGCGCTTCAGGCCAGCAGGAACGCGACAACCGGAAAAATTATCGCGGTGAAAGCGGCGAATACGACCGCTGCCACTCTCCGCTTCGACAGTCGCGTGAGACGAGTCGCGGCAAAGCCATAAATTCCCAGAAAGACCAGGAAGGTTCCCCAGGCGACCAAGGCTCGGCTGCCGAGCTCGCCGAGGGGCCGGGCGAACAGCAGAGCCAGCATCACAATGGTGAACCCCGCCGAGGCCCCCACCGCAAGGAAAGCGGCCCCGGCGGGACTGTTCATCACAAGGCGCGACTTTCCCAGCTGGACGACCTCTTGCGGATCCGTGTGGTGGACGCCCCCGCGTTGGCACAACATGTCGAACACCGTGGCCGGATTCACCCAATCGCCGACCTCGGACCGCACCTGCGCCAGCGCATGGATCGCATGTGCTGTCGAGTAGGAGGTGATGAAGCCTTCGCTGGAGGTACGAAAGCCACCTCGGTCGGCGTGGATGGGCGACAGCTGCTGGTAATCGAGTAGCTCGGCGAATGCACGGCGGAACGTCGGGTGAAAGATGAGCCGGTCACCGGAGGTGGCCAAGGCCGCGACCGAGAGCGGCAAGGTCGCGTGATGCCAGGTTTGCGTCACACTGCCGCGGCGGATCGGCTCCTCCTCGAGCTTGCCGAGGCCGGTCTCCAAGCACTCCAGGACCCTGTCCGCGGCAAGCTCGTACGCCCGCCGTACCCGGGGGCCACCCAATGCCGCGATCTCAGGAATCGCCAGCAAGCTCGCAATATGGGCCGAGGCATAGTTCGGCGACACCCATGCGTCACCATCGAGCATGGCAGAAACCAGAAACATCGTCCCACGAAGAGCTGTCCGCGCAGCCAGCTCATCGGTGGCAGCCAGGCTGACCAACCCCCGCACTGCGGCCGCCGTAGCCGTTACCGAAACCGGAGCCACACCGTCGGCCAGTGCCCAGCCGCCGGTATCCGGGTCCTGCGTCGCGACCAGCAGGTCGCGACATCCGATGACATGGTCATCGGTTGCGGCCCCACCTGAGCAACGCAGGGCCCGGAGGCGCCAGGCGGCGTCGATCGGCGCTCTGAATGCCCATTCGTCTTGATTGCTGTGCCGAACAACATCGCGACGCACCATCGCCAATACGAGCGGCTCCTCCGGCACCGGGCGACCGACACGCGATAACGCGCAGAGAACCTCAGCGGAATCCTGCGGATTGGGCGGAACGTCGGTAGACCACCCCCAGCCCGCGTGTTCCCCGTCGATCCGGACCAGGCTCCGCGCGAACCAGTCGGCAGCACGATCGATTCGTTCATCGATGTACACCACGCCCCCTTGGAATTGAAACCCACTGCACGGTAAGGATATACAGCGCGCGTAGCTTCGCCGCCACTATACCTGCCCGTCCGGTGGCCGAACAGCAACCGGACAATCCACCCGACGGGGTCATCCACCTGGCGCGAGAGTTCGCCGGGAGGATGGCATCACGTCGGTCGACCCGATCGAGTCCGCCGCCGCATTCCGAACCGGGATACGCTTCGAGGTGAACTCTTGAATGGCGTCGGTGTCCGAGCACAGCGACCTGGAACAAGCTCGATCGGAGACTACGGACATGTTCAAGGCGATGCTGGGCGCGCTCGGCACGAATTCCACCGAGGTGGAGACGGAGCTCTTCACCCCGGGAGTGCAGCCCGGACAGCCGGTGCAGGGGGTGATCCGGATGCGTTGCCAGGACCGGCCGGTGCGGATCAAGGGGGTCGCGGTGGAGCTGATCACCCGGGCCGAACGGGAATACGACGGCCGGGAGCACCTGGTGGACCTCGCGTTCGCGCGCCAGCCGGTGTTCGGGCCGTTCGAACTGCACCCCGGACACCCGCTGGAGGGCCGATTCGAACTGCGCACACCCTGGGAAACGCCGATCACCTTCTATAACGGGCGGCATCTGCACGGGACCGCGGTGGCGGTACGCACCCGGGTCGATGTGGACGGCGGATTCGACGCCGCGGACACCGATCCCATCGGCGTGGGCGCCCTGCCCGCGCAGCATGTTCTGCTCGCGGCCGTCGAAGCGTGGGGTTTCGGTATCCAGCACGCCGACGTGGAAGCCGGCCGAGTGGACCGGATCCCGCATCAGCTCCCGTTCTTCCAGGAGATCGAATTCGGCCCGTCACCACGCCTTCCGGGACTGAACCAGCTCGAGGTGACCTTCGTCGCCGACCCACACGGTATGTATGTGGTGCTGGAAGCCGATAAACGCGCTCTCCTGTTCTCCCCGGGCCGCGATGTCCAGGACGCGATCCGGGTCGATTTCGCGACGTTCGAACAAGTGAACTGGGTCGATGTGATCGGGCAGCGGCTACATCTGCTGGCCCGCTGAGCGGTATTTCCAGCGACGAATCCGGCGACGCAGCACTGGTATTTACAGCGTCGTCTCCGGCGTCTCCTATGGCGCCGTCTCCGGCGTCGCGGAGTCGAGGCCTATTAATCCTTCTCTCGACGTAGACCATCCGCGAAGGGGCGGGCTGTGTTTTCGGAGGCGCTCCGCGCCTCGAGGTCGGGGCCCTATCAACCCCTGCACTCCTCCGCTCCTCCGCTTCGCTCCCCCGCTCCAGACCAGGGGCGGGCCCCGACCGTGAACGCGTGGTGTACAGACTGCGCCGAGAGTGGGCACGATGGTGGTAGTTCCCATGGTGGTCGTTCGGGGCGGCTGGTCGGCGAAACCCCCCTGGACAGAGCGGACCAGCGATCCACACCGGGATGTCCTCGGCCGTCATGGGCTGGACTGCGTTAAAGCCACAGGTCAACGGTAGAATTCAAATGTGCCGGCACCGACGTGCCGGGGTCGGAGCCCGATCGGCGCCGCGCCTTCGCTCCCGCCGGCCGACGCAGAACCGGGAACCGTTCCGACTGTTCCGCCGACGGATAGGGGCAGATCCGTGATTCGATATCGCCGCAGCCGCCGGGCTGTGGTTAGCTTCCTGCCATGAGCACGCCGTCCATCGTTTCTCCCGCCGAGTATCTGCCTCTCGACACCGCGGATGTCGTTCGCACCGTGCGGAATTCCAGGGACCTGTCCAGGCCGCTCACCGTCCACGGGGGCGATCCCGCCGCCGACGGCCTCGCCCTGCCCGATCAGCAGACGGTGGTCTCGCTGCGCCGGATGAACGCGATCGTCGACCTCAATCTGGGCCGCCGGACGGTCCGGGTCCAGGCGGGTGCGCGGCTGTCCGATATCGATCGCCGGCTGAGCGCGCACGGGCTGGGGCTTCCCGTGGTGGGCGACCACCGGGATATCACCGCCGGTGGTTTCGCTTCGGTGGGCGGCGTGAGTACCGCCTCGCACCGGTACGGATTGTTCATCGATCAGATCGCGGATCTGGAGTATGTCGATACAGACGGCCGGATCGGCACCTGCGGCCGCACCCATCACACCGAGCGTTTCCATCGCATCCTGGGTGCCGGCGGCCGGGCGGGCATCATCACCGCGCTCACCCTGGACGCCGTCGAGATCGACAAGGACAACACCTGGCTGTCCACCGATTCGCACCGGTTCCTCGATTTCGACAGTTTCGTGGACTACGCCTACACCGAGGTCGGCAAACCCCGCGACGCGGTCCTGCAGGTGGGCCGCTGGGTGGACACCGCACCGCTCAAGGTGTCCCGCCCGGCCGGCGCCGGACAGGTCCAGCTGGGCACGGTCCGTTTCGGCCAGTGGTCCAGCCTCTACCCCACCGCACCGACCCGGTCGCTGCGTGCCCGCCGCGAGGTCGGCAGCCGGGCCCGCCGGTCGCTCGGTGCGATCGCCTCGGCCAGTAGCGGTAAGGCCGGAATGCCGGTCCGCAACGCCGCGGCAGGTGCCGTGATGTTCACCCCCAAGGTGCTGACCTTGCGGGACGCGGAGTATCTGGCCGATACGGTGATCAGTTCCTCGGAGCGCGGCCCCGCCTACCGGGTCGGCGTATTCGCACCGCTGTCCAACTACACCTCGGTGTTCTACCGCCTGCACGATCTGTTCAACGGGCACCGGGAACGCACCGGCTGCTTCACCGTGATCTCGGCCATGACCTACGGCGTGCGCTCGGCGTATCTGCGCGCCGAATCCGCGGCCCACGGCCTGCCGGAAACCGACCACGGCCTGATCACCTTCACCTGCCGGCTGCGCCCGTACGCGCTCCCCTCCGAACAGCTCCGCGATATCGTCACCGGCATCGACGAGATCTGCCACTCGGAAAACAGCACCCGCTACGAATCCACCGACTGAGCTGTTTTTTGGGCCGCCTCCGGCGCGGGGACCTGTCAACCCGGTTCTTCACTCCTCTCCAGAACCGGGCGGGCCCCGACCCCCGACCGCAACGTGCGACTCCGCTCACCGCAGCAGCAGAAAACCCCGCAGCCGACTCGGACTGCGGGGTTTTCTGCTCGAGAGAACTCAGTGCTTTTCGGGGCCCAGGTAGTACTCGAAGACCAGGCCGCCGGCGGCGGTGAGGATCAGGATGACGCCCAGCCCGATCAGCCAGGGCTCGAAGAAGGCGAAACCCAGGGCGGTGACCGAGGCGGCGCCGGCGAGCAGGATCGGCCAGGGGCTGCCGGGCGAGAAGAACCCGAGGTCACCCGCACCGTCGACGATCTCCGCGTCTTCGAAGTCCTCCGGCCGCAGGTCGAGGCGGCGGGCCACGAAACGGAAATACGTGCCGATGATCAGCGACAGGCCCGCGGTGAGCACGATCGCCGTGGTGCCCGCCCATTCGATGCCGGTACGCGATTGCGCGGTGAAGAAGCCGTAGATGATGCCCACGATGATGAAGAACACCGTGAGCAGTTCGAACAGTCGTGCTTCGATCCTCATCGGAGATCAGTCCTCACTTGCTCTCGGTGGCATCGGTTTTGACCGTGCGATCGGTGTTGAACGGCTGCGTCGAGGTGGCCACCGGCGATTCGCCGATGGATTCCAGTGCCGCCGCGTTCGTCATACCGGATTCCCGGGCCTGGATGTAGCTCTGGAACTTCTCCGGCGTCACCGCGCGGACCTCGAAGTTCATCATCGAGTGGAAGGTGCCGCACATTTCCGCACAGCGGCCCACGAAGGCGCCCTCGCGCTCGATCTCGCTGATCTGGAAGACGTTATCGGAGTTGTTCTCCTTCGGGTTCGGCATCACGTCCCGCTTGAACAGGAACTCCGGAACCCAGAACGCGTGGATGACGTCCGCGGCGGCCAGCTGGAACTCGATCACCTTGCCGGTGGGGAGGACCAGGATGGGTACCTCGGTGCTGGTGCCGACCGTTTCGATCTTGTTGTAGTGCAGGAACGAGAGGATATCGTTCTCCGGGCGGCCGTGGACGGGGCCCGGCTGCTCGTGGCCGTCTTCGTTCGTGCGCTCGGCGTACTCCTGCAGCTGCTCCTGGTTCGCGTCCTCACGCACGGTGTCGACACCGTTGTATGTGAAGCCGTTCTTCAGGTCGACCTCGCGGTACCCGAATTTCCAGTTCCACTGGAAGGCCGTCACGTCGACGACGACATCGGGATTGTCGACCTTCTCGTGCACGTAGTTCTGCACGACCACGGTGAAGTAGAACAGCACCGCGATGATCACGAACGGGATCGCCGTGTAGGTGAGTTCGAGCGGCACGTTGTAGCCGGTCTGCCGCGGGAACTCCGGCGAGTTCTTCTTCTTGCGGTGGAAGATGACGGTCCAGAAGGTGAGACCCCAGACCAGCACGCCCATGATGAGGGCGGCCACGACCGACCAGGTCCACAGTTCCCGCATCCGGTGCGCCTGCGGGGTGACACCCGAGGGCCAGCCGAACCGCAACCACACATTGTCGATCGAGCAGCCGGAGACGAGCATCGCGGTGATCCCGAGGGATACCGCCAGACCGGCCCGCCGCAGGACACTTCCCCGCCGCCGGGCAGGCCGTGCCCCGATCTCGTCGCTCGCCTTGTGCGCCACGCTCACGCCTTCCTGGTCGCCACACATTCCGACATCGCATCCACGGCGGCGAGGACCGCCTCCGGTGATACAGAAAAACAGCACATCGGGCCTCTCCGGCGGCCCTGCGCACCACGCAGCACCACCCGGAACAGTCCGAGTACTACGCAGCGTAGACCAAACACGCGCCCGGTACGCCGTCGGGTCGGCTTCGACACTCCGCGCGACAGCGTAGCCGCAGAACGGAGGTGTATCGCACGGGAAAACCGGGGGTGCGGCATACTCGGACACTAGATTTCGCCCACCGCGCCCGCCTGCCTCGGCGCGGATCCCCGACCAGAGGAAACGAGGTAAGCGCCGCAGTGTGTGGACTGCTCGGATTTCTGACGTCCGATACCGCAGCGCCGGAAACGGTGGAGCGGGTGTACGACGCCCTGCACTGTGTCCGGCACCGCGGACCGGACGAGCGCGGCACCTGGCACGACGACCAGTTGATCTTCGGATTCAACCGGCTCTCGATCATCGATATCGAACATTCGCACCAGCCGTTGCGCTGGGGACCGGCCGACGATCCGGAGCGTTACGCCCTCACGTTCAACGGCGAGATCTACAACTATCTGGAACTGCGCGCGGAACTGTCCCGCGACCACGCGGCCGAGTTCGGCGAGCGGCCGATGTTCGCCACCGAGGGTGACGGCGAGGCCATTGTGGCGGCCTTCCATTACTGGGGCCCCGAGGCCGTGCGGCGGCTGCGCGGCATGTTCGCCTTCGCGATCTGGGATACCCGTGACCGGGAATTGTTCCTCGCCCGCGACCCGTTCGGTATCAAACCGCTGTTCCTGGCGACCGGACCCGGCGGCACCGCGTTCGGTAGCGAGAAGAAGAGCCTGCTGGAACTGCTCGGCGACCTGGATCTCGACGAATCCCTGGACCATCGCGCACTCGAGCACTACACGGTGCTGCAGTACGTGCCCGAACCGGAGACCCTGCACGCCGGTATCCGCCGGCTGGAATCGGGTAGTTACGCGGTCGTGCGGCCGGGCGAGCGCCCGGTGACCACCCGGTACTTCGTACCGAAGTTCGGGGTGCGCCCGTTCGCGGTGAACAGCGAGGCCGCCCGCTACCGGGAGATCGCCGAGGCGCTCGAGGACTCCGTCGCGAAACATATGCGCGCCGATGTCACCGTCGGGTCGTTCCTGTCCGGTGGTATCGATTCCACCGCCATCGCGGCGCTGGCCATGCGGCACAATCCGAAGCTCATCACCTTCACCACCGGTTTCGAACGTGAGGGCTATTCCGAGGTGGATGTGGCGGCCGAGAGTGCCGCGGCGATCGGTGCCCGGCATATCGTCAAGGTGGTCTCCCCCGCCGAGTTCGCCGCCGCCATCCCGGAGATCGTCTGGTATCTCGACGATCCGGTGGCCGATCCGGCGCTGGTGCCGCTGTATTTCGTGGCCAAGGAGGCGCGCAAGCACGTCAAGGTCGTGCTCTCCGGGGAAGGCGCCGACGAACTGTTCGGCGGCTACACGATCTACCGGGAACCGCTGTCATTGGCGGCGTTCGACAAACTGCCGGGCGGGCTGCGCCGGTTGGCCGGGAAGGTATCGGATCTGATCCCGGAGGGGACCCGCGGTAAGAGCCTGCTGCATCGCGGGTCGCTCACGCTGGAACAGCGCTATTACGGCAACGCGCGGAGTTTCAGCGACGCCCAGTTGCGGTCGGTGCTGCGGGAGTTCCGCCCGGAATGGACCCATCAGGATGTCACCGCCCCGATCTACGCGCAGTCGGCCGGCTGGGATCCGGTGACGCGGATGCAGCATCTGGACCTGTTCACCTGGTTGCGCGGCGATATTCTCGTCAAGGCCGACAAGATGACCATGGCGAACTCGCTGGAACTGCGGGTGCCGTTCCTGGATACCGAGGTGTTCCGGGTAGCCGAACAGGTCCCGCTGGAGCAGAAGATCACCAAGGACACCACCAAGTACGCCCTGCGCCGGGCGCTGGAGGGCATCGTCCCGGGGCATGTGCTGCACCGCGCGAAGCTCGGTTTCCCGGTACCGCTGCGGCACTGGCTGCGCGGCACCGAACTCTACGACTGGGCTCGGCAGCAGATCACCGAATCGCAGACCGACCACCTGCTCGACAAGGCCGCCGTCACCGCGATGCTCGACGCGCACCGCGCCGGGGATTCCGATCACAGCCGCCGGCTGTGGACGCTGCTGGTGTTCATGATCTGGCACGGGATCTTCGTCGAGGACCGGATCAAACCGGAGATCGCCGAACCCACCTACCCGGTGCAGGTCTAGGCCACCCGGAACCCGGAGACGACGAAGGCCCCACTCGCCGAGTGGGGCCTTCGGTCTGCGATGGCTCAGCGCAACAGCGGTTCGAGCTCGGCGGCCGCGTCGGCGCCGTAGGCTTCGCCGAGCCGTTTCAGCGCGGCATCCGCGTCCAGGGTCCATTCTTGGGTGCCGACGGTTTCCAGCACCAGCACAGCGATGAGCGAACCGAGTTGCGCCGAGCGCTGCAGGCTCAGCCCCGAGGTGTGACCAGTGAGGAATCCGGCCCGGAAGGCGTCACCGACGCCGGTGGGATCGACCTTGGCGTTCTCCGGGACGGCCTCGACACGCACCTCGGTGCCGTCGGTATCGACGACCAGCACACCGTCCTTGCCGAGGGTCGTCACCCGGACGCCGACCCGCGTGGCGATCTCCTCCTCGGTGAGGCCCGTCTTCTGCTTGAGCAGACCCCATTCGTACTCGTTGGTGAACAGATAGGTGGAGCCCTCGATGAGCTGCACCGCCTGATCCCCGTCCAGCCGCGCGAGTTGCTGCGAGGGGTCGGCGGCGAAGGGAACGTGTAGTTCCCGGCATTCGGCGGTATGGCGCAGCATGGCCTCGGGGTCGTTGGCGCCGATCAGCACCAGATCCAGGGCGCGCTGTTCGGCGAGGGCGGTGAGCGAGATATCGCTGGCCTCGCTCATCGCACCGGGGTAGAACGAGGCGATCTGGGCCATGTCCTCGTCGGTGGTGCAGACGAAACGCGCGGTATGCGCGGTCTCGGAGACCCGGACCGCCGAACAGTCGACGCCGTTGCTCTCCAGCCAGGTCCGGTATTCGTCGAAGTCACGGCCCACCGCGCCGATGAGCAGCGGGGACCGGCCCAGCAGGCCCATGGCGTAGGCGATGTTGCCGCCCACGCCGCCGCGCCGGATCACCAGATCGTCGACGAGGAAACTCAGCGAGACATGCTCGAGCTGATCGGGCAGCAGTGCGTCGGCGAAACGGCCGGGGAACCGCATGAGATGGTCGGTCGCGACGGACGCGGATACAGCAATGGACACGTAAGTGGCCCCTTCGGAATCAGCGCGAACAAGAAGTAAACGGGGCCTTGCCCCCGCCGACTCACCGTATCAATGAACGGGGCCTACGACTACGCGTCGTAAACGGTGCTTATCCGCGTCGCCGATGGGCATGCCGACGATCCGCCCACAGTCCGAGCACTGTTCCGGATCGATGCCGACGAACTCCGAGCCTCACGAACATCGGCGCGCCCTCCGAGGGTGCCGAGTTCAGCGAAGCTCTGAGAGTTTCGGAAAACTCTCCAGCCGAACGTCGCCAGCGGCGCCGCGGGCCTTGCCGGGCCCTCGAATGTCGGCCCGAGTAGGCCGACACCGCGACGCCGCGAGCGACGCGGATATCAGTTGAAGGAATCGCCGCAGGCGCAGGAGCCGGTGGCGTTCGGGTTGTCGATGGTGAAACCCTGCTTCTCGATCGTGTCGACGAAATCGATCGCGGCACCCTGCACGTAGGGGGCGCTCATCCGGTCGACGGTCAGTTTGACGCCACCGAAATCGGCGATGAGGTCGCCGTCGAGGGTGCGGTCGTCGAAGAAGAGCTGGTAGCGCAGACCGGCACAGCCGCCCGGCTGCACCGCGATACGCAGCGCGAGGTCGTCGCGGCCCTCCTGGTCGAGCAGCGCCTTGGCCTTGCCCGCGGCGGCGTCGGTCAGCTTCACGCCGTGGGTTTCGGTGGCGGTCTCGTTCTGCACAGTCATGAACTCTCCTAATGGACAGCGTGGTCGGTCCGTGAACAGCGCACGGTTCCGGGTTCAACACCCTCGGACGGGCTGCTTATTCCCCCATCTTGCCATCTCCGGCCCCGTTGGCCACAGCACCGGCCCGGTCCGGGGCACGCCCGGCCGGTGAGGGTCGCCACGTCCGGCGCGGGCGGTGATCGGTCCCACCCGGCAACCGCCCGGCTTCCGTGCCGGTCAGCCGACCGATTAGCCTGGTCACTGTGAAGTTGTTTCGACGCGGTGAGTCCAGCGGTACCGACGTGCCCGCCGACAGCTCTCGGGCCGCGACCGCCACCGACGCCGACCCGGCACCGGCGAAATCCGCCCCTACTGCAGGTAAGGGCCGGCCGACCCCGAGCCGGCGCGAGGCCGAGGGCCGCCGCCGCGGCCCCGTCGCCCCGCCGCCCATGACCTCCAAGGAAGCACGCGCCCGCCGCAAGGAGACCCGCGGCTCCAAGGAGGACCGCAAGGCCGCCTCCGCGGATCGCCGGGCCGCCGCACAGGATCGCCGGGCCCGGATGCTCGCCGGTGAGGACAAGTACCTGCTCCCCCGTGATCAGGGCCCCCTGCGCGCCTATGTCCGCGATATCGTCGACGCCCGCCGCAACCTGGTCGGGTTGTTCATGCCGATGGCGTTGCTGCTGATCCTGTCCATGTTCGCGGCGCCGGCGTGGCAGTCCATCATCACCCTGGCGATGCTGGTGATGATGGTGTTCATGGTCGCCGAGGGTTTCCTGCTCGGCCGGATCGTCAACCGGCGCGTGCGCGAGCGCTTCCCCAAGGAGACCGATACCGGTTTCCGCCTGGGCTGGTACGCCTTCGTCCGCGCCTCCCAGATTCGTAAGATGCGCGCACCGAAACCGCGTGTCGGTCCCGGCGACGCGGTCTGATCCAGGGGTGTCGCAACCCGATCCTGTGCCGCCGGTATCCAGGACGTCCGGTACCGGGCGGCGCACACTGGTTCTCGGTGGCGCACGGTCCGGGAAATCCGCATTCGCCGAATCCCAGGTCGGCGAGGGGCCGGTCCGCTATCTGGCCACCGCGATCCCGGACCCCGCGGACACCGATTTCGCCGCCCGTATCGCCGCGCACCGGGCCCGCCGCCCCGCCGGTTGGACAGTGCTCGACGGCGCCGATCCGGCCACGGTGCTGCGCATCGCCCACCCCGGCCCCACCCTGGTCGACGATATCGGCACCTGGCTCACCGCCCGCCTCGACGCCCGCGGCGCCTGGGACGAACCGCGGGGCACGATCACGCCCGACACCGATGCGCTGGTCGCCGCCGTAGGGCAGTATCCGGGCCGGCTGGTGCTGGTCACCCCGGAGGTAGGACTCGGCGTGATCCCCGCGACCCGCTCCGGCCGACTCTTCCGCGACGAGATCGGCACCCTCAACCAACGTCTCGCCCACGTCTGTGACGAGGTCTATTTCGTCCTGGCCGGCCTGCCGACGCGCCTGAAATGAGCCGATCGTGTCGGACGCACCTGCTTCGATGAGCACCGTGCAGACCATGTCACGCGCCGATATCTGGGCCGCGATCCACCGGGAACGGGCCGCGCTGGCCGACGAGCTCGCCGATCTGACCCCGGAGCAGTGGGGGACCCGCTCACTATGCGGTCGGTGGACGGTCGAGGAGGTCCTCGCGCATCTCACCGCGGCGGCGAGTATCGGCCCGCTGCGCTGGATCCGCAGTATGGCCGGCGCCCGTTTCGACGCCGACCTGCACAATCAGCGACGGATGCGGGAATACCTCGGCACCGATCCCGCGGAGACACTGGCCCGGTTCCGGGCGGTCGGCACGAGTACGACAGCACCTTCCGGGCACACCCCGGCCTGGTTGGGTGAGGTCGTGGTGCACGGGCAGGACATCCGCCGGCCACTCGGGCTGACCGGGACTCCGGCGGCCGCCGCGGTGACCGAGGTCGCGCGGTTCTTCGCCGCCCGCGATTTCACCGTTTCCGGTCGCACGCTCCGCGAGGGACTCCATCTCGTCGCGACCGACAGCCCGTTCGATATCGGAACCGGCCCGGAAGTCCGCGGCACCACTCTCGCCCTGGTGATGGCGCTGGCGGGCCGCGACGGCTACTGCGCCGAACTGACCGGCGCGGGTGTGGCCACGCTGCAGTCCAGAATCACCGGCTGACCTCCCGCCGATTCTGCACGCGTCAGAGCCGGACCTTCGGCACCGGGAACGCATCCGTCGCGAACGCCGGATAGCTGGTCTATCGCATCGGCCCGATCGGCGCCCCGCGCCCGGTGAAGAACCCGGCGCAGGTGGCCCCGGCCACGTGATAGCTCGATCCGGCACCGGCGGTACCTCGCGAGGTAGGGGCGGCGGGGTAGATCGCTGGGGCGGGTGGTCCCACCGTCCCGTAGCGGTGCGGGCAATATTGTCGGAGGGCAGGCGGCCGGAACCGGTACGGCGCCCGGCGCGACAGCTACCCGATCGGAAGGCTTCACACAGTGTCAGAGGGATTCGCAGCCGTTACCCCGCCGGATGCCGGTGCCCGCGCGGCGGCCGAGCAGCGGCAGGCGTCGCTGACCAAACCACAGGGGTCGCTGGGGCGGCTGGAGGAACTGGGTAACTGGGTGGCGGCGTGTCAGGGCGTATGCCCGCCGGCCCAGTTCCAGCGTGCCCGGGTGGTGGTGTTCGCCGGTGACCACGGGGTGGCCCAGCACGGTGTCTCGGCGTATCCGAGCGAGGTCACCGCGCAGATGGTCGCCAACTTCCGGGCCGGTGGCGCCGCGGTCAACGCGTTGGCGCGGATCGCCGATGCCGGCGTGCGGGTCGTGGATATCGCGGTGGCCGGCGATACCGACCCCGCGGTGAGCGCGCACAAGGTCCGCCGGTCCAGCGGCGCCATCGACCGCGCGGACGCGCTCAGTGCCGACGAGGTCGACGCCGCGCTCGCCGCCGGCCGGGCGATCGCCGACGAGGAGATCGACGCGGGCGCGGATCTGCTCATCGCCGGCGATATGGGTATCGGCAACACCACCCCGGCGACCGTGCTGATCGCCACACTCACCGCGACCGAACCGGTCCGCGCGGTCGGTCGCGGTACCGGCGTCGACGACAACGGCTGGATGCGCAAGGTGGCCGCCGTGCGGGACGCCATGTGGCGGGCCCGGCCGGTCGCCCGCGACGGGGTCGAGTTGCTGCGGGTGGCCGGTGGCGCCGATATCGCCGCGATGACCGGGTTCCTGGCGCAGGCCGCGGCGCGGCGCACACCGGTACTGCTCGACGGGTTGATCGTGACCGCCGCGGCCCTGGTGGCCGAGGATCTGGCGGCGGGCGCGTCGGCCTGGTGGGTGGCCGCGCACCGCTCGACCGAACCCGCGCATACCGCGGCGCTGACCAAACTGAAACTCGACCCGATCCTCGGCTTGGAGATGCGGCTCGGCGAGGGGTCGGGTGCGCTCACGGCGCTTCCCGTGCTGCGTTCGGCCGTGGCCGTGCTGGCCGAGATGGCGACCTTCGCGGACGCCGGTGTCAGTACGGCCGCCGCGCCCGCCGTCGATCTGCAGAAGTGATCGCGCCGGATTCCGGGCCGGCGCTGTGCTGACCCTCCGTCTCACCTTCTCCTGGCTCACCGTGCTGCCGGTGCGCGGTCCGGCCGAGGTCGACCGCCGCGCGGCGACCCGGGCGATCGCGCTGGCACCGGTCGCCGGTCTCGCGCTCGGGGTCGCGGCGGCGGCGGCGCTGTGGCTGCTGGCGCCGGCGGGTGCCGCGGCCGGGTTCGTCGCGGTCGCGGTGCTGGCCCTGCTGACCCGGGGCATGCACCTGGACGGGCTGGCCGATACCTTCGACGGGCTCGGCGTGTACGGACCGCCGGAGCGTGCGCGGGAAGTCATGAAAAGCGGCGGCGCCGGGCCGTTCGGCGTGGTCGCGGTCGTCTCGGCCGCCGGTATCCAAGCCGGCGCGTTCACCGCGCTGGCCGGTTCCGGTCACTGGTTCGCGGTGATCGTCGCGGTGGGCCTGGGCCGGGTCGCGGTGGTTGCGGCCTGCCGCCGGGGTATCGAGCCGGCTCCCGATACCCGATTCGGTGCCTTGGTCGCGGGGACACAGTCACGGCTGACGGTGGTGGTGTGGGGGGCGCTCGCTGCCGCGGCAGCCGTCTGGGCCGTTCCGGGACTCGCATGGTCCGGACCGCTGATCGCACTGCTCGCGCTGCTGGCGGCCGTCCGGCTGACCGACCACGGTATCCGCCGGATCGGCGGGCTCTCCGGCGACCTGCTCGGCGCCGCTGTCGAGCTCAGCACATCACTGGCCGCGCTGGGTTTCGCGGCGGCGGCCACGGGTTACGGCTGACGGATATCCGGTTGTCCGGGCGCCGGCGGCTCACAGGCCGGGAATCGACCCGTACCGCGCTCCGTTGCCGTAGTGCTCACCACCCGACGCAAGCTGGCCCAGACACGTTGTGCACCCACAAAGCCGGGCCGTTCTGATGTCACCTGCCCCGAGATTGCGAACGCAGCGTCTCACCGCCGCGGTGCTGCCCATAAGGTGGTAGGTATGTCAGCCGAGCGTCTCTACTTCCGCCAACTGCTCGCCGGCCGGGATTTCGCCATCGGCGACCCGATCGCCACGCAGATGCGCAATTTCGCCTATCTGATCGGTGACCGGGACACCGGCGAGTGTGTTGTCGTCGACCCGGCCTACGCCGCGGGCGATCTGGCCGGTATCGCCGAGAGCGACGGCCTGAAACTGTCCGGGGTACTGGTCACCCACCACCATCCCGACCATATCGGCGGCACCATGATGGGGTTCACGCTGCGCGGCGTGAAGGAACTGCTCGAACAGGCCACCGTGCCCGTCCATGTGAACGACGAAGAGAAATCCTGGGTGGCGAATGTCACCGGGATCGCCCCCAGCGAGCTGACCGGGCACGGCCACGGCGACAAGCTGAGTGTCGGCGCCTTCGATATCGAATTCCTGCACACCCCCGGGCACACCCCCGGCAGCCAGTGCTTCCTCGTGGACGACAAACTCATCGCGGGCGACACCCTGTTCATCGACGGGTGCGGCCGCACCGATTTCCCCGGCGGGGATTCCGCGGCGATGTTCGCGAGCCTGCGGTCGCTGGCGGATATGCCGATAAACCCGGAGGTCTATCCGGGCCACTGGTACTCCGCCGACCCGCACGCTTCCCTGGACAGCATCCGCGACAACAATTACGTGCTGCGCCCGCGCTCGCTGGCCGAATGGCACGCCCTCATGCCGGGCTGATATCGCCGGTCCGGGTACCGGCGCATCCGCCCGGTACCCGGAGATCCGCGGGGGTCAGAGCACCCGCATCCACTGGTGGACATCGGCGAACGTGCCCCGCTGGATGCCGGTGAGGGTGTCGCGCAGCGCCATGGTCACATCGCCGGGTTCGCCGCCACCGATCGTGAACTCACCGTCCGGCCCGGCCACCGAGCCGACCGGGGTGATCACCGCCGCCGTACCGCAGGCGAAAACCTCGGTGATCTCGCCGGATTCCGCACCCGCACGCCAGTCCTCGACCGAGATCTTGCGCTCGGTCACGGGGTAACCGGAATCGGCGGCCAGGGTGAGCAGCGAGTCACGGGTGATACCGGGCAGCAGCGACCCGGACAGTTCCGGGGTCACCAGCTCGGCGTCGGCGCCGGAGCCGTAGACGAAGAACAGGTTGTTGGTGCCCATCTCCTCGACGTAGCGGCGTTCGCAGGCGTCCAGCCACACCACCTGGTCGCAGCCCTTGGCGGTGGCTTCGGCCTGGGCGAGCAGCGAGGCGGCGTAGTTACCGGCGACCTTCGCCTCACCGGTGCCGCCGGGCGCCGCCCGCACGTATTCGGTGGACAGCCACACCCGCACCGGTTTCACGCCGCGGGGGAAGTAGGCGCCGGCCGGCGAACCGAGCAACAGGTACTTGTACGCGGAGGCCGGTTTCACACCCAGCCCCGATTCGGTGGCGAACATGAACGGCCGCAGATACAGCGACTCCTCGCCGCCGGCCTCGGGGACCCAGGCCCCGTCGACGTCGAGCAGCTGCCGCACCGATTCGATGAACAGCTCGTCGGGCAGTTCGGCCATCGCCATCCGGCGCGCGGAGCGGCGGAACCGGGCGGCGTTCGCGTCGATCCGGAAACACGCGACCTGCCCGTCCGGCTGCCGGTACGCCTTGAGGCCCTCGAAAATCGCCTGTCCGTAGTGGAAGACCATGGTCGCCGGGTCCAGGGTGAGCGCACCGTAGGGTTCGACGACCGCGTTGGTCCAGCCGTCGGCCTCGGTGTAGTCGATGGTGACCATATGGTCGGTGAAGAACCGGCCGAAACCGGGTGCCGTCAGAATCTCCTGTACCCGCTGCGCCGGGGTGGGCGCAGGATGAGGGATACGGGCGAACTGTGCAGCAGCGGTCATGACCAGCAGTGTATGTCCTGCGTCCGCACCGAATCCGCGGTGGTCCCGTTGTCTGTGACCCACGAGTCTCTCAACCGTCCCGGTCCGAACCGGGCGGTCTCCGGGTTCAGCTGGTATGCGGGGTGACGAACGGTGGCCGCACCACGGTGCAGCGCAGCGACCGGCCGCGGACATCGACCTCGACCTCGCTGCCGGGCGGGATCGCCGGATCCAGCAGCGCCAGGGCGATCCCGAGCTGCCGGGTCGGCGAGAAGGTCCCGGAGGTGGTCACCCCGACCTCCCGGCCGTCGTGGCGCACCGCCTGGTTCTCCCGTGGGATACCGCGGTCGAGTGCCTCCAGGCCCAGCAGGATCCGGCGGGCACCGGCCGTCCGTTCCGCTTCGAGGGCGGCCTTGCCCCAGAAATCCGCTTTCGCCCAGCCGACCGCCCAGGAAGCCCGGGCCTGTACGGGCGTGATCTCGGTGGAGAGTTCGTGGCCGTGCAGCGGGTAGCCCATCTCGGTGCGCAGGGTGTCGCGCGCACCGAGCCCGGCGACCGCGCCACCCGCCGCGCGCACCTGCTCGACCAGCGCCCGGAACAGTGCCTCGGCGCCGTCCCAGCGCGGCAGCAGTTCGTACCCGTGTTCACCGGTGTAGCCGGTCCGGCACACGCGCACGGACTGCCCGCGCCACTCGGCGTCGGTGAATGCCATATACGACAGATCCGTGGGCAGTCCGAGCTCGGTCAGAACCTCCGCCGACCGGGGCCCCTGCACCGCGAACACCGCGTACTCGCGATGCTCGTCGGTGACGGTGATCCGCGGCGGCGCGGCGGCCGCCAGCAACTCCACCACCGTCGCGGTGTTCGCCGCGTTCGGTACCAGGAAGATCTCGTCGTCACGCACGAAATAGGCGATGAGGTCGTCGACCACACCCCCGTCCGCGGTGCAGCACAGCGTGTACTGCGCCTTGCCCGGACCGACCCGTCCCAGATCGTTGGTCAGCGCGGAGTTCACGAATTCGGCCGCCCCCGCACCACGTACGGTCGCCTTGCCGAGATGGCTCACATCGAACAGCCCCGCCGATTCCCGTACCGCGGTGTGCTCGGCCACGGTCCCCGCGTAGGAGACCGGCATCTCCCATCCGCCGAACGGCGCGAATTTCGCCCCGAGTTCGACATGAACTCCATGGACAGGTCCCTGTTTCAGCCCGGCGTCACTCACCCGCCGAGCTTATCCCGGCCCCACAGGGTCGCGGACCGCCCCGCGCCGGGTGCAGCACCACACCGGTGGGTGGCCTGGTCCTGGTGCTCCGCGGCGCTACGGGTCACGAGTTCCGCCGCCACGAGCGGCGCGTCAGGCCGCGAACCACATAGGAATGAGAGTCGGCCCGTCCTCGGGCAGCGTGTGAGTCGCACCGGTGGGCACGAATCCCTGCCTGGCATACAGGCGCGACGACCGTTCGGTACTGGCTTCCAGGTACGCCGGCATCCCCGCGGCCGCCAGCGCCCGGGTCCGGTCGCCGAGGATTGCCGCACCCGCACCCTGCCCCCGATATCGAGGCACGGTGACGATCAACTCCAGGTACCGATGCGGGAACCGCCGGGGGTGTTCCCGGGCCAGGAGTTCGGTGACATACGCCGAACGCTGTAGCGGACGGCTATCCGGAGCCCGTTCGGCGTGTTCGCGGGCGGTGGTCGCGTCGGCCAGCAGACGGTCGACGGAAGTGACGGCTTGCCAGACCGAGACCGCCCAGATCTCGTCCTCGGCGCCCGCGATCCAGATCTCGTCGTCACCGAACCCGCGTTCGATGATCTCGGGCAGATAGACGTCGAGGAACTGATCCATTGGATGCCCCCGCATTATCCATTCCGTCACCGCCTCGTCCGGGGCAGCCTCCCGCAGCGCCGTCATCAGGGGGTCGAAATCGTCTCGTTCCGCCCGCCGCACACTCAGTTCCGCACCCACGACGCCGCCTCCTAGGTGAATGGTGTTCCTGTAGACGAACATATGCGGCTCACCAGTGCATCACCACTATTTCGTCACGGCATTTCGTGTGATGAAATCGGGGTCGTGACCCACTGTGTGCGCTGCGGTGAAACCCTTCGTCAACCCGCCCGGGGACGGCGCCGGCGCTACTGCTCGCGGTCCTGTCAGGGACGCGCCTATCGGGATCGCCGGGCCACGGTGCCGCCGCGGGAACGCCCGATCGCCCGCCGGTTGTCCACCGTCTCGATCACCCGCGCCGCCGTCGGACTCGCCGACCGTGCGGGCCTGGAGGGTTTGACCATGCGGCGGCTGGCCGGCGAACTGGGCGTCGCGACCGCATCGCTCTACCGGTATTTCGACGACCGGGAACATCTCCTCGTCGCGATGACCGATCTGGTCCTCGCCGAAACCCCGCCTCCGCCGCCGGACCTCACCGGGTGGCGCGCGCGAATGCGCTACGAGGCGCACCAGGAATGGCAGCTCTACCGGCGCCATCCCTGGATACTGTCCGTCCTCGCGCGCGTCCGGCCGCCGCTCGGGCAGAGCCTGTTCGACGCGCTGGAGCGCGCCTTCGCCGCCCTCGACGAATTCAACCTGCCACGGGCACAGTTGATGTCGGCCTACCTGAGCTACTCGGCACTGGTCCAGGGACTGGCTCTGCTGTGGACCTCCGAGCGGGTGGATCGCATCGGCGGCGCCGGAGCGGCCACCGATATTCCGGCGGCCCTCGCCGAACTCATCGACCCGGCGGCCCGGCCCACGCTGCACAAGGTCTTCGCCCCACCGGCCCCGGAACTCGATTTCGACGCGCTGCTCACCGAGGCCGTGGACACGCTCCTGGACGGTGTCGCGATGCGGCACGCGAGCACCACCGAATAGCCTGAAGGCCATGACAGCAGTCGCAGATCGTCCGCTCGGACCGGAATTGGCACGTACCCAGACCATCGAGCCCGGCACCGATGTCCTCGTCGTCGGTGTGGCCACCACCGACGACGGGCCCGTCCTGGTGCCCGAGGACCTCTTCGGCGATGTGCTCGATACCGACCTGCGCGCCCGGCTGCTCGATCAGGTGACCGCGGTCGGCGGCACCGGCAAGGCCGAACAGCTGATCCGTATTCCGGCCCCGGCCGGGCTGGACGATGTCGCCAGCGTGCTCGCCGTCGGGCTCGGCAACGCCGCGGAATTCGACGCCGAGCAGATCCGCCGCAGCGCCGGTGTCGCGGCCCGGTCGCTGACCGGAGTCACCCGTGCCGTCACCACCCTGTCCGGCCTGGATATCGGCGCCGCCGTGGAGGGTTTCTACCTGGGCGCCTACTCCTTCACCCCGTTCCGCTCCGCGAAATCCGCACCGAAACCGGAGGCCGCCCCCCTCGCCCGGGTGGAACTGCTCGTCCCCGAACCCGATTTCGGCGGTGACGCCCTGCTCCGAGCCCAGCTGACCGCCGAAGCCGTGGCCACGGCACGCGATTTCGTGAACACCCCGCCGAGCCACCTCTACCCGGCCGAATTCGCCCGCCGGGCCGAACTGCTCGCCGAGGGCGCCGGGCTCGAGGTCGAGGTGCTCGACGAGAAAGCGCTGGAAGCCGGTGGTTACGGCGGCGTGGTCGGCGTGGGCAAAGGATCCTCGCGGCCGCCGCGGCTGATCCGCCTCACCTACCGGGGCGGCGAGAAGAAGGTCGCGCTGGTCGGCAAGGGCATCACCTTCGACACCGGCGGTATCTCCATCAAACCGGCCGCGAACATGGAGAACATGACCTCGGATATGGCCGGGGCGGCGGCCGTGGTCGCGACGACTCTGCTCGCCGCGCGGCTGAGCCTGCCGGTCACCGTGATCGCGACCGTGCCGATGGCCGAGAACATGCCGTCGAGCACCGCCCAGCGCCCCGGCGATGTGCTGACCCAGTACGGCGGCACCACCATCGAGGTCACCAATACCGACGCCGAGGGCCGGCTCATCCTGGCGGATGCGATGGTCCGCGCCGGTGAGGACGGACCGGACTATCTGATCGACGTCGCCACCCTCACCGGTGCGCAGATGGTCGCGCTGGGCACCCGCACCCCGGGCGTGATGGGCACCGACGATTTCCGCGACCGGGTCGCCCGGATCTCCCGTGAGGTGGGCGAACACGGCTGGCCGATGCCGCTGCCCAAGGAACTGCGCGCCGATCTCGACTCCAAGGTCGCCGATATGGTCAACGCGACCTCGCACCGCTGGGGCGGGATGCTGGTGGCCGGCACCTACTTGAAGGAGTTCGTGCCCGAGGGCGTCCAGTGGGCGCATATCGATATCGCGGGTCCGGCGTACAACACCGGCGGGCCGTTCGGCTATATCGGCAAGGGCGGTACCGGTGTTCCGGTCCGCACGCTCATCGGGGTGCTCGAGGACATCGCCGCCGAGTAAACCCTGGTCCTCGGGTATCGATCCCGAGACCCGGCAGCACTGATCGGGCCGGGCGGTCGATTCCGCCCGGCCCGCTGGGCAATACCGTGCCGGTCCCGCGGCGATTCCGCCGGACCCGTCCGGTACCCGCGTCTCGGGTCCGGCAACGCCGAGCCCTACCGCCGCGGCACCGGCGCGACAGAGCCGGGTAACGCGTCGACGAGCCCGCTCCCGCGAGGACGCGCGCAGGCTCACTCCGCGCCGAGGTCGCGCTCGATCGCGCGTTTGCGTTCGATCCGCCGCCGCGCGTCGTAGTCGCGCATCCGCTGCGGATAACCGGTCCGGCCGACGTCGTACACCGGGATCCCGAGTTCGCGCGCGAGCCGGCGGGCGCCACGTTCGCCGACGATCCGGCGCGTCCATTCACCATCCGCGGCAATCAGCACCACCGTGACATCGGTCACAGTGGTCTTCGGTTCGACGAAACCTTCGACACCGGTATGCGTGCGCACCCACTCCGCCAGATACCCGGCCTCGGGCGAACGCCCACGAGAAACACCCCCTCGCCCAGCGGCGACGCGACGGAAACGGTCGATTAATCCCACCGGGCCCGACCTCCTCTTCTGCACCGAACCCGCCGTACAGGGCGGTGATTCCATGGTGCCGGATACCAGAATTCGATGCCCTCCGGTAACCGCGCGAGCCGGCGGGTGCAAGGATGGATCCCGGAACAACAACCACACGGATCTCCGGCGCCGCGCAGAATGAACGCCGGCTGGAGCACCGCCGCGACCCGCGGCGGGATCCTCCGGAACGAACTGTTGTAGACCCGTCGAGCAGTTAGAGGAGTCAACGGACATGGCCTTCTCCGTCCAGATGCCCGCTCTTGGTGAGAGCGTTACCGAGGGAACGGTGACACGGTGGCTGAAACAGGAAGGAGACACGGTCGAGGTCGACGAGCCGCTGCTCGAGGTCTCCACCGATAAGGTCGACACCGAGATCCCGTCCCCCGCGGCGGGTGTGTTGACGAAGATCGTCGCCAAGGAAGACGATGTCGTCGAGGTGGGCGGCGAACTGGGCGTAATCGGTGAGGCCGGCGAATCCGCCGCCCCGGCGCCCGCACCGGAACCGGCTGCCGCCGAACCCGAGCCCGCCCCCGCGCAGGAAGCCGCACCGGCCCAGGAGCCTGCTCCGGCCCCGCAGCCCGCTGCCGCTGCCGCGCCCGCGGCATCCTCCGGTACGCCGGTGAAGATGCCGGAACTGGGCGAATCGGTCACCGAGGGCACCGTGACCCGGTGGCTCAAGGCGGTCGGCGACGAGGTCGCGGTCGACGAACCGCTACTCGAGGTCTCCACCGACAAGGTCGATACCGAAATCCCCTCGCCCGTCGCAGGCACGCTCCTCGAGATCACCGCGAACGAAGACGATGTCGT
Source organism: Nocardia sp. NPDC051750 (assembly GCF_044453135.1). Classification (NCBI taxonomy): domain Bacteria; kingdom Bacillati; phylum Actinomycetota; class Actinomycetes; order Mycobacteriales; family Nocardiaceae; genus Nocardia; species Nocardia sp. NPDC051750. The sequence goes on along the minus strand of NZ_JBITCK010000002.1, from coordinate 1,047,722 downwards.
GGAGGTCGGTGGCCAGCTGGGCGTGATCGGCTCCGGTGTCCCCGCGGCCGAATCCGCGCCTGCTCCGGCTCCCGCGCCCGCGCCTGCTCCGGCTCCCGCGCCTGCTCCGGCTCCCGCGCCTGCTCCGGCTCCGGCGCCCGCCGCCGCCCCGGCGCCCGCTCCGGCTCCCGCTCCCGCACCTGCCCCGGCGCCCGCCGCGCAGGCTCCCGCGCCGTCCACCGGTAACGGCGCCACCCCCTACGTGACCCCGCTGGTCCGGAAACTGGCCGACGAGAACGGCGTCGACCTGTCCACCGTCACCGGGTCCGGTGTCGGCGGACGCATCCGCAAGCAGGATGTCCTCGCCGCCGCCGACGCCAAGAAGGCGCCCGCCGCCCCGGCAGCTGCTCCGGCCGCGTCCGCTCCCGCCGCCAAGGCTCCGGCCGCGCCCGCCCCCAGCCCCGCGCTGGCGGCACTGCGCGGTACCACGCAGAAGGCCAGCCGGATCCGGCAGATCACCGCGACCAAGACCCTGGAATCGCTGCAGACCACCGCGCAGCTCACCCAGGTGCACGAGGCCGATGTCACCAAGATCGCCGCGCTGCGCAAGAAGGCCAAGGCCGAATTCGCCAAGCGTGAGGGCGTGAACCTGACCTACCTGCCGTTCTTCGCCAAGGCCGTGGTGGAAGCGCTCGGGACGCACCCGAACGTCAACGCCAGCTACAACGAGAGCACCAAGGAGATCACCTACCACGCGTCGGTGCACCTCGGGATCGCCGTGGACACCGAACAGGGCCTGCTCTCGCCGGTGATCCACAACGCCAGCGACCTGTCGCTCGCCGGTCTGGCCCGCGCCATCGCCGATATCGCCAACCGGGCCCGCACCGGCGGCCTGAAGCCGGACGAGCTGGCCGGTGGCACCTTCACCATCACCAATATCGGCAGCCAGGGTGCCCTGTTCGACACCCCGATCCTGATGCCGCAGCAGTCCGGGATGCTCGGGACCGGCGCCATCGTCAAGCGGCCGACCGTGGTCACCGACGAATCCGGTAGCGAATTCATCGGCGTCCGCTCGATGTGCTACCTGCCGTTGACCTACGATCACCGCCTCATCGACGGCGCGGATGCCGGACGGTTCCTCACCACCATCCGGCATCGCCTGGAAGAGGCGGCGTTCGAGGCCGATCTCGGCCTGTAAGGTCACGGTAATGCTGGTTGTGGTGGCCGGTTCGTCCGGACTGATCGGCTCTGCTCTCGTCGCGGCGTTGCGCCGCGACGGGAGTCAGGTGATCCGTTTGGTCCGGCGCCCGGCCGCCGCGCCCGACGAATACCGCTGGGATCCGGTCCGCGGTGAACTCGACCCCGCCGTGCTGGACGGCGCGGATGCCGTGGTCAACCTGTGCGGCGCCGGGATCGGCGACAAACGCTGGTCCGGCACGTACAAGCAGGAGCTCCGCGACAGCCGCCTGACACCCACCGATGTGCTGTCGACGGCCGTCGCGCGGGCCGGGGTGGCCACGCTGGTGAACGCCAGCGGTGTGCACTACTACGGCGATACCGGTGCCCGCGCGGTCGACGAAACCGGCCCGCCCGGTACCGGTTTCCTGCCCACCCTGTGCATCGACTGGGAAGCCGCCACGCACGCGGCCACCGACGCGGGCACCCGCACGGTGCTGTTGCGCAGCGGTGTGGTGCTGGCCGGAACCGGCGGGATGCTGCCGCAGCTGAAAGCCCTGTTCCTGCTGGGCTTGGGCGGCCGGCTCGGCAGCGGCCGGCAGTATCAGCCGTGGATCTCCCTCGACGACGAGGTCGGCGCGATCCGCCACGCACTCACCACACCGGCGGTGCGCGGCCCGCTCAATTCGGTGGGCCCGGCACCCGTCACCAATGCCGAGTTCACCCGCGCGCTCGGCCGCGCACTGCACCGCCCGACCCCACTGCTGGTGCCGGGTTTCGCCTTGCGCCTGGCGATCGGCGAATTCGCCGACGAGGCGATTCTGCACAGCCCGCGCGCCCTGCCGGGTGTCCTGGAGGAGACCGGTTACGAATTCCGGCACCCCACCATCGGCGCCGCACTCACCGCCGCGGTGGGCCGATGACCCCCACCACCGCCACCCTTGTCCGCGACGCGCGGACCGCCGATCTGCCCGCGATCCTGGAGATCCACAACCGGGCGATCGCCGAAACCACCGCCATCTGGGACGACGAACCCGTCGATCTCGGCGACCGGCAGGCCTGGTTCGACAACCGCACCGCGCACGGCCGCCCGGTGCTGGTGGCCGAGGTCGACGGGGAACTCGCCGGGTACGCCAGCTACGGCCCGTGGCGGCCCAAATCCGGATACCGGCACACCGCCGAGAACTCGATCTACATCGCCGACCGCTTCCAGCGGCGCGGTATCGGCGCCACCCTGCTCGCCGAGCTCATCGCCCGCGCCCAGCGGGCCGGGGATATCCACGCCATGATCGCGGTCATCGAATCGAGGAACACCGCCTCCATTGCGCTGCACGAACGGTTCGGTTTCCGCACCGTCGGAACGCTGCCCGAGGTGGGCCGCAAATTCGGCCGCTGGATGGATCTGACGCTGATGCAGCTCACATTGGAGATGGGCGTAACGTCGTGATCGTGAACAACACCCGCACCGCGACCCGGTCGGCACGCTACGACAGCACCCCCGTCGACGTGCGTGACCTGGGCCTCATCGAGTACCAGCAGGCGTGGGACCTGCAACGGGAACTCGCCGCCGAACGCGCCGACGGCCGGGGCACCGATACCCTGCTGCTGCTGGAACATCCGTCCGTCTACACCGCTGGCCGCCGCACCGAAGAGGCCGACCGGCCGCACGACGGCAGTTCCGTGATCGATGTGGACCGCGGCGGCAAGATCACCTGGCACGGCCCGGGACAGCTGGTGGGCTACCCGATCATCCGGCTGGCCGAACCGCTCGATGTGGTCGATTACGTCCGGCGCCTGGAACAGGCCCTCATCCAGGTGGTCACCGATCTCGGGGTCGACTGCGGGCGGGTACCCGGGCGTTCCGGGGTGTGGCTCGCCGCGTCCGGGCTCCTGCCCGAGCGCAAAATCGCGTCCATCGGGATCCGGGTGCAGCGTGGGGTCACCCTGCACGGTGTTTCGCTGAACTGCGATCCCGATCTGGGTGCGTTCGGCGCCATCATTCCCTGCGGGATCCGCGATGTGGGTTCCACCAGCCTGAGTCAGGAACTCGGCCGCGCCGTCGCCGTCGCCGAGGCCCGGCCGCGGCTCGCCGACGCCATCCCGGCCGCGCTCAACGGTGAGCTTCCGGTCACCGAGCACGATATTCCGCAGGCCGCCACCCCGGCCGTCGCGGAGCACGCCGCCGCTACCGTGGCACGCGATTCGAAAGGTCCGACCGCATGACCTCCGCCCAAGCCCCCGCCGGCCGCAAACTGCTGCGGATCGAGGCCCGCAACGCCGAAACCCCGATCGAACGCAAACCCGGCTGGATCCGCACCCGCGCCACCATGGGCCCCGAGTACACCGAACTCAAGGGCCTGGTGAAACGCGAGGGCCTGCACACGGTGTGCGAGGAAGCGGGCTGCCCGAATATCTTCGAATGCTGGGAAGATCGCGAGGCCACCTTCCTGATCGGCGGCGAACAGTGCACCCGCCGCTGCGATTTCTGCCAGATCGACACCGGTAAACCGTCCCCGCTGGATCGTGACGAACCCCGCCGGGTCGCCGAAAGCGTCCAGGCCATGGGCCTGCGCTACTCCACCATCACCGGTGTCGCCCGCGACGACCTCGACGACGGCGGCGCCTGGCTGTACGCCGAAACCGTGCGCGCCATCAAGAAACTCAACCCGAACACCGGTGTCGAACTGCTCATCCCGGATTTCAACGCGAAACCGGACCAGCTCGCCGAGGTGTTCTCCACCCGCCCCGAGGTGCTGGCACACAACCTGGAAACGGTCCCCCGGGTCTTCAAGCGGATCCGACCCGCCTTCCGCTACGAACGGTCCCTCGAGGTGCTCACCGCCGCCCGCGCCGACGGCCTGGTCACCAAGTCCAACCTGATCCTCGGAATGGGCGAGACCCCCGACGAGGTCACCCAGGCCATGCGCGACCTGCACGAGGCGGGCTGCGATATCCTCACCATCACCCAGTACCTGCGCCCCTCGCCGCGCCACCACCCGGTCGACCGCTGGGTGAAACCCGAAGAGTTCGTGGAACATTCGAAGGTCGCCGAGGAAATCGGTTTCGCCGGTGTGATGGCGGGCCCCCTGGTCCGTTCCTCCTACCGCGCCGGCCGCCTCTACGCCCAGGCGATGGCCCATCACGGCCGGCCGATCCCGGAGACCATGGCGCACCTCGCCGCGGAAGGCACCGCTTCTCAAGAAGCGAGCGCTGTCCTGGAACGGTTCGGGTCGCGGAGCTAGCGCACATCTCCGCACTCGGGTCTCCCGATCAGCGCACTCTGGACAACTCCCCCCGATTCACCCGAAACGCCGGAATCACGGCCCGGGACCGATCGGGCCGATGAATCGGGCGGCGCGAATCGGTCGGCATAGGTGAGCCCACCGAACAGGAGTGCACCCATGGTCATCGTCGCCGGATATCTGCTCGTCGCACCGGAAGGCCGGGATGCCTATCTCGTCGGCTGTGTCGACGTGGTCGAACAGGCCAGGTCCTCACCCGGCTGTCTCGATTTCGCGATCAGTGCGGATCTCACCGACCCGGCCCGGATCAATATCTTCGAGCGCTGGGAAACCCAGGAGGCGGCGGAGTCCTTTCGCGGTGCCGGTACCGGTGAGGAACAGAATGCGGCAATCCTCGGCGCGACAGTGGCGGAGTACGCGATCGCCGAGGTCCGCCCCCTCATCTGAGCGCGCATGATGCTGCAGCTGCCATGGAGCGGGAGCGGTGGGCAGTTTTGCATAGGTGTCCCGGCCGGTCCGATCCCGGACGTAGCGCAGTTGCTGCCCGAATTATCCCGCCCAGGGCCGAGCCTCTCTGGCAGTTCCTCGGCAGATCCACGATCACTTTGCCGGCAGATCCACAACGGGACTTTCGGCAAGTCCACAACGGTGGCGTAGCCGAGTCGGACCTCCGCCGTCGTGACTAGCTCGCACTCACAACCCGCGGAGGCTATCCGTAGCCCATCCGCGATGGCCCCGATCGTGTTTCAGCAGTCGGTGTGAACGAAAACCCTGCGCTTGTCTCCACCGCCGTCGTGAATGACGACGTATCGACGTGGGTCCCGGTCGCCGTCCACGGAGTGTTCGTTTCCCACGTCGGTCGAGAGCAAATCGGCCATTCCCGTTGCCTCCCAGTGGGACCGCCAGTACCGAGGAACCCCGGGATCGAAACGAACGAATTCCGAGAGTCGAGTGAACTCACCGACCGTCTGAGCAGGAATGTCGACGACTACCTCGGAATCCGATTCGCGGAAGCGGCTGTCGTGGTGCGACCATACGACTTCGACCTGGTCGGGGAACACGACGCCAGCGCACGAAACGAAGCCACGAGCGTCTTCTTCCTCGGTCGAGCAGCCCGTAGCGGCTACCGCCGTCACGCACGCCGAAAGAGCAGCACCGGCGGCGCGGATCAGCCTACCCCTCACAGATCCCCGACCCACCTCTCGAGTCGTGGAGCCTCACCGTGAACACGAAAACTTCTGGCCCATCCAACTTCTTCGAGTATCCGCATGTCATTGTTGACACCGTCTTTTATATTCAGATCGTATGACTTCTGATCCAGCAGGTCGAAGTTGTAGTACTCGTAGATGTAGATCCGGTAGATGATTTCCGCCCGAAGCCGACCGTCCTCCATGTACAGGGTGGTGTCGCTTCCGAGACCTACATCGTAATGCCCTACCGCGAGGCCGATATCCCCCTCCTCTTGAGGCGCCCCCATCCATGCCGTGGTGATGTCCTGCGTGACACCGGTTCGAGGATCGAGCCGCGCCTGCTCCTTGATGGTATCCACACACTTGGCGACTTGTTCTCTCGCTCCGGCGGTAGCGATCATCCGCTCGACGTTGGATGGACTGATCTGGTAGACGAAGTCCGGCCCGTTATTATCGAGATATGCCTTGAATATATCGTCCGCGAATTTGTATCCCTTGATTGTGAAATAGGTCTTGGTGATTGTGGTAGACCTGGCAAGCCTGGAACTCTGTTCATCGCTCACGGTACCGCTCTTCGAGCCGTATACCGCGCGATCCGCTGGGAGTTCGCGATCAGGTGGCCGATGCAATGGAGCCCTCCCACCAGGTGTTGCCGTTGTATCCGTAGCGGTGTGTGCCGAGGTCGACGGTGGCCTTGTCGGGGAGGTCGAATTCGGTGGCGTTGTATGTCGGTGCGGTTTGTCCCGGGCGGTAGGCCAGCGCCCGGTTGATGCGGTCGATGAGGGTGGTCACCGTGTTCTTTCCGGATTCGGCTGTGGATTTCAGGTTGTCGATCGCGGTGCTGATCTCCGATCGAGTCGGCTCGTCGATCGGTTCGTCGACGAGGCTTGCCCATGTGGCCAGGGGCAGAGTCATATCGAGTAACGTCATGGGGGCGATTACGGCGGCGGCGAGGGCGACAGCCTGGTTGTAGACGTGGCGTTCGAGCGCGAGGCCGCCGTTCTCGACTATTTTCGCGACGATGTCGAGGTCGACGCCGCGGGTATCGACCGCCTGGGAGAGCTGGGTCACAGCAGTTCCGAAGGCACTGGCGGAATCGCCGGTCCAGCCCAGCTGCAACCATGCGGTGCCGTTGGCCAGATTCTGTGAAGTGACGAAATCGTTGATACCGAGTGATCGGATTCGTTTTCCGATGCCCTGCAACGCTTCCCAATCGCCGACCAGTGGGCTCAGGTAATCCGCGGCGGGCTTCATCCCGATCGCTTCACCCAATATCTCGTCATAGGCCCTGATGGCTTCGATCATGCCGGTTACCGTCCGCCCGACGGTGTACGGTGGCTCGGCCTCCTCGGTGAGGTTCGGCAGGGTCAATCCGGTGAATCGGCTGACTCCACCGTCCGAGCCTGTCACCTCGGTGCCTACGGCGCCGGCGAGCGACTGACCGGTGCCTGCGAGGGTCTCGGCCGTCGACCCATCCGCGGCCCGGTACCCGGCGGCATTGTCGGCCAGGGTGGTCGAATACGTGTCGAGGGTGACCCGGTCCTGCCCGCACAGGCCGGTGAACGCGGTCTGGAAGTCGGTCAGGGTGGGGGTCACAGTGGCCAGCAGGCCCGAGGTTCCAGCGGGCAATGCGAGTCCGGCGAGCATGCGTGTGCTGTTGGTCGAGAAGGCAGTGCCCAGGTCAGCGAGGTCGAGCCGAAAGCCTGCAAGGGCGGATAGGTCGACTTTCACGTCAGACATCGAATGCCCCCTCAGATACCGCGTGCACGCACAGAACCCAGATAATCACATGAAAGAGCAAGCAGCGCAATAGAGTTGACCGCGTCCCAAGGTGGATCACGTCGTCGTAAAGATCAAGATCGTTGGCCGCAGGGGCGAGGTCGCGTGTGACCGGGCGGAAAGGATCGTGCTCGGAGGGGACTGCGTCTCGGATCCGGCGGTGCTGTGTGCCGAGGCGGGTGTCTTCATGGCGCCGGCGGGGAACCCGTGACGAGGGTGCCCGATCGGCCCGGGTGTCCGCGCCAGGGCCTCCCGGGCCTCCGGGAGGCAGCCGTCGTCTCCCCTCCGCGATTCGACGAAGCCACGGGGAGCCTGCACGTAGGGCCGGAACACACCGATGGACCGGGAGCGGTGGGCAGTTCTGCATAGGCGTCCCGGGCCGGTCCGAGCGGCGACCGTGCCGGCAGAGTGCCGACCGGGACGCGGCCGGCTACAACCGTCGACTGGAGCGTGCCTCCTGCGCTGTCAGAAGTCGGCCGAGTAGTCCTGAGTGATCCAGCGGTCGGGTCGGATCGTGAACAGGACCGATTCCAGGCCGTCCATCTGCTCGGCGAACGCACGCCCGGCTTCGGGGCCGAGGTAACGAGTGGCGATGGCTTCCCGGATGTCCTGAGGCGAGGGGGTCGCGGCATCGACTACGGTGCCTTCGACTATGACGTACTGATAGGGCAGCTCTTCGCGTTGGACGACCAACGTCACCACGCCGGCTTCCCGGATCAGCCTGGCCTTGCGCCGGTTCGCGCCCGTATTGATCCGGATACCACCACCGGGTGTGTAGTCGTACCAGATCGGGACGGACGCAGGCGGACGGCCATCGGTCGCCGCGACCGACAGCACCGCAATATGCTTGTCCGCGAGGAATTTCTGGCGTTCGGCTTCCGTGAAGGATTTCGGCATACATGATGCAACCGCCGGACGAGCGGTCCGCTTCCCTGGCATGTGGCCACGAGCCGACCCCGGAAATGAACCCATGGACGGTCGGCCGTGAACACTGTGCTCGATGTTGTGTATTCCATGGTTCGAACGTCCTGTCGAGATCGATCCAGGAGCCGTTTCCCTGGCGAAAGATCCAGCGGACCGGAAAAGGCCGAGGCCGGAACGGTAGAACCGTTCCGGCCTCGGCCGCTGGTAGCGGGGACAGGATTTGAACCTGCGACCTCTGGGTTATGAGCCCAGCGAGCTACCGAGCTGCTCCACCCCGCGTTGCGTTAGCAACCGTAGCGCATGGGTAGCGTCGATCCAAATCGCGCTCCAACCGGGCGCCGCGGGCCCGACTCCGGCCGACAGACATGCGGATCGCCCATCAGAACTTGAGGCGTTGCAGCAGGGCCGGGATCTTCGACGCCGACATCAGGGCCTTGAACTGCCAGCTGTCGTCTCGCGGGAGGATCCCGCCGCGCTGGGTGACGTCGAAGGCGTCGTAGAGGGTTTCGCCTTCCTCCATGAGTCCGTCGGCGTTGAAGTGGTAGCGGTCGACCGCCGGGCACTGGATGAAGCGGCCGGTGCCGTACAGGACAGGTGCGCTGTCGTCGTAGGGGTAGAGCCGTAGCGGCCCGTCCCAGTGGCCGCTGCCGATGTAGCGGATGACGACCCGCACCTTTTCGTCGGGCGTGACATCGAGATAGACCTGGCCGGGCAGCGGGTCGTAGCGCCAGTCGGGGATCGCGTCGAAGAAGGCGAAGTTGTAGGTCACGAAGTCGTCGATACCGACGATGGTGCGGCCGAAGGTGGTGACGTCGGTGTAGCGGATATCCGGCGCGTAGAGCTCGTCGTTGAGACTCATATCCCGCGCCAGGAAACTCCACCAGTACTTCTTCGCCCACTCCATCAGCCAGGACAGGTCGAGGCCGAGTTTGCCGTAGTACTCCAGCTTCCGGTCGAATTGCACGAACCACTCCTGCGTGGTGGCCTGCAGTTCCGCCTCCGGGATCACCCGGATCGGCACGGCGCGATTACCGTCCAGGAATTCGGGAGCCGGCCGGGCGAGGCGGGGCCGGCGCAGCGCCTCCTGGAACTTTTCCTCACTGAACACAGCACCAGACCTTTCGCTGGGCGCGGTCCCGGCCGCACCCGGTGTCTACGTGAATCGTATGATTCATGTTGAAGCAGTTGATGTCAATGAAGGGCACCGACCGGGGAGAGGAGGAATCGATGGGCGCACCCAAGCTGTGGCGCGGCCGGACCCTCGACGACCGATCCGCGGAGCGCCGCGAACAGCTGGTGGACGTCGGGGTCGATCTGCTCGGCAGCGGCGGGTCGGCCGCGGTCACCATGCGGGCGGTGACCCGCCTGGCGAATCTGAGTCCCCGCTACTTCTACGAGAACTTCGACGATCGCCGAGCGCTCGTCATCGCCGTCTACGACCGGCTCGAAACCGAACTCCGCACCCGGCTGAGCGCGGTCGCCCCGGACACCGACCCGCAGGGCACCGTCCGCTCGGCGCTGGAGATCTGCGCCACCTATTTCGAAGAGGACCCCCGTCGCGCCCGCGTCCTGCTCCGCGAACCCCTCACCGACGACACCTTGCGCGAGCACAGCGCCGGCCGCCTGCCCCTCTTCCTCCGGACAGTGGTCCCCGCCCTGGGTGACGATATGGACGCGCTGCTCCCCAACAGCGAGGAAGCCCTGGTCATCAGCGCCACTGCACTGAGCGGGGCACTCGTCGCGCTCTACGTGGACTGGATCGACGGCCGTCTCCCGGTGCCGCGAGACCGTTTGGTCGATGCGGCGACCGAAATAGTGCTCTCACTCGCCCGAACCGGCACCCAGCCCCGACCGGGCGACCCGGAATCCGACATCGTCGAGCCGTAGGGTCGGATGGCTGCGCCGCCGGACCGACGCCCGGCAGCTCCAGTGTTCGTCGAACCAGCCGCCGCCACGCAGCACCCGGTACTCGCCGTAGACGGCCGGGTCGTAGACGTCCCAGCACCACTCCCAGACATTGCCGAGCATGTCGTACAGCCCCCACCCGTTGGGCCGCTTACCACCGACCGCATGCACGCGCTCCGCGGAATTGCCGCGATACCAAGCGATCTCGTCGAGCTCACCGTAGCGCGGACCCTCGGTTCCGGCCCGGCAGGCATACTCCCACTCGGCTTCGGTCGGCAGGCGATATCCGTCGCCGGGACCGATCGACACATCCTCCCCGACCCATCGATACACCGACTCCAGGCCCTCCTGCTCGGACAGTCGGTTACAGAATCGCACCGCGTCGTCCCACGACACACTGTCGACCGGCAGCGCTCCCTCGGCTTCTCCCCCGCCACCGGACCCGGTAACCGCCGCGTACTGCTGCCGGGTGACCGGCATGGCCGCGATCCGGTAGGCCGCCACCTCGACCGGCCAGCGCCGTTCCGTCCGGCGATCCGACAACTCGACGCGCCCCGGCCGGATATCCACCAGCTGAACCTCGGTACCCACCCGCCGTGTCTACCAGCAGCGTCGGCGGGCTGCCACGCTCGCCCGCTCGTTCACCGCGCGATGACCACCGGCCCACACCCGATCGGCACAACCGCCCGGGCAGTGCCGAGCCACCGGCCGGTGCGCCGTGCCGGGCACTGTCGGTATCGCCACCACAGAGGTGTGTCAGTAAGCAGCGGTGAACCGGATGCCGCGGTGCGCGGGCCGTTCGGCTTCGTCGAGCAGGACTACCGCCAGGTCTTCGTAGGACAGCGCCGAAACTCCGTGCCGATCGGTGACCAGCGCGTCCCGGCCCAGCCGATAGCGTCCGGTGCGGATTCCGGGATGCAGTTGTGCGGGCGGGCTGAAGTAGGTCCAGTCGCCGCGGACGGCGGCCCGGCATACCGCGAGCTGATCCGCGCAGGCGCGGGCGATATCGCGCAGGGATTGGGGGAATCCCGGTTCGTCCATCACCGTCACTCCGCCGGAGCCGGGCACGGTCAGCGTCGCCGCGCCGCCCACGAGCAACAATCGGGTCCCGGCGCGGGCCGCGCCCGCGATCAGGTTCGCGGTGGTGGCGATCAGTTCGCCCTCGCGTCCGGTGGCGGGCCGCGTCGCGCTGATCACGAGATCCTGTCCGTCGGTGAGATCTGCAACATCCTCGAGATCGGCGGCGTCACCGATCCGGACCTCCGCGGCACCGGGGATCTCGGCCGCCCGGGCCGGGCTGCGGAGTACCGCGGTGACCTGATGGCCGCGGTACAGGGCCTCGGCCAGCGTCCTGCTGCCGACCTGTCCGGCGGCGCCGAAAATGGTGATACGCATGGTTTTTCTCGCTTCGCAGTCGCTCATCGTTCGAAATACTGTTCAGGGCCGCGGTCCGGCGGCGGGCACCCGCGTCCGGCGCCGCAACGGGCGTGTAGACCGGGCCGGCACGCGCTCGGCGGCCCACAGCAGCAGCGTGGCCGTGGCCAGCGCGCCGCCGGCCGCGCTGACCCCGATCCACCCGCCCCAGGACCATGCGACGGCGGTGAGCGCCGATCCGGCCGCGCCGCCGAGGAAGAAGACCGTCATGAACGCCGAGTTCAACCGGTTGCGGAGTTCGGGGGCGAGTGCGTAGAGCATGTTCTGATTGCTGTTGAGCAGTGACTGCTGGCCCACGGTCAGGGCGATCGCACCGGCGATCAGCGCGAAGAGCGAGGTCCCGCCGGCAGCGAGCGCCACCCAGGCCACCACCAGCAGCGCCGCGCCCACCCCCGCGACGTGGTGCACATATCCGCGATCGGCCAACCGCCCGGCGACCGGTGTCGCGGCAGTGCCGGCGATACCGACCAGCCCGAACAGCCCGATGGTCGCCTCCGACCACTGATAACCCGAGCCCACCAGCAGGAACGTCACTCCGGTCCAGAACATGGTGAACGAGGCCATGGACAGCGCGCCGAGAGTTGCCCGCCGGCGCAACACCGGTTGTGTGCGGAAGAGCCCGGCAGTCGACCGGAGCAGCGCCGGATACGACATCCCCACCGGCGTGTGCAGTGTGGGCAGCGTCCGCCACAGCGCGACCGCGACCAGGGCCAGTACGGCCGCGCCGAACCAGTACACGGCGCGCCAGCCACCGAATTCGCTCAGCAGGCCCGCAACGGTCCGGGCCAGCAGGCTGCCGATCAGCAAACCACTCATCACCGTGCCGACCACCCGGCCCCGGCGCTCGGGATCGCTGAGCGCGACGGCGAAAGTCACCAGCACTTGTGCCGCGACCGACGTGAACGCGGCCAGCGCGGTACCGGCCAGGAGCACGACACCGCTGCCGGCGGTGCCGGATACCAGCAGGAAGACGGCCGTGGCGCCGAACAACGTCACCGCGAGCCGCCGTCGCTCGAACAGATCGGCCAAGGGCAGCAGCAGGATCAGGCCCAGCGCGTAACCCGCTTGGGCGGCGGTGACGATCAACGCGGCGGTACCGGTACTCAGGCCCAGATCGTGGCGTATGACGTCCAGCAGGGGTTGCGCAAAGTAGTTGCCCGCCACGATCAGGCCGGTCGCCACCGACATCAGCAGCAGGAGCCCGGGCGGTAGTCCGGAGCCGGATTCGGGAGTGTTGTCGCTGGGGAGCGGCCGGGCCGCGGTCACGGTCATGAATTCAACCTTGAGCGCCCGTGGTCGATGAGTCCAACACATGTTTGTCAGCGCAACAATCGTGATTCACGATAGATGGATGGAACTGCAGCAGATGCGGTATGTCATCGCCGTGGCGGAGACGAAGAACTTCACCCGCGCCGCCCAGCGCTGCCTGGTCGTCCAGTCGGCGCTCAGCCACCAGATCGCCCGGCTCGAAAAGGAACTCGGGGCGAAACTCTTCGAGCGAACCAGTCGCCGGGTCGAACTGACTCCGGCCGGCGCGGCGTTCCTGCCCGCGGCCCGCCAGGCCCTCGAGGCCGCCGAACGGGCGCGCGCCGAGGTCTCCGCCGCGGCCGGTGAGATCCGCGGCCGGCTCGCTATCGGGGCGATTCCCAGCGTCGGCGCGATCGATCTGCTGGGCACGCTGCGAGACTTCCGCACCCGCCATCCGCGGGTCCAGATCAGCCTGCAGATCGGGATGAGCGGCCACCTGGCGGACGATGTCCGGCACGGCACACTGGATATCGCCTTCCTGGGTCTACCGGCCGATACCGAACCGAGTGGCGTAGCGGCCGTGGAACTCGGCCGGGGCGAATTGGTCGCCCTGGTCTCCCCCGCGCATCCGCTGGCCGGTGAACGCGAGGTGGAACCGGGCCGCCTCGGCGAAGAACTGTTCGTCGATTTCCCCGCGGGCTCGGCCGGGCGGGCCCAATCGGACCGGGCGTTCACCGCCGCCGGAGTGCGGCGCGAGGTCGCGTTCGAAGTGGTCGCTGTGGACTATTTCGTCGAATTGATCCGGCAGAATCTGTGCATCGGTCTGCTACCGGCATCGATCGTCGCGGCATACCCCGACCTCCGGATCGTGACTCTCCGGAATCCGCCGCAGCGGGTGGAGTACGTGGTGTGGGGTCCGCGCAAACCCGGACCGGCCGCCGGGGCCTATCTGTCCGCCCTGGGGGTGGCGCTGTAGCGACAGCAGATTCGGGGCACCACGAACCCCCTCGCTAATGCGAGAGCACCGCCACCAGGAAGTTCGAATCCTCGGTGAAGGGGCGCAGATCCCAGGTCGACAGCAGCAGGTCCGTGTGCAGGCCCTGGTCGGTGGCGTCGGCGCGGAAATCGGCGAACTCGTAACCGCGGTCGGCACCGAAACCGACGACCACCCGGCCGTCCGGCGCCAGGTGCCGTTCGAATCCCGCGAGCACGGCCGCGCGGGTGGGCGGTGCCAGGAAGGTCATCACATTGCCGGCGCAGACGATGACATCGAAATCGGCGGCGATACCGCGCGCCGGCAAATCCAGTTCGGCCAGGTCGCCCACCAGCCACGCCGGACCGGGATAATCCGCTTCCGCGGCCGCGATCAGCACCGGGTCCACATCCACCCCGACCACCGAATGCCCCGAATTGTGCAGAAATCCGCCCAGCCGGCCGGGCCCACAGCCCGCGTCGAGCACCCGGCCCTGCCGGCCGAGCATCGCATCGATCAGCCGCGCCTCCCCGAAGATGTCCTGCCCGGCGGCGGCGAGGTCCCGGAACCGCTGCACGTACCACGCCGAATGCTCCGGATCGGCCGCGACGAGCTCTTCCCATTTGCTCGGAACCCGCCCCTCGGGGGTGTGGGCGTTCATCCGTCTCCTCCTCGGCTCGGACTCGGCACTACGCGATCGTCATCAAACGGTACGGCCCCGGGGGTCACCGCCGCGCCCGGGCACCTGCCCGGGCAGGCATCGGTGTCCTGGTGCACCGGTCGGGTGCCGTGGAGCCGCTGGGACCGGGGGCGGGTCGACGCGGCGCTGCCCGGCATCATCGACATCGTGTAGAACGCACCGGGTCTGCGCGCCGAGCGGATCGGCTGTTTCAGGACACCATGTCCGCCGGCGCCGGCCAGGTGTTGCATTCGAAATTCCGGTTGGTGCTGTAACCGTGTTCGTACCACCAGCCGTTGTGCTGCGGGTGCACGGTGAGTTCAGTTCGCCCTGGGTGGCGGCCACCACGATCCCGGGACTGGAGAACGGCAGGTTCCGCGCGCCGAGGTATTCAACCAGCGAACGGCGCGGGCGGCGCTCCCGGGCACCGAATCCGGGTATCCGGGACCACCCCCGGGCTCCGCCGGGCGGGCCCACTCAGCCCAGGTGTTTGCGCAGGACTTCCAGATGCGTGGGTTTGGCGTCGTTCAGCCGTGCCCGACCCTCGGATGTGAGTTTCAGGAAGTTCGCGCGCCGGTCGAAATCGCAGGCCGCCCGCTCCACCAGGCCCGCCTTCTCCAGGCGGGTCACGGTGCGCGAGAGTGCGCTCTGGCTCAGGTACATCTCGGTCTCGATGTCCTTCATCTTGACCTTCTCCGTCTGCTCCTGGCCGCAGCGGCCGCCGAGGACCTGCAGAAGTTCGAATTCGCTGAGCCCGAGCTGATGCTGCGCCTGCAGAGCGCTCTCCAGTTCACAGGATGTGCCGTGGTAGAGGCGGAGAGTGTCGGACCACTTCGCGCAGACATCGTTGTCGGAGTCGTGGTACATGCCCCGAGATTATCATGTCAAGTCATTAAATGCCCACGCATTACATGCGTTGACATTTAATGCTCGTGCATTTAAGTTAGCCGACGTGACCCTGACTGCCACCACCTCGCAGATCCTCACCCCGCCCGCGGCCCCCGCCGCCGGCCGGTGGGCGCCCAAACTGTGGGCCATCCTGTTCGTCGCCGGCCTGGCGATGTTCCTCGACGCCCTCGACGTCTCCATGGTCGGCGTCGCCCTCCCGTCCATCGGCCAGGAACTCGGCCTCGACACCGCCGCACTGCAGTGGATCGTGAACGGCTACATCCTCGGCTACGGCGGCCTGCTGCTCCTCGGCGGACGAGCCGCCGACCTGCTCGGACGCCGGCAGGTCTTCCTGACCGCCCTGGTGGTCTTCGGTATCGCCTCACTGATCGGCGGGCTCGTCGACGAGGGCTGGCTGCTGATCGCGACCCGGATCGTCAAGGGCGTGGCCGCCGCGTTCACCGCCCCGGCCGCCCTCTCGATCATCACCACGACCTTCAAGGAGGGCCCCGACCGCAACCGCGCGCTGTCGATCTTCGCCGTCTTCGGCGCCACCGGGTACGCATCCGGGCTCATCGTGTCCGGCCTGCTCACCGGCATCGACTGGCGGCTGACCTTCTACCTGCCCGTGGTCGTTGTCGCCGGCGTCGTTTTCGCCGCCTACATCGTGGTGCCGCGCAACACCGAGAAAGAGGAGGGCCGTATCGATTTCGCCGGTGCCGCACTGCTCACCGGCGGTACGCTCGCCGCGATCTACACCATCGTCACCGCCCCGGAGACCGGCTTCACCGCCACCGTCATCGCGACCACCATCCTGGCCGTCGGCCTGCTCTCCGCGTTCTTCGTGGTCGAGAATCGGGTGAGTCACCCGCTGGTGCGCCTCAGCATCTTCAAGGTCAAGTCGATCGTGCGCGCGAACCTGGCCGCGCTGGCCATCTTCGGTTCCTACCTCAGCTTCCAGACCATCGTCTCGCTCTACCTGCAGAACACCCTGCACTGGGAGCCGTTGCAGATGGCACTGGCGATGGCGCCCACCGGCATCATCGTGGCGATCCTGTCCCCGGTCGCCGGGAAGCTCATCGACCGCTTCGGCACCACCCCGATGATCCTCGCCGCGCTCACCTCGTTCGTGGCCGGTTACGCCTGGTTCCTGACCCGCGGCGGCAACCCCGACCCGGCCTACGCGGTCGATTACCTGCCCGCGTTCCTGCTGCTCGGACTCGGCTTCGCCCTGGGCTTCTCGGCCGTGATGGTGCAGGCCACCGAAGGTATCGCCGACCATGAACAAGGACTGGCGTCCGGTCTCGTGCAGACCTCGTTCCAGATCGGCGGCGCGGTGGTCCTCGCCGTCGCCACCGGACTGATCAGCGGTGCCGCCACCGACGGAATCGCCGGTTACCAGCCCGGCCTGTACCTCGTCACCGGAGTCGCCGTGGTCGGCCTGCTGGCCTCCACCGCGGCGCTGATCGGCCGTCGGCAGGTGGTTGCCGAGATCGCGTAGCGCAGTGCAATAGCGCGTGGGGTCGCCGGATCGGCGGCCCCACGCGCGCATGTCCGGACCACGGTCGAAGCGGGCCGATCCGAACCCTCTCCGGAGGTCTCCGGTTTTCTCCGCGCGAGACCAAACCGGAGACCGCACCGGCGCGAATCTCCTCCGATGCAGTCCCGGATACCGATGGCCGACGCGGCATCCGGGAACGCCGGACAACCCGCGACCACGAGAGGGCCCCGACATTGAGAACACCGCGAACGACTCGTACGGCACCACTACGCTGGGCGCTGGCCGGCGCGCTGACCACGGCCTGCCTGGTCGGTTCGGGAAGTGCCGCGACCGCGGAACCCGGAGCCGCCGACGTGGTCTCGGTGGAACAACTGGCCGACGGCAGGCAGACGGTCTCGGTGTTCTCCCCCGCGATGAACAGGCCGATCCCGGTGCAGGTCCTGCGGGCCGCGGACACCTCGCGACCGCGCCCCACGATGTATCTGCTCAACGGCTCCGGCGGCGGCCCGAACGAGAGCGGATGGGATGTGCAAACCGACGCTGTGAACTTCCTGCGGGACAAGAACGTCAATGTCGTAACCCCCTACGGCGGAGCGAATTCCTACTACACCGACTGGGTCCGGGATGATGCCGTCCTGGGCCGCAACAAATGGCAGACCTTCCTCAACGAGGAACTGCCCCCGGTAATCGAAGGATTCCTGGGCGCCGACGGGAACCGGATGCTGGCCGGTGTCTCGATGAGCGGCACCTCGGTGCTCAACCTGGCCATCGCCAAACCGGGCTTCTGGAAGAGCGTGGCGTCCTACAGCGGTTGCGCGCAGACCTCGGACCCCGTGGGCCAGGAGTTCGTCCGGATCACCGTCGAGAATTGGGGCGGTGGGCAGAGCGTCGAGAATATGTGGGGCCCGCGCAACGGTCCGCTGTGGCGCGCCAACGATCCGCTGGTGAACGCCGAACGGCTGCGCGGAACCGCGATCTACCTGAGTACAGGCAGCGGCATTCCGGCCGCACCGCACGACACCCCGGCCGATAAGCGGGTCCAGGAAGGCCGGATACCGCTGCCGGTGCAGATCGCGTTCGGCGGGCCGATCGAGGCGGCTATCCGCTACTGCACGCTGAACCTCACGAATCGGCTGCGGGAGCTGAATATCCCGGTAACCCTGGACGATCGCCCGGTGGGAACACATTCCTGGGGCTATTGGGAGGACGATCTGCGCAGCTCCTGGCCTTTCCTGGCCGGGGCGGTGGGTGTCCCGGTGAATTGAGCCGTTCGTCCGGGGCAGGCGCAGCCCACAGAGCCGCCACCGAGACCTATCGTCAACTCAAGGTTGACGGTACCGCTTCCGTCAACTATTAGTTGACGGAAGCGGTGATGCCGGTACGCGCGTCACCGATACGGACCGACTCAGGAGTGGTAGCGGTGGCTGACGAAAACAGGGCGCGAACTGCGGCCGAGACAGGAAAGACACAGGTATTGGTCGTGGGCGCCGGTATCGCCGGGCTGGCCGCCGCGCTGCGGATGTCCCGGCAAGGCCGAGACGTCGTCGTGGTCGAACGAGCTCCGTCCCGGCGCAGCAGTGGCTACCTGGTCAACCTGCACGGACCCGGCTACGACGCCGCCGAACGGCTCGGCCTGCTCCCCGCCCTGACCCCGCACGATATCGGCTTCTTCACCTCGATCCTCGTCCACGCCGACGGCCGGGAGAAGTTCCGGCTCCCCGCCGCCGTCGCGCAGGCCGCCGTCGGGAACCGGGCACTGACCCTGTTCCGCGGCGACCTGGAATCCGCGCTCTACCACGCTGTGGCCGAGCACGCCGATATCCGGTTCGGCACCACCGTGCAGGCGCTCACCCAGAACGCGGACGCCGTCGACGCGACCCTCAGCGACGGCACCCATATCCGCGCCGAGCTCCTCATCGGCGCCGACGGCGTGCACTCCCGGATCCGTGAGCTCGTATTCGGTCCCGAATCCGGCTACCTGGTGGACCTGGGCCACATGGTCGGAGCGTTCCCGCTCGAATCCGCTCCCGAGCATGTTCCGGAGGGTGCCGGCACGACCTTCATCGGCCCGGGCCGCACGGCCGCGGTGATGAACCTGGGGCCGAAACGGTCCTCGGCGTTCTTCACCTACCGCTGCGCCGAGACGACAACCGAACTGTCCCACGGCCCCGCGCCCGCGCTCACCGAGGCGTTCGGGGATCTGGGCCGCGGCGTCGCCGAGGCCCTGCACCAGCTCGACGCCGACCCGGCGGGCGCCTACTTCGATTCGGTCGGTCAGATCGTCATGGATCGCTGGAGTGAGGGCCGCGTGGTTCTCCTCGGCGACGCGGCGTGGTGTGTCACCGTATTCGCGGGCTACGGCGCCGCCCTCGCCCTCGACGGCGCCGACCGCCTCGGCGAAGCCCTGGCCACCAAGGACGATATCCCCCGTGCACTCACCGCCTGGGAAGCATCGCTCCGGCCCGAAGTCGGCAAACGACAGACCCTGGCCCGCAAGGGAATGAGCCGATTCGCCCCGTCGACCCGCGCGCAGGTCCGGGCCGGCGAACTCATGCTCCGCGCCATCCAGCTGCCGGGTATCCGCACACTGGTCCAGCGCTCCATCCAACGCGCGAACAACTGAGCGCGGCACCCGGCGAGCAGACGGGGCCGACCGGTGGCGCGCGGATCGACGCGGCCGGTGGATTCCCCGGCTCACAGCTCGTACGTGCGCGCCACCACCACCAAGTCGCCGTCCGCGCGGATCGAGGCGCCCGTATCCTCTGGGCGCGGCCGGAACCCGGGCGCCTCGTCGATATCGTGACTTTCGTCCATCGCGGTGACGCGGACCCGATCGGCGCCGGGCGTACGCACCGTGAGGTCGACGCCTTCCGGCGGTAGATCCCGGAAACGGATCTCACCCGGCCAGGTGGCGGACCGCGTGCCCGAGACGGGCACGGTGACCGGTGTCGCGCCGGGGATCTTCGCGGTGACGAGATCGACCGGCCGATCGATCCGCAGAATCAGCGAACCGGCCGACCGCGGTGACACCACATGCATTGTCACGGTGTCCCCGTCACGGTGACGGACCTCGAGCCGCGGGCCTTCCACGTCGATGGGTTCGGCCGGGCCCGTCCACAATGCGCCGCGGGCGTAACCGGGCGGGAGCCCGGAGGTATCGCGGTCGGTGACGTACTCGCCGGTCCAGTCGGTGGGATACCGTTCGGCGCTGACCCAGTGCGCCCGCCCGGTATCGGCGTCGAGCACATAGGCGAGGTGGCTGCGCTGGGGATGCGCGGCGTCGGCGGTATCGACGGCCAGCCCGGCGACCACCGAGACGACCCCCAGTACCGCCACGATCGCCGGAGCCGGCCAGGCCCGCGCGATGCGGATACCGGAGGCCGGCAGCAGCATTTCGAGAGCGGGAAGCAGCAGCAGACCGAACAGAACCAGGCAGGCGGCGACAGCACCGCCGAATGCCAGTCCGACCGCATCGAACATGCCGCGGGCCAGTAGCGGCAGGAACACCGCGGAAACCGAAAGGCCCAGTGCCAGAGCGACCACGGGCCATCCCGCCCAGCGCACCGGCACCGACGCCAGCAGGATCCCACCCGCCGCGAACATCGTCGGCAGCACGAACAGGAACGATCCGCCGGGGGCCACGACCGCGCACACCACGCCCAGCACGGCCGGCCAGGCCAGCGCTCCGATCGCGAGCGCCGGCGGACCGAGCCGGCCGCGCAACAGGAGATACCAGACGAGCAGCACGGTCACCGCCAGCGCGACCAGAGCGGCCTGATAGAACCCCGGGCGATGCAGCAGCCCGCCCATCAGCTCGTAGCCCGGCCGCAGGGCCACGAGCAGCCACCACAGTGCCTGCCCCAGTCCGATCGCCACACCCACCGGCAGCACCACCGATACCGCGGCCAGCAGCATCCGCGGCGCGCTCGCCGATTCCCGGCGCCGCGCGAGCACGGCCAGCGCCACCACCAGCGCGGCGGCCAGCGCGGCGAGCGGCCCGACCAGCACATTCGAATAGTGGATCGTCAGCGGGCCCACCCGGAAGTAGGTGGCGTCCCGGTCGGTGCGCAGGGCCGGCAGGTCGGCGGCGCCGAGCGCGCGAGTGAGGGCCAGCATGTTCTCGCCGTGGTGTTGCAGGCTGCGCGGGTCGAGGTTGGCGAGGGAGTCGCCGGCGGTGTGGTAGTACGCCGGCTGTTCGATGTAGGCGAAGTTGAGACCGGCAAATCCGGCCGCGGAGAATTCGCTGAAATCGGTATCGTTCGGCAACTTCCGATAGATCTCGACCATCGATGAGTCGCCGCGTGGATCGGGCACCGTATCGGCGAACAGCGCCGCCAGTTCCGCATTGCCCCGAGACGTCTCGAACATCAGCGACGGCCCGCTCACGCCACGGGCCTCCCAATTGAGTACGACACCGCCCGTCTTACCCAGCGGATGCTCCCGGACGAACGCTTCGGCACCCAGCAGGCCGTCCTCTTCCCCATCGGTGACCAGCAGCACCAGATTGTTCCGCACTCCCCCGTCCCGGGCGATCATCCGCCCGACCTCCAGCATCGCCGCCACCGCCGCTCCGTCGTCGGATATTCCCGGCCCGGCCGCCACCGAGTCGTAGTGCGCGGCGAGCAGAACGGTGCCGGTGGGGTTCCGTCCCGGAAGGGTCGCGATCACATTGTCCACCCAGCCGAACGTCGCCACGCCGGGCGCCGTCCCCGCCCCGACCGCGCGCTGGATCTCCACGCCGAAACCCGCCGCCCGCAGCTGCCCGGCGATGTAGTCCGCGGCCCGGTCACTCGCGGGGCTGCCCAGCGGTCGTGGTTCCGTAGCGAACCGCTCCAGGTGGGCGATCCCTCGCTCGGCACTGAACTGCCCCGGCACCGACGCGGGCACCAGCTCGCGATCGTTGCCCTCCGCCCGGATCGCCAGCGCGGCCACGCCCGCGAGAACCAGCAGTACAGCAGCGCCCAGTATGCGGTGGGGCGTGTCGACAAGTTTTCGGACCACGCTCAGACGGTAGAGGTAGCGCTCCACCCGGGCGGGCGCGGCACTCCGCTCACGAACCGGGCCGGGGCACGCTGCTGCCCGGGTCCGCCCCACGGTCGAAGCAGCTGCTCCCGTTCACCACACCAACGCCCAGACCCCCACCCCGGCGAGGACAGCGAGATAGCCGAGCACCAGCCGCGTATCGCGTAACCAGCATCGGCTGCGCCGCAGACCCTGCCGCCGGGCCCGCCAGTAACCGGCGAACCCCAGTACCGCGAATCCGGCCAGCGCTACCGGTCCGAGCAGCCAGGTCACCAGGGCCACCGTGGCATAGATGCACAGGTTGAGCGGATCGGGCACCTGCTGCCGCGCCGTCGCCTCCGCGTAGTACACACCCTGCCGGGCGTCCTCGCTCGTCACGGCACCGTCACCGGCAGCAAGGACCGGCCCGCCGGAGCCGCGGCGGGCAGCCGCTGCCGGGACAGCGCCGGCCAGGCCTGCACCGCACAGAACGGCGCGCACTGATCGGCGTCGGAGCGGGTGCCGACGTGCACACAGCATTGGGTGAGCCGCTCCTCGATCATCGTCGACATATCCATGAACGGTTTCACGGTGATCCGTACGACCCGCTCCCCCAGCAGTTTCCGCAACCGGGACCGCCGCCCGGGCAGCGCCGACGACGCCAGCGTCAGCAGGGTCGACATCCCCAGATCACAGTTCTCGCAGATACTGCTCCACACGTCGCCGATATCGGGATGCGACAGCGACGACTGTTCGGACAGCAACCCGAGCAGCGATTCACGCACCGCGATCCGCAGTTCCGCGGGCAGTTCCCGGTCGGCGATCCGGTTCGCCACCAGTCCGAGCCGGTCCTTCAGCCGGTCGTGCCCGATCAGGCTCACCAGCGACCGCCACTCCCCACTGTCGTCGCGCAGCAGGTAGCCGACCGAGCAGCAGTGCGGATGCGAGCACGGCAGCGCGGTGAGATCGCGCCAGGTCACCAGACCGCCGGTCTGCGGTCCGAGCCGGTCCAGTACTCCGGTGTGGGTGAGCCGCCGCATCGGGTCGATGGTGCCCGACCGACCCGACCCGAACTGCGGCTGGATCGACACCCCGCCCACGAACGGCGTTTCCAGCGCGGTGCGCACCACCGCCCCGATCTCGTCGTCGTTCACGCCGAGCGCCGCGGTCATCACCAAGGTGGTGAAGATCCCCTGCACCGAGAGCCGCTGCAGCGCTTCGTCTTTCATCGCACGCAGATCGCCGCCACGATGATGTTTCGACGCCTCCGCAGTCACCCCGTCGAACTGCAGATACACCTCCACCCGCTCTCGATACCGGGCCAGCAGCCGCACCAGCTCCTCGTCCCGGGCGAGACGAATACCGTTGGTATTGATCAGGATCCGGGTGACCGGCCGCGCGGTGAGTTCCGCCAGCAACCGTGCCAGTTCCGGATACAGCGTCGGCTCGCCCCCGCTGAGCATCAGCACATCCAGTTTGCCGTTCTCCCGGGACAGTCGCTCATCCACATTCGCCAGGACGTCCTCGGTCGCCACCACACCCCGCAGGTCCGGGGCGGAATCGGCGAAACAGGTGGGGCACCGCAGATTACAGCTGTCCAGCAGGTCTTCCAGCAGGATGCAGGTGTGCTGGGTCTGCATTTCCGGCAGCCCGCGCAGATACGCCGCCGGTACCGGATCGAAATTCCCGGCAACGTCCGGCAGATGCGCCTTCGTCGGCGCGGTCCACTCTTCGAGGTAGGCCAGGATCTCCGGGTTCTCGTCGTACAGGGTGCGCACCATGCCGTGCGCCGGGCAGCCGCGTTCCAGGTACACCTGCCCGTCCCGCTCGGCCAGCCACCCCGACAGCCGCGCCACCTCGGTGAGCGGGCGTTCCGGGTTCTCCTGATGACAGACCGGGCAGAAAGCGTTCACATACCGCAGGATTCGATCGCCGCGCAGCGGCATACCGCCCGTCATCGCAGGACTCCCGGTGACATCACTATCTGCTGGGCGCCGTAGATCGACGGATTCACCCCGGTACAGAACCCGGCCGTACAGATCGTCACCAGCGCCCAGCCGATCATGAACCCCATCCCCAGGCCCTTCGTCACCGGGGTCCGCCGCAGAATCAGCACAGTACCTCCCCCGAACGCGGCCAGCACACCGAACACCGCGGCGAGTGCGACGACAACCCGCATCGCCGTGTCGCTACTGTTCGCGACCGCGATGAACACCACGAACCCGCAGACCGCCGTCACCGTGATGAACAGGAACGCACCGAGCATCGCCCATCCCGTCGTCTCGAGTCCGGCACCCCGCCGCCCGGGCGGCGGACCACCCGGCGGCCCCGGCGGCAGAGGTGGAGGGGGTGGAGGCGGTGGATAGTTCACAGCGCAACCTTTCGTCGAAGGACACCGTCGTAGTGCCCACGCCGGTAGCCGATACCCAACCGCACGGCGACCAGCACCAGTCCCGGTAGCAGAAACCACTGCGGGCGCGTCAGGTCCAGCCATACGGTCTCATTGGCCCGAGTGAACTCGACCAAGAATCGGAACACCGCGTACGCGCTCACATACAGCGTGAACAGTTCACCGGGCGCCGTGATCCGGTCCCGCGCCCACCGCAACCACAGGAAAGCCGCCAGCTGGAACACGATCTCGTACACAAAGCTCGGATGCATCGCCGACCCGCTCGCGCAGCCCGGACATTCCGGTACGGTCCCCGGCGCGTGCACGCCCCACGGCAATCCGGTCTCCCGCCCCGGCGCCTCGGTGAGATGACACCCCACCCGCCCGACCGCCATCCCCAGCGCCACCGCCGGCGCGAACAGATCCCCGGTCCGCTCCCGATATCCGATGATCCGCTTCGCCACCAGCACCCCGGCATACGCGCCGACCAGCCCGCCGAGCACACTCCGCGCCCCGAACATCCAGCTCTCCAGCGGGTCCAGTGTTTCGGCGAGGCTCGACAACCGCATCCCGATCGCCCCACCGACCAGCGCCCCCGTCACCGCGACCAGTGACTCTTCCCGCAGCGCGTCCCGCCGCCGGCATTCCAGCACGAAAACGACTGCCGCCACCGCGACACCCAGCGCGACGAAAAAGCCGTGGGTGGGGATCCCGAAGATCAGGTGCGGCACCATATCGCGAGCCTATCGGTGCGGCCGGAGCGCGGGATGAGTGAAACTACCTGCCGCCCAGGCGTCGAATCACCGCCGGGCCCCGCGGGTTGCGGGTCGCCGCGTCGGGGGCCTACAGTTCCAGGATCCGATCGGCGCTCTCTGGAAGTACTGCCGCAGAACGAGAGCCCGCGCCCCAGGATTCCGAGCGGTGGAGTGGGCGGCGTTATTTGCCCACCCCCTTTTTCCTGGAGGAAATCATGCATATCGGACTCGGACTGCCCATCGCCGACCCACCCGCCCTGCTCGACTGGGCCCGCCGCGCCGACGCCGGCCCCTTCTCCACCCTCGGCCTGCTGGACCGCCTGGTCTACGACAACCCCGAACCACTGGTGGCGCTCTCGGTCCTCGCCGGCGCCACCCGCCGCATCAGCGTGCAGACCGAGGTTCTGCTCACCCCGCTACGCGATACCGCCCTGCTGGCGAAACAGGTCGCGACATTGGACCGGATGTCCGGGGGCAGACTGGTTCTGGGCCTCGGCGTCGGCGGCCGCGCCGACGACCACCGCGCGGCCGGCGTCGAACTCCGTACGCGCGGCCGCCGGATGAACGAACAACTCGAGCACCTGCGCAGTCTGTGGTCGGGTGAACCGTTCGGCCCCGACTGTGGTCCGATCGGCCCGGCACCGCTGCGGCCCGGCGGACCACCGATCCTCATCGGCGGCTTCAAACCCGCCGCGCTGGCACGTATCGCCCGCTGGGGCGACGGGTTCCTCTCCGCGGCCCCGGTCCAGTGGTCCGGGGAACTGTTCGACTCGGTCCGCACGTCCTGGCACGAGCACGGCCGGCCCGGCGAACCCCGGATCGTCGCGCAGATCAACGTCGCGCTCGGCCCGCAGCCGGTCGTCGACGAAGCCCGCGCAGCCCTTGCCGCCTACTACGAGTTCACCGGCAACGCCGCGCACATGGTGTCCGGCCTGCACACGACCGCCGCGGACATCCGCGCGGCGGTCCGGCAGTTCGCCGACCTCGGAGCCGACGAGGTGATGCTGTACTGCTACGGCACCGACCCCGGCCAGGTCGACCGCCTCGCCGACCTGGCCGGCTGACCCGCCGGCCCCGCGTAGGTCCACGCAAGCCACGTCGAGTCGCAACATCAGCACTGTCCCGGGTTCGCCTACCGGACCCGGGACAGTGCCGGTCGGATCCGGGTCGCCGATACTCGGAACTCCCAGCAGTTCGACGAACCACATCGGAGCCGGTATGACCGCTGTCAGCGCCCCTCAACACGTCCGCGTGTCCGTCAGCGATGCCGTGGCCACCGTGACCATCGACCGCCCGCCCGCCAACGCCTTCGACCCCGCGCTGATCGCCGACCTGCTCACGGCGCTGAAACCGCTGGTAGCGGATCCCACGGTGCGGTGCCTCGTCCTGCGTGGCACCGGCCGGTTCTTCGTCGCGGGCGCCGATATCCGGGTGATGCGTGAGCTCACCGAGGAGACGCAGCGGGCGATGCGGCCGTGGGTGCAGGTCCAGCGGATGCTGGAAACCGCGCCGAAGCCCGTGGTCGCGGCGATCAACGGGCACGCGCTCGGCGGTGGTGCGGAACTGACGCTGGCCTGCGATATGCGGGTGATGACGGAATCGGCAACCATCGGTTTCCCGGAGATCGAACTGGGCCTGTTCCCGGGTGCGGGTGGGAGTCAGCGGTTGCCCCGGCTGCTCGGCGCACACCGCGCGAAGCTGCTGATGATCGAGGGCACGCGCCTGACCGCCGCGGAGGCACTGCGGATCGGGCTCGTGGACGAAGTCGTGGCGGATGCCGAATTCTCCGCCCGCATCGATGAGCTCGCCGCCTCCCTCGCTGCCAAACCGACCCGCACCGTCGGCCTGCTCAAGGACATCGTCGAACGCGGACTCGATCTCCCCTTGGAGGATGCGCTGGAGCTGGAGTTCGCCGCCGTGCTCGAACTCATCCGCACCGGCGATGCCGCCGAGGGCCTGCAGGCATTCCTCGACAAACGCACCCCGTCGTTCGACGGCCGGTGATCGGTGGACAAGGAGTCATGATGAAATACCGACCCAGGCTGCGCGGAATCGCCGCCGTCGCCGCACTCGTCGCACTGACGGTGGCGGCGGCCGCCTGCACCAGGCCGGCCACCCAGCAGGAAACCGGCTCCGGGCCGATCCGGATCTCCGTGGGCGTGGATCCGTCGTACGCGCCGTTCTTCGTCGCCGAGCAGGAGGGCATGTTCGAAAAAGCCGGGCTCGACGTCCGGATACTCCAGACCGAGGGCGGCGCGGCCAGCGCCCAGAACGTGGTCGCCGGAACCTCCGAGATGTCCGGTAATGCGGACTCCACCGCGCTCACCGTCATGGCCGCGAATCCGAGTCTGCGCGCTCTGGGTGTGTACGAGGAATCGGATCGGTACTTCCAGGTGGTCGTGCGCGACGGGATCGAGCCGGAACAGATCCGGAAGGTCGGCGTGTTCCCGGGTATCGGCTTGTACTTCACCGACCTGTACCTGCGCAGTATCGGGCTGGACCCCGCCACGGTCGAGCAGGTCACCACCAGCCCGCCCGACCATCCGGCGCTGCTGGGCCGCGGTGATATCGATGCGTTCGTCTCGTTCGACCCGTGGGTGAGCCAGGCCGTGGCGGGCGGCGGCCGGGTGGTCGCCACCAGCGGCGACTTCGGTGCCCGGTACACGCAGTGGCTGGTGGCGTCCGAGGCGTGGCTGGCGGCGAACGAGGAGGTCGCAGCGCAAGTATTCGATGTGGTGTCCGAGGCCGCCGCGATCGTCGACGCCGACCCGGACCGCGCGGCCCGCGCGGTGGCGGCCTCGATTCAGCAGGATCCCGCCGAGGCCCGGCAAACCGTGGAACAGATCGATTTCGGGGTGCGCGATTTCACCGACGAGGACAGCGCCCGGGCGAAGGATCTCGTCACCTTCTTCCGCGACCAGGGCAAGATCGGCGGCTCGGTGGATACCGGACAGGTCCTGCTGCGGGGCTGGGTCGACGAACATCTCCGCGGCGCACCCGCCTGAGCACGACCCCCGGCACCGACCGCAGTGCAGTCCGATGGGTGCCGAACGGGCATGACGTACGAAATCGACGCAGAACGGAGCAATCATGACCGAGCCCGCTGTCCGGGTGGTCGAACTGTCCACCCCGCTCACCCGCTTCGCGGGCCGGGTACTGGTGGGACTCGGTTACGAGGTCGTGCTGGTCGAACCGGCCGGTGGTGATCCGAGCCGGGACGAGTCGGCGGGCGACCCGTTCGCACACTGGCACGCCGGCAAGAAATCGGTGGTGCTGGATCTCGCGAGCGACGACGGCCGCGCGGACCTGGAACGCCTGCTGACCACTGCCGATATTCTGCTCGACGGCAGCGCGCCCGGATCCGGACCTGTCACTTCGCGTTCGGAGACACTTGTCCACGTGCGGGTCACTCCGTTCGGGCTGAACGGTCCCCGGTCGGAATGGGCGGCAACCGATCTCACCCTCGCCGCACAAGGCGGCATGCTGGCGCAGGTCGGCGACCCCGGCGGCCCGCCCCTCGCACTACCGGAGAACCAGGCCGAACAACTCACCGGTATCAATGCCGCGATCGGCGCGCTGCTCGGGATGCGGGCACGGCGCCACGGCCCGGTACCCGTCGTCGATATCTCCGCCCAGGAATGCGTCGCCGCGAGCTTGGAGGCCGGGACACTCGCCTACCTGCACGAGGACCGGGTACCGCCGCGTCCGGGCCGGGTGCATCCGCTGGTCCCGCACGGCTTGTTCCAGGCCGCCGACGGATACGTGGGTGGCGGTCTGGGCGGTAGCCCCCGGATGTGGGACGCGTTGCTGTCCTGGCTGGTGGAGGAGAACGCCGCCGCCGATCTCACCGACCCCCGCTGGGCCGACCCGGTGGAGCGCAAACGCCACCAGGACCACATCTTCGATGTGGTGGGGCGGTTCATCGCGAAATGGCCCAAACAGGAATTCGCGGCCGCCGCGCAGGACCGCAAACTGCCCTGGTCGGCGGTGGACCAGCCCGCCGAGCTGCTGGTGAACCCGCAGCTCAACGACCGGGATTTCTTCCTCGACGTGGTCCGCGACGGCGTGGTGTCGCGGGATCTGGGTTTCGGCTTCGCCTTTCCCGAAGGAACCCGGGTCCGCGAACTGCACGTACCCCGGCCCGGGGAACACCAGCACCTCGTCCCCGCCACGAAAGCGCCGGTCCCGGCCCCGGCGCCGGCTGCCGGCCGGTTACCGCTGGACGGTGTTCGTGTCCTCGACCTCACCTGGGTGCTGGCCGGGCCGTACTGCACGCGTGTGCTCGCCGACCACGGCGCCGACGTGGTGAAGGTGGAATCCCGTGGCCGCCCGGATCCCACCCGGTTCGCACCGTTCATGCACCTGTCCCGCGGCCCGCACGACGATCCCGACACCAGCGGCTATTTCAACGATGTCAACCGCAACAAACGCAGCATCACCCTCGACACTCGGTCACCCGAGGGTCTGGAGGTGCTCGCCGACCTCCTCGCGCACAGCGATGTGGTGGTCGAGAACTTCAGCTCCACGGTGATGACGAAAATGGGGTTCGGCTACGAGCGACTGCGCGAATTGCGGCCCGATATCGTCTACGTTTCGATGTCCGGTATGGGCCACACCGGACCGCGCAGCGGTTGGGTCTCCTATGCCGATATTGTTTCCGCGGCAACGGGTTTGACTGCACTCACCGGCTGGAGCGTCGACGAGGTGGTGGGCGTCATCTACGGTCACGGCGATATCGTCGCGGGCCTGCAGGCGGCGACGGCGGTCCTCGCGGCACTCGACCATCGCGACCGCACCGGACGCGGACAGCACATCGATCTGTCCCAGCTCGAGGCCATGGCATCGCATATGGGTGCCGCCGTGCTCCGCGCAACCGGGTCGGGGCAACCCGGCACGCCGATCGGCAACGCCCATCGCACGATGGCACCGCACGGTGTGTACCCGTGCCTGGGACCGGACCGGTGGTGCGCGATCGCGGTACGCGACGACGCCGAGTGGCAGCGGCTGTGTGCCGTGATCGAACGTCCCGAATGGGCCGGCGATGAACGGTTCGGTGACGCCCCGGCCCGCCGAGCGGCCGTCGCAGAGATCGATGCGGCGATCACCCGGTGGACCACGTCCTTGCCCGCCGAACTCGTCGCGGAGCGGCTGCAGCGCGCCGGCATTCCGGCGGGGCCGGTGCACACCGGCCGCGACCTGGTCGAGTCCGACCCCCAACTGCGCGCCCGCGAGTTCTACGTCCGGGGAGTGCATCCGAAGGCAGGCGCCTTCCTGCACGAGGGCTCCCCCATCCGGATCGGCGCCCCGGTCGCCGTCCGCCGGACCGCGCCGGTGCTCGGCGCCGATACCGATGACGTACTCGGCGATATCGCCGGCTACCCGCCCGAAACCATCGCCCGGCTGCGTGCCAC
Organism: Nocardia sp. NPDC051750; assembly: GCF_044453135.1. Lineage (NCBI taxonomy): Bacteria > Bacillati > Actinomycetota > Actinomycetes > Mycobacteriales > Nocardiaceae > Nocardia > Nocardia sp. NPDC051750. The sequence goes on along the minus strand of NZ_JBITCK010000002.1, from coordinate 1,017,248 downwards.
GGGCATCCTGGCCTGAGCGCCCCGCCACCCGTCACCCGTCACCACACGATCCCCGAGGAGTAATCATGCGTGCCGCCCGGCTCCACGAATTCGGCCGAGCCCCGGTCATCGACGACATCGACGTCCCGGTCCGCGCGCCCGGGCAGACACTGGTGCGGGTCGACGCCGCGGCCCTCGGGCACCTCGATATGACGATCGCGAGCGGCACCTTCGATGTCCGCCCCGAGCTGCCACATATCGGCGGCACCGACGGCGCGGGCACGGTGGTCGAATCCGATACCTTCGCGCCGGGAACCAAGGTGCTCATCCGTGGAGGTGGTGTCGGACTGTTCAAGAACGGATGCTGGGCCGAGTACCTGGCCGCGGCGGACAAGGTGTTCACACCTTTCGACACCGCGCTGGACCCGACTGTCGCTGCGACATTCTTCCTGCCGAGCACCACCGGATACGTCGCGGTGCACGACGTGGCGCGAGTCGTTGCGGGCGAACGGGTGGTCGTCTCCGGCGCCTCGGGCGCGGTCGGTTCGATGGCGGCCCAGTTCGCGCTGGCGGCGGGCGCGGCCGAGGTGATCGGCGTGGTCCCGCGCGACGATCAGGCCGCGTTGCTACCGGCGGGCGTACGCCCGGTGGTGGGTCGCGGCGAACAGGTGGCCGACGCGCTGGGCACCGAACCCATCGCGGAGGTACTGATCGATACGCTCGGCGGCGATCTGCTGCCGGTGCTGCTGCGACGCATCGTGCCCGGCGGGCGGGCCGCCCTCATCGGCTACACCCTGGGCACCGACCTGCAGCTCGACCTGCCGAACTGGCTGCTCGCCGACGTAGCGCTGCTCCCGGTCAATATGATCCGCCGAACGGCCAGGCAGGCCGAGCTTGCGCCGGAGCTGATCGCCATGCTGGTGGCCGGTGCGGTCGAGCTGGCCGTCCAAACGTTCCCGCTCGATGAGATCGCGAGCGCACTACAGGCCATGCGCGACGGGAAGGTGACGGGTCGCGCGGTGGTTACCCCCTGAGTGTGTGCCATGACAGCTTCCCCCCTCGGTGACTCGCTGCCGGCGGACCTGACCATTCCCTCGCTGCTGCGGGACCGGGCGAACAGCCGGGGCGATCGCCTCGCCTTACGTGCCGGCCCGGTTCTGCTGACCTATCGGGAACTCGCGGACCGCGCGGCGGCCATGGCCGGATCGCTGGCACGGCACGGCGTCCGGCCCGGTGATCCGGTGGCCGCGCTGTCGGGCAACCGTGTCGAACTGATCGATCTCCTGCTCGGTTGCGCGTGGCTGGGCGCCGTCGCCGTACCGCTGAACACCGCATTACGCGGGGAATCGCTGGCCCATGTTCTGGTGGGTTCCGGCGCTCGGCACCTTCTCCTGGAGGACGAGTTCGCCGGCCGCGTCGCCGAGGTCGGCTTCGACGGCACGATCTGGGTGATGGGCACGGATTCGGCCCCCGGCCCGTGCGGGCCACCCGCTCCCGTCGGCGAGGTCTCCGCGCTGGTACCGGCCGCCGTGCTGTTCACCTCCGGCACCACCGGCCTCCCCAAAGGGGTTCGCTGCCCGCATGCGCAATTCCTGTGGTGGGGGCACGGCGTAGGCACCTCGCTCGATCTCGGGCCCGACGATGTTCTCTACAACGGCCTGCCGCTCTTCCACACCAATGCGATCAACTCCGTGTTCCAGGCGTTCGTCGCGGGCGCCACCTTCGTAGTCGGTGAACATTTCTCGGTCCGCGAGCAGTGGCGGCGGGTGGCCGAGGCCGACGCGACGGTGATCTACCTGCTGGGCGCGATGGTCGCGATGCTCGCCGGGCAGCCCCCGGATACGCGAGATCGCGCGCACCGGGTCACCCGCGCACTCGCGCCCGCGACCCCCGCGCACCTGTGCGCGCCGTTCCGGGAACGTTTCGGCATCGAGCTGATCGACGGATTCGGCAGCACCGAAACCAATCTCGCCGTTGGCAGCCTCCCGGGCGCGGGGCGCGCCGGATACCTCGGCACCGTGATGCCGGGCTACGACGCCGCCGTCGTCGACGAGTCCGGGACGCCGGTCGGCGACGGTATCACGGGTGAACTGGTGGTACGCACCGAACTCCCCGGTGCGTTCGCCCTGGGCTACCTCGGCGAACCGGTTCCCGAACCCGGGTCGTGGCGGCGGACGGGCGATCGGGTGATCCGCGAACCCGACGGCTGGTTCCGGTTCGTGGACCGCATCAAGGATGTTATCCGCCGCCGCGGGGAGAACATTTCGTCACTGCAGGTCGAGCAGGTGCTGGCACAGCATCCGGCTCTCGCCCAGGTGGCCGTTTTTCCGGTGCCGTCGGAGCTGGCCGAGGACGAGGTCATGGCGGCGGTGGTCCCGCATCCGGGTGCACCGGTCGATCCGGACGAGCTGCGCCGCTTCGCCTCGGCACACCTCGCGAGCTTCGCACTACCGCGCTACATCGACGTGGTCACGACCCTGCCCCTCACCGAAACAGGCAAGGTCCGCAAAGCCGACCTGCGCGCCCGGGGTGTCACTGCGCGGACATGGTCGGCCGACGGCGATCGCCCAATGCCGGGCATACGCTGAACCGCCCGGGCCGATGCGCGCCGAGTCATCGGCCACAGCAATCGATTCAAGTCCGGCAAGTGCCGACTCACCTGCCACAATCGTCGTACCGGGGCCTACCCGCAGGGCACTACCATCGGTCGAGGCCCGGCCTGCGCCGATGCACCGGCGGCAAGCATTGCCGAGTTCCGGCCCGCCGCGATCTACCGGCCGCAACCGTTGAGCGAGCACAGCGCCGGAGTGCACATCGCGGCGCTGTCCGGCGAACTGTGGTGGCAGCGCATCGCCTGCAGCGCCCGGCTGATACCGACGCCCGCGGTACGCAGCGCGCCGGTCACCCGGCTGACGTTGAGCCGAGCGGTGGGACCGGTGACCGACAAGGCGCCCGCGATGGTCTGCGGTCCGCTGAACACCGGCACCGCGACACTCATATAGCCGAGCCGGGTCTCCTCGACCTCCACCGCGATCTGTTCCTTGCGCATCCGGTCGAGCTGCTGGCGCAGCACCGACACCGACATGGTGGTGCGCGAGGTGAGCGCGGTGAAACCCTGTTCGACCACCTCGGCGAAGACCGACGGCGGGGAGAACGCCAGGATCATCTTGCCGGTGGCCGTGCAGTACAGCGGTAGCCGGCCCGCCACCCGGGACTGCTGTTTGAGGCCGCGGTGGCCGACGATCTTCTCGATGTAGAGCACGTCGATCCCGTCGCGGACCGCGAAGTGCACGGTTTCCTGGGTGGCGATCAGCAGGTCCTCCATATAGGGCAGTGCCGCGTCGCGCAGGATCCGCTGCCGGGGTACCAGCTGCCCGAGCTCGAACAGGCGTAACCCGAGACGGTATTTGGTGCCGGACCGTTCCAGCAGCCCCCATTCGACCAGTTCACCGGCCAGCCGGTGCACCGAGGCCTTCGCGACACCACTGCGCCGCGCCAGTTCGGTGAGGGCGAGATCGCGGTGTTCGTTGTCGAACGCGTCGAGGATCATCCGGGCTTTGCTCAGCACCGAGGACATCTCGGTGCCCTGGCCCGGCGCCGGTTCGAGGGGTATATCCGGACCGAGATCCGCCGGCCGATGTGCGGCTGTCGTCATGGTGACCTCCTGACGCCTTGCGGGGCCGTCCCCAGAGGGGGCCCGACCGGCGGACTCGCCGGAAGAGTGACGCTAACGGTCGTACCCTCGATCCGCAGCATAACCGGGTCCGCTGAGCGGACCCGGTTCAGCACGTCCGCCGAGTGGACCGGGCTCGCCGCCTCCGCCGAGCGGGCCTTGCTCCGCGCGCCGGCCGAGCGGCTCTATTCGCCGGGTCCGCCGGGCGGACCCGGCTCGGCTCTGTCCGCCGAGCGGTCCTTGTTCGTTGGATCTGCCGGGCAGCCGGGCTCGCGACGGACGACCCGCAGGAATCGGCCCACCGCGGCGGCGATTCCCGGTGCCTCCCGTTCGATCAGCGCGACCGTGCCGTCGGCGAAAATCGCCTCCTCCACCACCGGTGCGGCGGTCAGCCGGGCGCGCAGCGTCTGCAGGTTCCCGATGGAGAAGGGGTCCGCCGCCGCGCCCACCAGCAGCACCGGTGCACGTACCGCGCCGATCCGATCTTCCATGCGATAGCGGGCGCAGGCCCGATGCCCTTCGGCCGGGTCCATTCCGAAGGTGAGCGCGTCGTGCACGAACCGATCCAGGAGGTCGGTGCCGGGTTTCGGATAGTAGGGGCGGCGCAGGTCCCAGAGGGTCTGCAGATGCCGTCCGTCCGGTGCGCGCTCGGCACGGTCGACGCCCCCACTGCCGGCGTGCCCGGCACGATATGCCTCGTCCGTCCACGGGCACGACGACAGGATCGCCGCCTCGACCCGGTGGGGATCCGCGGCCGCCATCTCCAGCGCCACCGCGGCACCGGTGTGATGCCCCAGCACCGCGACGCCGGAGATATCGAGCGCGTCCAGCAGCGCCCACGCACCGGCGGCGAACGCCTCGATGGTCTGCGGCGCCGGCAGTGCGGCACTGGCCCCGAACCCGACCATATCCATCGCGATCACCCGGTAACCGGGCGCGAGCAGCGGGATCAGCTCCCGGAATTCATCCCAGGAGCGCGGTGTCTGGTGCAGCAGCAACAGCACCGGCCCCGAACCTTGCTCGGCGTAGTGCACTTGGCCGAACGAGGTGTCGGCGTAACCGAACCGCAGGCCCATCAGTACGCCGCAACCAGCGGGGTGTCCACACCGATGACATCGATCTTCGCCGCCCCGCCCGGGTTGCCGACCGGTTCGGCACGGCCGGGCAGGACCTCGGTGAAGAACCGCACGGCGTCCTGTTTGAATTCGGGGTCGGCCTTACGATCCACCGTGATCGCCTCGACCGGGCAGGCCAGTTCGCAGGCGCCGCAGTCGATGCATTCGGCCGGGTTGATGTAGAGCTTGCGGTCGCCCTCGTAGATGCAGTCGACGGGACATTCCTCCATACAGGAACGGTCCGTGGTGTCGATGCACGCCTCACCGATGACGAATGGCATGGTCAGTTCTCCTGTTCGGTGGAATGGCCGGGAAAGATGTCGGCGTCGGGATCGAGTTCGGCGGCGGCGTTGTTCACCGCGGTGGCCGCCTCGCCGAATCCCACGGCGATCAGCCGGACCTTGCCCGGATAGTCGGTGATATCGCCGGCCGCGTAGACGCGCGGCACACCGGTCCGCATGCGGGTGTCGACGACGATATGGCGGTTCTCGATCCGCACCCCCCAGTCGGTCAGCGGCCCCAGATCGGCGGTGAAGCCGAGCGCGGCGATCACCGACTGCGCCGGCAGCGTCGTGGTGGTCTTGTCGGCCTTGTGGTGCACATCCACCTCGGCGATCCAGCCGTTGCCGCGCACCGCGGCGATATCGGAATTCACCAGCATCCGCACACTGCTGTCGCGGACCTTGGCCACCGTGGACCCGTGGGCGCGGAACTTGTCCCGCCGGTGCACCAGCGTCACCGACGCCGCGACCGGCTCGAGGTGTACGGCCCAATCGAACGCGCTGTCCCCGCCACCGACGATGACGACATCACGCCCGGTGTGCGCGGACAGATCGGGCACGAAGTAGCTGAGCCCGCGATCGAGGAAATCCAGCCCCTGGGCCAGCGGGCGCGGGGTGAACGTGCCGATCCCCCCGGTGATGACCACCGCACCGGCGGTGATGGTGCGCCCGGAACCGGTACCGACCACTGCACTGCCGTCCGGAGCGTGAGTGAGGGTCTGCGCCTGTTCTCCGAGGAGATATACCGGGTCGTAGGGCGCCGCCTGCTCCAGCAACCGCCCGATCAGCTCCCGGCCCTTGACTGCCGGGAACCCCGCGATATCGAGGATGGCCTTCTCCGGGTACATCGCGCTCACCTGACCACCCGGTTCGGAGAGCGCGTCGATCACCGCGACCCGCAGCCCCCGGAAGCCCGCGTAGTACGCGGCGAACAGTCCGGCCGGTCCGGCACCGACGACGAGGAGGTCCACCTCCGGTCCGGCGCCGGCCGGCGTATCGAGCGTTTCGTTCATACCGTGCACGCTAAGAGCGTTGCGGCGCAGGAGAAATGAAACGGGTCCGGTGAGCAGACTCCGGTCCGGGCAGCACTCCCGAGGCGCAGAGACGACGAACCGTGGGCCCCGGCACATATGCCGGGGCCCACCGCGATTCGCTCTGTTGTCAGCTCACCTTTGTGCCCTCGACGAACTCCGCCCGGACCCGCTCGACCAGTTCCGGACGCGCGAACAACTGCGCCGCGGTCATCGCCAGCACCAGCGCCCCGTCGGTCACCGCACGGTCGCCCTCGGCATCGGCCGCGTAGGCCGCAGCCTCCCGAGTGTGCATGGACAGGCCCGGCACGAATTCGATATTCGGATGGATGGACGGGATCACCTGACTGACATTGCCCATATCGGTCGATCCCGGGAACACCTCGGCGCGCGGCGGTTCGGTCACCCGCCCGATCCGCGCGAAATTGGCGTCGACCAGTTGCGCGAGGACCGGATTCGGCCGCAGACCGGCGTACGTCGGCGCCTGCTTCGTGATGGTTACCGTCGCTCCGGTGGCCAGCGCCGCTCCCTGCGCGCACCGTTCGACACGCGGCTGGAAATTGTTGACCAGCGCATCGGTGTCCTCGGCGCGGATGTAGGAGCGGATCAGCGCACGCTCCGGAATCACGTTGGGTGCTTCCCCGCCGTCACGAATTACCGCGTGCACCCGGACATCGTCGGGGAGCTGTTGCCGCAGCAGACCGACGGCATTCAAGGTGAGTACCGCGGCATCGAGAGCGTTCACCCCGTCGTGTGGCGAAACCGCAGCGTGCGCGGCTTTCCCGGTGAACTCGAAATCGAGCGCGACCCGGCCCAGAGTCCGCATAGCTGCCAGATTCTCCCCCGACGGATGCATCATCATCGCCGCATCGATCCGGTCGAGCCGCCCGCTGTCGAGCAGATAGGTCTTACCGCCACCCCCCTCTTCGGCGGGACTGCCGACCGCGATGACCCGGCCGCCGGTCCCGGAGACCTCCAGCCAGCGCCGCACCGCGATCGCCGCGCCGAGGCCGATTGTGGCAATGACGTTGTGGCCGCAGGCATGGCCGATCTCCTCCAGCGCGTCGTATTCGAGGAATATCGCAACCGTCGGCCCGGTGTCTGCCGAACCGTATTCCGCCAGGAAGGCCGTGGGCAGGCCGGCGACACCGGTCTCGACGACGAATCCCTCCGCGGCCAGCGCATCGGCGAGCAGTGCGGAGGCATGGTGTTCGGTGAACCGTACTTCCGGGTTCCGGTGGATATCGTGACTCACCGACAGCAATTTCTCCTGCAATCCGGCGATATCGTCGCGCAGCACCTTTTCCACACGTTCGTCCAGCCCGGTGTCCACCTGCTCCGATGTCTCGGTCATTCACATACTTCTTTCGTTCGTCTTGTGTGCTAGGAGATTTCGTGGAGAAGTTGCCCCGGGCCGATCGGTACACCCAGCAGAACCCAGACCACGAACAGAACGATCCAGATTGCGTAGAAGGCGATCGCGTAGGGGATCATCAATGCGAATACCGTGCCTATTCCTGCCTTCTTGTCGTAGCGCTGGATGTAGCCGAGCGCGACCGCCAGGATCGGGCTCAGCGGTACCAGCATATTGGTCGAAGAATCCGCGATCCGGTATGCGAGCTGCGCGTACGCAGGGTTGATATCGTTCAGCATCATCATCGGTACGAAGACGGGCGCCATGATCGACCACAGCGCGGAACCGCTGGAGATCACCAGGCTGAGAACCAGAGTGACGATACTCAGAATGACGAGTGCGACCACCCCGTGCAATTCCAGATGCTGGAGCACATCCGCGCCCTGCACCGCGATCCACAACCCGATATTGGTCCATTCGAAGTACGCGAGCGCCTGCGCCACCGCGAAGACCAGCACCAATATTCCGGCCAGTTCGCGCGCCGATTCGATCATCAGTTTCGGCACATCGCTGCTGGACCGGACGACGCCGGTGGCGGCACCATAAACCACGCCCACTGTCACGAAGAACAGGAAAATGATGGGCACCAGCGAATCCATGAACGGCGATTCGATGATGCCGCCGTCCGCTCCGCGCAGCAGACCGTTGGGCGGCACGATCAACACACCGGCAGCAACAATATAGAGAATGGCCGCCAGCGATGCTCGGCGCAGGCCGCGCCGCTGCTCCACCGAGATCGTGAATTCCCCGGTCTCGACCTGTTCCGATCGCTCGTACGGCCCGAGTCGCGGCTCGACGATCTTCTCGGTCACGAATACACCCACCAGGGTGAGAATCACCGTCGACGCCGCCATGAAATACCAGTTCGCGACGGGTGTCACGACGGCCTCGTTGTCGACGATCCCCGCCGCCGACGTGGTGAGCCCGGACAGCAGCACATCGGTGCCGGCAATCAGGAAGTTCGCCGAGAACCCGGCTCCCACCGCCCCGAATCCGGCGGCGAGCCCGGCGACCGGATGACGGCCGACCGCGAGGAACAGCATGGCGGCGAGCGGCGGGATCACAATGGCGGCCGATTCCGAGGCCACATTGCTGACGATCCCGACGAAGATCACCACGAAGGTGAGCATCCGCGACGACGCCCGCGCCACGATCGCCTTGAACGCCACCTCCAGCAGCCCCACCTGGTTGGCCAGGCCCACCCCGAGGAGCATGACGATCACCAGGCCCAGCGGCGGGAACGACAGGAAATTGTCGATCATCGACGTGAGCGCGAACTGCAGCCCCTCACCCGAGATCAGGCTCTGGATCGCGACCGGCGTGTTCTCCTTCGGATCGATCACCGTCGCGCCGGCCAGCGAGGCGATGAGGGAGGCGACCGCGATCACGGCCGCGATCAGCAGAAAGAGAATGAACGGATGCGGCAGCCGATTCCCGACCCGCTCGACACCGTTGAGAAAATTACGCGGCATCCTGCGCGCGTGTGTACGGATCGCATTCACCGAAATCGGGCACCCATCTGATTTATTTGACGCCGTAGCGCGCGAGGAACTTGGTCGAGGACAGGCGCAGGACGCGGTCGAAGAAGAAACCCATGATGCCGAGCACGATGATGCCGACGAAGGTCCAGTCGATACGGCCGTAATTGCGGGCCTGCCAGATCATCGAGCCGAGCCCGTGCTCGGAGGCGACGATCTCGGCGGACACGATGGTGAGGAAGCTGTTGCCCATGGCCAGCCGGGCACCGGTGACGATCCCCGGTACAGCGGACGGCAGGACCACCGTCTGCATGATCTGGAGGCGGCCGGCGCCCAGGTTGGTGGCCGCCTGCAGTTTGTTCTCGCTGATCGCGACGGTGGCGGCGATCGTACTCACGGTGACGATGAACACCGAGGTGTAGAAGATCAGCACCACCTTGGAGGTCTCACCGATACCGAACCAGACCACCGCCAGCGTGACGAACGCGATGGGCGGAATGAACCGGAAGAACTCGATATAGGGGTCGAGCAGCTGGCGGACCAGGTTGAACCGCCCCATCAGGATGCCGATCGGGGCGCCGACGATCACGCCGAGGCTCCAGCCGAGCAGAATGCGCTGTCCCGAGGCGACCACCGAGGTCCACAGAACACCGCTCTCGGACAGTTCGCCCGCCGCCCGCCACACTTCGGCGGGCGAAGCGATCGTCGTCGGGCCGTACCACCAGGCAAGGAACGACCAGACAGCCAGGCCGATCAGCGCCGAGGCGATCCACAGTGCGCCGGTGCGCAGCACCTGGTTACCGATTCGCATACCGGCGCTGCGGGCCGCGACTGTGCTCCGTGGTGCACGGATTTCCGCTATGGCGGTCATACCTTTTCCTCCTCGCCCCGAACACCCGCGAGGTCCGGTTCGCCTTCGAAGCCCTGATTGCGCAACGCCGCGACGACTTCGGCCCGGATATCGTCACGTAACTGCTCGTACAGTTCGATCACTTGGGGATTCGCCCGGTCGCGAGGCCGCGGGGCGGAAACGTCGTAGACGCTCTTGATCCGGGCCTTCGGGCCGGCCGTCATCACCACAACACGATCGGCGAGGGTCAGCGCCTCGTCGATATCGTGGGTGACGAAGACGACCGTGCAACCGGTATGCCGCCAGATCTTGTCCAGTTCCATCTGCAGGACCTGCCGGGTCTGGGCGTCCAGCGCACCGAACGGTTCGTCCATCAACACCAGCGAGGGCTGGTTGGCGAGCACTCGGGCGATCTGCACCCGCTGCCGCATCCCGCCGGACAGCTGGGCCGGGAACTTGCCACCCGCATGAGGCAGGCCGACCATTCCCAGGTATTCGGCCGCGATCCGCGCCTGCTCGGCCTTCTTCGCGCCGTGCATCCGCGGCCCGTAGGCGACATTCTGCGCCACGGTCATCCAGTCGAACAGTGCCTCGGAACTCTGGAAAACCATGCCGGCATGCCGGTTGCTGCCGTCGATGTCCTCGTCGTCGCAGACGATTCCGCCGGCCGTCGGCCGGACGAACCCGGCCATGGCGGAGAGCAGCGTCGATTTCCCGCAACCACTCGGCCCGAGCAGGCAGACGAATTCACCCGGCCGCACCGCGAGATCGATACCCGCGACGATCTCGGCGGTGCCGAAATTGATGTCCAGGTCCCGGATTTGCACCGAGACGCCCTTATCGGTGGCGCCCGCACGGGCGACAGCGGATGTGGTCACGGTCATTCCTTCTCCTCCTTGTACCAATCGAGCAGCAGGGCCGACCGCAGGTCGGGCTGCTCGGAGAGGACGCCGATGTCCTGGTAGAAATCGACGATCTGCTGCGCCGAATCCACGTCCTTCTCGGTCAGGTTCGTGACCCCGAAGTCGATCTCGCGGATCGCGACGAGGGTCTGATCGTCGGCGACGTTGACCGCGGTCCGGGTGGCCGCCGCGGCCCGGGCGGGATCCTGTTCGACCCGCTCACCGGCCGCCGCCAGCACCTGCGCGAACCGCTGCGCCTCCGCCGAGTTCTTCGCCAACCACGAATCGGTGGATATCGCCCAATGGTGATAGATCCAGTCGAAATCGCCGGTCACCCCGACCACCCGGCCGATGCCCTGCGTCACCGCGGCAGCAGGCCACGGCTCCCACAGCACATAACCGTCGATATCCCCGCGGGCGAGCAGTGCCGGCATATCGCTGGGCGTAGCCGAGATCATCTCGACGGAATCGGCCGCAATTCCGTTGGCTCGCAGATATTTATCGGTCGACACCTGGCCGAGGCCGGGGACGAAGCCGATCTTCGCGATATCGGCCGCGGACTGTACGCCGTTGCGCAGGACGACCTTGATGTAATCGCCCGACGATTCGTAGGCGAACATTGCCCGCATATCCGGGTTCTGCCGCAGCTGCGAAATTGTCGTGGTGTCCGAGCTGCCGGCGAGCTGGACCTGGCCACTGGCGAGCGCGTCGACCGCTTCCCCGCCGCTGCCGAACTGCACGAGTTCGATATCCAGTCCCGCGTCGCGGAACATGCCCTCCTGGTCCGCGAGAAAGAAGGCCGCGAACGAGGAGTCGATCCCCACCGCGACCCGGATGGGCCCGCCCGCGCTCGCTTCCGCCTCGCGGGTCGCGGGCCTGGTGCAGGCTCCCAGCGTGATCGCCAGTGCCACCGCGAGTACCGCGAACGACACTCTCCTACCTCTAGATCGCCACGCCATCTCTGCACCCTCACTCTGTGATCTGCACCGCAATCGCCGCGCCTTGGACAGGGAACCTATCCGCTGTCCGCAACCTCGCGAACGAACGCGGTCCGGGGAGCGGACCCGCACATCGGCGTGGAAGTCGAGCAACCTGCTGACCTCGGACCGCCGGGGTGCGATCGAGTCATAGGATGAATACTGGTCTATTGGACGCTGATGACCAGCATGTTTCCCAGTTATTTCCGGACCGTTGCCCATATACGCCATCGGAACCGTTCCGACTGCGGCCGCGGCCGCACGGAACCGACTCCGGTGCGGCGCATCGGCTCGCAAAGGCACCGGGCCGGTCGCGCACCATGCGCGACCGGCCCGGACGGACTTGACAGATGGAGTACCGTTATACGGCCGTTTTCGCTCGCTCGGAAGCTTCGGCCAAAAACTCCAGGCTCAACGGGTTGTACTCCTCGGCATGTTCGTGCTGCGGCCAATGCCCGCACGCCGGGTACAACTGCAACCGCGCGCCCGGGATACCAGCGGCCAGTTTTTCGGCCTCGGGAACATCCCCGAACGGGTTTTCGTGTCCCCATACCACCAGCGTCGGTGCGGTGATCCGCGCCAGCCGCTCCGGCCGCAGCAGATTGCGCTGCCGGACCTCCATGTTCTGCAGCGACAGCAGGTTGCCGATATTGGCCACGAAGTCGGGTTCGTGGTAGATCCGGTGCCGGACCTGCACCAGTTCTTCGGTGGCGTCGGCGGCATCGTGCATGAGCAGCCGCATGCGGGCGCGGGTCAGTTCGATATCGTCACTTTCCACCGCCTTCATCGTGGAGGTGCGGATACGCTCCATAATCTCCGGGTTGGCCACGGTGCCACCCGCGGCGAGCAACTGCAGCGAGAGCACCCGGTCGGGGTGATCACTGGCCAGATACGCCGCGACCCAGCCGCCGAGCGATTCGCCGACCAGATGCACCTTGTCCAAGCCCACCGCGTCGAGGTAATCGATCAAATGCTGCACATAGCGTGGAATCTCGTACGGATAATCGGGCTTGCCCGTATAGCCGTGGCCGAGCATATCGATGGCGTGGCATTCGTACCTGGCCGCGTGCGCGACGATATTGCGGGCGAATGCCTCGAGGTGCCCGCTGGTGCCGTGCAGGAATATCACCGCTTCGGCGCCGTTTCCCGCCTGCAGCGAGCGGGTGGGGATACCGGCGGCATCGACGGTTGTCAGCGCGAAATCCACGCCGGTCAATTCGTTCCAGATCGTCATATCGAATCCTTGTCGGTAAATGGTGAATGTCGGGTGCCGAATTCGGCAGCGGTCATCGGCCGGCGGGCTGCCGCGCGGGATCCAGCACGGTGATGCCCATCCCGGTGAGCCATTCCGGGATGGCTTCGTACGCCAGCCGCTCGCCCGGAACAAAGTCCAGCATCGCGGCCATCATCAGCCAGGTTCGCAACTCCTGCGCCCCGTTTCCTGCCGCCTGCTCGAGGTCGGCGGTGCTGTATCCGGCGAGTTCGGCGGCCTTGCCGAGGCTGAACAGCTCGAGTACGCGGTCGTCGAATTCCGGGGAGATCGCGGCTTCGGCAGCGCGGATGATCTGCCGCCGTCGCACGTCGTAGTCGGCCCAGTTCTCCCGTCCGTCGAGCCACGCGCGCACCATGAAGTCCTCGTCGTCGCCGTGCGGGTCCCGCCAGTCGGGCCAGGGCAGACGATGCGAAAGCCCCCCGGAGGCGATCACCACGACGCGGCTGTCCGCCGGATACGCGGTCACCGCCTCCCGCAGCGCGACCGCGAATTCGGCGCATCGTTCGAAGGTCGGTAGTGGCGGGGCGAATACATTCACCACCAGCGGCACGATCGGGACGTCGAGCCCCGCCAGCAGATACTGGATGGCGTGTGACTGGCCGTGGTCGATCTGCAGCCGCGCCGAGAAGGCCGGATCGAACCGGCCACTCTCGACCAGGGAATCGGCGAGATGCCGGGCCAGCGCCGTATCGACATTCTGCGGCCCCTTCGGCGTACCCGATTCACCGCTGGCATGGCATTCGCCCACCCCGAGCGTGAACGGCGGGATCAGATCGAGCCAGAAACCACGGAAATGGTTGGACCCCAGCAGGATCACCACATCCGGGCGCGCTGCGGCGATCCGGTCCCGGGCCGCATACAGCCCGTCGCGAAAGCGTTCCGCTTCCGCCTTGTGCGTCGTCTGCTCCCAGTGGGTGTTCATCAGCGTGCTGTGCGACGCGCCCACCCCCAGCACGATTTCCGCCATCAGTCGATACCTACTTCCTCGAGTGTCCGGGTCGCCGTATCCACCGCGACCCGCACGAGATACCGGGTGAACTGTTCGGCCGCCCGGATATCCACGGTGTTCATTCCCCGCGCGAAATCCACCTCGAACGGTGCATCGGCCACCTTGGGCATGCCCACCCGGACGGTCGGGATACCCCGGCCCCGCAGGATGTTGGCGTCCGTCGCGCCGCTGGCATCGCGCACGTCGTGATGCGGCCGGCATTCCGACGCCTCCCAGGCCGCGACCGCACTGCGGCACAACCACATTCGCGGGTCCGAGGACTCCCCGGGAATCGCCAGTATCTGTGCGACATCGATCCGGGCGTCCAGGTCGGCCGCGATCACGCGCACCGCATCCAGCAGTTCCCGTTTGGCGGCGGTGGGCGTGGTCCGCGGGCTCAGCCGCAGATCCACCATCATCCGCACCTGTTCGGGCGTGAAGGAGGCCGTGCGCTGCCAGCCGCCGCGAATATTGGCGACCATGCCCTGCGGGCACACCAGCCCGTCCTGATGCGCCCGCGAATACTCCGGAAACCACTGCTCCAGCCGCGCCGCCATCGCGCCGGCCAGCGCGACCGGGTTGCGGTAGGGCAACCGGTGCCGTGACCCGACATAGGTGTGGCTGCCGTGCACGACAATCTCGAACCAGGTCAGGCCCACTTCTTCCCAGGACACTGTCCAGCCGGGTTTGGCGATGAGCGCGAAATCCGCCCATACGCCTTGTTCCAGCAGAAAGGAGCAGCCCACCCCCTGCCCCGTGTTGCGCCGCGTACCACCGACGCCCGGCCGGGCATTGGTGGGCATACCACCGGCGCCGAACGCGGCGATCAGATCACCGGTCAGTGGTATCCCGGCGGCGTGCACGGCCTCGACCGCCGCCATGACGCAAGCCGCGTGCCCCTTCGGATTCGAGGCGCCGAGGCCCGTCACGTAGTCGCCGTCCACCTCCGCCCGCGCCGTCATATCCGGGCGCAGGCTATCGCCCGCCCACGGCAGGTCCTCTTCGACGTTTCCGCTCGTTACGGTGTCGATGGGGGCGTAGAGCATCAGGTCCGGGCCAGTACCGTTCCCCGCAACGCGGGCCCACGAATTGGCTTGCCGGTCATCGAGTTCCATCGTGTGCGCCTCGATGCCGGCACCGGCGAACGCACCGGTGATATGCCGCGCCAGCGGAGCTTCGTCGCCGGTCGGACTCGCGATATCCACCAGCCCGGTGACCAGCTCCCGTAGACGTTCGTAATCGACAGCGGCACAGGCTTGTCCGGCCCAGTCGCGCCGCTGTTCGTCGAGACCGGCAAGAGGGTCGGCGATCGCCGTCATTGCGGGCTGACCCGATGAATCTGAGTGTTGTTCCGTGCAGCCAGGAAGCGCCAGGCCTTCGGCGCCCCGACAGCCAGCAGCACACCGGCCGCGATACCGGCAAAGATTCTGCGCATGAGTCCTCTCCTTCCCTACTCGGCCGGGGCACCGGACGAGGCGGCACCGTTCGTGTCCGCGGCTGTGAATTTCGTTGCGGCCGCGGCCCTTCCGGCCGGACGCCGTTCCCGCACCGGCCGTTCCGGTTTCGCCGGTTCGTGGGTCACGGCGGCGGCGATCTTTTCCGCGTACTGCTCTTCGGCGAGATTGCGCCACGCCGTGAGCGAGATATCGGGCCGGTAGAGCTTCTCCGGGGGCGCGTCGGTAACGCTCACCATCCATTCGTCCTGACCGGAGAACTGGCCGTGGAACAGCCACCGGATCGCACCCAGGTATTTCGCGTAGAAACCCAGCGTGCGCACCCCGGTCACGAAATTGACCATCAGCCCCACGTAGTTGTGGTGTTCGTCGTCCACCGGCACGTAGAACTCGTAGTGGATGAAGTTCGGGTACGCGATGCGCAGCACACCCGGCATCGCCAGCGAGGCGAACCCAGGGAATTTCTGCGCCTCGATCACCGGGTCGGTGCGCAGCCCGGCTCCCACATTTCCGATCTGGGAGATCTGTGTCTCGTCCGGCTTCTTCTTCCACCACCGCTTGTTGGTCCATTTCCCGACCCCGGGGAATTCGGCCTCCCAATGCACCTCGTCCTGGACTCGGTAGATCCAGCTGCCCTCGGGCACGATCCGGGTGATATTCCACGTCGGCATGGGTTTGAACAGCCGCCACAGAGATGTGCGGTGCAGGTATTTCGCGTGCCCCTCATCGAAACCGTTCTCGCACGCGAAACGCCAGTTCCCGCGGCGCGGCTGGATCCGGCCGCCCACGATCCCCTCGTTCTCCACCAGTTCCCGGGGCAGCTGCTCGTCGATCGGCGGTGCCGGTTCGTTGCCGATCGGGATGTACACCCACACCAGCCCCAGGCGCTCGGCCACCGGATAGGTCTGCACGGATAGTTTCCCGCAGACCTTCGAATCGGGCCCGTCGGTGATGACGGCCGCGAGTTTTCCGTCAGTCAGCCGGAAGGTCCAGCCGTGATACGGGCAGCTGACGGTGCCCGGGAACTGCTGATCCCCCTCCGACAGCGGAACCCCACGATGCGGGCACCGGTCGTGCAGGGCATAGGCGGTGCCGTTGTCGCGGATCAGCGCCAGCTTCTCGCCGCAGATCGTATGGCTCGTGGGTTTCCCGGTGATGTGGTTCGACCACGTCACCGGATACCAATACCCGCGGTAGCCGCTGCCCGCCTGGTCGTAGTACGGCCAGGCCGTCCAGTCCTGCCGGCCTGCCGCCCGCGCGCGCTCCGGGAGCGTGGGCCGGGTGGCCGGTGCCTCGACACCAGTCATATGGGTTCAGTTCCTCTCGATGCGAGATCGTCCGGTTGCTCCGATCTTCGGCCCGGTCGCGGCGGTACCCAATGGATCGGGTTCGCTCAGCAGACCCGGGACCCCGCGGCGACCACGGCGTGGCCGGTCGCGCAGACGGTTCCCGTGTCGTCGCGCTCCTCGAGCCGCAGTGTCACCACATCGCTGTCGACGTCGCCGACGACACCGGTGACGGTCAAGGTCGCACCGACGGCGGCGGGCGCGCGGTTCTGCCAGCTCACCGAGCGCACCGCCGCCGGGTCTCCGGCGTACCGGGCCGCCGCGCGGAAGAAGAGGGTGCCGTGCAGTTGAGCCATCACCACCGGGTCGTCGAGCCCCTCGTCGCGGGCGGCGAGCGTGTCGTAGTGGATGCGGTGCGCGTTGTGAGTGGCGGCGCCGAAACGTTGTATCCGGACCGGATCGGTGTGCAGCTCAACGGGTTCGACGATATCTGCGGGCCGCGCCGTACGAATATCCTTCATCGGACAATGAACCCTTCCGTCACCGACACCAGAGGGCCGGCCGCGTGATAGACCTTGCCTACGGTGATCAGGAGAAAGCGTCCACTCCCGCGCCCTTTCCATTCGACCCGCTCCACGGTCCGGCGCACCTCGATCTCCTCGCCCAACGGCGTCGCCCGATGGAAGTCGATACTCTGCCCGCCCGCCATCAACCGAACGGCCAGACCGGCCGTCCCGGGGACCTCGTCGGCGAACATGCCGTCGGGCCGGTATTCCTCGTCCCGCGCACCCTCGGGTCCGCGCAGCAGGCTCGGCAGATACAGCGGATGCACCGCGAACCCCGGATGGCGCGCGTCCAGGTAGCGCGCGTCGTCCTCCCCGCAGGCCCGCGCGAAGGCAACAACCTCCGCGGCCCGCACCCGTCCCAGCTGCCGTTTCTCCACGGCGCCGAGCAGCGCCGTGGCCTGTGCGTGCACGGTCTCCAGATCATCTGTCATGGGCCGACGCTAGGAACCCGGGCCCGGCCGGACAACAGGCCCGGACCGTCCAGCGGACCGTGAACCTTGGGCCCGGACCCGGTATGCGGTCAGGTGTCCCTATGGCATCTCGACCGAACAGCTTGTACGCCACCGCAGCCGGCGTGACATTCCACTATCACGACCTCGGCACCGGCTCCCCCACCCTCTTCCTGCACGGCGGCGGCCCCGGCTGCACCGCCTGGTCGGACTTCGGGCCGGTCGCGGAACTGTTCGCCGGCGACCGCCGGGCCCTCCTCGTGGACCTCCTGCAGTACGGCCGATCCGACAAATGCACGATCACCGGCCCGATGTGGGATTTCCACGCCGCGAAAATGGTGGCCCTGCTCGACGAACTCGGCATCGACCGCGCCGATTTCGTCTGCAATTCGTGGGGCGGCACCATCGCGCTCAACCTCGCCGCCAAATACCCCGAACGAGTGCGCACTCTGGTGATCACCGGCAGCATGCCAGTCTTCTACGGCCCCCTCGCCCCCCTCCCCGAAGCCGGACGCCGTGGCCGCAATGCCCGCGACGTGTACTACGGAGGCGAGGGACCCACCCGCGAGAAGATGCGTCAGCTCATCACCGGGCTCGAATGGTTCGACGGCAGCAAGCTCCCCGAAGAAACCCTGGATATGCGGTACCAGCAGAGCCTCGACCCCGGCGAAACCGAGCTGGCCGCCCGCTCGGACAACCCGCGCGGCGACTGGCAGGACCTGACCGCCGAACTCGGCACGATCCAGGCGCCGGTGCTCTTCGCCTGGGGTATGCACGACGCGTTCCTCACGCCCGACTACCCGCTGATGCTCGCCCGGATGGTCCCGCACGGCCATCTCTACGTCATGGACCGAGCCTCGCACCACCTGCAGGAAGAACGCCCGTACGACTACTACAGCGTGGTGACCGGTTTCCTGAACCAGCAGCATCCGTGACCACGGAAGAGATCCGCGGCACCGGCGAGGTCCGAACACCTCCACAGCACAACAGGGTTCGCCTCGTACTCATCCTCGGTGCCCTCACCGCCCTGGGCCCGTTCACCGTGGACATGTACTTGCCCGCCCTGCCGGTCATCGCCACCGACCTGGGCACCACCGACACCACGATCCAGCTGACCCTCACCGCGACCCTGCTCGGCCTGGCGCTCGGCCAGCTGGTCATCGGACCGCTGTCCGATGTCCACGGCCGGCGCCGCCCGCTGATCGCCGGTTCCGCAATCCACGTCGCGGCCTCGGTCGCCTGCTACTTCGCCCCGTCGGTCGCGCTGCTCGGAGCCTTCCGCGCACTCCAGGGAGTCGGCGCCGCGGCCACCACGGTGATCGCGATGGCGGTGGTGCGCGACCTGTTCACCGGCCGGGATGCCGCGATCGTCCTGTCCCGGCTGATGCTCGTGATGGGTGTCGCGCCGGTCCTGGCGCCCTCGATCGGCGGCCTGCTCATGTCCGTGGTGTCCTGGCACGGCGTATTCCTCACCCTGGCCGGCCTCGGCCTGGTGATGATTCTGCTCGGCTGCTTTGCCATGCCGGAAACACTTCCGCCCACCGCCCGGGCGAGCCGGGGTACCGCCTCCCTGCTCCGGCGCTACCGAGCGCTCGCCCGAGACCGGGTGTTCGTCCTGCTGGCCCTCGTCTGCGGACTCGTCCGGGCGGTCCTGTGGGCCTACATCGCCGGTTCGGCCTTCGTTCTCCAACACCAATTCGATCTGAGCCCCCAGCTCTACGGTTTCGCCTTCGCGGCAGGCGCCGTGGCACTCATCGGATCGTCGCAATTCAACGTGCTGTTGCTCGGCCGCTGGGCCCCCGACCGCCTCTGCCTGGTATCGCTACTGGCGAGCGTCCTCACCGGCGCCGTGTTCGTCCTCGTGTCCACAACGAGTACGGGCGGGCTCGCCGGTTTCGCCGTCCCACTGATGCTCCTGCTCTGCACCACCGGACTCGCGATGCCGAATTCGGTGGCAGTGGCATTGTCCCGGCACGGTGAATCAGCCGGCTCTGCTGCGGCGATCGTCGGCTTCGCTCAGTTCGGCGCCGCCGCACTCGCGGCACCCGCGGTCGGGCTCCTCGGCAACTCCGCCCGCGCGATAGCGATCGTCATGACGGTCGCCGCGGCCCTGGCCCTCCTCGGCCTCCTCGCGGCACGCTACAGCGGCGGTTCTGCAGACCGGTCAGCCGTTCGAGGTCGGCGACGGAACGGCTGACGCAGAGTCGTGAATGCGTCGCGCCCGGTGGCCGGGAGATCGAGACTGCCATCATGGGACCATGAACGAACGGGGAGAACCGGTCCTGTACGCCATAGTCACCGGCTCACCGGTGGCCCAGGACGTGAGCAGGCTTGTCGGACTGGCACAGGCGGACGGATGGGATGTCTGCGTCGTCGCTTCTCCCGACGGTCGTCGCTTCATCGATCCCGATATGCTGGCCGCCCGGACCGGACACCCCGTGCGCAGTGAATACAAAGAACCCGGAACACCGGACCTCCTCCCACCCGCCGACGCCATGATCGCGGCGCCGATCACCTGTAACTCGCTGGCGAAATGGGCGGCGGGTATCTCCGATACGCTCCCGCTCGGTCTCCTGGTCGAGGCGGTCGGCAAAGGACTACCTGTGGTAGCAGTGCCCTACTCGAACCGGGCACAACTCGGCTTCCCGGCCGTGCAGGAGGCGATCCAGAAACTGTCCGGCTGGGGTGTCGCGGTGCTCGCCGGCGACGGAGTCAACGGGCAACACGAACCCGGGACCGGCGAGCGTTACTGGGACCTGTTCCCCTGGGAACCCGCCTGGCAGGCCCTGCTGAATCACCCACGCCGCACTACCGGTGCCTGAATCGCCGCCGGCCCCGGGGCCGGCTACTGCGGTGACCCGGGTGCACGCTCGGCGCCGCCGGAGACCGTGGCCAGCGCGGCCAGCGCCGCCACCCCCGCCGACCCCCAGAGCAGCACGGACAACCCGGCACCGTCGAGGATCACTCCGCCCGCGAACGATCCCAGCGCGATACTTCCGGTGAAAGCACCGACATACAACCCGGAGACGGCTTCCCGCCGGTCCGGCGCGGCCTGGACGGCCCAGAGCTGGCTGCAGACCGAGACTCCGCCGTAGGAAAGGCCCCACAGCACCAGCACCGCGGCGGCACCCACCGGGGTGGTACCCAGCAGCGGCAGCACCACGAGCGCCGCGGCGATACCGATCGCCAGGACGAGCAGTGTCCACCGAACCCGCCGGGCGGCCGCAGCGCCCGCCACGAAATTCGCGACGATCCCGCAGAGCCCGTAGACGAGGAGCAGCACCGAGATCCCGGCGCCGTGCACACCCGATACCTCCTCCAACGTGGGCCGCACATAGGTGTAGGCGGCGAAATGTGCGGTAACCACGAGCGTTACCGCGACCAGTCCCCTGCGTACCGCCGGAATCGCCAGGAGCGAGCCCGAACGTGCGGTGACGCCTGCCTCGAGTTGCGCAGGTAGTGCCGGAAGGACCATTCGCAGCCCCGCAGCAAGCACGAGCCCGGCCAGCCCGAGCGCACCGAAAGCACTGCGCCACCCCGCGATATCGCCGAGCGCGGTTCCCAGCGGCACACCGAGCACGGACGCAACCGCGACCCCACTGACCACCATCGACACCGCGAGCCCGGCGCGACGAGCACTCACCAGCCGGGTGACGAGCGCCACCGCCAGCGCCCACACCGTGGCCATGGCGATACCGACCACCACCCGGCCGAGCGCGAGGACCGCGAACCCCTGGGCGACCGCGGTGATCAGGTTGCCGGCGGCGAGCAGGAACGCGGCCGCCACCAGAACGCGGCGGCGGTCGAGCAGGCCGATCACCCGAGGCACGAAAGGCGCGACCAGCGCGGCCACGACACCGGTGACAGCCAGGCTGAACCCCGTAGTGCCGGCGGAGATTCTCAGCCCTTCGGACATCGGGGTGAGAACACCGACCGGCATCATCTCCGCCGTGACGACGAGAAAGGTGGACAGGGCCAGGACGGCGATCGAGGACCAGCGTTCGGCAGATTCGGCCGCGGGGGCCCGCGATTCACTCACAGTGGACATGAATCCAGTCAAGGATCTGCGGTACCGCGGAACAACAGTGATCAGCTCATTGTTCGATCAGCTGAACTGATCGATCGCGACGACCCGGAAGGAGCGGTATGCCGGACCTTCCCGTCCGCGAGCTGGAGTGCCTGCTGATACTGGCCGAGGAGCTGCATTTCGGCCGGACGGCACAGCGCCTGCGCGTATCGCAGAGCCGGGTGAGCCAGCTCGTTGCCGCGCTGGAACGCACCATCGGCACCCAGCTCGTGCACCGCACCAGCCGCCGCGTGACCCTCACCGATTTCGGCGCCGATTTCGTGGATCGAGTGCGGCCCGTCTACACCGAACTGGCCGACGTGGTGGGCGGTGCGCGACAGGAAGCCCGGCACGAGATCCCCGCCCCGATCCGTCTCGGCTTCCAGGGCATCGCCTACGAGACCGTCACCTGGACCCTCACCCGATTCGCCCGCGAGAACCCCGACGTGGCCTTGTCGCTGCAGGAGATCCCGCTAGGCGACCCCTTCGGCGCACTGCTGGACGGCCGGATCGACGCCGCCGTCGCGCTGCTACCGGTCCGTGAGCCGGAACTCTCGGTCGGTTACGTGTTCGCACCGGCACCGCGGATGCTGGCCGTAGCGCCCGGCCATCCACTGGCGACGGCCGAACGTATCGACGCCGAAGCGCTGGCGACGGTGGATCTGGTATCGGTGGACGGATCCGCGCCGGAATATTGGCGAGATGTGCACTTTCCGCGCTTCACACCGCTCGGTGATCCCATCGCGGCGACGGTCCGGGTGACGACGCTCCAAGAGGGTATGACCCTCGCCGCCACCGGGCGGTACGCGATGCTGACCTGCCGCCCGGTAGCGGAACGCAACCAACGCGCCGACCTGCGCTTCGTGCAGGTCACCGGATTCGACGAAGAATCGAGAATGGCGTTGATCTGGCGCACCGGTCACCGCCGGCCACAATTGACGAAGTTGGCGGCATTGCTCGGAGAACTCCCGGGCACTCCGCAGTCACCGGCCGGCCTGTTCACCACGGCAAGCCCGCCGGCGTCGCTGCCGGTCGTTTCCTGACAACGTCGCGCCCGCCGGCGGGTTACGCCGTATCCGGAGAGCGAGCGCGGCACCGGCGGTACCCGGTGTCATGCGGCGGTGCCGCGGGAGGTGGTCAACAGCTCCAGCGGATAGAAACCGGTGCAGCGGCCCGCCCGGTCGAGCAGCGAACCCAGCCGCTTGGGCGTCTCGAGGGTGATACTGCGGTCCGCGATGACAAGGCCGGGTACCTGTGATTCGAGCTCGTGCTCCAGGCGCGACAACTCGCTGATCTGCCGCAACCACACCGTCATCAGTACGTTCGCGGTGCCCGTCACCTCACAGCACACGCGTATCTGGGGGAACGAATCGAGTGCGTCGACGAGCGCGCTGAGCGTGCGTGGGGTGGCACGGGCCCAGATATTGGCGGTCACCGGCCATCCCCCGAGGACGTGTGCGACCTCGCAGCGGATGGAGAGGATTCGTTCGGCGACGAGGTAAGTCAGCCGGCGCCGGACGGCCGGCGCGCTGATCCCGCAGACCTCGGCGAGTTCCACCGCCGACCGGCGGCCGTCGGCCGCGAGCGCGGCGATCAATGCCAGATCCACGGCATCCGGCTGATGAACCAGTGGACGCGGGGGCGGACGGTATCGGGACAGCATCGACTCCTCGCCGACATCGAGTGCTCGTACCCGCCAGCGTTCGCTCTCGCCGAACACCTGCATCACCACCCGGGTGCGCGTGCGGGACACCATGGGGGATCCCGCCAGCTGCTGCACCCAGTCACCGAGTGTGCCGAGATCGAAGGTCATGACGGTGAGGAGCAGGTCCCCGTCCCCGGCGGTGCGCTGGATGGTCGCGACCGCGCCGTCCCGGGAGAGCTCCCGCATCAGGTCCGGCCCGCGCTCGGCCACCTCGACCTCGACGAAGGCCGCGCATCGCGTGTTGAGGTAAGCCGGGCCCGGGTAGGTGACGATCCAGGCCAGACCGCTGTTCACCAACCGTTCCCAGCGCCGTGCGGCTGTCGGCGCGCTGACGCCCGCGACATCGCCGACGGCACCCCACGGAGCGCGCGGCGCGGACTGCAATGCGTGAACGATCCGTAAATCAACGTCGTCTGGCACGTGATAATCCTTCACCGGGTGGCCTTCGATCTGCATTTCTCAACATGCCGCGAAAAGTCGGCGACCGCATCTTTACCGTTCGAATTCACACATCGGCGGCTTCGCGACGGCCGGCGATCGAGGAGGTTATCGGAATGAAGATCACGGTTATCGGCGGCGGCCACGGCTCGTATGCAGCGGCGGCCGATATGAGCGGGAAAGGACACGACGTCATCTGGTGGCGGCGTGATCACGCCGCGTTCACACCGCTGCTCGACGCGGGAGAAATCCGGGTCGAGGACCACCATGGGCATCATGTTGTGCCGATCGGTACCGAGGGCGGCATTACCGTCGAAGCCGATCTCGGCCGGGCGGTTTCGGGCGCAGAGATAATCATCGTGCCGATTCCCGCTTTCTCGCACCCCGATCTCGCCGAACGAATAGCGCCATACCTGACCGACGGGCAGGTGGTGTATCTGCCGCCGGGCAGCTTCGGTTCGGTGATCTTCGCGCGGGCGGTGGCCGCCGCCGGTAACTCCGCCAAGGTGGCCTTCGCCGAGACCGGGACGCTCCCCTATCTCGCGCGCAAGCACGGCGACAGCCGCGTCGTGGTGAGCGGCTACGCCACCCGGCTGCCCACCGGGGTCTTCCCCGCGCACGACAGCGAGCGAGCGCTGGCGGTGCTGGCGACGATCTATCCGGTCGAGCCCGTCGAGGATGCGCTGAGCGGGGCGTTGATGAATGCGGGCCCGATCATCCACCCGCCGTTGATCCTGATGAACGCCGGCCCGCTGCAGCATTTCGATACCTGGGACATCCACAACGAGGGCACGCAGGACGCCATCCGCCGCGTCACCACCGCGCTCGATGCCGAACGCATCGCCGTCCGCACCTCGCTCGGGTACGCGGCGCCGCATTTCCCGCTCGCGGACCACTACAGCTCCGACGGCGACGAATGGATGTACGGCAATGCCGCACACGAGAAGCTCACCGACAGCGGCGACTGGCGCGAGAACATCGACCTGCACACCCACCGGTACATGACCGAGGACGTCGAGATCGGACTGGCCCTGCTGACCTCGGTGGGCCACTGGGCGGGTGTACCGACACCGGTGGCTAGCGGCCTCCTCGCGATCGCCGGCGCGATCACCGGCCGGTCACCGGGCAGCGCCGGCCGGACACTGCCCGCCCTGGAGCTGGCCGAGCTGGACCGCGACGGAATGAAACAGTTTCTCCGCGAAGGATTCTCGCTGTGACGGCGGCCGTAGCGGTGGCCGGTGCGGGCCGCATGGGACAGGGTATCGCGGCCGCTCTCGGTTTCGGGAAGGTCGATGTCACCGTCGTCGACCTCCGCGACCGCGGCGCCGGAGCCGAGGCGTATCTCGCGGCGTCCCGGGCCGCGATCCGATCATCGCTAGAGCGGAAGGTCCAGCTCGGGCTGCTGGCCGCGTCCGACCTTGCGGGGGTGCTGGACCGGATCCACGTGGTGAGCCGGGCATCCGCGACGGCGGCCATGGCGGATGCCGGCCTCGTCTTCGAAGCGGTGCCGGAAGTACTCGATATCAAACGAGCGGCCTTGTCGTGGATCGAGTCGGCGGTCGACGCGGACACGCCCATCGCCTCGACCACCTCGAGTTTCCTGGTGAGCCGCCTCGCCGGATTCGTCGCGCGCCCGGACCGGCTGCTCAACGCCCATTGGCTGAACCCGGCCGATCTGATGCCGCTGGTCGAGGTCAGTCCCGGCGCGGCGACAGCACCCGCGGTGGTCGAGGCGACCTGTGAGCTGTTGTCCGCGGTCGGCAAGACACCGGTGGTCTGCGCCGCCTCGGCGGGATACATCGTGCCGCGACTGCAGGCACTGGTGATGAACGAAGCCGCCCGGATGGTCGAGGAGGGCGTAGCCGGTGCCGCGGAGATCGACCGGGCCGTCCGGATAGGATTCGGATCACGATTCGCCGTGCTCGGCCTGCTCGAGTTCATCGACTGGGGTGGCTGCGACACCTTGTTCCACGCCTCCAACTATCTCCGGGACGAGCTCGGCGAACGCTTCGGGCCCGCGCCGCTGGTCGAACAGAAAATGGCCGCCGGACGCCGTGGCGACACCGCCGAGGCCGGCTTCTACGATCTCGAGCCCGCGGCGTCGGACACCTACCGAGCGCAGCGCATCGCGGCCTTCGCCCAGGTCCTCGGCGCCACGGGACAACTTCACAAGTACGACGACCTCCCGCGAGACGTAGTCCGAGCGGCCGTGGGAGCTCTATCGACACGCCCAGCCGGCGGGTCACAGAACTGATGAGGAGAAGGCTGTGACAGCTCTCGATACACCCGAGCACGATGCCACGACTACGCGCGAGCGCCCGATGAAATTGGCGGTCGCCTCCGGAGTCGGCACCATCCTCGAGTTCTACGACTTCGCGATCTACGGCACCGCCACGGCGCTGGTGTTCAACAAGGTGTATTTCAACACCGACGATCCCTGGTTCGGCACCTTCCTCGGTTTCGCCACCTTCGCGATCGGGTTCGTCATGGCGCCGGTGGGCGCGGTGATCTTCGGACACTACGGGGACCGGTTCGGCCGGCGCACCGCGCTCACCACGGCCTTCATCTTGATGGGTTCGGCCACGTTGATCATGGGTCTGGTGCCCGACTCGCGGGCGATCGGGATCGCTGCGCCGTTGATACTCATTTTCCTCCGAATGCTGCACGGAATTTCGCGCGGCGGCGAGATCGGCGGCGCAGTTCTGCTGGCGGCCGAGCACGCACCCCCGTCGCGCCGCGGGCTCTACGGCTGCTTCGTCACCCTCGGGTCGCCGGTCGGCGCGATCCTGGCGAATACCGCCTTCGCGCTCGTGCTCCTGCTCCCGATGGATCAGGTCATCGCGTGGGGCTGGCGTATTCCGTTCCTGGTGGGCGGCGTCGTTCTGGTCATCGGTATCTGGACGCGGATGCGGATCGCCGAGACCCCGGAATTCGCCGACGCGAGTTCCGGCACGGAGCCGCCGGCCTCCCGGGGCCTGGCGGTAGTGCGGCAGGATTGGCGCGGACTGCTCCGCGCCGCCGGCGTCAACATCGGCCAGAACTGCTACGCATTCCTGCTGTTCACCTTCATGTTGTCCTTCCTGACCGAAGACGGCCCGGGCCGGGGTTTCTCGCGTTCCCAGGTGGTCTGGGGCATCACCCTCGCCCTCGCCTGCCATGCCGCGACGGTGGTACTCGGCAGTCATCTGTCCGACAGGCTGGGCCGTAAACCGGTGATCGGCTTCGGAATGGCTTCGGCCACGCTCTTCGCTCCGGTGCTGTTCTGGGTGACCGCCCACGGCTCGTTCCTGGCCTGTATCACGGTGATCTGTATCGGCTTCACCTTGACCGGGTTCGTCTACGGGCCGATGTTCACCATGTTCGCCGAGCAATTCCCGGTGGCCCAGCGGTACAGCGGCGTAGGTATCGGATACCAGGTGGGAGCGGTGGTCGGCGGCGGTATCGCGCCGATGGTCGCGAACCGGATCGTCAGCGGTACCGGCAGTGTGGTGCCGGTCGGCTTCTACGCCGCGGCGCTCATGCTGATCAGCCTGGTCGCGCTGCTGAAGGGGAAGGAGACCGCGCCGCAGGCGGTCGGGAAATCGTTCCGGATGCGACTCGGCGGGTACGCGGGCAAAGCTGACCGAGGTGGCCTGGGCGGGCTGCCCGCCGACGCGGCACCATTGGAGCAGTTCAGTAAGTGAGAACGCAACCGTCGCGCCGATGCCGGCCACCCCTCATCACGAAGTGGCCGGCATCGACGCAACACCCTCAGACCGGAATACGCTCTACCGCAGGCGGTTCCGTCGTACGCCCGGTCAGGGCGCGGATGCGTAGCGAGCGGAACACGGTGGCGGCCGCCGCGGCCTCGTCACCCCTCGGTGCACCGGCAAGCGCCACCAGAATGGAGACCAGGAAGGAGATCGGCGCCACCGCCAGCGCCGGGTTGGAGAACGGCAGGAGCGAATCCGCGCCCTGCACCGCGGGGCTGAGCAGGATCACCGCGACGGACAGGACCAGGCCGGTCACGATGCCGGAGATCACCGCGCGCGCGGTCATCCGGCGCCAGTACAGCGTCAGCAGCAGCGCCGGCAGGTTGGCACAGGCGGCGATGGACATACCGAGCGAGGCGAGGAACGCCACATTCTGCCGTTGCGCGGCGAAGGCGATGGCGACGCCGACCAGGCAGGTGGCGACCGTGGCGATCCGGGCCGCGCGATGCTGGGCGGTGGGCGACACCTTCCCGTTGCGCAGCACCTGGCCGTACAGGTCGTGCGCGATGGCGCCGGAGGTCGCGATGACCAGTCCCGACAGCGCGGCCAGAATGGTCACGAAGGCGACCGCGGCGACGAAGGCGAGCAGTACCCCACCGCCCAGGGTTTCCGCGAGCTGCGCGACGGCGAGGTTGCCGCCCTTGTTCTCCGCGGCGATCTCGTCGGGGCCGACGAGCACGGCGGCGCCGTAACCGAGCACCGGGATCATCAGGTAGAAGCCGAAGAAGATCCAGATGGAGGTGTAGGCCGAGGTGCGGGCCTGCTGCGCGTTCGGCACGGTGAGAAACCGGATCATTACATGCGGCAGGCCGAGGACGCCGAGCACCAGCCCGACCGTCTGCGACAACTGGTCGAACGAGGCCGCGTCACCGGAGCGCTGCGGGGCGACGAACTGCTGCCCGAACTCGGCGAGCGCGGTACTGAACGGCCCGAACGGGTTGAAGTCGAAACGCACCAGGACGAGGACGAACAGCACCACCGCGCAGACCAGCAGCAGGCCGGTCTTGATGATCTGGATCCAGCTGGTCGCCAGCATGCCGCCGACCAGGGTGTAGGCGGTGGTGAGCGCGCCGATGATCAGCACCGCGACCGTGTAGTCGAGGTCGAACAGCAACGAGACCAGCAGCGCCGCACCCACCAATTGCGATACCAGGTAGACCACGCTGATCACGACGGTGCTGACCGCCATCAGCGAGCGGACGTCCTTACCCGGAAACCGGGTGGCCAGCACATCGGCCAAAGTGAAGCGGCCGAGGTTGCGCAGCGGTTCGGCGATGAGCAGCAACGCCAGAACGAACGCGATCGGGACGAAGACGGCGAGGTAGAAACCGTTGAACCCGGTGAGCGCGATAGCTCCGGTGACACCGAGGAACGAAGCGGCGGAGATGAAATCTCCGGCGATGGCGACACCGTTCTGCCGTCCGGTGAGCGCACCACCGGCGACATAGTGGTCGGCGGCGGATTTGTTCTGCCTGGCGGCCCAGGCGGTGATCAGCAGGGTCACCGCGACCAGGGCCGCGAACAGCGAGGCTGAGACGAGGTTCATGCGCGGGCGCCTTCCTGTGCGACGCGGGCCTCGAGCTCAGCGGCCCGAGCCATGTAGTAGCGGGCCACCACGATGGCCACGGCGAACTGGAAGAAGGCGTAGAGCCAGGCGACGGTCACGCCGCCGGCCACCACCGTGTCCAGGATGGAGGTGAATCCGCCCAGGATGGGCAGTGGGAAGAACAGGAGAAGGACCACCGCGCTGAGCCGGAACACCAGACGGGCGCGTTCCCGGGCGAGCTCTTCGAGACCGGAATTCCCTTCGGGCGCGGCGGGATCGGAGTGAGAATGTTCCATTGGGCATCGTCTTTCGGCTGTGTGATTTACTACACGCTAAAGCGGCGATGTGAGGTGGAACATCGGAAGAATTCCCGGTGCGGATACGGAATACCTTTATTCCGGCCGAGCGGATCAGATCAATTCGATCAGGAGTTTACGGGTTTTCGCCCGGGAGACGCAGAGCGCCATCTGGTCACCGGCGGCTTTGTCCGCGACGGACAGGCAGTTGTCGCGATGCTCCGGTTCACCTTCGAGGACGTTCGAAACGCAGGAACCACAGATTCCTTCCTCACAGGATTTGAAGACATCGATACCGTTTTCTTCGAGTACCGAAAGAATCGACCTGTTCGCGGGGATTTCGAAACTCTCACCGGTGTCGAGCTCGACGGTGAAAGCGGTATCGCCGGACGTGTCGACCTCGGCCGCCTCGAAATGTTCGATATGGATATTGCCGTCGCCGATCACCGGTGTCACGAACTCGGCGACCGTATCCATGAAGCCGGCCGGCCCGCAGGTGTACACCGCGCTTCCACCGGACAGGCCGGCGGCCACCGCTGCCAGCGCGGTGCGCTGTGCGTTGCGGGTGCAGCCGATGTGCAGCTGCACCCGGTGACGGAACTCTGCGCGGTTTTCCAGGAGATCGAGGAATGCGGTGTCCGGCCGGCTGCGGGTGAAGTAGTGCAACGTGAACTCCGCTCCGGTGGCATGCAATTCGTAAGCCATGCTCAGCAGCGGGGTGACACCGATACCGGCGCCGACCAGCACATGCTGGTCGGCGGCCGGTGCGACGGTGAGGATATTGCGCGGCTCCCCGATCGCGATGATGTCGCCTTCGCGCACCTCGTGCAGCGCCGCCGAGCCACCGCGGGATTCCCGTTCCCGTTTCACCGCGATGGTCAGCGACGCGGTCTCCGCGGGCGGCCCGCACAGCGAATACTGCCGGAGGACGCCGGTCGGTCCGGTGACATCGATATGCGCGCCGGCCCGGTAGGGGCCCAGCGGCGCACCGTCCTCCCGCACCAGGCGCAGCGAGCGGATACTCGGTGTCTCCGCCACGATTTCGGCGACCACCACTTTGGTATCGGTCACGGGGAACTCCTAACGCATGTAGAGGCCGCCGTTGGCGTCCCAGCATGCCCCGGTGACCGACGCGGCGGCCGGTGACGCGAGCAGGGCGACCATCTCGGCGATGAACGCCGGATCGCCGAGACGCCCGACGGGAATGGACCGGGCGAAGGTTTCGAGGTTGTCCGCGCCGACGATGTCGTGCACCACCGGCGAATCCTGCGGGCCGGGCGAGACGGCGTTCACCGTGACCCCGGACGCGGCCAGTTCGCGGGCGAACACCTTGGTCAGTGAGATGACCGCGCCCTTGGCGGAGGCGTAATGCCCGCCGGTGGCGGTGCCGCCGTTCTGCCCGGCGAGCGAGGCCATGTTCACGATCCGGCCGTACCCCTGCGCGGCCATATGCGCGCCGAACAGCTGGCAGGCCTGGAATGTGCCACGGAACCCGACGGCCATCACGCTGTCGAGTTCTTCGGGGGTGATCTCCAGTAGCGGCCGGGCCTGGGTGCGCGCGGCATTGTTCACCAGCACCTGTACCCCGCCGAAGTCGGCGACCACTGTCGCGAGCAGCTTCTCCAGCGAGCCCTTGTCCGCGACGTCGGCCGCGTAGCCCCGTGCCCCGACAGCACCGTCGAGTTCGGCGGCCAGCGCGGCGGCGGCGGTTCCGTCCAGGTCGGCGATCGCAACGGTATGCCCACCGGCGTGCAGCCGGCGCACGATATGCGCGCCGAGGCCGCCCGCGCCGCCGGTGACCACGGCGACCGGCGCGGTCACAGCAGGAACCCCGCGGCGGGCACGGCATCCTCGCTGTCGACCAGCCGGATCACCTTGCGCGCGATCCGGTCGGCGGCAGGCGTCGCACCGAGCCGGATACGGTATTCGACGTCTCCGGCCCAGATGTCGTGGCGGCCGCGTTTGTAGGCGACGATGATCTGAGCGGCCCGCAGGTGTACCTCGTCCTCGGTGACGTTCGCCGGGACGAAGCGGGAGACGGTACGGGTGGTGACGGCGGCGTCGACGGCGGCGATCGCGTGGCCCTCGGTCATCCGGACGACGCGCATTGCGCGCATGCGGGCGTCGTCGTAGATCATGTTCAGGGTGTTGTCGAAATCGTCGGTGCCGCGGTCGATCGGTACCACGTAGTGGGCGTCGGCAGTGTAGAGCTCCTGCCAGGCGTGATACTCCCTGCGGTCGAGCAGCTCGGCTTCGCGCCAGACCAGCTCGATCGCCCGCGCGACCCGGCTGTCGGTGAACACCGCCGTCGCGGTGCGGGTGTCAGTCATCGCTCATCATCTGCTTCCACTGCTGATACGCGGCGCGCATTCCGGTCTCGTCGGTGACATGGGCCGTCGGCCAGCCTTCGGGACTCGGCTTCTCGCGGGCGAGGCCGCGGTTGACCAGGATCGGCATATCGGGGTCGGCCTGCGCGCCGCGCTGGACGCGGTCCCAGCCCTCGGCGTCGTCAGGAGTGCCGAAGCCGAAGGGGCCCTGGAAGTGTTCGTGTACCCGCAGCCGGGCCCGGTTGACCGGGTTCACGATCTCGGCGGGACCATCGGGGCCGATGGCCACATGCTCGATCGTGGTCTCGTCGACCGAGATCGGGCGCAGGACGCGGAAGAACGCCGCGGACATGGATACGTTCGGGAACAGGTTGAGGTTGAATCCGGTGCCGTGCATGGCGCGCACGAGTTTCCGGACGGCGGCGTCGTCGAGGCCGGTGGTCTTCAGTTCGGCGATCAGGTCGTCGAACCGGGCCTGCAGCGGTTCGCTGCCGTCGTCGGCATCGAGGTCGGCGTGTTCGGGCACCATCTGCATCACGCTGTGACCGTTGCCGAGGTCGTGGGTGACCGCCGCCGGGTCGGTCATGAACGACATCATGTCGGCGGTTTCGGCGTCGACCGAGGCCATCCAGGAGCGATGCACGATCGGGAAGTGGTAGCCGTCGGTGGTGTTCTCCAGCTGGATCTTCCAGTTTCCGTGGAAGGTGAACCGGTGGGTGCCCAGCACCTTGATCGGGTAGCCGCCGCCCTGTTTCATGAATCGGTCGATCCAGAGCTTCGCGTCACCCAGGAAGTCGGTGAGCGGTTCGATATCGGCGTTGAAGGTGGCGAACACCATGCCGCCGTAGGTTTCGGTGCGCAGCTTCTTCAGCGACAGATCGCCCTTTTCCACCACACCCTCGTAACCGTCGGGGTACGGGATACCGCGCAGTTGTCCGTCCAGGCTGTAGGACCAGGCGTGATAGGGGCAGGTGAAGCCGTTGGCCACACCGGTTTTCTGCTCGCAGATACTGGCGCCGCGATGCCGGCAGCGATTGAGCAGGGTGTTGAGTTGTCCCTTGCGATTGCGGGTCACGATCACCGGCTGGCGGCCCACGTGCGTGGATTTGAAACTGCCGGGTGTGGGGAGTTCGGATTCGTGGGCGACCCAGATCCAGGTGCTTTCGAAGATCCGGGTGATCTCCTGTTCGAAAACCTCCGGGTCGGTGTACATCCGGGCCGCGACCCGATCCGCACCGACCAGATCGGCGGGTGCCGGGTGCGGGAGTGCTGCGCTGTGCGCGGTCATGATGCCTCCTGGCGGGTTGGTCAGTACTGGCGCGGGGTGAGCGCGCGGCCGATGCGGGCCTCGATCTTCAGGAATTTCCAGAGTTTCCAGTCGCTCGTGCCGACCGGGATGGTGCGGACCAGGTTGCAGGCCGCTGTGACGGTGTCGTGGCTGTCGGCGTCGGCGAGGAGATAGCAGGTCCACGGCCAGCTGTCGGACGGCCCGACCATGGTGGAGTCGTCGTCGATATCGCCGATGAAGTCGATCCCGTCGAGGGCTTTGATGCCGTCCATCAGGGCGACGAAGGCGGTCCACACGTCGCCGGTGGTGAC
Organism: Nocardia sp. NPDC051750; assembly: GCF_044453135.1. Taxonomy (NCBI): domain Bacteria; kingdom Bacillati; phylum Actinomycetota; class Actinomycetes; order Mycobacteriales; family Nocardiaceae; genus Nocardia; species Nocardia sp. NPDC051750. The sequence goes on along the minus strand of NZ_JBITCK010000002.1, from coordinate 983,803 downwards.
TCCGCCCTGCGGAAGGTCGAAGAAGTTCTGGTTGATGCCGATACAGAAGAGAACGCGCAGCGGGCTGTCGGTCACGGAAGGTCCTGTCGTCGAAAGAGGTTGTTGTTCAGCGGAATCCGGGCACGTTGGGGGGCTGTCCCATCAGGACGGCGCCGGCGGCGTCGACCAGGCCCGGTCCGAGGAAGGCGTGCTGCTGCGGTACCAGCGCATCGCCGGCCCACTGTTGTAACGGGTGGCCGTGGAAGATGGCGGCAGTACCGGAGATCTCCACGAGCCGGTTCACCACCGAGGCAGCGGTGGCGGCGATATGGGTCGCCGCGAGCCGCAGGTGGGCGTTCTGCTCGGCGGTCGCGGGATCACCACGCAGCACCGTCTCCCACACCTCCTCGGTGACCTCGTAGAAATAGGCGCGGGCCGAGCGCAGATCGGCTTCGGCCTGCGCGACCGCGGTCCGGTAGTAGGCGCGATCGGCCAGCTTGGGCGCGCCGGTGATACCCGACCGGCCCGCACCGATCTCGACGGCATGGTCGAGGGCGGCCCGGGCCACCCCGGCGCCGACCACCGCCAGCACCTGGGCGGCGTAGGCGATGGCCGGGTACCGGTACAGCGGTTCGTCCACGGTCGGTTCGCCGCCGCGGATGAAGGTCCACTCCCGCGGTACCACCACATCCCGCACCACCAGATCGAACGAGCCGGTGCCACGCATACCGACCACGTCCCAGTCCTGGACGATCTCCACCTGCTCGGGACGCAGCACCGCGGTGCGGGGCTTACCCTCGGTGCTCGCGTCACCGGGTATGCCGACGCCGAGAACATCGGCGCCCATACATCCGCTGGCGAATTTCCACCGTCCGTCGATCCGGAAGCCGCCGTCGGCCTCGGGCGCCGGCTGGATCGGGAACAACCCGCCGGCGAACACCACATCGGGACCGTCGGCGTACAGCGCGGCCTGGGTGTCCAGCGGTAGCGCGGCGAGGTAGACCAGCGCCGAGCCGAAGCTGGCCACCCAGCCGGTGGAACCGTCCACCACGGAGATGCGTTCGACGATGCGCAGGAACTCGGCCGGCGGCAATGGTTCACCGCCGAAGCGGCGCGGGGTCGCGGCACGGTAGACGCCGGTTTCCTTGAGCCGCGCGACGAAATCCCGCGGCACGTATTTCTGCTCGCCGAACTCCTGCCGCCGCACGGCGAGCTCGGCGAGGACGTCGTCGAGATTCGCCGCGCCGGTCGCGGATCCGACCGTGGCTTGCGAGGTGGTCACGATCCCCTGCTCCTGTCGTCGATGGGCTGTACTTCGACGGTAGGGAGAGCGCGGTCACACGAACATCGGTAATGCCCGCGCCCGAACCGGTGTGAACCACCACCCCCGTAGGGGAAACCTTCAGCTGCCCCGGACGATCGCGAACGGGCAGGTCGGAAAAGCTACGCTGGCGCGATGTCCGTCGATCCGCGCGCTCCCGAACTGGTCGTCTCGGATTTCGTCACGATGATGAACGCCACCGAGGTATGCGTCCTGGTGCACGACGCCGCGACCAAGAACATCCTGTGGGCGAACCCAGCGGCGTGCGCGATGCTCGGTTTCGATCTCGCCGAGCTCCGGCCGTTGAAGGCCCACGATATGAGCAGTTCCGCCCAGCAGTACGACCGCGTGATCGGCCGCGCCTGGCTCCAGGACGCCGTCGAGCACGGCAGCAGCCGGATCGAATGGCATTACCGGTCCAAATCGGGGCGGATCATTCCGACCGACGCGGTGGCCACCCGGGTCGAACTCGCCCAGGGCCCTGCGGTGATGGTGCAGTTCCGCGATATCGAACGCGAACAGCGCACCGAGCGCGCCCTGCGGCTGACCACCACCTATGTGGACGCATTGGCCCGGCACACATCCACCCTGGCGTTCGTCCTCGACGAGGCCGGTGAGATCCGCTTCGCCACCGATACCGCCCTCACTCGCCTGGGGCTGGACCCGGCCGTCGAACTGCCCGAAGGGCCGCGGCTCACCCGCTACGCCCACCTGCACCGCGACAACCGGCGCACCGACTGGGCGGCGGTGGCCGCGAACGCCGACCCGGTCACCTCGGTGCGGCTCGAGATCGGGCGGCCGGACGGGTCCACCTCTTGGCTCGACGGCAGCCTGGAACGGCTGGACGAAGCCGGCGTACCCGCCTACCTCATGCTGGTACACGACGTCTCCGACCGGATCCGCGACGAGGAGAAACGCGGCCTGGAACTGCAGCGGGAGAACTATCTGGCCCGCTACAATGCCATGGGCGATATGGCGATGGCCATCGCCCACGAGCTGGGCCAGCCGCTGGCCGCCGCCGGCAACTACGTCGCGGGGATCCGCTCGCATCTGCCCGCCGGCGAGGTCCTCGATCATCGCGTCACCTTCGGCTTGGACGCGGCCCGTAAACAGATCGACCGGGCCGCGACCATCGTGTCCACCCTGCGCGCTTTCGTCGGCCATCTGGAGCAGGTCGAACAGGTCGCGGATCTGAACGACATAGTCACCGAATGCCTGTATTTCGTGCGATTGCGGGCAGCGGACGCCGGAGTACAGGTCGACCTGGAACTCTCCGGCGATCCGGTCGAGATCCGCTGCGAGCGGGTGCTCACCGGGCAGGTCATCGTCAATCTGTGCTTCAACGCCATCGACGAGATGGGCCAGTGCCCGCCCGAGACCCGGCGCATCGTGCTCACCACCGCCCTCCGTGACGACAGCGGATGCTTCACCGTCCGTGATCACGGCCGCGGGGTGCCCCGGGATCCGTTCCTCGATTCGTTCACCTCGAAAGCACACGGCAGCGGAATCGGGCTGGCGTTGAGCTATCGGATCATCACCCGCCAGCACGGCAGCATCTGGTGCCGGCCCGCGGACGGCGGCGGTTCGGTATTCGGTTTCGCCCTGCCGGCGCCCGCGCCGGATAAGTAAAACCTTCAGCGCACCCGGAGAAAATCTCGATACCTCGAGGCGCAGATCACTCGTAGCGTCGAGGATATGACCAAGCAATTGACCGCCGAGCAGCGTGACTTCCGGGCTGCGATGTCGAATCTTTCGGCCGCAGTCAACGTCGTCACCACCAACGGACCGCGTGGTCGCGCAGGTATCACGGTCAGCGCTGTGTGCTCGGTAACCGACGCACCGCCGACGATGCTCGTCTGCGTCAACCAGACCAGTTACGCCCACGCGATCTTCCGGCGCAACCAGCGGCTCTGTGTGAACATCCTGAGTTCGTCCGACGAGGAGCTGGCCGGGCATTTCGCCGGTGCCACCGGAGTTCCCATGGCCGAACGGTTCGAGTGGCCGATCTGGGACCACGACACCGAAGACATTCCGATGCTGCGTACCGCGGCGGCGCGAGTGGTGGGCCGGATCATCAGCGATCACACCCAGGGGTCGCATTCGATCTTCCTGGTGAGTGTGCAGCGCGTCGATGTCCGGGAAAACACCGGCGCGCTCGTCTATTTCCAGCGGCGCTTCCACAGCATCGGCAACGACCGTGGCGCGCACCCCGAGCAGGAGAACACCGGATGGACGACGCGGACCACCGCATGACGCTGATGTGCTACAACGACACCCACGGCTACGGCTGGCGCCATGTGGACCTGTTCCTGCACGACGCCGAGGGGCGCGAGCTCAACTGGGTGCACTGGCAGGTCACCGAGGACGGCCCCGACGCCGCCGACCGGATCACCGCGGTCGCCGAACCCGGCCTGCGCCGCACCTCCGAGTGGCGGCACGGAGTGAGCGCCGCGGGTATGGACTACTGGTCGGCCGATGCGATGTGGGTGGAATCATGACATTCTCCGAATCCTTCTATGCCCCTTGGTCTTTACGCGAGCTGGTCGACGACCTCGCCGCCGGGCGCACCGATGCCGCGGCGGCATGGGAACGCTCGGCCGCCCGGATCGCAGCCACCGAGCACACTCTCGCCGCCTGGGTGGCCCGCGGCCCACGGCCCGAATTACCCACGCCGAGTGGGCCATTGGGTGGAATTCCGGTCGGCGTGAAGGACATCATCGATGTCGCCGGGTATCCCACCCGGTGCGGTTCGGCGCTGCGCGCGGACAGCGCACCGGTGGATCACGACGCGGCGATCGTCGGGCTGTGGCGGGCCGCGGGGGCACTTCCCGCGGGCAAAACCGTCACCACCGAATTCGCCTATTTCGCGCCGGGTCCCACCCGGAATCCGGCGGCGCCGGACCATACGCCCGGTGGTTCGTCGAGCGGTTCGGCGGCCGCGGTCGCCGCCGGCCAGGTACCGCTGGCGCTCGGTTCGCAGACCGCGGCCTCGGTGACCCGGCCCGCCGCCTACTGCGGTGTCGCGGCCCTGGTCCTGACGCGGGGTCTGCTACCCACCACCGGTGTCACCGGACTCGCGCACAGCCTGGACAGTCACGGCTTCTACGCCGCGGAGGTCCGCGACCTGGCCTGTGCCTGGGCGGCGTTACGCGGGGAGCCGGACCCGGCTGCCACCCCCTCGAGTCCGCCGCGGGTGGCCTTCTGGTCGGCGTCCCCGCTGGACGCGGTGCAGCCGGTCATGGCCGAGGCGATCGCGGTGTTGCGGGAACGGCTGGCCGCGGACGGCGCCACCGTCACCGATTTCGCCGCGGAGCAGGCCGTCGCCGATACCACCGCCGCGCACCGGGTGGTGATGGCCTACGAGGCCGCCCGGCTACGCGCCACCGAACTCGCGCACGCCGACGCGCTGAGTGCACCGCTGGCCGAGCTGCTGCGCACCGGTGCCGCCACCGACCGGCAGGACTACGACGCGGCCCGCGCGATCGTCGAACGCACCCGGCAGGAGGTGCTGGACCTGTTCGCCGGCTACGACGCCGTCGTCGGACCCGCCGCCCCCGGCCCCGCCCCGGCCGGTCTGACCGCCACCGGTGACCCGGTACTCAGCCGCGCCTGGCAGGCACTCGGATTGCCGGTGGTCACCGTTCCCGGCCTGCGCACACCGCAGGGCCTGCCACTCGGCGTGCAGGTCATCGGCCCACCGCGCTCCGAGGCGACACTGCTCCGGACTGCTTCGTGGATCCAGGCTCGTACCGTCGACGGGAGAACGTCGTGACCGAGAGCGAAACCATCGACCGGCTGACCCGCCGGATCGAGACCCTGGAGGGCGAGGCCGAGGTACGCCGGCTCCAGGCGCGCTACATGTTCCTGTGCGATACCCCCTGCCCCGAGTTCGGGGTCACCGACGACGCGCACCGGATCGACCTCATCATGGAGCTCTACGCCGAGGACGCGATCTGGGAGGGCGTCGGCGAATACTACGACGACCAGTTCGGCCGGCTCACCGGGCGCGACGCCATCCGCGCCCATTTCGAACGGTTCTGGGATGCGGGCCGCGAGCCCGCCCTGGTGCTCAACGCGCACTATCTCACCGCCGAACAGATCCACGTGGACGGCGATTCGGCCACCGGCCAGTGGATCCATATGCAACCGTGGCTGTATTCCGACGGCACCGGACTCCTGCGTTCCAGCCGGCTCAACAATGCCTTCCGCCGGGTGGACGGTGCGTGGAAGGTCACCCGCACCCGCACCGAGAACGTTTTCGTCGCCCCGCTGCCGCACGCCTTCGCGGACAGTTTCCCGGCCGGTTCGGTCCTGATGAGGCCGTGATGGAGGTGTCCACGAGGTATTCGCCGAACACGTACGCGAGCGACCCGCCCGGCTGCGTCGCCGTAGAATCGGCGGGCATGAGCGGTGCGTCCTCCCCCGTCGTCCATATCGTCGACGACGACGAGGACCTGCGCCAATCGCTGGCCTTCCTGCTGCAGAGCGTCGGCATCGACGCACTGACCTACGCCACCGCGGCCTCCTTCCTGGAGGAGGCCGATCTGGACGAGGCCGGTGTCGTCATCGTCGATGTCCGGATGCCCGGCCTCAGCGGCTTCCAGCTCCAGGAGGAACTGAACCGGCGCGACTACCCCGCCCCGGTCATCTTCTGCTCCGCGCACGGGGACATCCCGATGTCGGTGCGCGCCTTACGTGCCGGTGCCGTCGATTTCCTGGAGAAACCCTACGAGCCGCAGCGCATGCTCGAGGTGGTGCAGGAACAGCTGCTGGCCGCGGACCGGGCCTTCGCGGAGCGCGCCGAACGCCTGGCCGTCGAGCGCCGGCTGGCCGATCTCACGCCCCGCGAACGGGAAGTGCTGCACCTGGTGATCGAGGGCAGATCCAGTCAGCAGATCGCCAGCCGGCTCGGCACCAGCGTGAAAACCGTCGATGTGCACCGGGCGCGGATCAAGGCGAAAACCGGTGCCGAGAGCCTGGGCACGCTGGTCCGCGACATCCTCGCCTACCAGGTCACGGTCTGACCCTCAGGGCGTCCAGCCCAAGCCGCGGCTGAGTTCACCGGCCGCCGCCGAGACACACGCGCTCGCGGTGCGCTCGAATTCCTCGGCTGTCGTCCGGCCGGTGGAGGTCGAGCAGGCGATGACCGCGACGACTTCGCCGGACTGGTCCCGCACCGGAACGGCGATCGAGATCAGTCCTTTCTCCAGTTCTTCGGAGGTGAGTGCATAGCCTTTTTCCCGGACGAGGGCGAGCTCGCGTTCGAGTTGTCCGGCATCGGTGATCGTCGTGGCGGTCAGCGGGCGGAACTCGGTCGCGGCGATCACCTCGTCGAGCGTCGCCCGCGGCGCCCACGCCAGCAGCGCGCGGCCCATGGAGGTCGCATACGCCGGGACGCGGGTGCCGACCGAGACATTGATGCTCATGATCCGGCGCACCGGTACCCGCGCGGCGTACACCACCTCGGCGCCGTCGAGGACACCGAGCGAGGCCGATTCGTGCAGCTCGTCGGCTACCGCCAGCAGATGCGGCATCGCCTGTTCGAGCAGCGTGTGGGTCGCCGAGTAGTGCTGCCCGATGCTCAGCACCCGGGGCGTGAGCGTCCAGCGCGGGCCCGAGCCGGCCACGTAGCCGAGCCGCTGCAAGGTGAGCAGAATGCGGCGGACCACCGGTTTCGCCAGCCCGGTGGCGTGCGCGAGCTCGGCCAGGGTGGGGTTCGGCCGGTCGCTGTCGAACGCGGTCAGCACGGCGAAACCCCGCTCGATGCTCTGGATGTAGTCGCGCTCGTTCTCACTCATCCGACCCGATCCCGTTCCCTTCTTGACAAACCGAGTGACCACGCGCACAGTAATCGGTACGCACAGCGTCAGTCTAGTACGCATAGCGTACTCATTCTTCCCCCGGTTCTCTCCGAGGAGCACGATATGACCACCACCGAATCCGTTTCGCCCACCGCGCTGGGCTCCGGCACCGCCGCCACCGACAAGTTCAAAGGCGAACGGGCCACCGCCGACACCTCCCCGGAGCGCCTGGCGGCCATCGCCCGCGACGCACTGAGCGCCCTGCACACCGTGATCCTCGAGCACGGCGTCACCTATCCCGAGTACCGCGTGTTCAAGCAGTGGCTGATCGATGTGGGCGAAGGCGGCGAGTGGCCGCTGTTCCTCGATGTGTTCATCGAGCACGCGGTGGAGGAAGTGCTGGCTCGCAGCCGTAAGGGCACCAAGGGCACTATCGAAGGCCCCTACTTCGTCCCGGACGCCCCCGAACTGCCCGCCGAATGCGAGCTGCCGATGCGCGCGCAGGACCGCGAACAGACTCCGTTGATCTTCTCCGGGCAGGTCACCGATCTCGACGGCACCGGCCTGGGCGGCGCGAAGGTCGAACTGTGGCACGCGGATGCCGACGGCTACTACTCGCAGTTCGCCCCGCACCTGCCGGAATGGAACCTGCGCGGAACCATCGTCGCCGACGCCGAGGGCCGGTATTCGATCCGCACCATTCAGCCGGCGCCCTACCAGATCCCGACCGACGGCCCGACCGGCGCCTTCATCACCGCGCAGAGCGGTCACCCGTGGCGGCCGGCGCATCTGCACCTCATCGTCTCGGCCCCCGGCCGCGAATCGGTGACCACCCAGCTCTATTTCCGCGGCGGCGAATGGATCGACAGCGATGTCGCCTCGGCCACCAAACCCGAGCTGATCCTCGACCCGGTCACCGGCGACGACGGCGTCAACCGCGTCACCTACAACTTCGCGCTGGACCCCGCCTGACCCACTCCGCCGCCGCGAGAAAGAGTTTCGATGTCCGACCTGTCGATCGTCTCGATCGAGACCACCGTCCTGGATGTGCCGCTGGTGCGCCCGCACAAGTTCGCCACCACCTCGATGGACGCCCAGCCGCTCCTGCTGGTCGGGATCACCACCGCCGGTGGCGTCACCGGCTACGGCGAGGGTGTGGTGCCCGGCGGCCCGTGGTGGGGCGGTGAATCGGTCGAGACGATGCAAGCCCTGATCGAGCGGTACATGGTCCCGGTGCTGCTCGGCCGGCGGGTCGACGAGATCACCGCCGTTATGGCCGGTATCGAGCGGGTGGTGGCCGGGGCGCGCTTCGCCAAAGCCGCGGTCGACGTCGCGCTGCACGACGCCTGGGCCCGCTGCCTGAACGTCCCGGTGCACACCCTGCTGGGCGGCGCCTTCCGCACCAGCGTGGATGTCACCTGGGCGCTGGGGTCGGCGCCGGTCGAGGAGATCATCGCCGAGGCCCGGGACAAACTCGAGAACCGTAAGCATTTCAGCTTCAAACTCAAAATGGGCGCCCTCGACCCCGCCACCGACACCGAGCGCGTCCTGCGGGTGACCGAAGCCCTCGCCGGGCAAGCCGGAGTCCGGGTCGACGTCAACGCGCGCTGGGACCGGCTCACCGCCCTGCGCTACCTGCCCCGGCTGGCCGACGGCGGTGTCCAGCTGATCGAACAACCCACCCCCGGTGAACAACTCGAGGTCCTGGCGGAACTGAACACGCTGCTGCCGATCCCGGTGATGGCCGACGAGAGCGTGCACACCCCGCACGACGCCCTGGAGGTCGCCCGCCGCGGCGCCGCCGACGTGATCGCGGTCAAGACCACCAAATGCGGCGGCCTGCGCCGCAGCCGCGAGGTCGTGGCCGTCGCCCGCGCCGCCGGCCTGGCCTGCCACGGCGCCACGTCGATCGAGGGCCCGATCGGCACCGCCGCCTCGATCCATTTCGCCTGCGCCGAACCCGGAATCGATTTCGGCACCGAACTTTTCGGCCCCCTGCTGTTCAGCGAGGACCTGCTCCAGCAACCGCTGCACTACAGCGACGGGCAGGTCCACCTGCCCACCGGCCCCGGACTCGGGGTGGAACTGAACATGGACGCCGTCAAACGGTGGACCCGGAACTAGGAACGAGACGAATGCACCTCTACCACGTGCGCATGGACGTTGCCATCCCCCGCGACCTCGACGACGCCGTCCGCGCCGATATCGTCGCCCGCGAGAAGAAATACTCCCAGGAACTCCAGCGGGCCGGGAAGTGGGTCCACATCTGGCGCATCGTCGGCCAATACAGCAACATCAGCGTCTTCGCCGTCGACTCCCCCGCCGAACTCCACGAAATCCTGTGGAACCTCCCCCTCTTCCCCTACATGACCATCGACATCATGCCGCTCACGACCCACCCGTCCGCGCTCGAACCGGCGGCTTGACCCCGGCAGGCTCCGCCCGGGAATCGGCGTGCCGAGCAACCGTTTCGCCGCCGGCCGCGTAGATCGCCGAGCCACCCTCGCACTGCAACGGCAGCCGCACCACCGGGAGAATCGGCACGGGAGTCCAGTTCGTCCGCACCTCGATCTTGTTGGTGTACACGACCGGAACCCGAACTGCCGCGCGTAGAACTCGCCGATCGTGGTGCACTACCGCCGGAACACACCGGCGACCACCGGCAGCCTCGGAGTGGGCGCCGAATCGTTGAACCTGCCGTGACCTCGTACTATGAGGCGAAACTTCTCACGTAGCCTGTTTACTCGGGAACACGGAGCGCTCCGCCATGAAATACACCGTCTCGATCGAGATCGCCCTGCCGCGGGAGCGAGTGGCACAACTGCTCGCCGACCCGGCACACCTGCCGAAGTGGCTGCGGGGTCTGGTTCTGCACGAGCCGCTGAGTGGGGTGCACGGGCAGGTCGGCACCACGTCGCGGGTCGTATTGCAGACGGGGAAGCAGAAGATGGAGGCGACCGAGACCATCATGCGCCGGGAACCGGCAGACCTGCGTGAAATCCCGAAAGAGAGCGTCGTTCACTTCGACCGCGAGATCGTCGGCGGGGGTATGTGGAGCGCCGCGCGCGAGCGGCTGACCGAAGCCGGTCCGGAAACGACGCTCTGGGAGAGCGAGAACGAGTACCGGTTCGACGGCTTGATGATGAAGCTGGTGGGGCTCCTGATGCCCGGCGCCTTCCGCAAGCAGTCGCTGCAGCACATGCAGGACTTCAAGGCGTTCGCCGAGCAGGGAAAGGACGTCCGCGAAACGAACGACTGATCTACGATCAGCGCTCGTCCCCCGAAGGGCGGGAGCAGTCGGCGGTCCACCGCACCGCGCTCCCGGTCGGCGAATAACGCAGTGATTCAGGACAGTGCCTGCCAGAGGCACAATGCCTGACCACCGACGGCGAGCAGTGGCCAGATGAACAGAGGAAATCTACGGCGCGCGGCGACGCGACGACCGGTGTTGCGGCTCTGCTCCCCGAACCGGTCCGGTTCCGCCGAATTCATTCAAGGTGCGGACCTTGTTCGAGTATGCGTATTGTGATGCGAATTTATTTGCAGTACAGGGGAAGAGGGGAATTCGATGTCTGTCGATAAAGCAGCCCACCGTCTACCGGTCGTGGCCGCGCTGATCTCCGGTCTTGCGGTCGTGGCGGTGTCGACCACCGTCGGTGCGGGAACTGCCCAGGCGGTACCGGCCGGACACGCGTTCTGCACCGCGGTCCCGGTGGGCAGCAAGCTCGATATCGATTGCACGAACACCGATGTCGGAGCGGCCACAGCAGGGGTCATAGGTTTGTGCACCAACCTGCGCATCCTGTACCGAGCCGGGGAGCGGATGCGCCCCGAATCGACGGTCGAATGGAGCGAGGACTGCGGTCCGGGAGCCCACCCGATCCTGTGGCAGGCGAGCGCCGAAACCGACTACCAACGGAGTATGCGCGCCGAGTGACGCGGCTCGGCCCAGACGGCCGAATCCCGACAACTTATCGGCACCGACCGCTCGCTATTCGAGCCGTACTCCGACCTCGGCGGCGGCCTCGGAGACAACAGCTCCGGCCTCCATGAGGAACGGGTTCTTGAGAAGTCCCTGCATCGTAGGCGCGTGGACCGCCGCAACTTCGGTCTACCTCACTCCGTACGGTCCGGCAATCTCCTCGATCCGAGCGATGAGCAGGAAGTCGAGTTCGGTCACCACATCTCCGGCTGTATGCGTCGTCATAGAGACTCTCAGCCGATCCCACCTGATGTCGATGTCCGGACGATGCTCCAACTCGACCGCCGCCTTGCCGATCTCGGCGACGATCTCGATTGCAGTGTCGTAGTCGACTTCGAAGTCTTTCGTGACGGTAGAGGCATCTCCGCGCCAGCCCTCCAGAGCCGCAAGCCTTTCGCTCACCTGCTCGGCAGTAAGTACCTCATCTCTTGGTGCCACGTTGCTACCTCCCGACTACTTTTCTGCGAAGTCTGACAGCAGTTCTTCAAGCTCACGGCCCGCCGACTCGTGGCTCCAAGGTTCCATGCGCTTCCGTAGCATGAAGAGTTCCGAGCGCATCCGCGCCGATCCCGTCTCGACCGCCAGCGGCGGAATTGCGGCAACAGTAGCGACGGCTTGTTCAGGCTCCCCTGCGGCGGCCAAGGTCTGCGCGTGCCGTGCGCTGAAGACTCCCCGATCACGACTCTCGGAAGCCGGGATGTCGGGAAGGATTTCCTCCCACAGCTTCATCGCGTCGCGCGTTCGCCCCAGCCGGGTCCAGACAGTGGCCCGCTGCACGTCGATGTACCTGGGCGACCGGCAGGCGCCCCACGGGTACTCGTCGTCGACAGCGTCGAGCAGGGCTGCGGCCTCGTCGAACAGTCGGCCACACTCGTCGGCCGCATTGTCACCAGCGATCAAAGATGTGCCGTGGGCAGCCTGCTGGAGCAGGAGGATTTCTACCTTGGGGCATAGGCGTGTGCGCTGATGCAACGCCGCACCGGTCAGGTCCAGGACTCCGTGTCCGTCTCTCTTATCCGCCTCGAGCATGGCCTTGTTGTGAAGCGCGAAGCCCACGAGCTGTACATCCTGTGAGCGATGCGCGCGCTCGAGCATCTGGTCGAGCCAGTAGGCCGACCTGCGCAGGTCTCCCGCGTCCTGATAGAGCCATCCGATAAATGCAGCGTAGCCTGTCGCAACGCTCCAAAAATCGCCGCGCAGCCTTCCGCTCGCCCCACCGGCCAATCTGCACAGCAACTCGTACTGCGGAATGGCTGTCGGTATCAACTGCAAGGAACCGAGAAACCGGTCCGCCGTGTAGTGCCCCGCCAGTTGGCTCCGGAAGTAGTCCACGAGTTCAGGCGCTACTGGCGGCATTGCGTCAGAGGGCTTGGCCGCGAGTTCCGTCAGTCCCAGGAGCGCGGTCCCGAACTGTCGACGGTTCACATCATCGACCTCGGCTTCCTGCACATCGTGCACAACTGAGGGGCTGCCCAGATTTGGCTGTGAGCCCCGATCGGGTCGAACAGGAGCGTCCGGATCCTGCCGTGCGGTCTCGAAGCGCGCCCGCTGCTCGTCGTCGAGTCTCCTGCGGGTGGTGTCCATGCACTCGGAGTACTTCGCACCCAGCGTGATGTCCGCGCCCCTCCGCTCCCATTTGCCGACCGACTCGATCGAACAACCGATCCGGTCGGCGAACTGAACCTGCGTGTCCCGCAACGCTGTACGCAGCGCGGCGACCTCGATCCCAGTCCACCTGATAATCGTCATTTTTCGGCGTTCTCCCCTCCGCTGCAATACCGCCAGGGTACGGCCTCCGTACGGGTTCGGTGTGTCCTTCTGCCGCAAGAACACAGCAATGCTGAAACCAATCATTACCGCAGTCCGCAGAGGCGCACGCTCGACTTTCGCCCCGACAGAACCCGGAGCCGACCGTTTTGCCCGTTCCTTCAACCGAAACCACCGTCCGCGAGCCAGCCTGCGTGGACCCGATCCCTTCCGGTACCGCCGCGGTCGACGACCACCTGCGTCAGGAACTACCGAAACTCCCCACCAGGCGTACGCACAACCAGTCGATGGCGGCCACCCTCCGACTCTGGCACACCCGCAACCGCGACCTCCTCGAGCGCGTCGCCGCCGGCCTCCGCCACCTCGACCACCCGGCAGCCTGCAAGAGCACCGACCCCATCCGCAGGCGAGCACACGCCATCCACCTGATGGCCGACCACACCAAACACAACTGCCCCCGGTTCCGGCTCGCGGCACAGTACATCGAGGACAACCAGTGACCGCCGGACCGAGGGCATGCGGCTCGCTCCCGGTACGTCCCTATCGAATCGTGGAGGAGCAAGCACAGTGACGGAACCGGACGCACCGACACGGGCGGTTACCCTCCTGCACAGCACCCACGACCCGGCCACCTACGAAGCACTGACGCGGAAACACCGGCTGACCATCGTCCACACCATCCACACCGATACCGTCGCCGTCCTGGCCGCGCTGATCGCCGTCCAGTACGCCCTCGAGCACGCCGCGAACGCGGTCGTGATCCCCCACCTCGGCGCCCTCGAGCCGCGCACCCCGTGGTGGGTGGTCACCCAAGCCGCCGACCTGATCACCGGAACGCAGAAGTATCCCCTCGGGTCGGCACTCACCACACAGCACAGGACCGAACAATGATCGCGCTCGGATTCGCCATCGCGATCGGCCTGCCACTCGCCGTGCTGATCCTGTCGGTGATACTGCCCGAACGCCGGGACAAGCCATGAACCCGCCGTGTCCTCAGCCGGCCGTCACGGTGACGCGTCGAACGAGTTCCCCGGCGACTGCACCGAAAGCGGTTTCGGCCTATTCCCCGGTCCGAGACCCGGGCATACCCCAGCACTCACCCAGCCCTCCGGAGACCACCACAACTGCTGTGACAGCTTCGATCCGATCATCAACGTTCGACGGTAGGCACGAAGGGCCGCCGGGGATGACGATCGGGGGACTACGGCGGTCAGGGTCGATCCCGACGCTCTACGCGCTTGGGCGCAGTGGCTGTATGTCGGAACCGCTCAGCGTCACTATTCCAAGCGTTTCACCGTCATCAGCGACAAATTCAACTTCATAAACGACATTCAGCGGACTGGTTCCGTAAACGGAAACCACTGCGCCGACCGTATTTTCCGGTATCTCTTGACCGCCGATTCCTGGCCAGAACGGCTTGGTTTCAGGGGAAACTGCGTGCAGCAGTTTCACTGTGTCGCCTTCACTGTACACAATGCTCCTCTACTTTTTTGTCGGGATTGCCGTCACCAACCTGACAACACCATCCTCATTTCTGATCCATGCGAAATTAACCTCGATCGTTCGGCCGTTCGCTCCGACGATGGGTATCGTCTGATTATATTTGGTACCGTATTGAGTTGTTCCGGTTTCTACCGCTTTTTCGGGATCGAATTTTATCTGCTTTTCGAGGTCCCCTTGGTTTTCCTTGGTGTATCCAAGCGCTTGTTCGAACCACTTGGCTTTTGGGCCGCCTACAGGATGTTCCTGATTTAGTAGATAGTGTGTGAGTTTCTTGTTCACGCTATCCTCGGTGCTGCCCGGCGACGGCTTCTTGGTTCCGGGAGAATCAGGTTTATGATCGCCGGTGTCGTCCGCGCGTTTCTTGACCAGATCCAAGATGCGCTGCATCTGTTGGCGCGCTGTTGAAATCGGCTTTCGGAACGTCACTGTGGTCTTGAGCTTGAAATCACCCATGACCTTACGCATCTTGGCGACGTAGTCTATGACCTTCTGAGCATAGCGACCCCCTCGTATTGCTGCCACTGCGGTGGCGCCCATTCCAAAGGTGACCGCCGACGCGGCAATGTACAAGGCTAGGTCGACAGCGATATCCTGACCGATGTCGTAGGCCATATCCTTGAGCACTGCGGCGAGTTCTGAACGCTGCTTCCGATGCGCTGCTTCCTGATCGCGACATGCTGTGGCAAGGTCAGCGAAGGCGTTGAGTAGATCCTCGGCCGCCGATTTCATTTCACGAAGGTCTTCATCGACGAACGACGCGTCAGGAGCGGTGACAGCTTGGAACGACACCGCGGCGCGTTCCAGCTCCGCGGGCAGTTTGGTGGTTGCTTGCCCGGTGGCGAGGCTGTTCCAGCAGGCGGCGGCTTTCGCGAGTTTGTCGGCGTCGCCATCAGGTATCGGGACACCGATCTGGGTAGCGAGGTCGAGACCGTCGTCGAGTAAGCCCTCGCCGGAGCCGCCGGCCGAAGGAGGTGAGATCGGACAGGAGAGAAGGGACGAATTCGGTACGGTGGGCCTCTCCGGGACTGGCCCGTTCCCGCCATAGTCGGCGATGGCGTAGTTGTATCCGGCCTCGATCAATATGCCGGCGTAGTTGTCGATCGCGCCTATCAGAGATTTGACGAGGAGGTATGCGTCGGTGGTTTGCTGGTCGTATGAAACGGCCCAGACCTGGCCGTCCCCGATGCTTCCGGCCATATCCTTCGTATGTCCGGCCAGCTCGCCGAACTGGTGGGTGACTGCTTCGAAGAAGGCGGCCGCGGCCTCGCCGCAAATCTTTGCTGCATCGAAGTAGACGCTTGGGGCGACGTCGATGTACGTCATCGGCCGAACATTTGCCGGTTCGCCTCGATTGCCGCTGTGTAACGGTCGTGGGCTGCGCGCGCGGCCAGCCGCATCGTGTCGATACCTTCGGCAACATCTGTTGCTCCGGTCGACCACTGCCGAAACGCATCTTTCTGAGCGGTGGCCGCTTCGCCACCCCAGGTCTGATGCAGGGTCGATATGCGCTGTTCGAGGCCGGTGAGACTGTCGGCCAGAAAACCAACAAAGTTCCCCACGCGCGCGGTGATGTTTTCCAGCTCCGCAAGATCGACCTGGAACGCTCGTTCGTCCACCACTGTCCCCTTTGAATTCACGGCATCAAATATTCAGAGATCCATAGCTCTGGGAGTTGCCCTCGTCCTGTTCGACATAAGTGCGGCTGTTGACACCGAGAAGTTCGGCGATCGTCGACAGGGCCTCGAGGACGGCAACAGCACCCTGCTTTGTTTCCTGCCAACCCGACTGATAGCTGGTGGCAGAGACGCCCTTCCACACCTCGAGCAGGCCGTCGATATCGGTGTCGAGGGAATGCAGCGCATTTACCAGCGCATTCGCCGTCTGTTGAACAAACTGACCTGCGTCGACAACCTCTTCCGGAACAACCTGCAATGCCGGTGCCGGATTCTCGGACTCGGAAATGCTACACCCCCCAACCGTTCAGCCAACCTTCCTGACTGTATCCGCCGCACCGATGCGACGTCCAGCCGACGCACTTCGCGGCTACCAGCAGCTCTACCTCGACGCCGAGGATGGTGATCGAGAACGGTCTCCATCCGGTTGCCACCCGGCGGATCATTGAGTATCAACAGGTCCGCATCTACCTGGTACGGCCGACGGTCACGCCTGCCAGGACCCCGGTCGACGTGGAGCACGGTGGAGGCAGCGCGGTCCCGGTTACCACAGCTGTGAACCGTCCTGGCCGCGCTGATCACCGTCCAGTCCACCCCGGAGCATGCTGCGGACGCGGTCGTTATCCCCCACCTCGGCGCCCTCGAGCCACGCACCCCGTGGTGGCTGGTCACCCAAGCCGCCGACCTGATCACCGGAACACAGACCTATCCCCTGGGGTCGGCAATCACCACACAGCACCGGACCGAACAGTGATCGCGCTCGGATTCGCCATCGCGCTCGGCCTGCCACTCGCCGTGCTGATCCTGTCGGTGATACTGCCCGAACGCCGGGACAAGCCATGAACCATCCTCGTCCGATGGCATCGCCCCGGGCACTCCGGGGTTGCTGGCCGAACGGGACAACTGCGTGGCCCGTCGTCGCCATCGCTTGCGCAGTTGTCCGATTCCGCCACAGCCTGTTTCGGCTCGCCTCAGATTTGTCCGTGGCGGGGTACTCGGGACCGGTTCGCCGATCGAATCGGATTTCTGTCGAGCCCGATTCCGCGATGCGCGACGAGACCGGGCAGTTTCGGGAGGTCCTGGCGACCAAGCGCGCAATCCCGCGGTCGAACACGGTGATTCCGAGGGCTCACATACTCCTCGGGCGACCGGGCTCCGGTGGTACGTCGAATACGATGCCCCGTTCCTCGTCCGCCTTGATCTGCGCGTCGACTTCTTTGAGTTCGTTCCACAGCGAGAGGATCGTGGAGCCCCATAAACCCATGCTCGGTGCGCCCCCGGGGTTGAAATGTATGACACTGTTCTCAATGGGGCAGATGTAGTCCAGAATGTACATTCCGGCCAGCGATATTCGAAGAAAGGGGTTGGTGTCTGCGGGTAGGAACTGTGCCGATGTGTACACCTCGAGCACTCTTTCTTCGCCCTCGTATTTCAGAGGCGCCTTATCAGGCATATCTTCGAGCGCGACTGCCAATAATTCCGCTCCGGAAAGTCCCCGCACGAAGTCGCCGGCACGGCAGTACCCCTTCATGGTTCGCCAGAATATCAATTCGAATTCGTTGGCGAATTTCATTCCCGCTGTACTCGGGACAGGAATGAATCCGTCGTTCATCCAGTATTCTTCGCTCACATTGCCTGCGTCATCGGCTTTCCGTCCGGACATAACGTTCTCCGGAAAGATCGGTCCGTCGCGACTGACCGCGGGATCCACGTAGTAGAACCACTTCCCGGGGCTCCTGCGTGCGGTTGCCCGATCGTTCTCCGATATCGGTGGAAGTGCGGGCCTTCCGAGCCGATTGAATATGCGAACGTCGGTCATGAAAACCCCTTCGGGATCAATGGATTGTACTGTGGTCGGGTGATGATCGTCGATCTAGAAGTACTCGAGCATCTCGGAGTCGAATTCGGGTGAAAGTGTGATGTCGATGGGTGGGGTGTAGTTTTTTGTGCGAACATGCTCGAGAAACTCTTCCGGAATGTCGATATTGTATCGACCGAAGTAATGGACCGAGTCGACTCGCCATATCCATTCGCCATCGGAAATGAGAGACGATGCGCTGGCGATTTTGTCGCTTTTGGTCAGCATATCTATTACTACATCGAGGACATCGAGGACGCCTGGGGAGGATTTCATGTACCGTGCAATACGTTCGCGATCGTCTATGGCGCTGCTGGTCAACGCGTCGAATATTGAGGGTAGTTCCTGGTGACGTCCAGGCTCGTACATTTCACGGTACAGTCCGACCGGCTTCGGTGTCACTATCGGTTTACTTTTCATCTCCGGTGGAGTCTGTCGCCCAGTTCCGCCCTTCGTGGCAACTCTGCAAAATTTCTGCGAATCCACTCCGAGAATGTAGTGCTGCTTCTCCGGAGTGGTCTTCCTCCGGTGTATATCCAGAAGTGCGGATCGTTGGACGGTAGGTCCTCTTTTCTGAAGAAACTGAACATGTACCCCTGGTGTGTCTCGAATATAAATGATTCGGCAAACGGGGAAAAATTCCCTTCGTAATCTTCTTGCACGATCTCGCGGGCGACTACCTTTGCTTCCAGGACCCATTCGTAGTCCCACTCACCGCCGCGGCTCAACCAGTACGGAGTCTTCCCGCCGAACAAGAGGAACTCGCGGTAAGAAAATGGTAATTCGGATACTGACTGAGCGGACTTCAATTCGTCTACTTCGACGTCGGTGCACCCCTTGATTGCGTCCTGGGTGACCAAACCTGACCCCATGAGTGGTTTGACCAGTTCGTTCGGATAACTCATTTGACCGTTGACCTCCTACCCCCGCATTCCTCCGCGATGGATGGTGGTCGGGAAGGTCCCGCGAGCCGGTGAAGGATACGAGATCCTGTCATGTTCCCGGGGCTCCTGCGTGCGGTTGCCCGATCGTTCTCCGATATCGGTGGAAGTGCGGGCCTTCCGAGCCGATTGAATATGCGAACGTCGGTCATGAAAACCCCTCCGGATCAATGGGTTGTACTGTGGTCGGGTTATGGGTTGGGTGGGGGTGTCGGGTCTAGTGGTCGAAACTCCCCTGGTCGGGCCATACCCCCCGGTTGGTGAGGCGGTACTGCATGATCCACGCCGCCACCTGTTCCGGTATCCGGTCGCCGGGCAGGAATTCCCGGGGCTGGACGTCGTGGGTCTGCTTGTTGATCTCCAGGGGGAATATGCTGCCGGCCAGGTACGGGTTGTCGAAGCTCACCGAGTACCCGACTATCAGGGCGTCCTCCCATTCCTTCTGGAGATGCACCTGGGGGACGCGATGGTGAGTTCGGGGTGGTTCCGGGATCCATGCGGGGGGCGGCGGGGGCTGCCTGGGGTAGATCTGTACGGCCTCGGGTCGGCTGCCCGCCTCCTTGGAGGTGTGGAAGCTGCTGGTGATCATTCCGACCGACCAGCTCGGGTACTCGTAGATCGCTCCGATCTCCGCGTCGACCACCAGTTTCGGCATCCCGATGTCCTGCTGGGCCGAGATTTCGTGCTGGGTCGGTATCGGGGAGCACACCCACCCGTGATCGATCTGGTAGATCCGGTACTCCCGGTCGGGTTCGAGGATCTGTGCCAGATGGGTTTTCACCTGTTCCTCGGTCTGGAACTGTGCCGGCATCGGGTGCTCCTATCGCTGATACGAACTCGATTTTTGGACCGGATACCAAGAGCGCATTCCGGACTTCAGATTTTTCACGTCGGTTTCGTTGACGGATCGGCGGGGGGCGTACGCTGGCGGTAGCGTGTGCACCCGTTACCGCATTCAACCTCGAGTATGCCGAATTCACGAAGGTCGGTTACCCGCAGCACGGCTTTGCATTTGTAACATGTCGCACTTACTTCTTCGCTCGCGTCGTACTGGTGGATGGCCAGCACGACGGCAGGCATCTCGGGATGCTTCTTGCGGATGAAGTCGGGGACCTCTGGTGGCCCTTCCCCCGTGCTCATATCAGTATCGCCCTCTCTCACGCATAATTCTTATCTCCTCTTCTATCTCAGCGACCTCCTCGGCCGTGATGCACCATGTACTCCGGTTCTCCAAGATTATTTCCCGTGCTCGGATTTCGTTGTCCAGGACCGATCCCCCATCGGCCCCCGTAGAGACCTGGCCGGCGGCGGCCTGGCGGGTGTGTATCCATTCTTCACGTAGAACCCGTACGTTCGAGGCGTGCTCGCGCCGGACCATGATCAGGTCCTCGCCGAGGCTTACCGCATGCACCTGATCGGGTTCGATGCCCTGCATCCGGGCGCAGAAGTCGAGGTAGGCGTGAGCTTCCTCATCGGATCGGACCTCGACGCCGTCGCGTTCCAGATCCGCTAGGACATGTTCGAGCGCTTGCTGTCGTTCGGACGCCGTCCCTGGATCCTGCCCTGGCGGCGGGGGATCGCTGCTCCGCCCTCCTTCTGCGGATATCGGTGGTCTGGGGTCTCCGGGAAGCACCCCTGGTCGGGCCGGGCCTGGTCCAGGTGGGCTTCCACCTGTGCTCCGGTCTGGAACGGTGCCGGCATAGGGTGCGCCTATCGGGGAGGGAATCAGGTTGAACCACAGGCCGGCCGAGTCGGCGATCAGGTCCTGCGGCGGGCCTTCGGCCAGACGGTTGCCCTGGGGGTCCACCCATACCGGGCCGTCGGCGCCGAGCGGGTAGACGATGGCGATGGCGTGGTTGCCGTCGATGACAGGCCGGCCGTCGGGGCTGTACTGGAATTCTCTGGTGGCGGGGTCACGGGCATGCCATTGGTTGACGACGAACGCCGCGGCACCCGGCCCCAGGCGGGCGACTTGATCGTGCAGGCCGCGGAATTGCTCGTTGATGGTGCTGCCGAGGTCGAATCCGGACCGCAGGTCCTGGCCGAGCCAGGCTGCCGCGCGCCGCAGGCTGTCGGCCTCGCCGGCCGTCACCCGCCCGTACGCATCGGGTTGCTCGGCTCGCCAGCACGGCGCGGCAACCAGGGGCCGGCCGAAGAACGACGAGAGGAGAGCCATGCAGCTTTCGACGCAATTGTTGTTGCGGCCGGGAACGCTGGTACCGCCGTCGTTGATCCGCGAGAAGTAGGGATTTGTTCGTGGGTCGGCGAACATCTGGAAGTGGTCGCCGGTGCGCAGGGCGTCCTCGACGGCGGCCTGGTATTCCGGGCGTTCGACAGGCCGGAGGTATCCATCCGCGAAGACTCGGCCCGGGGAAGGGTCGGCGAAGGGAGCGCGGGTATTCGCGGTGGCGATATCGTTGCCGATCACACGGAGGTCCGCGGTGTTCAGGCCGGGATCCCCTGGTCGGCTCGGGCCGATTCCCAACTGGTCGCGCACGAAGCCGGCGAGAGTGCCGGGATCCGCGTGATGCGGATTCCAGATGCTCGGCCCGTTCTGCCGGGGATCGACGGAAACCCGGATATTCGCGGCTGCCGGATCGCTGGTGTAGGCGATATCGAGCAGGATCCGTTCGCCGCCCGGGAGTTCGTGGCCGCGGTTGAAGGCGCTGTCGACGGTTGTCTGAACGGATTCCATCACCCGGTGCACATCCGCGCGGGGCACATCCGGAGGCGCGCTCACATGGACCGCGATCGTGGCGACGGTGATCCGCCGGGGCAGATTCCCCGGGACATCGACATGCCGGACGCTGTACGCGGGCCCGGACCGTGGACGTGCCGCCGGTGCGACCGGTGTTACGCGTCCCTCGACCGGCGGGAGCCGACGGCAATCTTCGCGGAAAACACGCGTGGGGTTTGGTGGGTTCTGCGGGTGGGTACCGGGGGGAGCCGGCGTGTCGGTGCGTCGGCCGTCGCCGACAGGGCTTCGACCGCCTTGCGGACGGGCCGGGCCGGCCGTCTGCGGTCGGTCGGCCCGGGCCGGTGAATTACCCTCCGGCGCACGGTGGCCGGGGTGGGGCGCCGGTGGCTGTGCTGAACCGTTTTCCGGGGCGTGTGGAACAGGGGCTGACGGCACGCTTTCCGGTGCCCGGGCCGGGCCGGAGTTCGTAGCGTTATCTGTCCGTGCAGCGGGGAATTCCGGTATGCCCGTATTCGTGGCGGGCGCCTGGTGCAGTGCCGGAGCCGGCTGCCCTTGGGGGAATCGGTGAGCTCGAGGATCGGTGTCGGTGCGGCCGGCGGAGTCCCGCTGCGCCGGCTCGGGCGTCGCTCGGGATTGTGGCGGGAGCGCAGGGTCGCTCTCCGCGTAGTCCCTGCCGAGGAGGTTCGCGATGTCGGCTGGGTCCCAGATGGGGTCGCCGGGGAGGGGGTCGGTGGCGAAGCGGGGTCGAGGTTGTTCGTTGTTGCTGTCGGGCGCTCGGTAAGGGGTCGAGGGCGGTTCGTTTTCCGGTGCCCGGCCCGGACCGGGGTCCGGGGTAGTAGCCGGCTGTGGTGGTGCGGGTGCGGGGTTCGTCGGCGGCGCGGAGGAATTCTCCGGTGAGGTGAAATTCGGGTGATCGCTATATCGGAAATTGGGATTGTAGATGGGTGGTAGCACCCGGGCGCTGACTATCTGGTTCCAGTTATCGGGGTCGAACACGATTTCGCGTGTCCATACGCGATAGATCACGTCGGAGGAAAGTCCGCCCGGTGCGAGCACTTCCGCTTCCCGGTGACCGCTGGGATTGCCCGTGTCGCGATGTGAGGACTCCACGTCGACACCGAAGGGATGATATGCCTCGTACATGTAGCGCGTCTGCCGATACAACCCGTTGGGCAGTTGTTCGACTCCGTGCATATCGACGCTCAGCGAGTCTTCACGCTGGAGCACATGTTCCGGACTGTTGGAGAACGAGACACATCCACCGCCGTTGGTGGGCTGGCCGGTGTGCGCCCCGAGGTTGGGGTCGCCCGGCCTGCGGCAGTGGAACCCACCGAGGCCGCCGATTTCGGCCGGCCCTCTGCTCTCCATACGGAACAGCGCGTTCTCCTGGCGAAGAAAGGCGTCGCCGGCGGAGCGATCACGCCACACGACCGCGTCGTCGCCTTCTTGATTCAGAAAGAGGTTGTCGGCAACCGGATCCACAGCGTCGGCCAGTGCGTCCACCGGCATGTCACGGGTGATATGAGCGGGTAGCTCATTGTCCGGGCAGCCCGGTTCGAACGTAGGGTCGGCCATACTGTCGTAGGGCGAGACCCGGCGGTTGTGCGAGTAGTGATGCTCGAGAACCGCGTTCAAGTAAGCTTCGTCGAAATTGTCCGGCGGCGGCAGCGCATCGACTACCTGGATCTGGAGTCTGGGGAAAATTTTCCAGTTCGGGTCGATCAGGAGATCGCCGGCTCGCACTTCCCGTTGAACTTCATCGAAGGTGAGATTGTTCTCCTGCGCGTAGTTGAGCATCGCTCTGAGCATGTTCGTGCGATCGGCGGGGTTCGCGAGTTCGTGCGAGGTGAGGGCCCGACGATCCGGAGGGTGGGATTCCAGCGGTGCGGTCTCGTTGTGGATCCCTGGGGTGAGCGAGTCGTCCGTTGGTCGGGGCGCGACAGGTTCAGCGGGCTCGGCGGAGCGTGCGGGTGTGCCGGCATCCGGGGGTCGGTGCGGTGGCGGGTGATCCCAGGAGCGGTGACCGGGCCTCGGACTATCCCGGTCCCCGTACGGTCTCGATCGACCGGCATCGGGCGCAGGGGTCGGTCGCGACCGGCGAAAGGGGTTCAGGCCCGCCGCTTCTCGCGGTCGTTCGAGGCGGTGTGCGGGACGGTCGGCGGGTTGGCCGGAACGTTCGAGGTCGCCGCGGGCCGGGCGCGGGGGGCCCGCACTCGGTGCTTCCGGTGCGCGGCCCGGGGGGATTCCGCGGGCCGGATCGGTGGTGGTCCGTGGCGCTCCCGCCGGTCCGGCCTCGGCTGTGGGCGCAGCGGTGTTCGGCCGATGACTGCCCTCGGTGGCCTGCGAAGTGGGGGTGCCGGAGAGAGGTGCGGTGGAGGGCGGTGTCGACGTGGCGGGAGTGTCCGTTGTTGTGGTGGTCGCCGCTGCGCTGGTGCCGGCTGGGTTGCCGGTGCTCGTCGGAGTGCCGGAGGTGTGCGGGGTGGCGGTGTCGCTCGTTGTCGGTGCGGAGGGGGCGTCCGAGGTGGCCGGCGTGGGGCTGGGTGGATCCGGTGGCAGGTTGAGGCTGCTACCCGGCACTGTTCCGTCGGGTAGGACCGTCTGCGGGGTGTCCGATGTGTTGGGTGTGGTGCCGGGAGGATCAGGGGAGAGGTCGGGGCTGCTGCCCGGTGGGGGGCTGTCGGAGGCCGGGGTGTCGGGTCTATCGGGGGCAGTGCCGGGCACGTCGGGGGCAGTGTCGGGCGTGTCGGGTGACGAGTTGGGGCTACTGCCCGGTGAGGTGCTGTCCGTGGTCGAAGCCGGGCTGTCGGGCGAGGACGGGGTGGCGGTATCCCCCGGGGCCGCCTGGCTATCCGGAGTTGGTGCCGGCCCGGCACTTTCGGGTGCCGATCCGGAATCGGTCCGAGTGGGGGTGCTTTCGGGAGTCGATGCCGGACTGGCCGAGGTGGTGGATGCGGAGTCGTTCTGCGGCACGGAATTCGGGGATTCGCTGCTCGGGGTGGAGCCGGTGTCCGGATCGGCCCCGGTGGCGGCGGGCTGTGTCGCGGTCTGCTCGCCTGGTGCGCCGTTGTCCGGCTGCGCGGGAGCGCCGGACTCCGAGGGGGTTGATGCGGGGCTGCTCGGATCGGTATCGGCCGGGCTACCGGTCTCGGGGGCGGAGGGGGCGCCTTGGCCGGAATGTGTGCCCGCGGCTTCCCCCGCCGCGGAGGCCCCGCGCTCGGCGGCGCCACCGGCGGCTCCGGAAGTGAAGGTCTCCAAAGTCAATTCGCCACCGACGGCCACGGTTCCCGCGACATTCCCGGCGACCCCGGCCGCACTCTCGACACCGAGTTCGGTGACGGTCTTCCCGACTGTGGAGCCCACCTGGTTGGTCAACGGTGCGGCAAGCCCGCCGGATCCCAGACCACCGCCCACGGCGCCACCCACCGCACCGGCGATAGCGCTGCCCCTGAGCCCCGCCCAGTCCTCGCCGTCCAGTCCCGTCCGTTCTCCCGAGGCGAACTGGATCAGGTGCGGGATCAGTTCACCGGCGCCGCCTTCGAGGACTCCGAAAAGCGCGCCCTTTCCGACCACGGTGGCCAGCCTCTTGATCAACATCTGGATCGCTATGCGAATCCCGGCCTGGGTGGCGACCCGTGCCGCGGCACCGGCCACCGCACCCACACCGGTCCAGGCGGTCAACCCCGCCACCACCAGTTCGGCGGCGAGCAGGACCATGGCAGTGATGATCGCCAGCTTGGTGTGCTCGATATCGAGCGCCCCGTCATCGGCCTGGTCGGCCAGCCATCGGCAATGCTCGATCAGCTTCGGTAGCGCGGCGTCGTCCTTGCCGCCGACCAAGTCCCAGTGCGCGCTGAGTGCGGTATGCGATTCGCCCGAGTGGAGTGCGGTCAGCGCGGCCTGCATGGTGAGGTCGGCGTCACCGGAGCTCTCCTCGAGCGCCGTCGCCATACCGTTCCACGCATCGGCGATCCGCCGTATGGCCGTCTCGTCGGCTTCCGGCCAATCCCCGGCCCCCACAACCCATTTGGCGACCCATTGCAGTTCGTCCGGGATCTCGATACCCATCAGGACGCAGCCGAGCCCAGATTTCCGGAGATGATCTGTTCCTGGGCCTCCACATTGTCGGCCAGGGTCACCACATCTTCTCCATATCTGGTGAACGCGTCCCGCACGTCCTGAATGGCCTCCAGTCCCGGGTCGGGTGTGTAGCGCTTGGCGAACGCCTGACCTACCTGGTCGGTGCCCCAGCACTGCCCCTCGGTGTCGAGCACGCGACGCAATTGTTCTGCCGCGGTGGTGATATCGGCGGCCACCGCACCGAATCGCGGTCCGGTATTGCGGAGGCCGTCCGGATCGACGCCCAGGACACTCACGACATGTCCTCCCCGGTGCGCTCGTTGGTCACCGGCCGGGATCCAGGTAGGAACGGTTGCGGAAGTACTCGTCTTCCTCTTCGTCGGTCAGTTCCGGCGTGGCCTGCGGGGGTGTGACCGGCGGAGGTTCGGAGAAGCTCGACACCATGTCCCGGATGCTGGGCGCGCCGGGGATGAGCTCGGAGAGATCGGGCATCGCGCCGACCTCCGCCTCGAGCGGCGCCACGGCCTGCTGCGTGGCGTCGCCGGCTTGCCGGGCCGCGGCGTGCACCGCCTCGAGTACGGAACGGGCGAGCTTGTCCGGTGTGGTCCGTTTGAACGCCCCCGCATCGATGTGCACATCGACCGGGATCCCGGCCACATTGCTATCGATCCGGACCATATTGTCGGCCGACCACACACTCACCGTCGTGGCCGCCAGCCGGGCCTGGAGTTCTCCCAGCTGTGCGCGCTGCTGTTCGAACGACTCCAGTAGGGCATCCATCTCGGCCCGCATCCGATCGTTCCGTGCCCGCTTCTCCTCGCGCTCGCTCACTCGGCCCCCCTTACCGGTCGTCGCCTCAGTACTTGTTCCGGCGCACCGATCCGCGAACGGTCCCATCCTGTCCCTCCGGATTCCATCATCACATCGGAGTCAAGGCAAATCGGGACGGCGTGCCAAGCCTCGTCCGTGAGCAGGTACTGGCCGCGTAGTGCATGCTCCAGTTCGAGGAGTGGCTGGGGAACATCACTTCGGGACTGCTGGCCACCGTGACGCCCATACTCACGGACTTCCGGACTGCGTTCGGCGGGCTACACGGGCAGGACCGGACCCGCTCGACGCCTACGCCACCACCTTGGCCGACAACGCCACCCAGTACCAGGCCACCGACGGATCCACCGGACAGACCCTTGCCCTTACCGGTCAGCAGCTGACAGGAAGCACCGGCGCCGCGGCCGAGGGTTCCGACGGCGGGGTCGCCCGATTCACGGGATTGAACTTGTCGGCCTCCACGATCGAGAACGAACCCGCCTACACCATCGCCCGCACCCTCACCAGCGTGGTCGAAACCATCGGCCCATACGACGACGTGCTCGGCAGTGCTATCGGGATGAAGCCGGCGGCGGATTATCTCGCGCCCCTGGTCGGCGGCTGGGAAGCGCTGCAGGGCATCGGCATACGCATCCGTTCGATGGGCATCGACGACTACGTCACCGCACAGAACCTCACCAACGGCACCACCTGGCTACAGCAGTTCTGGACAGGGGACGCCGCCCGGGCTTTCGCCCTCACAACAACCCAGTTCGCACAAGCGGTGGACACTCGCAGCCTCGACCTCGACATCGTCGCGAAGATCGTCGAGAACGCCGGATGTGCTCGAACGCCAGGTGTACAACCTGCCTCTCACTCTGGCAGCCGCGGTCGTCGCACCCATGACCTTCCACAACATGACCCTGCCCCTGGCCTCGTGGGCAGGCCTGATCGACAAGCCGATCGACGAGTCCACACGCTCCGAGGTCACCGCGGCAGTCGACGACCTGAAACGCGCAGCAGAATCCGGAAAGAATGCCGTGACCACGCTCATCGACCACATCACCCGGGCCTTCAGGGGATTCGACTTCGCGGCGGATATCTTCTCCGCCTACCTCGACAACAACGGGTCGGACTTCGTCTACGAGATCAGTCCGTCCAACGTCGAACGGGTCATCGCAACGAGCGGCGCGAGAGATCAGGTCGCCAAGTGCCTGGAAACAATCAAGGACCAGGCGCGGCGCGACCCCCAGACCGGCGTCACACGAGAGCTGACCTCGCCATGGCTGGGGGCAGAGCCCGAAGAGGGCGATATCGGCTACGCGTTAGGGCATTACGATGTTGCTGTCGGTAGCGACCCCACAGTGTATTCAGAAGACGGCGGGCTTCGCGCAGAGATCATCTACCGTATCTACATCTACGAGTTCTACAACTTCGACCACAAGAAGCTGGACACGTTCCGACTGAATATCGGAACGAACATCAACAACGAGATGCGGGAACTCGAAGAATTCGGCTGGGCCCGGAGTTTCCGTGTCCACGGAGAAGCGCCACGACTCGAACGATGGATCGGAAACCTGTGACGCACCGAATCATTCGTCGGACGGCCGTCGGTGTGGCGGCATGCATCATCGTGTCGACTGTCGCGGGGTGCGCGTCCGACGAGGAAGAGGCTCGCGACCTGGTTGAATGCGCCGGCATTGTCTTCCCTGAGGAGATGGATGCCTTGTGGTCGTGGACCGACAACGCCTTTCGCGAGGCAACCTCGGCAGCAGTCGTCGATATTCCCGCCGACTCGGTCGGTGAATTCACGCGGCTGTCCGGCCTCAGTCGGTTCGAACCCGGAGTTCCTCCGTCGTGGCAGTCTTTCTGGCAGGACAGCGGAATGGCCGACGTCCTCTCGGTCGATACCGGAAAACGAACACTCGATCGACGAATACCGCGATCCACGCCGATACGTCGTCATCCACGACGGAGGCGGTGAAACGCGCTGGATCTTCGTGCGCACCGACTGCTGAACCTGGATCTACCGATCCAGTGATGCGGATTGCGTGTTGCCGCGCGGTCCCGGTTACCAGAGCTGCGCTGGAATCAGGACTGTCCAGACCTGCCCCGGCGCAAACGGAATGGCTGTACCGGTGGGGGTCGTATAGGTTGTGCCTGCCTGTGGCGACGGCCGGGACCACTCGGCCGGAAACGCTTGACCGTCGCGAAGTACGAGTGCCGGACCGCTACCGGTCGTCTCGGCCAAGGGTGAGACGCTGCCCGCGACGTCGCTGATGGCCGAGTTCTGCACCTGCACACTCTGCAGCACGACCGTACTCGCCATGACCTGTCCGGTATCGGCCTCGGTGTAGGCGGCACCGTCCATGGATACCAGCCACCGCTGGTGGTCGGGTGACCAGTCGAAACCGGCTGGATGAGGCTTATACCCCGCAAGCTCACGAGAACTGAT
This sequence comes from Nocardia sp. NPDC051750, assembly GCF_044453135.1. Classification (NCBI taxonomy): domain Bacteria; kingdom Bacillati; phylum Actinomycetota; class Actinomycetes; order Mycobacteriales; family Nocardiaceae; genus Nocardia; species Nocardia sp. NPDC051750. The sequence continues at coordinate 954,941 of NZ_JBITCK010000002.1, read as the reverse complement.
ATGCGCACCTGACTCAGAGGATCAGCCATACGGCTTCTGCTGATTACCGGTCGCCCCGTGACCGGCCGGCGGTCAGATCAGCTGCCGGATGTCGCCGCGAACTCGGTAGAAAAAGCCGCGCTCGGGTTCGTCCACGTCATCGACCACGTAGCGGGCACCGGAACGCCACAGGTCCTTGGGGAACTGGACCTCCAAGGACAACACATGATCAGGGGAGACGGCGATTACGCACTGCTCGCCGTTCTGTAGAACGCATTCGACCACAACGCCGGTCCCGGCGTCGGAGGTGACCTCGACGGTGTTGCCGGGCACCACGGCGGCGATCTCCGGAGCCGTCACCGACACCGTCTCGGGCAGCACACCCTGCTCGGCGTCGCGGAAGGCGGCCTCGCTGACATCGAGACAGGCGAGGGTTCCGGTGGTGGTGACCAGGTACAGCTTGTCGTCGTGGTACTGCATGGAAGAGGCCGAGCCGCAGCCGGTGGCCCATTTCCACGCACCGCATCGCGACATGTCCCAGCAGTACACCGAGGAGCAGTCGTCCCCGGCGAAGACACGGCCGTCGAGGGCGGTGGCGCAGGACTGTACCGGCGCATCGCCGTTGTAGCTGATCCCCGCCCATTCGTCCTTACCGACCACCTCGACAGAGTTGTCATCGGTGCCGGCGTAGAACGCGTTCGAATCCTGGCAGCCGGACAGGACCGCGCCATCGGTGTCCTCGTGACACACTCGGTATCCGGCTTCCAAGTCATATCCGGTGACACCGGCGGAATGCCCGTGGTAGACGGCATGCGAGTCGATCTGGATCACCCCGCCCTCGTCGCCGGGAGTACTCCACAGCAATTCCCCGTTCCAATCGATCGCGGTGACGACACCTTGCCGGTCGGTGACGCAGAGGAGGCCTTCATGGATGTCGAGCGAGCAGATATCGATTTCGGCCGGTATTTCGTAGGCGACTCTCGGCACCGCGCCGGACAGATCGTAGACCTGGTTGTCGGAGCATACGGCGTAGATCCAGAAACCATCGGCCACAACGTATTCGACAGCACTCGGCAGCCGGAATCGGCCGGTGACCATGCCCTCCGGCGTCAAGGTGAACACGTCACCGCACTCGGTGCCCACCCAACAGCCCCGCTCGTCCACGACAACACCGGAAGCGTCGGCGCCAGAATGAAAACTCCACAGCACCGGCGCGGACATCACATCCTCGGACTCTTCGAAACCGATGTTGTTTCCGATTGCCATAGTTCGCCTCGTCGCTTCGTCGGATCAGAACGCGACAAGTTAGCAAGGGACACCGAATTTCGGAGAGAGAGCCTGCCGATCCTGGGAAGCCGGCACCAACGCTCCCCTCGGATCGTACGAGACGTTCCTCGAAAGTTGTCTTGCAGCCAGGATCAGTCATCAAAGCCACATGGACAGGGTGGCCAATCGGTGTGTCACCCCGGCCTGGGAAGCCACCACTGCAGGGGTGAGGCAGCGGGCTCCGTGGCGATCAGGACAGTGAAGCTGAACAAGAATCATCCAGTAGATTCACAGACGACACCGGAAACCTCTGGGACCGAACCGAGCTGGAGCTTCTGGCCCAGCAGTACCGACTCATGCCTGTCGCCACCGTCACCGAGACGAAACGCGGTGCCGGACATTGCAATCCAACTCGAAGGCGGGCCGCATGAAGGGTTTGCTGCTTATTGGCCTGGGCGCAACGCGAACATTTCGATATCGTCCAATGCATCCTGCGCACGTCCGGACGTTTCCGGATCGGTCAGCATCTGCTGCAATGCAGGTACAACCCGCTCGTCGACCTTCCTATGGATTCGAGCAGTATGACCGAGTGCGGTGGCTGCCACGACCCTGATACCGACTTCCGGGCTGTTCAGCAGATTCAATGCCTGTTCGGTCACCCAGTGGTCGTCCGGATCGTGCAACGCGAGCCTCAGGATTGCTTGAGAAACACTCCGAATATCGCCGGCCTCGAGCATCGCGAGTGCTTCCTCGCGATCAATCGGATGCAACTCCTGATACTTCACAACGGCCTTCCCTTCCTGTCCACCACGCCAGCTTTTATCAATACACTCTGCTGCCCCGGGGTAAGTTCTTCCCATGTGCGCCTGTGCCCGTGATATATTCCCGTTTCGTGTTCGGTTAAGTCGAAAATGGCAAATTCGCCAGTTGCCGGATCATACCCTACACGTCGCGGTGTATTTTCGTTCAGGCGCACGGAGTTATCAAGGGTCTCCTGCGGATTCGTCGGCGCAGGCGCCGCATCACCTCTCTGTTTCGGACCGTGCTTCGGCGATGCCTCGTAGATGAGCGCCTGTTTGGATATGATCGCAGCCAATTCCGCCGTGACGGGCGCGAGGTCGGGAAGGACGTCGAATTCTTTGGTTGCGCCGACCGCCCCGTCCGCCAGGATAGCGAGCCCCAGGACTTCTGCCAGGTTGCTAAGTACGTATGCATCATGTATTGCCGTGACGGTACGGACCACCATACCGCTGACGCCCACTCCCGCGGCTGCGAGACTGCCACCGAAACTGAGCCAAGAGATCGCGGCGGCAGCAGCAATCGTGACGCCGATCTCGAAGAGCAGGTGTTCGACTTCGTGTTTGATGGTCGTGCTGACATCGACTGTGGAGGTTCGATAGTTCTCCACGCACAGACCGATAAACGGAGCGGAATCTATGACCCCTTGGGCAGCCTTCTTCAGGATATTGAAATGGTCTGCAATCAGCTGCGCGGTGGTCGGCTCGTCCATGCCGATGAACATGTCGGCGATTGTGGTTATTCGTGCGACAGAACCGGTGACGGCCTGGTGATCACCGAATATGGCCCAAGCAGCATTGGCGCGAGCCAGCTTGTCGATATCGCCGTTCGGCAGTTTGCCAAACTGGCCACTGACCTTCTGAACGAGCTCATCGAAGAACTCAGCTATCCCACCTTCATTGCGCAGACCATTGCCGTTATCCGCAACAGAACTGGGAATCTGCACAGTATGCACAGACATCTGCAGGATAGTTGGACGGTCGGGATGACTGTTGTTCGCAACCCCGTGCCTGTAACCTATTGCGCGCAGCAGGTACCCGAAATTTGTCAGCGCATCGGCGAGATTTGTGCACGCCTGTAGGATTGCGTGAGCGCGTTTATCATAAACTTCGCCCCATTGCTTGCAACCGGGCGCATCCCCTGCCATACCTCCGCATTCGCCTTTGATAGCGTCATGGACCGGCTTGTCAGCAACCCGGAGCTCATCGGCGAGATCGTGGCATTTCTGCGCTGCATCGTAGTACAGGCGCTAGTCCACTCTGATGACCGGCTCACCCATCGCCCAGTAACTTTCGGTTGAACTCGATAGCGCTCGTATAGCGGTCATGCGCCTCGCGGGCGGCGTCACTCATCTCGTTCATTCCGGTCGCAAACTCGCGCGCTCCCGTCGACCACAGTTGGTGAACATCCCTGTAGGCGGCCGCAGCGACTGCCTCCCAAGCTCCGTCGAGGCCCGCTACCTTGTCGTCGATCAGGTCGAGCTGCTCGGTGATATAGGTTGCGAGATTTGCCAGACGAACAGCAATGCCATCGAGGCGCTCGAGGTCTACGGTGAATTCTGACTTCACAGGTTCAAACTCGGGAACTGCTGGGATGTATCCCTGTCAGTGGCCTCATAGGCATCCGATTGGACTCCCAGCTGTTCGGCCATTCCGTCCAATGCCTGCAAGATTTTCTTTCCACCGTCACGGAGCTCGGTCCAGCCACCGAAGAACTCATCGGAGAGATCGCCCGTCCACCCGTCCGCGAGAAGTGCATCCACGTCCGTACTGGCCGAGTCCAAACCTGAACGAATACTTCCCGCGATATCTGCTACGAAGCGACCGACCGCCCGAACTTCCTCAGGCACAACAACAACGCCGGCAGGGTTCGGATTCCCCCCTTGATCTACCATGGCCTCAAGGGTACGGGAGACTTCTCCCCGCGCAACCTCTTGTCCAGTACGGCTGAACACGGTCACTCCCAATACTTTTGGATCACCCCACGATAGCGTCGCGCTGAATCAGGTGGCTGGAGAGGAACCGGGATACGGGGCGGCCAGGGCTCACGAGTGGCCTGCGGGCGGTCTTGCCCCGGGCCGACTCGCTGACACTGCACACACCTCAGGAGAAAATGGCTGCGTTCGTGGTCGAGCCAGGCTCCCCCGATCAAGTGGAGGCAGCGCGGTCCCGGTTACCAGAGCTGCGCTGGAATCAGGACTGTCCAGACCTGCCCCGGCGCAAACGGAATGGCTGTACCGGTGGGGGTCGTATAGGTTGTGCCCGCATCCGCGGAGGGCCGGGACCACTCCGCCGGGAATGCTTGACCGTCGCGAAGTACGAGTGCCTGACCGCTACCGGTCGTCTCGGCGAGGGGTGAGACGCTGCCCGCGACGTCGCTGATGGCCGAGTTCTGCACCTGCACACTCTGCAGCACGACCGTACTCGCCATGACCTGTCCGGTATCGGCCTCGGTGTAGGCGGCACCGTCCATGGATACCAGCCACCGCTGGTGGTCGGGTGACCAGTCGAAACCCATCACGGTGTCCTGATACCGCGCTTCCCGATATTGTGTGGGCTCGCCACCGTCGGGCGCAGGACCGAAGTGCGGTTGCGAAGCCGCCGGCCAGCCGCCGCCTTCGGGCAGCTGATCCGAGCGGACGAACATATTGTGCGGAGCGACGCGACTGTAGTCGCGGAAGTACGCCGCAGGTTGCCGCTCGGCCGAGGCGTTCTGCAGCGAGGACTGATCGATGGCGGCAACCAGCTCGGGTGCGGCACCCGAGGATGCCAGCGTCGGGTTGCCGAACTGGTCCAACAGCGTCAGATCCGTTTCCCGCGCGCTGCGAACAGGCCCGATCACCGGGGGTTTGTCGGCCGAGAACACGGCGGCCAACCGGCTCAAACCACCCTCGACCGGCTCGACGTAGACCAAATCGGCGGCTGCGAGCCCTACCGGTGGCCGTGCCTCCGGGCTGTTGTCGATCTTCGCGACCATCACGGGCTCCCCTACCCGGGAGGATGTGTCGGGAGGAGGTCGATCGGATCGGGTGCCACTGCTGCATGCGAACGCCGCGCACATCCCCAGTGTCGTCAGGAACGCGGCTATCCACACCCACCATCGCTGCTGCATAAGGGAGACCTCTGAACGCACCCGATTCTACGCTTGACCAGGTAGGAGAGGTCGAGCCGGCCGCTGGACGATGCTGTCCGCCCATCCCGAGCGCCGACCCGGTCGCGGCTGTGGTCCGCGCCGCAGGCGATGATTCCGGCCGATACTCCGGAAAGGGAAATCGAGTGAAGAATCGTGATCCGCGGTCGCTTACGCAGATCGAAGGCGAAGCTTGGCCCGCCCCGGGTCCGGACGCGACTCGGCTCGTGAAGACCGTGCACGAGCTGAGAGACGTCCCATTGCCGGACCTCACCGTCGAAGACCTCCGGATCCTCATCTCACAAAGAGTGGGCACCGACGCACTGACTCCGGTGGTCCTGGACGTCCTGGATACCGATCCGCTCGCCGGAGGCGACTTCTACCCCGGCGACCTGTTGACGGCTCTTCTGCGTTGCCATCCAAGGTCATCCTGCTCCGCTGAACTCATCACTCGAATCGAGAAGCTGATCGAACGGATATCCGAGGACAGCGACCTCGAAGAGTCCGGTGCATCCCACAGCGTGATCTGGTCGTCGATCGACGAGTGGCGCCGGGCATGACCGCTTCTCACCACAGATAATCGGAGGCTGAGCCCGTGCAGACAGCACCTGGCCTGGAATACGAGGGCACTTCCTTCATCAATTTCCGGGACTTCCCCGAGGAGGGCAATCCCTCGCGGCAGTGGATCGATATCAAGCGGTTCACGATCACCGAGCCTCCGGCAACCGCTCGCGAACTGCTTTCCGCGCTGATCGGCAATCAGCATTTCCGTGACGACTACATCGGCGGCGGAGTGGACCCGGCGGGCACCCGCCACGGCCCATATCGGATCGACCGGATTACCCCGGACTCCTACACCCCCGCATCGACCGACTCCGTCATCGCACTGGTCACCCGCTGGGTCGATCAGTGCGGTGTCGTTCCGGATGCGCTGCGCCAGGTGATCGACCGGGAAGTGTTCGGGCCCGCTCGCACCGCCACAGAAATCGTCACGCTGCCCCGTCTCGACTCCTCGGCGGTCAACGACTACGGATTCATACACACCGAGTTTCATGAGATCGTCACGGTCGACACGACAGGCGGGACGCTTCGACTCATTGTTGCCGCTGACGATTAGTCGGCGAGAGGGCTTCCAACCGATCCCCACAAAGGCCTCGACGGCACGGCCGGTAAGACCAAGGAGATGCGATGGGTAGTACCCCGATTCAGCCGAGGCCGCTGACCGACCTCGAGGCCGCAGTCATAACGAAGATGTTGTCGGCGGGTCGACACGGTTCTGCCGAATACCGTGCGCAGATCCCCTATGCGCAGGTGGTATCGACCTGGGGCGCCGGATCGCCCAGCGTTGATGTTGAGGTACGCCCGGGTCCCGCCCCGGCGGGCGGTGTCACGGACGGGATCGTCGCGAACGGAGCTGTTACCGACCCCGCGGGAAGGCCGGGCGGTGAGGTCATCCTCTGGGTCGAAGCCGGCCGGCTGAGCGGAATCGAATACGCCTGGTATGGCGACGAACGGCCCACACAGCTACCTGAGCCTGACCAGATCGATCTCGTGTAGCCCGGCAGTCCTCAGCGGCGGTGACGCAGACCTTCGACCACCTGGTCGCCCCACGCGATGATCTCTTTCCTCCGCCCGAGACGGGGCCGTGAATTCGGGCGCTACACCCGCAAGTTTGGCCATAATGCGGGCGGGGAGCTCGGCGGCGTCGACTTCGCCCCCGTCGCGCTCGATCGCGGTGATAGCTTTACGCACCACCCAGTCCGCCGGAAGCACCCGTTACCACCGCTGCCGGTCGGCCGAATGCCGCAGGCGGTGATGCCGGCCGATACTTCAGAAGGGAAATCGAAGGCGAAGCTTGGCTCGCACCGGGCCCGGAGGCGACTCGGCTCGTGAAGACCGCACTATGCTTGATCAAGGGGGATCTGTACCGCTAGCGACATTACCGTTGCGCCGGAAGACATTCTGGCCGTGGTCAGTTCGTTGTCGACCCAGCGGCGGCGGCCCGGATCCGGGGACTCGGGAAGGGTATGCGATGTTACCGATGAACAGGACAGTGGCCGTATTCTTCGGATACTCCACACTCATAGCCGTGGGGGTCGCGTCGGTGGCGAACTTGATCAGTGGAACCTGGTCGTGGAAGTGGGTGGGGGCGGCGGTCGCGTTCAGCTGCTTCCTGACCTGGTCCATATACCAACGGAGCCGTCAGCACTTGCAGCAAATGAATGCATGGATCTCGGCTGCCGACAGTCGCCGCGCGGAAGGCCGATACCTCGAGGCGAGTGAGCTGATCAAACGAGCGGCCGCCCGATCTCACGTACTACTCGGGCCGCGCCATCCGCTCACCGATTCGCTGCTCGAGAGTTACGATGACGCCTACCGCAGGCACCTGGACGAAGAGAACCGCGAGTCGCTCACGAGACTCCGGGAGATGCTCAACGAGAAGACCGGCACAGTCCCCGATCAGCGCATCGACCCGCCCGCTGACGAATAGGCGCGCCGGACACATCTGGGGGGATTCACGAGGCTCGCCGCCCTCGACTTCGCAGTAGAACCCGTCTCCAGCACTGCCGAGACAACCGGGCAGTATCGGCGCCCCGGTGCCACTGGCGGGGCTGGCCCTAGAAAGAAGGGGCCTAGGAAGAGGGGGCTTGAGGGCTCGGTGTGCAGGGTGGTCCGATCAACGGGTGCACGACCCAGGCAAGGCCAGTGGTAATCGTTCCCATCCAGATCCAGCAGAGCAGTTGCGCCGGTTTTTCAGTGCGATGACCGGAACCGAAGTACAGCCCGACGACGATATTTTCGAGTTGGGGTTGGTGAATTCCCTACGGGCACTGGAAATTGTCGCCCATGTGGAGCAGACGTACGGGCTCACGGTGGAGGTCGAGGATCTGGATCTCGACAACTTCCGCTCCGCCGGCCGGCTGGCCGCCTTCGTCATGCGTAAGCAGGCCGGGGAACGATGAGCGAGCTCGACGGGCTGGTAGCGATGGCCCGGGAGAATGCCACGGAATGGGATCGGACCGGTCTGCCCGAGGAGGTCATCGGTGCTGCCGCCCGGGCCGGGATTCTCGGCCCGGACCGGTCGCCGGAGTGGGGTGGGCGCGGGCTCGGCCCCTACGAACTGGGACAGCTCGCGGCCCGGCTCGGCGGGGTGTGTACCTCGCTGCGCAGCCTGCTCACCGTGGGTGCCATGGTGAGCGCGGCAGTGGATCGCTGGGCGACCGCTGAGCAGCGGGCGTACTGGCTGCCGCGGCTGGTGTCCGGGGAACTCGTCGCCGGTTTGGCGGCCACGGAGCCGGGCGCGGGGACCGAATTACGCAGTGTTGTCGCGAAATTCGAAGACGACGGGCCCGGCCTGCGGGTCACCGGCCGCAAGCTCTGGGTGAGTTTCGGCGCGGTGGCCGATGTGCTGCTGGTGCTGGGCCGCGCGGAGGGCGGGCTGGTGAGCGCGCTCGTCCGCACCGATCAACCCGGCGTCGTGGTGGAACCGGTGACCGGCCAGCTCGGGATGCGTGGCGCGCGGCTCGCGCACATCACCCTGGACGGCGCCCGGGTACCGCGCAACCAGCTCATCGCCCCACCGGGTTTCGGCCTCAGTCATGTGCTGGGTACCGCGCTGGACCACGGCCGGTACACCGTGGCGTGGGGTTGCGCCGGAATGGCCCGCGCCTGCCTGCACGCGGCGGCGCGGCACGCGGCCGAACGCACTCAGGGCGGTACTCCGCTCAGCGAGCACGCGACGATCCGGGCTGCGCTGGGGCGTGCCTGGGTGGATGTGGAATCCGCGCAGGCACTGTGTGAACGCGCCGCTCAGGCCCGTGTCGCGGCCGGGGCGGAGGCCGTGATGGCGACGGTCGCCGCCAAGTACGCGGCCGCCGAGACGGCGGCCCGGGTCGGAGCGGAAGCGGTGCGGATACTCGGTGCCGCCGGCTGCGCGGCCGACAACCCGGTGCAGCGCTTCGCCCGGGACGCGCAGGTCGCGCAGATCATCGAGGGTTCACGCGATATCGCGGAATTGCATCTGGGGGAACACTTGCTCACTCGGCTGACACGAGAGAAGGACGACGCGTGATCGGGATCGGACCGGTGACCGCGTGGTTCCCGGAGCACGAAATCCGGGTACCGGATCTACCCGAACTCGCCGGGTTGCCGGCGCGGCAGCGTGAACACGCACTGTCGCTCGGGATCGACCGGGTGCGTTGCGCCACCGGGGCGAGCGAGGTGGATCTGGCCGAACCCGCCGCGCGCGGGGCGCTGGAACGCGCCGGAATCGACCCCGGCGCGCTCGACGCGCTGATCCTCGTCCAGGGACGGGCACCGCAGTACCTGCTGGCTTCCGAGGCCACCCGGCTGCAGCATCGACTCGGTGCCGGTCGCGCTTTCGTCACCGGGGTGGGCGAGCTCGGATGTGTTTCGGTGTCGGCGGCGCTGCGGTTGGCGGCGGCGCTGCTGTGCGGGGATCCGCGCTGCCGCACCGTGCTGCTGGTGGCCGTGGCCCGGACGCCGACCCCGGCCCGTTATCGCAGCCCGATGACCGTCCTCGGCGACGGTGCGGCCGCGGTCGTGCTCACCGGCGATACCGCGGCCGGACGATACGAGCTGGTCGACATCGCGGTGCGCAGCGACGGGCAGTACTCCGACCTGTTCCGCATCGACTACCGGGATGTTCCCAGCGAGCGCTGGGTCGAGGAATGCGCCGACGAATCGACGTACAGTTTCCGGCTCGCGGTGGACAGCAGTAAACGGTTCGCCGCACTCAATGCCGAACTCCTCGCTCGCAACGGTCTTCTCCCCGAAGTTGTTTCGGCGATTCTGATGCAGAACCTGTCCGCAGGGGCCTTCGCGTTCTGGTCGGAGGCGCTCGGCCGGCCGATCCACCCCTGCTGCGGGGACAACCTGGTCCGCTACGGACATCTCGGTCCGGTGGACGTACTGATCAATCTGGACGATGCCGCCGAGACGTTGCCGCCCGGCGCTACGGCACTGCTGTTGAACAGCAGCCCGGTCGCGGCGTGGAGCACGGCGGTGCTGCGGAGAACGGATGTGGCGGGATGACCGACCGGCCCGAGCCTGTGAAATGCCTGGTGTGGGATCTCGACGATACGGTCTGGGACGGGGTGGTGCTGGAAAACGACCGGCCCGAGCCGAATTCGGCGGCGCTGGAGAGTCTGCGGGTACTGGACGAACGCGGGATTCTGCACGCCATCGCCAGCCGGGGCGAACTCGACGTCGCGACCGGACATCTGCGCCGGCACGGGATCGAGGACCTGTTCTCGGCGATCACGGTGGGCTGGGGCGCGAAATCCGTCGCGGTGCGGGAGATCGCTGAATCACTGGGGATCGGCCTGGACACAGTCGCGTTCGTGGACAACGACCCGGTCGAACGCGCCGAGGTCGCCGCCGCGCTGCCCCAGGTGCGCTGTTATTCGGCCGAACAGATCGCCGAACTGCCGGGGCTACCGGAATTCGTGCCCGAGGTGATCACCGCGGAAGCTCGCCATCGCCGTGACTATTACCGCGTCGAACGCGCGCGTCGCACCGGTGAGAACGAATTCGTCGGCTCCGACGCGGATTTCCTGGCCTCGCTCGATCTGGTGCTGACCGTGCGGCGCGCTACCGCGGCGGACCTGGACCGGGCGTACGAACTGACCGTCCGCACGCATCAGCTCAACACGACCGGACGCACCTTCGATCTCGCCGAACTGCGGGAACTGAGCCGATCGCCGGAATACGAGGTGCTCGTCGCGGACCTGCGGGACCGCTTCGGCGAATACGGGACCATCGGCCTGGCGGTGACCCGGCGCCGCGGCACCGATTCGGTACTGCTGCTGACCCTGATGTCGTGCCGGGTGATGTCGCGCGGGGTGGGTGGGCCGTTCCTCCGGTTCCTGATCGAGCGGTCGCGGACGGCGGGGCTGCGGCCGACAGCGGAGTTCGTCACCACCCCGGCGAACCGGATCATGCTGGTGACGCTGCGGTTCGCCGGTTTCACCGTGGACGCCACGGACGGCGATCACCTGCTGCTCGTCCATGATCCGGCGCATCGGCCCCCGCCCGCCTCGCATGTCCGGGTGGCCGGCGAGACCACGGCGGCCGACCTGCCGCTCGCGTTGTTCGGTCAGGTCCATCGGGTGCCCGACCGCACCGCGGTGGTGGTCGGCGACCGGCGGCTCACCTATCGCGAACTCGACGAGACCACGACCGCGCTGGCCCGGCGGCTGGTGGCCGCGGGGGTCCGGCCGGGCACCGTCGTCTTGGTCCATCTGCCGCAGACCCTGGAGGCGCTGACCGCCGCGCTCGGGGTGCTGCGGGCAGGCGCGGCCTGGTGGATCGCGGAACCAGACCATTCGGCGGCAACCCTGACGGCCCTGGTGGACGAACTCGGCTGCGGGGTGGCCGTGGTCGCCGGCCCGGCGGCAGGGCTGCCGGAACAGCTGACGACGGTCGACATCCGCGGCCCGGAGCAGGTGCGGGCGGAGCTGCCCGCCACGGTTCCGGACACCGCACCGGCCTACGTGATCACGACCTCGGGTTCCACCGGAATTCCCAAGGCGGTCATCGTCTCCCGCGCGAACCTGGCCGCCATGATCACCGCCCGCGACTACGATCACCGCGGCGGCGAACCGGTGACCTTCGCGGCCTTGCGGCTGCTGTGGGACGGCTGGCTGATGGTGTTCGCCTGGGGCCTGACCGTCGGGGCGACCAATGTCCTGCCCGATGCCGCGACACTCGGGAACGTCACCGCGCTGACCGAGCTCGCCGCGCGATGGCGGCCGACGCATCTGGCGGCCACGCCGTCGATGTACCGGCTGCTGCTTCCCGGGCTCACCGGGTTGCGCAACGTCCTGCGTCAGGTCGCGCTCGCCGGTGAAGCGGTCCCGGCGAGTGTGGTCGCGCGCCACCGGGAGTTGCTGCCGGAGACCGGGTTCGTCAACGAGTACGGGCCCACCGAGGCGACCGTCACCTGTATCGCCTACGACGTGCAGGGGATACCGCGCGGACCGGTGCCGATCGGTACCGCGATGCGTGGGGCGGCCGCCTACGTGCTCGACCCGATGCTGCGGCCGGCTGCCCCGGATACCCCCGGTGAGCTCTACCTCGGCGGTGCCCAGGTGGTGCCCGGGTACGCGGCCCGCCCCGCGCTCACCGCCGGTGTTTTCCTGCCCGATCCGTTCACGGCCGAACCAGGGGCCCGGATGTACCGGACCGGGGATGTCGCGGTGCGCGGCAGTGACGGCGTGATCGAGTTCCGCGGCCGGGTGGACGGGCAGGTGAAAGTGCGCGGGGTCCGGGTCGAGCGGGCGGGTGTGGAGGCTGTCCTCGAGACCCATCCGGCGATCCGGGAAGCCGCCGTGATCGACTTCGCGGGCTCCGACGACGCGGTTCGGCTCACGGCGTTCTGTGTGGTTGCGGCGGATACCGATCCACCCCCCGCCCGGGAACTCATCGCCCACTGCCGCGGCGGTCTCGTACCCCAGGCGATACCGCACCGGTTCCGATTCGTCGAGGCGATCCCGATCGCCACGGCGAGTACCAAACGGGACGACGCGGCGCTGCGGGCATGGGCGGGTGAGGCTCCGGTCGCCGCGCCGATATCCCGGGACGGCTGGACGGAGACCGAACAGGAGCTGGCCGCGATCTGGCAGGAACTGTTGGGACACAACGATTTCGAACGGACAGACAGTTTCCTGGACATCGGCGGCGATTCGCACCTGATCGTGCGCCTGCACCTGGCCCTGGAGGCACGGTGGCCGGGTGCGATCCGGGTGGGACGGCTGTTCGATCTGGCGACCATCGAAGCGCAGGCCACCACGGTGCAGGCCGCCGCGGCGGACACCTCCCGGAATACCGAGGACCGAACCCCGACGCCGCAGGCGTTCGAACTGTGAGCGGAGCACCCGTGTACACCTACCGTGACAACGATATCGCCGTGATCGGCCTCGCCGTGCGCTTCCCGGACGCCGACGATCCGGACCGGTTCCATGCAAACCTCGCGGGCGGCCGCGACAGTGTCGGCCCGATGCCGGCCGCCCGCAGCGCCGCCACCGGACTCGGCGACCCCGCGGACTTCATGCCGATGGGGCATCTCGCCGAGGTGCACGGTTTCGACCATGCCTTCTTCGGATTGTCCCGCCGCGAGGCCGAGGTGATGGATCCGCAGCAGCGGATGGCAGTGGAACTCGCCTACCGGGCCGTCGAGGATGCGGGATATGCGCTGGACGACCTGCGCAAGTCCGAGACCGCGGTGGTGTTCAGCTCCCCCACCCCCGCCTACCACGGGATGGTCGCCGACTCCGGGCCGCTGGGCATGCTCGGCAATCTCGGTTTCGGCACTCCCGCCCGCATCGCTCATCTGCTCGGACTGAGCGGCCCCGTTTACGGGGTGGACAGCGGCTGCAACGCGTCGATGATCGCGGTGCATCAGGCGTGCCGTGAATTGCGTTCCGGTGACGCGGAATACGCGCTGACGGGCGGTATCCGGGTTGCCTCCGGCGGCGCGCGAACCACCGGTCCGGGGCTCTTCTCCGAGATCGTCTCGCCGACGGGTCGCTGCCGGGCCTTCGACGCCGCGGCCGACGGCGCCGCCGGGGGTGAAGGCGGGGCCGCCCTGCTGCTGACCACCCTGGGGCGGGCGCGCGCCGAGGGAGCGGCGGTGTACGCGGTGATCGCGGGGAGCGCCACCCTGCACAGCGGGCATACCGCCGCGACCATCAGCGCACCGAGCGCGCCCGCACAGCAGCGGGTGATCGAGCGGGCGTGGCGGCAGGCCGGGGTGGCTCCGGCAACGGCCGGGTACCTGGAGGCCCACGGTTCCGGCACTCGGCTGGGCGATGCGGTGGAACTGGAAGGTATCGCGGCGGTATTCGGCACCGGGCGAACCGGACCACTGCCGATCGGCTCGGTGAAGACCAATATCGGGCACCTCGATCATGCGGCCGGGATCGCCGGACTGGTCAAGGCGGTACTCGGCCTCGCCCACGGGCAGTTGTACCGGTCCCTGCATTTCGAGCGGCCGACCGATGCACTCGATCTCACGGCGGCCGGGATCGAGGTGCTGATCGCGACCCGGCCCTGGCCCGCCGGCCCGGCGCCGCGGCTGGCAGGCGTCAGCTCGTTCAGCCTCGGTGGCGCGAACGCGCACTGTGTGCTGGCCGAACCGCCACCCGGCCCGGACACCACCGCGTCCGAGGAGCCGGATCCGGGCGCCCGGCTGGTACGGGTCTCGGCTCGGTCCGCGGACGCGCTGACCGAACTCTGCGACACACTCGCCGAAGCGCTGCGCGATGGCGGCCATGCCCTCGACGATGTGGCGTTCACGTTGAACCAGGGCCGCTGCGGGTACGCGCACCGATTCGCGGCGGTGGTCCGCAGCACCGAGGAACTGGTGCATGAACTCGCCGGGCGGGCCGGTCGGACGCCGGAGGAGAAGCCGCCGGGGGCCGCGCCCCGAGTGGCCCTGCTCCTGGCTCCCGATACGGTGCCTGCGCTGGAAGACACGGATCCGCTACCGGAAGAGCTACCCGCCGAAGGGCCCACCGCCGAGATCCTCGCGGCTCAGCTGGCGCTGCATCGTGAACTGCGCCGGTGCGGTATCGAGTTCGCGGCCGTTCTCAGCGCGGGAACCTCCCGTTATGCCGCGCGCCACCTGCTCGGTTCCGCGGTGGCGGTGTCCGCGGCCGAGATCGCCGCGACCGAGTACACGGTCGACGCCGAACGGCTCGCCGCGGCGGCGAATTCGCTGCGCGATGCCGGGCCGGTGGTGTTCTGTGAACCCGGTGCGGGCGGACGTCTCTCGGCACTGTTGCGCGAACACTGCGGTGACGATCTCGATATCGTCTGCGCCACCGAACCGCTGCACCTGCTCGCCGCCCTGTACGTGCGCGGCGTCGATCTCGACTGGGCGGCACTGCAACCCGGTGGCGGTCGCAGAATTCGGCTGCCCGGCCACCCGCTACGGCGAACCCGGTGCTGGATCGATCTACCGGGCAGTGACCGGCCGGCCCCGCCGGTGCAGCGGTCCGCCGCCCACGAGACCTCGGATCCACGGAGCTGGCTGCGGGCGACACTGCGCGAACTCCTGCACACCGATACCGAGATAGAACACGGCGCAGACTATTTCGAGCTGGGTGGCAACTCGCTCATCGCCGTGCAACTGGTGGACAGGGTCGAGGAGGCGTACGGATTCCGGCCCAAACTGCTCGACGTCTACGAGCACCCGAAAGTGGCTGATTTCGCCGAGCTGCTCGTGGCCGGCCCGCGTCCGGCGCACCGCCCGGCGGTGCCCGAACTGGTCGCGCACGACGAACCGGTGCTCTCGTTCGGGCAGGAACGGATGTGGTTCCACCACCAGTTCGATCCCGGGACGACGCTCTACAACTACCCGTATGTGAACCGGCTGCACGGCGACCTCGATATCGACGCACTACGCGGTGTCTTCGCCGATCTCGCCGAACGGCACGAATCGCTGCGGTACAACATCGAAGCCCCCGATGGCCTGCCCGAGCTGCGGGTTCGCGCCGATCTCGGCGATTTCTTCCACGTGGTGGACGTCGCCGATCGGCCGGACCCGGTGGCTGCCGCCCGGGAACTGGTCCGGGCCGCCGCCGCGGCGCCCTTCGATCTGGCGGCCGACCCGCTGCTGCGCGTATCGCTGATCACCCTCGGGCCCGGCGATCACGTCCTGCAGATCACCTGCCACCACATGGTGACCGACGGCGCCACCCCGGTGATCCTGGCCCGGGAGCTCCCGGAACTCTACGCGGCCCGCACCGAGGGGCGCCCGCACCGCCTCGCCCCCCTGCCGTTCCGCTACCGCGACTACGCGCGCTGGCAGCGGCAGCTGCTGGCGAGTTCGGCACTGGAGCACGAACTCGACTACTGGACCCGGACGCTGTCCGGCGCCCCGCGGCTGGAGCTGCCCACCGATTTCCCGCGTCCCGCACGCAAGGGCTTCACCGGCGACCTGTTGCCGTTCACCCTGCCCGCCGCACTGCTGACCGAGCTGCGGGCGCTGGCCCGCCGCGAATCGGTATCCCTGTTCGTGGTGCTGTTGACCGGCCTGTATCTGACCTTGGCCCGGCACAGCGGACAGCGCGATATCGTCGTCGGCACACCGACTTCCGGCCGCAACCGGCGCGAACTCGAAGGAATGCTCGGATTCTTCAACAGCACGGTGGCGCTGCGTGCTCGCCTGTCCGGCGATATGCCGCTGACCGAGCTGCTGACCGACGTGCGGGCCGTCGTGCTGGGCGCACTGGAGAATCAGGAGATCCCGTTCGAGCGGGTGGTGAACGCACTCGGCGACCAGCGCGATCTGGACCGGACCCCCGTGTTCGACGTGATGTACGTGCATCAGGAGATCCCGGAGTTCGCACCCCTGACCGATTCCGCCGGCTCCGATTTCGATACCGACCACACCCCGGCGAATGCCTTCGGTGGATTGCCGGCGGGGACCGCGAAATTCGATCTGACCCTGATCACCTACGCGAACGCCCGGGGCCCGGCGCACGATATCGGCGCCTGTGTGGAGTTCAGTACCGAGTTGTTCACCAGGCAGACGGTTGAGCGCCTGATCGCGACCTACCTGTCCGTGCTGTCACTGATGGTGACCGCTACCGCGCCGGCGGTCGGTGCACTGCTCCGTGACGCGGACGCGCCCGGCACGCCGGTGACGGACGCGGAAACCGCCGGGACGGCGGCAGCGAACGGAGCAGCCGGGCCGGGGTCGGGCGTTTCCACCGACCGGCCGCGGCGACCGGGCGGGTACGGGATCGACCGGGTGACGGGTCCGCTCCCGGACACGGTCGACGAGGCCACCGTGCTCGCGGCCTGGGTGAGCCTGCTGGCCTGGTACTCCGGCCGCGACGAGGTGTCGCTGGGAGTGGTGGGTGCCGGAGGCGAACGGCCGGAAACGATGACGATCGATATCTCCGACGAACCCGGCGGCGCCGAGCTGGTCGCCAGGGCACGTGCGGTCCGGGCGGCGCAACCGGGTACGGCGAACGGGGCCGCCCCACCTGTCTGGTTCGGTGCGCTACCCGGCGCCGGTACCGCGACCGAACTCGCGCTGACCTGGTCGGTGGGTGGTGACGGCCGGCCGGAGTTCACGCTCGGCTACGCGCCCGAATTGTTCGACCGGGACACCGCGGACGATATGGCGGCCGATCTGATCCGGCTGCTCACCGCCTGGTCCGACGATCCCGCCGCCCCGGTATTCGAGGTGATGGCGCGATGAGAGCCACCGGTGTGATCGGCGCGGGCACCATGGGCACCGGTATCGCGCAGTGTCTCGCGGTGGCGGGGCACCGGGTGCTGGTCGTCGACAACGACGACGACGCCCTGGTACGCGCGCAGAACTCCCTGCGGCAGGCCGTGCGCCTCGCCCTGCTGCTCGGCCGCGGCGACCGCGCCGCGCTCACCGCGGCGCCGGACCGGGTGGCGTGGACAACGGATCTCGCGGCACTGCACGACGCGGAGTTCGTCATCGAATGCGTGACCGAGGACATCGCCCGCAAAACCAGCGTGTTCGCCGAACTCGGGCGGGTCTGCGCGGCCGGCACCGTGCTGGCCACCTGCACGTCCGCGATCCCCGTCGCCCGGCTCGCCGCCGTGGCGGCGCACCCCGAACGGGTACTCGGCCTGCACATCATGAACCCCGCGCCGCTCACCGGCACGGTGGAGGTCGTGCGCGGCGACCGAACATCCTCCGCCGCAATGGCTCTGGCGCTGACTGTGGTCGGCGAAATGGGTAAGACCGGCATCGTTGTCGGGGACCGGCCGGGATTCGTGATCAACCGGGTGCTCATGCTGTCGATCGTCGAGGCCGCGACCGCGCTGGACGACGGTGTGCGCGCGGCGACCGTCGACGCCTTGTTCGAGGGCTGCCTCGGTCATCCCACCGGCCCTTTGCGCACCGCGGACCTCATCGGGCTCGACAACGTGGCCGACACGCTGACCGTCCTGCGTACGGAACTGGGCGACGACCGCTACACCCCGCCGCCCGCGCTCACCGCGCTGGTCGCGGCGGGACATTACGGCCGGAAGACAGGACAGGGTTTCCATGACTACCGCTGATACCCGGGGGCGCGACGACTCCGCGGACCGTGCGTACTGGGCAGACCATCTCCGCGACGCGCCGCGGCCGGAGGAACCCGCCGTCGCCCCGACCGGCCGGATCGTGCTCGCGCTTCCGGAATCGGGTGATGTCGCGCGGCTGGCCCGTTCGGGAGGCGGGGCCGCCGCGGTCGTGCTGGCCGGGCTGGCGGTGTACGGGCAGCGACTGGGCGGTGCCACGGAACTGATCGTCGCGCATCTCGAGGGGTCCGTACGCACCCCGGTTCGGGTGCGCGTCAGTGCGTACACGAGCTTCGCGGCGCTGGTGCGGGAGGTCGGTGCCGGGTGGCGCCGGGCCCGCCGGCACAGATTCCGGGACGAGACCGACGACCGGTGGGCCGGCCGAGCGGACCGACACTGGGCGCTGTCCGCCGAATACCTCGACGGGCAGTGGAGTATCGCAGTCCCCGGCCCGGCGCAGGAGTTCGTGCGCCTGTTCGAACGCCTCGTCGCCGAGCCGGCGCGTGGGGTGGGCGGCGTGACAGTGCCCGTCACGGGTACGGGAGACAGCGCACCGGCACCTGATTCGGCTGACGACGAACCCCACGCGCGCACTGTGCTCGAGGGTTTCCGGGAGACGGTGCTGCGCTCCCCGGCGTCGCCTGCCGTCCGCACCGCCGCGGGCGACGCGCTCTCCTACGCCGAACTCGATGCCCGGGCAAACCGGTGGGCGCGGTGGTTGATCCGGGCCGGCGCCGGACCGGAGACCGTGATCGCACTGACCGCACCCCGATCGCTCGCCGGGATCGTCGCGGTCCACGCGATCCTGAAGGCCGGTGCGGCATTTCTCCCCCTCGCCCCCGACCTTCCCGAGCCTCGGCGTGACCGGATGCTCGTCACCGCGCGCCCCATGGCACTACCCGGGCTCGCCCGGCCCGGTGAGCCCGCCGTCCGGGTACTGGAAGCGGCGCATCTCGACCTGCTGGACCGGTTGTCCGCCGGGGAGAAGACCGCCGACCCGGCGATCACGGTCCGCGGTGACAACCTCGCGTATGTCATGTTCACCTCCGGTTCCTCGGGGCAGCCCAAAGGCGTCGGGGTCGACCATGCCGCACTCGGCAACCATCTGGCCTGGGTACAACGCAGATTCGCGCTCGGCGCGGCCGATACGGTGCTGCAGAAGACACCGGTCACCTTCGACGTATCGCTGTGGGAACTGTTGTGGCCGTTGCAGTCCGGTGCGCAGCTGGTGATCCCGCCGACCGGCGATCTCGGGCCCGGGGAGCTCGCCGGGCTGATGCGCCGGTTCGCCGTCACCACAGTGCATTTCGTACCCACCATGCTGCGAGTTTTCCGGGAGACCGAGCAGCTACCGCCCGAAGTCCGCCGGGTGCTGGTGGCCGGTGAAGCGTTTCCGCGCGACCTGGCCCAGTGGTGTGCCACCGGGCCGGCCGAGGTGGTCAACCTCTACGGGCCTACCGAAGCCTGTATCGCGGTGACCGCACACCGGGTACGCGCCGGTGACACGGGTACGGTCCCGATCGGGACGCCGATCCACAATGCCGGGTGCCGGGTACTCGACGCCGCACTGCGGCCGGTGCCGGACGGGGTCGCCGGCGAGCTGTACCTGGTGGGCGTCGCGCTCGCCCGCGGGTACCCGGACCGCCCGGCCGAGACCGCCGGCCGATTCGTCGCCGATCCGTACGCTCCGCACGGGACGCGGATGTACCGTACCGGCGATATTGTGCGCCGCCGCGCCGGTGAGCTGGAGTATCTGGGCCGCAACGATTTTCAGATCAAGTTGCACGGTCTGCGGATCGAACCGGCGGAGATCGAAGCAGCGCTGCTGGCCGACGAGACGGTGGGCGCGGCCGTGGTGGTCGCCGACGCCGACCGGCTGCACGGCTATCTCGTCGCCGCACCCGGATATCGGATCGAGATCGGCGCCGTACGAGCCGGACTGGCCGGCCGTGTGCCCGGCTCACTCCGGCCGCATACGCTGACCGTGCTCGATTCGCTGCCGTCGACCACCGCGGGCAAGCTCGACCGGAGCGCACTACCGGCACCGGTGGTGGAGGAGACGACCTACCGTGCGCCGCAGGACCCGGTGGCGGAAACGCTGGCCGGGGTCTACGCCGAAATTCTGGGCCGGGAGCGAATCGGCGCCGACGACTCGTTCTTCGCCCTCGGCGGCGACAGCATCATGTCGATCCTGCTGGTGGCGCGCGCCAAAAGTCACGGTATCGCGATCACCGCTCAGCAGGTCTTCGAGCACCGCACCCCCGCCGCGCTGGCCGCTGCCGCCGCGGGAACCGCGGCCGTACCCGTGCTCGCGGAGCTGGCCGGGGGCGGTATCGGCGAAATGCCGCTGCCGCCGGCGGCAGCGTATCTGGTGCAGCGCGGCGGTGGCTGGCGCCGGTTTGTGCAGGCCCTGATGCTGGAACTGCCGGCGGGTATCACCGCCGGACAGTTGACCGCCACGCTCTCGGCGGTGCTGGAACGCCACGATATGCTCCGCTCCCGGCTGTACCGGGACGCGGGCGGGCAGTGGCGGTTGTTCGCCGATCCGCCGGGTTCGGTCCGGGCCGAGGACCTGATCGACCGGGTGGGAATCGCTGCCGGGACGGACGAGCGCACCCGCACAGCGTCGGTCGCCGAGGCCTTCGACACCGCGCTGGGCCGGCTCGATCCGGGTGCGGGCGCGGTACTGCGGTTCGTCTGGCTCGAGCCGGAAACGCCGACGGCGAACGAGACCGGCCGGTTGATCGTGGTCGCACACCATATCGCGGTGGACGGTGTCTCGTGGCGGATCCTGGTGCCCGACCTCATCGCTGCCTGGGCGCAGGTCGCGGCGGGTCGGCAACCGCAGCTGCCGCCCGTGGCGACCTCCATGCGGCGCTGGACGCATGCGCTGGCGACGGAGGCACGGCGGGCCGGGCGGACCGCGGAACTGGACTACTGGCGTGAGGTCGCCGGCCCGGCCGATCCGCCGCTGGCCGACCGGCCGTTCGACCCGGCCCGCGATCTTGCCGCCACCATGCGCTACTCCACCGTCGAACTCGACGAGAAACGCACGGCCGCGGTGATATCCACACTCGCCGAGCGGTACCACACCGGTGCGAACGAGATTCTGCTGACCGCATTGGTTCTCGCGGTCGCGGCATGGCGGCCCCGAGACGAGGTGCTGGTGCGCCTGGAAGGGCACGGCCGGGAACCGGATATCGCCCCGGGTGCCGATCTCTCCCGGACCGTCGGCTGGTTCACCGCCCTGTATCCGGTCCGGTTCCGGCTCTCCGGAATCGATATCGCCGAAGCGGCAGCCGGTGGCGAAAGCCTCGGGCGCGCTGTCAAGGCGGTCAAGGAACAGCTGCGGTCGGTGCCGGACCGCGGCGTCGGATACGGCCTGCTGCGGTACCTGAACCCCGAGACGGCGCCGGCCCTCCCGGCCGCGGAGCCGGGACAGATCGTCTTCAACTACCTGGGCGCTGTCGCCGCCTCGGCGATCCCCGGCGAACTGGCCGGTCTCGGCTGGATTCCGGTCGGTGATGCGGGCGAACTGCCGCGCACCCCGGATCCCGATATGCCGGCCGCGGGGGCGCTCGAACTGGACATCATCGTGGTCGCCGGGCGCTTGCACGCCACCATCGGGTATCCGGAGAGCCTGCTCGACCGGGCAGCGGGCGACGAATTCGTCCACCGGTTCGACACCGTACTGGGGCTGCTGGCCGACCATGCCGGTACCGCACGCGGCGGGCATACGCCGTCCGATTTCCCGCTGGTGCGGGTCGGGCAGCCGGATATCGAGCGGTGGGAACGACGGTATCCCGGGCTGGTCGACATCTGGCCACTGGGCCCCATGCAGGCCGGCCTGTTCTATCACGCGGTGTACTCCGGCCGGTCGGTCGATCCCTATGTGCTCCAACTGGTGATCACGCTCACCGGCACCCTCGACTCCGGCCGCTTGCGGGCTGCCGCCCGCGCGGTGCTCGCGGCACATCCGAGCCTGCGCACCGCCTTCCACGCCGACGACTCCGGGACACCGATCGCGGTAGTGCTCGCGGCGGTCTCGCTGCCGTGGTCCGAACTCGACGTGGAACCCGACAGCGATATCGGGTCACTGCTGGCCGCCGACCGCAGCGCCCGGTTCGATCTGACCCGGCCACCGCTGATCCGCTTCACCCTCATCCGGTTCGGTGACGAGCATGCGAAACTCGTGGTGACCAGTCACCACATCGTTTTCGACGGCTGGTCGGTCCCGCTGCTCATGCAGGATCTGCTGACCCACTACGCCGGGGGCGATCGGCACCCGGCCCCGCCGCGACCGTCCTACCGCGATTACCTGCGCTGGCTGACGGGCTGGGAGCCGACCGCCGCGGAGCGGGCTTGGCGTACCGCTTTCGCAGACGTGGTGCCGACACTGCTCGCCGCGCCGGCCGAGCCCGCACCGCCGGGCGCGCTCCCGCTCGAGGAGACGATCCTGCTCTCCGAGGACACCAGCCGAGGGATCGCCGCGACCGCCGCCGATCAGGGGGTCACCGTGAACACCGTGGTCCAGGCGGCGTGGGCACTCGTCCTCGGCGAGCACACCGGCCGCGGCGATATCGTCTTCGGCGCCACCGTCTCCGGTCGCCCACCGGACCTGCCGGGTGTCGAGACCATGGTCGGCCTGTTCATCAACACCGTCGCGGTGCGGGTACGGCTCGACCCGGTCGAATCGATGGCGGCGCTGCTCACCCGGCTACAGCACGAACAGGCCGAACTCACCGCACACCACCACCTCGGCCTTGCCGATATCCAGTCCTGCGCCGCCGGTGCCCACCAGGAACTGTTCGATACCCTCCTGGTTTTCGAGTCCTATCCGTTCGATCCCGGCCTCGCCGCGGAGGCGAGCATCGACGGTCTCTCGGTGACGGGATTCGAATCCCATGAGGCCACCCATTTCCCGCTCGCGTTGTCGGTGTGGTCGGGGGTGGGACCGGTACCACGAGTCGGTGCGGACAACCGCATCCGGATCGTCGCGAGTCACTGGCCGGACGGGTTCGCCGCGGGAGCCGTGCGCGCGCTCCTCGACCGGTTCGGCGCGGCTCTGACGGCGATCGGCACGAATCCGGCGGCAGCCGTGGGGGAATGGCGGCCGGCCGATACGGCACCCGCGGCGGATCCATCGACGCTGAACGAGCACGGAAGGAATCCGCGGTGACCACCTGGCCGCTGACCGCCGCCCAGCAGGAGATCTGGCTGGCACATGAACTCGACACCACCCGGTCCCGGCTGGTTGTCGGCGGGTACGTCCACATCCACGGGCGTATCGATCCCGAGCTGTTCGAACGCGCGTTGCGGGCGGTCGTCGCGGGCTCCGAGACGCTGCGCGTGCGGATAGCGGGCGATACCCAGATCGTCGACGAGCTCACCGATTGGCCACTGCCCCACCGGCGGTTCGACTCCGTGGCCGCCGCCGAGCACGCGCTGACCGCCGAACTGGACCGTCCCTTCGACCTCGGCGCCGTGCCCTTGTTCGACCAGCAACTGATCGAGGTGGGCGAGGCAGGCTACCTGTGGTTCCTGCGCGCGCACCACATCGTGCTCGACGGTGCCGCATTCATGGCGCTGTTGCGGCGGGTCGCCGCGGTCTACACCGCGTACGCCGCCGGGACGGCACCCGCTGACGGACTGTTCGACCGAGTGCAGACGCTGGTCGAGGAAGATACCCGCTACCGCGCCTCGCAACGGTTCCGGGCCGATCGGGAGTACTGGTCGGCACGGCTGCGGGAGATGCCGGAGGCACCGATGTTCGCCGAAGGCCCCGCCGGGGCCGGCGCGGTCGGCTATCCGCGTTACACCGGCGATCTCGCCGCGGCCGACTGGCAGGCCCTGCGTGCGGCCGGTGACCGGTGGACGGCCGGCTGGCCGGCGCTGGTGCTCACGGCGGCCGCCGCCCTGCTGCACGCCGACACCGGCGCGCGCACGATGGTGCTCGGGCTCACCGTGCCGGCGAAGCGGTCCCGTAACGCCCTCGGGATGACCGCCAATGTCGTTCCTCTCCGGCTCGAGCTCGACCCCGCCGGCCGGGTGGCCGACCTGGCGCGGACCGTCCGGGCGGACTCGCTGATAGCGCTGCGCCACCAGCGCTATCGGCTCGCCGATATGTTCGCCGATCTGTCCGCGGCCGGCGGCGAGCGGCGCCTGGTGGGCCCGGTGGTGAATATCCTGCCCCGGCAGCGGGCGGTGGAATTCGGCGCCTATCCGGCGACGCTGCACGATATGTCCGCCGGGCGCACCGACGATTTCACCCTCAGCGTGTACGAAGGCGAGCCGCGGCTGCGGATAGCGCTGGACAGCAGTACGGCCCGCTTCCGGGAGAGCGACCTCGCCGCGCAGCACGACCGGCTCTGTGCCGCATTGCGCGCCCTCGCCCACGCCCCCGACGACCTCACTCTCGGTGGACTGCGTCTCGATACCGCCGGCGGCGCAGACGAACCGGCCACCACGCTGCCGCGGAGCCCGGAAGCTGTCGCCCCGGTTCGTACCGTGCCGGCGGACCGGCCCGTGGCATCGGTGACGGCCACGACCACGCTGGTTTCCTGGTTCGCGCACACCGCCGGATCCCATGCGACGGACCCGGCGCTCACCTTCGGCGCCGGCACACTGACCTACCGCGAACTGGACGAACGCTCCGATCTGCTGGCCCGTCGGGCCGCCGCGGCGGGTGCCGGGCCGGGCGCCTACGTCGTGCTGGCGCTGCCGCGGTCAGTGGACATGGTGGTCGCCATCCTCGCGGTTCTGAAAACGGGTGCGGCGTATGTTCCCGTCGACCCCGCCGACCCGCCCGAACGAATCCGGTCGGTACTCGACGATTGCGCACCGGCCCTGATCCTCACCACGTCCGAGACGCTGCTGCCGGGCGGCACGGTCCCGGTGCTGGCCGTCGACGACGAACCGGCCACGCCCCCGGCGGCCGGGCCGGTGCGCGCCGTGCGACCCGCGGACCCCGCGTACGTGATCTACACCTCGGGTTCCACCGGAAAACCCAAAGGGGTCGTGGTCACCCACGCGAACGTCGTCCGCCTGTTCACCACCACCGACAACTGGTTCGGTTTCGGACCAGCTGATGTGTGGACATTGTTTCATTCGATCGCCTTCGACTTCTCGGTCTGGGAGATCTGGGGCGCATTGCTGTTCGGCGGGCGGCTGGTGGTGGTCGATCGCGATATCGCCCGGTCGCCCGCGGATTTCCGGACATTGCTTGCCGACGAGCGGGTCACCGTGCTGAACCAGACACCGTCCGCTTTCGGCATGCTGGTGGACGCCGACGCCGAGCGCGACGCCGGCGATCTCGCGCTGCGCTGGGTGCTCCTCGGCGGCGAAGCGATCGAACCGCACCGGATAGCGGCCTGGTACGCACGGTATCCCGGTCACGCGGTGGTCGATGTGTACGGCGCCACCGAGACCACCGTGCTGAGCACCGGGTACCTCTCGGGCCCGCACGCGCACGCGAACCGGATCGGGCGGGCAATGCCCGATCTGCGGGTGTCTGTGCTGGATGCCGCCTTGCGCCCGGTACCACCGGGAATACCGGGCGAGATCTATATCGGCGGTCCCGGTGTGGCCACCGGATATCTGAACAGGCGAGAACTCACCGCGGCACGTTTCGTCGCCGATCCCGCCGGACCGCCCGGTGCCGTGATGTACCGCAGCGGCGACAGGGCCCGCCGGATCGACGGTGTTCTGGAATATCTCGGCCGGGCCGACCGGCAGGTGAAGATCCGCGGGTTCCGGATCGAACGTGGCGAGGTCGAGGCGGCGCTGTGCGCGCTTCCCGAGGTCTCCGCCGCCGCCGTCCTGGTCGACGACCGCGCCCGGCTGATCGCATATGTGGTGTCGGAGCTGGACCCCGCGGTGATCCGGGACCGCGTGGCGGCCGGGCTTGCCGCGCATGCGGTGCCCGCCGCGGTCGTCGGGGTCGCCGAGCTGCCGCTGACCGGTAACGGCAAACTCGACGAACGGCGCCTGCTGGCGATCGGCACCGGCGCCCCGGCCGGCGAACCCGACCTGGCCGGCACCGAACGCGAGATCACCGTGCACCGGCTGTTCGCCGAGGTACTCGGCCGTACCGACTTCGGTTTCGACGACCGGTTCTTCGCCGTCGGCGGTGACAGTATCCTGGCGATCCGGCTGGTGAACCTCGCGCGGACCGCCGGGCTGGTGATCACCGCGAAGGATGTGTTCGAACACCAGTCCGTCCGCGCGGTCGCCGCGCTCGCGGTACCGGTGTCCGAAACCGCCGCGGCGGAGGACGCCGGCGCGGCCTGCGGTGCGATGCCGGCCACCCCGATCATGGACCGATTCGGCCGCGCCGGTGTGGTCACCGACGATTTCGCCCAGTACGTCGTGATCCGGCTCCCCGCCGCCGTCACCGAACCCCGGCTGCTCACCGCGCTCCAAACATTGCTCGACCACCACGATGCGCTGCGGATGCGCGCCGAGTGGACACCGCACGACCAGTGGCAGGTGGTGATCCCGGAACCCGGTGCGGTGCGCGTGGACACCGTATTCCGGCGGGTGCAGTCCGGCGGGGGTACCGCGCAGCGGGAGATCGAACGTCTCGCCTCGCACCGCCGGCTGCTGCCGCGGGACGGTGTGATGGTGCAGGCCGTCGTCGTCGACGAACCCGAGGATGCGGTGCTGCTGCTGGTGATCCATCACCTGGTCGTGGACCATGTCTCCTGGCAGATCCTGCTCCCCGATCTCGCCCGGGCACTCGCCGGGTACGAGCTCCACCCGGTACCGGCCTCGCTGCGAACGTGGTCGAACACCCTGGCGCAGCGGGAAATCCCGGAATCCGAGGTGCAGTGGTGGCTGCGCACCACGGACGCCGCCACCAGCACGATCGGCCTGCGTCCACTCGATCCGATGCTCGACCGGATGGCCGATGTCGTTGCCGTCGCCGCCGGGCTCGACGCGGAGGCGACCCGGACACTGCTCACCGCGGTACCTCTCCGGTTCCGCACCGGGATCACCGAAATCCTCCTCACCGCGCTGTCGGTGGCCCTCACTCGCTGGCGTAGCACTGACCCGGTGCTGGTCGATATCGAGGGGCACGGCCGCGATACGGTGCCGGACCTGGACACGTCCCGCACAGTCGGCTGGTTCACCGTTGTCCATCCCGTCCCCATGGATACCGCGGTCGCGGACTGGGACCGGATGGTGGCCGACGGCGGGACACTCGCCGAGGCCGTGCGGCAGGTACGGGAACGGTTACGTGCGGTGCCGGACGGTGGTATCGGCTACGGGCTGCTGTACCGCGAAGGCCGGATCGACGCCGTGGCGCCGATCGGATTCAACTACCTGGGCCGGTTCGATGTCCCGGGCTCGGCCGAACTCGACGCCGCGGGCAGCGCCCGGGGGCCGGACGCGGCAATTCTGTATGAACTGGACATCCAGGTCCATATCGACCCCTCGGGTGCTCTCGTCTCGCAATGGGCCTGGCCGGGCGAGGTGTTCGAGCGATCCGACGTGGACGAACTCGCGCACCTGTGGATCACCGTGCTAACCGCTTTCGTCACCCATCACAGCGGCCCCGCCGAGGGCGGGTACGACCCGTCGGATTTCCCGCTGGTACGCCTCGACGCGGGCACGCTGGCCCGGCTCGGCGAACAGCACGGTGCGCTGCGTGATCTGCTGCCCGCCACCCCGATGCAGGCGGGCATGCTGTTCCACACGCTGTACGAGACCGAATCCGATCCGTATGCCGTGCAGATCCTGCTCACCCTGCGCGGTGCGATCGATCCGGACCGGCTGCGCCGCGCCGCCGCGACCGTCCTGCACCGGCATCCGCACCTCACCGGCGCGTTCACCGTGCACGGCACCGACCGGCCGATCCTCGTGGTGCCCGCGGAGACACCGGTACCGTTCCGGGTGGTCGAGACCGCCGGTCCGGTGGCCGGGGAAACGGTGGAACGACTGGCCCGAGAGGACCTGCGCGCGCTGGATGTACGGGTGGCACCGGTATTCCGGGTGACCCTGGTACCGGTGGAGCCCGGTTCCTGGCGGCTGGTGTTCAGCTTCCACCACGCCCTGCTCGACGGCTGGTCCACCCAGGTGTTCCTGCGCGAGATATTCCAGGTCTATCACCGGATCCCACTCGGGCCGCCACCCGCCTACCGTGAGGTGCTCGCCCGCACCGCCGGCCGGGATCGCACAGCGGCCCGGCAGGCGTGGAAGGAGTTGCTGCGGAATGCCGAACCGACCAGGGTCGGCCGTACCCGCGGCGGCCCGGCCGAACCCGCCGACCTCCATCGGTTCTCCCTGGATCCCGCGACGTCCGCCGCGCTCGCCGAAGCGGCCGCGGCCCACGGCCTGACACTGAACTCACTGGTGCAAGCGGTGTGGGCGCTGGTACTCGAATATCTGACCGGTAGCCGCGAGGTGCTGTTCGGTGTCACGGTGTCCGGCCGCGATACCGGTTTCGATTCCGAGCAGGTCGTCGGCATGCTGATGAACACCGTCCCGCTGCGGGTCCGGATCGATCAGGGAATTTCCGTACTGGAGTTGGCGGCCCGGATCCAGGCCCAGCGGATCTCGCTGCTCGAACACGACCATCTCGGCCTGAGCGAAATTCTCGATACGGCCGGTGAACTGTTCGACACCGCGTTGATCTTCGAGAACTATCCGATCGACACCGCGACCTTCACCGACCCGGCGGCGGATTTCTCGGTCACGGACGCCGAACATCGCGACCGCACGCACTTCCCGCTGGCGGTGACGGTGTTCCCAGAGCCGGTGCTGACCTTCCGCCTGGCGGTTCGCCCGCAACTGCTGGACTGGTTCGGGACAGCCGCGGAGATCCGGTCCGTGCTGACCCGGCTGTGCGACGAGGTGGCGGAGCACCCGGATCGACCGGTGGGCCGGCTGCGACTGCCGGTGCCCGAGATGCCGGGCCGGGGACCGGATCGGGAGATTCCGGAGATGTCGGTGCCCGACCTGTTCGAAAAGGTCGCTGTGGAGTATGCCGATCGAGTAGCGCTGTGGCACAACGGCACCGAGATCAGTTACGGAGAGCTCGACGCGCGCGCGAATCGCACTGCCCACCTGCTGGCCCGATCGGGAGTCGGGGTGGGGACACCGGTCGGGATCGCGCTGCCGCGCTCACCGGAACTGGTCGTCGCCTTCCTCGCGGTGCTGAAACTGGGCGCGGTATGCCTGCCCATCCACGAGGGATACCCGCCCGAGCGGGTCGACTGGTTACTGCGGCACACAGGAGCCGAACTGGTGCTGCGCGACCCGGAATCGGTCGCGGGCACCGACCCGCAGCTACCCCGGACGAACCCCGGAAGCTCCGTGCCCGCCGCGGCGACGGCCTGGCTGATGTTCACCTCCGGCTCGACCGGGACCCCGAAAGGGGTGAGTATCACCCATCGCAATATCGTTGCGCGCGCACTGGATTCGATTGGCCGGGATCGGGAACACACCCGCTTCCTGCTGCACTCCCCCTACACCTGGGACATGGTGGTATACGAGCTGTGGCTGCCGCTGCTGAACGGATACAGCGTGGCCATCGCCCGGCCCGGGCCGCTCGACGCCGCGGACTACCGCCGGGTACTCGGCCGCGCATCGGTCACCTCGCTGCTGCTCTCCGCCGGGCTGTTCCAGGTGCTGGCCGAGGCCATCCCCGCCGAACTCGGCCAGGTGCGCGATATCGCGGCGATCGGCGATGTGCTGGCGCCCGCAGCGGTGGCCCGAATCCGCGCCGCGGCACCGGATATCGCGGTCACGAACCTGTACGGGCCGGTCGAGGCCACCGCCTTCGCGCTCGCCCATCGGATTCCGCCCGGAATCCCGCAGGACCGCCCCGTCCCGATCGGCATCCCGGCCGACAACACCGGGGTCGCGGTGCTGGATACGGCGCTGCGACCGGTATCGCCCGGAGTCGGCGGAGAAATCTATCTGTCCGGCGCCGGTGTGGCCGCGAACTATCTGCGGGAACCCGGGCTCACCGCGGCACGATTCGTCGCCGACCCGCACGGCCGCCCCGGTTCGATCATGTACCGCACCGGCGATATCGGCACCTGGGACCGGGAAGGCCGCCTGCATTTCCTGGGCCGGGCCGATCGCCAGCAGAAGGTCAACGGATACCGGGTCGAACCGGGTGAGGTCGAGGCCGCACTCCTCCAGCAGCCGGATATCGCGGCGGCGGTGGTCACCGTCCGGCCGGGGAGAATCGGGAAAACGCTCGTCGCGTACGTGGTGGCCCGCAGTGGGCAGCCCGACCCGGCGGTCTTGCGCACCCGGCTGGCCCGGTCCCTGCCCTCCTATCTGGTGCCGGCCGCGATCGTGCCGATCGGTGAACTGCCCCTCACCACGAACGGCAAGGTCGATATCGCGGCCCTGCCGCAGCCCTGGCGGGACTCGTCCGGCGGCGCCGCAACCGGGTCCCAGCAGCTGGTGGCAGCGGCGGTGGCAGAAGTGCTGGCACTGGACGAGGTGGGCGCCGACGACGATTTCTTCGACTTGGGCGGTGATTCGCTGTCCGCGATCCGCCTGGTCGACGCGGTGAACACCGCATTCGGTACCGCACTATCGGTGCGCGATATCTTCGAGGCGTCGACGGTGGCAGCTCTGGCCGATCTGGCCGGACAACCGGCGTCCGACGCCGGTGCCGACCCGTCGTCACCGGCCCGGCCGCCGCGACGTGGGCCGATACCGGCCACGAATCGGCCTCCGTCACAACCGATTCCGCTGACCCCCGCCCAGCAGCGGTTGTGGACCATCAACTATCTGTCCGACGGAGCCCCCGGTTACCTGCTCCCCCTGGCGGGTGAAATCACCGGCCCCCTGGACCTGGTAGCGCTGCGGGCGGCCCTCGCGGATCTGCTCATCCGGCACGAGATTCTGCGCACCGTCCTGCCGTACACCGATACCGCCCCGGTTCAGCGGATACTGCCCGCCCCCGCGGCGGACGACCCGGACAGCGCGGTGCCGTTACGAGTGCAGCCCTGCACCCCGGAAGATCTCGAGGCGGCGCTGACCGCGGAACTCACCCGGGGTTTCGACCTGCAGGTGGAGATACCGCTGCGCGTCACAGTGTTCCGGCTGAGCGATACCCGGCATATCTTCGTCTTCGTCCTGCACCATATCGCCGGAGACGTCGAATCCCTGGTGGGCCTGTCCCAGGATTTCGGATTCGCCTACACCGCCCGCGCCGCGGGCCACGCACCGGAATGGCCCGCGCCCGCCGTGCAGTTCGCGGACTACACGCTGGGATTGCGCGACTGGATGGGTCCCGAATCCGACCCGGATACCCGCGCCGCCGCCCAGGCCCGCTACTGGCTCACCGAACTCGCCGGAATACCCCAGGCGCCGGTACTGCCCACCGACCACCCTCGTACCCAGCGGACGGAAGACCGCGCCGCCGGTGTGCCGCTGAGCTTCGACGCCAGAACACATCGGACGATCACCCGGGCAGCGCAGGATTGCTCGGCGAGCACGTACCTGGTCCTGCACGCCGCGTTCGTCTGCGCACTCACCGAATTCGGTGCCGGACAGGATATTCCGATAGGTGTAGCGGTCAGCGGCCGTGATCACGAATCGCTCGACACCATGATCGGCTGTGCGGTGCACACCGCGGTGATTCGGGCGCAGACGGCAGCCGCCCCGACCTTCCGCGACCTGGTGGTCCAGCTGCGGGACCGTCTGGCCGGCGCCACCGAGCACAAGGAGTTCCCCTTCGACCGGCTGGTGGCCCAGCTGAAGCCACGGCGATCCCGGCACCACCACCCGCTGTTCCAGATCATGTCGACCTTCTACCGCGATATCGCCACGGACCATCCCTTCGGCTCCGCGACGGTCCGCGAGAGAGCGCTCCCCCTCCGGCACACCGAGTTCGAACTGCTGTTGCAGCTGCGCGACAGCTACGACACCGACCGCCGGCCGGCCGGGATCAGCGGCGAGCTGATCTACGCGACCGAACTGTTCGACCACTCGACCGTCGAGGCACTCGCCGCCCGAATCCACGAGCTGATACCGGTCCTCTGTGCCGACGTCGACGCACCGCTCGGGTCGGACGCCGGCCGGGCTACCGCCGCCGACCGTGAAGCGTAGCGCGCGGACCCGCAGCGGCCGTCAGCCGAAGTCGTCGGGGACGATGCGGAGCTTGTGTGCGATGCGGGCGAGAGCCTTCTGGTCGGTGGTGTTGAGCGAGTCGAGGACGGTGCGGCGTACGGCGCGCAGATGCGTGGGCGCCGCCCGGCGCACGATCTCGAAGCCGGCGTCGGTGAGTTCGGCGAGGGTGTAACGGCCGTCGGCCGGGTCCGGTGTCCGAACGACCCAGCCGCGCTGTTCACAGCGTTTGACGACGTTGGACAGCCGAGACAGCGACCCGCTGGCGAGGAAGGCGAGTTCACCCATCCGCAGCGTGCGCTGCGGGGCCTCGGATAGGTGGCTGAGCACGAGATACTCGAACAGGGTGAGGCCGTGTTCCTGCCGCAGCGGCGACTCCAGCTTGCCGGGCAGCAGCAGAACGAGGGAGATCAGCCCCGTCCACGCCGCCTTCTCCTGCTCGTCGAGCCATCGCAGGTCCTCATCGTCCTCGTGTTCGCCGACGTCGCTCATATGCCTTTCCGTGCTGGTCATAGATCTTCTCGGTCTCCGACGAAGTCCGTGATCACTTTTCGGTTGAAATAATTACCGACCATCGTGAGTTTACATGTGAAGTCATGCAACGGGAACGCACCTCACGGACAGGAATGGGAAAACCATGAGCACCGTCACCTTCGGCATCACTCCGGGCTACGGCGAGAAACTGCACAAGGCCTTCGGCTACAGCGGGGCAGTCCGCGTCGGCGACCGGGTCGAGACCTCCGGCCAGGCCGGGGTAGATGACAACCTGAACATCCCCGACTCACTGGAAGACGAGATCATCCAGGCTTTCGACAACGTGGAACGCACGCTCGCCACGGTCGGCGCGACATGGAAGGACGTTATCCACGTCAACTCCTATCACAAAGTCGCACCGGGAGATGACGCCATCGGCGACGACCACAACACGGTCATGGCCGAGCAGTTCCGCCGACGCCTCGACGGCCGCGCGCCGATCTGGACCGAAACCGGCGTCACGGTCCTCGGACTCCCCGCCATGCGCGTGGAGGTCCGCGTCACCGCCATCGTCGGTTCCGGAACTGAACCTCACCTCCAGTGACCACACCGTAGTCACCGCGGCCGGTGGGCCGGGACAGAGCGGGGCCGGGAATTACACCCCCGCCTCTCGTTTCGGGCCCGCCGGATGCAGCGACGCCCTACGCACCGGCCGCACCGCCTGCCTACGGGGGCCTAGCATGAACGACCGAGTCGCCTCACCTCTGCGCTGGAGCCCACCTCATGAACGTCTTGCGAATGTCCCTGCTGCTCGCCGCAGCGACGGCGACGGCCTGTACCACCACCGGCCCACAAGAATCGACCCCCGCCGACGACTGGTGCCGAACTGCGATCACCGAACTCACCAACGCGCAGCGGGGATGGTACGAGAAGGAGAAAACCGACGGAATCGATGACACGTGGATGCTGGCCGGCCCCGGGCCGCCCGCGACCGACGCAGCCATCCACGCCGCGGAACAACGTCTCGGAGTGCACTTCGATCAGCAGTACACACAGTGGCTCCGCCACGCCAACGGCTGGAAGTACTTCTCCGGCGCCGTCACCTTCTTCTCACTCGACGAGATCGCCCGAGACTCGATCCCCGCCGAGAACCTTCGGGCGTTCCTCGAGGGCGCAGAACTCACACCCGACAGGGTCGGCGTCGACTCGTTCGACACACTGATCGTTATCGGCGGAACTTGGGATGGCAAGGACTTCCTCGCCATCGAAGCCGCCCCCACCCCGGAGACTGCGAGCATGCCCGTATATGAGTTCGGCTACGGGGACTTCACCGAATACGACGATTTCAGAACGTTCCTCCGAACGGAGATCGAGACATTGAACCAGATGTGAACCTTGTGGGCGGCGGCCCGGCCCTGCTCGGTCGCCGTATCGGTCAGCGGGACCGCGACCAGGCCCCGGGCAGGTGATGACCGCGCAGGCCCACCCAGGTAAGTGCACAGCTATACCGGCTCCGTATCTTTCGGAACGCTGCTGACCGGAAAGCCTGTTATTCGATCGCTACTGTGTTGCGGCTCAGTCGACCCGGTAGATGTCGACGTCGGATGTTCTCACCTTCAGAGCCCCCTCGGGCACCACGAAGTACGTGGGGCCCTCTACCATCATGCTGTCGATCAATCCGTCACCGTAATCACAATTGTGGTTCGAGCAGATTTCGATCGTGCTGAAGGCATATTCGGCTTCCGGGTCGGGTACGGCTTTGTATGTGCCCGGCGGGAATTCCGAGGGCACCAGATGTTCACCATTGGGGAATGCTGCGGCAGCTCCCGTACTTGCACCGAGGCCGAGTGCGGCAATGGACAACGCGGTGATGACAACCTTTCTCAGCATGAGAAAATCCTTCAGGATTCAACGAATGGTGTCCGACTGGTCCACTGAGCGCGCAGCTCGTCGGTGGATTATCCGCCGGGAGAATCAGCGGGAACGACCGGGTTTCGACACCGGCATACGGCTTTCTCTGCCAGAGCGGAAATCCGGGTCGACATTCACACGATACCGCCATAGCTGCACGCGCCGATACCCGATCCGCAAACCGACCGATATTCGGCGAGGCGATCGACGACGACACTGCGAGTATTGTTTCACAGCGAATCGGCTGTCACCGGCCGGGAACGGCGAGGGCTACTGCGGCGACCGCCGGGTTTCGAGTTGCCGGCGGGATTCGACCCCGAGTTTGGTGAAGAGATTGCGCAGATGCCATTCGACCGTGCGCGGGCTGATGAACAGGCGTGCCCCGATCTCCCGGTCGCTGAGCCCTTTCCGAACGAGTTCGACGACCTGCGCCTCCTCGGCAGTGAGATCGTTGCCGGTCTCGGCGGGGTGCTCGTCGATGTTCTCTCCGATGGCGGTCAGTTCGTGGGCTGACCGGCCCGCGAAAGCCGCCATGCCCATGGCAGTGAACAGTTCGTGGGCCGTGTGCAAGTGCTCGCGGGCCTCGGGTCCGCGGTGTTCGCGGCGCAGCCATTCACCGTAGACGAGGTGGGCGCGGGCCAGTTCGCCACGCAGTGCGGTGCGGGCCAGGTGTGAAAGTGCTGCGCGGTAACGGGTTTCGGCGTCCGGGCCGTCGCTCAGCAGGGCGTGGGAGCGGGCCTGGATGCCCATCGCCCAGTCGGTGCCGCTCGGCCGGGTGACCTCGGTGAGCCGGACGAGGGCGTCGAACGCCCGGTCGGTGGCGCCGGTGCGGGAGGCGGCCTCGATGTATTCGACCAGCGACCACACCGGGATGCCGACCTCGAGTTGTACATATTCCTCGTTCGACGCCCGCGCGGCCTCGGCCGCCTCGTCGAACCGCCGCAAACCGTTGTAGAGGACGGCGCGCGCATAGCCGCCGACCACCGGGCCGATACCTTCGCCCCGGAGCTCCTCCCCTTCGTCGGCACGTCTGCTCAGCTCGAGGCATTCCGCTTCGCGGCCGCGCCAGCCGGCCACCAGTAGCGCGGGATAGACGGGGGCGGCCGCAGCGACGGCTTCGGAGACGATCTGGATCTCGGCCGCCAGCAATTCGGCTTCGGCGAGTTCACCGTCGAGAACGTGGACGACGCTGCGCAGGGTCAGCGCGAGGGGCAGCGCCGAGGCTCGCCCGGTGGCGCGGACCAGGTCCAGATTCCGGATGCTCAAGTCGGACAGTGTCTCGTGATCCCAGAGACCGACGGCCGTCACCCCGGTGAGCCACAGCCAGCGCAGCGCCTCGTTCGGGGAGAGATCGGCCCGGCTGAACGTGTGCAGAGCGGCCCGGAGAGCGGGGACGGCGGCGGTGTGCCCGTCGAGGATCCGGGCGGCCAAGGCGTCGAGCAGGAGGTCGACGGGGCGCGGATCGTGCAGGGCCGGGGTGGCGCGGGCGGCGACGGCGGCTTCGTACTGTCCGCGGCGGTAGGACTTGGGGCCGGCGAAGAGCGCCGCGTCGATGACCTCCAGGTACGTTTCGCGCGCACTGGCCGCGTCGTACACGGCGAGCCGGCGCGCGGCGTCGAGCAGCAGGGCCGGGGCCGCGCTACCGCGATCGGTCGTGAACGCAATCCGGGCGCGCACCAGTTCGGCCTCGGCGCGGAACCGGTCGTCGCGCAGGCCGGCTTCGGACAGCGACAGCAGCTTCAGGGCGGTATCGGGGTTTCCCGCCTCGTGGGTTGCGCGGGCGGCGATCAGGGCTCGGTCCCGGCGGCGCTGCGGGTCGGGGGTCAGTTCGACCGCCCGCGCGGCGAACGCGGCGGCCGCGGCGATACCACCGCGCACCCGGGCACGGACCGCGCAACGCTCGAGTTCCACCGCGACGGCTTCGTCGGGACCGGCCGCGCCGTATGCGGCGTGCCAGGCGCGGCGGTCGGGGTCGGTGCCGGGATCGGTCGCCGCGGCCAGCGCGCGGTGGGCGGCGCGGCGGTCGTCGGGCTCGGCGGCCCAGTAGACGACAGCCCGGACGAGCGGGTGGGCGAATCCGACCCGGTCACCGATCTCCACCAGTCCGGCTTCCACCGCCGGCTCGACCGCGGCGAAGTGTATCCCCACCTGGTCGGCGGCCGCCCAGAGCAGCCCGGGGTCGCCGGTCGGTTCCGCGGCCGCGATCAGCAGGAACCGTTGTGTTTCGGCCGGTAGCTCGGCTGTCCGCCGCAGGAACGCGGCGCGGATCCGGGCATTGACTCCGCGCGCGGCCGGCAGGCCGAACCCACCGGCCAGCTCCACCGGGCTCGAGGTCTTCGGCAGTTCCAGCAGGGCGAGCGGGTTGCCCCGGGTTTCGGCGACCACCCGGCTGAGCACGTTCTCGTCCCAGGAACCGG
Organism: Nocardia sp. NPDC051750; assembly: GCF_044453135.1. Classification (NCBI taxonomy): domain Bacteria; kingdom Bacillati; phylum Actinomycetota; class Actinomycetes; order Mycobacteriales; family Nocardiaceae; genus Nocardia; species Nocardia sp. NPDC051750. Next base: position 917,799 of record NZ_JBITCK010000002.1, on the reverse strand, counting down.
GCATGGTCGCACGCAACAGCGCGCGGGCGTCGTCGTCGCGTAGCCCTGCCAGCAGCAGTTCGGGCAGACCGGCGGGCTCCACGGGGTCGGGGTCCGCGGGATCGGGCGACACCCGGACCGCGAAGACGACGGCCACCGATTCGGCGACCAGCCGGCGGGCGGCGAACGCGAGGGTCTGCACGGAGGCCTGATCGAGCCATTGGACATCGTCGACCACACACAGCAGCGGCCGCTCCCGGGCGACCTCCGACAGCAGGCCGAGGACACCGAGCGCGACCAGAAAACTGTCGGGCGCGGGTTCGCCACCCTCCCCCAGCGCCGCAGCCACCGCGGCCCGTTGTTGCAGGGGGAGCGCGTCGAGTCCGCTCGCCATGGGTGCGCACAGCTGGTGCACGCCGGCGAATGCCAGCTCCATCTCCGACTGGATGCCCGTGATACGGGCGATCCGGAATCCCCGCGCACGGCCGGCCAGATAGTCGAGCAGCCGGGTCTTACCGATCCCCGGCTCGCCCCGGATCACCAGGGCACGGCTCTGGCCCGCGCGCAGGTCGCGGAGCAGTTCGTCGAGCTGTTCGCATTCACGGTCTCGTCCCGGAACCCGCGCTGGCATCGGTGCTCCCGTCGGTATGTCGAACGTGTTCGGGATGCTCCCGCGGCGCGCGTTCGGACCCGCTCACCCGATTCCGCGCGGAATCGGCACGAACGGCAGACCGGGTGCGGACCGTATATCGCTCACGGATCGTCCCGAACGGTGCCGGGCACGTATGACCGGCACTGTTGTCGTCATGGACTCAGGGTAACCAGGACCGAGCGGTCCGGCTCCGGCCGGCGCCCACCGGGTGCGGAGTCCCACGATCGAACCGGGATCGACCGGGAAGGTCCTGCCTGAATCGTCCGCACGGAACGCGGGACCGATCGGCGGTCAGCGGTGGGCGGTCGTTCCGGTGCCACTATTAACGTGCGAGAACGGCACAACCATGACTGCTGGGACCGATCGACCGGGAAAGGGCCTTCATGCACCCGCAGGCTGCCATCGAGCGGTGCTCACCGCCCGCCCACCGGCCGCGACCGGCGCGGAGCTCACGATGACAGGGCCGACGGACCCCGGCCGGCAGCCCCTGCTGCACGGCCCGCTGTTCTCCCGCCGCACGCCGTTGAAGCCGGACAACGCGGCGTCGCGGATCAGCGCCTACATCTACGGCAACGTCCTCGTCCTCACCGCCCTGGTACCGGTGGTCACCGCGCACAAGCACGTCGGGATCCTGGTGGTCCTCGGCACCGCCGCCTCGACATTCGTCGCCCACAGCTTCGCCGAAACCGTGGGCGACAGTGTGCGCCGGCAACGCGCCGCGACCCGGCACGACCGCATCCGCGGACTCCGCAATTCGGTGCCGATCCTCTCGTCGGCGGTGCTGCCCTGCGCAATCCTCGCGACCGGATGGCTGGGCTGGATCGAACCCCGTACGTCGCAAATTCTCGCCGAGGTTCTCGTCCTGATCCGCATCGGCGGCATCGTGTTCGTGATCGGCCGCCTGCGCGGCGAACGTCCGAGCCGCGCCTCGATCGTCACCGCGGTACTGCTCACTCTCGCTGCCACCACGGTCGTCGTCGTGAAGATCGCACTCACCCACTGAATTCGACGGAGATCGCCGCTGTTGTGACTCGGGAGGTCGGCCGCGGTAGGCCGTACGAACCCAGCTCACGAAAAAACCGAAAATCCGTCGTAACATTTCCCACTCTTGTAGACATATGTGGGCGTAAGCACAACTGTCCCACCCGGGACACCTATGAAAGGAACAGTGTGAAACACAGAAGTTTCCGCACGTTCGCTGCCGCCGTATCCATCGCCGCCGCCGGTCTCGGCGCGGCCGGCACCGCAGCCGCGGCACCGCTGCAACTGAGTGAAGCGGCACCGATCCAGGACGGAGAGGGCGAGGCCGGTACCGGGTCCGCGGCCCTCCTGCCGGTCCTGCTGCCGCTGCTGCTCAGCGGGTCGGCCGACGGAGCCAACGCCGGAACCGAAACCGCCACCCCTGTAAACGAGGGCAGCACCGGATCCGCGGAGACGCTGCTGCCGGTCCTGCTGCCGCTGCTGGCCAGCGGATCCGCCGCCAGCGAGTAAGTAATACACTCGTACGCACCTCCATGGACGATTTCGGCCCCGGGTCGCCGGCGCGGCCACTTCAGTGAGGGACGTACACCCCCAAATCTGCGCAGGCTTCGGAGAACTTCCTGAGCCGCCGAACCCCGGAAGGCATTTCAGCCTCCGGGGTTCGGTCTTTTTCGGCCATGACTACTGGTTCAGCGCTCGAAGACGCTGCCGGCTACCGCTCGAAGACGCTGCCACTACAGGGACGCTGCTCCCGGCGCCGGCGGGATCGGCGTGCCGATGATCCATTCGTGGCCGAACGGGTCCCGGACCCGGCCCTGCCGGGCACCGTACGACCGATCCGCCACCTCGAACACGAGCGAGCCGCCCGCGTCGACCATGCGTTGAGCGAGTGCGTCGGGATTGTCGGCCACGACGGTGAGCAGTAGGCCGCGGCCGCCGAGCCGGAGTGGGTCCTGGTCGAATTCGTCGGCGTCCTTCAGTTCGAATACCGCACCGCAGGGCAGGCCGAGTTCGGCGAAGACGACCCGCCCGTCCGCCTCGTGCCGCTGCCGGAGCACGGCGCCGAACGTTTCGCCGTAGTAGCGGATTGCCGCGCCGGCGCCCTCGACGACCAGTTTCGGCGTGATCTTCTCGATGTTCATACGGGCGAGTATCGGTGACCGCACCACCCGCCGACTTGTAACTTTGTCGCCTGTCCAGGCGCTCACACGGCGGCGACCTTGCCGCGGAAATCGCTGGGACGCACACCCCGATGGCGTTTGAACGCCGCACTGAAACCGAAGGCGTCCGCATAGCCGACGGCCTTCGCCACCTGCGCAACCGTCAGGTCGCGGTCGGCCAGTAGTTCCTCCGCTTCGTCCATCCGGCATTCCGTGAGATACGCCAGCGGCGACTGGCCCATGACGTCGGTGAAGCGTTTGGCGAACAGAGCGCGGGACACACCGGCCGCCGCCGCCAGAGAGGCCACCGTCCAGCCCGCGGCGGGACGGCTGTGCATTGCTTCCAGGGCCGGGCCCACCACCGGATCGGCGGGGCCGCGGTACCAGCCCGGCGCGTCATTGTCCTGCCTGTCGAACCAGTCGCGCAGGGTGCACACCAGCGCCCAGTCGAGCAGCCGGTCCATCAGCGCCTGGGCGCCGGCCGGGCGAGCGGTCGCGTCCGCGGCGACGGTGGCCATCCAGGCACAGACCTCGACGTCGTCGGACGCGACCAGGACGGGCGGCAGCGCGCGCAGGAGTCGTTCGTGGCGGCGGCCCGAGGCGCGGTAGGCGCCGACGATCAGCGCCGTTTCGCCGGCGGGATCGTTACCCCAGCGGCCGTCGTCCAGGGCGGCGTCGCATTTCGGGTCCGCGGCGAAGCAGGCGATCTCGTATTCGGCATGGGGCAGCGCCGCGGAATCGCCTCGGTCGGCGAGCAGAAAGGGCTCGCAATCACGCACTACGGCGGTGTCGCCGGCCGAAATACGATGTTCGGCACCGCCGGGCAGGAGAAGTGTGCCGCCGCCGCGCAGCACGGTCACCATCGTCAGCGGGGCGCGGTCGGCGAAGCGGATCGTCCACGGCGCGTCCAGCACCGCGTGGGTGACCACGGAACCTTCGGCCCGGATACCGCCCAGCAATCTACTCAAAGGATCCACCCCCACGAGCGTAGACGAACTCCTATCGAATGTGGATCTTCACCCATAGATCGTCCAGCGGAACCGGTGTGGAATGAAAAGCGATCGCCCGCTACCCGGACCACCTGGAGGATCCGTGCACAACACTCCGACAGACGACACCACCCGCACCGCTCTGGTCGTCTTCGCCCACCATCGCCCCGACTCGCTGACCGCCCATATCGCCGGCCTGGCCATCCGCCGGCTGTCCGCGGCCGGCTACCGGATCGACCGGCTCGACCTGCACGGCGAGGGCTTCGACCCGCGGATGACCGTCGCCGACCAACCGGAATGGGGCAACCGGGAGAAGACCTATTCACCTGAGGTCCACGACCATATGCGCCGGATCCTCGCCGCCGACCTGATCGTCGCGGTGTTCCCGGTGTACTGGGTGCAGATGCCGGCCCTCCTCAAGGGCTGGATCGATCGGGTGTGGAACTACGGCTTCGCCTACGGCCGCAGCGCACCGAGGCTGGCGGGCAAACGGATGCTGTGGCTGGGCCTGGCCGGGGCGGCGGACGACGACGGTTATGTCGAACTGATGCAGCAATCGCTCGGCCCCCAGCTCAACGAGGGAATCGCCTACTACTGCGGGTTGTCCCATTCCACGGTCGGGCTGCTGACCGGTGCGGAGGACAAGCCGCAGCGTGTCGATGACGCCGGCAACCTCGTGCTCGGCGAAGCTCTGACCGGTGCCGCGCACACGGCCCACTACGAGGCGTTGGAGCGCCGCGCGATGGGCTTTGTCGACGAGTTGCTCGCGTCTGCCGCGGTAGCGGCCTGACGAGCCCCGGACGCCGTGCCGGTCTGTTCGCGTGTGACATCCGGCGGCACAGGTCCGGGCACCGCACACGACCGGGGCGACCGACGCCGCAGAGGTGCCGACGCGGCAGAGGTACCCGGGTAGCCGAGGTGTCTCGGTGCCGGGTGGCCGACGTGTCGAGTGGCCGGTAACCGGTGTCACACATGCGGCGGAAATAGCGGGCCCGCCGGCGCGGTTGAACACCCTGTCGGCGTCCGAACAGCCCCGGGCCTCACCCCTTTTGTCGCTACGAGCGACCACTCGCCGAGAGGCGCTTGTGGGGCGCCGACTCTCTCTTCGAACGCCGCCGAGCCCCGCTGCTCGGCGGCGTTCGCATGTCATTCCACCGGCCCGTTTCCCGGCAGCTGCGAACCGGGCATCGCGGGAGTGAGGGCTGGACCACTATCCCCGCGCCGAGCTTGCGACCCTACCCTCCCGTAAGGGTAGGGTTCGGGTCGCTGAGTGGTTGCCGATCATCGATGCCCGGCAGTGCGGCCGATTCCGGCCCGTACGTCTGCCCACCCGGCCCCACAGATCTTCCGCGTGGCGACCCGCGTTCGCCCGCCGCGCTCACGCGCGTCCAGTGAACGGAGTCAGCGACAGTGCCGACGACACAGCGGCCCGACAACCGCGCCCTCTCGGTGGCGGCAGCCCTGCGCAGCCCGAAGCGACTGCGGACCGAGGTACTGGCCGGCCTCGTCGTGGCCTTGGCGCTGATCCCGGAGGCGATCTCCTTCTCGATCATCGCCGGGGTGGATCCCCGGGTGGGCTTGTTCGCCTCGTTCACCATGGCGGTCACCATCGCGATCACCGGCGGGCGGCCCGCCATGATCTCGGCCGCGACCGGTGCCGTCGCGCTGGTCGTCGCGCCCGTGGTGCGCGACCACGGGCTGGACTATCTGATCGCGACCGTGATCCTGGGCGGTGCGATCCAGATCGCGCTGAGTGTGGCCGGGGTCGCGAAACTGATGCGGTTCATCCCGCGCAGCGTCATGGTCGGATTCGTGAACTCGCTGGCCATCCTGATCTTCCTGGCCCAGCTCCCGCACCTCTTCGGTGTGCCGTGGCTGGTGTATCCGATGATCGCGGCGGGGCTGGCGATCATCATCGGGCTACCGAAACTCACCACGGCCGTCCCGGCACCGCTGATCGCGATCGTGGTGCTCACCACCGTCACCCTGGTATTCGCGCTGCACGTGCCGAATGTCGGGGACGAGGGTGAACTGCCGTCGAGCCTGCCGATTCCGCTGCTGCCCGATGTGCCGCTGACGCTGGAGACCCTGCGGATCATCGCCCCCTACGCACTGGCGATGGCGCTGGTCGGCCTGCTGGAATCGCTGCTGACCGCCAAACTGGTCGACGACATCACCGATACCCACTCGGACAAGTCCCGCGAAGGCTGGGGGCAGGGCATCGCCAATATCGTCACCGGATTCTTCGGCGGGATGGGCGGTTGCGCCATGATCGGCCAGACCATGATCAATGTGAAGGTCTCCGGTGCGCGTACCCGGATCTCCACCTTCCTGGCCGGTACCTTCCTGCTGATCCTGGTCGTCGGCCTCGGCGGGCTGGTGGCGCAGATCCCGATGGCGGCGCTGGTGGCGGTGATGATCATGGTGTCGGTGGGCACCATGGATTGGCATTCCCTCGCGCCCGCGACACTGCGGCGGATGCCGATCGCGGAGACCACCGTGATGCTGGTGACCGTCGGCGTCACCGTCGTCACCCACAACCTCGCGTACGGCGTGATCGCCGGCGTACTCACCGCGATGGTGGCGTTCGCGCACCGGGTCGCGCATTTCACCGAGGTCGTGCCGGACATCGAATCCGCCGCGGACAGCGATACCCGGGTCTACAAGGTGCGTGGTGAACTGTTCTTCGCGTCCAGCAACGACCTGGTCTACCAATTCGACTATGCCGGCGACCCGGCCAATATCGTGATCGATATGTCCGAAACCCATATCTGGGACGCCTCCACCGTGGCCGCGCTCGATGCCATCACCACCAAGTACGCGGCCAAGGGCAAGCGCGTCGAAATCCTGGGATTGAACGCGGCCTCCGTGGCCCGGCACCAACGTCTTTCCGGTCATCTGGCCGGCGCCCACTGATATGGAGGATGCGGCACCTCCGCCCGCACGTGCCGGTTTCGACGGCGGTTCCGGTCAGTACCTGCAGATCGGGCAGGTGGCGGAACGGACCGAGTTGTCACTCAAGACCATTCGGCACTATGACGAGGTCGGACTCGTCCAGCCGTCGGCCCGGTCGAGCGGCGGTTTCCGGCTCTACACCGCGGACGACGTCGAACGGTTACTGGTGATCCGGCGAATGAAGCCCCTCGGTTTCACGCTCGCGGAAATGAAACAACTGCTGGAATGCCTGGAGATTCTGGGCGACCCCGCGGCGTCCGCGCCCCGGCGCGCCACGGCATCCGGCGAATTGCTGACCTTCCGGGAGAAGGCACGCGAGAGCGCCGAGCGGTTGCGTAAGCAGCTCGCCTACGCGCAGGAATTCACCGAACTGCTCACCAGCCGAGTGGAGCCGGGACGGTCCGCAAACCGTTCAGCGGCCACATAATTCGCCACCGTGTCACGGGCTCCGTCCGGTGTCGCCCCCGGCGCGCGCCACCCGCGCTTCGATTCCGGCGACGATGGTATCCGCGACCAGCCGCGCATGCCGGCGCACCGCAGGCTTCCCGAGCGGGTCCGAGGGCGACATCCGGGTGGCCAGCGGGAGTGCGGCGTAGGGCGCGGTCGCACCGTGGGCGATGAGGAAGTGCAGCGAGCGTAGATCGTCGCGGTGCAGGATCTTGCGCTGGAGCAGCGGTTTCAGGGGTTCGGCGAGCAGCACCGACATCGGCTGGATGTGCCGGTCGTAGAGGTAGGTCAGGCGGGGACTCTCGATCGCCGCTTCCATACTGATCAGCCGCACCACATCGGGGTATTCGGCCTGGAGTTCGAGGAAGCGGACGATACCGAGCCGGAACTCCTCCAGCGGCGGCAGATCGGCGCGTTCGGGCCGGATCTTCAGCAACGTGACCGCGTTGGCGAAGATCCAGTCCGCGACCGCGTACCAGAGGGCCTCCTTCGACCCGAAGCGCTGGTGGATCAAGTTGTGGCTCACGCCGAGTTCCCGGTTGATCGCCGCGACCGACGTGCCGGTGAACCCGTCCCGGGCGAAGACCCGTAGCGCGGCGGCGAGGATCTCGTCCACCGAGGCAGGTGTTTCCCCGGCAGGGGGCCGGCCCCGGCCTTTGCGCGACCCGCGCGGTTCAGGTGCGACCACAGCGTCCATACCCGCAATTATATTGACACCGATCAATTTCTCTGCAACTGTGAGCCCAGCCACTTTTGCTCTGCGGTGCGGCGGGTCGCAGCGGCTCTGCACTGTCCGCGGCTGCCTCGCCGGAGCGCCCGACGAGGACTGGATGCTGCTATGGAATCCTTTGTGCACCTGCGGAAAGGCACGACTCCCGACCGTCTGCACGCCGATCTCGACGGCCTGAAGGACGATGAGCTGGGGCGTGGCGGTTTCACCGGCCGCACCGCGCAGCTGTACCGGCGCAACGATCCGGTGAGCTATCGCGCGACCGGGCCCCTCGCGCCGGTCGATGTCCTGGCCGACGCGCTGAAACCCACCGATTCCACCGACCCGGCGGGCTCCCCGCTGCTGCTGTTCTCCAACGCCGACTGCCGCATCCTGCTGAGCCGGCGCGCACAGGAGATGCCCTTCTTCGCCCGGCATATCGACGGCGACCTGCTCTCCTTCGTGCACAAGGGTTCCGGGTTGCTGGAAACCGAATTCGGTCCGCTGCGCTACCGGGAGGGCGATTGGGTCTACATCCCGAAGGCGTGCACTTTCCGGCAGGTCCCCGACAGCGAATCGACGCTGCTGATGATCGAAGCGACCGAGGAGTTCCGGGTGCCGCCGGCGGGCCCGCTGGGCCGGCATTTCCCGTTCGATCCGAACCGGATGACCGTCCCGGAGCCACTGGCCATGGACGACGACGGGCGCGACGAGTACGAGGTGCGCCTGGTACACGAGGGCGGCCCGACATCACTGTCTTATCAGCATCATCCGCTGGATGTGGTGGGCTGGCAGGGCGACAACTTCCCGTTCACCTTCAATATCGCCGACTACAACGTGATCCTCTCCGATACGGTCCACCTGCCCGCCACCGTGCATCTGTTCATGCAGGCCACCGGCGTGTACGTGATGAACTTCCTGCCCAAACGCGCCGAGTCCGGGCCGGGTACCGAAACGATCCCCTGGTATCACCGCAATGCCGACTACGACGAGATCGCGTTCTTCCACGGCGGCGAGATGTACGGCGTGCCGATGCCGCCGGGACTGATCTCCCATGCACCGCAGGGCGTGCACCACGGCGCCCCGGAGCAGATGCGGGAACGGGCCCGGCGCAAGCGCGAGGAGTTCAGCCGGATCGGCTGGACGACCATCGCCGTCGACACCCGCCGGCGTCTCGTCCCCTCCCCCGAGGTACTGGCCAACAACCTCGGCGCGCACTGAACACATCGGCTCTCCTTCCGGCGCAACGGCTTTCGCGTGCCTTCCCATAGGTACGACGCGACGGTCGCCGGAAACTCCCGTTTCGAAAGGCAATTCATGTCGCACCATGTCGAACGCGTCCCGTATGTCGTCGCCTACGCGAACACCTCCGGGACCCGGGACGCCTACGGTGGTCTCAGCGAAATCGTCACCCTCGATTCGATTCTGGTGAAACCGGCCGATCTGCCCTCGGAGACGGTGCTCGTCCTCATGCACCCGGTGTCCAGCGGCACCTACCTGCCGATCGTGACCGCACTCGCCAAGGCCGGGCACCACATCATCGTCTGCAACAGCCGCTACCGGGGCGCCGACGCCGCGCTGCTCATGGAGAAAGTGGTGCAGGACCTCGGCGAATGCATCCGGGACGCGAAGCAGCGGCTCGGCTACCGGAAGGTGGTCCTGGCGGGCTGGAGCGGCGGCGGCTCGCTGTCGGTGTACTACCAGCAGCAGGCCCGGCACCCGACGGTGACGGCGAGCCCGTCCGGTGACGGCCCCGATCTCACCGCACTGGATTTGCTTCCGGTCGACGGCATCCTGCTGATGGCCGCCCATATCAGCCGCCACCACACGCTCACCGAATGTCTCGACCCGTCGATTCTCGACGAATCCGATCCGGCCCGGCGCGATCCGGAACTCGACCTCTACCACCCGGACAACCCCAACCAGCCGCCGTACAGCCCCGAATTCGTGGCCCGGTACCGGCAGGCGCAGCACGACCGGAACCGCCGGATCACCGCCTGGGTGAAGGAGAAACTGGCCGCCATCCAGGCCTCCGACCGGCCGCAGGACGAATTCTGTTTCGTCGTGCACGGCACCATGGCCGACCCCACCGTTCTCGACCCGGCGCTCGACCCCAACGACCGCACACCGGGCGAGTCGTATCTCGGTGAACCGCAGGAGGTGAACATGGGCGCGTTCGGTCTCGCCCGGTTCAGCACACTGCGCAGCTGGTTGTCGCAGTGGAGTATCGACGATGCCCGCGGCGACGCGGTGGCCTGCGGCCCGGATATCGAGGTGCCCACCCTGGTGCTCTACAACGCGGCCGACAATGTCTGCACGCCCTCCCACGGCCACCGCATCTACGAGGCCCTGGGCTCCGCGGACAAGGAACTACACGAAATCCCCGGCGCCAACCACTACTACCTGGGCCCGGGCCAGCGCGAACCCCTCGCGAAAGCGATCACCCTGGTCGACGGCTGGCTGCGCGCCCGCGGCCTCGGGCCCACGGCGTGAGCGGGTCAGGGCCGGAGGCGGTAGCGCAGCGTCACCACGCAGGCCCCCCGCTCACGCCCGATGCACACGGCGTGAGCGGGTCAGGGCCGGAGGCGGTAGCGCAGTCAGGAGATAATGCCTCGATGGACTCCGCGACAACCGGCGCGCTGGACGGTATCCGCGTACTCGAAATCGGCACTCTGATCTCCGGCCCGTTCGCCGGGCGGCTACTCGGCGATATGGGCGCCGAGGTGATCAAACTCGAACCCCCGGACGCGCCGGACCCGCTGCGCACCTGGGGCCAAGCGGAACTGGACGGCCATCATTTCTTCTGGACCGTGCACGCCCGGAACAAGAAGGCCGTCACCCTGAACCTCCGTGAGGACGCGGGCCGCGACCTGTTCCTCGAACTGGCGGAGAAGTCCGACATCATCGTGGAGAACCTGCGCCCGGGCACGCTCGAACGGTGGGGTCTCGGCTACGACGTGCTGCGGGAACGCAACCGCGGCATCATCCTGGTTCGAGTGTCCGGGTACGGGCAGACCGGTCCCGACGCGAAGAAAGCCGGGTACGCGTCGGTCGCCGAGGCCGCCAGCGGCCTGCGCCATATGAACGGTTTCCCCGGCGGCCCGCCTCCACGCCTGGCGCTGTCCCTCGGTGACAGCCTGGCCGGAATGTTCGCCGCCCAGGGCGCGCTGGCGGCTCTGTACCGGCGGACTGTCACCGGCGAAGGACAGATCGTCGACGCCGCCCTCACCGAAGCCTGCCTGGCCGTCCAGGAATCCACGATCCCCGACTACGACATCGGCGGTGTCGTCCGCGGCCCCTCGGGGACCAGGCTGGAAGGGATCGCCCCGTCGAACATCTACCGGACCGCCGACGGCAGCTGGGTGGTGATCGCGGCCAACCAGGACACCGTCTTCCGGCGCTTGTGCACCGCCATGGACCGTCCGGAACTCGCCACCGACGAGCGCTTCGCGAACCATACGGCGCGGGGTCGCAACCAGGACGAACTGGACAAGATCATCGGCGACTGGGCAGCGAAACGGCAGCCCGCGGAGATCATCGCCGAGCTGAGCGAGGCGGGCGTGATCAGCGGTCCGATCAACACGGTCGCCGAAGTCGTCACCGACCCGCAGCTCAACGCCCGCGGCATGATCGCCGACCACTACGACGAGCGCATCCAGCGGAACGTCAAGGGGCCCGGCGTGATTCCGGTGCTTTCTGCCACTCCGGGCACGATCCGCAACGCGGGATCCACACGACCGGGTCAGCACAACAACGAGGTCTACGGCGGATTGCTCGGTAAATCCGACACCGACCTGTCGGAGCTACGGTCACGCGGCATCGTCTGATCACTCGACCGGGTCCGATTCGCTGCGCCATACTGGCCGCCATTCGATGAAACGCCGTACGACGTCCTCGGAGGGTGCACATGTCGATCGGAATTGCCGGCATCCGGCTCGGACACTGGTCGGATATCGAACGTGCGACCGGCTGTACGGTTCTCACGCTCCCGGAAGGGACTGTCGCCTCGGCCGAGGTCCGGGGCGGGGCGCCCGCGAGCAGGGAACTGGACGCATTGTCGCCCGACAAGACCCTGGCCTCGGTCGACGCCATCCTGCTCACCGGCGGGTCGGCGTTCGGACTCGCGGCGGCCGACGGGGTCATGCGCTACCTCGAGGAAAACGGCCGCGGGGTCATGACTCCCGGTGGACGCGTCCCCATCGTCCCCACACTGGCGCTCTTCGATCTCGGGGCCGGTGACCCCGCTGCCCGCCCGACAGCCGAACACGGATACGCGGCTGCCCGGGCGAGCACGGAAGAACAGGTCACCCACGGCCGGATCGGTGCCGGGACAGGGGCATTCACCGCGCATTGGCGCGGGCCCGACCTCCGCCGCCCCGGCGGAATCGCCTACGCACAACGCCGATTGGGTGATCTCACGGTGGGCGCGTTGTGTGTCGTCAACGCATTCGGCGATATCGACGACGGCAGCGGAGAGATAGCGCTGGACGCGGTGGCCATGCTCGCGCAACCCTTCGAATTCGCGGAATCCCGGACGCACACCACCATCGGCGCGGTCGTCACCAACGCCCGGCTCGACAAGATGGGTTGCTTCATCGCCGCCCAGGGCGCCCACGACGGATTGGCCCGGGCGCTGACGCCCCCGCACACCCGGTTCGACGGGGACGGGTTCATCGCCGCCGCCACCGGCGAAACCGAAGCCGATATCGACACCGTACGGTTGATGGCCCTGGCCGCGGTAACCGAAGCCATCCGATCCCTCGCAGCCTGACACGGACCCGCCGCCGGTGCGGTACCGAACCGGGTCAGAGCAGTGCGGTCCGGGGTGCTTTCAGGCCGATGGCGGTGGCGCCGGCGAGTTCGCGGGTCGTGTCGTAGTCGAAGATCACGTGGCCGCTGAGGACGTCGACGTCGCGTTTCAGGCGTTGCATGGGGTGGTCGGTGAAGTGCACGCTCGCACCGGAGGCGTGGAGCAGGTCCGCGATGATGGCGCGGGATTCGTGCACGATATGGGCGGCGGCGAGGCGGGCCTGGGCGCGGATCGGTACCTGGACCGGGGTGCCGGCGTCGAGGAGGCCTTCGATCTCGGCGACCGTATCGCCGAGCAACCCGTGCAACGCCCGCAACCGCACTCGGGCGTGACCCAGATGCGCCTGGGCCATCGGTTTGTCCTGCTGGCGGGTGCCGCCCTCGTAGAGGATGCGGCCTTCGAGGCGGTCGGCGTAGATATCGGTGGCGCGTTCGGCGGCGCCCAGGGCCGGCATCGAGGCCGCCAGGGCCAGGGCGGGGACCAGCGGCCACCGGTAGGTCGTGGCGTCGTGCACGGCGGCGCCGGGGGCCGATCCGCCGTTGATGTCGAAGGAGCGGACCAGGCGGTGGTCGCCGACCCGGGCATTGCGGATCACGACATCGTTGGAGCCGGTGGCGCGCATACCTTCGGTGTGCCAGACATCGTCGATGGTGATCTCGGTGGCGGGGAGCAGCGCCAGCGCCGGGTAGAGGCCGGTATCGGGGCCGCACAGTGCGCCGACCATGATCCAGTTCCCGCCCATTACGCCGGTGGCCCAGGACCAGCGGCCGGACAGGGTGATACCGCCGTCGGCCGGCACACCGCGGCCGGTCGGTGCCAGCGGGGCGGGGCACAGGAACGGGCCGCTCCCGTATGCCTCGACCTGCGCCTGTTCGGGGAACAGGGCGAGCAGCCAGTTGTGCAGGGTGTAGAAGCCGAGTGTCCAGGCGCTGGAGACGCAGCCGTGCGCCATGCGGCGGATGGGGTCGAGAATGACGGGGAATTTCTCCTGCCGGCCGCCGAACCGTTTCGGCACCAGGCAGCCGAAGAAACCGGAGGCGATCGCGTCGTCGATCGTCTGCTGCGGCAGCCTGCGCAATTGTTCCGCCGACTGCGCCCGTTCGGCCAGTGCGTCGACGAAACCATCGGTGATTCCGGGGGTGCTATCCGGCTCGGCCGCAACCATATTCGCGACCGTAACATACCCGAAAGTATGGAGTGGTCGCCTTGCGGAATCCGGAAATTCCGCGACATACCGCGGCAAATACTGGCATTTACTGGACTTCCCTGGAATTGCCCCCTAGATTCTCCCCCGTGCCCACCGTCGATGCGCTGGAACAGCGCATAGCCGAGCTGCGCGCCCAGGTGCGCCGTGCCGCGGGGTCCGGTGACCGGACCGCGGCACGCCGGCTGCGCGCCGAACTCCGGACCGCCGAAGCGGAATGGGACGCGACCGTGCTCGGCACACCCGAGCCGGCCGAACCACCACGCCAGCCGTCGGGTGCCGTTCCGGTCCGCGAACATGTACACCGGTCGCTGACCCTGCTGTCGGTTCCGGCGGCCCCGAAGCTGGTCCTCGCGGTGCACGACGCGTTCTTCTCCGGGGAACTGGTCGCGGCCCGGCTCACCAGCCTGCGGCGGGACGAGGAACGGTCCTTCCGCGCGGCGCCCTACGCCCGCCCGTACTACATCTGCGCGGCCATGACCACCGATCTGCTGGCCCCGGCCCGCGGATTGCTGGCGGTGAGTACCTGGCCACCGGCGCAGCGTATGGTCGGGCCGCTGAGCCCGCGGGTGGATCTGCTCACGGCCGCGATCCGGCTGGCCCGGTATCTGACGGACCACGGCAATACCCCTGCGGGGCAACGCGTGCTGTGGCAGCTGGCGGTATCCATCCCGGGCGCCACGGACGGGGTGGCCATGGATCCGGATGTGGTGCTGGCGGCCGCGGAACGCGAGCTCGAGGTGCACAGAGAAGACGACAGACAGCAGCGGGCCGAGGCCGCGGAGCGGGCGGCGCGGCAACTGGCGGATCCCGCGGCGCAATTGTTCGGTGTCCGGCTCGCGGTGGCCGAACGGCGAAGGAACGAGGCCTGAGATGACGCTTGCGCAGAAATCCCTCACCACCCGCCTGGACGAATTACGCGGGGCGGCGCCCACCAGCCGGCACAATGCCCGCACCATCGCCGCGCTCACCGCCAACCCGGGATGTGCGCGCCGGGCACTGCTGGACGCGGCGGCGGTGGACAAAACGGTGATCGCCCGAGAGCTGGGGTTCCCGGCGCAGTTCGGTCAGTCACCGTTCGCGATCACCCGGGGTAATTCGTTCGAGGCGATGGTGAAGGCGCACGGCTGTGCCGAACTGCTCCGGCTGCTGCGCGAGGAACTCGGGCTCACGATTCCCGAAGTGGGGTATCACGATCTGGCGACCGTCGGGGACAACGCCACCAATTCCATTCGCTACCAGCGCACCAAACAATTACTGGGTCAGGCGCTGAGCTCCGGGCAGGGCACCCTGTTCGATCATCCGATGCTGCGCCTGGAGATCGCGGGGGCCACCGCCTATCTGGAACCCGATGTGGTGGCCCTGCAGATCGGCGGGAAGTTCTACGTCGTGGAGATCAAATCGTTCGCCATCGTCGACGGCCAGGCGGACCCGGCGCAGGTGGCCTCGGCCGCGCGGCAATCGGCGGTGTATGTGCTGGCGATGCGGGAACTGCTGCGCGAACTGGGGCATTCACCCGACGACGTGGCCCACGAGTCGATCCTGGTGGCCGCCCGGGATTTCACCAACCGGCCGGTCGCGGCGAAGCTGGATCTGCGCAAGCAGCTCGCGGTGATCGGGCGGCAGTTGTCGCGGCTCACCTCCATCGACGCCCTGCTGGATCTGGTGCCCGCCGGCACCTCGTTCACCCCGGGCGAGGCACTGGCGGACACCGTCGCGGCGATTCCGTCCCGGTACGCGCCGGAATGTATGTCCAGCTGTGAGCTGGCCTTCGCCTGCCGCGCCGAGGCCCGGACGCAGGGGTCGGTGGATACGCTGGGCCGCGGGGTCTGCGACGACCTCGGCGGTATCGACAATCTCGACACCGTCCTGGCCCTGGCCGACGGCACCCTGGACCCCGGCCCGGAACACGCCGATATCGCCGATATGCTGCGCCGCGCCCGGGCACTGCGCCTCGAGGTCGCCCGATGAGCGGGTCGGGCCCGGAGGCGGCAGCGCAGCATAACCACGCACCCCGGGGACACAGCATGAGCGGGACGGGCCCGGAGGCGGCAGCGCCGCGTTACCACGCAGGGCCCCCGCTCATCCCCATGGAGGCAGCATGAGCGTGCTGAGCGCGCTCGCGAAGGCGACCGCCGCACGCACCGGGCGCGCCGAACCCGTTGCCGCGCGGCGGCACTACCACCTCGCCGACCGCCCGCTGGTGCTGGTTCCGCTACGGCTGGCCGGTGAGGCCGCCGCGCCGCTGGCGGTGATGCTCGGTTCGTCGCCCGAGGATTCGACGGTGCTGATCGTCGCCCAGCCACGCGACCGGATCCTGCGGCTGCGTTTCATCGAACAGCTGGCCGACCGTGTGCTGCCCTACATTTCGTCGTTCTGCGAACAGGCCGAAGAGCTCACGGTCAAATCGACCGGGGAAACCTACCTGCGTTACCTGGACGCCCCGCAACTGCTGCTGCCGAATCCCGGCGGGGTGCAGTTCCTGCGGCTACTCGGCCGCTCGGTGCGGTTCCATCGCACCGAGGGCGAGAACGCGGTGCCGGAAACGCTGCCGCTGCTGGGGCGATGGCTCACCTGGTTCGGTGACCGGTCCGATTTCCCGGGATCCAGTGTCTGCCTGTCGATGACCTCGGTACTCACCGCCCATTGGGCGACCGGCCAGTCCGCGCTCGAGGACGGGAACCTGGCGGCCCTGCTCGGCTGGATCGACCCACCGGCCGGGCTTACCGGCCCGCAGGCCGCCGCGCTCGCCGAGGATCCGCTGGCGGCACCGCCCGCGGGCCCGTCGACCGACCCGGGATTCGACAACGAAGAGTTGGCGCCGCTGATCGCCGCCTACGACGGCGCGGAGCACGAATGGGCGAAAGTCATTGCCGCCGAACGCCTCGAACAGGCGCTGCGCGGTCAGCTGGCACCGACGTGGCGACTGATGTGGCGAGCGGTGGAACTCCTGGGTGACCTGACCGAGGGCGACCATGTGGACAAACGCTGGACCGACGACCGGTCGGCGTTCTCCTGGTTCGTCTCCGATCTTCCGGAGGGTTACCCCCAGGCCCGCCGGGATTCCGCCGTGTCGGCGACCCGGCGGCTGCTCAAACAGGAACAAGCCCTCGGTACCTTCCAGGCGCAGCGGGCATTCGACGACCCGCGCGTGCTCATCGAATACCGGCTCGTCGGCGAGGCCTTCCAGGGCACGATCACCGACTGTGAACCGGACCGGCGGGCGAAACCGAAATCTCGCGAGGTGCCGCGACCCTATATCTGGGTGCACACCACCGACCCGTTCCGCGGGCGGATCGGCGAAACCCTGTTCCGCATCGACCGGCCCGCGCAGAAGGCCGAGGTGGTCGCGGTCGACGACGAGGTGATCCAGCTGGAACTGGTGAGCGGTATGGGGCAGGGCAAGAACCCGGCCGCGGGCAGTGTCCCCGAAGAAGGCGACGGGATCGGTTTCGCCCGCTTCTCCCCCAGCGGTTTCGGCGGCCCGCCCGCCAAACTCCCGCCCCGCGAGGAAACACCATGGACGCACGGCGGCCCGCCGCCGGAGCCCACCCCCGAACCCACGGAGAACTGGTCGTGACCACAGCCGACGAGGTGATCGGCGCGATACTCACCGATCTCGACAACGCCGCCCACCGGGCGCTGGTGGTGGATTCCCCGCCCGGTGCCGGTAAGTCCACGCTGGTGGTGCGCGCGGCCCGGCAGCTGGCCGCGGCCGACGACGATCAGCGGATGATCGTCGCGCAGACCAACGAACAGGTCGACGACCTCATCGACCGGCTCGCCACCGCCGATCCGGCATTGCGGATCGGGCGCCTGTCCGCCGGGGACTACCGGCCCAGCGCCCGCATCGACCGCGAGAATGTGGATGTCGCCACCCGGCCGGCCGATCTGGAGCGGTGTTCGATCGTGATCGGCACGGCCGCGAAATGGGCCACCCTCGACGAGGGCCGCTGGTCGTATGCGATCGTGGACGAGGCATACCAGATGCGCTCGGATATGTTGCTGCGCATCGCGAATCGTTTCGAACGCGGGCTCTTCGTCGGCGACCCCGGCCAGCTGGACCCGTTCGCGACCGTCGACTCCGACCGCTGGGCCGGCCTGTCCTGGGATCCGACGATGAGCGCGGTCGCGGTGATGCTCAACCACAACGACGGTATCCCGGTGCACACGCTGCCGGTGTCCTGGCGGCTGCCGCCCTCGGCGGCCTCGGTGGTGTCCGCCGCCTTCTACCCGTTCGCCCCGTTCGAGGCGGGGACCCGGCCCGAGCAGCGGCGGCTCGAGTTCACCACCCGGGGCCTGCGGGGTCCGGTGGACGAGGTGCTGGACGAGGCCGCGGTCCACGGCTGGGCCTACTACGAGCTTCCCGCCCGCCACACCCTGCGCACCGACGGCGAGGCGGTGGCCGCCATCGCGGACCTCACCTGCCGGCTGCTGGAACGCGGCGGTGTCGCCCATTCCGAACAGGGCACCCGGGAGATCGACGCGTCCCGGATCGCCGTCGGCACGGCGCACCGCGACCAGGCTCAGGCAGTGCGTGACGCGCTGGCGGGGACGATCGGCGCCGAGGTCACCGTCGACACGGCAAACCGGCTGCAGGGCCGCGAATACGATGTCACGGTCATCCTGCACCCGCTGTCGGGCCGCCGCGATGCCGGCGCGTTCCACCTGGAGGCCGGGCGGCTGTGTGTGCTGGCGTCCCGGCACCGGCACGCCTGTATCGTCGTCGGCCGCCGCGGAATCGACGAACTACTCGACGCGCACCCCTCCGCCGAACCCGTCTATCTCGGGGTCCCGGTCAAGTTCCCGGACGGGTGGGAAGCCAACCAGGCCGTGCTCAGCCGGCTGGCCGGGCACCGAATCCCCGCCGCGGCTCATACCCGATGACCCTGGCGGACCACAGCAGCCGCTGAGGGGCGGCTCGGGCCGGACGCGATCCTCACGTTCCGATTGCCATGTCCCCCGGTGCAAGGCACCATGACGGGCATGCGAGTCGTCATCGAGCTTCGCCCTTCCCCCGAACTGTCCGCCGCCGCAGCCGAATCCGCGACCGGTATCTCCGCCACCGAGATCACCGGCGAACTCCCCGGATTCGCCCTCGACACCGGCTTCTCCCCGGTCGCCCTTCCGCCGGGCGCCGGCAACGTCAGCGACTCGTCGCTCCAGGGCGCCGGGTCCTATCTGGTGCGCGGGGAGATTCCCGATGGTGATCAGACCGCCCGGGCCGCCGTATCCGGCGCGCCGGGAGTGGCCGGGGTATTCGCGGATCCGGTCATCGAACCGGTGCTCACCTGCGGTGACGACGGTGCGGTCGGGGACTGGAAGAAAGTCGCCGAACTGCTGGGCATCGAACAGCTCGCCGCCGAGGGGCTGACCGGTGCGGGTGTGGCGGTGGCCGTGCTCGACACCGGGATCAACGCGGCGAAGGTGCGGGAGGTCGGCGGGTCGGCGATCACGATCGATGCTGCACGCAGCTGGAATCCGGCCGGAGTCAGCGGTAAGGCGGGCGAATTCGCCGTCGACCACGGCACCATGTGCGCCTTCGACGCGTTCATCGCGGCGCCCCGCGCGGCTTTCCTCGATATTCCGTTGCTGCAGAGCACCCGGTCCGGTGGGAGTCAGATGGACGGGCTGCTCTCCGACGCGCTGGCCGCGTTCGCTCATCTGCGGACCGTGCTCACCGATCAGCCCGAGGACCGCCGGGCACTGGTGATCAGCAACAGCTGGGGCTCGTTCTCACCACAATGGGATTTCCCGGTGGGCGATCCGGGCAACTACTCCGACAACCCGGACCACCCGTTCAACGTCATCGTCGGATCGCTGGACACGGCGGGCGCCGATATCCTCTTCGCCGCCGGAAACTGCGGACGTGACTGCCCGGACGGGCGCTGCGCGTACCCCGACCGGCCCATCACCGGCGCGAATTCCCATCCGGGTGCGCTGTCGGTCGCGGGTGTCGATACCACCGGGGAACGCGTGGGGTACTCGTCGCAGGGCCCGGGACGGCTGGCCGACCGCAAACCCGATCTCAGCTCCTACACCCATTTCCTGGGTTCCACGGCATTCGGCGCCGACGCCCCCGATACCGGCACGTCGGCGGCCTGTCCGGTACTGGCCGGGGTGGTCGCGGCGTTCCGCACGCAGTGGCCGGCCACGCAGATCCCACCGGCGCGGTTGCGCGAACTGCTGCTGAGCAGTGCCACCGACCGGGCCGGCGCCGGGTTCGATCACGATTACGGGCACGGGGTCGTCGCACCGCAGGCCTTGCTCGCCGAGCTGCGCAAGGTGGCGGCCCGCGCGTAGCCTGGGGGCGTGCCACTGCTCACCGTCGAACTGCCCCCGGGCTCGGTGCTGGCCGACGCACTGAGCGCACTGGGTCTCACCGAGAACGAAGTCGACCGCGATTTCGGTTTGATCGCGGTCGACCCGGACGCCGGCCGTTTCGCGCTGCGGGTCGGGGCCGAGACAGCGGCCCGGCTCGGCGATTCGGCCGCCCGGATATTCGCCGATCCACCCATCGAATCCATCAGTACAGACGAGCCCCCCGATTAGCCGAAACCCTTTGCTTCCAGCACTTTCCCGTTTTCCGGAGTTCAAACCCGGTAGTTGTCGGGTGCTGTGAACGGTCACAGAATGTGGTATCCGTTGCTCGTGGAAGGAACACCGTTCGGCCGCTACCGGCTCCTCGAACTACTCGGGGCCGGGGCCATGGGGGAAGTGCACCGCGCCTATGACACCGGCACCGACCGGCTGGTGGCGGTGAAAGTCCTTGCCCCGGAGTTCGCCCACAACGCCACCTACCGCAAACGCTTCCAGCGCGAAGCCCAGGCCGCGGCCCGGCTCGCGGAACCGCATATCGTGCCGATCCACGATTTCGGCGAGATCGACGGTCGCCTCTTCCTGGATATGCGCCTGGTACAGGGCCCCAACCTGGCGACCCTGCTCGCCGAACGGGATCGCCTGGAGCCGGCGGAGGCGGTCGAGGTGGTCGCCCAGATCGCCGCGGCCCTGGACGCGGCGCACGCCGAAGGGCTCGTGCACCGGGATGTGAAACCGTCGAACATCCTGGTCACCCGTGCGGGTTTCGCGTATCTGATCGACTTCGGGATCGCCCGCAGCGATGAGGACACCACCGTCACCACCACGGGCGCCGTGATCGGCACCTTCGCCTATATGGCCCCGGAACGCCTCGCCGACGACGATTCGGGCGCGCCCTCGGATGTGTACTCCCTGGCCTGCGTTCTCTACGAATGCCTGGTCGGAGCCAAGCCCTACCGCGGCGAGAGTATGCAGCGCCAGATCGCCGCACACCTCAACGACGAACCGCCGTCGCCGTCGACCGCCGGTCTACCGAGTCCGTTCGACGCGGTGATCGCCAAAGGTATGGCCAAGGATCCCGGCCGGCGCTACGAAACGGCCGGTGAACTGGCCGCCGCCGCCCGGGCCGCGCTGTGGGAGCCGCCGACGGCACCGTCACCGGTACCCGCAGTCCCGGCACCACGCTCGGGCCCGGCACCGGCTTCGGTAACTCCGGCCCAGGATCCGGCCGAACCGGCGTCCGCAGCGCCGGCGCCGGCCTCTGCGGCATCGGCCACGCCGGGAGCGGCCTCGGATCCGGTAACCCCGGTCGCGACCGCCCCGGCGCCGGCCGACGCCCCGGGCCCGGCCGGTCCGGCGCCTGCGACACCGGCGGCCGCCACGACTCCGGTCGGGCCGCCGACGACGCGTTTTCCCCGGCGAGCTGCTGTGGTGCTGTCGGTCCTCGCACTCGCCGTCGCCGGAACATCGGCGCTCGCACTCACCCGCGACACCAGCACACTCGTTACCGAAACGCCCGTAACCACGGCGCCGGTAACACGTTCGGCCACCACGGCCCCGGTAACGTCTCGTCGCCCGTCGAGCCCGCCACCGCAGCCCGCGCCGCCGGTCTCGGTCAGCGAATCGGTGCCGGTGACGTCGATCGCCCCCGAGGGGCCGGTCGCGGTACCCGCCCCTCCCCCGGCGTGGACCGAGCCCGAACCGCAACCCGGTCCTCCCCTGCCGCCGCCCACGGTCACCGCGACCCCGCCGCCCCCGATCACCACGACCCCGCCGCCCCCGATCACCACCACGACCGTCGAACCCACCGAATCCGAAACGACCACCCCGGAAACAACCACCTCGGAGACGACCTCCGAGACCACGGTGACCACCACCACCGACGAAACCGGCGAGGAAGCCTCGGGAGACGACAGCGCCGACGCCACAGGCAGCACCATCGCCACGTCCTCCCCCATCGGGTCCGTCACGACTTCGCCCACAACCCGGACACCGGCGGACACGGCCGCGACCACGCCCGGCTCCACCGCGACCTCTCCGCCACCCGGAGCACCGCAGCAACCGTGACCCGGCCGCGGCCGGGACCGGGTCACCAAGTGCGGGGCACACCGGTCGGCAGCGCGAACGGCACCGCCGCGACTCCCTCCGCACCCGGTGCCACCGGCAGCACCTCCGCCTCCGGCACCACAGCGCCGCCCTTGCGAACACCTGCACAGGAGACGACCGCTGACCGATCCGGCCCGGCCCTACCGCCTATCCGACGGGCCGGATCGAGTCGCATCACACAGTGTGCAGCGGGTACCACCCGCCTAGGGTCACGACATAATCGAGTCGGGGCGGGCAATGGTGCCCGATATCGGAGGTGGCGATGACCGGGGAATCAACCGGACAGCAACGGCGGGCCGTCGTCGTCGGCGCAGGTATCGCGGGACTCACCGCGGCGATTGCGTTGCGACAACGCGGCTGGCAGGTCGAGGTTCTCGAACGTGCCGAAACCGTGGGGCCCGCCGGGTCCGGATTGAGCTTGTGGCCCAATGGATTACGCGGCCTCGACGCGCTGGGCATCGGGATGGCCGTCCGGGACCGGGCGACCGCGGCCACCGAGGCAGGTATGCGCGATCCCTCCGGCCGATGGCTGGCGCGCACCGATATCGCCGGTGTCCGGGACCGCTACGGCGATCTGGTGATGATCCACCGGACGGAGCTGTTCGATATTCTGTGTGGCGCGCTCGGGGAGGGGCGCCTCCGACTGGCATCGGCGGTGCACGAGGTCGAGATCACCGAACGGGGCATCCGGATTCGGCACAGTCGCGGAACCTCCGATGCGGATCTGCTGCTCGGGGCGGACGGTATCAACAGCACCGTCCGAAGCCTGCACTGGCCCGATGCACTCCCCCCGGCCTACGCGGGGTACACCGCCTGGCGGTCCATCGTGACGCCGCCGGCGCCGGTGCACTCGGGCGGCGAGACCGTGGGGCGCGGTGAACGTTTCGGTATCGGTCCGCTGGGCGACGGCCGGGTGTACTACTACGGTTCCGCCAGTCTTCCTGCGGGAGCGAGCAGCGCGAACGGCGAACTCGCCGAGCTCCGCCGCCGCTTCGGCGATTGGCACGAGCCGATCCCGGCGCTGCTGGACGCGACGGATCCGGCGACGTTACTGCGGCACGATATCTACGAACTGCCGCCGCTCGACACCTATGTCCGCGGCCCGATAGCCCTCCTCGGTGACGCCGCCCACGCCATGACCCCCAATCTCGGCCAGGGTGCGAACCTGGCCGTCGAGGATGCGATCACCGCCGCGGCACTGCTCGACCGGTATCGCGATATCCCGTCCGCACTCACCGAATACGACCGGGTCCGCCGGACCCGCGTCGAACCGCTGCAGCGACTGTCGCGGCGTATGGGGGCCGCCCTGCAGATGTCCTGGGCGCCGGCGGCGCTGCTGCGCGACGCGATCATGCGGCTCACCCCGGTCGGCCCAGCGCTGCGGGGCCTGGCACCTGTGGTCACCTGGGAGCCACCCGACTGATATCGCCGGGTCGTCACCCACGGGTAGCGAACCAGCCCGGACGGAGCCATTTGCAGCGAGCCCGCAGCAGAGGGGGCGGGGTCAGCGTCGTGAACCCGGGAGCCACGCCTGCGCCTCGAGCGTCACGGCAAGTATTCGGGCGTGCCGACCCGAGGGCGGCAGGGCCCTAAACCCATTCCTTGCGCGCGAGGTCGAGGATCACCGGATGCATGAGGGTGGAGGGTTGTTCCCCGGTATCGCGGCGGTCCGGGGCGAAAACGGTGGCCGCCTGCAGACTCGTCGCGTCGATCGAACGCAGCGGGGCCGGTGGGTCGAGGCGTAGTTCGGGGTCCGGGTCGCGGGTGGCCAGCAGGAAACCCCAGTCGCCGAAGCTCGGCACGTCCACGTGGTAGGGCAGCACGTGCAGCCCGGAGGTGCGGACCGTGGCCGCGATACACCAGTAGGAGTGCGGGGCGAAGAACGGCGACCCCGACTGCACCACCATGGTGCCGTCCGGGGCCAGCACCTGGGCGGCCATCGCGTAGAACTCGGTGGAGTAGAGCTTGGCGATGGAGGTCTGGTCCGGGTCGGGCAGGTCGATGATCACCGCGTCGTAATCCGCTCGGGCGGTGCGCAACCAGGTGAACGCGTCGGCGGTGACGGCCCGCACGCGTGGGTCGGCGAAGGAGTTCCCGTTGAGTTCGGTCAGCCGGGGGTCGGTGCGGGCGAGGTCGATCATGACCGGATCGAGTTCGACCAGGGTGACCGTGCGCACGTCCGGATACTTCAGGATCTCGCGCAGTGCCAGACCGTCGCCACCGCCGACGACCAGCACATTCTCCCGTTTCCCGGCGAGCGTGGGATGCACCATCGCCTCGTGGTACCGGTATTCGTCGACCGAGGAGAACTGCAGATCGCCGTTGAGGAAGAGCCGGGTGTCCCGGGTGCCGAACGGTGACACGGATTCGGTGAGCACGATTTTCTGGTACTCGGTCTGATGCTGCCAGACGATGGGCGCCGCGAACAGCGCCTGCTGGGCGGTCGCTTCGAACCGATCGGCATAAACGTAGCTGCCGACCAGCACTCCGGCAACGAGCAGGGTGACCATTACGAAGGTGGCCCTGACCAGGTGCGAGAGGTCCGCGCGGAACCAGATGAACACCAGCACCAGCCCGGCCAGCGCGTTCACCACCCCGACGATGAGACTGCCCCGGATCTGCCCGAAGACCGGCAGCAGCAGGAACGGGAAGGCCAGACCACCCAGCAGGGCACCCACGTAGTCGGCGGCGAAGAGGTCCGCGACCGCGCTCCCCGCATCCTGTTTGCGGATGCGCTGCAACAGTTCCATCAGCAGCGGGATCTCGGCACCGACCAGGGCGCCGATCACGCAGGAGGCCAGCACGAGCGCGGCCGTGTAGAGGTTGAGCCAGGCGTAGGCGGCGTAGAGACCCAGCACCGACAGGCCACCGACCAGCGCGAGCGCGAGTTCGACGGCCAGGAACGCCGGCGTGGCCAGGTGCCGCAGCGGTTTCGCCGCGAGTGCGCCGACACCCATCGCGCACACCATCACACTGAGGGTGATGGAGGCCTGGGTGGCGGTATCACCGATCAGATAACTGCCCAGGGTCACCAGGGACAGCTCGTACACCAATCCGCAGGCCGCACAGACGAACACCGTGAGCAGCAGGGCGATCCGGGCGAACCGGCCGGGAAAGCCCGGCCGCGGGGCCACGGTGCCGGCTGCCGCACCGGCGGATTCCGCCGGCTCCTGATCGGCCGCGAGAGTGCTCGCCGGCACCTCAGGTGAGGGCGGAGGCGACCACGGCCGCGACCGCGATATGTACCGCGGCGCTCACCCACACCCCGGGATGCAGTTCGTGCTCGTTCACCACACCGCGGAACTCACCGGGGGTGGTGAATTCCAGGATCAGGAACGCCAGCCCCATCGCCACCAGGCCGATGATGCCGTAGACCGCGCTCGACACCAGCGCCCGCCCGATCGCCCCCTCGGACGTCCAGATCGCGGTCGCGACGATGATCCCGACACCCAGCATGTTCGCGGCGACCAGCAGGGCGGCGTTGCGGTTGCGCTCCACCCAGATCTGGTGCCGCAGGTTACCGGGGGTGAGCACGTCCACCAGGACGAACCCGAGCACCATCAGGACGATTCCGAGGCCGGAGTAGGCGGCCGCGGCACCGGCGTCCGCGGGCAGGTCTTCGAGCATTGTTTCCTCCTGGAATGGATCGGTGGGACGGCGGCCTATTTTCCGTCGCCGGAACCGCCGCCGCGGAAGCTGCTGTTGTCACTGGGCCAGCCGAAAGCACTGACATAGGAGTGATGCCGCCGGTGACCGTTCCGATAGTCGTCGACCAGGATCTTCGTCCCGGAGCCGTTCGGGGATATCGCGATGATGTCGTCGCGGTATTGCAGGAAGGTCATCGGCCCGCTCGAACGCCGGTCCAGCGGGCGCGCCGCTTTGGTGATCTCGTCGGCGACCGCGGCCGGCTGTTTGTTCGCGGTGTAGGCCATCCCGTTGTTGGGTTCGTCGAGATTCGCGGCACGCGTGTAGTGCGATCCGATATAGGACCGCGCACCGTCACCGTCGTCGTCATCGGATCCGCATCCGGACAGTACAAAGGCGAGGATCGCGCAGACAGCAACGACCACCCAGGACTTACGACTCACAGAAAACCTTCCCCCGTCTGGTGCACAGCCCGTCCGGTAATGCAGCTACTCAAGACGGCGACTGCGGATAGATCATAATCGCACTGCGGTAGACGACCTGCCCGATTGCCGCTTCCTTCTTCCCCGACTCCCCGAAATCCTCGAAGGACAGCCGAGTTCCGTCCTCGGCCAGATAGTCGTGATAGGCCACCGTGCCGGACGGGGTGAGCCCGGTGGTCGCCTCACCGACGTAGCGGGCATTACCCGACTCCTCCAGCCGGAACCGTTTCCCGTCGTGCTCCAGCTCGGCACCGCCGGGCGCCGGGATTCCCGGCGTCTCCGTCCACAGGACCAGCTCGAGCTCGGGGTCCTCCTCCACCGACAGCCATTTGCGGGTGCCCCGGGCGTCGTCGAGCAGATGCTCACTCCACTGGTACCCGCCCTCTTTCAACCGCAGCGAACCGCGGACGGTGAAGGTCTGCTGGAAGATATCGACGATATCTCCGGCCTTCAGCGCCCGCGGGTCCCCGCGCAGGGCATCGGAATCCTTATCGGCGAACGGGTCGACCGGTGCCGACGGGGCGGCCGGCCGGCTCTTCCGTTTCACGAGCAGATACGCCACGATGCCCGCCACGACGAGCACGACGATCAGCACGATGATCCACAGTGCGGTGATGGCGGCCTCCCTCCAGCGATCTCTGCGGGAGACTAGCATCCCGCCCCCCGGATCGCTGGTCACCGGCACCGCCGCCGCAAGCGGGTTCCCGCCTGCGCTGATCGGCGCCTGCCCCTCGCTGAGCGCCGATGCCGGTTCAGTGCGCCGGTTTGACCGCGGTCGATATACCCGTCATGTAGCGGCTTCCGGTGTATTCGAGCTCGGTGAACCCGACCGAGCGCAAGGTAGCGGTGTACCGCCGGATATCGACCGCATCGAACGGGTCACTGTCGCCGTGCCGGTTGCCCGAACGGGAGAACAGGAACCGCATCCACGGCGTGGGATCGGCGTCGGCGAGCAGCAACCGGCCCCCCGGGCGCAGAACCCGCCACATCTCGGCGAGGGCGGCCTCACGGTGTTCCTCCGGAATATGGTGCATGACGAAGGTGCAGGTCACGACATCCGCCGAGGCATCGGGCAGCGGCAGCTCCTGGGCCGGAGCCTGGATATACCGGTGGTTCGGATTGTTATCGCGGCGGCGGTTGTAGTCGACGGCGGCCGCGGACGGGTCGATACCGGCCGCACTGCCCTGCGGCCCGGCCTGCGCGCCCAGGGCACGAACGAGTTTTCCCGGACCGCAACCGATATCGACGGCATGGTCACCGGCGCGGACCTTGCTCGTCCGGACCAGTTCGGCGATCAGCCGGCGGTGCCGGCCGAGGAACCACACCGTGGTGAACAGGTTGTACCGCCGCATACCCTCGATGACCAGGCCGGTCCCGGCAGCGTCGACGAACATGGGAGCGCGTGCGGATCGTGTAGGAGACATGATGTGATCGTCGGTGGCCGGCCCGGCGACCACCAGAAGCAAAACCGGCGGATCCGTCCGTTTCCGCACAGGTCCGCGGAATTTGTCCGACGAGGAAGACTGATGTCCAGCTCAGACCGCCGGGTCCGACGCACCCGGGACGCCCTGCACCGGGCCCTGATTGCCCTGATGATGGAACGCGCCTACGACCGCATCACGGTCAGCGATGTCATCGACCGCGCGGATATCGGACGCTCCACCTTCTACGCCCACTACCGCGACAAAGACGATCTGCTGGTGGTGAGCTGTACCGAATTCCTCCGCACCGAGATCGCCCGCTCCCCCGACCGCGGCCCCTGGGCACCGGTCCGGATCATGCTCACCCTGGCGGCCCGGAACCCGGACGTCTACCAGCCGTTGATCGGCCCGAAGTCCACGGCGACAGCGCTGCGCGGCTACCGCGGCAGTATCGCGACCATCCTCGCCGAGCATCTCGACCGCCCCGCCGACGACCTCACGATCACGACCCTGTCCTGGGCTCTCGTCGGCCTCCTCACCGCGGTCACCGACCCCACCGCCCCTGTTCCACCCGAGACCGCCTGGCAGCGGTTCAACGCGATCTGCGGCGGCTCGGCCCGGAGCGACGACAAGTGAACGCCATGGCCCGGCCCGCGCACCGTAAGGTCTCCCAGCCGAGTAGTTTCGGGTCATGACCACAGCGCAGGACCGGGGTCCGGTCTTCGACGGGGTGAAGATCGGCCGTCCCGCGACCGGTGCGCTGGTCGACGCCGGATACCGGTCGATCGCCGACCTTCCGGAGCGGCTGGACGATCTGCTCGCGCTGCACGGGGTGGGCCCGCGGGCGGTCCGGCTGCTGGCCGCCGCCCGGCTCGGGGGACCCGGCTGAGTACCGTCTGCCGGCAATCGCACCGGCCGGACCTCAGTGCCCGGATCAGTCGCAGCTGCGACGGCCGAGGTCGGGCCATGGCGGGCGGCGAAGCACAGCCAGGCCGGCGATGACCGCCGCCAGCAACCCGATCAATTCGCCCATCAGCGCGATCCGGTTGACGTCCACCGCCGGAACCCAGGTCGCCGTCCCGTCGCTCACCACGAAAACCCCGGCCGGACGCATCACCGTGCTCACCACGCTACTGCGGCGGGACACCGTGATGACGATGGTGCCGTCGGCCGTCTCGAACGGTTCACCGTAGACAGGTGCGGACTCGACCGCCGCGAATCCCAGTCGCTCACGAATCGTCATGCACTGAACCCCAATCCCTCGTGACCGGTTGCCACCGCCACCATCGTGCCGGTGCGGCGAAGCCTACGGCGGAGACTGGGCGGACTACCGCATTTCGACAGGTGACGCCGGTACCCGGGCGAGCAGCCGACAGCGGATGCGGACCCGGCCCGCAGCACCCCTCGTGCGCTTCGGCTGCTCTGCCCGTTACCGGGGCTCCGTCAGGCTGCCGCCCATTTCTCGGGATGCAGATGATGCTGAGTGAGCGCGGTGGCATGCCCGTGCCCGAAACCGTGCTCGTTTTTCAGCCATTCGACGAGCTCTTTGTGCGAGGACAGCCCGGAATCGCGCAGGCCGGCTTTCCACTCCTCGATACTGCGACCGTATTTGGCTTCGATAGCGGGAAAGTAGGACGCGGGGCCCTTCGGCTGGGTCGCCATATTCGGTCTCCTTGTTCGACACAGTGTTCCCGGAGAAAGACGAGCAATCGTCCGGAATCTCATCGGCGCCGCATCAGATGTGATGTGCACCACCCGACAGGCCCTTCCTGGATGCCTCGACCTGCGCAGTTGCCGTTGCCGTTGCCCTCACCGATAGCGGCGCAGCGTTGCCGCGGCCAGTTCCCGGATACGTTCCCGCGCTTCCGGTGGTCCGGTCACGGTGAAATCGTCGGCAAACTGCAGCAATTGGCGCACATCTTCGATCACCCGGCACGCCACGACGATCCGCACCCGGCCCCCTTCTTCCGTGGAGCAGGCCGTCAATCGGGTGCCGAGAATACGTTTCGCCCGTTCCAGCTGACCGGCAGTCAGTTCGCCCTCGACCCGCAGCGCTCCGTCGTTCTCCCAGCCCGCCGAGAGGTCCGCGGCCACCGAGTGCAGTGTCGCCCCGGGCCGCAGCCGCCGCGGGGTGCGCAGCGGACGCCATCCGGCGATCCGTTCCAGCGAGTACAGGCGCGGCCGGGCCGAATAATCGGCCACCAGATACCACCGGCCCCCCTTTGCCAGCAGCCCGTACGGGTCGACGATCTGCCAGGCCGGTTCGGGATCGGTCGACCGGCGGTAGTTGATCCGCAACCGGACACCGCGCCGCAGGTCGCCCAGTAAAGCCGCGGGGCCGATCCCCTCGCCCGCCCGCCCGAACCACGGCCGGTTGTCCGTGGTGACCACGGCATGCACGGGTAACAGGTTCTCCGGCCGCACCCGGCCCGGCGCCACCTTGCTCCGGGCCCGGCGCCCGTCGAATCCGCCGCCGAGCTGATCCCGCTGGGCGTCGTCGAGACCGTACACGGCGAGATGGTCGCGTTCGGCCGGGGTGAGCCGGGCCAGGTCCAGCGCGCCACCCGGTAGCAGGGTCACCCCGCCCCACCGGCCCCGCCGGACCAGCACCGGAAACCCGGCGTCCTGCAGCCATTGCACGTCCCGGATCACCGTCCGCACCGAGACACCCACCTCATCGGCCAGATCCGTCGTGGTCACGGTTTCCCGCGACTGCAGGGCGATCAGCAGGGAGAAGAAGCGATCGGGCGTCATATCGAAAGATTCTCCCGAATACCTGCCGGAAGCTGTCAGGTATGGCGCGCACTCTCGCTCTTGTCCACGACAACGGAAAGAGGAGAACCACCCCATGACCACTCCGAACATGTTCATCGTCTACGTCGGCGACGCGCCCGCGGCGGCCCGTTTCTACGGCGACCTGTTCGAGATGAAGCCCGTATTCGAATCCCCGCGCTTCATCGCCTTCGACCTCGGCGGCGGTATCCAGCTCGCAGTGTGGAGCGGTGTCCAGGACGAACTGTCCCGGACCGTCCCCCGCACGAGCGAACTCTGCCTCGCCCTGCCGGGTGCACCCGAGGAGATCGACGACCTCTTCCGGAAGTGGGTCGACAAGGGTGTCGACGTCGTCGCGAAACCCTACGACGAGGTCTTCGGCCGCACCTTCCTGGTCGCCGACCCGGACGGCAACCTGATCCGCGTCGCACCGGTCGACTGACACGCGCGGGTGCGGGGCCGGCACCGTCGAGGCCCCGCACGCTGCGGGCGGTACCCGTGCGGCCGTCCATGGTATTGCCTCACACCGAGATGACCGAGCCGGTGCGGGGTCGGGATCGCCCGCGCCCTGGCCCTGAAACCGCGGGTGGTGCTGTTCGACGAACCGACCTCGGCGCTGGACCCCGAATTGGTCGGCGAGGTACTCGCGGTGATCAAGGACCTGGCCACCCAGGACTGGACGATGGTGATCGTGACCCACGAGATCCGATTCGCCCAGCAGGTGGCCGATCAGGTCCTGTTCCTCGACGAGGGCGCCATCGTCGAGCGCGGCCCGGCCGACCAGGTGATCGGTGCGCCCCGGGAAGAACGGACACGCCGCTTCCTGAAACGCGTCCTCGACCCCGGCTGACGGTTACCCATCGTCTACATAGGCAGATCAGCGCTGCCGCCCGAGCACGTGCATCGGGTCCAGGACACCACCGGACGTTTCGCCGGCCGTGGCAACCGTCGCCGGCTCGGTGACCTGCTCGCGCAGTTCCGCGAGCCGGACAACGATCGTGATACCCGGGTAGCGCAAAATGGACTACCGGGTTGGCTCTCCGGGGTGAGGCGTGTCCGGCCAGGGTTTCCTAGCATCAGTCCTGCCGATCTATTGGAGGACGGAATGCGCAGGAACATCTGTATTTTCGGCGCTGTGTGCGCCGCTGCGGCACTGCTGCTGTGCGCATGCGGAACCGGGAACCGGGTGGATACCCCCGCCCCGCCCAGCTATACCGACGTGCGCGCTATTCTGCAGCGCCTGACCACGACCGACGGCGCCCCCGGAGCCCTGCTCGAAGTGAGCGACGCGCACGGCCGGACCGTCCTGACCAGCGGTGTCTCAAATATCGGAACCCGAGCGCCGATGGCCGGCAACAGCCGGTTCCGGATCGGCAGCTTGACCAAGACGTTCGTGGCCACCGTGGTGCTGCAACTCGTGAGCGAGCATCGGGTGGCACTGGACGCGCCAGTCGAGCAGTACCTGCCCGCAACGATCCGGGGAAACGGCAATGACGGACATGACATCACGGTGCGGCAGCTGCTCCAGCAGACCAGCGGACTGCCCGACTACCTGGACTATCTGACCCCGGATCGGATCCTGCAACATCCACTCGCACACCATGATCCACTGGAACTGGTGCGCCTCGCGCTGGCCCACCCGCGGCTGTTCGCACCCGGAACCGACTGGGATTACTCCAGCACGAATTACCTGCTGGCCGGCATGGTCATCGAGAAGGTCACCGGCCGACCCTACGGGGAGGCGGTCGACCAGCGCATCATCCGGCCACTCGGCCTGCATGACACATCCGTTCCCGGGGACGACCCGACCATCCCCGGCAATCACCCACGGGGTTACGTCAAGCCGGAAAACTCCGCTCCCCTCGACCTGACCGAGTTCAATCCGTCGAGCGCGGGCTCCGCTGGGGGGATGATCTCCAGCGCAGCGGACCTGAATCGGTTCCTCGACTCCCTCGTGAACGGTCACCTGCTGAACCCGCCCGAACTCCAGGAGATGATGACGACCCGGCCGACCGGCAATTCCCACAACGCCGCCTACGGGCTGGGTTTGCAGAGCACACCCCTTCCCTGCGGTGGTTCGGCCTGGGGACACTCCGGAGACATCCCCGGCTTCCAGACGATGGCCGCGACCACGACCGACGGCCGGAGCGCGACGGTGATGGCCAACCTCGATCCCGGAGGAAGCGACGCACAGGACGCTGACATACACACCGCCATCACGACAGCGTTGTGCGCCGGCAGTCCCTAGGAAACTCGAGTACAGACGGGGTCCATCCGCTCCGTGATCGCGAAGCGGGTGGGGGTTCCGGTAGTAACCGCCGAAAAACCAACGGATATGGCGTAGCCGCAGCTGGCCGCTGGTGAGGCCAGGTTCGGTCTGCGGTGGAGGCGGGTTACTGGTTGGCTTGGCTCCCAACGTGGTTGGTTGGTGGGAGGTCGGTTTCGTGGCGACGCGGGTGTTCGCGGATGAGGAGTTGGCGCGTCTGCGGGAGTTCCCGGAGATCGGCCGCGAAGAGCTGTTCCGGTTCTTCACGCTCTCGCCGGCGGATCTGGCGTTCGTCGATCCGGGGCGCGGGCGTGGTCCGGCTGATCGGCTCGGTATCGCGATCGCGTTGTGCACGTTGCCATGGCTGGGGTTCGTGCCCGATCGCGTGGTGGGCGCCCCGCCGGTCGCGGTGGCCAGTTTGGCCGAGCAGCTGCGCCTCGACGGTAGCGAGATCCGTTCCTACGGCCGCCGCGCCCAGACCCGCACCCATCATCTGCGCCTGGTCGCCCAGTATCTGGGCTGGCGGGCGGCTGGTGCGCTCGAACTCAAGGAGCTCGACGAGTTCCTGCTCGCACGGGCGATGGAGCACGATTCCCCGACTCTGCTGTTCCGGTTGGGATGTGAGTACCTGATCTCGGCGCGGGTGATCCGGCCCGGCCCGGTGAGCATGGTCGAACGCATCGCTCATGCCCGTGAGCAGGCCCAGCGCGAGACCTACGACCGGCTGGCCCACGAGTTCACCCCGGCCCGGTGCACCGAGCTGGACGCGCTGCTGGCCACCGATGCCTCGTTGGGGGTGTCGCGGTTGCGGTGGCTGGCGAGCGGGCCGGTGGAGGCGTCGGCGGCCGCGGTGCGCGCGGAGGTCGACAAGCTGGCGTTCCTGCGCGGGCTGGGCGCGGACCGCCTCGATATGTCGGTGCTCCCGACCGAGCGGCGGCGGTTCCTGGCCACGATGGGGCGCCGGTTGACCCCGCAGGCGCTGGAACGCCGGGACCCGCAGCGCCGGTACCCGATCCTGCTCACGGTGCTGGCCCAGTCGGGCACCGACGTGCTCGACGAGGTCGTGGCCTTGTTCGATCAGGCGATCTCGGCGAAGTTCGGTGCCGCCGAACGCCGGATGCAGCAGGAACTGGCCGAACGCGGCCGCTCCGGAGAGGACCGCCAAGCCCTGCTCGACGACCTGCTGGCGATCGTCACCGACCCGGCGGTGGCCGATGAGGAGATCGGCGCGCTGATCCGCGGCGATGCGATCGGGTGGGAGCGCCTGCGCGCGGCGATCGCTCAGGCCAAACCCCGGTTGCCGCGTGATCACGGGCATCTGGCCGCGCTGGACTCCTCCTACAACTACCTGCGCCAGTTCACGCCCGCGGTGCTGTCGACGGTTGGTTTCGCTGGCGGCACCGCCGCGGCCGAGTTGCTGATCGCGGTGGCGATGCTGCGCGAGCTCAACGCCACCGGGCGCCGGAAGGTCTTCGACGAGGCCCCGACCGGGTTCGTGCCCGCGAAGTGGCGCGGCTACCTCGACGCTGCCCGCAAGTCCGGCAGCACCACCGCCTACCGGCACTACTGGGAGCTGTGCGTGCTGCTCGGGCTGCGCGACGGGCTGCGCAGCGGGGACGTGTACGTGCCGGGCTCGCGCCGCTACGCCGACCCGGCCGCCTACCTGCTCACACCCGAGCAGTGGGAACCACAGCGCAGTGAGTTCTGCCGCCTGGTCGGGCGCTCGGCCGATCCAGGCGTCGCCCTGGCCGCCGTGGTCGAGGAGCTGCATACCGCGGTGGGTGAGCTGGAGGCGGTGCTCGCCGAGGGTGAGGGCCCGGTGCGGCTGGACGGTGAGTCCGGGGAGCTGGTCATTTCCCCACTGACCGCCGAGGACGTTCCGGCCGAGGCGGTCGCACTCAAGGCGGAGCTGACCGAGATGCTGCCGTTCGCGCCGATCGTGTCGCTGCTGATCGAGCTGGACAAACGCACCGGCTACCTGGACTGCTTCACCCACGCCGGCGGCCAGGCCACCCGCAGCCCGGAGCTGAAACGCAACCTGATCGCGGTGCTGCTGCTGGCGCACTCGACCAACCTCGGGCTGACCCGGATGGCCGAGGCCTGCGGCATCTCCTACGACATCCTGTCCTGGACCGACGAATGGTATATGCGCGAGGAGACCCTGCGCGCGGCCAACCTGGTGATCATCGGCTACCACCAGCGGCTCCCGCTGACCCCGGTGTTCGGCACCGGGACACTGTCGTCGAGCGATGGGCAGCGCTTCCCGACACGCGGGAAGTCCACGACCGCGCGGCCGATGAGCCGCTACTTCGCGAACGAGGGCCTGTCGACCTACACCCACGTCACCGACACCCACGCCACCTACGGCACCAAGATCATCGTCGCTACCCGCCGCGAAGCTCACTACGTGCTCGACGAGATCCTGGGCAACGCCACCGATCTGCCGATCACCGAGCACGCCACCGACACCCACGGAGTCACCCTGGTCAACTTCGGCCTGTTCGACCTGCTCGGCATGCAGCTCTCGCCCCGGATCCGGGATCTGGGCCGCATCACCCTCTACCGGCCGGGTCCGCGCGCGGGCGCCGAGGCCCGGTTCCCGCACGCGGGCCCGTTGATGACCCGCAAGGCCAACCTGGATCTGATCGCCGGGCACTGGGACGATCTGCTCAGGTTGGCCGGTTCGCTGAAGTTCGGGCACGCCACCGCCTCCCTGCTCGTCGGCAAGCTCTCGGCGTCGAGTCGCCAGAACACCCTGGCAGCGGCCCTGAAGGAGTACGGGGCGCTGCGGCGCACGATCTACGCCGCCAAGTACCTCGCCGAGCCGGACTACCGGCGCAAGATCGCCCGCCAGCTCAACAAGGGCGAATCCCTGCACGCGCTGCGCCGCGACCTGCTCTACGCCCACGAGGGCACGATCCGCGCCCGCCAGCTCGCCGACCAGACCGAGCAGGCGTGGTGTCTGACCCTGGCCACCAACGCCGTGATCGCCTGGACCACCGAGTACTACGGCCTCGCGGTCGAGCAGATGCGCCGGGCCGGACAGCGAATCGACGACGAGGTCCTGGCCCACATCAGCCCCGCGCACAGCGCCAACATCACCTTCTTCGCCGCGATCGAAGTCGACATCGACGCCGAACTCGCCGCCCTCGACCCGACGGGCTACCGGCCGCTGCGGGTGCGCGACACCCTGTTCTGACCGGTCCCGGCGTTACCCCAGGGCCCGGTTCGTGTGCTCGCGGTCGAGCCATTCGGTGGTCCTCATGTCCGGGATCAGGTCCGCGCAGTATCGTCCGGCCTGGGGCCAGTCGCGGTCCCAGGCTCGCGGGTAGTGCGGTCCGGCGAGGTAGCCGAAGGAGTAGGGGCGCCCTCGACTCCGATCCGCAGCTTGTCGGCGGTGATGCCCGCCCATTGGCGTCCGGTGTGCCAGCTGATCACCCACCACACCCAGCCGGTCCACACGTGCAGGGCGTATTTCTGGCTCGCTGTGGGTGACGCCGGGATTCCATGCCGGCTCCTGGGGCGACTGCGCGGGCGGGGCGTCGGGTCGGCCGGTGACCGCGGCGCCGAAGGGGCGGCGCGGCAGTGGGGGCGATGCGGTTCGGCGTCGCGTTGGTCGGTGACATGCGTACCCCAGGTCCACGCTTCCCGCCGGGCCGTGTACGTCGGGGACCCCGCGGTTAGGACTTACTGCGTGCGAACAGAATCGCTTGCTGAGCTTTCGCATCCGGGTCGAGCAGCATCTGGGCCTCGACCACGAATCCGGCATCATGCAGCCAGGACGCCACCTGGTCCGGCTGACGGCGGTGGACATGGACCTTCATCGGGTGACCGCCGTAGCCGTCCGTCTTCAACAGCGACTCGTCGCCGACGTGAAACAGGAGTTGCAACGGTCCGCCGGGACGCAATGCTCGGTGGAAGCGCCCGAATACAGTCGGCACCTCGTCGTCTGGGATGTGGATCAACGACTGCCAGGCGAGCAGGCCGGCCACCGAAGCGACGGGCAGGTTCAGTTCCGTCATCGAGCCCACCTCGAACCGCAGGCCGGGGTGGTCGCGCCGGGCCACGTCGATCATCGCCGGGGAGAGGTCGATACCGAAGGCGTCGACACCGAGCTCATGCAGGTGGGCGGTGACTTCACCGGGGCCGCAGCCGACGTCCGCGACCGGTCCGCCGCCAGCGGTCCGCACGCTGTCGGCGAACAACGCCAGAGCCGCGCGAAGGTACTGGTGTCCGGCGAGGGCGCCGCGCACTTGGTCGGCATAGCTGACCGCGACCGTGTCATAAGAGGTTCGGGTGTCGGCCAACCAGTCATCCGTGGTCATGACTGGCACGATATTCCATGATCGCGGCGGACTCGGCGCTAGCCGGGAACGACGAAGGTGCCTCCACCCGGCCGGGTGGAGGCACCGGTAGGCAGGACGGCGTTGCTCATTGCGCGGGCCCGAGAGACCCTGGCCGACTCTGTCATACGGTGGCGTGGGCATCGGTGACTGCGGCGAACGGCGGTACGCGTCTGGCCGTGACCGGTCAACGATAGCAGTGATACCCCGGATAATGGTCTGTTATCCAGGGTAGTGGGGCACGCGACCTGCGGCGGACCCGCTCCGCCGCGTACACGAAGTGGCCCCGTTATCCGGGGCAAGCCTGGAGAAGGGATCCGATGGCCGCGAAGGTGACCCGGCTACGCACAGCCCCGCCGGCGCGCACCCTGCGCTCGGCCGCCGAAGCGTTCCTCGACACAATCGGATCGGCGAACACCCGGCGCGCCTACGGCATCGCGATCGTCAAGACCGTCGACCAGCTCGACGGCCGCGGCCTCGATGGGCTCATCGGTCACAGCCGCGCCCTGGACTCGGTCACCGACGCCGAAGTCGGCGCCGCGCTGGAAACCCTGTGGGGCAACGCGGCGGTCAACACCTGGAACGCACGCCGCGCCGCCGTCGGCAAATGGCTTTCCTGGTGCGCCGAACAGGGCTGGACCGCACCGAAGGTTCCCGCCTCGGCCGCACGCTCGACCCCGCCGGACTCCGACACCCCGGTCCGTTCGCGCACCGCGATCGACCGGCTCATCGCCCGCCGTGAGATCCACGTGCGGGAGAAGACGCTGTGGCGGATGCTGTATGAAACCTGCGCCCGCGCAGAAGAACTGCTCGGACTCAACGTCGAAGACCTCGACCTCGCGGGCCGCACCGCGGCGGTGAAGTCCAAGGGCGCCAAACCCCGCACCCGCCGCCGCGGTGCCACCCACTACGAACACGTCCTCGAGAACGTGTACTGGGACGCTGGCACCGCCCGCCTGCTTCCCCGGCTGATCCGCGACCGCACCCGCGGACCGGTATTCGTGACCCACCGCCGACCGGGGCCCGGCAAGTACCTCGCCGACCGCGACGTCTGCCCCGACACCGGCCTTGCCCGGCTGTCCTACGACCAGGCCCGCGACCTGCTCGACGCCGCCACCGCCGTCGATGGACCCGGAACCGGCTGGGACCTGCACGAACTGCGCCACTCCGGCCTGACCCACCTCGGGGAAGCCGGGGCCAGTCTGCTGGAACTGATGGCCAAGTCCCGACACCGCAAACCTGAGAACCTGCGCCGCTACTTCAATCCGTCCCCGCGGGCGATGCGCGAGCTGACCTCGATCCTGGGCCCGGGAGCCGAACGCGGACGCTGACCAGCAGCTACGCCTATCCGTTGGTTTTTCGGCGGTTACTACCGGAACCCCGGGTGGACTCGATGCCGAGCACTGCGTACCTGACGGGGCTGTTCAGCCCATGGCTCCACACGCCACGGCAACACCGCGCACCGAACCCGGGTAGGCAGCCGCGTTTCGGCTGCTGTTGTCTGCGCGCTCCGCCCCTCATCCGAGGACTACGGTGCCGTCCGCTTCGATACGCCATGAGGGGTTGTGCGCGACCTCCCATACGACCCCGTTGGGGTCGGCGACGTGACCGTTGAAGATGCCGCCGAATTCACTGTCTCGCGGCGATTTCAGGACCGTGCCACCCGCGGCGGCCATGGCATCCACCGTGCTGACGACCTCCTCGCGGCTGCCGACATTGTGCGACAGGGTCAGCCCCGAGACCGGCGCACGGTCCGAGCCATCGGCGATATCGGCGTTGAACTTCTCCGCAAGGAAGAATCCGAGCACCACTCCGGGCGCGATCTGGAAGAAAACAATCTCCCCCGGCACGTCCATCAGCGGTTCCCATCCCAGTCCCGCAACGTAGAACTGCCGCACCGCATCGAGATCAGGTGTGGCGATCGTGAGAAAATGCGCCTGCTGCTTCACGAAAACTCCCTTCGAGCGCTCTGGTCCCGGCCGCGGCCAGACTACCGCCGTCACATGCCACACCGGATCTCCCCGTACCGACCGTTGAACTCGTGGCCGCTCGCTCCTGCCGCACCTGCTCCACCCCCGCGCGCGTAATCCGCTAGAACAGTTCAGGTGTCGTCGGTGGCAGATCGTCGAGGAACGAACTCACCATCGGTACCAGCACCGCCGTCTCTCCGCTGATTCCGATATGCGATGTCGCGGGCAGAATCACCAAGCGGGCCGCCGGTGCCTTGTGCAGCATCCCCGACGCCGCCGCTTCCTCGTCGCCGCCCCCGCGCAGCGTGAACATCTGCAGCGCGTGTTCCGGTTTCACGCCGTCCGCATCGCCGACTATCACCATCGTCTTCGCGGAAATCGAACGCATCTGCGCGTCGCTGATGTGCTGGTCTTCGATATTCAGCACTTTCATCTTTTCGACGTAGGCGTCGAATGCCCTGGGATCCGGCGTGTGCTCCTTGAATACCTCCTCGACAGGTGAGCCGGCGAACGCTGTCGCGTCGAGACCCGCGATGCCCTCCAGCACCGAGGGATACCAGCCGTCCCTGCGGAAGGTTGCCGACAGCGAAATCAATTTGCCCACGAGCGCCGGGTGGCGGAGTGCGAGCTGCAGCGCGACCCCGCCGCCTTGCGAGTACCCCATGACATCCGCGCGCTCGACATTCAAGGCGCGCAGCAATTCCGCCGCATCGTCGGCGAATTGCTCGTACGACATCGTCCGCGAAATATCCGGGGTGCGTCCGTGCCCTTGCTGATCGAAAACGATCACCGCCCGCTCACCCGCGAAACCCGATATCCACGACGTCATCGAGTCGGTGGCCATGAACGCGCCGGGTATGAGCAGCAGCGGGGGCGTTTCCGAACTGCCGAGCTCACCGTGCACTTCGTGATACAGGCTCAGACCGTTGATCGGCAGGTGACCACTGCGCGAAGGCTTCGTTTCCGTCATGTCGACCTATCCCCTCACGTCCCGGGAACCGGCGGCGCTCACGGCCCCCGCAGTAGCATCTCCGTCCGGGCCGTACAGCCGGGCAACGTCGGGAGAGTCGAGCCATTTGGAGTATGCGGGCGATTTCGGCCACCCGTCGGGCGAATCCTGCCATTCCTCCTGACGACCCCACGGCAGGAGGTCGACCAGCGCAAACGTGTAACTGAGCTGCTCGGTACCGCGGCCGTTGGTGTGCCAGGTGCGGTAGACCTTGTCGCCGTCGCGGAGAAACACGTTCACCGCGAAACCGCCGCCGGGCGGTGCGTCCACATCGGCGCCGAACGAACTCTCCGACGACGAATACCAGTCCATCGTGTTGCCGATTTTCGTCCTGTAGGCCAGCGCCTCGTCGATGGGTCCGTTGGAGACGATGACGAAGCGGGCATCGTAATTGTCGAGCCAGCCCAATCGGACGTACTGCGACGTGAGCGAGGTACAGCCGCCACACTGCCACTCCGCGCCGTCGGACCACATGTGGTGGTAGACAATGAGCTGAGAGCGACCGTCGAATACGTCGACCAGCCGAACAGGACCGTCCGGGCCGATCAGTGTGTAGTCCGGAAGCTCGACCATCGGCAGCCTGCGGCGTTGCGCGGCGATCGCGTCCAGTTCCCGAGTGGCGGCCTTCTCCCGCTTCCGCAGGTCGTCGAGCGCGGTCTGCCACGTCTGCCGGTCGACGATCGGCGGCAGGGCGCCGGCGGTGTGCTCGGTCATGCTTCCTCCCAGAGTCCGGATAGATCTGCTCTGGATATGTTGACCGGATCCGAACACAGAAATCATCGCTCTGCGGGGCATCCACAAGAGTTTCCTGCCCCACCGGCCGCACCAGATACCTACGCCATCTGTGGCCGGATACGGACGAGTCCACCCGCTCCGTAATCGTGGAGCGGGTGGACTCGATGCCGAGCACTGCGGACCGAATGGGGCCGTTCAGCCCTATTCGCGCAGGTCGGGATTACACGTCGAAGTAGAGCTCGAACTCGTAGGGGTGCGGGCGCAGGTTCACGGGGGCGATTTCCTGCTCACGCTTGATGCTGATCCAGGTTTCGATCAGGTCCTCGGTGAAGACATTGCCTTCGGTGAGGTACTCGTGATCGGCCTCGAGGCGGTCGATCACCGAGGACAGGCTGGTGGGGGCCTGCGGGATGTTCTTGGCCTCCTCCGGCGGGAGCTCGTAGAGGTCCTTGTCGACCGGGGCCAGCGGCTCGATCTTCTTCTTGATGCCGTCCAGGCCGGCCATCAGCATGGCGGCGAAGGCCAGGTACGGGTTGCCCGAGGAGTCCGGCGCGCGGAACTCGATGCGCTTGGCCTTCGGGTTGTTGCCGGTGACCGGGATGCGGACCGCGGCGGAGCGGTTGCGCTGCGAGTACACCAGGTTGATCGGGGCCTCGAAGCCCGGGACCAGGCGGTGGTAGGAGTTCACGGTCGGGTTGGTGAACGCCAGCAGCGACGGGGCGTGGTGCAGGATGCCGCCGATGTAGTGCCGGGCCAGATCCGACAGGCCGCCGTAGCCGGCCTCGTCGTGGAACAGCGGCTTGCCGTCCTTCCACAGCGACTGGTGCGCGTGCATACCCGAGCCGTTGTCACCGAACAGCGGCTTCGGCATGAAGGTGACGGTCTTGCCCTCGGCCCAGGCGGTGTTCTTCACGATGTACTTGAACAGCTGCAGATCGTCGGCAGCGCCCAGCAGGGTGTTGAACTTGTAGTTGATCTCGGCCTGACCGGCGGTGCCGACCTCGTGGTGGCCGCGCTCCAGTTCGAACCCGGCGTTCTGCAGGTTGGTGGAGATCTTGTCGCGCAGGTCGACGTAGTGGTCGTAGGGGGCGACCGGGAAGTACCCGCCCTTGTTACGGACCTTGTAGCCGCGGTTCGGGCTGCCGTCCGGGTTGACCTTCGCGCCGGTGTTCCACGAGCCGGAGATGGACTCGACCTCGTAGAAGGCGCCGTTCATGCCGGAGTCGTAGCGGACTGAGTCGAAGATGTAGAACTCGGCCTCGGCGCCGAAGAACGCCGTATCGGCGATACCGGTGGAGCGCAGGTACTCCTCCGCCTTACGCGCGATATTGCGCGGGTCGCGGGAGTAGGACTCACGGGTGAAAGGGTCGTGCACGAAGAAGTTCATGTTGAGCGTCTTCGCCGCACGGAACGGGTCCAGCTGAGCGGTGCTGAAGTCGGGCAGTAGCAGCATGTCGGACTCGTCGATGGACTGGAATCCCCGCACCGAGGAACCGTCGAACGCCAGGCCCTCTTCGGCCAGGTCGGTGGTGAACGCCTTCGCCGGGATGGAGAAGTGCTGCTGCACACCGGGCAGATCACTGAACCGGATGTCGACGTATTCGACATCCTGGTCCGCCATGTACTTGATGACCTCGTCGGCCGTGCTGAACGTCACTTAGCTCTCCTTACGGATAGATCCCAGCCAGTATCGAGTGCGGGGCGTCGCGAACCGACGGTATGGACAGGGTGTTTCCCGGCTGTCAAGGGTTTGTTTCGCCAGTGTTACGCGTGCGGTCCGGCGGGTGTCGTCGGCCACGCCACGGACCCTACCCTGCCATTATCCCCGCGATCCGCTGTGCCCCGCGGCCCCACGCGGGCCCGCGGACAGCGGTGACCGCCGGATATGCCGGAAATCGGCACGCCTATCCTGGGGTCATGGCACGTGTCACCGGATCCTGGCTCACCGGACCGACCGCGGATCCGGGTGATCCGGAAGCGAGCGAATACCCGGGTCAGCACATCGGGCTGCCGCCCAAGGGTGCGGGCTCGCTGGTCGGGCTGCCCCGGCGGATCGCGGCGATGATGGTGGACTGGGTGATCGCGATCGGTATCGCGGCCCTGATCGTGCAACCCGACCCGGACCGGATCATCGCCGAGGCCGACCCGCCGGCCGGGGTGGCCGATCCGACCGC
Organism: Nocardia sp. NPDC051750; assembly: GCF_044453135.1. Taxonomy (NCBI): domain Bacteria; kingdom Bacillati; phylum Actinomycetota; class Actinomycetes; order Mycobacteriales; family Nocardiaceae; genus Nocardia; species Nocardia sp. NPDC051750. Next base: position 874,672 of record NZ_JBITCK010000002.1, on the reverse strand, counting down.
CTTCGAAGCTGTCTCAGGCGCGTTGAGCACCCCGACCTGGCTGGTCTGGATGGTGATAGGCCTGCTCGCGGTCGCGCTGTTCGGTTTCACCCCGGGTCAGTACTTCCTGCGGCTACGGGTGATCCGGGTCGACGCACCGGCCCGGGTCGGCTTCCTGCGCGCTCTCGGCCGGCAGTTGCTGCTCACCTTCGTGGTCCCCGCACTGTTCACCGACGGCGACGGTCGCGGTATGCACGACCGCGCCACCGGCACCGCGGTGGTCCGCTCGCGCTGACCGGATAACGGCGACACAGACCGGCCGTACGATCACCCGGTGTCACTGAAACCCGCCCTGCTCGGCGTCCGGTTCCTGCTGGAGCTGACCGCCCTCGTATCGTTCGCGGCCCTCGGCTGGCGGGTGACCGACAATCCGAGCCGATGGCTGCTGGTGGTGTTGCTACCGGTGCTCGCGGCAGCGGCCTGGGGTGTGTTCGCCGTGCCGGACGACCCGAGCCGTTCGGGTGCGGCTCCGGTCGCTGTCCCCGGGCCGGTCCGACTGGTTATCGAATTCGCCGTGCTGTGGGGCGGAGCAGCCGCACTCTGGGTCGCCGGACTGCCGTTTCTGGCGTTGCTCTCCGCGGCAGCTCTGCTGATATACCAGCTCGCGGCCTACGACCGGGTGCTCTGGTTGTTGAGACGCTGAAATTTGAGTGTGCCGACCGAGCCGCGGACAGTCCACCTCCATGGTTCGGGGCCCGTCTCGGATCTGGACTGACGGAGCGGGGGAGCGAAGCGGAGGAGCGGAGGAGCGGAGGAGGGGAGATTCGAGACAAGAGGGGGCCCCGAACCCGCGCGCGCCAGCGCGCCGAAAATACAGCTCAGCGGCGGCGGATGGTGCGCTGCATACCGCGCATCTTGGCGTTCGTCGGCATCGGGCCCTTGGGCATGGCCGGGCCGCCGCGGGCGCTCAGGGCGCTGAGGCGGCCCTCGATCTGGTCCATCCGCTTGGTGTCGATATTGCGGGGCAGTTTGGTGAGGTAGCGCTGGAGTTCCTTCAGCGGAACCTGGCCCTCGTCGGTACCGATCACCACGTCGTAGATGGGGGTATCGCCGACGAGGCGGGCGGTGCGCTTCTTCTCCTGGGCGAGCAGCGAGCGCACCCGCTGCGGCGAGCCCTCGGCCACGAAGATCACCCCGGGCAATCCGATCACCCGGTGCACCGCGTCGAGCTGGGTGGTCGCGGCGATCCCGTTGCTGACCCGCCATTTGCCCTGCAGGTTGTCGAGCACCCAGGCGGCCGCGCCGGCCTGACCCTCGGCTTTGCCGTACACGGTCTTCTGTACCCGGCGGCCGAAGATGATGAAGGCCAGCAGTACACCCAGCAGGATGCCCAGGGGCAGCAGGAACCACTGCACATCGAACAGGAACCCGATCCCGAACAGCACCAGCGTGCTGACCAGCACCGCGCCGATCATCAGCGGCAGCAGCAGTTTGTCCTCTTTGCGCTGCATCTGGAACGCCTGCCAGATCTGCTGACGACGTTCCTTCGACTGCTGTTTGCGCGCTGCTTTCGCCGCGGCCTTCGCCTCTTTGTCGGGCTTGCCTGCTGCCATGACTCCCACAATAATGCCCGGGCTCCGGCCGCCCGGTGACGGGACGGGCAACCCATCGGCGCCGGTGGCGAGCCGCCTTCGCCGTGCCTCCTCGCCGTAGTTGCGGCAGCGAGGAGAATGCAGGGATGTCCACCAACCTCGAGGCCCGTCCGTCGTCCGGCGACCCGGTCGACGATGCCACCGCGGAACGGCTCGCGGTCGCCCTGCGCTGTGTCACCGTGTCCCGGGAGGAGACCGGCGCCGACGCGGACAGTTCGCTCGACGCGGCATTCACCCGGCTCGGCGCACACCTGGAGCAGTCCTTTCCGCGGGTGCACGCGGAACTCGAACTCGAGAAGTTCGGGCACAGCCGGCTCTACACCTGGCGCGGCACCGACGACACCCGGACCGCGGCCCTGCTGCTGGCGCACCAGGATGTGGTGCCCGCGGACGACCTCGCGGGCTGGACCCATCCGCCGTTCGCCGGTGTGGTCGACGAGGAGTTCATCTGGGGCCGGGGCGCGATCGACGACAAGAGCCGGGTGCTGGCGATCCTGGAAGCGGCCGAATCGGCGCTGGCGGCCGGGCTGCGGCCGCGGCACACCGTGTACCTGGCCTTCGGCCACGACGAAGAGGTGTTCGGCAATACGGGTGCGGTGCGGATGGCGGCCCGGCTGCGCGAGCGCGGCGTACGGGCGGATCTGCTGCTGGACGAGGGCGGGGTGATCACCGAGGGCATCGTCAACGATGTGCGGGTGCCGGTGGCGACGATCATGCTCGGCGAGAAGGGGTACGCGACGGTCCGGCTGTCGGTATCGGAAACGGGTGGGCATTCGTCCATGCCCGGCCGGCAGACCGCGATCGGCCGGCTGGCCCGGGCGGTGAGCCGCCTCCAGGACCATCCGATGCCGTTGCGGGTGACGCCGGTGGTCACCGATATGCTCACCCGCCTGCGTCCGTATCTGCCCGCCGGCAAGCGCCGGTTGCTCGGGTTCGCCGGGGTGGCGGCGCCGGTGATCGCCCGCATCCTGGCCGCGACCCCGCAGACCGAGGCACTGGTACGCACCACCACCGCTCCCACGGTGATCCGGGGCGGTGTGAAACCGAATGTGCTGCCGCAGCAGGCCGAGGCCATGGTCAATTTCCGGATCCTGCCCGGGGATTCGGTGGATTCGGTGCTCGCGCACTGCCGCCGGACGGTCCGCGACAGCCGGGTCCACATCGAACTGGTGGGTATGTCCGCGGAACCGTCCACCGGCACCCGGCCGGGGCCGCTGTTCGACCTGATCGCCGATATCACCCGCCAGGTGGCACCGGAGGCGGCCGTGACCACCGGCCTGGTGCCGGGCGCCACCGATTCCCGCCACTACGACGACCTGGCCGGGACCCGCTGCAATTTCGCGCCGATCCGGGTCACCGCGGCGGATCTGGAACGGATCCACGGAAACGACGAACGCCTGTCCCGGGTGAACTACGCTCGGCTGATCGAGTTCAACCGGCGCCTGTTCACCGCGCTCGCCGAGCCGGAGCGGGCCGGGGACCGGTGACCGGCCGAGGGCTTCAGGAGCCGAGATGATGCGATACCGCCGCCGGTGCTCCGGCCGCCGCGGACCACAGACACCGCTGCGCGGGGACGACTCGGTGATCCGATTCCGCCGCGGACCGCACGTATCCCCGTCCGGGGAGGCCCAGTGATGCGATACCTCCGCCTGCGCTGCGGCCTCCGCCGACCGCATGCAACCCCTTCGAGGGAGGTCCTGTGATGCGTGGTCAGGAGATACACACGCAGCGCGGGGAATTCGAGCACGCGGGCACGAAGCTCGCCCGGTTGTCCTGGGTCCCGGCGACTCCCGTACGCGCGGTGATCGTGCTCGTGCACGGGGTGGCCGAACATGCGGGACGCTACGAGTACGTCGGTCACACTCTGGCTTCCGCCGGTTTCGCGGTGCACGCGCTCGATCATGTGGGACACGGCAGATCGGCGCGGATCGGGGCGCGGGCCAATCTCGGGTCGATCGACAATGCCGCGGACAACGTGGCGGCCCTGCTCGGACTGGCCCGCTCGGAACACCCCGGGGTGCCCGCGTTCGTGATCGGCCATTCCATGGGTGCCCTGATCACCCTGTACCTGGCGACCCGCGCGCCGCTGGACGTCGCCGGTGTGGTGGTGTCGGCGCCGCCACTGATCATCGAGGCCGGAAATCCGGCGCAGCGCCTGCTCGCACCCGTGCTCACCCGACTGGCGCCGAACCTCGGTGTGCTGCAACTCGATTCGTCACAGATCAGCCGCGACCCGGCGGTGGTCACGGCCTACGACGACGATCCGCTGGTGTTCCGCGGGAAACTGCCCGCCCGCACGGCCACCGAGATACTCACGGCCGCCGGGCAAGTACTCGACCGGCTGCCACGGTTGCGCGTCTCCACGCTGGCCTTGCACGGTACCGCCGATGCCATTGCCGCACCGGCGAGTACCGACCGGATCGAACAGCACGCCGGAACCACGGATCTCACGGTCCGCCGGTACGAGGGCCTGTATCACGAGGTGTTCAACGAACCCGAACGCGACCAGGTGCTCGCCGATGTCATCGCTTGGCTGAACGAGCGGGTGCCGGAGCCCGACACCGAAGGCATGTGATCGGGCCTTCGACGATTTCGCTCATTCGTACTCGGTCAGGCAGGCCTGTTCGCCGTCGAGTACCCCGAGGCGGAACGCCTCCAGCCGCAGATAACCCTCGGGCACGACCTCGCCGTTCACATCACTGGCCGCGAGCCCGTCGGACAGCAGTCCCGATACCGCCTCGTCGAGGTCGCCGGCGGACAGGCGCGGGTTGCTGTTCTCCCGGCTGAGCGCGGTGGTCACCACACCGGCCAGGCAGGCGGTGCGCAGGCCGGCGCTGTCGGCGCCGGTCAGGGTCAGCTGCTTCTCGTTCTGGTACATCAGGGCGTAGCGGGAGATGAAGACGACGAAGGCGTTGTAGTCGCCGGTGACGATCGCCGACAGCGGCTCGTCCGCCGACTCCTGCTCACCGGCACGTGCGGCCAACCCGTCGACGTCGGTGCCGATCACCTCCGTGGCCGGACAGTAGGCGACCGGTTCGGTGGGGGTGGCATCGGCGCAGCCGGTGGGTACACCCTCGTACTCGTACTGCGGCGAGCCCACGACCGGCAGGACATCGCCGAGTGCGGCCGCCATATCCTGCAGCGAGTCCTCGGTGATCTCGAGCTGCATGTATTCCTCGCCCGGCTCGAAGGTCACCGGCAGGCCCGAGCGCCGGTTCTCGATCTCCTGTTCGTCGATCCCGGCGCACGCTCCGGCCCCGTCCATATAACCCAGCTGCACCGCGGTGACCCGTTCGAAGGCGGTGCCGTGCACATTGTCCGGATCGTTGGGATCCCGGTCGCGGACCGCGACCGTGGCACCCAGAACACCGTTGAGACCGTCGCTGGTGTTCAGCGTGAAATGCCGCGAATCCCCTTCCGCGACATGCCGGAGGAACACACCGGCCAGGCAGTCGGCCTGCTGTTCGGTGACCAGTCCGGGCGAGTCCTCGGTCGCGATGCCGGCCGGGATCTGCAGGGCGTGCCCGTATTCGTGGGCCAGCACCATCACCACGGCCATCTCACCGAACTGCCGAACCAGTTCCGGCAGCAGGACACCGCGGTCCCAGCCGATCGTCTCGTCGAGCCCGCAGTAGGCGGCGTTCACCAGTTCGTGGGTGCTGACGGTGCAGAATTCGACCGAGTCCTTTTCGGCGGCGGTCGCATCCCAGGAGATGAGCTTCTGAACCGGCCGGAATTCTCCGGGGAAGGTCGCCGAATAGTTCTCCGACCAGAATTCCTCGATATCGGCGACCGCGTTGAGCGCGAGGCGGTCCATCTCCCCACCGTCGCTGTTCTCGGCCCCGCGGTCGGTGTCGGGCACCCCCTCGCGCGGCCCGCTCGGCCCGGTGCTGGTCGTCGCGCCCGCGATCTGCCACGGATTGCCCGGGTCCATCGTGTTCTGCGTGGAATTCGCCGCCGAGCACGCCGACAACGCCGATACCGTCAGCATCGCCGCGGCCGCCGCGACCACCCGCCGCGACCACCGTGTCCTGATCATTCCTTGCCTCCCCGTATCCGTGCCGGACCGTCCGGGTCCGGCGCCGCCCGGGTTGCGATATGTCACCGCGCCCGAACCGGTGAACATCGAATCACAAGGCGGGCAACGGCGCACAACGCATCGACGCGGGCACTCGCGGTATACGGTTCGGCCCCCGCACCGTTAGCGTCCGCCGATCTCTAGACTGGTCGCAACTGTGCCGGAGGAGGTCTCGTGTACGTCGAAGAATTCCGTGCGCCCGGCGCGCTGACCGCGGAGTTCGCCGAGGAACTGGCCGTGAGCGCGGCGGGCTACTCCTCCCGGATCACCCTCTCCGCCCATGAGCACGCGGTGAACCTGCCCGTGCTGCCCTGGTGCTGGGCGGAGCTCGGTATCCGGGCCGGAACCCGGGTGACCATCACCGCCGAAGGCGGCCACCGCCCGCCCGACCTCGAAGACCGGCAGGCGCTGGATGCCCTGGTCGGCCGTTTCCGCGCGCTGACCGGCGCCTGACAGCACTGCTCCGCAGTCCTCCGTCGCGCGGATGCCGCGACGCCTACACGCCGAACACCCGTTCCACCACCGCACGCGCCCGCCGGGTGACCCGCAGGTAGTTGTCCAGGAACTCACCGCCGTCGTCGCTGGGCCAGCCCGCCACCCGCGCGACCGCCGACAACGTACGCCCGGGCCCGGGCAACTGATCGGAGGGTTTACCGCGGACCAGGACCAGCGCATTCCGCGCCGCCGTGGCGGTGATCCAGGACTGGCGCAGCAGTTCGGTGTCCTCGACATCGAGCAATTCGGTGCGCTGGATGACGTCGAGCGATTCCAGGGTCGAGGTGTTGTGCAGGGCCTCCACCTCGTGGGCGTGCCGCAGCTGCAGCAGTTGCACGGTCCATTCGATATCGGCCAATCCACCGCGCCCCAGCTTGGTGTGCGTGGCGGGGTCGGCGCCGCGGGGCAACCGTTCGGAATCCACTCGCGCCTTGATCCGGCGGATTTCCCGCACCGCCTCGGCCGAGACGCCGCCGGACGGGTAGCGCACCGGATCGATCGTATGCAGGAAACGCAGGCCCAGTCCTTCGTCGCCGGCGACCTGATGCGCCCGCAGCAGGGCCTGGACCTCCCACGGCTGGGCCCACTGCCGGTAGTAGGCGTCGTAGGCGGCGAGGGTCCGCACGAGCGGTCCGCTGCGACCCTCGGGCCGCAGCCCGGCGTCGACCTGCAGCGGCGGATCGGTGCTGGGCGCGCCGAGCAGCTTCTGCACCTGCTCGGCAATGCTGTTGGCCCACTTCACCGCGACATGTTCCTCCTCGCCGGGGCGGGGGTCGCAGACGAACAGCACATCGGCGTCCGAGCCGTAACCCAGTTCCATCCCGCCCAGCCGGCCCATCCCGATCACCGCGAAATCGGCGGGCGCGGGCGCACCCCGCTCGGCGACACTCGCCCTGATCACCGCCCGCAGCGCGGCTTCGAGCACCGCCACCCACACCGACGACAGCGCGACGCAGACCCGCGGGACATCGAGCAATCCCAGCAGATCCGCCGACGCCACCCGGGCCAGTTCGTGCCGGCGCAGCGAACGGGCCGTCGCCACAGCACGTTTCGGATCGTCGTAGCGGTCGGCGGCGGTGAGGATGCCGCCGGCAACCTCCGCGGGCTTCGGGCGCAACAGCAGCGGGCCCTCGGGTCCGTCGGCGAACATCCGGATGGTCTCGGGGGCGTTGATCAGCAGATCGGGCAGGTATGCCGAGGACCCCAGCACCATCATCAGCCGCTGCCCCACCGCACCCTCGTCGCGCAGCACCCGCAGGTACCAGTCCTGGTCGTTCAGGCCTTCCGACACCCGACGGTAGGCGAGCAGGCCGGCGTCGGGGTCGGGGGTGTCGCCGAGCCAGGCCAGCAGGGTCGGCAGCAGCAGTGCCTGGATCCGGCCCTTCCGCGACACTCCGCTGGTGAGTGCTCGCAGATGCCCCAGGGCGTGCTCGGGGTCGGCGTAACCGAGTGCGGCGAGCTGCCGGACGGCGGCCGCCGGGCCGAGCCGCAGCGCTTCCGAATCGATGCTGGCCACCGATTCCAGCAGCGGGCGGTAGAAGAGTTTGGTGTGCAGGCGCCGGATCCGGCCGGTGTGCCGGCGCAGTTCCACCCGCAGTACCCCGGCGGCGTCCCGTTGCCCGTCGGGGCGGATATGCGCGGCGCGCGCCAGCCAACGGATGCCCTCCTCGTCGTCGGCGGCGGGCAGCGTATGGGTGCGTTTGAGCCGCTGCAATTGCAGCCGATGTTCCAGCAGGCGCAGGAATTCGTAGGAGGCAGTCAGATTGGCGGCGTCCTCACGACCCACATACCCGCGCGCGGACAGCGCCGACAGCGCTTCCACGGTCCCCTGCACATGGAGTGCGGGGTCCACCCGGCCGTGCACGAGCTGCAGGAGCTGCACCGCGAATTCCACATCGCGCAGGCTGCCGCTCCCCAGTTTCAGCTCGCGGTCGCGCAGTTCCTCGGGGACCAGATCCTCCACCCGGCGCCGCATCGCCTGCACGTCGGGAACGAAATCCGGCCGTTCGGAGGCGGTCCACACCATGGCGTCGGTCGCGGCCCGGTACTGCTCCCCCAGTTCCAGATCGCCGGTCATCGGACGTGCCTTGAGCAGGGCCTGGAATTCCCAGGTCCGTGCCCAGCGCTGGTAGTAGGCCAGATGCGACTCGAGCGTGCGGACGAGGGCGCCGGCTTTCCCTTCGGGCCGCAGCGCGGCGTCCACCTCGAAGAACGCCGAACTGCCGACCGTCATCATCTCGGCGGCCAGCCGGGTGGCGGTGGCGTCGGCGGGCTCGGCGACGAACACGATATCGACGTCACTGACGTAGTTGAGCTCGCAGGCCCCGCTCTTACCCATGGCGATCACGGCCAGCCGGACCGGGCACGGTTCGTCGCGGCACACCCGGGCCACTGCGACCGCCAGCGCGGTGGTGAGTGCGGCGTCGGCGAGTGCCGTCAACTGGCGGCCCACCACCTCGTACGGGATGACGGGCTCGTTCTCCACGGTCGCGGCCAGGTCGACAGCGGCCAGCAGCATGAGCTGGTCGCGGTAGCGTTTGCGCAGCGCCGCCACCACTTCGGGCCCGGATTCGGTGGCCCGGAACAGCATCGGCGCGGCGTGCGGCCCCGATTCGGGTTCCGCGCCGACCACGGCGAGCAGATCGGCGATCAGCTCGTCACGGTCGGGCAGCTCGGCGCGGCGCAGCAGCGGCCAGGATCGCGGTTCGGCCACCAGATGGTCGCCGAACGCGGTCGAGGACCCGAGCAGCGCGAACAGCCGCCCGCGCAGCACGGTTTCGGCCCGGATCGCCGAATCCAGCTCGGCCCATTCGTCGCCCAGCGATTCCCGGACCCGGATCAGGGTGCTCAGCGCCAGGTCGGCGTCCGGGGCGCGGGAGAGCGCCCACAGCACGGCGATACTGTCGACGTTGTCCCAGCCGAGCGTGCGCAGTGAGTCGGCGGCCGCCGGGTCGAGTAATCCGAGGCGGCCGGCACCGGGGACGGCGGACCGGGCGGACGGGGGACGGACCATGAGCCCAAGTTACCCACTCCGCACCCGGAAGTGCGCCGTACCCCCGCGGGCTCAGAGGCCGAGGTACTCGCGCAGCTCGAACGGCGTCACCTGGGCCCGGTAATCCGCCCATTCCCGCCGCTTGTTGCGCAGGAAGAAATCGAAGACGTGCTCACCGAGTGTTTCGGCGACCAGTTCCGACCGTTCCATCGCGTACAGCGCCTCGTCCAGGGTGCCGGGCAGTTCCTTGAAGCCCATCGCCCGTCGTTCGGCGGCCGTGAGCGACCAGACGTCGTCCTCGGCCTCCGGCGGCAGCGTGTAGCCCTTCTCGACCCCGCGCAGACCGGCGGCCAGCAGGACCGCGAAGGTCAGATACGGGTTGCAGGCGGAATCAGGACTGCGGATCTCGACGCGCCGCGAGGACGATTTGTTCGGGGTGTACATGGGCACCCGGACCAGCGCGGACCGGTTGGACCGGCCCCACGAGGCCGCGGTCGGTGCCTCGCCACCGTGGATGAGCCGCTTGTAGGAGTTCACCCACTGGTTGGTGACGGCGCTGATCTCGTGGGCGTGTTCGAGGATGCCGGCGATGAAGGCGCGCGCGGTCGCGGACAGGTTGTTCGGGTCGTCCGGATCGGAGAACGCGTTCGCCTCGCCCTCGAACAGGCTCATATGCGTATGCATGGCCGAGCCCGGGTACTGCGAGAACGGCTTCGGCATGAAGGTCGCCCGCACACCCTCGTCGATGGCGACTTCCTTGATCAGGTACCGGAAGGTCATCACGTTGTCGGCCATCGACAGCGCGTCCGCGTACCGCAGATCGATCTCCTGCTGGCCGGGCGCGCCCTCGTGGTGGCTGAACTCCACCGAGATACCCATGGATTCGAGGGCGTCGATGGCGTGGCGCCGGAAGTTCGGGGCGGAATCGTGCACGGCCTGGTCGAAGAACCCGCCGGTATCGGCGGGCACCGGAGCGAGACCGTCGGCCTGGTTCTTCAGCAGGAAGAACTCGATCTCCGGGTGCACGTAGCAGCTGAACCCGACATCACCGGCCTTGTTGAGCTGGCGCCGCAGCACATGCCGCGGATCGGCCCAGGACGGCGAACCGTCGGGCATGGTGATATCGCAGAACATCCGGGCCGAATGCTGATGGCCCTTGCTGGACGCCCACGGCAGCACCTGGAAGGTGGACGGATCGGGCCGGGCTACCATATCGGCCTCGGAGATCCGCGCGAAACCTTCGATGGCCGAACCGTCGAAGCCGATGCCCTCCTCGAACGCCCCCTCGAGTTCGGCGGGCGCGATGGCGACGGACTTCAGATAGCCCAGCACGTCGGTGAACCAGAGACGTACGAAGCGGATGTCCCGCTCTTCGAGCGTCCGCAGCACGAATTCCTTCTGGCGATCCATGACCGCGAGAGTAGGCACCCGGCGTTAAATCTGTGTTACATGGCGTTCTGCGCTGTGTGTCGGGTCAGCAGCGCAGGCCCTCGGGCGGGGATTTCAGATCGATCAGATAGCTGATCACGGCGTCATCGACGCAGCTCGCGCCCCCGTTGAAAACGATCGTGTGACTATCGCCCTCATGGGTGATCAGGGCCGCACCGAGCTGCCCGGCCAGGTCGACACCCGCCTGATAGGGCGTGGCCGGATCACCGGTGGTCGACACGACCACGGTCTCCGGCAGCCCAGGCGCGGAGATCTCGTGCGGTTGGCTGGTGCTGGGTACCGGCCACCCCGCGCACAGCTCCAGCGGCGCGGCACCGGTCCCGCGGCCGTCGTCGAGGAAGGGCGCCGCCGCACGGTATTCGGTGTCCTGCCGGCCGGCCACCGCCCGGTCGGTGACCCGCGGATCGTCCACACAGCGGATCGCGTTGAAGGCATCGGTCAGGTTGCTGTAGGTGCCGTCGTCGCGACGGCCGTTGTACAGGTCGGCGAGCTGCAGCAGCGTATCCCCGCGACCCTGCTCGAGTTCGGTGAGCCCGACGGTGAGCACCGGCCAGAAATCGGCGCTGTAGAGGGTCTGCTGGACGCCGGTGATCGCATCGCTGTAGCTGAGGCCGCGGGGGTCGGTGGTGGCTGCCGAGTTGTCCCACAGCGGGTCCACCAGGGCCCGGAAACGGGGGATCACCTGCTTCGGGTCGGTACCGAGCGGGCAGTCCGGTGAGCGCACACAGTCCGCGGCGTAGGCGTCGAAGGCCTGCTGGAACCCGGCGGCCTGGCGCAGCGATTCGGCCACCGGATCCTGGGCCGGATCGATCGCACCGTCGAGCACCATCGCGCGCACGTTCCCCGGATACTTCTCCGCGTACGCCGCGCCGAGCCGGGTGCCGTAGGAGTAACCGAGATAGTTGAGCTTCGGATCGCCGAGGACCGCCCGGATGATGTCCATATCCTGGACGACTTCGCGGGTCCCGATATGCGCGAGCAACTCGGCCCCGGTACGCGCCATGCAGTTGTCGGCGTATTCGCCGTTCTCGGCCTCGTCGGCGGCGATCCCCTCGGGTGTGTTCGGCTCCGGCGGTTCGGCCCGTTCGGCGTCGGCTTCCTGCGGGGTCAGGCAGGCCACGGCCGGTGTGGAGGCGCCGACACCGCGCGGATCGAAGCCCACCCGGTCGAACCGCTCCGCCACGGGGGTCCCGCCGCCGATCGCGACGGTGGACAGCCCCGACATCCCCGGCCCGCCGGGGTTGAGCAGCAACGACCCGATCGGCTCGCCGGTGGCCCGCAGCCGGGACAGGGCCAGTTGCGCGGTCGGGCCGTCGGGGTCGGCGTAGTCGATGGGTACCTCGATCCGGGCGCACTGCGCGGCGGGCGGTAACGCCTCCCCCGGCGCGGCGTAGCCGGCACAGGACTCCCAGGCCGGGACCTGACTGTAGAAGCGGCTCAGTTCCGCGGGGACCGGGGCCGGGGCCGCCACCGGGTCGCCTCGGTCGTCCGCGCATCCCACGACGCAGACCACCACTGCCGCCAGCACACCCGCCAGCACACCACACCCGCTCCGCACCGCCGCCATGCTAGCGCTACCAGGGCCGACTCCCCGGTATGTGACCAACTGCACCAGGTCGCGGGCTTAGTTCCGGCTCGGGCGCGGGTGCACACTGGAAGACGTCAACCGAACCCGGGGACCCGGCCAGGGCCTCGAGGAGACGAAAGGGACGATGATGTCCGAAACATCAGGCATGTCCGATTCCGCAACGGAGACCCCCGCCTACGGCGCCACCGGCTCCGCGAAACCGGTCCGGCGGCCGACCCGCGTCCAGCATCTGCAGCAGATGAAGGCGACGGGCGAGCGCTGGGCCATGCTCACCGCCTACGACTACTCCACCGCGCGCCTCTTCGAAGAGGCCGGTATCCCGGTCCTGCTGATCGGAGATTCGGCCGCGAATGTGGTGTACGGCTACGACACCACCGTTCCGATCACCGTCGACGAGCTGATTCCGCTGGTCCGCGGCGTGGTGCGCGGCGCCCCGCATGCCCTGGTGGTGGCGGATCTGCCGTTCGGCACCTATGAAGGCTCCCCCGAACAGGCCCTCGCGACCGCCACCCGGTTCATGAAGGAGGGCGGCGCGCACGCGGTGAAACTGGAGGGCGGCGAACGTGTCGCCGACCAGATCGCGCTGCTCACCGCCGCCGGTATCCCGGTCATGGCGCATATCGGCTTCACCCCGCAGAGCGTGAACACCCTCGGCGGCTTCCGCGTGCAGGGCCGCGGTGCGGGCGCCGAGGGCCTGCTCACCGACGCGATCGCGGTCCAGGCGGCGGGCGCGTTCTCGGTGGTGATGGAGATGGTGCCGGCCGAGGTCGCCGGGCAGGTCACCCGCAAGCTCACCATCCCGACAGTCGGTATCGGCGCCGGTGCCGAGTGCGACGCCCAGGTGCTGGTCTGGCAGGACATGGCCGGGTACACCAGCGGGAAGACCGCGAAGTTCGTGAAGCAGTTCGCCGCGGTCGGTGACGAGCTGCGCACGGCGGCCGCCACCTACGCCGACGAAGTACGCCGCGGCACGTTCCCGGGTCCCGAGCACAGCTTCTGAGCCCGCCCCCGCGCCGGAGCGGCTTCTCGCTCCGGCGCGGGATGGCAAACTCGAAGTCGACTGTTTCGACTCGAGTGCAGAGGTACTGATGCGGCAACGCTCTTGGACAACCGCTACGACAGCACGGGGCGCCCTCATGGTGGCGGGAGTGTGCGGGGCGGTGCTGCTCACCGCCTGCGGGGGTGTACAGACCGGTTCCGGGACACCGGCCTCCTCCGAAGCTTCCACCACCACCTCGGCCACGACCTCCGAGCCGACCGGCACCAGCGCCGCACCCGCCGAGATCGAGGTCACCGACAAGGCCGCGCAGAACCTGTGCGACATGATGCGGCCGGAGCTGCCGAACTGGCGCGTCCAGGGTCCGACAGTGGGCCGTATCGGTCTCAACCTGATGGCCCACGAATGGGCCTTCACCAACGGTGTGGGCAACGGCCAGATCCTTGCCGACAAGGCCGTCGTCGACCGCGTCACCACCGAAGCCTGCCCGGATGTCCGGACCCAGGCCATCGAAGCGCTGGAACTGCCCGACCTGGCCTCCGGACTGGCGTCGCTGTGATGCGCCCGCTCTACCCGCCGATCGAACCGTACGACCACGGCTTGCTCGAGGTCGGCGACGGCCAGTCGATCTACTGGGAATCCAGCGGGAACCCGGACGGAAAACCCGCGGTGTTCCTGCACGGCGGTCCGGGCGGCGGAACGTCCGAACTGAACCGCCGTTACTTCGATCCGGAGCGCTACCGGATCGTGCTGCTGGATCAGCGCGGCTGCGGAAAATCCACCCCGCATATCGCCGAGGGCGCCGATCTGTCGGTGAACACCACCGCGCACCTGATCGCCGATATCGAGGCGGTACGGACCGAACTCGGTATCGACCGGTGGCTCGTCTTCGGCGGCTCCTGGGGGTCGACGTTATCGCTGGCCTATGCGCAGCAGTATCCCGAACGGGTCACCGAACTGGTACTGCGCGGGATATTCCTGCTGCGCCGCAAGGAAATCGACTGGTACTACAACGGCAGCGCCGGTTATGTGTATCCGGACGAATGGGAGAAATTCCTCGCCCCGGTGCCGATGGCCGAACGCGACGGCGACCTGGTCGAGGCCTATCACCGGCTGCTGCATTCCGCGGACCCCGAGGTCGCGACCGCGGCCGCGATCGCCTGGTCCACCTGGGAGGGCGCCACCAGTTCCCTGCGCCCGGACCCGCAGCGCGTGGCCGACAGCGGCGATCCCCGCTTCGCGCTCGCCTTCGCCCGGATCGAGAACCACTATTTCCGCCACGCCGGTTTTCTCGACGAGGGACAGCTGCTGCGCGATATCGCTGCCATCACCGATATTCCGGGGGTCATCGTGCAGGGCCGGCACGATATCGTCTGCCCGGCCGTGAGCGCCTGGGATCTGCACCGGGCCTGGCCGCAGTCACGTCTGCACATCGTCGACGACGCCGGCCATTCGGCCACCGAACCCGGGATAATCCATCACCTCGTCGAGGCGACCGACACTTTCGCGGCAGTACGGCCATGAGCAAGAAACCCCCGACCGCCGGGGCCGCACTCACCGCGGCCCTCCGCGACGATATCGAACGATTGATCGACGCCGAACCGGAAGTCCGTGCCGATACCGAGGATTCGGTGCATCAGATGCGGGTCGCGACCCGGCGGCTGCGCAGTGTGCTGCGCTCCTACAAACGGCTGCTCGACCCCGACGCGGCGAACCGGATCCGCACCGAACTCGCCTGGCTCGCCGCCATCCTGGGCGTTGCCCGGGACGCGGAGGTCCGCGGTGCGCGTTTTGCGGCCCTGCTGGATCGCTACGCCGAACCGGACTGTGCCGCACTGAAACCCACGCGCAAACGGCTGGTGCGCGCCGAGCGGGCCCGGTACGCGGCCGCGCATGCCGATATCCTCGCCGCCTTGGACAGCAAACGGTATCGGGCAGTGCGACGCGAACTGAAAACGTGGCGCACCGATCCCCCGCTGATCGAATCGGCGAGCCACACCCCGGCCGCCGAGGTGTTCGACCAGGTATTGCGCGCCGACCGCAAACGGGTGCGGCGCCTCGTCCGTGCCGAACCGACCGCGGCACCGGCCGACCGGGTCGAACTACTGCACGATATCCGCAAGAGCGCCAAGCGATTACGGTATTCCTGCGAGGCGGCGGCACCGGCAGTGGGCGAGACCGCCGCGGATCTGGGCAAGCGGGCCAAACAGCTGCAGACCGTACTCGGCGATCACCGTGACGCGGTCGAATCGTACGACGCGCTACGGGCCCGCGCCGCCGAGGCACACGCCGCGGGTGAGAGCACCGCGCTGTACGAAACCCTGGCCGACGCCGAGGACACCGCGGCCGGACGCTGCCTGGCTCGATATCCGGCGGCCGCCGCGGCCATCGATAAAGCCTGAACCGTTCGTCACGGATCTACTCCGGCAATACGGACGGCTCGGGCCGGTACCGAGTTCCGATACCGGCCCGAGCCGCGAAAAGCTGTGCGCGCGTTTACTGCAACGCCAGCATCGACCCGCTCAGTTCGTGCAACGGCCCGAATACGGTGAAAACCACCCGCCCGTTCGGATGAGCCGAGGACACCGCCGCGGCCGCATCCAGCGCCAGACCGAACGACGGCGCCGACGGATGCGGGATGGCCGCGAGGGCATGCCCGAAATTACTGTTGTGCACCCAGCGGGTGTCCGCGGGACTGAGGTCCACCCGCACCCCACCGGGCAGTGGTTGCACCGCGACCGCACCGGCCGAACCGGCGCCCACGGTAGCGAGAACAGATGCGGCCCCGGCGATAAAAGCTCCGGTTGCCAAGGTACGTGCTACCCGCATATGCGTTGTGACCTGTCTTTGAGTGGTATGAATCGGCTCGACCGGGCACAGCCGCGCCAGGCGAGCCTGCCGACGCGCATACCTTATGACGCCGATCACCTTTTATGCCACCTCTGCACGAATTCTGTGCGATAAGTACTTCGGCACCGGACGACTGCTACTGTGGCGGACCGTAAGCGTTCGACGAATCCGAGTTGGAGTTCCTCACGTATGTCCACTCTTATCTATGACTATCTGCTCCCCATCCTCGGCCCGCAGCAGGCCACCGCGCTGGCGCAGATGTTCGTCATCGGTCCCTCGGCCTGAGTTGCCGCTGGATGAACATCGTCCCCCGCCCGGCGGGGGGCGGTGTCCATCTCGTGGAGTTACTATCCGGCCGTGAAAAGACCGTTCGTCCTGCTTCCCGCCGCCCTCGCCGTTCTCGCTGTCGCCGCGACCGCCTGCCAGAGCGAAAGCGCGGCGCCCGACACCGCCGCGACCGCCACCTCGGCCGCCGCGAACCCCGATACCGCGAAGATCGACCAGGTGAAGGCCGGTTCTTTCGTGATCGGCTTCCGCGGTGCTTTCCCGGGCCTGGCCGAGGGCAGGGACGACGCCGCGATCACGGGCCTCTTCACCGAGACCTGCGCCGATATCCGCTCCGGGACGCCGGAGGACGAAGCGACCACCGCGCTGACCGAACGCCTCGGCACGAACGGTACCGCTGCCACTCCGCAGGAAGCCCAGGCCGTCTATCAGATGGTCGCGGCCCTGTGCGGGCAGCAGTGACCACGGACTTTCCGGGTCACGCGGTGTCTCCGGCTGCAGGGTCGAAGAACTCGGCCGCGTAGCGCGCCGCCCACTCCGTGAAGGTCGTCGCCGGCCGTCCCAGGATCTCCGCGGCGACCTGGTTCGGCAGCGCGGTGTGCTCGTCCAGCCCGATCAGGACGTTGTCGACATACCAGACCGCGGTATCACCCATGGTGGGAGTGAGTGCCCGGATCGTTTCCGCGCGATCGGCCCGCACGAACTCGATCTCGCGCCCGAGCGCCGTGGCCAGTCCGGCCACCAGCTGGGCCCGGCTCAGTTTCTCCGGTCCGGTCAGCGAGTAGGCCCGGCCGAGATGGTCGTCGCTCGTCAGCGCGACAGCGGCCACGGCCGCGATATCGTCCATCGCGATCGGGGTGCTCCCGGCGTCGGGATCGGGTTCGCGGACCGCGCCCGTCTCCCGGATCTGCCGCGCCCAGATACCGGTGTTCTCCATGAAATCCCCGGGCCACAGGTGGGTCCAATCCGGGCCGCTCGCCTCCACCGCGGTCGCGATCGAACCCCACCAGCTCTCCGGTTCACCGGACAGGTCGACGATATGCCGGACCCCGGCGGCGCGGGTGAGCGCCAGCACCTCGTCCACGGTGTCCGGCACCGGCGCCAGGTACATCCGCTCCACTCCCTGCAGTGCGCCGGCCAGGGTTTCGGGTCTGCGCACCCACCCGCGCACAACCTCGACTTCGTCCGGGAGCGCTGCCTTCACCGGGTCGACGGTCAAGGCGCGGATTCCCTTCGTGCCCCGGGCCAGTAGTTCATCGACGACTTTCCGGCCGATATTGCCGGTGGCACCGGTAACCAGAATCGTCATCCATTCCCCTCCGCCACGATGAGGCACGCTACGCGCATCATTCGGTCGGCGCGGGTGGACGGTCGTGGTGCGCACGCCGGTGGGAGTCCTGGACCGCTGGACGACGAGAACCGAAGTTCCCGGCAGGATTCGAACCTGCGTCTCCGCCGTGAAAGGGCGATAACCGGCACTGCTCCGGCCCGCCCACCTTGACGTGCCGACGCGGTGACTCTAATGCGCCCGGGTTCGGGTGTCCAACCCCCTACTTTTTGGGACACCCCGGGCCGTAACCCCCGTTTCCGCGGACCCGATAAGGCAGGCAACCCATCGTTGCACCGCACACCGCACCGACCGGGCATACGACCGCAGGTGGGCTTGCCACGCGCACCGCGGTCATCCGAAAACCGCCCTGCCCCAACCGGAGCCGACGTTCCGGGGAAGGCTCAGCCCGAGGAAGTTCCGATGAGCTATATCGACATCCTGATCCGTCTCCACAGCGCGGACCACCGGATCCTCATGAACCGAGCAGCCGTGAAAGGGCGCACCGTATCGGAATTGGCGGGCGAGGTGTTGTCGGCGGGTATCCGCAACCGGGCCACGGAAGCCCGCGAATCCGCCTGGGACGAATACCGCACGAGATGCCGGATCGACGCCGACCAGGTGGGCGTGGTGCGGGCGGCCTTCATCGCGGGCTGGGAGAACTCCCACGGCCGAGTCGAGAAGCCCGCGCGCCGGCCGCGGCCCACCGGTACACCCGAACCGGCGGGCACCATCGCCGCCACCACCCGCGGCAACAGTTCTGTCCGGACCGCGGCCCACACGCCCCGGCCCGCACCGGTTCGGTGACGGGCCGACCGGCCCGGAGCGGATGAGCCGGCCTCTAAGCCGGATCCTGTCCCCGGTTCGCACCGGGTGGCGGCCATCCATCTGGGCACACCGTCGCCGGGTACCTCGAGCGGTCCACCCGCAGGCTCGGGCGAGCAGCCCTCGGACACCTGCGCAACCGCACCGGTGGTGCGGCCTTCGACCTTGCTCCGGGCGGGGTTTACCGAGCCGCCCCGGTCACCCGGGGCGCTGGTGCGCTCTTACCGCACCGTTTCACCCTTACCGCGCGACCCTTGCGGGCCGCGGGCGGTCTGTTTTCTGTGGCACTGTCCCGCGGGTCGCCCCGGGTTGCCGTTAGCAACCGCCCTGCTCTGTGGAGTCCGGACTTTCCTCGACATCGGGCGAGACACCGTTCGGTGTCCGTTCCCGGCGCCGCGACCGCCCGGCCGGCTCATCCGTCGCACAGAATACCCGGGTGGATACCGAGTTCACGGCCCGGCATCCCGTGGGCGGTGGCCGGACGGATTCCGCTCGTCCGGACGCCGCGGCCGCCCGGCGCCCCACCGCGGCGTCCGTGCCCAGCCGGACTGACAATCCCCGCGAAACAACAACTCGGTACCGTCACTGATCATGGAGCGTGTCGAGGTGGGCTTCCCGTCGGGAGGTCAGAAATGTGCCGGCTGGTTGTACCTACCGGCCGGTCCGCCCAAGCCCCGCCCCATCGTCGTGATGGGACACGGGTTGGGGGCGAATCGGGAAATGGGATTGGATCGATTCGCGCGGCGGTTCGCCGCGGCGGGGATGGGGGTGCTGGTCTTCGATTACCGGCATTTCGGTAACAGCGACGGAGAACCGCGGCAGGTGGTCAATATTGCGCGGCAGCGCGAGGATTGGACCGCCGCCATCGCCTACGCGAGAACACTGCGCGGTTTCGACGCCACGCGGATCGCGCTGTGGGGGACGTCGCTCGGCGGCGGCCACGTCCTGGCGGTGGCGCCGGACGATGCCTATATCGCGGCGGTCGTCGCGCAGGTGCCGTTCGTCAGCGGAATATCGTCGGCGCTGGCGAAGGGACCGATCAGCTTGGTGAAGGTCACCACGCTGGCGATCACGGATGTGCTGTTCGGCACCATATTCCGCAAACCGGTGCAGATCCGCCTGGCCGGGCGCAAACGGGCGACGGCGATGCTGACCGGCACGGACGTCCCCGCAGGGTTCGGCCGGCTGGCCGAGGAGAGCCCGGCCTACCGGCCGAAGGTCCCCGCGCGCGCGGGTTTCCCGCTGCTGTTCGCCCGCCCCGGCCGGCACGCGAAAGAACTGAAGATGCCGGTGCTGTACGCCCTGTGCGACAAGGATTCGATCAACCCGGCGAAACCGGCCCTGCGAGCCGCCGGCAAAACGAAACATTCCGTGGTGAAGCGTTACCCCGCCGGGCATTTCGATATCTATTTCGACGATGTCTTCGAACAGGCCGTATACGACCAGACCGAATTCCTGACCTCGGTACTGCGGCCGTGACGAGCGCCGCGGTACCGGACAACTGCGCCGATCCGGTACCGCGGCATCAGTGCGGGCGGCTGGTTACCGGCCCGCACCAGCTCATTTCACGAGCGACAGGTTGATCGGATACTTGTATTCCTGACCCTTGTTGGCCGCGATTCCGGCCAGGATCGAGAAGACAATGCCCGCGATCCAGACGACCGGGAACAGCAGCAGTCCGATCAGGACGATGATCAGCACGGACGACACCAGCAGGCTGATCGTCAGGAGGATGTGGAAGTTCAGCGCGTGCACCGCATGCCGGCGGACGAACTCGTCGCGGTCCTTGTACATCACCCACACGATGAGCGGGGCGATGAAACCGAGCACGATACCGCCCAGATGCGCCAGCATGGCCCAGGTCCTGGCATCGGAGGGCGCAACCGGGGCGCCGTAGGGCTGCTGTGGTGCCCCGTAGGGCGGCTGAGCGGGGGGACCGTAAGGCTGCTGCGGCGCACCGTACTGCGGTTGCGCGCCGAAATCCGGCTGCGACGGGTATTGCTGAGGCGAGGCGGGCTGACCTTTGGCCGGGTCATAGGGCGGCTGAGGAGCGGTCATCACATTCCAAACTGACTGGTAACAGGACGTTTCAGACAATAGAGCGGTTCCGGGCGCCACGGGAGTGGCAAATTCCCACACCTAGGTGAATTGTGCGGCGAGTACTCTGGATGCCAGTATCGGCCGGTTCGACGGCCGGTCCCGGCGATGGCCCGGATGCGCCGCGAAGCATCCCGCGTATGAATCATTGCACCGGAATGCGGGCCACCGCACCGAATCTGTTCTGCGGGAAGGGTTTTCCCGCCCACCGATGAGCGCCCCGCGCGTGCGGTCCCGCCCCGATCTGCGGCGGCAGCGCAGGCAGCGGGCGCACGGCTGCTGGAATCATCTGATCGTCGCACCGCTGTGGCCCAAACACGGCGTCAATCTCGGCACCATGCTGCGCACCTGCGATGCGGTCGGCGCCTGTCTGGCGGTACCGCGCCGGCCCTGGGTGCCCGACGCGCTGGCCCAGGGAAATACGCTGCGGCGCCGCCAGTGCGTGCATTGGATCGACGGACGGGTCGACACATGGCTGGACCGGCAGCGCGCCGGCGGCTCGGCGGTGATCGGCGTGGAACTCACCGACGAATCGATCCGGCTGGCCGATCTCCCGGCGGCCCGGCGCCGGACCGTCATCGTCCTCGGGCACGAATCGGACGGTATCCCGCCCGAGGGGCTCGAACGCGTCGATCTGACGGTGGAGATCCCGATGGTCGGCACCGGCCACAGCCTCAATGTCGCGGTGGCCGGAAGCCTGGTGCTCTACAAACTGGCCGGGCTCAGTTGATCGAGCACACAGTGCTGAGCTGATCGAGCACACCGGGCCGACCAGCACTGTCCGATCGGCACAGCAATACCGGAGAGATCTTGTACCGGCACCCTCTCGCTCCCCGCCCGCACACGTTGTTAGATGGCGTAAGGACTATCGCCCACAGGAGAGGACTTCGAACGCATGGCCGAGAGGATCGCAGTGGTATCCGGCGCCGCCCGGGGAATCGGGGCCGCCATCGCCAAACGGCTGGCCTCCGACGGGATGAAGGTCGGCGTACTCGACCTCGACGAAGCCGCGTGCGCCGACACCGTCTCGGCGATCACCGGCGCCGGCGGGCAGGCGCTCGCGCTGGGCGCGGATGTCAGCAAGGAAGATTCGGTGAACGCCGCGGTGGAGCGGCTGGCCGGCGAACTGGGACAGCCCACCGTCGTGGTCAACAACGCCGGCGTCCTGCGCGACAACCTGCTGTTCAAGATGAGCGTCGACGACTGGGACACGGTCCTGGGCGTGCACCTGCGCGGCGCCTTCCTGCTGACCAAGGCCGCCCAGAAGTACATGGTCGAGCAGAAATGGGGCCGCATCGTCAACATGTCCAGCACCTCGGCGCTGGGCAACCGCGGCCAGGTCAACTACTCCGCCGCCAAGGCCGGTATGCAGGGCTTCACCAAGACCCTGGCCTTCGAGCTCGGCAAGTACGGCGTCACCGCCAACGCGATCGCGCCCGGTTTCATCGTCACGGATATGACCGCCGCGACCGCTTCCCGCGTGGGCGTCGACTTCGACGACTTCCAGAAGGCCGCCGCGTCACAGATCCCGGTGAACCGTGTCGGCCAGCCCGAGGATATCGCGCATACCGCGTCATTCCTGGTGAGCGAAGGCGCGGGCTTCGTCTCGGGCCAGGTCATCTACGTGGCCGGCGGCCCGCGCGACTGAGCACGACGGCGGGATGGTCCCGGCATCCGGGCCATCCCGCCACTCCCCGGATCCGGCGGAGGTACGGGCACTGGACTGCGCCTTGCGAGCGCGTCCAGGAACCGCATCTTGCGCCGGGTAACGCGTCCGCCTGTGTGGCGATTACGCAAACGAAAGGGTTTGCCACACATCGGGAGGACACTATGCGCTCTGCGCGCACGCTCGGCTCCGGTCTGGCCGCGGCCTCACTCGTCTGCGTCCCCGTCATCGCTCTCGCCGGCCCCGCGTCGGCCGGCCCGGCGCTGGAGGAGCCGCTCAACACGCTGGTCACCGAGGGCAGCGGTTTCTGCTACGGAAATATCCGGGGCAATGTCGACGAGCCCACCGGGGTCATCACGCTCACCTTCGCCTTCTACAACACCGACCCGACGTTCGTCTCCGACCAACCGTCCGACCCGGACAGCCCCTGCCGGACCACCGCGTACGTCACCTGGCAGAACTTGGACACCGGAGCCACCGGCGAGGTGCCGATCGAGTTCGCCGGCGCGGCCGGTTCGATCGCCGACCCCGATCAGCATCTGCCGTGGTACAACAGCGCGCAGCTGCCCAAGGAGCCCGGCCACTACAAGGCGACCGTCACCACCGAGGAAATGCATTCGCCTGACTCGGTTTCCGTCGAATACACGCTGGCGCCGCGTTAGTCCCACCCGCAGGGGAGAACGTATATCCTTGTCCCGCAAGGTGTCACAGTGACCGGCTACGGGACGTGTCCCCGATCGTGTACCCGTTGTTCGAGGGCGTCGAGCACCGGAGTCCGAGTCGGCGGCACCTCGATCCCCATGACCGTTCCGGTCTCCCCGGCGTCGAAGGTGAACGAGAAGAACGAGCAGCAGCTCGATTCCCTGGCTGCCAGGTCACGACCGGCCGGTTCGGCTCCGCCTGCCAGCAACAACTCGAGCCGGGCCGGTTCCCGCCGCGCCATCGCGGTGACCGAGGAGGCGAAGAACTCGTCGAATTCGGCCACCCGGACCGGCCGCTCCGCGGCGGGCAGGGTGCACGTGGCGGGTACCCATTCCGCAGCGTCCGCGTCGGATGTCATGACCCCACGATAATCCGGTTCCTGGGCACCGGTTTCCCGCTCTGTTCCTGAAGGGGCCTTCAGTTCGTTTCAGGGTTCCTTCAGCACCGTCCTGCCACTGTGGCCACCGAGTCGGCACACAACCGGACGACGAGAGGGGCGAGCAGGCTATGTATCAGACCGTACATATCGATGGACACCGCTACCAGGTGATCGGCCGGATCCGGCTGTCGGCGGTATCGCGAGCGTGCTACGGCAAGTACCGGTTCACACTCCGGCGGACGACGGACGGAACCTTGTGGACCGCCTTCGACACCAGGATCACCGGAATATCGGAGCTCCTGCGCAACAGCTGCTGATCAGCGCGAAATCAGTTGCCGCATCAGGATTTCCGGATCAGCATCGAGGACATGTGGATAGCACCGATCGAACCGGACGAATGGTCGATCGCGCGGACGGTCCGGCTGGACGCGCTCGCCGGATCACCGCCCGGCACCTTCTCCTCCAGCCATTCCGAAGCACTGCGCTGGGGCGAACAACAGTGGCGCGAGTGGGCCGGGCGCCGGCATCCGTTCTTCGTCGCGCGCGCCGATTCGGGACCGGTGGGGTCGGCGGGTGTCATTGTCACGGCCGGCGGTCCCGAACTGGTGTCGATGTGGACCGCACCCGCGGCTCGCGGGACGGGAGTCTCCGATCGGCTGGTGGGCGCGGTGATCGAGTGGGCGCGCACAGCCGGGCACCGGGAGCTCCGGCTGTGGGTGCTCGGCGGCAACCGGCCGGCCGAGCAGTTGTATCGGCGCACCGGGTTCGTCCGCACCGGAGCGGTCCAGCCGTGCGGTGAGTACGATCCGCGCCCCGAATACGAAATGGCGCGGGCGCTCACCCACGAGCGCTGAGCGCACATCGGGCCCGGCGGAAAGGTCGAGAGACCTCATAATCCCGCATATACGGATATATACTGCGCCGCGTGACGTATCTGCGGATCAAGGAGGCCGCCGGGCTGCTCGGGGTCAGTGATGACACCGTGCGACGCTGGATCGATCAGGGGCGGCTTCCGGCGGTACGCCTGGAGAACGGGCGCAAGGGGGTCCGCGGACAGGATCTGGCGGAGTTCGCGCGGGAGATCGCCGAGGCCCCGGAACCCGGCGTGACCGTGGCGGCATCGGCGCGCAATCGGATGCGTGGCATTGTGACCAGGGTGGTCACCGACACCGTGATGGCGCAGGTGGAGATGCAGGCCGGGCCGTTCCGGCTGGTCTCGCTGCTGAGCCGGGAATCGGTGGACGAACTCGGGCTCGAAGTGGGCGTTGTGGCGGTGGCGTCGGTCAAGTCGACGCATGTGGTCGTCGAGATACCGGAGAGCGGACGATGAAAACGGTAGTAGGGCGCGTACTGCGCCATCTGGCCCCGGCGGCCGTACTGGTCACCGTGCTGGCGGGTTGCGCGGCGGAGGACACCGGCGGCGACCCGGGCAGCACGGCGGCGGGCGACGGACTCGGCGGGACCGTCACGGTTTTCGCCGCGGCCTCGCTCACCGAAGCGTTCACCACGCTCGGCGAGCAGTTCGAGGAAGCTCATCCCGGAGTGGACGTGGTGTTCAGTTTCGCCGGCAGTTCCGCGCTGGCCGAGCAGATCCGGCAGGGCGCCCCGGCCGATGTGTTCGCCTCGGCAGCGCCGCGCAATATGGAGCAGGTGGTCACCTCCGGTGATGTCACCACCGGGCCGGTCACCTTTGTCCGCAACCGGCTCGAAATCGCGGTGCCCACAGGTAACCCGGGCAGTATCAGCGGGCTGGCCGATTTCGGTCGACCCGAACCGCGGATCGCGTTGTGCGCCGAGCAGGTGCCGTGCGGGGCGACCGCCGACAAGGTCTTCACCGCGGCCGGTGTCACCCCGCAACCCGATACCCGGGAACCCGATGTGAAGGCGGTGCTGACCAAGGTCACGCTCGGTGAGGTGGATGCCGCGCTGGTGTACCGGACGGATGTGCGGTCCGCGGGTGACACGGTGACCGGTATCGAGTTCCCCGAAGCGGACGAGGCGATCAACGATTATCCGATCGCTCCGGTGGCCGCGGCCCCGAATCCGGCCGCGGCGGCGGCCTTCGTCGATTTCGTGCTGACTCCGCAGGCTCGTTCGGTCTTCGCCACGGCCGGTTTCGACGCACCGTGAGCCTCGGCCCCGCAGGGCGCCGGGCGGCGGCATTACAACGGCGTCGCGCGGTCCGCGGACGGCGGCCGCTCATCCTGGTCGTGCCGGCGCTGCTCGGGTTGCTGTTCCTGATCGTTCCGCTCGCTGGGTTGCTGATCCGCGCACCCTGGCAAGGGCTGCCGGAGCGGCTGTTCAGCGCGGAAGTCGGGCAGGCGCTGCGGCTCTCCCTGGTCTGCGCGAGCCTGGCCACGGTGATCTGTCTGCTGCTGGGCATCCCGCTCGCCTGGTTACTGGCCCGCGGTTACCCGCCCGGCCGCGGGCTGATCCGCGCGCTGGTCACCGTGCCGCTGGTCCTGCCACCCGTGGTCGGCGGCGTGGCACTGCTGCTGGTGCTGGGCCGGCGCGGGCTGATCGGCCAGTATCTCTACGACTGGTTCGGGATCTCGCTGCCGTTCACTACCGCGGGTGTGGTGCTGGCCGAAGCGTTCGTGGCCATGCCGTTCCTGGTGATCTCCGTCGAGGGCGCGCTGCGCGGTGCCGACCCGCGCTACGAGGAGGCCGCCGCCACCCTGGGTGCTTCCCGCTGGCTGACCTTCCGGCGCGTGACCCTGCCCTCGATCCTGCCGGGCGTGGTGGCCGGGACGGTGCTCTGCTGGGCCCGGGCGCTCGGCGAATTCGGCGCCACGATCACCTTCGCCGGTAATTTCCCGGGCCGGACCACGACGATGCCGCTGGCGGTGTACCTGGCACTCGAAACCGATCCGGCCGCCGCGATCGTGCTCAGCCTGGTCCTGCTGCTGGTATCGGTGGTGGTGCTGGCCGCCCTGCGGGAACGCTGGATCCGGGGGGTGCTGTGACGCTCGAAGCGGAACTGCGGGTGACCCGCGGCGACTTCACCCTCGACCTGGACCTCACCCTGGCACCGGGCGAGGTGGTCGCGTTGCTCGGACCCAACGGCGCGGGAAAAAGCACCGCACTACGCGCCCTGGCCGGGCTCACCCCGCTGACCAGCGGCTCGATCCGGCTGGACGAACAGGTGTGGGACGCGCCGCCGGTCGATTTCGTCCCCGCCGAACACCGGTCCGCCGGAGTCGTGTTCCAGGACTATCTGCTCTTCGCCCATCTCGACGCACTGGACAATGTGGCGTTCGGCCCGCGGGCCCGCGGTCTGCGCCGGGCCGCGGCCCGCGAACGGGCGGCGCACTGGCTGGAGCGGGTGGGCTTGGCCGAATACGCTCGCACCCGGCCGCGGGCATTGTCGGGTGGTCAGGCGCAGCGGGTTGCGTTGGCCCGGGCTCTGGCTGTCGAACCGGCGGTGCTGCTGCTGGACGAGCCGCTGGCGGCGCTGGACGCCGCGACCCGGGTGCGGGTGCGCTCCGAACTGGCCCGCCACCTCGGCGACTTTCCGGGGCATACCCTGCTGGTGACCCACGACCCGCTGGATGCCATGGTGCTGGCCGACCGGCTGGTGATCGTGGAGAACGGCGCGATCGTCCAGCAGGGCCGACCCGCCGAGGTCGCGCGGCGGCCCCGGTCGGACTATGTGGCCGAACTGGTGGGGCTCAACCTGTTCCGCGGCACCGCGGCCGGAACACGGGTGCGGCTCGACGGCGGGGGTGAGCTCACCGTCGCCGAACCCGCCGACGGGCCGGTACATTTGACCTTCGCACCGTCGGCCGTAAGCCTGCATCCCGAACGTCCGGGCGGGAGTCCGCGCAACGCCTGGCCTGTCACCGTGGCGGGTCTCGAACAGCACGCACACACAGTGCGGGTACGCCTCGACGGTGCGGTCCGGGCACTCGCGGATATCACTCCCGCCACCGTCGCCGAGTTGCGGATCGCACCTGGCTCCGAGTTGTGGGCGGCGCTCAAGGCCACCGAGGTCCACACGTACCCGGCTTAGCAGGCCGGCACGGCTCGACCCGGAACCTGCGGCGCGATCATGCCCAGCACACCGGCACTGTTCACCGCGGCCAGGGAACCGACGTCGACACCCCGATCAGAGCGTGAACCGGGAACGCCGGCAGGCGGTACGCGGCAACTCCGGTTATCGGGCCCTGTCAGAGATAGCTGGTGTCGTTGACCAGCCGGACCGACGAGCCGCCGTCCGGATAGAACTCCGCGAGCGACAGCGATGCCAGGTCCAGATGCAGCCGGTAGAGCAGCGACGGCCCGACGCCCAGCGCGAGCTGCAGCAGCGTTTTGATGGGGGTGACGTGACTGACCACCACGATATTCGCGCCCGGATACCGGGCCACCAGGTCGCGGCGTACAGCTTCCACTCGCTCGCGGACCTCGTCGAAACTCTCCCCGCCCGGGGCGGGCAGCGACGGGTCGCCCAGCCAGCGGGCGTGCAGGTCCGGATCGCGTTCGGCGGCTTCGCGGAAGGTCAGGCCCTCCCAGTCGCCGAAATCGGTTTCGGTGAGCCCCTCGACCACTCGGGTCTCCAGCCCCAGCGCGGCGGCCGTCGCCTCGGCGGTTTCCCGCGCGCGGCCGAGCGGGGAGGTGACCACGGCGGAGATATCGCCTTTGGCGGCAAGCATTTTCGCTGCGCGGGCGGCCTGCTCCCGGCCCACCGCGGTGAGCGGCGGATTCCCGCGGCCGGAATAGCGGCGCTGCACCGATAATTCGGTCTGGCCGTGGCGCAGCAGCAGGAAGCGAGTGGGGCGGCCGGTCGCTCCGGTCCAGCCGGGTGAGCCGGACAGACGGGCGGCCGCGCTCCGCGAGTCGGCGGCCGGATCGGCGCGCGCTGCCGCGGTGGTCGCCGGAACCTGTTCCCCGGCGCCGGACGGGGTCGTTCCCGATGTTCCCGGGCCGCTCCCCTGCCGGGGCGCGTCGGCGGAGGTGGCGGCGACGGCCTCGTGGACCTCCTCGATCAGCCCGGCATCGTCCATGGCCTCGTTCGCGAGCCGGTCGGCGTGCGAGTTCTCGGCGCGCGGAATCCACCGGTAGGTCACCCGGTCGAATCCCGCGGCGAGGCGGCGGGCGCGGTCGGCGAGCGGGATCATCGCCGCGTGCTTGACCTTCCAGCGACCCGACATCTGCTCGACCACGAGCTTGGAGTCCATCCGCACCGTGACCACCCGCGCACCGAGTTCCGCCGCGGCTTCCAGCCCCGCGATCAGACCCCGGTACTCGGCGACATTGTTGGTGGCGACGCCCAGGGCTTCCTTGCGTTCGGCGAGCACCCCCACCCGGTCCGCGTCGAATACCACGGCGCCGTAGCCCGCCGTTCCCGGATTACCCCGGGAACCCCCGTCGGCCTCGACGATCACCTCGCGCACACTCATACCGGCCTCCCGCTCCCGCCGCACGGCCCCACCGCTGGGGCCTCGAACTCACAATCCGGATTCTTTGGTCCGCACCAGCACCGCGCCGCATTCCGTGCAGCGCACCACCACATCGGGTGCGGTTTTCGCGATCCGCGCGATCTCGCCGCGGTCCAGTTCGATCCGGCACGCACCGCAGCGCCGGGCCCGCAACAGCGCCGCGCCGGTTCCGTGGGCGGCGCGCTGGCGGTCGTAGATCGCCAGCAGTTCGTCCGGGAAGGCGCCGAGAAGGTTCGCACGGTCGGTATCGCAGCGCTGCTCGGCGACCTCGAGGTCGGCCAGCGCGGCGTCGCGGCGGTCGCGGGCGGCGGCGAGATCGATTTCGGCGCGGTCCAGGCGGGCACCGGCGTGTTCGTGATCGGCGGCTGAGGCCTCGCGCCGCTCCATGACCTCCAGCAGTTCGTCCTCGAGCACCGAGCGGCGGCGTTCCAGGCTGCCCAGTTCGTGCTGCAGTTCGGAGAGCTGTTTGGCGCCGACCGAACCGGCTTCGAGCACCCCGCGGTCACGGTCCTCGCGTTTCCGCACCGCCTCGATTTCGCCCTCGAGTTTGCGGGTATCGCGGTCGAGATCGTCCAGCACGATTTCCACGGCCACCGCCGCGTCCTTCTGCGCGTTGCGTTCGGCCTCGAACCGGTCGACCTCCTGCTGTTCGGGCAGAACCTTGCGCCGGTGCGCGATCCGGGTCAGCTCGGTGTCGACCTCGGCGAGACGCAGCAGTTGGGCCTGAATCGATGGTTCGACATTCAACGCGAACGAACTCCCTGCACGCTGTGGACGGATAGAACGTCCACCGTACTCGGTCACCGCCCGGTCCCACCGCGGGCCGGTCCCAACACCGGATACCGGACGGGGCGCCGCGCCGTCAGCCGCCGCAACCGACGGTCCACGGGTCGGTCCGCACCCGCGACACCCGGGTTTCCACTTCCGGAAGGCCCGCGCGGACCACCCCGGCCGCCTGCGCGCACCAGGGGAACTCGGTGGCCCAGTGGGCGGCATCGATCAGGGCCGGACCGGATCGGCGCAGATGCTCGTCGGCGGGATGGTGGCGCAGGTCGGCGGTGAGATACGCGTCGACGCCGAGCCGGGTCACGGTGTCGAGCAGCGAATCGCCCGCACCACCGCAGACGGCGACGCGGCACAGCACGCGGTCCGGGTCACCGGCGGCCCGCACACCCCAGGTGGTCTCCGGCAGAACGGCGGCCGCCCGGGCGGTGAACTCGCGCAGGGTCAGCGGTTCGGCCAGGGTGCCGACGCGACCCAGGCCGAGGTTGCCGGACAGGGGTGCGCGTTCGGTGACGTGGTAGGCGGGTTCCTCATACGGATGGGACGCACGCAACGCCGCCAGGATCGCGGCCCGGGCCCGCGGTGCGGCGACGACTTCGATACGGTCCTCGGTCAGCCGGGTCAGTTCCCCCACTGTGCCGACCGCGGGGTTCGCCCCGTCGAGCGGCCGGAACTGGCCGGTCCCGGTGACCCGCCACGCCGCTTCCCGGTAGTCACCGGTACCACCGGCGCCCGCGGCGAACAGGGCGGCCAGCACCGATTCGGCGTGGTCGACCGGGACCTGGATACTCCATTTGTCCACGGCAGGAACAGGTTTCGGATCCAGGGGGCCGGTGACGGAGAGGCCGAGCGCCTCCGCCAGCGCGTCGGAGACGCCGGGATCGGCGGAATCAGCATTGGTGTGCGCGGTGAACAGCGCACAGCCCGCCCGGATGAGCCGATGGACGAGCGCGCCTTTCGGCCGGTCGGCCGCCACACTGTCCACCCCGCGCAACAACAGCGGATGATGCGCCACCAGGGCCTGGGCGCCCCAGGTGACGGCCTCCTCGACCACGGCCCCGGTCACATCGACGGCGAACAGCACCCGCCGCACGTCCTCGTCCGGGTCCCCGCACACCAGGCCCACCGAATCCCACGATTCGGCCAGCCGGGGCGGATAGGCCGTCTCCAGTGTTTCGATGAGTTCCGCGAGCCTCGCCACACCACACCTTCCGTCGACATTTCTCCACTCTTCAGGGCGTATCGCTGCGAAAGCCACCGGCCTCGTCGGCCGATCCTGTCAGCCCGATACTCCCGCGGCGGACAACGCGTCCACCAGCCGATCGACATCGGATTCCGCCCGCACAGCGACACGCAGATGGTCCGGGCCGAGCCCCGGGAAGGTATCGCAGCGGCGTACCGCGACACCTGCCATGCGCAGCTGTTTGCGCACCAGTTCCCCGTCCGGGACCTCGAGCAGGAGGAACGGCGCGGCCGCGGGAGACCCGACCCGCACGCCGGTCTCGGTCAACCGCGCGGCCATCGCCGCGCGATCGGCCGCGATCCGCTGCGCCCGGTCCACGGATTCCGTGACCGCTCGCGGCGAGGCCGTGGCGGCGATCGCGGTGAGCTGGAGGGTGCCCAGCGGCCAGTGCGCGCGACCCTGGACCAACCGCTGGAGCACGCCCGGCTCCCCCAGCATGTATCCACAGCGCAACCCGGCGAGCGCCCAGGTCTTGGTGAGGCTGCGCAGGATGAGAAGTCCGGCGCCGGCTTCCGCGGCCAGCGATTCCGGTTCGCCGGGCACCGCGTCCATGAATGCCTCGTCCACCACGACGATCCGGCCCGGCCGGCGCAGTGCCCGCAGGGTTTGTGCCGGATGCAGGACCGAGGTGGGGTTGGTGGGGTTGCCGACGATCACCAGATCCGCCTCGTCGGGTACCAGCGCCGGATCCAGCGAGTAGGGCGGCTCCAGCACGACCCGCGTCACCGCCACGCCCGCCTCCCGCAGGGCGAGCTCGGGTTCGGTGAACGACGGATGCACCACCGCCGCCAGCCGGGGCCGCAGCCGCGGCAGCAGGGCGAAGCCCTCGGCACCGCCGGCCAGGGTCAGGACCTGATCGGCGGCGATCCCGTGCCGGGCCGCGACCGCTTCCCGGGCGGCTCGGTCGTCGGCCGCCGACGGATACTTGCCGAGATCGTCCAGGGCCGCGGCCAGGCGCTCACGCAACCACGGGGGCGGCGCGCTGCCCTGCACATTCACCGCGAAATCGAGCAGACCCGGGAGGGCTTCCACGTCACCGTGGTGACGCAGGCCGGCGAGATCGACGTGGTCGGCGAGCATGAGACGCACCCTACGTGGCGCTGGTGCCGCCGGACCCGCCAGAATGGCTGTCGTGGGTGAGCTGCACATATCGTTCGTCTGTACCGGCAATATCTGCCGGTCCCCGATGGCGGAGAAGATCCTGGCCGCGCATCTGGCGCGCGCCGGCCTGGCCGGCCGGGTCCGGGTGAGCAGCGCGGGCACTCACGGCTGGCATGCCGGGGCGGAGGCCGATCCCCGCACCACCGCGACCCTGCGCCGCTACGGCTACCCCACCGGACACCGGGCCGCCGAGTTCGGCACTGCGCACAGCAACGCCGACCTCATCGTCCCGATGACCACCGAACACGACCGGCACCTCGCCGTCCGCGGCGTCCCGTTCGAGCGGCGGCGGCTGCTGCGCAGCTTCGACCCGGAGGCCGACGGCCCCGATGTGCCCGACCCGTACAACGGCGCGACCACCGAATTCGAGCTGGTCCGCACCCAGATCGAGGCGGCCGTCCCCGGTCTGCTGGCCTGGGTGCACAGCACCCTCGCGGCGCGCCCCGCCGTGACCGGCGAGCCGGCCTGATGCGCCGCCTCACCTTCTTCCTGCGCCCCGGCTGGCTCATCCTGCTCGGGGTGGTGATCGCGTTCGCCTATCTGTGTTTCACCGTGCTGGCCCCCTGGCAGCTGGGGAAGAACGATGCCACCTCCGAACGCAACCAGCTGATCGCCGATTCGGTGGACGCCGAACCGATCCCCGTCACCGATCTCCTCGACGGCGATCCGGGCGCGGCGACCGAATGGCGGAAGGTGTTCGCCGAGGGCAGCTATGTCCCGGACTCGACGGTGCTTGTCCGGCTCCGTCATCTCGACGGCGCCCCCGCCTACGGCGTGCTGTCGGCGTTCACGCTCACCGACGGCCGCACCCTGCTGGTCGATCGCGGGCTGGTGGCCGCGGTGAACGGCTCCCAGCCACCCCCGATCGAATCGGCGCCCGCCGGAACGCAACGGATCGAAGCGCGGGTACGGGTCTCGGAGAACGTCGATCCGGAACGCGCCCCGGCCGTGCAGAACGGTATCCCGCACGTCTATTCGATCGACGTCCCGCAGGAAACCGGTGTCACAGGTCTGCCGCTGACGCCGCTACCGGTCGGTGAGCGCGGCGCCTACCTGCAACTCGCGGAGGACCAGCCGGGCGCGTTCACCCCCGTCCCGCTCCCGCAACTCGACTCCGGCCCCTACCTCTCCTACGGCCTCCAATGGCTCGCGTTCGGCGTCATGGCACCACTGGGTCTCGGCTATTTCGCCTGGGCGGAGATCCGCGAACGCCGCAAACAACGCACACCGGCGGAAGCTCAGCCCGTAACCACAGAATCCCTGCCGGAGCCCGCCACCAAGGAAGAACGGCTGGCCGACCGCTACGGCCGCACCCGCTGACCACGACATCGGCACGACGACCGGGCGAGCACCACGCTCACTCATCGCGAACCGCCGGCCATTTCCGAAACGCGTCGTAGGTGCCGGCGAGCGGCAGATCGGCGGGGACGATGAGGCCCGGCTCCGGACCGGTCAGCCCGTGCGCCGGGCGCGCGCCCGGTCCCACAGTGCCGCGGCCGCGGGAGCCAGGGCGACTGCCGAAATCACCGACGCGTACTGCACCAGCTCGGACAACCGCACCGCGCGACGCAGGTCGCGGACGGCCGGCGCGGGCCCGGTACCCAGCTCCGGACGCTGCTCGATGCCGTGCCGGTACTCGGTGCGACCACCCAGCCGGACGCCGAGGGCACCGGCCGCCGCCGCCTCCACCACGCCCGCGTTCGGGCTCGGATGACGGGCCGCGTCGCGCCGCCAGGCCCGCAGTACCGCGCCGGGCCGCCCACCGACGAGCGGCGCCACCGCCGCGGTGAGCACTCCGGTCACCCGGGCCGGCAGCAGGTTCGCGGCATCGTCGACCCGGGCCGCTGCCCAGCCGAAACGCCGGTAGCGCTCGTTGCGGTAGCCGATCATCGCGTCGAGCGTGTTGACCGCCCGGTAACCCAGCAGCCCCGGAACCCCGGCCACCGCACCCCACAGCAGCGGCGCGACGGCAGCATCGGAGGTGTTCTCGGCGATCGATTCCAGCGCTGCCCGGGCCAGCCCGTCGGCGTCGAGGACCTCCGGATCACGACCACACAGCGCGGGCAGCAGTTCCCGGGCACCGGCGATATCCCCGGACTCCAGGCGTCCGGCCATGGCACGACCGGTCCGCGCGAGGCTGCGACCGCCCAGCACCGTCCACGTCGCCAGGGCCACCGGCAGCACACCGCCCCGGCGCACCGCGAAACCGGCCGCCACCGTCGCGCCCACGAGGACCACCTCATGAACGACCCCGGCCCGCCGCCGATCGGCGTAGGTCACCGTTTCCAGGCCGGCTGCGAGCATCCCGAACCCCGCCACCGGATGCCGCCGCACGGGATCACCGAAAATTCGATCGATCGCGAACCCCGCCAGCAGCCCGGCCGCGGTCGACATACCTCTGCGCACCAGGTGAGACTAGCCACCGGCGCGAAACGCGGACCGGCAGGTGACTTACACGAGGTTATTCGCGGGCCGCGACCACCGTTATGACAGCGCGCCGGGCTCGGCGTACATGTCGGTGCCGGAGCGAGCCGTGAGTGAAAGGCAGCGGCGGCAATATCTGGGCGCGGGACTCGGTTGGTGTCACATATCGGATTCCGGTCTCGTCGACTCCACGAGACCATCGCCCGCCGGATCCGGCGGGCCCGGACGAACGAGGAATCGCAGTGACCGACGGACACCCCGCTGCCGACCGGCCCGACCTGGCCGAGCGTTTCGAAGAACTGCGCCCGTACCTGCGCCGGCTCGCCTACAGCACGCTCGGCAGTCTCGCCGACGCCGACGATGTGGTGCAGGAGGCGTGGCTGCGGCTGCAACGGCATCGCGAAACCGGGGGCGCACCGATCGACAACCTCCAGGCCTGGCTCACGACGGTGGTGGGGCGCCTGGCCCTGGATCAGCTCGGGTCGGCGCGGGTCCGGCGCGAACAGTACGTCGGCGAATGGCTGCCCGAACCCGCCGTCTCGGACTGGGAGGACCCGGCGGACCGGATATCGCAGGACGAACGCGTCACCATGGCGCTGCTGGTGGTCCTGGAATCGCTGTCACCGGCCGAGCGGACCGCATTCGTCCTGCAGGATGTGTTCGGCATGTCCGGACCGGAGGTCGCCGATGTGGTGGGCCGCACCCCGGCCGCGGTACGGCAGCTCGCGTCCCGGGCCCGGAAGCGGGTCGAGGACGGCACCCCGCGTTTCCCGGCCTCACCGGACGAACACCGGAAAGTGGTGTCGGCGTTCGCGCTGGCCTGGCGGTCCGGAGATATGGACGCGCTGCTGGGCGTGCTCGACGATCGGGTCACCCTCACCGCCGACGGTGGCGGCAAGGTCCCCGCGATCCGCAAGCCGGTGCGCGGCGCCGAACTCATCACCAAGATGCTGCTCGGCTGGTATCACGCGCCGTCGGCTCCCGGCGGCTGGGGCCGCACGATCGAAGTCAACGGGAGGCCGGGACTGCTGGTGTTCGACGGGCAGCATCCGGGAATCTTCTCCTTCACCATCGATGACGGCCGGATCATCGCTATTCACGCTGTCCGCAATCCCGACAAGCTGCGCAGCCTCCCGGACGATATCGGCGCCGAATGGATCCTGCGGGCTTCCCGAGCGCACGAATCCGGGGACAGCTGAGTCCGCGCCGCGGCGGTAACCGCATCGAGAGCTGCCGGACCGCCCAGGTTAAGTTCGCTGTATGAGGATCGAAGTCAGCGGACACCAGCCGGAAATTCACGAGACCGCGTGGCTCGCGCCCACCGCGTGCGTGATCGGCAAGGTGAAACTCGAGGCCCAGGCCAGCATCTGGTACAACGCGGTCCTGCGCGGCGATACCGAACTGATCACCGTCGGCGAGCGCAGCAATATCCAGGACGGCTGTGTCCTGCACGCCGACCCGGGGTTCCCGACCACCGTGGGCGCCGGCGTCTCCGTGGGTCACAACGCGATCCTGCACGGCTGCACGATAGAGGACGACTGCCTCATCGGTATGGGCGCGACCGTGCTCAACGGCGCGGTGATCGGTCGCGGCAGCCTGATCGCGGCCAATGCGCTGATCCCCGAGGGCGCGCAGATCCCGCCGGGTTCCCTGGTGGCCGGGGTGCCGGGCAAGGTACGCCGGGAGCTGACCGCCGAGCAGCAACGGGGTCTCGAGCTCAACGCCATGGTCTATCTGCACCACATGTCCGAGCATCAGTCCGCGAAGGAGCTGTAGGGCGGCGCCACCCGGGAGACACCTTTCTGGACAAGCGTCCAGTTGGTAGCTGATACGATGGAGCCTACGTATCCGGGGAGACGGGCGAGCTCGAAACCCGCTGTCCTGCAAGGTGTCGGCGTTTCGGGCGAGCCCGAGCACGTAGGCACCGGGTGTGCCGGCAGGAGGTATGACGGGTGGCGTGTGAGCATTACGAGGTACGCCGGCCCAGCGGGCGGGTCAGCGTGGCCGATATCGCGGCACAACCGGGGGGCATCGAGGCACTGAGGCGCCGAGTTCACGAACTCCGTTCCAGCGGAGTCGATTTCGCCGCCAACGCGATCGAACACGAGATGGCCGAGTTCGACCTGCCGCCGGAGTGATACCCGGCACGAAAACGACACACAGCACCGTTGAGCCTGCGCAAGTTAGGTGCAGGCGGTCGGCGGAGGCGCAGCGAAGGCGGAGGTGTCGCACCATCGAGCCTGCGCGAGTTCGGTACCTGCGGCCGGCGGAGGCTGTAGCGAAGGCGGAGGTATCGCCTCATCGAGCCTCGCTCGAGTTCGGTACCTGCGATCGGTGGAGGCCGCGGCGAAGGCGGAGTTCGCATCACGGCCCGGACACGAGGTCCGATACAGTATGGAAACCATGCCACCCGTACCGCCGATTCTGCAGCGCATCCTGTCCGACCCGCCCGCCGATAGTGTGCAGGTGCTCGACAGCGCGTTGTCGGCGTTCCTGGATTTCGGGATCAAACGCACCAGCATGGGCGAGATCGCCCGCCGCGCCGGAATCAGCCCCGCGACCCTGTACCGCCGCTTCGAATCGAAGAACGACCTGGTGGAAGCGGTGACGATCAGGGAGGCGCAACGCTTCGTCGTCAAGATCGACAACCGGGTGCGCACGGTGGCCGGCTCCGAGGATCAGCTCGTGGAGATCTTCGTCGCCTTCATCTCCGCCATCGCCGGCAATCCACTGCTGCTGCGCCTGCTGCGCACCGAACCCGACCTGGTGCTGCCCCGCCTCACCACCGAAGCCGGTCCGATACTGGCCGTCGGCCGCACCTACCTGGCCGCGAAACTGCGCGAACTGAGCGATAGCGGCGACAACGCCGATTTCGATCCCGACCTGATCGCCGAGATCATGGCCCGGCTGGCGCAATCGCTGGCACTCACGCCCGACGGTCTCATCCCCATCGAAGACGAAGCGGCCGGCCGGGAGTTCGCCCGGCGCACCCTGCTCCCGATGGTGTCCGGGCACAAACCCGGCTGAACTCAGAGCGCGAACGATCGGTTCACCAGCTCGTCCAGTTCGCCGTGGGCGGCCGGCCCGGGGTCCGGGTCCTGCGCCAGTTCACGCACCAGCCGCACGATCGCGGCGGCGCACGCGGTCGCCGGATCCGGCACCGGCAGCCGCGAAACATACTGGGTTATCCAGCGCCGGCGACCGGAATACAGCCGGTTGCCACAGACAGCGTCGTAGAAGCGCACACCCAGCGAAGAGTTCGCGACACCCATCATCAAACAGGCCAGCTCCTCGGCCCGGGCTTCGCCACCGAGATCGGACAGCGAGATCCAGTAGCAGTCGCCGTTGACCACCGCTCCCGAGCGGTCCAGCGCGAATCGCGGCCGATCGCTGATATCGGGGAACACCATCTTGGGCACCCGCCACAGATGCGGCCGCTGCGGCACCCAGTGCTCGAACCATTGGCGCCCGGCGCCGGTGAGGTAACTCCGTGCGCTGAGCACCTCGCGATGCTGTTCGAGATAGGCCGCGGTCCGCGGAAAACGCCCGAGGTCGACCGGTCTCCGGCGCGGATGATCCAGGTCGTACGGGTACAGGACCCGGGTCTCGCGCCGCCGCACGACCCGCCACGGCCGCAGATCGTGGTGGGTGATGAGGTCGCACAGCAGCTCCGGTTCGGCCGCCGGATCGCCCCAGTGCGCCGCGATGAAGATCTTGTCGGCATTGGTCTTGATCCCCACCCGGATACGTCCCAGGTCCCCGAAGGTGCGCCACATCCGCTCGGCCACCCCACGCAACCAGTCGTCGTGCCCCACCCGCGACATCCGCCACCCCATCGAGGCTGCCGCCGCGCCGGGTTCGGTCGCCAGCTCCCCCACCGTCACCGCGAACCGGCGGCCCTGCCGCCACACCATTGCATCGGTGGTACCGCCCAGAGCCGCGAACAGTTCCTGCTCACCGTCCCCGGCCGCCGGGCTTCCCGTGGGTTCGGCGGCGGCTCCGCGCGACACGCTTGCGGTGGGACCGACCACGGTCCCCGGTTTCTCCCGGGCCGAGCCGGCCGAACCGCACTCGGCGGGCCGTTCCGAGCCCGGCGCTCCCACGGCCGGGATCGCACCGGCCACGCCCCCGATTTCCCTGTTCGGGGCGGTGTCGGCCCCCTCCTCGTAGACCGACACGTACCGGCAGCTCCCCCACGTCCCGCCGCGCACGGCAATCGTCACCGCCGGCAGTACCGCCGCCTCGAACAGCTTGGTATCCCCCAGGTCGTACAGTTCCACCGGCGTCAGATCGGCCAGCAACACCCTCCGCAGGTTCGCTCCCGCCTTCGTGGTGAGAAACCGATTGGCGCACAACAGACCCAGCACCGCGCCCGGTGCCATCAAGCGCGGCAGTGCCGCGACGAACGGATGGGTGAGATCGATCCGGCCCCGTAACCCGAACTGCCCGCGCAATGCCAGCGCCGCCTCCCCACCCAACTGCTGAGTGCGTACATACGGCGGATTCGCGATCACCACATCGAACGATTCCGCGGGCATACCCGCACAATCGGCCAGAAAATCCCGCTTCCGCCATTCCGCGCCGATTCCCGATTCCGCGGCTCGCTGCCGAGCCAGCGCCAGCCCCGCCGGATCCAGGTCGTAACCCACCAGCTCGACCGGAACTCCCGGCAGCCGGTCGGCCAGCGCGTCCTCGATGGCGAACAACAGCTCCCCGGAGCCACACGCCGGATCGAGGACCCGCACCCGTCCCGAGGTGCTGATCCGCGCCGCCACCCGGCCCGCCAGAAACCCCGCGAGCGCGGCCGGGGTGTAGTGCCGGCCATGACGCTTTCGCTCGCGAGCCCCCGCTCCATCGCGTCCCATCTGCGCATTGTCGTCCACGGGGGCGGGCGACGGGCGACTTCCCGGTTTTCGACACGGCCGGCGTGGTGGGCGCTGTACGGCAGAACGCAGGCGAGGCGCCGGTCATTTTCCGGCGCCAGAGCCAGCGCCCGGCATGTGACCCAGATCACTCTGTCGGGTGTCACGTTCTCCGCGGCCCGTCTGTCTCATAGCCGACCCCGCACGACGAGCCACCCAAGGAGCAGTGATGAACACCGACACCACCCACGAGATCGTCGTCCTCGGAGCCGGGTACGCCGGCCTGATCGCCACAGCGCGGCTGGCCCGCTACACCCGCAAGTCGGACACTCGCATCACCGTGGTGAACCCTTCGTCCCGCTTCACCGAGCGGCTGCGCATGCACCAGGTCGCGGCAGGTCAGAAACTGACAGACTTCCGGATCCCGGACCTGTTGACGGGCACCGGCGTGGAGTTCCGGCAGGGG
Organism: Nocardia sp. NPDC051750; assembly: GCF_044453135.1. Lineage (NCBI taxonomy): Bacteria > Bacillati > Actinomycetota > Actinomycetes > Mycobacteriales > Nocardiaceae > Nocardia > Nocardia sp. NPDC051750. The sequence goes on along the minus strand of NZ_JBITCK010000002.1, from coordinate 834,934 downwards.
GTGGCCACCGCCATCGACACCACCGGCCGGCAGGTCCGCCTCGACGACGGTGCGGTCCTGCACTACGACACGCTGGTCTACGCACTCGGCAGCACCACCGACACCAGCATCGTTCCGGGCGCGGCAGATCACGCCTGGACCCTGAACGACCCCCGGACGGCGCATCACTTCTCGGAACGACTGCCGGAAATCGCGGCCGCGGGCGGGACGGTCACCGTCTGCGGTGGTGGGCTCACCGGTATCGAGGCAGCCGCCGAAATCGCCGAAGCATACCCCGCGCTGACCGTCGAGCTGGTCAGCGCCGCCGAACTCGGCGCCATGATGGGCGACAAAGCCCGCGCCCACCTCAACCGTGCCCTGGACCGGCTGGGTGTCGTGCGCAGGGTGGGTGTGAAGGTCGATAAAGTGCTGCCCGACGCCGTGCGCCTGGACACCGGCGAACTCGTCGGCTCGGATCTGACCCTGTGGACCACCGGCGTGCGGGTGTCCCCGCTCGCTACGGAGTCCGGGATCGCCACCACCGCACAGGGGCTGATCATCACCGACTCCACCCTGCGGTCGGTCTCACATCCGGATATCCACGCCATCGGCGACGCCGCCCTGGTCCGGCAACCATGGGGACAGCTCCACGGCACCTGCCAGAGTGGCGTGGTCACCGCTGACTACACCGCAACTGTCATCGCCCGGCTGCTGCGCGGAAAGGCACCGAAGCCGCTGCGTTTCGGCTACTTCCACCAGCCGGTGAGCCTGGGCCGCAAGGACGCGGTCGTTCAGTTCACCCGTGCCGACGACACCCCGGCCCGGTGGTATCTCACAGGCAAGGCCGCAGTGATCTACAAGGAGCAGGTCAGCGGCACCCCGCCGGTAGCGGCGAAGATGAGTCGCTACGTCAAGATGCCGGTTCAGTTGTCGAAGGGCGGCCGCGCCACCCGGAAAGTCGCATGACAGGGACCGGCACCGGCCAGAGCTACCCGGCTGCATCCCGGCCCGGCCGTCCGAACCATGACCGGAGGAAGGATCTCCATGCCAGACCACAGCACCGACCCACCGTTGCCTGCGCAGCCCGGTAACGCAACCGCCGATCCGTTCGCCGAGCACCGCCGTCTGCTCTTCGCCACCGCGTACCACCTGCTGGGCAGTGTCGCCGACACCGAGGACATCCTCCAGGACGCGTGGCTGAAATGGAACGCGGTGGATCCGGCTTCGGTGGACCGCCCCAAGGCCTACCTGGTGCGCACTGTCACCAATCTGGCGCTCAACCGCCTCACCTCCGCCCGGACCACCCGGGAAACCTACATCGGACCGTGGCTTCCCGAACCACTGCTCACCACACCCACTGCCGCCGAGGAGACCGAAATGGCCGATACCGTGTCCACCGCCATGCTGGTCGTCCTCGAAACGCTCAACCCCACCGAACGAGCTGTTTTCGTGCTACGGGAGGTCTTCGGCTACTCACACACCGAAATCGGTGATCTCCTCGACCGCCCGGAGGCCACCGTCCGCCAGATCTCCCACCGCGCCCGCTCGCACGTCCGGTCCCGCCGCCCCCGCTTCGGCGCGGACGACGCCACCCGCCGTGAGGTCACCGAGAAGTTCATGGCCGCATGCCACGGCGGTAACCTCCCCGCCCTCCTGGAACTGCTCGCACCGGACGTGACGCTGTGGAACGACGGCGGCGGTATCGTCACGGCCGCCCGGCGTCCGCTACACGGGCCGGATCATGTGGCCCGGTGGCTGCTGGGTGTCATGACCAAACCGGTCTCGGCCGGCATTCGTCTCGAATCTGCGGTGGTCAACGGCGAGCTGAGCATTATCGGCACCATCGGCGAACATCGCATCGGCGCACTCACCTACGACATTCACGAAGGACGCATCGAAAACATCCGCTTTCAGGTCAATCCCGAGAAACTGAACGGTCTCCGAGCCGTGGACGATGCCTCGTAAGCCCTCTGTTCGCAGAAATCCTGAGCACGGACTACAGCGGGATGTTCTTGTGGTGGCTCGGGCGCGCGGGGACGGCGGCCAGGGCCGCGGCGATCACGCTGCGCGTCTTCGCGGGGTCGATGACCTCGTCCACGACGCCGATGGCGAGAGCGCGTTCCACACCGCCGGCGATGGCTTCGTGTTCGGCGGTGAGCCGTTCGTGCAGCGCCTCCCGCTCTTCCTCCGGCGCCGCGGCCAGGGCTTTCTTGTGCAGGATGCCGACCGCTGCCTTCGCGCCCATCACCGCGACCTCCGACCCCGGCCAGGCGTAGACCGCGGTCGCGCCCAGTGAGCGGGCGTTCATCGCGATATAGGCACCGCCGTAGATCTTGCGGGTGACCAGCGTGACCCGCGGAACCCGGGCTTCGGCGAAGGCGTGCAGCAGTTTCGCGCCGCGGCGCACCACACCGTCCCACTCCTGGCCGACACCGGGCAGGTAACCGGGCACATCGGTGATCACGACCAGCGGGATGCCGAACGCGTCGCACAGCCGGACGAACCGGGCCGCCTTCTCCGCGCTCTTGGAATCCAGGCAGCCGCCCAGGCGCAGCGGGTTGTTGGCCAGCACACCGACGGTGCGGCCGCCCAGCCGGCCCAGGCCGGTGACCATGGATCGGGCGTAGCCGCCCTGCAGTTCTTCGAAGCTGGACTCCCCGTCGACATTGTCGAGCAGTTCGTGCACCAGCGGTTTGACATCGTAGGCGCGTTTGGCCGATTCGGGCAGCATGGCCCGCAGATCGACATTGCCGTGTTCGGCGGCGACCAGGTCGAATTCACCCTGTTCGGCGAACATCGACACCAGGCGGCGCGCCCGGTGCACGGCATCGGCTTCGTCGTCGGCGACGATATGGGTGACGCCGGATTTCTTGCCGTGGGTCTCCGGACCGCCGAGGGTGGCCATATCGACCTGCTCGCCGGTGACGCTGCGCACCACATCGGGTCCGGTCACGAAAACCCGGCCCTCGGGCGCCATGATCACGATATCGGTCAGCGCAGGTCCGTAGGCGGCGCCGCCGGCGGCGAAACCGAGCACCACCGAGATCTGCGGTACCAAACCGGATGCCCGGACCATGGCCTCGAAGACCAGGCCGACAGCGTGCAGCGCCTCGACACCCTCGGCGAGGCGGGCCCCGCCGGAATGCCACAGCCCCACTACCGGAACACCCGAATCGATCGCGGTATCGATCGCTGTGACGATGTGCTTGCAGCCCTCGACCCCCATCGCGCCACCCATCACGGTGGCATCCGAGCAGTAGGCGACGGTCCGGACACCGTCCACTTCGCCGATCGCGGCCAGCACACCCGACTTGTCCCGCGGATGCAGCGGCAGCACCGTCCCGGGATCGAAGAAGCGTTGCAGCCGGCCGAGCGGATCACGCGGATCTGTCGCGGTGTCCTGGTGGCGGGCCGGAGCCATGGTTGTCATCGCGTTCTCTCCTCGATGATGCGTGGCCGAGACACGGGCCACTGGTGCCGAAAGCCCGCGCGGGGGCCGCCGGTAACGCCGGCGGCCCCCGCACTGGGTCGTCGAAATATTCGGTCAGGTCCGTCGGCTACTAGGCCCGACCGAAAGCGAGCGCAACATTGTGCCCACCGAAACCGAACGAATTGTTGATCGCGTACTCGATCTCCTGGCGCCGGGCTTCGCCGTGCACCACATCGAGGTCGATCTCGGGATCCTGGTTGTCCAGGTTCAGGGTGGGCGGCACGATACCGTCCCGGATGGCCATCACGGTGAGCACCGATTCCAGCGCACCGACGGCGCCGATCGAATGCCCCAGCGCCGACTTCGGCGCGTACACCGAAGCGTGGTTGCCGACGGCCTTGTTGATCGCCTTCGCCTCGGCGGTATCGCCGATCGGGGTGGCGGTGGCGTGCGCGTTGATATGGGTGATGTCCTGTTTGGACAGACCCGCGGTCTGCAGCGCCCGGGTCATGGCGCGGGCAGCGCCCGTGCCCTCCGGGTCCGGTGCGACCAGATGGAAGCCGTCGGAGGTGATACCGGCACCGAGCAGGCGGGCGTGAATGGTGGCCCCGCGCGCCTTGGCGTGCTCCTCGGTCTCGATGACCATGAGCGCGCCGGCCTCACCGAAGACGAAACCGTCCCGGTCCTTGTCGAACGGACGGGAGGCGGCCTTGGGATCGTCGTTGCGGGTGCTCATCGCGCGCATCATGGTGAACGCGGCGATCGGCACGGCGTCGATGAAACCTTCGACGCCGCCGGTGACGACCATATCGGCGTCACCCATGACGATCATCCGCCATGCGTTCGCGATGCCCTCCGAACCGGACGAGCATGCCGAGACCGGAGTGACCACTCCCGCCCGGGCCTTCAGCTCGAGACCGACGACGGCGGACGGCCCGTTCGGCATGACCATCTGAACGGCGAGCGGCGAAATCTTGCGATAGCCGCCGTTCTTCAGCTTGTCGACCGAATCGATGAGCGCGTCACCGCCACCTAGTCCAGTGCCGATGGCCACACCCAGCCGGTCCGGATCGACCTCCGGGCTGCCCGCATTGCGCCACACCTCACGACCGAGCACGGTCGCGAGCTGTTCGACGTAGGCCATCCGGCGGATCTCGACCCGGCTCAGCAAGCTTTCGGGACGGACCTTGAGGTGGCCGCCGATGCGGACGGGGAGGTCGTATTCCTCGATGAAGGAATCCTCGAGAACGTCGATACCGCTCTCGCCGTTGAGGAGTCCCTTCCACGTCGCATCGACGTCACCCGCGATGGACGTGGACGCCGCCAAACTCGTGACGACGACGTTCGGGAAGTTCCCGTTCAAGGTGGAAGGAGTGGTCACGGTGTCGGCCCTACTCGGCGCTGTCGAACTTGGCCTTGAGCTCGGCGGCCATCTCGGAGTTCTCGGCCTCGAGCTTCTGGACGTACGCGACGGAGTCGCCGACGGTCTTCAGGCTGGCAAGATCCTCATCGGGGATCTTGACGCCGTACTTGTCCTCCATCTGCACCGCGATCTCGACCATGGACAGCGAGTCGATGTCCAGGTCATCGACGAAGGACTTCTCGAGGGTCACCTCGGAGGGCTCGATACCGGTCACCTCTTCGATGATCTTGCCGAGTTCCTCGACGATTTGTTCCTGGGTCAGAGCGGCCACTTCGTGGCTCCCTTCTTGTTTCTTCCGTGTAGGGCTCTACAGGTTTCTTCGGGCCGAGCCGGCGATCGGTTACGCCGTCCCGGTGCCGTGACTTTCCGGGGGTCCGGAAAACACGGCCGCAGGCAAGCTAGCCGGAGCTCGCGAGCTCCGCCAGCGCGGGGATGTCCTCGGGCGTCTTCAACGCCAGGTTCGGGGTGCCCTTGAGCTCGCGTTTGGCAATGCCGACGAGAGTTCCCGCCGGTGGCAACTCCGCCACCGCCGAAACGCCGGCCTGCCGGACGGTTTCGGTGCACAGGTCCCACCGGACGGGCCGGGTGACCTGCGCGGCGAGCTTAGCCACCGCGTCGGCACCGGATGCGACCGGCTTGCCGTCGGCGTTGGACAACAGTGTCCGGGTCGGCTCGTGCGCGGTGATCTCGGCGATCGCCGCCGCTACCGCCTGCTGGGCCGGGGCCATGAACTCGGTGTGGAACGCGCCCGCCACCGGCAGTGCACGCACCCGCGCCTTCTCCGGCGGATTCGCGGCCAGTTCGGCGAGAGCGTCCAAACGTCCCGCCGCGACAATCTGGCCGGTGGCATTGCGGTTGGCGGGAACCAGCTCCAATTCCTCGAGCCGGGCCAGCACGGCGGCCTCGTCGCCACCGAGCACCGCGGACATGCCGGTCGGCTCCAGCGCGCACGCTTTCGCCATTTCGGCACCGCGGATAGCCGCCAGCGTAACCGCTTGGTCGGCGGAGATCACTCCGGCGACAGCGGCAGCGGCGAGTTCACCCACCGAATGGCCCGCCACGATGGTGTCGGCCGGTACCCGGTTCTCGCCGATCTCGGCGAAGGCGAGCAGCGCGGCCGCAACCACGAGCGGCTGGGTCACCGCGGTGTCGGTGATCTCTTCGGCGGTCGCCTCGGTACCGAGCCGGACCAGATCCAGACCCGATTCCTTCGACCACAGTGCGAGGCGGTCATGCGCGCCCGGCAGGTCGAGCCAAGGCGCGAGCATGCCGGGTGTCTGAGAGCCCTGTCCAGGGGCGAACAACGCGATCACGTACCTAAGAAAACACTGTGAGGGCACTCTCGCGAGATGTCGACGCGGATGAAGCTTGCGGATGGCTTTTGTATGGTCCCCACAAAAGCCCGCGTGGGGTGTCCGGATCGACCGAATCGTCACAAGCGTTACAGGCCGTCTTTGTCCATCGGGACAAAAGTTTCCTCTGGTACGGATGTTGACGATTCGTTACGAGTTCGTGTCAACCGACCCACTGTGGCGGCAATTCGGAGCACGTAGGCGTCCCGCGCGTTGAGCGGATCGCGGCCGGTGACCTCACCGATCCGCTTCAGGCGATACCGCACAGTATTTGGATGAACGTACAGTTGCCGAGCACACATCTCGACAGCGCCGCCACATTCCAGGTAGGCATCCAGGGTGTCCGCCAGGGCGGAACCGGCCGAAGCCAACGGAAGCACAAGGTACTCGACAAGTGCGTCCACCGCAGCTCGATCACCGAGCAGGGCACGTTCGGGCAGCAATTCCATCGCGTGGACCGGGCGCGGCGCATCCCGCCAGCCGATCACGGCTTCCATGCCCGCGAGGGCCTCGAGCGCGCTGTTGTGGGCGGCACCCAGCGTCCGAGTGGTCGGCCCGATCACCACGGGGCCGTCCGAGAACGCCTCGGTGAGCAGATCCGCCATGAACGACGAATTGTGCGGCGCGTCGCCCAGATGACCGCTCACCACCATCACCAGCCGTGCACCCTGCACCACCGCCAGCGCCGCCCGGCCGTGCCGGGCGGCGATGGTGTGCACGGCGCCGACCACCGAGATCCCCTGATCCAGCGGCGGGGTGCCCACCAGCACCGTCGCGGGCGCGGTGGCGTCCCAGTTGAGCGTCGCGGCCCGCGAGAGCATGTCGGGACCGGTGTCGCCGCGTACCACCGCGTCCACCACCAGGGCCTCGAGGCGGGTATCCCAGGCACCCCGGGATTCGGCCGCGCTGGCGTACACCGAGGCGGCCGCGAAACCGAGCTCACGCCCGTAGCGCAGTACCGCCTCGGTGAGCGCGACCAGCTGACGATCGTTGCGGGCCAGTGCGGGCAGCCACTGTTCGAAGAACTCCATGGCCACCCGCACCATGTCCACGGTCTGGCGCAGCGTCAGCCGCCGCGCCAGATCCTGTGGGATCACCTGGAAGGCGTCCAGGCTGAACCGGATATCGCTGTCCGGGTCCTGAAGCCATTCCAGGAAGTTGACCACCGCGGTCTGCACCAGCATCTGGACGCCGGCCCGCTGCGCGGCGTCCAGATCGGCGAAGAACGGCAACCGGTCCTGCATCGACCCCACGGCCTCGGTGGAGAGCCGTCCGGAGAACTGCTTGACGCGTTTGAGCAGCGTGTCCGGTAGCGGGTCGCGGTTCTGCCGGTTCGGCGACAGCGCGCCGGTCGGCAGATACACCTCGTGCTCGGAAGAGCCTTCGTTGACCCGGCGGGGCCGCGGTGGTCTGCGTTCGATCATCGAGTTGTCGTCACTCCGCATCTCCTGCGCCACCGGCCGTGAACTTCTCGGCCCCCGACACATCGTCGATCCGGTACCGCGTGGCGGCCTCGGCGGCCTTCGCCGGATCGATCGTGCCCAGCCGGCCCAGCCCGGCCAGCACCGCGACGACGATGGATTCGGCGTCGACGTTGAAGACCCGGCGCGCGGCCGGCCGGGTATCGGAGAAACCGAACCCGTCCGTGCCCAGGGTGGTGAAATCGCCCGGGACCCATTTGCGGATCTGGTCCGGCACCGCGCGCATCCAGTCGGTCGCGGCGACGAACGGGCCCTCGGCGCCGGCCAGGGCGCGGGCGACGTACGGCTGCCCGGGATCTTCGCCCGGATGGTGCAGCGCCTCGGTTTCCAGTTCCAGCGCCTCGCGCCGCAGCTCGCTCCACGACGTCGCCGACCACACATCGGCGGCGACACCCCACTGCTCGGCCAGCAGCTGCTGTGCGCGCAAGCCGTCGGGCACGGTGACCCCGGAGACCATGATCTGCGCACGTACCTCCCCCGCACCGCCCTTGCGGTACAGGTAGAGGCCCTTGAGCAGACCGTCCACGTCCAGCCCCTCGGGCTCGGCGGGCTGCTGGTAGGGCTCGTTGTACAGGGTGAGGTAGTAGAAGATGTTCTCCCCGCCGAAGCCCTCCACGCCCGGTGTGCCGCCGTACATGCGGCGCAGGCCGTCGCGCACGATATGGGCGATCTCGAACGAGAACGCCGGATCGTAGGCCACCACCGCCGGGTTGGTGGACGCCAGCAGCAGCGAATGCCCGTCGTTGTGCTGCAGGCCCTCACCGGTGAGCGTGGTGCGCCCAGCCGTCGCGCCGAGCACGAACCCGCGGGCCAGCTGATCCGCCGCGGCCCACAGACCGTCGCCGGTGCGCTGGAAACCGAACATCGAATAGAAGATGTAGAGCGGGATCATCGGCTCGCCGTGGGTGGCATAGGACGTGCCGACCGCGGTGAACGACGCGGTGGATCCGGCCTCGTTGATGCCCTCGTGCAGGATCTGCCCGACCGCGCTCTCCTTGTAGGCGAGCATCAGTTCCGCGTCGACCGAGGTGTAGAGCTGGCCGTTGCGGTTGTAGATCTTCAGCGACGGGAACCAGGAATCCATCCCGAAGGTGCGGGCCTCGTCCGGGATGATCGGCACGATCCGCTTGCCGATCTCCTTATCGCGCAGCAGCTCCTTCATGAGCCGCACCAGAGCCATGGTGGTGGCCACATTCTGCTTCCCGGACCCCTTGCGCACCGATGTGTACGCCTCGTCACCGGGCAGCTTCAGCGGTGCCACATCTGTCCGCCGCTCGGGCAGATAACCGCCGAGTGCCTTGCGGCGATCCAGCATGTACTGGATCTCCTTGGTGTCCGCACCCGGGTGGTAGTACGGGGGCAGGTACGGATCCTTCTCCAGCTCGGCATCGCTGATCGGGATACGCTGCAGATCGCGGAAATCCTTGAGGTCCTGCAGCGTCAGCTTCTTCATCTGATGCGTGGCATTGCGGCCCTCGAAATGCTTGCCGAGGGTGTAGCCCTTGATCGTCTTCGCCAGGATCACGGTCGGCTGGCCCTTGTGCGCCAGCGCCGCCGCATACGCCGCATACACCTTGCGGTAGTCGTGACCACCGCGCTTCAGATTCCAGATCTCCTGATCCGACAGATCCTGGACCAGCGCCTTCGTCCGCGGATCGCGGCCGAAGAAGTGATCGCGGACATACGCGCCGTCGTTGGCCTTGTAGGTCTGGTAATCACCGTCGGGCGTGGTGTTCATCAGGTTCACCAGCGCGCCGTCGCGATCGGCGCCCAGCAGCGCGTCCCACTCACGACCCCAGATCACCTTGATGACATTCCAGCCGGCGCCGCGGAAGAACGACTCCAGCTCCTGGATGATCTTGCCGTTACCGCGCACCGGGCCGTCCAGGCGCTGCAGGTTGCAGTTCACCACGAAGGTCAGATTGTCCAGACCCTCCATGGCCGCCACATGGGCGAGGCCGCGCGATTCGGGTTCGTCCATCTCACCGTCGCCGAGGAACGCCCACACATGCTGGTCGGAGGTGTCCTTGATACCGCGATCGTGCAGGTAGTGGTTGAACCGCGCCTGGTAGATGGCGTTCATCGGGCCCAAGCCCATCGACACCGTCGGGAATTCCCAGAAATCGCTCAGCAGCCGCGGATGCGGATACGACGGCAGGCCCTTGCCGAGACCGCCGTGGCTGTACTCCTGGCGGAAACCGTCGAGCTGATCGGTGGACAACCGGCCCTCGAGGAAGGCGCGAGCATAGATACCGGGCGAGGCGTGACCCTGGATGAAGATCGAATCGCCGCCGCCGGAATGGTCCTTACCGCGGAAGAAATGGTTGAACCCGACCTCGTACAGCGCCGCCGACGACGCGTAGGTCGAGATATGACCACCGACACCGATACCGGGGCGCTGCGCCCGGTGCACCATGATGGCCGCGTTCCAGCGGATCCAGGCCCGAAAGCGCCGCTCGGTTTCCTCGTCACCGGGGAACCAGGGCTCGTTCTCGGTCGGGATGGTGTTGACGTAATCGGTGGAGGTCAGCGAAGGAATCGACACCCGGCGCTCACCGGCGCGTTCCAGCATCCGCAGCATCAGGTAGCGGGCGCGGCCCGGGCCTTCGCGCTCGAGCATCTCATCGAAGGATTCGAGCCATTCGCTGGTCTCCTCCGGGTCTATATCCGGTAGGTAAGAGGCCACTCCTTCACGAATCACGCGGACTCGGCCACCGGACGGCACGCCGTTGGCGTCGCGAGGGGTGGGAGCGGAACCCGGCTCAGCGGATTCCGCCGGGACGCCAGAGTGGATCAGATCGGTCAAAACTGCTCCTCGTACAGGGGGTGGTCGAGCTGATGGCTGCGGTAACCCCGAGCGGCCCGCTGGTGTGCAGGTCACCCGTGACGACTAGTTCCGGGCGCGCCCGCGTCCTTGCGTGGCGCGTCCCACATCATCATGTCAGTCGCCGATCCAGTACCGTTCGACAGGCAGGTTCGAAGCGAATTTCGAGGAGCCGGGAGGACGATGCAAGGGCTGGACCCGCGCCGATTCGGGCTGGTATGCGCCGCGGCGGCACTGGTCACCGGCGCGACCGTGGCAGGCTGTGCGACCCAGATCCAAGGGGTGGCGACACCGAACGCCGCCGAGGCGAGCGCCTATCGCAGTACCGCATCTTCGCAATCGGCGGCCGCCACGTCGTCCCAGATCGCCGCCGCCCGGGACAAGGCCGTCACCGACAACTGCACCCTGTTCCCCGGCACCACCGGGGTCGGCGTCAGCAAATACAACGAGTTCGTCGACGCGCACGACAGCAACGCCCCCGACTACGACGCCAAACGGGAAGCCGCGGTGACCGCGCTGGAGGACGCCGCGAACCAGGTCGAGGCCGGCGTGAACGCCGCCGGCGCGAACCTCCCCGAGGACCTGAAGGCGAAACTCGTCGAATACGTCGACGCCGCCCGCGGCCTCGCTCGAGCCACCCGGGAAATGACCTACACATCCCCCGTCGGCCCTCTCAACGACGCCAGCCGCCGCGTGAACGACGCGCGCAACGTGGTCCGCGATGCCTGCCCCGGATGACCCGTATCGCCCGTCACCAGCGGTTTATCGCGACATCAGAAATTCGATCTACCCGATCGGCTTGCGTTAGGGGCGATAACCATGTTCGCTTGCAGATATCTTGTAGTCGGGAGTTGAGGAGGACGCCACCGTGGTCGCCGCGGCGGACGATCAGAATTTCGCTCAGAAGCTTGGCATCACCCACGGCATGGTTGTCCAGGAGCTGGGCTGGGACGAGGACACCAACGACGACCTCCGGGCCGACGTCGAGGAGACCTGCGGCAGCGAACTGCTGGACGAGGACTCCGACGAGGTCATCGATGTGGTCCTGCTGTGGTGGCGGGACGGCGACGGTGACCTGGTCGACGAGCTGATGGAAGCGATCGGCCCACTCGCCGACGACGGCTTCATCTGGGTGCTGACCCCCAAGACCGGTAACGACGGGCACGTCGATCCCAGTGAGATCGCCGAGGCCGCACCGACGGCGGGTCTCACCCAGACATCGGCGATCAAACTCGGTGAATGGTCGGCCAGCCGGCTGGTGCAGCCCAAGGCGCCGACCAAACAGCGCTGAGCCGTCCACAGCTGTGCCGCGCGTCCGGGAACCGGATGCGCGGCAGGAGATTCGGAGGATACCCATGCCCCTCGAGGTAGGCACCCAGGCGCCGGAGTTCACGCTCAAGGACCAGAACAATCAGGAAGTCTCGCTGTCGGATTATCGCGGCAAGAAGAACGTCCTGATCGTCTTCTACCCGCTCGCCTTCACCGGCATCTGCCAGGGCGAGCTGTGCAAGGTCCGCGACGAACTGCCGCGCTTCCAGAACGACAACGCCGAGATCATCGCGATCTCGGTGGGCCCCCCGCCGACCCACAAGATCTGGGCCGCGGAACAGGGCTACACCTTCCCGCTGCTGTCGGATTTCTGGCCGCACGGCAAGATCGCCCAGGACTACGGCGTCTTCAACGACACGACGGGCTTCGCGAACCGCGGCACGTTCGTCGTCGACCGCGAAGGAATCATCCGTTTCGCGGAGATGAACGGTCCCGGAGAGCCCCGTGACCAGGCGGCTTGGGAGAAAGCGCTCGCCGCGCTAGATTCATAGACCGTTCCCCCGGACAACGCTCCGGGGGTTACGGGCGTATAGCTCAGCGGTAGAGCTCTGGTTTTACACACCAGCGGTCGGCGGTTCGAACCCGTCTGCGCCCACCAAGTGGATCCAGGTCACTGTGCCCGGCGGTTGTGTAAGTTCTGGCCACGCAGGCTCGCAATCCGCGCATGGCGGCACCGTCTCCACGTCGGCCATGTCGTCGAACCGAGCCCGAGAGCGAGAAGCCGGCCGATCAGTTCCTCCGTCGACCAGCAGTCGGGCAGGTCGAGTCGGACGCCCTTTTCAGGATTCGCGGGCCGCAATCGCGGCTTGGATTCGGCGAAGCGTGCGGAGGCCCTTCTTCGCGGCGACGCTCACCATACCGTCGAAGACTGTTGCGCCCCGGTCGTGAGCCCTCAGCCGTTCCAGCGTCGGCACGGCACGATCGTCGCCGGTCGAACCGAGTGCCACAGCCGCCCAGTATCGCTGGTCCGGATCGTCGCTGTCGGCCGCCTCGCACAGCCTCGGGATGATCTCCGGGGCGAATCTGGCCAGCGCGCTGGCGATATAGCCGATGCGGTAGTAGCGGCGGTTCTCGAGTTCGTCCCATAGTGCAGCCAGGGCCGCGTCGCCGCCGATCAGGCCGAGGGCCTCGGCGGCACGTTCGCGCATTCCTCCGATCGAGTCCCCCAGCAGGGGCGTGAGCGCCGGCACCACCGATTCGTCACCGAGCGTGCCCAGAGCGACCACCGCCTGCTCTCGAGCTATCTCCTGCGGGTGATCCAGCATCGCGACCAAGCCGGGAACTGCTTCGCGGAAGCCGAGCGCCGCGCAGCCCATCGCAGCCCATGCCTGGCAGTTGTACCGTGTATCGGCGAGTGACGCGAGCAGTGGTGCCTTCAGGGTGTCGTCGCCGAAGACTGCCACCCGGTTCAATGCCCGGCTGTACAGCGACCGGTGGTAGGCGGGATAGTCGCGGACGAGCGCGCACAGTGCTTGCTTGGCCGATGTGTCGCCGTCAGCGGCCCGCGCCAGCAAGTGCCGTAGGTTTTCCTCGCGGGTCTCGAGATCGCCGTCTTCGAGGCATCGCGCATCAGCTGGGTTCACCGCCCAACGGTACCCGGCGATGATCACCAGCGGGCCTGACGTCGACACCCTCGGCGAGATCGAAACCTACGGGATGCTGCACTTACGGCAGATCAGTCCGTCGCGTCGCGGACATCGTTTCCCTGTTCGGCGAACGCCTTGAAGTCCTGCATGTGCTGTAGCGACTGCTTACGGAAGGAGCCGGCCATCAGGCGTCCCAGTAGCTTCATCACCACGCTGCTGAACCGGTATTCGCTCTCGGCCTCCCAGAGCGTCGTGTCCGGGCCGGCGTCGGTCAACCGGTCGCGCTCGACGCTCCACATGCCCGGGCCGACAATCTCGCGGTCGAAATGAACGACGGCCGTTTCGGGGATGTCGCGCAGGTCTGCCGGTTCCCGGCGGGTGATGGTCTCGGTGCACTCCATCTTCCGCTTACCCATCTCCAGCACGACCCGCGACTTGGCGCCGAGCTGCCCGTGCTCCCCGCTCAGCGGCTCGTGCAGCACCAGGCCCCGCAACCATTTCGGCAGGTGCACCGGATCCGCGAGCAGCTGGACCACCTTCTCCCGCGGCAGGGCGATCTCGATGGAGACGGTGTATTTCATAGGGCGCATCATTCCTTCCTTCCCGGGATGAGACAACAGACCTTTCCGGTGGCCGCGTAGGCCCCGGTCCGCCTGACCGGCCGGAACCTCTAGCACAACCGGGCTCGTCCGCAGCCCGAACCGAGCCGCCCATCGTTGCCGGTTGCGATGAGGCGCTCGAAAACCGGTGGAACAGCACCGCCGTGTGTCATTACCATGCTGCCGAACCACGTCGTCTGATCAAGGACATTCCGCTGTACATCCAGTGAGTTCGCCTCAGCGGTGAATCGTCGCGCGGCGCGTATGGGCGTCGCGCTCCTTCTTGCTGCGAACCTCTCACTGAAACGGGTGTACATCTATGCTCAAAATCTGGGTGGTCGTGCCCACCTGCCTCCCCCTCGTTCTCCGCCGCTGCCACGTCTGCGCGTCCGAACGCTTCTGGGCAAGCGGAAATTTCCGCGTCAACGCAAACCACAAGCGCATCGACGCATGGCTCCTCGCGCTTTGCACCACTTGCGGGAAAACCACAAAGCTCACGGTTCTGGAACGGGTGAATGTGCGCTCCATCCGACCTGAGCTGCTGGCGGGCTGCACGACAACGACCCGGCCTGACAGCGGAGCTGCTCCAGGACCCGGCCGTGCAGCGCCGTAATCGCATTGCCCTCGACTGGGATAACGCCTGGCGCCTGGACACCAGTGGATCGGACCACACGGACTGTGAAACGATCGACATCTCGGTCCGCTTCACGGCCCGGATCCCTGTCCGGCCGACGCGACTGATCGCCGAAGGTTTCGGTCTTTCCCGGGCCGAGGTCGAGCAACTCGTCGTGGAGGGAAACACGGTCTCGGCCGTCCGGCTGAGCGGCAGGCTTTCCAGCGACTTCACCTTCACGCTCAAGCGCTGAGCCATTCTGTGGGAGACCAGAGTCCTGTACAGATCCCAGCCCACCGCATTCTCGACGAGCGTCCGAGATAGGCTCGGACCGGATGCAACAGCGATGAGCCGGGACCGGAGATGCCTCGAAACAGACGTCCTCGAGATCGTGAGGAGAAGCGGGCCGAGATCGTGGCCGCTGCTCGTCGGTTGTTCACCGAGCAGGGGTACGACGCGGCGTCGATGACACGGATCGCGCAGGACGCGGGCGTGGTGTCCAACACGCTGTACTGGTATTTCCGCGACAAGGACGCTGTGCTGATCGCGGTGCTCGACGAGGTACTGGCCGAGGCGATGGATCGCTACGGCGCCATGGGCGCTATCGATGTGGTCGATCGTTTGCTGTGGGTGGTCGGCGAGCTGGAGCAGGTGAGCCGGTTGGTCACCACGGTGCACGCCCGAGCCAAGGAATCTCCGGCCGTCCGGGACTGGCACGAACAGTTCCACACGGTGGCCGAGGCGCTGTTCATGGGTGATCTGGCCGAGATCGGGGTTGCCGAGGACGAGCTGGAGGCGATGGTCACGATCGGAGTTTTCGTCGTCGAGGGATTGCTGATGCACCCGGGGGCGGACTCCCGCAAACGTGCGGTGATCGAGACGCTGCTGCACAGTGCGCGTGGCATCGCCGTCGCGGCCCGCTGACCGACCCCGATCCGGTTCGACGAGTGCGCCTGCTACGAGGCGGTGGCCGCGGCGTCACCGAATTGCGTGGCCAGGAAATGGATCTGATCGCTGACCGCCCGTTCGAAGATGGGGCCTACATAGATGTCGAAGTGGTCACAGGGATAGCTCCGGACGTCGACATGGGCCAAGCCTCGGGCGCGGCGCAGTGCGGTTTTCGCGGGGGCCGCGGCGTCGTGGTCGCATACGCACAGCAGTGTCGGTGTGGTGGTGCGGGCCATGGCGCGCCCCGGCCGATAGAGCGGCAGCCGTAGGACCAGGCGGGCGGCAATGGCGTTGGCGGCGTCGAAATCGCCGTCGGCACCCCGCAGGACTCCCCACATGCTGTCACGGCCCACCATCGTCGGATTCTCCGCACCGTCCTCGACGGCGGTCATGACGATGTTCTTCGACACCTGCGCCCGGAACGAGGGCATCCGTGCCAGTAGCGCGCTGGTGCGCCGGGACAACCGGGTTCCGGCAGGTAGTAATTCCGAAGCTCCCGCGACCGCATCCGGTGAGGCGACGAACGCCGGCATCCACGACGCGCCCGCCATCGGCATCAAGAGGGGCTTCGCGCCGATCCAGGAGCCGGCGGTGTCGACTACACCCAGCGCGGTCAGCGCCACCGCGCTCAGCGGTCCGCTCCGTAGCCGCGACCACAGCGAGGCCGGTCCGTCGGTGAACGGACACTGCGCCACCACCGCCGCCACCCCCGGATCCCGAGAGGCGACCTGCAGCACGTGACCACCACCGAAAGAACTGCCCCACAACGCGATCCTGCCGGCGTCGACCTCCGGCAGCGACCGCGCATATGCCAGCGCGGCATGCCAGTCGGCGAGCTGTTTGCCGATATCGAGCAGCTGGCGCGGCTGACCTTCGCTGGCGCCGAGATGACGGTAGTCGAACACCAGCACCGACCAACCCGCAGCGGCGAAGCGCTCGGCGAAGGCGTCCAACCGCATCTGCCGCACCGCACCCAACCCGTGCCCCATGATCACCAACGGGTGCCGCGACACCGGATCCGACGGGTTGTACAGCCAAGCCGCACATCGCTGCCCACCTGAGACGAACGAAACATCACGCCGACCGAACTGCAGTCCCCCGCCCAGACGAGCGCTCGATTCGCCACGGTTCACGATATTTTCCCTCCGCCTGTCTGCCCTGACAGCTTCTTGGACGGCACCCAAGAAACTTGTTCCGGCCACGATATGGACTTCTTGATCGACAGTCAAGAAAAGGTGGCCGGAGTTGCTGGTAGGTAGGCCGATTGCGGCGCAAAGACAAGAGAGAACATCAGTCCGAAGGCCGGCCGGTCCCGGGCGTCGTACCGTACAGACGTGGGATGGACGGACGAGCCGACGTTGGTATGCCATGGCAATGCCGAGATCGGCCTCGCACCGGCGGGTATCGGGTGTGCGGTTCGCATCAATGGACGCTGGGCGTGGCTGTGCTGGCCGAGTCTGGACGGTGAGGTGGTCGCACGATTGACGGGCGGGCGGACCTGCCCGGATTCACTGGCCGAGAAGCGTGGTTTCTCCAGGGATTTGGCTCGCGAACCCGATGCAGCACTCGCGGTGGTTGCGGGTGTGACAACGCCGGGTTGGTGGAGGATCTGCCCACCTCGTCAGCTGGCGGTGCAGGTGGTGAGCCCGCAGCTGGATCATCCAGTGGTAGTCGGGCCAAGGGAAGTCCTGACCCTGGTCATCGATGGCGGCGAACCGGGTAGCGGCATCGCCCGTGCCTCCGGATCCGTCGCGGAGTATGTATCCGATATCCGCGCTGGGGAACGTCCGGTGGTGCTCGCGTTGGACATCACCCGGCCCGACCGAACGGATGATCTGGCCCTCGTGCTGGACGGGCGGCATGCCCTGGCGGCCTATCTGTCCTTGGGTGTGGACCCGATGGTGCTGCTGCTCTATTGCTCTCCGCCGTACCGGGATACAGAGTGGTGCTGGCATCCTGAGCGGTTTACGATGACGCGCCCGCTGTCAGCGCTCGAAGACTCCGCGCGCGAACGCGAGTCAGCGAAGTGGTCCCTGGAACAGGACGAGTGGTGTGACTGCCCGGATCGGTGCGCTCGGCCCGATCCGTCCGCGGATGACGAAGACGACCCGATGTATTGGCCCGCGTGTAGCGAAGACGACCCGCTGGAATTCGGCCGCGACGACCTGAACGATGCGCTACGTGATCAGCCCCTGACCGCCCAGCAGGCGAGACCGGTGGTCGCGACGGTGGGCCCTGGATGGCTGAGAGCGGGCGAACAACGGATGATGCCGGGACATCTCGTCGAAATCCCCGACGGTCTCGGAGTCGTCCGTGTCCAGGGCTCACGCAACTCCCCCACGGCGGCGGTGCTGTGGCTGCACAACCAGCCCGTGCTCGCCAAGGCGGACGTGATCGCGGGCACACTGTGGCAGCTGGTCGCACGGCTGGGGCCTGCGCGACAGCTGGCCGAGATCAGTGACTTGATCGACTGGCTGGCAGATCCGGAGATCGAACGGGACCATTCCGGTCATCCCTTTCTCGGCGCGAGCACGCTGGCTCGACTCACCCCTCTACTGAGGTTGTTCGAACCCGGCCAGTACGCGGTCCGAATCGTTGACAATGTCAGCCCGCTGTCTGCCTGCCAGATCAGTGCTACCTCCTCATGGACTGTCGGTGACTGGGACGCGCATCTCGATCCTCGCGGGTTCGATGTCGTGATACCGACCGATACCTGGCCGCCGCCCGACAGTGAACGGATCGCCTGGTATCGCGACCGGATTCGGCGTGGCGCGACGCCGCTGGCGATTCTCGTCGCGCCGGGCCCGGCCGGACCGGGTGTACGAGGCGAACCTCGATTCCTGCTCGACGGGCATCACAAGGTTGCTGCGGGCGCCAGTCTGTATGTGGAGATCTCGCCGTGTCACGCCGACCGCCTGACCACTGCGGAATTCGCGACGCTCATCGAACCGCACCTCGATTCCTCACCGTTCGGTGGCCGGGCAATCTGCAGCGGTGGCCATATACCCGGCGCACCCTCGCGCCCGGACACTACCGATCGGACCTCCAGGATGAGCGTGGCAGAGTACTACGCACAGTTCGGTGTGCGATAGCGGATCGAGCCTCCGAGGGGCAGTTCCACGGGGATGGACCGGTGGCCGGCAGTGAATGCCGGCCGCGCTCACCGATCGAAGCCGCGGAAGACACCGTCGTCGTCGACGCTGCCGGCGTAGTCCTCGAAGTCCACGTTGGCGAGGAGGAAATTGACCTCGACCTCGGCCATCGCGAGCGGCGCGATCCGGAACACCGGGTCGCCGTCCCCTCGGACATCCTCATCGCTGGTATCGACCGCCAGCAGCGGATGCTCGGGGTCGGTCATCGTGATGGTGTCGGCGAGGAACACATAGGTCTGCCCATCGATCAGGTCACCCAGGTCGGCGGCCGTCAGCCCAGCGAAGGACACGTCGTCGACGGGTGTCAGCTCTGACATCATGTCTTCGTCGTAGGACGCAATGACCGCCGCGAGAGTTTGGGCCCACGCCGCATCATCGGTGAAATCCGTACGCACCAGAAGCGATTCGCCCTCGGGCAGCGACCGTGTCATAGGCCGATTGTGCACTACGGCAGCCGAACGCCATGCGCCCCGACATCACGACGCCGAAATCGCCGATACGCGACCTTCAGGTCGATCGGCTGGGGCCCTCGGCCCTGAACCCCTCGAAAAGCCGGCCACCGAACATCTCCAGCACGCGACCAACAATGCCGAGCATCGGTTCGATGTTCCCGCTTGCGACCGACCGCATGCCGTGCGCCAGCGCTTTCGAGTACTCCGTACCGCTGTCGCGATCGAAGGCGGTCAGCTCTCGGTGCAACCACTTACCGCTGCCCGTCCAGCGACCGTGCCCGGTGAGCAGCAGCTCGGCAGTGGCGCGCCATAGGTCGGCGGCGATCAGCAGACGTTCGGTGTCGTCTCGGGAACCAGTGAGATCGTCGAGCAGGTCGGTGACTCTGTATCGGGCGGAGCGAAGTTCCTCGACCGTCAGCGGGGCCGGACCGGCGGCCAGCTCTGCTGCGCATCGTCTCTGCAGGTATTCGCCACTGCCATCGCGGTCTGCCAGGATGTACGTGCGTCCGATCAATCGTAGGGTCGCCGGTCGCCTTGCCTTACGCTCCATCGCGAGGAAATGCTGCATCGACGCTTCCGTCTGCACAAACAGCTCCACCGGCCACTGGTGATAACGCAGCGATTCACGGTAAGGCGCTGGAGGACCCGCGAGCAGCACTGTGATATCCAGATCCGAGGTCACCGTGGCAGTTCCGAGCACGGCACTACCACCCAGCCACGCTGCACGCGCCTGCGGGAAGCGCGCCCGCACCAGTTCCCGGGCAATCTCCAACACCTCGATGGTCACACCCCATCAGATCGCGGCCCGTACATAGAGGACAAGACGTGTCCATAATCCGATCGTTGGTGTGAGGTTCCCGATCGTTTGCAGCGAGGGTTGGCGCTCGACAATGAACCGGTCAGCGTTTCGGCCAGCATACTGCCCAGAGCAGTACCGCCGCCGGTACACCGACTACGACGGTCCAACCGAGCACAATCACCGCCCTCCCCCAGACATCGACCAACGGGCGAAGGACAACCGGGGTATCACCGTTTCCACGTCGGCCACATCCATTACCCGGTTCAACTCCAGTGGGCCGAGGTGGTGCGGGCCGGGCATCACGACGGCGTCCACGTCGGCCGCGCGCACCTGGTCGAACAGCGGGAGTACCGAGGAGAGTTCCGGCCAGCTCACCAGGTAACCGAGATGGCACGACAGACGTTGAACCTGTGCCCGGTCCCATGCCAAAGAAGTGCTCACGTCCAGATCTACGTATCCGAGTGCGGTCGGCCGGTATCGCATCAGATGTCCCCTGTCCCTGTGTATCCCCTGCGGTCGCTGGTGTGCACCCGCCGCCGAGGCTCGATCCCCCGGCGGCGAGGCCGAATTCGACGCTATGCGGGCCGATTACGCGCGCATATGCCTACGCTGTTGACAGGTGTTTGCTGTCGCCCGCCCCGGAAGGGAACCGATGGAACCTGGCTCGCTCCTCCGGGCGGCCCGTGAGGCTGCCGGTATGGCGCTGCGCGAAATGGCCCGGCGGACGCACTACAGCGCGTCCTACTTGTCGCTGATCGAGTCCGGTAAACGAGCCGTTCCTGCTGCCGTGGTCGCGGCCTATGAATCGACGTTGGGGTCGGATCTGGAGCGGTTGACCGCCGTCGCGCGCTCGGCCGCCAGCGTGGACACCAGCACCCTGTCCGACGTGGCCGTGATGCTCTCGGCAACCCGCCGGATCGAGGACGCAACCGGCCCGATCGCTGTGCTCCCCGCGGTCAAGGGCATGGCGACAATGGCCGAGACGTTCGCCGACCAGGCCCGCTCGAGGACCGGGACGGCCGCCGCGTCGATGGCGTCCGAGATAGACCAGTACAGGGGGTGGCTGGAACACGCGACAGGGGCCGGGGCCGCCTCACGGCGCAGCCTCGGCAAGGCCGTGGAACTGGCGCGGCATTCCGGCGCCCCGGACCGGCTGGCACACGGGCTCAGCTTCACGGCGTACGTGCACGCCGAGACGGGCCGGCACGCCGAGGCCGCCGCCCTGTCGGAAGCGGTCCTGGCGGTGCCGCGCGTACATCCGTTGATCAGAGTCTATGAGCGCTTCCAGCGGGCTCGACTCCACGCCGTGACCGGAGAACCCCGCGAAGCTCAGCGGGTCCTTGTGGCCGCCGACAGGGCAGCCGAAGCGGCCGAGGACGAGGAGAAACCGGACGCGGGATACTGGTACACCCCAGGGTTCTACGGCTTACAGCGCTCGCGGGTGCTGCGCATCCTCGGGCAGGCCGAGCGGGCACAGGAAGAGGTCCGGGCCGCCGTCGACGCCCTGCCGCCCGAACACCGACGGGCCGAGTGGGCCGCGAAATGGCGGCGTGCCGCTGACGGGCTCGCCGACATACCGCACTGACCCGGCCCGGCGAACAAGTCCCCAACCAATCCGCAGCAGCTGCTGGAGCGCCAGATCACCGAGCCGGTCCACCATCGGCAGAGGTCATGCCGGAATCGACTCGGACCGATTCTCCCGCAACGCGCCGTCGAGGTCCGACCGGACGACGACGAGGCGAGCCTGCACGAACGTCTCAAGACACTGGAACGATAGATGCTGGTCGACAGCATCCAGGAACTGGTCCGGCGGGGCATCCGATGGCGGGCGTGAACCTGGCGGGGAAAGATAACCTCACTCACTGCTTCCGATTCGCGCCCTGCCGACGGCCTCCGCCATTTGCTCGGCCAGAGCCGCGCAGTCGACCGGTTGAGTGGTGTCGACGAAGACAGTGGGTATGAGTTCGAGCGGTTCGGCCTGCTCGGCCCACCGGTCCCAGTCCTCGGCGAGGCGCTGATGATCCTGATAAAAGGCTGGGCGGTGCCTCGCCGCGTATCGCGCTCTCGCGGTCTCCGGGGGTACCCGGCACCAGATCTCGACCGCACGATCCGCCTGCGCCCGCTCGATACCTGCCGCGGCGAATTGCAGGTCGCGGGGTTTGAACCACCACGAATCGACAACTACGGATTTCGGGGTCGCCTGCGCCAGCGCCCAGACCGCATCCATGGCGATCCCGCCGAGGCCGGGGACGGCTTCCGCATCGTCGACGCAGGCTGCCAGTGCCTCCTTCACAGCGTCCTTCGACAAGAACTGGGCATTCAAGGTCGTCGCCAGTGCGCGGCCCAGCGTCGACTTGCCGGAGCCCGGCAATCCGTTGATCAGCACCAGGAGTTTGTCCACAGGGTCATCATCGCGGGCTGTGCCCGACGTGGTGTGGCAATTACGCCTGGTGCCGACGTCGGAACAAGCACGCGCGCCGCCTGGTATTACAGGGCAGTGGGCAGTGAACTTCGCACCGAACCCGAAATCCGCACGGCCACCGGCATTGTTCGGGGCAGATGGGAAAAAGCTGTCGCGGTGTTCCGCGGCATCCCCTATGCCGCGCCACCGTTCGGCCCACATCGGTTCGCGGCTCCAGGACCGGTTCAACGGTGGGCCGGCGTTCGCGACGCCTCGACATTCGGGCCGATGGTGCCGCAGGCGGCCCATTCCGGCGCGGTGATGTCGGCGGTGGCCGGCAACGCCGGAGATGGGTCCGTTGATTGCCTGACACTCAATATCTGGTCACCCGACCTCGGCGCCGCCGGGCTACCGGTCATGGTGTGGATCCACGGTGGCAGATACCTCGAAGGCACCTCGGGCAACCCGCACCACGACGGTGCGGCTCTGGCCGGGGCAGGGGTGATCATGGTCAGTGTGAACTACCGGGTCGGCGTGGAAGGCTTCGCCCACATCGCCGGAGCCCCGGACAATCGCGGCATCCTCGACCAGGCCGCCGCACTGCGGTGGGTGCAGGACAATATCGCCGCGTTCGGCGGCGACCCCGGCACCGTCACCGTGTTCGGCCAGTCCGCCGGCGCAGGCTGTATCGCTGCCCTGCTCGCTATGCCGATATCTGCCGGCCTGTTCCACAGGGCGATCGTGCAGAGCATGCCGGGTACCTACTTGTCCGAGAAGCTCGCCGGCGCGGTCTCGGCTGCGATCGCTGCGGAACTCGGGGCACAGGCCACCGTGGAGGAGTTGGCCCCGATACCGCCCCGTGCGCTCACCGCCGCGACAGAAGCCGTGCTCCGTCGAATGCCGACGTGTGCCGCCGAGTGGGGCCCGATGACGATTACCCCGACACCGTTCTCTCCAGTCGTCGACGGGGTGCTGCTACCGGACGCACCGTGGCGGCCGCTCGCCGGTGGCGCCGCACGCGACATCGACCTTCTGGTGGGCCACACCCGCGACGAATACCGCCTGTTCAGCGGTGAGCCCGACGACACGATTACCGAACAGCAGGTGAGCATCACCCTCGATCGCCTCGCCCCGCGACCCGATGGGGGCAGCGCCTACCGCACCGCTTACGCCGGAACCACCCCTGGCGAGCTGGCGGAAATCGTCAAATCCGACTGGTTGTTCCGGATGCCCGCCCTGCATCTCGCCGACGCTCAACACACAGGCGGCGGTTCTGTCCGGACTTACGAGCTGTCTTGGAGCTACCACCGTGACCAAGGCGCCTCGCACAGCCTAGACTTCCTGCTCATTTTCGGCACACTCGACATCAACGAAGTACGCCATCATCCCCGCGCGATTCCGGGCGCCGCAGACGAACTCGCGCACATCTCTCGCCACATGCGCAGCGACTGGGTACGTTTCGCGACCACCGGTCACCCCGGCTGGTCACCCTACGCCCCGCACACGCGAACCACCCGTATCTACGGAAGCACAACGACAACTGGGCCCTATCCCGAGGAACGTTCCCGCCGGATCTGGTCCACGTACCAGTTCGACACCCTTGACCTGGTGACATGACGGGAGCCTCGCCGTTGCGCTGCGCTTCAGGTTGCTGAGTCGTGGAAGCCGAGACGCCGATTCATCGCGATTGCCGGGATGTTCCGGGGGTGGTGGAACGCGACGAGCCATCGGTAACCGGAGGTCTGGGCGAAGCGGATAGCGTGCACTTTGAGCGCGAGCGAAAGGCCTTGCCTCTCGTATGTGGGCCGCGGCGTAATGCAGGGGGCGTCGTCGCCCGGGAGAATCACGGAGACCGTTGCAGGACTGTTCTGGCCAGCGCCGCGGGTGTCCCCGTGGTCGTGTCGACGATGGTGTCGTAGGGGTAGCCGTGGTCGTGCACCGCGTCGAAGTGGCCTCGGGCCAATCCGTTCGGGTGGCGGCGAGCCTTTTCTCGCTGCTCGGCGACGGCCAGTGGGCAGGTGACGGAGACGAGCTGAATATCCAGGCCGGCGAGGGCTTCCGTCCAGATCGGCAGCAGGTCGGGGGTCAGGAGCATCTCGTCGATGACCAGATCGTCACCACCGTGGGCGAATGCGGCGGCTGCGGCGCACGCGGAATGCAGCATGCGGCGTCCGACGTGGCCGTAACGGATGACCACGGTCGGGTGGCCGCTCTCATCGCGGCCGGTGCGGTCGTACCAGAATCCGTCGCGGCTGAGCGGACCGTCGCGTCCGCCGCCCCAGTTCGGTGGCACCAGGGCGAACAGGGTGTCGATTCCCCAATAGACGAACGGGGTGTCGCTCTCGTCCTGGATGGCGCGAGCCAAAGTGGTCTTGCCCGAACTCGATGTTCCGTTGAGAAAGATGACCCGGCCAGGACGTTCCGTGCTCCGCATCCGGCCAGACTAATGTTTGCCGGGCAGGTACGGCAGCATCCGCATCATCGCCAGTTGCATTCCGGCTTGCCGGCGGGTGGTGGGTACGAGTTTGTCCACCACATCGCGTGCCAGCTGCTGGTTGCGGTGGACGAAGAGGCGCAGCTGTTGTTCGTATCGGGGCAGAGCGGTGCCGAGATCGCCGCTGGCGCCCTGGACGACAACGGGGACGATATGGACGCCGAGTTCACCTTCGGCCTCGGCCGCATACTCGACGGCGTGGCCGCCCTGGTCGAATCGTGACTCGGTAGACTCTCGGCGTGGCACGGATCTGGTCGGCACTCGCGCGAAGGCTGAGGCTTGTTCAGCTCGCGTGGGTGGCTGTGCTGACCTTCGTGATCGCGACAACAGCTGGGATCGATGGCGAGACCACTGCTGTCGGCGCCGCGGTTGCGGTCGCGGTCCTTATCGCGATCGCGGGCCGGGATTCCATTTCCCAGCTGCACGCGCTGACCACAGCGGCAGTCGGCCCGCCACGGGAGGAGAGGCGCCTGCGCGGCGCTTTCCGCCGGCAGAGTGCCCCGGACACTCCCGGCCGCCCGCGTCTTCCCCGAGCACCCGGGCAGGTTCCGGCCGCGGTGTAGCCCTTCGGCGCTGCGCCGGGTCGTCTTCGCTGACCTGTCTCCCACGCCGCAGCTGCCGAGTCGACGCATCTGGGCGTGAACCCTATTCGCACGCCGTGGTGGCACCGCGGTGTGCGGCGAAGAGGTGCTCACCATGCTCGACATCATCTACTACCCCGTGTCCGCGATCCTGTGGTTCTGGCACAAGGCGTTCGGCGCGGTCCTCGGCCCGGACAACGGCATCGCCTGGGCGCTGGCGGTAGTTTTCCTCGTCTTCACCCTCCGCCTGGTCCTGCTCAAACCGGCCATCTCCCAGATCCGCACCGCTCGCCAGATGCAGGAACTGGGACCACAGATCAAGGCGTTGCAGAAGAAGTACGCCGGTGACCGGCAGCAGCAAGCCGTCGAAATGCAGAAACTGCAGAAGGAACACGGATTCAACCCGCTGATGGGCTGCTTACCGGTGCTGGTGCAGGCACCGGTGTTCCTCGGCCTGTTCCATGTCCTGCGGTCGTTCAACCGCACCGGAACAGGAATCGGGCAGCTCGGGATGAGCGCCGAAGCCAACGCAGCCACCCCGAATTATGTGTTCAGCGCCACCGACGTGCAGTCGTTTCTCAGCGCCCGGCTGTTCGGTGCGCCCATCTCCGCGGCGATCACCACCCCGGAGAGCACGCTGGATTCTTTCGCGGCCCACGGCGGCGTTCCCAGCGTGACAATGATCGCGGCGGTCGCGATCCCACTGATGGTGATCGCGGCCGTGGCCACCCACTTCAACGCGCGCGCCTCGATCGCGCGGCAGAGCCAGGAAGCGGCCGCGAACCCGCAATCGGCGATGATGAACAAGCTGATGCTGTGGGTCTTCCCGCTCGGTGTCCTCGTCGGCGGGCCGTTCCTGATGATCGCGATCCTGCTCTACTGGGTGAGCAACAACCTGTGGACCTACGCCCAGCAGCATCTCGTATTCGCCCGCATCGGCCGGGAAGAAACCACCGCGCAGCGCACGCTCACCGAACGCCCGGTTGCCGCCGCGCCCAAGCCCGGCGCCCGGCCGAACCGGCAGAAACGGAGCCGGAAGAAATAGACCGGCCGATTATGCTGCCGGGGCTGGGGCGCCGGGGCGGCCATATGGGAACTCGACCGGGTAGCTTTTCCCGAAGTCCGCGGACTCGCTCACCGGGCCCCAGACGAGGTCGCTGCCGAGCTGCTCGCGGTCGAACGCGACCGCGAGCCGGGAGGCGTCGGCCCCGAGCGGAAGGTTGTGCGGTAGTTCCCGGCTGCGGGACAGGCGGACGAGGATGGCGGCGGCGCGGTCGGGATCCCCGGCTTGTAGCGGTGATCCGGGTGCACCCGCATCCGCGTAGCGCTGGGCGAGTGCGGCGTACTCGTCGGGTACACCGGCGATCGTCATCGATGCTCCCGACCAATCCGTCCGGAATCCGCTGGGCTCGACCACCAGAACCCGGATGCCGAACTGTTCGGTCTCGGCGCGCAGCACGCGGCTGAATCCGTCGATGGCGAACTTCGCGGCCTGGTAGGACGCGATCCCGCCGGATCCGCCGACCCGGCCGCCGATCGAGGAGAACTGGATGATGAGCCCACCGCCCTGTGCCCGCAGCACCGGGATCGCCGCCTTCGACACGTGGTACACGCCCCAGAAGTTGGTCTCGAACTGGGCGCGGAAGTCGGTGTCGTCGCCGGTCTCGATGGGGGCCACGTTTGCGTAGCCCGCGTTGTTGACGATCACGTCGATCCGCCCGAACACCCGGCGTGCCTCGCTGAGGCTGTTGTGCACCGCGGTGGTGTCGGTGACGTCGAGACGGAGGGGCAGGATGCGGTCGCCGAACTCCGCGACCAGGTCGGCGAGTTGTTCCGGGCGACGGGCTGTGGCGGCGACGGCGTCTCCGTTCGCCAGCGCCGCGCGAGTGAGGGCGCGGCCGAATCCGCGGGTGGAACCGGTGATGAACCATGTCTGCGTCATGAATTTAGTAAAACACTGTTTCGCTACTAATGCAACGGTGTTGCGCTAACCTGATGTGGTGACAGAACAGCAGTTCACGCGCGCCCGCAGCGAGCAGGCCAAGCGGCAGCGTCAGGCGGCGATTCTCGACGCCGCCCGCAACCTGGCCCTCGAGCAGGGAGTTCGGGAGATCACCCTCACCGATATCGCGGCAGCTGTGGGTATGCACAAGTCCGCGATGCTGCGCTACTTCGAGACTCGCGAGGAAATCTTTCTCCAGCTCACCGCGGACGGCTGGCGTGAATGGTCGACCGCGGTACGTGCCGGCCTCGCCACCCTCGAGCCGGGTGATGCGGATGCCGTCGCGGGCACGCTCGCCCGGACCCTGGCGGCCCGCGGCATGTTCTGCGATCTGCTCGCGCAGGCACCGCTGAATCTGGAGCGCCGCGTATCCGTCGACGCTGTCCGCAGCTTCAAGACTGTCACCCACGCGGAGCTCGACGCGATCGTGACCGCGGTCCAGCGCGTGCTCCCGGGGCTCTCGGCGGCGCACGGGGTGGACCTGATCGCCGCGGTGACCGCCCTGGCCGGAGTGTTCTGGCAGGTCGCGACCCCCGGCCCGGAGATCGCCGAGTTCTACCGAACCGACCCCCTGCTGGGCCATTCGGCCTTGGATGTCGAGCCCCGCCTACACCGGATCACCGCCTACTTACTACGAGGGATCGAGGCGTCGGAGAGATGAGCGGGTGAGCTGCGTGCGGAATGCAGCGTTATCCGGGGATCGGGTGGTGCTGGTGATCCCGCGGCGGAGTGAGTTCGTCGACCACCACCAGATTCCCGCCGGACTGTTTGGCCCGGTACATGGCGGCGTCGGCGGATTGCAGCAGCCGCTCCGGGGTCGGTCGCGGGCACTGCGGACAGATCGTCGCGTCGAACACCGCCACGCCGACGCTCGCGGTGACCTCCACCGCGGTCTCCGGCGGTTCCGCGACCGCGCGGCGCAGGCGCTCGGCCTCGGTGCGCGCGCTGACGGTGGTGATCGGCGCGGCGACCACGAATTCCTCCCCGCCGGTGCGCGCCACCACCGACGTCTCCCCCGCGGCGTCGTGGAGTCGCCGGGCGGTCCGCACCAGGACGGTGTCGCCGACGCGGTGACCCCAGGTGTCGTTGACGCTCTTGAACCGGTCGAGATCGAAGGTCATCACGCAGATCGCGGGATACCGCTCCACCAGCTGCGGCAACCGGATCTCCAGGCCCCGGCGATTCAGCAGTTCGGTCAGCGGGTCCGACAGCGATTCGGTGCGCAGCAGCCAATAGAGGAGCTGCAGCGCGGGCAGCACGCCGACCACCGAGACGAGCAGCAGCCCGACCGCGACGGCCAGCTCGACCTCTCCGCCGCCGGTGACGATCCGCACCGAGAACACGATCACCGACAGCACTGCCCAGATCGAATGCACGGCCAATACCCGGGCGCTGTGGAAGACGCCCACGTAACTACCGGCACCCAGGAGCAGCACCGCGCCCATGGCACCGAACAGCCGGTCCTGCACCTGGAGGAACTCGACGGTGAACAGCACATCAGCGCAGCCGATCAGCACGAGCGACTCGGTTTTGCTCGGCCAGGGCAGCAGCCACCAGCGCAGCGCCCACAGCGTCCCGGACAACACCCCCACCGTCGACGCGATACCGGGATGGCCGGGCGGCCCCACCGGCGTACCCGCGATCACGACGCCCATCACCGCGATCACGGCGCCCGCGATACCGATCAGCAGCTTCAGCGGACCCAGCGCCGACCGGGCCGCCAGGGTGCGCAGCAGCCAACTGTAGTCGACCGGGTCGTTCCACCAGGCCCGCAGCGTTTTGCCGTCATTCATCGACTCACCCTTGGTCCCGACCGCGTCACCACCGTCGGCTCGTACCGAGTGCGAGAATTCCAGGGAATCTCACGAGCTCATCCGAAGCAGTCTAGGCCGGACGCATTGATACCCGGCGCGCGAGTATGTGTCGCGCCCCACTGCCGGTCACCGGCCGGACGTCGTCGGCACCCGCCGAATCCGTGGACGAGAGCTTCCCCGGAACCGAGCTCGTGACACCGTCACGTCGAGTCGTTCGGCCGGTTATGACGACGGACATCCTCTCCGCGTGACCAGGGCCGCCGAGTCCCGCGCGGTGCGCAACCGTCACACCGTGATCAGTTCTTCGCTCAGCTCCCAGAGACGCTCCGCGGACCGGGGGTCGATGGCGTGCGGTACGACCTCGGCCGGGGGATCTTGCTCGGCACCGGTGACGGGCTCCGGGTTCTCGTCCACGACAGAGACGTCGTTGTCCATGAGATAAACGCCGCCGATCTCGTCGAGCAGTGGACTGGTGGCCGCGAACACTGTGGTAGCGGCGCCCTGCCGCGCGTTCTTGATCCCGCGGTCAGGGGCGACAACCGGCTGCCCGTCCTCGTCGATCAGGCCCGCGGCCCGCAACTGCTCTTCGCCGACCGAGCTGTTCAAGCTGGTGCCGGGAACGATCCCCGGGTGGACGGCGTAACCGCGGACACCGTCCCGAGCCCAGCGGCGGTCCAGTTCGACCGCGAACAGGATGGCGGCGGTCTTGGACTGTCCGTAGGCGAGGAGGCTCTGGTAACCGGTGGTGAAGTGCACGTCGTTCCAGCGGATGCCGGAGATCCGGTGGCCACCGGAGGACAGGTTGACGACGCGGGCGCCGTGGGCCGCGCGCAGGGAGGCCAGCAGGCCGAGGGTGAGCTGGAAGTGGCCGAGGTAGTTGGTCGCGAACTGGGCCTCGTAGCCGCGGGCGTCGAGCGTCAGGGTCTCGTGCAGCGGGACGCCGGCGTTGTTGATCAGGATGTGCAGCGGACGGCCGGAGCCGGCATACCGGGCGGTGAAGGCGTCGATCGACGCCGGGTGGGCAAGGTCCAGCGGGCCGACCTCGACGCGCTCGATACCCGCCAGCGCCGCGGCGGCGCGGCCGGGGCGGCGCGCGCCGACAACGACGGACGCTCCGGCCTTGCTGAGCGCCCGGGTCGTCTCCAGGCCGATCCCGGCATGACCTCCGGTGACGACGATATTGATGCCGTTCAGGTCGATACCCGCGAGGACCTCATCGGCCGTAGATGCCGCGGTGAACCCGGATCCGAGCGGCTGCTGTTTCACGTACATATCGTCACGCTAAGGACCCTGTCGTGAACTTTGAATACTTGACAGTCCCATATTCTTTCGCGATCGTTCAGAAATGATGAGCGATCCGCTGTCCGACGTACTGGATTTGGTCGAGATCCAGGGCGTGATGTCGAGCGGTATCGGCGCCGACGGCGCCTGGGTCGCCCGCGGGCCGCTCGTCGATCACCCGTTGAAGTTCGTGGCGGTAGCCCGTGGCAGCCTTCGGCTCACCACCGACGACGGCAACGAGCCGCTCCTCGTCGACACGGGCGAAGTCGCGATTCTCAACACCCGGTCATGGATGGAGATCCGTGGCGGGAACGGGGGCGAGCCCGCCCGGGAGATCGACGTGTCGAGTCCGGGCTGCGCTCTCCACGAAGGTGGCACCGACGTGGTGTTCGGCGGCCATATCGCCCTCAATGCGATCGGCCGGTCCTTACTTCTGCAAGCGCTTCCGCCGGTGGGGCACGTCCCGGCCACGAGCGCCACCGTCCCCCTGCGCGCCCGGCTGGACCAGCTCCTCGGCGAAATAGCCGGTCACCGTATCGGCTCCGCCTTCGCTGTCCGCCAGCACGCACAGTTGCTGGTGCTCGAGATGCTGCGTGTGTACCTCGGCCAGGCAGAGCTTCCCCCGGGCCGGCTGCGCGTGCTGACCGACGAACGGCTGCACCCAGCGGTCGCCCTCATGCACGCCGAACCGGGCAGAGCGTGGCGGCTGGAAACGCTGGCGCAGGCAGCGGCCATGTCCCGCACGGCATTCGCCACCCGCTTCCGCGCCGTGGCGGGCATGCCGCCACTCACCTATCTGCACCGCTGGCGGATGCTGCTGGCACAGCAGGCCCTGCGCACGGGGGACGACCGGGTCGGCGCACTCGCCTCCACACTGGGCTACGCCTCGGAGAGCGCGTTCAGCACCGCATTCAAACGCGAGATCGGCGAGTCACCGCTGCGGTACCGGAAACGCGTCCGCGAGGAGCCGGCCGGGCCCGGCGACCGAGCGCCCACCCGATCCGGCCGACTACCGGACCCATTGAACCCAACATAGCCGAACGCTATAATTCAGGCGTCATCATCTCGACTTGCACTGTGGAAAGCTGACCGGATATCGAACAGCTGCCATCCCGCAAGTATCCCGAGCCGAGCCATTCCAGGCGAAGATCCAGTTCACCTCCAACGCTCGCCCGAGCAGCCGCGGGATCCGCCGATTGATCGAGTCTGCATGTCAGCGAATGGTTTTCGCGACAACCCGCTGGAACTCACGACCGGTGCGCCACGCGTATCGCCGGAGTATTCGACATTCCGATCCGGGCAACCGTTCGCGAAGCATACCCACTTCGGAAAGCCTTGGAGGACACATGAAGTACGTAGTTTCCTGGAAATATCGTTGGAACGGCTCAGCAGCGGAGAACGAAGAAAGTGTCCGCCGGGCGCTGGCAGTGTTTGCGAACTGGAAGCCGGTCGACGGCGTGACCTACCACCAGATGGTCGGCCGGCTCGACGGCAGTGGCGGATTCGCGGTGGTCGAAACCGATAACCCGATCGACCTGACCGACGCTCCGAAGAAATTCGGTTTCTTCGCCGACTACGAAATCCAACCGGTCGTCGAACTCGCCGAAGCCGTGCAGGCGATCGAGGAGGGCGTCAGTTTCCGCGAGTCGATCAGCTGACGGGCGTGACCGCTGACACCGAACGGCGGCGGGGCGGTCAGCCGACGTCGCGGCGCAACCAGGTGATCTCGGCGCCTTCGCTGCCGGTGCGGTAGACCTCGAGGTCCTCGTCCCAGGCGGTGCCGAGTGCGCGGTCGATCTCTGCGGAGAGGTCGTAGGCCGAATGCCGGCCCAGTTCACGATCGGCCTGCAGCATGACCCGCAACCGCATCTCGCTCACCATCACATCCCCGTTGGCGCTCATGGCACCGTGCCACAGACCCAGAGACGGAACGAAGCTGTAGCGTTCCCCGTCGACGCCCTCGCTCGGATCCTCGGTGACCTCGAAACGCAGTACCGGCCAGGAACGGAGTGATTGCGTGATCCGGGCCGCGGTGCCGACCGGTCCCACCCATTCCGTGGTGGCGCGGAGCTGGCCGGGCGCCGCGGGCTGGGCCGTCCAGCGCAGACCGGCGGGGCTACCGAGCGCCGCCGCGAGCGCCCACTCGATATGCGGGCACAGCGCGGTGGGTGACGAGTGGATGTAGACCACACCCGCCGTTGTCTCCGCGTATCGGGTCGATGCGCGCACCACGTACACCTCCGGTTTCGACGAAACTCGTCTTCCCCAACGGGCCCGTCGACAAGGCGTTGCCCGAGTGTACTCGAGTGCCCGGTGTTACGCGTGTTACTACGCTGACGTGTTGCGCGCGACGGTGGTCTCGCCGATCACCGAATCGCTGAACGGCGGCCATACTTCACGCGACCAGTCACCGAAATACTCGTCGCTCAACGCTACACACGCCACGTCGATCTGCGGATCCACCCAGATGAACGTGCCCGACTGCCCGAAATGACCGTATGTCCGTGGCGAGTTGGTAATCCCGGTCCAGTGCGGTGACTTACCGTCGCGGATCTCGAAACCCAACCCCCAGTCGTTCGGCCGCTGCGATCCGAATCCGGGCAGCACACCGTTGCTGCCGGGAAACTGGACCGCTGTCGCGGCGGCATGGGTCTGCGGCGAAATCAGCCGCGGCTCGAGCAGTTCGGCGGCGAAGCGCAGCAGATCGGCGAGGGTGGAATGCGCGCCGTGCCCGGCCGAACCCGTCAGCTCGGTAGCGGACATACCCAGCGGCTCGAATACGGCCTCGCGCAGATATTCCGGGAACGGGATACCGGTGTGCTCGGCGACGAAATCGGCCAGCAGTTCGAAACCCGCGCTCGAATAGATCCGTTTGGCGCCGGGCCGGGCGAGGATATCGGTGGTGTCGAACGCGACCCCGGAGGTGTGCGCGAGCAGATGCCGGACGGTCGAACCGGACGGCCCGGCAGGCTGATCGAGTTCGATCGCACCTTCCTCCACGGCGACCAGCGCCGCGTACGCGACGAGGGGTTTGGTGACCGACGCGAGCCGGAAGACCCGATCGGCGTCACCGGCCGCCCACCGGCCGCCCCGGGTGACCACGCCCGCCGCGGCATGCCGGACCGGCCATTGCTTGATCTGCTCGAGTGCGCGCACACTCCGAGATTACGAGACGCGATGGTTAGCGTGGAATTCGCCCGGTCACGACAGCACATCCGGCCGGACGGTGACGGACGCGGATACGCGGGCCGCGACGGGCACAACGGAAACGCTGGAACAGCCACCGATACCCGAGGCCGATAGGGTCGCGCGCAAACATCGCCGGCGGTCCTCTCGACGAGCTGGGCGCCGAGCCGATCAACCGGCCCGGCGCCCAGGGATTCGATGTCCGCGCTGTCCGCCGGTACGTCCGGCGGCGCAGGATCAGCGATCCGCGTCGCTGTACTTGATGATGCCGCGGATGTTCTTGCCGTCCAGCATGTCCTTGTAGCCCTGGTTCACATCCTCCAGGGAGTAGCTGCGGGTGACCATATCGTCGAGGTTCAGCTGCCCCGCCTTGTACAGCGAGAGCAAGCGCGGGATGTCCTGCCGGGCATTGCCGCCGCCGAAAATGCAGCCCTTGACCGTCTTCTGCAGCATGCACAGCAGGAAGTTGTTCATCTTCACATCGGCGGCGTCCATCCGGCCCATCGACGTGACGACCAGGGTGCCGGCCTTCGCGGTGAGGATCAGGCCCTCTTCGATGAATTCGCCCTGCATCTCACCCATCGTGAGGATGACCTTGTCGGCCATCCGGCCCTCGGTGGCCTCCATCAGCGGCATGATCGCCTCGGCCATGCTCGCGTAGGTATGGGTGGCACCGAACTTTTTGGCCTGCTCCAGCTTCCACGGATTCGGGTCGATGGCGACGACCTTCTGCGCACCGGAGAGCACCGCGCCCTGCAGCGCGCTCATCCCGACGCCGCCGATACCGACGATGGCCGCCGTATCCCCGGGCATCACATTCGCTACATGGGTGGAGGACCCGAAACCGGTGGGCACACCGCAGCCGACCAGGCAGGCGACCTCGAACGGGATCTCCGGGTCGATCTTGACCACCGAGCTGTAGTGCACGGTCATGTACGGGGAGAAGGTCCCGAGCAGGCACATCGGAATGACGTCCTTGCCGCGGGCCTGGATGCGGTAGCTGCCGTCGCTGATGGACTGGCCGGAGAGCAGGCCCATACCGAGATCGCACAGGGCCATGTTCCCGGACACACACGCCGGACAGCGGCCGCAGGCGGGGATGAACGACAGCACCACGTGATCGCCGACAGCAAGGTCGGGCGGGGTGCCGGGGCCGAGTTTGGTGATGACGCCCGCGCCTTCGTGGCCGCCCATGGCCGGAAAGGAGGGCATGGGGGTGGCACCGGTGACCATATGGTGGTCGGAATGGCACATACCAGCGGTTTCCAGCTGGATCTGCACCTCACCGGCACGGGGGTCGCCGAGTTCGATTTCCTCGACGGACCACGGCTCGTCGATCCCCCACAGGATCGCGCCCTTCGTCTTCATTCGTGTCCGACCTCTCGCATGCGCGGGCTTTCATGTGACAGCCTCCACACTACGATACGAACTGGAACACGTTCTAGTGGGTTGGCGAAGATTTTCTCCGGACAACTGGTCGGCCGACCATATCGCTGCGGTTTCCCCATACGGACGCCGCGCGAGATTCACCCGAATCGCCCACTTCCACCGGCGATACCCCCGGGGTGCCTCGCGCCGCCGCACCCGGGCCGAATCGATCCGGTGGCCCGCACAGCGCGGCCGGGGCAACCGGATCGATCGAAAGAGTGAAACCTGTTCTCACTCCATGAGGCCCCGCGCCTGCGCGAACAACTCGAGGGTGTTCGCATGCAGGAATTCGCCGACCTTCTCGGGGGCCTTACCCGCGAAGGCGCGGGCGTAGGTGCCTTCCAGGACGATACCTAGCTTGAAACAGGCCAGCACGGTGTACCAGGTGACCGCGCTCAGGTCGCGGTCGGAGAACTTGCCGTAGTGCTCGATCATCTCCGCACTCGACGGGAGACCGCCGGCCTCGCCGAGTTTGCCGATGAGCGCCGCGCCCGAGGTCCCCGGCTCCGGCCGGGTGGCGATCTGCCAGCCGAGGTCGAGCAGCGGATCGCCGATGGTGGACATTTCCCAGTCCACCAGCGCCGCGACCTCGGGGAGCTCATAGGAGAACATGATGTTGGCGAGATGGCAGTCGCCGTGCAGGATCCCGGGGGTCCAGGTGGCGGGCCGGTTGCGCTCCAGCCAGTCGGCCACCTCGTTCAGGCCGGGGATCTGCGGGCCTGGGTACCCCTCGTTCGAGGAATACGAATCGAGTTCGTGCATCCACCGGCCGACCTGACGCTCCAGGAAACCTTCCGGTTTGCCGTAGTCGGACAACCCGAGCGCTTGATAGTCGAGGGCGCCGAGCCAGGCGATGGCCTCCACCGCGGACAGGCCCATGGCGTGCCGCGCCGCCGGATCCGCGGCGAACTTCGCCGGCAGCTCGGTCTGCGGGTTGTACCCCTCGATGGGTTCCATCAGGTAGAACACCGCGCCGAGGACCGATTCGTCCGGCTCGGCCGCGATCACGCGCGGGGCCCGCACATCGGTACCGGACAGCGCGCCCAGCAGTCGCGCCTCACGGCGGATGACCTCGTTGCTCTTGGGCCGCAGATGCGCCGGCCCGCGGCGCAGCACATAGTCACGCCCGCCGCGGGTGAACCGCAGCATGATGTTCTGCGTGCCCCCGCCGAGGGTCTTCACCTCCTGGAACTCGCCACCGGTGAGCCCCTGCTCGTCCATCCAGTTCCCGACCACGGTGAAGTCGACGTGTTCACGATCCACGCCTACCGGCTGCGCAACAGACATGCCTGACATTGTGCCCCACCCACCACGCCGAACTGACGGCAACCGACAACAGTTTGGGACACCAGCTCGGCGTAGGGTTCGGACCACGATGTTCTCCTCCGTCACCGTCCAGCACCGGGTACTCGAACGCGCCGTCGACACCGAGGCCGCCTTCCTCCGGCTGTACGGCACCTCGGACACCGCGTTCTGGCTGGACAGTGAACATGTGGAACCCGGCCTGGACCGCTTCTCGTTCCTCGGTGACGCCGGCGGCCCCCTGGCCGAAGTGGTGCGGTACCGGGTGGGCAGCGGGTATGTCACGATCACTTCCCCCGGCGGCCGGACCTGGACGGAACCGGGCACGATCCTGGATTATCTGGCCGCGCAGCTGCGCACCAGGTTCCTCCCGCTGCCCGACCGGCTCCCCTTCGACTTCGCCGGCGGTTACGTGGGCTATCTGGGCTACGAGGTCAAAGCCGACTGTGGCGGCACGACCGCGCACCGCGCACCGGCCCCCGACGCCCAGTGGATCTTCGCCGACCGGCTGGTGGTGGTCGACCACCTCGCCGGACGGACCCATCTGCTCGCGCTCACCGGCCCGGAGGAAACGGCCTTGTCCGCGACCCGCACCTGGCTGGACAGCACGGCGGCCGCGCTGGACCGGTTACCCACCTGGTCGAATCCCGAACCGATCGGCGACGGCTACGACCCCGCCGCGATCGGCGCCGGTCCCGACCGCCCCACCGCCGGTGCCGATCACGGCCGGACCGCGGCAGGGTCCGGCCGGAAGCGTCTTGCGGGCGGTACCGAGCCGGACCGCCTTGCGATCGAGAACCACCTGGTCCGCGGCCGCGCGCAATACCTGCGCGATATCGCGGCCTGCCAGCGTGCGCTGCGAGCGGGCGAATCCTACGAGATCACGCTGACCGACCAACTGACGGTGCCGGCCACGGCCGGCGGCCTGGACACCTACCGGATCCTGCGCCGCGCCAATCCCGCACCGTATTCGGCCTACCTGCGGTTCGACGACCTCGACATCGCCTGTTCCTCCCCCGAACGCTTCCTGAAGGTCGACCGCAGCCGCACGGTCGAAACGAAACCGATCAAGGGCACCGCACGCCGCGATCCCGACCCGGCCGTGGACGAACGACTCCGCCGCGCGCTCACCGAGGACCCGAAAACCCGTGCGGAGAACGTGATGATCGTCGATCTGCTGCGCAACGACCTCGGCCGGGTCTGCGAAACGGGCAGCGTCCGGGTGCACGAACTCCTGGCCACCGAAACCTATTCGACCCTGCATCAACTGGTTTCGACCGTCCGCGGGACACTGCGCGCGGATACCGATGTGATCGGCTGCCTGCGGGCGTGTTTCCCGGGGGGCTCCATGACCGGTGCGCCCAAGATCCGCACCATGAAGATCATCGACGCCCTGGAAACCCGGGCCCGCGGGATCTACTCGGGCACGATCGGTTTCCTGGGGCTGGGCGGGACCGCCGACCTCAATATCGTGATCCGCACCGCGGTCCGCCACGGCGGCCGGTGGCAGATCGGCGCCGGCGGCGCCATCGTGCTGGATTCGGTGGCCGGCGCCGAATACGACGAAATGCTGCTCAAGGCCGGGGCGGTGTTCCGTGCGCTGACCGCGGAGCCGGCCGTGGAGTCCCGCCCGCACGGCGATATCCCGGCGGGTATCTGAGGGCGACCGATTGCCCGCCCGGCGCGGCCGTTTCCGGCGACGTTCCGCGGAGCAGGGCCTACGGTCCCCGGAAGAAACGCCGGACCCGATACCGCGAACAGCGCCACAATGG
This sequence comes from Nocardia sp. NPDC051750, assembly GCF_044453135.1. NCBI lineage: Bacteria > Bacillati > Actinomycetota > Actinomycetes > Mycobacteriales > Nocardiaceae > Nocardia > Nocardia sp. NPDC051750. The sequence continues at coordinate 796,706 of NZ_JBITCK010000002.1, read as the reverse complement.
AGCGATGGCACAGCTCTGGGTGAAAACACATGGCGGGGACTGGCTTCGAGCCGACCGGATCATCGAGATCGGTATCGAAACCGTGCGCGAACCGCACGACGGGCCGGGCGCGGCCGAAGTGGTCGCGCGACTGGCGGTGGCCGCCGGCGGCGGGAACCGGAAGCACGACCCGGACAGCAGCGCGGTCGGGCCGAGCGCGCGGGTGCTCGGCCGCTACCCCGACGGCGACACCGCGCAACGGGTAGCGGATCAACTGGTCCTGATCCTGCTCAGCGCCGGTAAGAACGCACAGATCACCTTCGAAGACGAGGACGTGCTGGTCCGGCCGGTGCACGAAGGGACCACCCACGATTCCCCCTACAACGGCCGGGCCCTGGACCCCTGCTGACGGGGCCGATCAGGACTTCCGCCGGGACCGCTTCCGCGGCGGTTCGGGCTCGGGCTCCGCGGGCAGATCCGGTGTGACGATACCGGCCATCCGGCCGAGCCGGCCCACCCCGGGTAACCGGGACAGCGCGCCGAACAGGTCCTCGCCCAGCGAGATCAATGCCTCCAGCCGGACCAGCAACCGGTCGTAGGCGACAAAGGCGGGGTCCGCGAGGGCCAGGGTGCGGTCGAGCCGGTCGACCGTGGCATTGAGCCTGTCTATGGCGGTCGACAGATTGTCCAGCAGATCGGGTAGTTGCGCCGCCAGCTGCGCCGAAGCGGGTGGCAACCGCACTGCCGTATCGAACGCCTGGCCCGCGGTCAGCTGCGCGGCCTCCAGCGCCTGCCCGGCGGCGGACTGCGCCGCGTCCACCGCCGACTGCGCGGCGGCCAGGACATCGGCGGGCGTCGGCACCCGGCGCGCTCCCGGCCGGTTCACCGACCTCTTCTCCCCCGGCGGCACCGGATCGGTCATGGGACAACTCTGCCCCACCGACCCGGAACAACGCTATGACCTGCGCACCTGCGGGCGTGTCGGCATCGCATGGCATAGTGCGACGACGATGGAACTGAGCAAGGGCGCCAATACGCCGATACCGACATCTCTTCTGGCCGTGGTGATTTCCTGGCGGTCCGAACATGTGGTGGACGCGCACGCTCTGCTGCTGGGCGCCGGCGGCTCGGTCCGCGACGACAAGGATCTCGTCTTCTACAACGCGCCCCGGCATATCTCCCAGGCCGTCACGCTCGACCAGGATCCCGCGCCCGGAACGGCCCGGCTGAGCGTTTCGCTGCCGCGCACCGAGGCCGAGGTGGACCGGATCGTGGTGTCGGGATCGCTGGAGGATTCCGTGTTCACCGAGGTCGGCGACCTGCGCCTGACCGTGTACGCGGTGGACGGGCCGGTCGCCGAGTTCACCGTCACCGATTCGGAGTCGGTGACGGCCATGATGTTCGGCGAGTTCTACCGCCGCGACGGCGGCTGGCGGTTCCGCGCCGTCGGGCAGGGCTGGGCCAGCGGGATGGCGGGACTGGTGACCGAATTCGGTATCGAGGTCGACGACCCCCCGGACGCGCCGGATACCGAGAGCGCACCGCCGGCGCGGCGGCACCCGGCAGCGGAGCGCGCGGAGCCCGCGCCGGCGGACCCGGGGAACGGCCGCGGATCCGGCGGCACCACCGACCACGGCGATGCCGCCGCGGACGGGGGGACCGCCGTTCTCACCAGGACCCACACCTCCCACGGCGACGCACCACCGCGTAACGGCGGACGCCCGCTGGGCCACGCACCACGGGCGGACGGACCGAGTCGTCCGGAGCCAGCACACTCCGGCACCCGGACCGGCGAGCCCAGCGCGCCGGAACTGCCCCACCCCACCGGCGCCGACCAGCCGGGATCGCAACCCCCACCGCGCACCCCGCGGGCGAACGAGCCAGGCCCCCGGCAAGCGTCGCACCAGCCACCTCGGACCGGCCGAACGGACCCGCACGACCCCGCACGCCCGGCGAGGCGGGCGAGCGGACCGGACGCGGAGGAGGCGGGAGGCGACGGCTCCGCCCCGAATCGCACTCCCGTCGCCGACCGGGACGGCCCGCGCCGCGTGGCGGATCTGCATCCCGGCAACGCCCACTACCGGCTCGACGAGCGAACCGGGCCGGGCGCCGTACCGGCCGCGCCGTGGGACCGAGCCGCCACCGCACACCTCTCCCGGCGCCCCCTGGGCACAGTGACGCTGCGCCGGCTCACCGTGACCGAGCCCACGCCCGTCGAGCCACCGCCGGGTTCCGGGCGTGCCGATTGGTATCGCGACCCCACGGACCCGACTGTGTTGCGCTGGTGGGACGGCGAACAGTGGACCTCCGATACCCGTCCTACCGCCCGGCCGCATCCGCACGACTGTGACCGCTGCGGCGCGCGGCGCCGCCGCCGGGTCTTCGGCGGGCACCATCCCTGCGCGGCCTGCGCGGCGGATACCGAGGAGTTCCTGATCCACTGGCATACCCGCGCCGAGCGGATACTCGCCGCCTCGGGGCCACGCGGCGCCGAATGGGATGCCCTGTGGGCGTCGCTGCGCTATCAGCGGATCGACGAGGCCGCCGCCCGGGCGGCGCTGGAACCTGCCGCGCTGCAGTACGTGGAGCGGCGGGTGGCGTTCGCCTTCGCCGACGGCCAGATCTCCGCCGGCGAGTACGACGATGTCGACCACGCGATCGGCGAATTCCGTCTGTCCGGCCGGCTGATCGACGATCTCCGCGCCCGGATGGCGCGAGGTCGGGCCCTGTCGCGGCTGCGGGAGGGCGATCTGCCCACGGTGCGAACCCCGGATCTGCACCTGGACGCCGAAGAGCTGGTCTACCTCGATATCGGCGCGACCCATATCCGCGAACTGGCGCGCGGCCCCAAACACACCGAGGGCCGGTTGATCGTGAGCACCAAAAAATTGCGGTTCGTCGGGCCCGGCACCGGGGTGGAGATCCCCTGGTCCCGGATCGTCTCGGTGGCCGCCGAACTCGACACGGTTGTCGTGGCAGCCACGTCGGCGCGGGGTGGAGCGAGTTTCGCCGTCGCCGATCCGGAATATCTCGCCGCGGCCCTCGAGGGGGCGCTGCGGATCGCCAAGCGGCTCGTCCTGGCCCCGGGGCAACGGGATTCGCGCAGCATCCCCCAGGAGGTCAAGGCCGAGGTGTGGCAGCGCGACGGTGGCCGGTGCGTGGAATGCGGCGAGAGCCACTACCTGGAATTCGATCACATCATCCCACTCAGCCGCGGTGGCGCTACCAGCGCCACCAACCTCCAGATCCTGTGCCGCGGCTGCAATCGCGAGAAAGGCGCGAATATCTGACAGCGTGGGGTTATCGGACACCGATCCTGCGACCGTTGATTCCGGGCGCGGGCGCCTCGCTCGGCGGTGTCAGGGTTGTAGCGCCGGCGGTGACCACCGCCCTTCCAGCACTCGCTGATCCGGCTCGTACAGGCGCATGACCAGCGAAAATTGTCCGCCTTCCGGGATCGGCAGCCAGTTCGACCGCGGCACCCCGGACCCCGGATCAGCTGCCTGGACGGCGATCTCGAGAGTGCCGTCGGGCGCGAATTCCGGCGGCACCGGATGGCCCACAGTGTGCAGGTCGGCGTCATTGCGGACGAGAAAACCGGCGGAGTCGTAGGCGGTGAGCGACCAGAACGCGGCCACCGGCGGCGCCTCCCCCGGCGCGAACCGCAACGTGAACTTCGAAGGGGTGCCATCGTCATCGGCCTCGCCGAACAGGGCCGGATACACCACGACCGCCGCCAGATTCGCGCCGACTCCCTTGCTCGCGGTCGCCGCCCGCAGCAGGTAGTTCGTGCCGTATCGGCCGATACTCAAGTCCAGCACCCAGCCGTTGCGTAGCTGGGTGCCGGGGTTCACATACGCCGCCATTTTGCGTTTCGCGGCGTCGGCGCCCGCCTCGAGTTCGTCCGTGCTCACGCCCTCGGGTGAGCCACCGGGCCGGATACCGATGGTGGCGAAGCTCCGCATCGCCGGATCGTCCTCCGGGGCGGGTGGATTGTCCTCCATCAACTCGCACATGCGCTCGAAGAAATCGCGTACCGGTAGCTCGTCGACGGCGTCCAGGCCCGCCGATTCCGACCAATCCTGGTTCCCCGGGATCGAATCGGATTCCGCGGCGGCGGGGGTGGTCCAGGCACTCAGCGGGGCGAGGCGCAGCCGCGACTGGATCTCGCGCACCGCGGGTACATCCGCCGGGCCGCGCACCTCGATCCGGCCATACAGCCAGGCGTCGGCGGTGGGCACCCGAAGCTGGACGACGCCCGGTGGCAACGTGCCTTTCCAGCCCGGCCCGGTGACGGCATAGGCGTACGGCGCGGTGGAGTCCGGTTCCGATTGCGGCTGCAGACTGGTCGGCGTGTACGCGGTATTGGACCAGGCATCGAGTACTTGCATCACCCAGTACCGGTCCTCGATCTGCGGTACCTCGAACAGGACGGGTTCGTTCCGCAGGTCCAGCCATGCCACCGAGTACAGGGTGTCCAGGTCGATCCGGACCACCGTGCGCTGGCTCGAAGGGGGCAGGCTGGACGTGTGCTGAAACCGGTTCGCCGACGTGAACTCCAGGGCTTGGCGGCGGATCGTATCGATCAGTATCAGGGGATATCCGAAAACATAGGCGTCGGTCGCCACTTCGCGCCGGTCGGCCGGGGTGCCCGACGGCGCGACCTCGGTATCGTCCCCGCCGCCCCCGCAGGCGGCCAGCCCGGTGGCCGCGACCAGACCCAGTAGCGACCGCCGGGACAAGCGCAACCGGTCGGGTGCGGGCTGGCGCCGCGAAGTACCGGGTACCGCTGCCGGGGCGTCGCCCATTGGCATTCTCCCTGCTCATCGCTGTCGGATGGACCGCTTCGCAGGATACGCCGAGGAGTAGCCGAACCGTTGCTGCCACGGTCGGCCCGGCTGTTTCTCAGATGGCGAGCACCGTATTCATGATGGTGCCCGCACTGGTGGCGACCACACCGCCGATCATGGCACCGGCCACCATCTTCGGCGATTCCAGCGAACCGCCGGACCATTTCTCCCAGGCGAACTTTCCGCCCGCGAAGACAATGCTCACCGTTCCGGACAGGATGGCCAGCCAGGTCGCGTACTGCACGAACTCCATGATCTTGTCCGCCAGCGGCGGAGCCTGCGGAGTGGGATCGCTGACCTGCGCGTATACCGATACCGCGTCGACAACCGACGCCGCCAAGATGCTCACCGTCTGCTCCCTCGCCGAAACCTTCCGGGGCGCTGCGGCCCACACCTCCATCATCCAGAGGAATACGCCCCCGGCGCAAGTTCTTGCTGCGCAGCGTCTTTCGCGCTATAACCGCAGGTGACCCGAATCCCTACCCGGAACTGGGATTACTGCAACCATCCCGGCGAGCGGTTACGATGCGTTAGCGTTCCCGCCCACCCCGAACACAGAGTGAGCTGCGAGATGATACTGGCCGCCGTCACCGATACGCTCCTTGCGCAAATCGGCAATCCCACCCCCAAAGCGCCACCCCTCGCCGAGAAGATCACGGAGATGGTCCAGTACCTGACCTGGTTCGTGCTGCTCGCCGGTATCTGCGCGATCATCTTCGCCGGCGGTAAATTCGCCTGGGAGAAATGGTCCGGCGGGGGGCTCGAATCACCGAAGATGGTGGCCGGTGCCATGATCGGCGGCGTGGTCGCCACCAGCGCCGGCACCATCATGAACGCCGTGATCGGCTGAGCCCGGTACCGCTGCGGATTCCAGGTCGCCGAGGCCGCATCCACCTCGTGGACACGGCCTCGGCGTCGGTCACCGGCTGCCGTGACCGGCCCGCCGGCGCGGACTCCAGCGCCCCGTAGTACGCGGCGGTTCCCGAGTCCTCGACAGGGCCGGCCGGGATCGACGCGCATCTCATCGGCTCGGCCGACGCAGTCGCCCATCGACCTGCCCCGATACCGTTCGACCGGCGCGATGCCGGTACGTTATGCGCTCTACCACTCACCGGACCATTGGACCTCCACGGCGCGCAGGCACCGGTGCCGTGCCGCCCGGACAGTTCGGACATCTATCGAAAATATGTTCGATTTCGGGTACCGTGGCCCGCATGCCCGAACTCGCCCCCATCCCGTTCGCCCGGCTCAACCTCGAACAGGTACGGGAACGACTTCTCGCCGCGGCGGCCTTCGGCGAGTCCCTTTCGCCCGACCAGCTCGAGGCGCTGGCCGGCAAGCTCAGCGCCGGTCTCACCATCTACATCGAGGCGACGCAGAACAGCTCGCCGCGTGGCCACCGTCCGGCCCCGGTGGGCCGGGCCTGCCTGGATTTCCGGGGCCACCGACGCTGAACCCGGCCCGCGGTGACAACGGACCGGGTTCAGCGTGCCGACGGAGTGGTCGTCAGCCGCGGGTCACCGGCTCGTTCTCCTCGGCCGATTTCTCCTCGGCCGATTCGATCTCGTCCGATTCGATCGGCGTGGTGACGAGCTCGAACTCGCCCTCGTGCCTGGCCACGCCCTGCAGCACGGCGCCCTGCACAAGTTCGACACCCAGGTCCGCCCGCACGATGATCGGATCGCTGCGCACATCGCGATACAGCGAGACACACATCATGATCATCACGATCATGAACGGCAGGGCGACGACCGTGGTGATCGCCTGTAGTCCGGTCAATGCCCCGCCCAGATCGTCCGAATCGGCGATCACCAGCATGATCGCGGCGACCGCGCCGGTGGCGGTACCCCAGAAGATGACGGTCAACCGGGACGGTTCGATACTTCCGCGTTCCGAGAGAGTGCCCATCACGATCGACGCCGCATCGGCGCCGGAGACGAAGAAGATTCCCACCAGGATCATCACCAGCACGGTCGTGATCGCGGTGATCGGATATTCGTCGAGCAGATGGAACAGCGCGAAGTCGGGGTTGACGCTGCCGTCCGGCTCCGTCAGATTGCCGGTGTCGGTCTGCTGCCGGATCGCCGCGCCACCGAACACCGCAAACCACACCAGGCTCACCAGGCTGGGTACCAGCAGCACGCCGGCAACGAACTGGCGGATGGTGCGGCCCCGGCTGATCCGCGCGATGAACATACCGACGAAGGGGGTCCAGGAGACCCACCACGCCCAGTAGAAGATGGTCCACGCCGACAGCCACACCTCCATTTCCTCGCCGCCGGCGATCCCGGTCCGCGAGGCCATGGTCGGCAGTTCGGAGATGTAATCACCGACCGCGGTGGGCAGGAAGTTCAGCATGAACAGGGTGGGGCCGGCGATGAACACGAACAGCGCCAACGCCACCGCCAGCACCATGTTGATATTCGACAGCCACTGGATACCGCGCGCGATCCCGGAGACCGCGGACAGCACGAACGCGACCGTGAGTACGGCGATCACCAGCACCAGGCCGACTTTGCCGACGGCGTCGATCCAACCGTTGAACTGGAGACCGGCCCCGATCTGCAGGGCGCCCAGGCCGAGCGAGGCCGCCGAGCCGAAGAGCGTCGCGAAGATCGCCATCATATCGATGGCTTTACCCCACAGCCCTTCCGCACGCCGGCCCAGCAACGGCCGGAAGACGGAGGAAATCAGCTGCGAGCGACCCCGCCGGAAGGTGGAGTAGGCGATGGCCAGCCCGGCGACCGCGTAGATCGCCCACGGGTGCAGGGTCCAGTGGAACAGCGTCGTGGCCAGGGCAACTTCACTCGCCTTCGGGCTGCCGGCTTCGGCGGTGCCCGGTGGCGGGGAGGTGAAATGCGTCAGCGGTTCGGCCACCCCCCAGAACATCAAACCGATGCCCATACCGGCGCTGAACATCATGGCGATCCAGGAGACCGTCCGGAATTCCGGGGTTTCGTCGTCGGCGCCGAGCGGGATCTTGCCGTAGCGGCTGAGGGCCAGCCAGATCACGTAGACGACGAACGAGGTGGCGACGAGCACGAAGAGCCACCCGGTGTTGGTGATCACCCAGGACTGGGCGTTCGCGGCCACCAGCGCGAGGTTGTCCTGGCCGAGGACCCCCCACAGGACGAAGGCCACGGCTCCGATCGATGTGATTCCGAAAACCAGCCGGTCGAGCCCCCGCCGCCGAGGGGGTCTGCCGACCGGTGCGCCCAGCAAGCTGCTGTCGGGCATCGCAGGGTCTCCGCCGCTGTCGATCACCATGGACTAGTCCTTTCAGATCGCACTGTGCGCTCCACGCCGCGACCGCGCACACATCGGGGACCAGCCCTTATCCGGTCCTCGGTGTGCTCACGGCCGTGCCGCCGAACGGATGTACCGGGAAAAACCGTACCGCCCCGTTCTGTATTCGGCGTGCCGAACCCACTCACGGCACGCACGCGCGCCGCGTGCCGATGCGGCACCGGAGCCGCCGCCGAGCCTCGCTGGACACTGGTCCGAAAGGGTTTCCGGGCAATTGTTCAGTTCTGTACACAAGGCCCCCGGAGCCGGATCGGGCAGCTGCACCGTACTTGCACAATACAAAGAATGTGTATGATGCAACACACTCCCGGCGGCGTGGTATAACGACAGACGGGACCCAGCCACCGCGGCATGAGCACACGAGCAGGACACCCGCCATGGACAAGCCGACCCATCTGATCGAATTCGAAACCATGCTGCTGGGGCGGCACAGCCTCAACGCGCATCTCCGGCGCCCCGACCATCTGGACCGCAGCGCCTATCTGATGCTGAGCCGGCTGTGGATCGAGGGCCCCATGTCCATCGGCGAGCTGAGCGAGGCATTCGGCCTGGACACCTCCACGGTGCATCGCCAGACGGCCGCCATGATGAAATCCGACCTGGTCGAGCGGATCCCCGACCCGGCCGGCGGGGTGGCGCGCAAGTTCCGGGTCACCGACGAAGGTGAACGCCGCCTCCGGGCCGACCGCGAGTACAACGTCAACGCGCTCGACCGGGTCATGAGCGACTGGAGCGAGACCGATATGCGGAAGTTCGCCGCCTACCTCGAACGATTCAACACCGATCTCGAAGCGCTGGAAGCGCGGCCGTGGCCCCGGCCTTCGCACCCGGATCCCCGGCCCGCACACGCCGAACCCGGCAGATAGCCACCCCTCAGAACCGGGACATATCCACCTGCCGCCGTACGTTGGACACCGCGGTCACGACCGCCGAACCCAGCGGGCCGCCGCGATCGTAGAGGGCGACGGTGCCGACCGATATCCCCCCGGCCGCGACCTGATCCTGCGCCAGCACCCCGATTCCCGGGCCGATCGGCAGACGCGCCAGCGTCAGGGTCACATCGGAATTGATGTAACCGATTCCCGCCGTCCCCCAATTGCTCATGAAACTCGCCGCGTCCCCGGCCATCCCGGCGCGCTGGAACGGCGTGACCGGTTCGCCCGCGACCACCGGCAGCATGTTCTGCCAGATCGCCTTGCGTTCGGCGTTCTGGGTGGCACCGAAATCGCGGGTCCAGTCGCCGTCACCGCTCTTGAACAGCGGATGCGCGCCCGTTTCGGAGGTGTCCGGGGCCTCGGGAACCGGCAGGTCGCGGGTGGGCTGCCACAGTTCGCCCGCGGGTACCTCGCCGGTCCGCAGGAACGCCACGGTGGCACGGGAGCGTACCTCCTCGCGCTGCAGCAGTTCGGCGTCGGCCACGCAGATGCGTTTACCCTCGCGGACCACCGTGCTGCGTACCGTGGCGGGTTCGTCGGTGACCGGGCTGAAGAGGTCGACGGTGAGCCGGGCCGGGACGAATTCCGCGCCCGGCGAATGTGTTTCCAGTTCCCGGGCGAGCAATCCACAGATGGCCGGTCCGCTGACCTGGCTGGGACTCCAGCTGGATATGGCTATCCGGGTGGGCAGGAACTGCTCACCTTCTCTGGTGAAGAACGCCAACACGGTATGACTCCTCTCGCGGGAACCCCGCAGGAGAATTACAACACGTTCTAGTTTTGGGGTGCAGCGGGGTCCCGCACCGTGGCCGTCAACAGCTCGGCCGCGGCCTCGACCGCGGCCGGGTCGCCGCGCCAGCCGAGGACCCTGAGTACGGCCTCCGAGATAGCCCGGCGCGCCCCGGGCGCCACCACACCCTCGTCGGAACGGATAGTGATCACGGTCTCCACCAGCCGGAACGGGATGGCCGCCGCAGCCCCGGTCCCGCCCGCTCCGATCTCGGCAACCACCCGCGCGGCGAGCGCCTCGTAACTCTCCCGCAGGTGGTCACGGCGTGACCGGAACTCCGCGAACCGCTCCCCGCGTAGTTCCGGCAGGAAGTACAGCGCCCCGATATTCCAGCGCGCGGCACACAACTGCTCGATATCGAACCGGGCCAGGGCGTACAACCGGACAGCGGCGGGCTCCGCACTGCCGGACAGCCGGCCGGCGAGTTCCACCGCCGCCGCGATCGTCTCACCGAGCAGGGCATCCAGGATGTCGTCCTTGGCCCCGAAATGGTGGTAGAGCGAGGCTTGGCGGATTCCCACCGCTTCGGCGATCGCGCGGGTGGAGGTGTTGCCGTAACCGTTCGTGGTGAACAGTTCGGCGGCGGCATCGAGGATTTCGGCACGCGGCGTGTGCCCCTCACGGCGCCGCGGTGCGAGACGAGGCCGGCCCGGACCGAGTTGGGTCATGAACCCCATTGTTCCCGCCGGCTCGGCACACCCCTGCGGCCGCCTGCCCAGAGCCCACCTCACCGAGTACGACCCCCTGCCGACCGATTTCTGTCATTTGACAGAAATGACGGCAACGCAGACGTTACCGGCGAGACCGATACGGATACATCGCCGTCACCACTACGTCTCGGCGCACCGGAAAACTTTCAACCGATAGATATTCGTGTCGGATGAAGGGCCCCCGGCCATGATCATTCTCGGAATCGCGGTCAGCGTGCTCGCGGTAATCGGCATCGGCCTGCTGGTTTCCCGCAAGGTGGACGGCGACAGCGTCAACTTCCTCGTCGCCGGGCGATCCCTGGGCCTACCGCTGGTCGCGGCGGGCCTGATGGGTCAGGCGGTCGATTCCAATGCCACCCTGGGCAATACCGACCTGGCCGGTTCGGTCGGATTCTGGGCGGGCGCCTCGCTACCGCTCGGCCTCGGCCTGTGCCTGCTGCTCACCGGAATCTTCTTCGCGAAGCCGATGAACCGCATGGGTCTGCTGACCCTGCCGGATTTCTACAAGATCAAGTACGGCCGCGGTGTCGAACTCTCCGCCTCGATCCTGATGATCTTCAGCTTCTGCATCCTGCTGGCGGGCAACCTGGTGGCCGGCGGTTACCTGTTCGAACGGTTCCTCGGTGTCCCGTACACGGCCGGTGTCCTGCTCATCGTGGCGATCGTACTGACCTACACCGTCACCGGCGGGATGTTCAGCGACGCCTACACGGCCCTGGCCCAGATGGTGATCACGGTGATCGGCTCGCTGGCGCTGCTGATCTGGGTGGGCTCGACCTACGGCATCCATATCCCCGACGGGATGGGCCCGTTCGACCTGGGCCAGCTGACCAGCACCTCCGAGGGCGCGGCGATCAACTGGGCCACCCTCATCGCACTCGGGATCGGCGATATCGTCGCGATCGATTTCATGCAGCGCATCTTCTCGGCCCGCTCCCCGGAGATCGCCCGCCGCGCCTGTTTCGCGGGTGCCGCCGGGACCGCGGTGGTCGGTATCCCGTACGCCCTGGTCGCGCTGGCCACCACCGATCTCGTCGACGCCGACGGCGGCCCGCGACTGCTGGCACTCCTGGACGAGCACGCACCCGCCGGGCTGGCGATCCTGGTGCTCTCGGCCATCGTCGCCGCCTCGTGTTCCACCGCCAACGGCGCCATCTTGGGGACCGCGGCCGTGGCGACCCGCAATATCGCCGGTCGTGTCGAACGGGCCGATTCCGCCGGCCGGGACACCCTGCTGCGCGATGTCCGGATCACCATGCTGCCGGTGGCGGCGGTGGCGATCTTCTTCGCGATCCAGGTGCCGCAGACCGGCATCCTGCTCACCCTCGCCTTCGACCTGATGCTGGCCGGGTTGATCGTCCCGTTCGTGGCCGCGCACCTCACCGACCGGATCACGACCGCGGCCGCGGTGGCGGCGATGGTCGCCGGGCTCGGTGTGCGGCTGGTGCTGTTCGTCCTCACACCCACCATGTACGGCGTACCGAATACCGTGCTCTATCTGGATAATTCCCTGATCGGCCCCGGTTTCGACGGCTGGCCGACCTTCCTCGGGTTCCTGGCATCCCTGCTGGCCTTCCTCGGCGCCCTCGCCGTGCACCGGCTGCGCGCCGCCCGCCGCACCGCCACCTCGGCACCTGCCCCGGCGTCGCTGCCGGATCCGCTGCCCGCCCCGGAACCCGCCAATCAGCCCGGCTGACCCCGCACCGTTGCGCACCGACGAGCAAGGAAGACGATGACACCTCCCAGCGCACCCACCACCGCCTCGACCACCGGCGCCCGCGAACACGCCCGGGCCCAGGCCACCGCGACCCCGGCCGGCCCGGACCTGCCGGCGGGTATGCGCCTCGCCGACACCACCTGGACGGTCCGGCTCCCACCCGGCGGCAACACCGGCACGGTTCTCGGGCGCGGCACCCGGTTGCGGCTGACCGATCCGCACGGCTCGGCCTGCGCCAATCTGTTCCTGCTGCGGGCGGACGCTCCGTGGGAGCGCCTGAATGTCGCCGACACCGTGAAGGTGCCGTGGCAGGCCTATCTCGGCACCGGCCATCCCCTGTTGTCCGACCAGGGCCGGGTGCTGGCCACGGTCCTCGCCGATACCGCCGGGCGCCACGACGCCCTGTGCGGGGCCACCCGGGACGGCCGCCTGCTGCTGGAACGCGCGGGGAGCAAGCACGGGCTCGGCCCCCGCGATATCGGGGCGACCCTGTCGTTGTTCCGCGGTGTGCGCGTCGGCGCGGACGGCAGCCTGAACGCGAACGGTTCCGCGGGGCCGGGCGCCCACGTCGAACTGCTGATCCACCTGCCGGTGACCGTGCTGGTGGTCAATACCGCGCACCCGCTCGACGACACCCCGGTGACCGATCTCGACCTGGTCGCATGGCCGGGCGAACCCCTCGACACCACCACCGTGAACAGCGACCCGGAATACCAGCGGGCCGTCCAGAACACCGAACAGGCCTGGTCGGCCGCCCGGACCCGACAGGAGTGGATGTGAACAACACGATTGCGACAGCGTCCGTCGTCCTCGACGAAACAGTGCCGGCCTGCGCGCCGTGGTCGGCGATCGTCCGGGCGGGCGACCGTCTGGACATCGTCGACCTGCACGGCAATCAGGCCGTGGATTGCCTGCTGTACTCGGCGGCCGATCACAGCGACCGCTACAGCGCGCAGGCGACGATCACCGCCCAGCGCAATATCTTCCTGACCACGGGCAGTGTGCTGCGCACCGATGCGGGCACCGCGCTGATGACGGTGATCGCCGACGAGGTCGGCAATCACGACACCATCGCCGGGGCCTGCTCCCAGGAATCGAATACGCTGCGCTACGGGCACCACACCCGCCACCAGCACGCCTGCGTGGAGAACTTTCTCGCCGAGGCCGCGAAATGGGGTATGGGCAAACGGGATCTGGTGTCGAATATCAACTGGTTCATGAACGTGCCGGTGGAATCCGACGGCACCCTCGGTATCGTCGACGGCCTGTCCGCGCCCGGTAAGACGGTGTCGCTGCGCGCGGAGATCGACACTCTGGTCCTGGTCTCGAACTGCCCGCAGATCAACAACCCGTGCAACGGTTTCGACCCGACGCCGGTGCGGATGGTGGTGACCCGATGACCGCCCCGGCGGCGGCGCTCGAACCGGCCCCCGAGATCTCCACGCCCCAGGCGGTGGTCGAACGGCCGGGGATGCTGACCACCGTCCAGGACTGGCCCGGCCGGAGCGGCTACTGGCATGTCGGGGTGCCGCCGTCGGGTCCGATGGACGATCTGTCGTTCCGGCTGGGCAACCGGGCGCTGGGCAATGCCGAGGGCGCGGCCGGGCTCGAATGCACGATGACCGGTCCAGCACTACGGTTTCCCGAACCGACCTGGGTGTGTGTCACCGGGGCGCCCGTCGAGGTGACAGTCGCGGGCCGCCGGGTGCCGCTGTGGCGTCCGGTCCTGGTTCCGGCGGGCGAACTCCTCGATATCGGGTCGGTGCGCGGGCCCGGAATGCGCTGCTATGTACTAATTTCCGGCGGTGTGGAACTTCCCCGCTACCTCGGTAGCGCGGCCACCTTCACGCTCGGCGGATTCGGCGGAGTGGCCGGTCGCGCGCTCGCCGCGGGGGACATGTTGCCGCTCGGCCCGGCGCCGGTGGCGCCGGCGGGCCCCGTACCGGGCGGCGAACAGCCGGTACTCACCCGGACCTGGCAACTCGCCGTCACCGAAGGTCCGCACGGCGCACCGGAGTTCTTCACCCGCGCCGATATCGACACCCTGTACAACACCGCCTACGAGGTGCATTTCAACTCCGACCGCACCGGGGTCCGGCTGGTCGGGCCCAAACCCCGCTGGGCCCGGCCGGACGGCGGGGAGGCGGGCCTGCATCCGTCCAATATCCACGACACCGCCTACAGTGTCGGCGCCCTCGATTTCACCGGCGATACGCCCATCCTGCTGGGGCCGGACGGGCCCAGTCTGGGCGGTTTCGTCTGCCCGGTCACGGTCACCGCGGCCGACCGGTGGAAGCTCGGGCAGCTGTGCCCGGGCGACACCGTCCGTTTCGTCCCGGTCCGGGCCGATCGCACCGCCCCGCTCGGCGCCCTCGGCCCGGAGCGCCGGGCAAGCTGGCCGGCGGTGCTCTCCCGCGGCGGAGACGGCGACGACGGTGTGCTGCGGCGCGCCGAAACAGCGGACGGCACGCCCATCACCTACCGCCGCGCCGGCGACGACGGCATCCTGGTCGAATTCGGCACGATGACCTTGGATCTCGAACTGCGCGCCCGGGTACACGCGCTGCACGAACGGCTCCGGCTGGGCCGGGAACGCGGTGTCACCGAACTCACGCCGGGTGTCCGGTCACTGCAGATCCGGCTCGATCCCGCCGTGCTGAATACCCCGGCGGCGCTGGATATGCTGGCCGAAATCGAAGGCGAACTGCCTGCCGCCGCCGATCTGGTGGTACCCAGCCGCACCGTCGAACTGCCGCTGTCCTGGGACGACCCCGCCACCCGGGAAGCGATCACCCGCTACATGCACGGCGTACGCGCCGACGCCCCGTGGTGCCCGTGGAATATCGAGTTCATCCGCCGGATGAACGGCCTGGACACGGTCGATGATGTCTTCGACACCGTGTTCGCCGCCGAATACCTCGTACTCGGGCTGGGCGATGTCTACCTCGGCGCCCCGCTCGCCACCCCGGCCGACCCGCGGCACCGCCTGATCACCACCAAATACAACCCGGCCCGCACCTGGACCCCGGAGAACGCGGTCGGGATCGGCGGCGCGTACCTGTGCATCTACGGTATGGAGGGCCCCGGCGGTTACCAGTTCGTCGGCCGCACCACGCAGGTGTGGAGCCGCACCGACCATGAGACACCGTGGCTGCTGCGGTTTTTCGACCGCATTCGCTGGTATCCGGTGAGCGCCGAGGAACTGCTGGATCTGCGCGCCGATATCGCCGCCGGTCGCGGCGAACTGCGCGCCCGCGACGGTGAGTTCCGGCTGGCCGATCACCGGCAGTTCCTGGCCGATCACGCCGAATCCATCGACGAGTTCCGGACCCGCCAGGCGGCGGCCTTCGCGGCCGAACGGGAATCCTGGCGCCGGTCCGGCGAACTCACCGAATGAGGCGGCCCCGCTCGGGTCCGGATCACTCCCAGGGCAGGAGCCGGGGACTCAGGCGCGGGCGGGTACCGGGGCTTGGAGCTGCGACAGCACACCGTCGGTGCTCAGCACCATGCCGCAGCGCCGGGCGGTGTATTTCAGGGCGATCGAATGCTCGTCGCGACTGAAATCCGCCACGGCGTCGTGCACCATGAACGGCCGGATATCGTTCATGAATGCTTCCGCGGCACTGAGCATGCAGCCCATATGCGCGTACACCCCGGTGACCAGGAGCTGGTCGCGGTTGCGGAATCCGAGCAGCTGGCGCAGATCCGTGCGCTGGAACGCCGAATAGCGCCACTTGGTGACCTGGATATCGGTCTCGTCGGGTTTCAGCTCGGCGATGACCTCGGTATCGGAGCCGTCCGACATACCGGTCCCCCAGAAGTCGGCGAGCAGACCGCGCCGGTCGGGGTGCTGATCTCCGGGCTGCACACTGTAGATCACCGGAATACCCAGCTCGTGACATCTGTCGCGTAATCGGACGATATTGTCGATCATCGTCCGGGCCGGATCACGATCCAACTGGTAGGCGGTGAGGAAATAGTTCTGCATGTCGTGGATCAGCAGGGCTGATCTGCCGGGGTCGAGTCGCCAGGACACCTGGTTGCTGATCTCGTCGTCCAACGGCGGCATCGCATAGGGTGCGATCGGTTGCATGGGCATGGCCAGAACTCCTCATCTCTTGTGGCCCGCGACTTTCCGGTGAGCCGCGGGCCCGGCGCAGTAGCGATAAATCGTGGGGTCAGCGCACGGGCGCGGGACTCCCGGCCACCCCGAGCGGGCCCAGGACGCGCTGCAGTTTGCCGGTGGTCTCGGCCAATTCGTCCGCGGGATCGGATTCGGCGACGATCCCGCCACCCGCGTACGCCAGCAAGGTTCTGTTGTCGGCGGCCAGTTCCGCGCAGCGGATGCTGACCATCCATTCGCCGTTGCCGTCGGCATCGCACCAGCCGACCGCGCCGGCGTAGAAACCGCGCTCGCCTTCGAGTTCGGCGATGAGCCGGGCGGCCGCGGCCGTCGGGGTACCGCAGATCGCAGGGGTCGGATGCAGGGCGTCGGCCAGTTCCAAAGCCGTCGGCCCGGCGGTCGATACCGTCGCGGCGATGGTGGTGCCCAGATGCCACATGGCGGGGGTTTCGGTGAGATCCGGTGTGGCGGGGGTGCGCACATCGGTACACCGGTCGCGGAGCACGCCGGCGACATGGTCGACCACGTAGCCGTGTTCGTGCTGATCCTTCGCCGAACCGAGCAGCGCGTCGGCCGCGATCCGGTCGGCCACCGGGTCCTCCGGTACCCGGCGGGCGGAACCGGCGAGGGGATGGCTGGTCACCTGCGACCCGAGCCGGCGCACCAGGATCTCCGGACTCGACCCCACCAGGTGACGGCCGGTGTAGACACCGCCCGCCGCGGACAGGTCCACCAGATAGCCGTTCCCGGCCGGATCGGTGCCCACCAGGAGATCCAGCAGGTCGACGGCGCGCACCGGGCGGGCGGCCCGGGCCCGGAGCGCTCTGGCCAGGACAACTTTCCGGATCGGGTGTCCAGGGTCGGCGAGCAACCGGACCGCGGCACTCACCCGGCGGACGTGTTCCTCGGGTTCGGGCAGATTCTCGGTGACGGCGATATCGGGTGCGGAGATCGCGCGCGCGGCCCGGGGACCGTCGGTCACCGCTATCGTTTCCGGCGCCCACAGTGCCGCCGGCGCACCGGGTGCGAAGGGTAGCGCGCCGACGATATGGCTCACCCGCCGCGCGCGTAGTTGTGCGGCGGCTTCGGCGGCGCTGTGGAAGACACGGCCCCCGGCGGACGCGGTCACGGTCCGTTGCGGGCGGGACAGGACAAAGGCGGGATCCGCGGTAAAGGCGGAGTTCTCGGCGTTGATGATGATCATCCTCTCGTGTCACATATCCAGCGTTGCGCCGCCGTCGACCCGGAGGTCGTGCATGACGATGTGGCGGGCGGCATCGGAAACCAGGAAGCGGACCGCGGCGGCGATATCGGCCGGTTCGGCGATCCGCCGCAACGGGATTCCCAGGCGGTAGTTCTCGGGATCGCCGTCGAGCAGACTGTCCCGCGCGGCCTCGCCGAGGCCGTGTTCCCCGGAGTCGGCGTACATCCCCCGCAACAGCGGCGTATCCGTCGACCCCGGCGAGACCAGGTTCACGCGGACCCCGTGCGGCGCGACCTGCAGCGCCAGCGACCGGGTGAACGCCGTGGTGGCGGCCTTGGCGGCGCCGTAGGCGGCCAGGCCCACCCGGGGCGTTGCCGCGGAGTTCGACGAGACGACCACGATCGAACCGCGCCGCGCGGCGACCATTTCGCGGGCCGCGCGCTGCGCGACGTAGACGGCGGCATTGGTATTGACGGCGAGGCACCGCTGCCAGTCGTCGGCGCCGGTGTCCAGCGCGGATCCGCCGATCATCGCGCCGGCGGCGTGGACGACGATCCGCGGCGCACCGTTCTCGGCGACTGCCTTGTCGAAGGCGGCGGCGACGGCCGCGGCGTCGGTGAGATCGATTTCCGTACCCCGGGCGGCAATTCCCTCGTGCTGTCGCCCGATCAGATCGGCCACCTCGTGCACCCGAGGGTCCCTGTCCCACAATTCGATGAGCCCGGAATCGCCGGCGAGTTCGGTGGCGATTGCCGCCCCGATACCCCCGGCGGCTCCGGTGACGATGACCCCTTCGCCCCATTGCTTCGTGACCATTAGGTTAGCCTAACCTGAAGTTACATCGTAAGGCTAGCATTCCGATGTGACATCGAACAAGATCGCCGATCGGAAAGAGGTGCTCCATGCCATCGTCCGTCCTGCCCGGTTTCACTCCGTGGCCACCGGAACAGATCTCCCGGTATCGTGACGAAAAGTGCTGGACCGGTGAGACGTTCGCGGATCTGCTGACCGCGCGCGCCACCGAAACCCCGGAGGCGATCGCCGTCGTCGACGCGGACAACCGCTGGACCTACGCCGAGCTCGACCGGCGCGCACGGTCGCTGGCCACGGGCCTCATGCGGCTCGGCATCGGCCACCACGACCGCGTCCTGGTGCAGCTGCCCAACCGCGCCGAATTCGTCGAAGTGATCTTCGCGTTGTTCAAGGCCGGTGCGCTGCCGGTGTTCTGCCTGCCCGCGCACCGGGAATCGGAGCTGGTACCGATCGGTACGGCGAGCGGCGCGGTCGCCATGATCACCTGCGTCACCCACCAGCGGTTCGACCACGCGGGGCTGGCCGATACCGTCCGGCAGCAGGTCGCGAGTCTGCGGCACGTCCTGTTGGTCAGCGACGATCCCGCTACCGAGTTCGCCGAGGGCGCCGCCGATCTCGCCGAGTACCGTGACGAGCCCGGCGAGATGCCGGCCCTCGATGCCGGCGATGTCGCGTTCCTGCAGCTCTCCGGGGGTAGCACCGGAATTCCCAAGCTCATCCCGCGCACCCACGACGACTACCTCTACAGCGTGCGGCGCAGCGCCGAGATCACCGAGCTGGGGCCGGACTCGGTCTACCTCGCCACCCTGCCGGTGGCACACAACTTCCCGATGAGTTCCCCCGGCATTCTGGGCGTGCTGTGGGCAGGCGGAACGGTCGCGATGACACCGGATCCCACGCCCTCGACCGCGTTCGCGGCGATCGAACGCTTCGGAGTCACCATCACCGGGCTCGTACCGCCGCTGGCGCGGCTGTGGGTCGAGCGCGCCGAAAAGGGCGGCGAGCTGCCGGATCTGTCCAGTCTGCAGGTACTTCAGGTGGGCGGCGCGCGCTGCCCGGACGAATTGGCCCGGCGGGTCGGACCGGCGCTGGGAGCAACCCTGCAGCAGGTCTTCGGAATGGCCGAGGGCTTGGTCTGTTACACCCGGCTGGACGACCCGATCGATGTCGTGGTCTCCACGCAGGGGCGGCCGATGTCGGAATACGACCAGATCAAGATCGTCGACGATGCCGGGAACGAGGTGGCGCCGGGCACCGACGGAAATCTGAAAACTCAGGGGCCCTACACGATTCGCGGCTACTACGACAACCCGGAAGCCAACGCCCGCAGCTTCGACGCGGACGGCTGGTACAGCACCGGCGATATCGTCGCGCTGCGCCCGGACGGCAACCTCGTCGTGAAGGGCCGCGCCGGTGACTGGGTGAACCGCGGCGGCGAGAAGGTGTCGGCCGAAGAGCTCGAAGCCCATCTGCTCGAACATCCCGGTATCCGGGACGCGGTGATCGTCGGCACCCCCGACCCGGTGCTCGGACAGCGGATCTGCGCCTTTGTGCAGCCACTCGACCCGGCGGCCCCGCCGACGCTGATCACGGTCCGCGGTTTCATCCGCCAACGCGGTATCGCGGCCTGGAAGATGCCGGACGACGTGGTCACCATCGCGGAATTCCCGGAAACCGGGGTGGGTAAGACGAGCCGCCGCGATCTGCGCCGGCTGCTCGCCGAGGGTCACCGCGCACAGTGACCGCAGGCGCCGCGAACCGCGCACCACGCGCGGTTCGCGGCAGCGCCCGGTCACGGGCACAAGACCTCCAGCCAGGACTCCAGAACGGGGTCCCCGGCCAGCATGAGCGGATCGACGGTCTCATGGCCTTCCGACCGCCACTTCTCCACCAGCTGCATGATGCGCACCGAATCGAGTCCGGCATCGAGCAGATTCGTATCGGTGGACAGTTCCCCGGCGGGTACACCCAGTACCTCGGCCACATCCTGAATGAAACGGTCGCGATCGGCAACGGCCGCTGCGTCGTTCGTCATGCTGTATCTCCTTATTCTTCGCCGTCGAAATTCGCGATCCCGTGCTTCCAATAGCCCGCGATCAGGAAATCCTTGGGCCCGACGCCGAGTTCACTCCGGATCCATTTACGGATCGGACGCAGCTGCCCGGCCTCGCCGGCCACCCACGCGTACACGTTCTGCCCGCTGGGAACGGTGACCGTGCGGATCGCCTTCTCCAGCAGATCCCCGGTGCCCGGCGCGGCATCGCCCCGGTGCAGCCACCGGATCTCGAACCCGGCCGGAGCGTCCAGTTCGATCTCCTGGGTCGCATCGGTGACCTCGACGAACACCCAGCCGGTGCTCTCGCGCGGCAGCCATTCCAGCCAGCGGGCGATCGCGGGCAAGGCGGTGATATCCCCGGCGAACAGGTAGTTGTCGTAGCTGGTGGGCACCACCACGCCGCCGGGCGGGCCGGCGATATTCATCCGGTCGCCCGGGGTGACGGCCAGCGCCCAGTCCGAGGCGAGCCCGCCCGGATGCAAGGCGAAATCGACATCGAGTTCCCCGGCCTCGGCGTCGTACCGCCGCACCGTATATTCCCGCGAAATCGGGCGCGGAGCAGGCCATTCCAGCGAGAGACCGTCCTTGACCGGAAGCCGCAGGACACCGTCGGTATCCGGGAAGATCAACCGGATGTGCTCGTCGGGCACATAACTGTGGAACCCGTCGAGTCCCGGACCGCCGAAGGTGACCCGGAGCAGACCCGACCCCACCTGCGCGGTGCGGATCACCTCCAGTTCCCGCAGTTCGATCGGGTAGCCGACCTTGGCCCCGTGCGAGCCGGCCATCACCTCGGCGATCCGCTCACGGTAGGCACCGCGATCCATCACACACCGTCCTTTCCTTTGTCCGCGAGTCCGGTGGCCTGGACCGGCGGTTTCACCGGTGGCCCGGCGGGTTTGCCGTCCCCGGTGAGCCGGGCCAGCGGCGCCATGAAGAGCAGGGCCGGCACCAGCAGCACCAGCACCGCGCCGCCGTAGACCATCAGGGCGGCACCCGGTTCCACCAGTCCGCCGATCACACCGGCCGCCATGGACCCGATCGCCGTTCCGGTGACCGACTGCACCAGTTGCAGACTCGACATCCGCCCGCGCATATCCTCCGGCGAATGCTGCTGCAGTACCGCGTACCGCAGGATGTTGTTCACCGCGCGCGCGATGCCGAAGGCCGCGAGCCCGAGGAAACTCCACGCGATCTGCGGCCAGGCACCGGCCATGATCAGGCCCAGCGGCATGAGCGCCAGCGAGCCCAGCAGGGCCAGGCCGTTGCGCCGGGTGCGGCCGATCCAGCCACTCGTCAGCGAGCCGAGGACGGCGCCCACACCCGGTGCCGCGTAGAGCAGGCCCAGCGTCGCCGGACCGGCATGCAGCCCTTGATCCGCGAAGGCCGGCAGCAGGACCAGCGGTCCGCTGACGAGCATGGCGAGCAGTCCGCTCACCAGCACCGCCCGGATCACCCGGTGGCGCACCGCGAATCCGATCCCCTGCCCCAGTTCCACCAGCGGGTTGCGCAGCTCGCGGGCCGGGGGTGGGGCCGCGCCGATGGCCCGGATCAGGCCCACGGTGGCCACGGTCGCCGCCGCGGCCGCGAAGAACGCGAAAGAGACCCCGATCTGGGCGATCAGCACACCGGCGATGGCCGGGGTGATCATGGTGCCCAGATCCGAGGTCAGGGTGATCAGCGCCCCCGCCGCCGGCATCTTCGCCCGCTCCACCAGCATCGGCACCAGCGCCATCATCGCTGACCCGCTGATCCCGCCGGCCAGCCCGTCCACGACGCCGGCCGCGTAGATCACCGGCAGGATCGGCTGGGACAGGATCGCGTTGAGGCCCAATGCCAGGAACGCCAGCCCGGCCGCGGTCCGTGACCACTGCATGACCGTGCGCCGGTCGAACCGGTCGGCGATCACCCCGCCCGCCAGGCTTCCGGCGAACAGGGCGATCGCCATGGTGGTCGATACTCCGGCCACATGCAGGCTCGACCCGGTGAGCTCGTACACCTGCACCGGCAGGGCCACCATGAGCAGCCCGATGCCGAGAACGGAGATCAACCGCGCGCCGAAGGCACAGCGGAACCGCCGGCTCTCCCGCAACGGGGAGGTGTCGATGAGGAGGCCGGCGGTGGCCATCACTTGAACTGCTCCTGGATCAGGTCGAGGGTGCTCATCACGCCGCGGTAGTCCGGCCGGTAGCTGGTGGCCGGCAGTTCGTAGACCTTCTTGTCCTTGAACGCGGGCAGCTGGGCGAACATCGGATCCTTGGCGAGATCGGCCGCGCTCTTGGCGCCGCTGAGCGGAACCACGATGACCACCGGCTGGTCCACGACCTTGGTCAGCAGTTCGGGGCTGAAGTTGAACCAGTCGGCGGAGGGGTTGATCTCCGGGTTACCGGCCTTGGCCACGACCTGATCGTCGGCCTTGAAGCCCAGCTCGGCCAGCAGGGTCGGCAGCGCGGCGTTCGGCAGGACCATCTTCGGCTTGCCGTCCGCGGCGGACTGGAAGTAGCCGATCTGCTGCTCGGGCGCCTTGACCGTCTCGGCGACCTGCTTGAGCTTGTCGTCGTAGGCGGTGATCAGCTCGCTGACCTTGTCGCCCTTGCCGACCACGTCGGCGAGCAGTTTCAGCTGATCCTGCCAACCGGTCACATCACCGGGCACCAGCACGGTCGGCGCGATGGCGCTCAGCTGGTCGTAGGCGTCGGTCGACTGTTTGGCCGGGAAACCCTGGCCGCCACCGATGATCAGATCCGGCTGCATCGAGGCGACGAACTCCACGTTCACGGTCTGCCCGATCGGCACGACCTGGGTGCCCTGTCCCGTCGCGTCATCCGCCCACGTCGGAGGGAACTTTCCGCTGCGGTCGGTAACTCCGAGAACCCGGGTGTCCGCCGCGACCACCGGTACGTCGAGGTCGTAGAGGTACCCGGCGAGGGCGCCGTTGAGCACCACCACCTTCTGCGGGTCGGCGGGTACCTCGACGGTGCCCTTCTCGGTCTGGATCGGCCGGGTCCCGGATTCGGCGGCGGGCTCGGCTTCCGAGCTACAGCCCGCCACCGCGACGACCGCCACGAACAGGCCGACTACAGCACGTAGCCAGGCCGCGAAGCGGCTGTGGGATAACAGCGACATAGGTGTTTCACTTTCTTTCTCGAACCACCGGGGCACCGGATGGTGCCGCGGCAGAGTCTCAGGGCCGGTCCGCACGGGTCACGTCCGCAGTGCCGGAACGGTGTCGAGCAGCGCGGCGACCTCGGCCCACCCGTCGTCGGAGACGATCCCGAAGTGGGTGTAGGGCAACCGGCGCGGGGTGATCCGGGCGCCGGCGGCGCGCCAGCCCGCCAGCTGGGCGGCGACGCGCGGGGCGTCGTCCTCCCCGCCGGGGTCGGCGGCGTAGAGCGCCATCGGGCCCGCATACTGCGGAGCCTCGGATTTCGTCACCATGCGCAGGAGTTCACCGGCGGCACCGCGGATGAGCGCGGCCAGATCCGGTGCGTCCTCGGGAAGTTCCGGCAGCAAGTTGTCGAGCCGGCTCGGCTCGGCCAGCGCCTCGGCGGCCTGCTCGGCCAGGTTGGCCAGCGGATGCGAATCCACCAGGCCCGCGAACGCCACCTCGGCACCGGCCGCGGTGAGCTGAGCCGCCATCGCGTGCACGATATTTCCGCCGAGCGAGTAACCCAGCAGGTGGTAGGACCCCTCCGGCTGGATTCCGCGCACGGTGTCCACATAGCGCGCGGCCAATTCGTCGATCGTGGCGGCCCCGGAATCATCGCCTCGCAGCGCGGGCAACTGCAGCCCGACCAGCGGCCGGTCGGCGCGCAACCGGCGGGCCAGCGGAGCGAACTGCCACGCGGTGCCGCCCACCGGATGCACGCAGAACAGTGGTTCGGCGGTACCGCGGTCACGCACGCGCAGTACATGGTCGAGGCGGCGGCCGAGCATCGCGATCTCCTCGGACACCGCCTCCTGTGGGCCCGTCGCCGGCAGCGCGGAACCCTCGTCGAGGGAATCGGTTCCGGCGGGCAGGGTGACACCCTCGATCCGCGCCGTGAGGGCTCGGGCGGTCGGCGCCTCGAATACGTCGTCGACCACGACCTCGTATCCGGCGCGACGCAACCGCCCGACCAACCGCACAGCCGTGAGGGAATGGCCACCGGCGGCGAAGAAATCGTCGTCGTACCCGATCGCCGTGATACCGAGAACCGCGGCCATCGCCGCGGTGACCGCATCGGCCACGCCCGGTACACCCGCGGCAGCCGACGGATCGTCCTGCCCCGGCAGCGAACCACGCAGATCGGCCGGCGCGACCGCGCTCCGGGTGGTTCCGCCGGATCCAACCGCAACGCCCGGACCAGGGGCTGAACCGCCGAGGCCCACCGGCACTCCCGGCCCTGCCGAACCGCCTGGATCCGCCGAGCCGTCCGGGCCGGTCGGAGCATCCGCCCGCGCCGCCGAACCACCGGCGCCGACCTGCACCCCCGCCGCCGCCGATGCGCCCGGGGCGGCCGTGCTCGCGGCCGCGGCCACGTCGACCGGATACTCCGGGACGGGCAGCGCCTTGCGGTCCAGTTTGTCGCTGACCGTCATGGGGATCTCGTCGAGTTCCACGAAGGCCGCGGGAATCATGTACGCAGGCAGCGTTTCCCGCAGCGCGGCTCGCAGCGCGCCCGAGTCCACGGTGGCGCCCGACCGTGCCCGCAGGTAGGCGACCAGGCGTTGATCGCCCGGAGTGTCCTCGCGCAGGATCACCGCGGCCTGGGCGATTTCGGGCCGGCGCAGCACGGCCGATTCGATATCGCCGAGTTCGATGCGCTGCCCGCGCAGTTTCACCTGACTATCGGTGCGGCCGATGTAGTCCAGTTCGCCGTTGCCGCCCCAGCGCACCAGATCACCGGTGCGGTACATGAGTTCCCCGTGGCCGGCGGGGTCGGCGACGAAGGTCCGCGCGGTGCGGGCGGGTTCGTGCAGGTAGCCGCGGGCCAGCTGGACACCGGTCAGGTAGAGCTCACCGATGGTGCCGAAGGACACCGGCCGGAGCCGTTCGTCGAGCACCCGCACCCCCGCGCCGCCGGGCGGGCGGCCGATCGGGACGGTCTCCACATCGGTGTCGTCGCTGACGTGATAGGTGATGCAGACCGCGGCCTCGGTGGGGCCGTAGAGGTTGTTCACCTTGGTCCCGGTCACCTCGCGAAAGCGCCGCGCGGTATCCGGCGGCAGCGGTTCACCGCCGGTGAACACGCAACGCAGTGCGGAACATCCGGTGAGATCGCTCTCCTCGGCCATCGTGGTGAGCATGGAGGAGGTCATCTGGACGGCGGTCACCCGCTCGGCGGCCATCAGTTCCGCCTGGTAGTACGGGTCGCGATGACCGTTCGGCCGGGCCAGCACGATCCGGGCGCCCACCAGCAAGGGCAGGTAGATCTCCAGCAGCGAGGCGTCGAAGGTGGCGGGCGTGCGGTACAGCATGGTGTCGCCCGCCCCGAACCGATGCTGTTCCTGCAGCCAGGCGAAGGTGTTGATGATGGCCGCGTGGGAGACCGTGACGCCTTTGGGCACACCGGTCGATCCAGAGGTGAACAGCAGATAGGCAGCATTGTCCGGACGCAGCGGCGCGAGCCGGTCGGCGTCGGTGAGCGCACCGGCGGTGAAGCCCGCCAGATCCAAGGTGTCGGTGGCGACGACCGGTGCCCGCCCGGTCTCGAAACCGTCGGCGGCCGTGGTGAGAACCAGCGCGGGGGCGGCCGTGGCGAGGATGGTGTCGACACGTTCGGTTGGCTGGCCCGGGTCCACCGGCAGATAGATCCCGCCGGCGCGGCTGATCGCATGCGCCGCGATCACGGCCTCGGCGCAGCGCCGCATCGCGACCACGACCACTGTCTCGGGGCCGATCCGTTGCGAAACCAGCCAGCGGGCCAGGCGATCGGCCCGCTCGCCGAACTCGCGGTAGTCGATCGTCACCCCGTCTTCGGTCAGCGCCGGGGCGGCCGGATCGATTTCCGCCGCCGAAATCCAGGTGGCCAGTGTGTCACCCCGACTGTCCGGGTGCCGGGTGTCGTCGAGTACCGCGCCCACGGTGACCGCCGGATCGTCCACCAGGGCGGTGAGCACGGCACCCAGCCGCGCCGCCATCCGCTGTGCGGGAGCGGTGTCGACTGCGCCCGGGGCGTAGTGCAGCATGAGGCGGAACCGATCGCCGGGGAGCGCGGTCACGGTCACCGGATAGTGCGTGAGGCTGTGCACGGCGACGCCGGCGACACCGATCTCGTGTGATTCTTTCGGTCCCACACCGATTTTCGGAAAGTTCTCGTAGACGACGAGGGTGTCGAAGAGCCGTCCGACCGCCGCGGCGCGTTCCACGGCGGCCAGTCCCAGGTACCCCTGGTTCTGCAGTTCGAACGTGGTCCGCTGGAATCCGGCGAACTGTTCGACCACGGGACTTGCGGTGTCGAGCGTCATCCGGACCGGCACGGTGTTACTGAACAGCCCGACCATCCCGCCCACACCGGGCAGATCGGCCGGCCGGCCCGAGACCACCGCGCCGAACACGACATCGGTGCGGCCGAGCTGTTCGGCCAGCACCATCGACCACGCGCCCTGCAACAGGGTGTTCATCGTCAGACCGTGGGACCGGCCGAAGGCCTCGAGCGCGTCCGCGGTGTCCTCGGCCAGCGGTACCTGCAGCCCGACCGCGGCCGAACGCGGGCCCGGCGCGCCGAGGAGGCTCGGTGCCTCCAGACCCGCCAGATAGTCACCCCAGCGCCGGGTTTCGGCGACACTGTCGCGGCCCGCGAGCCACGCGAGATAGGTGCCGTAATAACCGGGTTCGTCCAGCTGTTCACCGTGGTAGAGGGCGAGCATCTCGCGCAGCACGATCGGGATCGACCAGCCGTCGGCCAGCAGGTGATGGGCGGTGAGCACCAGCCGGTGCACGGTATCGGAGAGCCGGATGAGCAGCGCCCGCAACAGCGGCGGGTCGCCGATATCGAACAGTTCCTCCCCCGCGGCGGTTTCCAGCGCCAGCGCGCCGTCCGCGGCGTCCGCGCGGTCCCGCAGGTCCTCGACCCGCCAGGCGACCCGGGGCGTCCGCGGGATCACCTGAACAGGCTGGT
This sequence comes from Nocardia sp. NPDC051750, assembly GCF_044453135.1. NCBI lineage: Bacteria > Bacillati > Actinomycetota > Actinomycetes > Mycobacteriales > Nocardiaceae > Nocardia > Nocardia sp. NPDC051750. The sequence goes on along the minus strand of NZ_JBITCK010000002.1, from coordinate 769,120 downwards.
CCACCTGGTCGTAGTGGAAGGCGGCACCCAGATTCGGGTGCCGGCGCAGCACGCCGGCGAACGCGGCCGCCAGCCGGTCGGGGTCCACGGGCCCGGACAGTTCGAAACGTGCGGTCAGCGTGTAGACATCGGCGGCACCGTCCCGCAGCGCGTGGAACAGCAGGCCTTCCTGCAGCGGTGACAGCGGCAGCACATCGGCGATCGGCCCGTGCACGGCGGCCAGTTCGTCGATGCTGCGCGGCGGCAGGGCGATCGTCACCGAGTCGGCGCGCGGCACCGGGACCGGGCCGGTATTCGCCGAAACCTCCACCGGCTCCGCGGCAGCGGCCAGATCACCGAGGCTGCGGCGGGTCAGCAGATCCTGCGGGGCCAGCACGAGGCCCCGTTCACGCAACCTGCTGCACACAGTGATCGCGGTGATGCTGTCGCCACCGGCGCCGAAGAAATCGTCGTCGATATCGACCCCGGCGCCGCCGAGCAGTTCGGCCACCACCTCGGCGACGGCCGCTTCGGCCGGTGTGGCCGGCACGCGCCCGCCGCCGGTGGACTCCACCGGGTCGGGCAGTGCGGGACGGTCCACCTTGCCGTTCACCGTCCACGGCAGTTCGCCGAGCACCACGATCCGGGTGGGCACCATCGGATCGGGCACCAACTCGGCCAGCCGGTTGCGCAACCGGGCGCCGAGATCCGCGGATCCGGCGGTCACCTCCGCCGCAGCCGTTTCGGTGGCGACCACATACCCGATCAGACTCGGCCGGCCCCCGAAGTCGCGGATATCGGCGGCCGCCGCCGCGACCTCCGGCAGACCGCTCAACGCGGCCTCCACCTCACCGATTTCGATCCGGTGCCCGCGAATCTTGACCTGGGCGTCGGCCCGGCCCGTGTAGAAGTATCCCTGCCCCGGAACCCAGCGCGCCCGGTCGCCGGTGCGGTACATCCGCGCGCCCGGCGGGCCGAACGGGTCGGCGACGAAACTCTGCGCGCTCGTCCCGGGTCGGCCCAGATACCCCTGGGCGATCCCGCCGCCCGCCAGATACAGTTCACCGGGCTGCCCGTCCGCGACCACCTGCAACGCGTTGTCCAGCAGATAGACCCGCACCCCGGGCAGCGGGACGCCGATATGCGGATCGCTCCCGCGCACGGGTGCGCCGATGGCATCGACCGTGGCCTCCGTCGGGCCGTACAGGTTGATCGCGGTGATCCCGGCGTTCTGCACCTGCTGCCAGAGGTCCGGCGGGCAGGCTTCACCGCCGAGAACCAGCAGCCGCGGCGCCACCTGCGCCAAACCGTGCGCGAACAGCGCGCCGGCCAGCGTCGGGGTCCCGTCCACGACCTCGATCCCGTCCGCACCGAACGCGGCCACGAGCGCCGCGGGGTCACGGCGGATCGCACTGTCGTACAGGTGGATCCGATGACCGTCGAGCAGCCAGAGCAACGGGTCGAGCGCGGCGTCGAAGGCGAACGAGGTGGTGTGCGCGATCGCCAGCCGGCGACCACCGGCGCGCTCCACGGTTTCGGCGTAGATCCCCGACCGATGCCCCGCGACCAGGTGCGCGAGGGCGGCGTGGTCGATCACCACGCCCTTCGGGGTGCCGGTGGATCCGGAGGTGTAGAGCACATAGGCCGGGTGATCGCCACGCACGGTGCCGGCCGGGGCGGGGGCGCTGTCCGGGTATTCCCGCAATGCGGTCCGGACCTGCTCGTCGTCGAGTGCGACCGTGCGACAGTCCAGTTCGGCCGCCAGCGTGTTGTCGGTCAGTACCAGGGCCGGCGTCGCGTCGTCGATCATGGTCCGCAGCCGCGGTACCGGATGCTCCGGATCGAGCGGCAGATAGGTCGCCCCGGCCCGCCAGACAGCCAGCAGCGCCACCATCAGATCCGCGGTCCGCGGCAGCGCGACACCCACCAGATCCCCGGTGCGCACCCCCTGGTCACGCAGGTATCGGACCAGCCGGTACACCCGGGCGCCGAGTTCGGCACCGCTCCAGCGCTCGTCGCCGGCGACCAGAACGGTATCGGTGGCATGCTCGGCGATCATGCGGTCCAGCGCCGCCGGTACCAGTTCGGTCCCGGTCGCGGCCGCGGGACCGGTGCGCTCGGTCAGCAGCCGGCCACGTTCAGCACTCTCGATCAGCTCCAGCGCGCCGACCGGCACCTTGTCCAGTTCGGTGAAGGCTTCGATCACCCGGACCAGCCCCGCCATCCGGCGGTAGGCGGTCTCCGGATCGTTGGTGCGCGCATCGCATTCGAAATTCAACAGCACGGATTTATCGGGCAGCGGCGTCACCACCAGGCCGAGATCCTCCGGCGGCCCGCCCGCGACATTGCGCAGCACACCCTCGGCGCCGTCGAAATCCAGCGCGAAATCGAAGACCTTCAGATTGAGACCGATACCGTGCAGCAGTTCGCCCGCGCCGAAACCGCGCAGGTCGCGTGCGAGATCGGCACCGCTGTAGCGCTGATGCTTCCGCATCTCCCGCAAGGTCTCCGCGACCCGCACACCCAGTTCACCGACGGTCTCGTGCGCATGCACGCTCAGCCGCAGCGGCAGCACGTTCACCGCCATGGCCGGCGTACTGAGCGCGACCCGGCCGACCCGGCCCATCATCAGCATCGAGAGCACCACATCGGAGGTGCCCAGCAACCGCTGCAGATACGCGGCGTAGCAGGCGATGAGCCCGTCCGCCCAGGTGATCCGGTAGCGCTCGGTGCAGTGCTTCAGCCGGTCGAGGGTGGCGACCGGCAGAATCGCCTCGGCCCGGATGGTCCGCTCCACCGCACCACCCAGGGCTGTTCCGCGGCCGTCCAGCGTCGGTGCGGGACTCAGCTGTTCCCGCCAATATTGCTGGTCGGCGGCGAAATGCTCGCTTTCGCGATACGCCTGCTCATCGGCGACCAGATCGGCGATACTTCCGAAAGTCGCCTTGGGCGGCTCGGTTCCCCGCCGTAGCGCGGTGTAGTGCGCGGCGACCCGGCGCGAGAGCAGCGCCGCGCTGTACCCGTCGACGATCAGGTGGTGGTACAGCTGCACACACCACACCTCGCGCTCGGTGAGCCGGATCAGCGTGTAGTTGTACAGGCGCCGGTCCACCATGCCGCGGCACCGCTGCGCCGCCTGATGCCGCTCCAGCGCCACCGCCTCATGAGCCAGCGAAACCGGCTCGGCCGCGCCCCGCAGATCGATCATCGGTTGCAGCACCGCGGGTTCGTTGCTGACGAATTGCCGAGGGCCCGCGTCGGTATCGCGGAACCGCAGCCGCATGTTCTCCGCCTCGGCGACGGTCAGCCGGATGGCCTCCGCCAGCAGGTCGACATCGATGGGCTCGTCCCCGGAGATCTCGAGTACCTCGCCGACCAGGTAGCGGCCGGATTCCGGATCGAACTGCTGCGCATTCCAGATTCCCAGCTGGGGGCCGGTGAGCGCCATTCCCGGATCGCTGATCGTCGACGCGTTCTGCACTGCCGCCGGCACGGCAACTCCCTTCGCTGTGAACCACTTCCGTGTGTTGTGCCATTCGGTGGAACCGCGCGGCACAACACACGACCACAGTTGAGGTTAGCCTAACCTTTACTAAAGTGAAACATCTTGATTGTTGAAAGACACCGTGCTTCCGTCCGGCGTTCAGCTCACCCGGACCGCTTTCTCTCCCAGCGGAACCACCAGCGGCGAACCCGTTTCCGGATCGTCGATCACCCGACAGCCCAGGTCGAATACCTTCTGCACCAGTTCGGCGGTGACGATCTCCCGCGGCGCGCCCGCCGCGACCACCGCACCGTCGCGCATGGCGATCAGGTGATCGGCATAACGGAACGCGTGGTTCAGATCGTGCAGTACCGCGACCACCGTTCGCCCGGTATCCCGGTTCAGTTCGCGGCACAGATCCAGCAATTGGATCTGATGCGCGATATCGAGAAACGTGGTGGGTTCGTCCAGCAGCACGATCGGAGTCTCCTGGGCCAGCACCATCGCGATCCACACCCGCTGCCGCTGGCCGCCGGACAGCTCGTCCACCAACCGGCCGGACAGATCGGCCACCCCGGTCGCGGCCATCGCCGCGGCCACGGCCTCCTCGTCGCGACGGGACCACTGCCGGACCAGGGACTGGTGCGGATACCGGCCCCGGGCCACCAGATCGGCGACCCGGATCCCTTCCGGCGCGGTCGAGGTCTGCGGTAGCAACCCGATCCGGCGGGCCACCTCCTTGGCCGGATACGAGCCGATCGCCTTACCGTCCAGCAGGACCGAGCCGGATTCCGGGGCCAGCAGCCGCGACAGGGCCCGCAGCAGGGTCGATTTACCGCAGGCGTTCGGTCCGATGATGACGGTGAAGGTGCCGTCCGGAATATCGACGGTCAGCTCGTCACTGATAACCCGGTTGCGGTACCCCAGCCGCAACCGGTCGGCCCGCAGCCGGGCGGCCGGGCCGGATTCCGGTGCGGCGGCATGCTCGTCGGAATCGCCGAGTTCTCCCAGGTCAAGTTTTTCGTCCACGACTATTCCCTCAGTTCCGTCGAGCCTCGACCACCAGCAGGTAGGCCAGGTACGCACCGCCGACCGACGCAGTCACCACCCCCACCGGCAGGGTGGTCGGCGCGAAGATGCGGCGCGAGATCCAATCACAGGCCACCAGTAACAACGCGCCCATCGCCGCCGCCGGAAGCAGGGCGGTCGTCGGCGTCCGGGCCAGCCGCCTGCCCAGTTGCGGGGCCGCCAGGGCGACGAAGGCGATCGGACCCGCGACGGCCGTACCGACCGCGGTGAACGCGACACTCAGCGCCGTGAGCACCAGCCGCGACCGGCCCACCCGGACCCCGAGCGCCTGCGCCGCGTCGTCGCCCAGTTCCAGGATCTGCAACCGGTGCGCGACGGGTACCACCACGATCGCGAGCACGACGAGAACGATCAGCGCCGGCGTGATCTCCGACCAGCTCAGCCCATCCAGCGTGCCGACGCCCCAGGCGGCGGCCGACATGGCGGCATCGAGGTCGGCACGCAGGATGAGCCAGGTGTTCACCGCGGCCAGCATCGCGCTGATGCCGATACCGACGATGATCAGCCGGAAGCCCTTGACGTTCTGCCGGAACGCGAGCATGAAGATCGCGAGCGCGGTGGCCAGCCCGCCGCCGACCGCACCGGCCGCCGTCGCGTAGTACCCGCCACCGGCCAGGATCACCAGCAGCGCACCGGTGTACGCGCCGGAGTTGAACCCGACGATATCCGGGCTCCCCAGCGGATTGCGGGTCACCGACTGCAGGATCGCGCCGCTTATCCCGAGCGCCGCACCGAGCACCAGCGCCATCAGCACCCGGGGCGCCCGCCATTCCCACACCACGAGTTCGTCGCCGCCGACCCCGTTACCGAACAGCGCCCGCAGCACCCGGTCCGGCGGAATCGCGAAATCGCCGGTACCCAGCGCCAGCAGCGCCACCACGCAGGCGGCCACGAGCAGCACGGCCGAGACCACGATACTGCGCACCCCGAACCGGGCGGTGAGGCCACGCACCCGCAGCACGCGGACCGTGCGGCCGAAATCGATCGTCGCCGGGCTTCCGATCCGGGACCCCTTACGCAGTGTGGTCACGACTCCCTCATCTCCGCACGACGGGCGAGCCAGATGAGCACCGGTGCGCCCAGGAATGCCGTGACCACACCCGCCGACAGCTCGTCCGGCGGAATGGCGACCCGGCCGAGCACATCGGCGAACAGCACCAGCGTCGGCGCCAGGATCAATGAGTAGGCGACAATCCACCGGTAGTCGGGCCCGACGATCCAGCGCGCGATATGCGGTACCGCCAGACCCACGAAGGTGATCGGCCCGACCGCCGCGGTCGCCGTCCCGCACAGCAGGATCAGGGCCACGGCGGTGAACGCCCGGGTCCGTGTCACATGTACGCCGAGTGCCCGGGCCATATCGTCACCGAGCGCCACAGCGTTCAGCGACCGGGCCGCGATTCCGGCGAAAACAATTCCCGTGATGATGAACGGAGTCGCACCCGCCAGAACGTCGTAGCCGCGGCCGGTCAGCGCGCCCGCGTCCCACTGCCGCATTTCGTCGAAGGCAGCCGCGTTCAGCAGGATCAGTCCCTTGGTGATGCCGGTGAGCACGGCGGTCACCGCGACGCCGGCCAGCGTGAGGCGGATCGGATCGGTACCACCCCGCCCGACGGTCCCCAGCCGGTACACCACCACGGACACTACCGCCGCGCCGGCAAAACCGAACCAGACATAGGACGCGATACCACTGGCGCCCATATACGCCACCGCGACCGCGATGGCGAATGCCGCGCCGGCATTGACCCCGAGCAGGCCCGGGTCGGCCAGTGGGTTGCGGGTCAACCCCTGCATGAGGCATCCCGCGATCCCGAGCGCACTACCCGCGAGCAGCCCCAAGAGGGTACGGGGAAGCCGGTATTCGCTGACGATCAAGCCGTCCGGGGAGCCGTCGGGCTGCCACAGCGCAGAAAGGATCTCCGAGATCGGAATCGATTTGACACCCACCACAAGGCTGAGTACGCAGGCAAGAATCAGCAAACCGGCCGCAAGTAACCAGCCCATCCACCTGCGGACCGAGACCCGAGTGTGATATTCATAGGACGAACCGGCCGTCATGACGCGGTATTACATGAGCTGTGCATGGAATCCGTCCCTTCCCGGCGCATATGAGATACGTCACGGTCATAGCTCACAAATTTTGTTAACGAACCTTTATAGTGAGCGCAGGCTAACCTAACTTAAACAGGCTAGCAACAGACTGTGCCGACCAGCGAAAGGATGACGGGATGTGCACTCCGCTGCCGCGCTGTAGTGCCTCGCCATCCTCGCTCACACGGCGCGGGGCCACCGGCCATACCTGGCCGGGTTGTAAGAGATAGACAGGATGAGGGATTGATGGCGCAGCACTTCGTCACCTGATCGCCCAGGAACGACGATCCGACACCACCGGTGGACCCTTCTGCACCACCGGATTTCACCTGCGATTGGGCAGCACCCGGAACCAGGCCTGCGTTTCGCGCGCATTCCTTTCCGGGAATTCCGGCTGCCGTTTCCGCCGGTCAGCCGCTACGGCCGCACCCGGCGACAATCCGCAAGATCATGAGGGACATAGGATGAATATCAAAGGGATTGCTGCCACCGCGGCGATGACGGCGGCGGCGGTACTCGGCGTTGCCGGCGGCACTGCACATGCGGACACGTTTGTGCCGCTGCCCGCCGGCGAAAAGGCCGACCCGAACGGCAACAAGGTCGTCCGCGTCAACGAGAGCGCGCTGATTTCGCCGTCGATGTCGGCAAACGGAGCGGGCCGCGTCGCCTGGCTGTCCGGGCAGGTGCATGCCGACGTCGCCGTCACCCCCGAGGGCGAAGCGGGACCGTGGAAGGGCCCGACCAACTCTCCGGGTACCAACAACTCCTCCACCCACGGCGCCTCGCGCCTGAGCACCGGCTACATCGTCGGCTGCCAGGTCAGCATTGCCGAGAACGCACTCTCTGCCGGCGTCTCCGCCAGCGTGAGTTCCTCCTCCCTGGGTGGCAGCGGCTCCCTGAGCATCAAGCTCGGCCCGGGCGAAGTGAAGTTCGTCCACATCGAGGGCGTCGACGTCACCAAGCCCGGTCCGTACTGGGTCGACTACAAGGATGTCGAAATGAACATCGAGGGCTGCGCCGGCTACGCCCAGGCCCGGTCCTACACGGTCCTCGAGATCATCGGTGACCACTACTCGAAGACCACCCTGTACGGAGCTCCGTTCAGCATCGGCTGACGCAGGTCAGCACTGGTCGATCAATCCGTCGCTGAACGGAATATCTCTTCCGAGAGGGAAAATGTCATGTCTGTAGTGAAAAAGAGCGCCGTGCGTATCGCCAGCGTCGCCGCTGCGGCAGCCGCCGCCGTCGGCCTGTTCTCCACCGGCGCCGCCAACGCCGATACCTTCGTCCCGCTGCCCGGTGCCGAGCTGTACCACACCCTGCCCAACGGCCTGGGGGTCACCGCGCGGATCGCCAACGAGTCGGCGCTGATCAACCCGTCGATGGGTTCGACCCCGTTGCACCGCAACACCTGGGTCTCGGCCAGCGCGCAGGTCGAGGTGCACGGTAAGCACAAGGGCACCAAGATCACCCCGGGTTATGTCGTGGGTTGCCAGGTCGATATCAGCGGCGGCGGCGCCAACGGCGGTGCCGGTGGGAGCCTCGCCGGTGAGAACCTCACCGCCAACGCCAGCACGGGCGCGAACCTCACCCTGGGCCCCGGTCAGGCCAAGTCGTTCCTGATCCTCGACATCGAGAAGCCCGACGTCTACGGCAACGAGGGCCACACGTTCGCCACCAAGTTCACCGGCCCCAACGGCTCGGTGACCTGGACCGACACCACCATCGGGCTCAACGGCTGCGCCGGCTACGCCCAGGCCCGCTCGTTCGTGCGGGTCGAGGTGACCACCGATAACGGCATCTCCGAGTTCCGTGTCTGGGGCCAGCCCTTCAGCCTCGGCTGATCTAGGGACCTCGCAGGATCGGCGTAGCCCCGCCGCAACGGCCGGGGCTTCGCCGTCCTCCGTCTTCCCGGGCAACAGCCGTATGCGGTTGGTTGCCGACTACGCACCTCGGCGAATCCTCGCGGCGTCCGGCCGCCGTATAGGCTGGCCCCCCTATGGCTATCGGCGCGACTCTGCACACCTTCGCTGTCCAACTCTCCGACGTCGACCGCGGCGTGTACCAGGAGCTGGACCTGCGCCTCGCCCGGCATCCGTCGGAAACCGCGGAGTTCCTGATCACCCGCCTGCTCGCCTACTGCCTCGAATACGAGGAGGGGATCACCTTCAGCGACGGCGGGGTGTCGTCCACCGACGAACCCGCGGTCCTGGTCCGCGACCTCACCGGTCGCATCACCGCGTGGATCGAGGTCGGCGCCCCCGATGCCGAGCGCGTCCACCGTGGCAGCAAACTGGCCGGCCGGGTCGCCGTGTACACCCACCGGGACCCGGCGAAAGTGCTCGCGCCGCTGGCCGGAAAGCGGATTCACCGCGCCGAGACCATTCCCCTCTACAGCCTCGACCGCGCTTTCGTCACCGCCGCGTCCGAGGTCGTGGAACGTCGCAACAGCGCCACGGTTTCGGTCATGGAACGACAGCTCTACCTCGAACTCAACGGCACCGATTTCGCGTCTGCGATCGACGAGAACCGGCTCGCCTGACACACGCCGGCCACCACCGGCCTCGGCGACTTCGTTCCGGACAGCTTCGGAGTTCCCCGTCGGACCGGCCGGGGCCGTGCCCGGACTACGGTTCGATCAGACCCGCCCGGATCGCGTAGCGGGTGAGAGCCAACCGGTCGCGTAACCCGAGCTTCTGCAGGATGTTCGCGCGATGCCGATCGACCGTTTTCACGCTGATCACCAGATCACCGGCGATCTCGCGGGAGGAGTAGCCCTCGGCGACGAGTTTGACGATCTCCTCCTCGCGCGGCGTGAGCAGCGTGTGCGGTAGGGGTTCGTCCCGGTCGGCGCGTTGCAGCCAGTCGCGGATCAGGGAGTTCACCGCGCCGGGGTACAGGTAGGACTCGCCGCGCAGGGTGGCGCGGCAGGCTTCGAGCAGATCGCGGTCGGCGACGGATTTCAGCACGTAACCGGAGGCGCCCACGCGCAGCGATTCGAAGAAATACTGTTCGTTGTCGTACATCGACAGCATCAGGATCCGCACTCCGGGCGTGCGGCGGTTGATCTCGCGGGCCGCCTGGATACCGGTCATCCGGGGCATGGCGATATCCAGGATCGCGAGGTCGACGGGGATATGCCCCACCTCCTGCACGGCCTCGTAGCCGTTGGCCGCCTCCGCGACTTTGGTGAATCCGCGAGCGGAGTTCGTCGAACCGCGGGCGACGCCGCCGCACCGTCGGGTCGGCCGCTGCGGATGAACTGCCAGGCCGCGATCCCGTTGGGAGCCCAGGCGGCCGACACCGTGCTGAGCCGGATCACCGGCGACCGGCCTGCCCCGATCGACCAGGCTTTCGTCGGATCGTGCGTCAGCCTCGGCCGGCGCAGCGCAATCATCCAAGCCGCCCGGCGCGACGATTCACCCGTGAACATCTTCCTCGCCGGCCGGGCCGCGGCCGCGGTCAAAGAGGCAGTCTGCAAAGGCACCCTGTGGCAACTCCGCCGTGAAGCGGCGAAATCGGTGTCGAAGGAGCACACCGACACACCGTGTTCGATCGCAAGCGCAGCCAGGTGAGCGTGGGGCACCAGGTTGCCGGTCGCATAGTGGTCATCGACGAGCCGGCCGAGAACCCGCCGGTGGCGATCGGTCGGCAGCGGTATCCACGCCATATCGTGGTCCAGCCACTCGTCCACATGGGCCCACGCTTCGCGGCCCGTCATCGGTGTGGTGAAGATCTTCGGATGTATCAGCCGATCGGCGCGACCGAACGCAGGAGTGCCGTGTCCAGCCAATGCTGAATCGCGCCGGTCGTGCTCACCGTGCCGAGCGCTTCCGCGGTAAGAGTCCAGTAACGGACAGCCGCGCGATCGGCAACCGGGGCACCGCGGGCCAGGCGGCGCCGGAACCCCTCCGTATCACGGCGACCGCGGGCCGCCGCGTGCGCGGCGACATACAGGTCCAGTTCCGGACCGGGACCCGGCGAATCGCCGGCGGCGACCCGATCCGCGACCGTGGCGTAGGCGGGCGCGAGATCGTGGATCAGCATCCGTTTGCTCCGGATCGCCGAATCGTCCCCGCCCCACAGCTGCTGGGATATCGCTCGCCCCAGGTCGGGCGATTGCACCAGCTGGGCGAGTTCGGCGAACGCGAGAACGTCACGCGGCGACGGTGCCGGCGGCACCGCCGGAACGTCCATCTCGACGAAATCATCGAACATCGCGGCAGGCATGGCGGCCAGGATCCGGCTCCAGAAGTCGATCAGGGTGCCGCGTGCCGCACGCCGGTCGGCGACCGCCGCCAGCCTCGTCAGCACCCGGGGGCGGTCGTCGCCGTCGGCCTGTTCGATCGCGAGGAGAACCGCGCGCCGCCAGGACAACGCATCGAGCTCGGCTTCCACGGCGGCTCGTTCCGCGGCGAGCGCATCGGGGACCGCGCACGGATCCGCGAGCACATCGATGATCGCGGTCAGCCCCAGGCCCACCGCTCGCAACCGCCGGATCAGGAGCAACCGGTCGAGGGCATCCGGCGTGAACACTCGATGCCCACCGCTCGTCCGTTGCGTCGCGAGAATCCCCTCGTCGCAATAGAACCGAATGGTCCGCACCGGGACCCCGGTGCGCCGGGAGGCTTCCCCGATGCTCACCGCATTGGACGGATAAGTGATGTAGGTCACAACTACTGGAACCTCCACCCGACTGGAGTTCCTACGCTACCGGAAGAAATCGAGCACAGGAGGTTCGGCGATGGGCGCCGGTAGCAGCACCGAAGAACTCGTCTGGGCGGCCGTGGCCGCCGAACGCGCAAGCCTGACCGAGCTGCTGCGCGGGCTGTCGGACGACCAGTGGGACCACCCGTCGTTGTGCGAGGGCTGGCGGGTCCGCGACGTCGTCGCCCATATCCTGCTCACCTCCCAGGCGAAACTCGGCTGGCTCCTCCGGCAGGTGGCGCGGGCCCGCGGAAGCGTGGCCCGGATGAACTTCGACACCGCCATCCGGTACGCCGACAGCCGTTCGCCCCGGGCCCTCACCGACGAACTGCACGCGATCATCGATATCCGGCACACACCGCTCTCGACGAACGCCGTGGACCGCCTGATGGATCTGCTCGTCCACGGGCAGGACATCGCGGTTCCGTTGGGCATCCGCCGCGATATGCCGGTCGACGCCGCGCGCTGGTCGGTCGAACGGGTCTGGCAGGGCGGCTGGCCCTTCCACGCTCGACGCCAACTGGCCGGCCATCGGCTCACCGCCACCGATACGGACTGGTCCGCGGGTTCGGGCACCCCGATAGCAGCACCGATAGCCGACCTGCTCCTACTGGTCACCAGCCGCATACCGGCGCCGGATCAGGCCCGGCGGCACGGAACGGATTGACCCGATTCCTCCGTTGCCGAGGAGACGGCCGAGAACTCGGCGGCCCGGTCGATAGGCGGATGACGTCGAGTTCATCCAGGTCAAGCGGCGGCGCCGAACCACCGGGAGAGCTGGGCGCCCATGTCCTGCTGATCCGCACCGACCCATGCCACGTGGCCGTCGGGGCGCAGCAACACGGCGGGAACGTCCAATTCCTCGGTGGCGTCGACGATGTGATCGACCCGGTCCGCCCAGCCTGCCACCGAAAGCCCGCCGGTCCGGTCCAGCAGGAGCCCGCGGCCGCCGTGCATGCGCTCGTAGAGGCGCCCATGCTTCAGCTCGATGTCGCGCAGCCGCCGGCCGAGCAGTTCGTGCCCCTCACCGAAGTCGTAGCGGACGCCGATCGCGGTGATCTTCTCGGTCAGATAGCGGTTCACTTCCTCGAAGTCCATCAATTCCGACAGCAGCCGGCGCACGGACCGCGAACCCGGCTCGGTGGAGATCAGCTCGGACTGCACGCGGGTGTTGTTCAGTACGTCGTCGGCGACCGGGTGCCGTTCGGTGTGGTAGCTGTCCAGCAGGCCCTCCGGCGCCCACCCGTTGATCTCGGCGGCGAGTTTCCAGCCCAGGTTGAACGCGTCCTGCACGCCCAGGTTGAGGCCCTGACCGCCGAGGGGTGGGTGGACGTGGGCCGCGTCGCCGGCCAGCAGTACCCGGCCGACCCGGTAGCGCTCGGCCAGCCGGGTGGCGTCGCCGAAGCGGGACAGCCAGCGCGGTGAGTGCACGCCGAAGTCGGTGCCGGCGAATACCTGGAGTTGCTGCTTGAACTCCTCGAGGGCCGGCGGGACAGACCGGTCCTCGGACACGCCGTCAGCGGGCACGACGATGCGATACAACCCGTCTCCGGATGGCCCGGCGCCGAACCCCTTGTGGGTCTCACGGACCTCCGCCACCCTGGCTGCCAGACTCTCCGGGCTCGCGGTGACCTCCATCTCGCCCAGCAGCGACTCGACCCTGGTGGGCTCGCCGGGGAAGCCGACGCCGAGCAGTTTGCGCACCGTGCTGCGGCCGCCGTCGCAGCCGACCAGGTAATGCGAGCGCAGCTGCCTGCCGTCGGCGAGCTCGACAGTGACCCCGTCGTCATCCTGGCTCAGCCCGGCCACTTCGCAGCCGCGCCGGATCTGGGCGCCGAGTCCGGTGGCGTGCTCGGTCAGCAGGCGCTCGGTGACCGGTTGCGGGATCCCGAGGATGTACGGATGTGCGGTGTCCAGCCCGTCGGGCCGCCGCTTGCTGATACCGGCGAAGAAGCCGCCGAGCGGGTGCTGCGTGCCGAGCGCGAGAAACCGGTCCAGCAGTCCGCGCTGGTCCATCACCTCGATACTGCGCACGTGCAGACCGAGTGACCGGACATGCCCGGTCGGCTCGGTGTCCTTCTCCAGCACGAGCACGTATACGCCGTGCAACCGCAGCTCACCGGCCAGCATCAAACCGGTCGGCCCACCGCCGGCGATGATCACATCGAACATGAACCGTCCACTCTCTGATGTTCGTTTTCCGGCCGGCCGCGCCGCGTAGCCGGTGTAGAGACCCCGGGACCGGCACGTCCCGAATACTTGATTTCCGCCGGTTTCCCGCTTCGGCCGAAGATTCTGCGGCATGACCCGGGCCTTGCCGCAAGGCCCCCACTGCGATATATGTTGAAAAGGGAGGGAATATGAGATCCGGTTTGTTCGTCGGTCTCTCCACCGTCGATATCGCCTACCGGGTCGAGACCTATCCCCCCGAGGACACGAAGACCCAGGCTGTCGACCAGTACAGCGGTGCCGGCGGGCCCGCGACCAACGCTGCCGTCGCCCACGCCGCGCTCGGCGGATCGTCCACCCTGCTCACCGCGGTGGGAACGCACCAGCTCACCGGCCTGATGCGGAACGACCTGTCGGTGCACGGTGTGCACCTGGTCGATGTTCTGCCGGGCAGCGACCATCAGCCGCCGGTGTCGTCGATCGTGGTCGCGGAGAACACCGCCACCCGCACGATCGTTTCGCTGGACGGCGCTCGGATCGGGGTCGAGTTCGACCCCGGTCTCACGGACCGGCTCGCGGGGGTGGACGTAGTACTGGTGGACGGCCATTACCCGGCCTTGGCCGTGGGTCTCTGCGAGGCGGCCCGGTCACTGGGGATCCCGACCGTACTCGACGCGGGTAGGTACCGCGCCGCCCATGCCGGCATCCTCCCGCACGTCGGGGCCGCGATCTGCTCCGCGGCGTTCGCACCCCCGGGAATCACCCCTGGGGCCACCGACTCCGTACTCGATTTCCTGCGCACGGCCGGTGTCGAGGACATCGCGATCACGCACGGCGACGGGCCGATCGTCGGCGTTTCCGGCGACCACGCCTTCCGAATCGACGTACCGGACATTCGTGCCGTGGACACACTCGGCGCGGGTGACATCCTGCACGGTGCGTTCTGCTACTACACCAGCGCCGGTGTCGATTTCGTCCGAGCACTGACCCTGGCCTCGGAGATCGCGAGCTTTTCCTGCCGGTTCTTCGGGACCCGCGAATGGTGCACTCGCCTCAGCGAACTTCCCGGACCAGGTACCGGTCACCCCGGGGCGTGAGAACGAGATCGGCCCGCCGGGCGGTCCGGGCTACGAGCGCCGCGTTCGGCAGATCGCTGTTCGCGATCCGCGCACGCGCCTCGGCGGGCGTCTTTCCGCCGGCGAGATGCCGCCCGTACAGTCGCTGCTCGATCAATTCCTGATCGGCGGCCAGGTACCAGCACTCATCCAGAAAGCCGCGCACATCCTTCCATCCTGGTTTGTCCAAGAGCAGATAGTTGCCCTCGACCACGACGATCGCCTGCCGGTGGAACACGACACCGTCCGGCACCGGGTCATGGATCTCGCGGTCGTAGATCGGCCAGCCGACCCTCACACCCGGTGCCGCAGAACGGAGTTCGCTCAGCGCGCCCGTGAACCCCGCGAGGTCGAAAGTCTGTGGCTGCCCTTTAATTCCGAGTTGACCCGCGGTCCCCAGGTCTTGGTTGGTCCGATGGAATCCGTCCATGGGCGCAACGCCGGCCAGGCCCTCGTCCAGTCTGTTCAGTGCGGAGCCGAGTTCGGCAGCAAGCGTGGACTTTCCGGCCGCCGGCGGACCCGCAAGGCCGAGGAGAAACCGCCGGCCGGACTCGACAGCAGCGGCAGTCGAGCGCACGCGCGCCGCAAGGTCGTCGACCGAGGCGAGAGCACTCCGACCCATCGTCAAGACAGCTCATCGACTACATTTTTCAGAAATCCCGAAAATTCCAGCCCGTCGGTCCGCGGGTCGTAACTGGCGCCGGCACCTCTTCTCAGCCACACCTCGGCCAACTGCTGCTCGTTCGCGCCGGAATCGATCAGCAACCGGAGAGCTTCGCGAAGAGCCTGGACCTGACCGGGAGCTTCGTCGGTCCGGAACTTCCGGATCACGCCCATCGGCGAGTCCGCTTCGAGGTCATAATCCTGGTGAAAGTAGGCGCCCGCCAAGTATTCGATCTCCGGGTGCCGGTCCCGTAAGCGTCGCGAACCCGCACCGCCGGGGGCATGACGATATGATCGACCGGCCATGAGGCATGTTATCGCGGAAGCCACAGACGTCGGCACTGTCCTCGACCCGACGGTTTATCTGAAGCTGCTACCCACCTTCGCAGAGAACCTGCCGGTCGGCGCGCGAGCATTCGCTACCCATGCCCAGCACTACGACTTCGCCGCGCCGCGCTGCATCAAGGACCTCGGACCCGATACGGTCCTCGCCGGCGACACCGCGGGCGACCGATGGCTCGAGCTCGGATTCCGGCACAACTGCTGGAAACACGAGGAAGATCTGGTGATCCGCTATTCCGGTGTGCGGGAGATGTTTCCCACCTCGTCCTTCCATCCGCCGACCTGGGCGGAACACAACACGATCACGCTGGACGAAGTCCTTCCGCACGAAACCGGTTGCCGCCACGAAATCCGTTTGCTCTCGGGCTCGATCACCATCATCAGCCGAGACCTCGAAGCCCGCTGGGTCGAGACGAACTGTTCCAGCTGACCGGGCTCACGCCCCGCCGACTGATCGTCGGGCCGATGGATGTTCCCGGTCTGCAGCGCGCAGCCGGGCACCGCGTAGGAACTGTTCGGCCCCGAAGCTGGTCGGCCGTTCGGCCCGGGCGCAGGATGCCGAGGTGGCACACCGCCTGTGGGAGGCCTCCGAAAAACTGACGGGAGTCACCTTCCCCCGAGTCGCAGCGAGCTGATCGAACCGCAAGTCGCGGTGTACGGCCCCGAGACCGTACGGCCCTTTCGGGGGCTCAGCAATTCAGCGCCTCACCTCGGCGAACCGGTCGAGCTTGCGCAATGCCGCATCGTGCGCAAGCGCCGGAACCAGGCCGAGCAAAGTGCGATGAATTCCCATATCCGCCAGACGTTCCAGGTCGCCAGCTTGTGGATCGAACAGTGTCGCGATCACCGGTACCGGTGGCCGGCCGTGGCAGTCGGCGACCGCCTGTAGCTCTCGAATGCCTTTCGCCAGTTCGTCGAGGGGTATCCCCACCGGCGCCAGCCAGCCGTCGGCGTGATCGAGGATACGTTCGTGCGTGGACGGCCCCCAGCCGCCGATCCAGACCGGCGGGCGCGGCCGCTGCACCGGCTTCGGCCACGAGTACAACGGGTCGAAATCTACGAATTCACCGTGAAATTCGGCCTTTTCCTCGGTCCAGATAGTGTTCATCGCGAGGAGCCGTTCCCGCTGCAGCGCCACACGCGTCCGGGGATCGGTGCCGTGATTGCGCATCTCCTCACGCAGCCAGCCGACACCGACGCCCAGTTCGAACCGCCCACCCGAGGCCAGGTCCAGGCTCGCCACCTCTTTGGCCAGGATGATCGGATCGCGCTGGACAACCAAGGTCACGGCCGTGCCGATCCGTAGCCGCTGGGTCGCGGCGGCGGCAAACGAGAGCGTGACGAACGGGTCGAGGTTGCGGTAGTAGTCCCGGGGAATCTCGCCGCCGCCGGGATACGGGGTCGCGACCGTGACCGGGATATGTGTGTGCTCGGCAACGAACAGCGATTCGAAGCCGCGGTCTTCCACCGCTCGGGCAAGGTCGGCCGGACCGATACTTTCATCGGTCACGCCGGTGAAGATTCCGATATGCATGCGGCTACGGTAAACATTGACACCAACGTCAATGTCAAGGTCGAGGTGAGTGGAATGCAGATCGGCGAGCTGGCCCAGCGCACCGGCACCAGCACTAGAGCCCTGAGGTACTACGAGCGCCAGGGCCTGCTCACGGCCACGCGAGGCGGCAACGGCTACCGCAGCTTCGACGATTCCGCAGTCGACACCGTGCTCCGCATCCGCGCTCTGCTGGCCGCGGGCCTGACCACCGAGGTCATCCGCCGGGTCCTGCCGTGCACCCGCGGCACCGTCCCGCGGCTCGAACCGTGCGCCGAAGCCGTGGCAGTGCTGCAGTCGGAGATAGCCCGAATGGACGCGCTGGCCACGGATCTCGCCCTCTCCCGCCGACTCCTCGCCTCGATCCTTCTCGACTCCGGCGTCCCGATATCCCCGCCACCGCGGGAGTCCTCCACCCGACCCCCTCAGGTCGGATGGAATCTCCTCCCACAGAAGGTTTCTCGGTGACCTACCCCTCCGTGGACTCGCCATGATGATGGGCACCGACAAGCCGCTACCGAGCTACTTTCCCGATTGGCTCGACCGGTTGGGCACACGGCTGCTGAATCCCTGGATGCGTCGGATCGCGCCGTGGCTTCCGGGTTACGCCGTCGTCGAGCACACAGGTCGCCGGACCGGCCGGCCCTACCTGACCCCGGTCGCCGTATTCCGCAAAGGCCGGGTGATGGCGGTGGTGCTCTTACACGGCGAGACCGACTGGGCACGCAATGTCGTCGCCGCGGGAGGCGCGCCGCTGCGCTACCACCGGTCCACGGTCGTCGTGAGTAATCCCCGTGTCCTCCGGCCCAACCAGGCTTCAGCAGACATACCGCGTATCGCGCGGCTCGGGAACCGGCTGGCCGGAGTGCTTGTCTTCGATATCGAATGACCGGCCGCCCGACATAGGCCGTTCGACAGTGGATGGAACCTTGCTCTGCAATCGCCCACGGTGCCCGAACTACTCGGCGGCGCGACTGGTGAAGTCGAAGGATCCACCGTCGATGCCCCAGGAGATGACCCGTTCGGGGCGAATTCGGATGACCGCGCGCTCCTGGGGTGGGAACGGCGGCTCCTCGTCATCGAGCGCCTCGGCCGTGCCGCGGACCTCGATGCCGCGAATCACATAGGGCTCCAGGGAAACCTGCTGGTCGATGACGAACGACACCCGGCTGCCCGCCTCGACATTGCGGTACTTCCGACTGTCACGCATCCGCATGCCCCCGATGTCGATCGTGCCGTCGGCGTTCACCCGGTAGCCGGTCGGGTTGTTCTGCACAACGCCGTCGGGCGACACCGTGGCCAGCCGGCCGATTCCGGCTTCCGCGAGAAACTGCTGTTCGTTGCTGGTGAAGGTCATGTCGGTTACTCCTCGGTGAGGCGGTGAGCATTCTCGGCTTCGGTTTCTAGCACCGCTAGCCATCAGAGCAAAAGTAACATCCGCTCGCTACTTTGTCTAGCGTTGCTAGATTCCAGACGGCTACCACGCGATCGCGCTCGAATCAGCAAGCTGCACATGCTGGATACAGCTGCGTGGTAGGCGCCGGAACAGCCTCCGGACCGGACGCAAACTCTTCCTGGAAGGCTCGCCACGCAACCGTGCCATCGCCATCTGGGGAGCGGTGACCGCGGTCGGCGGGTCGCTGGGGCTGGCGCCCGGCGGACGACTGGTCGACGGACCCGGATGGCGTTGGATCTTCAACATCAACGTGCCTTCGGCATAGCGATGATCCTGATCGGACTGAGTTTCCTACTGGCCGCCAGAACCGAGCAGTCGATGCGGTCCATCGATCTCGTGGGCGCGGTCACCGCACTGCTCGCCTATGCGGTAGCACAGACCGCCACGAACGATCGGTCCTCGCCGCACACGATGTGGCCGTTCGGTGCCGCCGTGGTCCTGCTCGCACACTTCGTGGTGCACGAAACACGGGTCAGCCATGCGCCGCTGATTCCATTCGACCTGGTCCGGTTGCGGAATGTGGTCGGGGCAAACCTGATACAACTGATCGCCGCCGGTCTGATGGTGCGCTCCGCCGCGCGGGGGCGGCGCTCTTCTTCCGCGCCGAGGGGAAGGGCGAATAGGTGAAAAATGCTCGGGCAGCGGCGTTTCGCCAGAATGTCAGGGCGCGGCCTCGAGGTCCCGGATAATGTAACGTGCCGATAGAGACCAAGCCTCGGTGATCCGAATCGGTTGTCGCCGTGCGGTAGCTACTGTGTGGGCCATCGGAGAAGTCCGGGATCGAACAAGTTTGCCGAGAGTGGTGAGGATATCGTTGCCGGACAGGCTGTTCCAGGAGTGGCTGCGACTGATCGACGGGCGGTGTTGTATGGCAACAGCTGTGACGCGGCGACGAAGGACATGCATTTTCGGGACGGCCTGGCCCCTCGGCAGTCGACGGCACAGACCGGTTGTTCAGGCGACCTCGCCGACCTATACCGGAGAAGGAGCGGGAATTGCTGCTGTCGGGGCCACGATCCGATCACCCGCTGTCTCCGGCCTGGAACCTGCTGAGAGAAAGGCAACATGCAGTGGATCTTCGTGACGTCCCGTGCGGACCCGGACGTTTGCCGGTTCTCGGACACGGTTTGACACTATTGCGTGATCCAGTCCGATTCATGGTGAATCTGGCCGACGTCGGGAAAATCGCGCGTGTCGAAATCGGGAATCGCGTTGTCTATGTGATCACCGATTTCGAACTACTCCACCGTGTGCTGGTGGAGAACTCCGACGCCTACGAGCGAGGACTCCTCTTCGAACGCATTCGTCTCATATTCGGGGAATCGCTGATCGTCGCGGACGGTGAGCAGCACAGGGATCTTCGTCGTCTGCTGCAACCAGCGTTCCATCGGACAGAGCTGGAAAGCTACGCGCACCTCATCAAGCGTAACGCGGACGCATTGGCGACTTCGTGGCGGCCGGGCCAGATTATCGAGGCCCGTTCCGCATTGTTGGGGCTGGTGATCGCCAACCTGCTCGGGACCATGTTCTCGCACGAACCCGACACCGAGGAGCTGCAGTTCATCTCGGGTCTGATCGCGGATATAGGCGGCGGTGCCATAGTAGGAAGTGTGCTGCCCAAGAAGCTGGCGAATTTGCCGTTACCGGTGAACCGCAGATTCCTGGCGGCTGGAACGCGACTGCGGGACTACTGCCAGGAGTTGCTCGTCGCGCGCCGAGTGAGCGGTGACCGCCGGAACGACCTGATCGACATCCTGCTGAACTCGCCGGAGGCCGAACAACGTAGCGACAAGTTCCTGGCAGATCAAGCCGTGACCGTTCTCTTCGGCGGGATCGACGCCTCAACCGCCACGCTGACCTGGGCTTTGTACGAGTTGACCCGACATCCGGAGGTGGCTTCCGAACTGCAGCAAGAGATCTCTGCCGCAGGAGAACTCGGCCCCCGAAGCCTCGACCAACTCGACTATCTGAACCGGTTCCTGAACGAGGTCACGCGGATCCATTCGCCACTGCTGCAGACCAGACGCAGCGTCACCTCGGTCGAACTCGACGGTTTCACATTTCCCGCCGGAACCGATATCGGCTACAGCATTGCCGCGATTCACCGAAATCCGCACATTTTCGCCGAGCCGAACGTTTTCGACCCCGATCGGTGGCCGGCCTCGGGCTCTGGGTCGAAATGCCGCAGCTTCGTTCCGTTCAGCATGGGCAATCAGATGTGCATGGGCAACAACTATGCCTGGATGGCACTGCAAACGACGCTCCACAGCCTGTTGTCGAAGTGGGAGTTCCAGGCGGCCACAACCAAGAAGCTCCCGCGAGCGATGGGTCCGATCCCTGGGGTGAGAAGGCTCCCGCTCGAAGTCCGTCCGGTCTCCGGGTAATCGCGCGGCGGAGAGCCGCGACGACCCCTCGGCGGAGGTCCGTACGTCGGAGCCATCGGCAGGCTCGTTCCGCACCACGCTACGCGATCCTCGGCTGAACAACCGAGGCCGTGGCCAGCGGGCTTCTGGAGGCTCAGTTCAGGTTGTGCCCGATTCGGCGGGCGTCGCCCGGCGATATCCGGACATCCGGCGAATGAGAATCGGTAGGACCGCCGCGGTGACGAAGAGGGTGACAGCGACGAGGACGAAGTAGAGCAGAGATCCGGTGCGGCCGAAACGAGGGAGGAAGGCGACTTCCTGGCCGGTGGCAGCGACGGCATTGAGGAACGGGGCGTAGGCCTGCAAGGTGTACCCATGAGGTAGCAGATTGATGGAGTTTTCGGCCACATAAACCCAGAACAGGAGGACGGCGACGGCGGCGGACGGAGAGCGGATCAACGACCCGACCGCGACTCCCATACCGCACGCGGCGAACGCGTAGCTCGGGACGGTCCAGAGGAACCGGATACCGGCGGAGTCGGTGATATCCACAGCCCCATAGATTTGGGGGAACTGGTGTGGCAGCGTGACCATGACGACGACGAGCAGAAAAACTGTCGATATCGCCGTGATGGCGCCGTAGTAGATCCACCGAGCCAACGCGGCCGTCCAGGACCGGGGAAACAGGAAGGCGTTGAGATCGCTTGTCTGGCCGCGCCATTGGGTGGCATGGGCGTAGGCGGTGGTGACCATCATGACCGACACGGACAACGTGATCACCCAGTACACGGAGTTGGTGGTGGAGACCGTGGCCACGTAACTCTGTCCGGGGAGGTCAGCGAGTCGTTCTGCGACGGCCGCGATTGCGAAGGTGACGACCAGCGGCAGCGCAAAGGTGAGGGGGACCGCGGCGGTCCACAGGAAGCTACGTCCGGTGGTGCGGGTCCATTCGGCGGCGACGCCGCGGCGGATCAGGGTCGCCGGACCGGGGCCGTTCACGAGGCCACGCCGGACGTTACGTCGGTAGGCAGGCCGGCGATTCGCAGGTAGGCGTCTTCCAGGCTGGTCTCGCCAGGCCCCAGGTTGTCCATGACGTGGGTGAACGGTTGGTCGGCCAGAATGCGGCGGTCTCCGAGGATGACGATATGGTCGGCGTTGCGTTCGACCTCATCGAGTAGGTGCGTAGCGACCAGGACACAGGTCCCGGCATCGGCGAGCCGGCGCAGCAGTTCACGTATCCAGCGGATGCCCGCGATATCGAGGCCGTTGAGAGGTTCGTCGAGCAGCAGGGTTCGCGGTTCCGACAGCAACGCGGCGGCGATGCCGACACGTTGGAGCATGCCGAGCGAATAGTGCCCCAGCCGGCGATCGGCGACCCGGACGAGGTCGACGATCTCGAGGACTTCGCCGACCCGGCCGACGGGTAGTCCACGGGCGCGGGCAATCCAGCGTAGATGCCGGCGGGCGGTGTGACGTGGGTCGAAAGCTCGGTAGTTGAGATGCATTCCGAGAGTTGCCGGTGGGGTGTGATGGGCTCGGACACGGATGCCGTCGACCCGGACCGTGCCGGCGGCAGGCGCGATGACGCCACAGATACACCGCAGCAGCGTGGTCTTGCCGGTGCCGTTGAGACCGATCAGGTAGGTGAGCGCCCCATCGGCCACGGTCAGTTCGGGGACGTCGAGTACGGTGACGCCTGGATAGCTCAGGGTGAGGTCACGGATGTCGATCACGGTGCTCGCAGCCGGTCAGAAATCGCAGGCCATCGCCAGCCCCACGGCCTTGACACCCTCACACACGGAGCTGTTGGACAGCTTCCAGACACCATCGATACGCTTCCAGACCACGCGCGCAACCAGGTCCGGCTGTCCCGCTGACTTGCTGCGCAGCATAGCGGTGTGCACGTTGCCGTCGTGGGTTTCGGGACCGGTGATCTCATTCGACCCGCGCGGAGCTCGGTACCAGCCGATGTTGTAGAGGGTGCGTGCAACCACGACCGCCCTCATGCCGCCTTCCATATTGGCGGCCTTGGCCTCGTCGGAGGCAGGTGTTTCGATCAGGAACGCGACCTGGGCATCGAGGTCGGCGAGGGTGGGGACCTCTCGGGTGATGAGGAACTCGCCGGGTGCGGCGGAAGCGACAGGGGCGCTGCCAACCGAGGCTCCGGTCAAGACCGCGGCGACCGTTGCGATGGTCGACACCACACCAGCGACACTTTTGCGGATCTTCATCTTTTTCATCCTCTGATCAACCAGGACAGTAGCTGATGCACGCTCGAATATGCAGGCGGCCAACAAAGTAGCGTGTTCGAGACTACTCCTGTTCATTCGGATACTCAGGGTTTGCGGCCGATCGCACCGAGCATGACCATCCGAGTGTCCGGCAAGCCGGGGCGGAGCCACTGCTGTACCGGCACTACACCGGGTTCGAGCAGCTCGAAGCCGGCCAAGAATGCCTCCGTCTGTGCGGTGGACCGAAAGTCGACCTGGGCCGAAGTTTCTTTTGTGCCGGCGAGCACCTCGAGTATCTCCGGGGCGGAATCAACGGAGCCATGAGTGATCGCCAGGTAACTGCCCGGTGCCAACTGATCGCGGAAGGCGGCGATGATCTCGGCGGGGTTTTCGTCGTCCATCACGTAATGCAGCACACCGATGAGCGTGATAGCCACTGGCTCGTCGAAATTGATCAGGGTCTGGCTCTTCAGCTGATCGAGGATGTCGTGCGGACGACGCACGTCGCCCAGCAGTGCTGTGACGCCGGACGGTCCGGCCAGCAGCGCGTCGCAGTGGGCGTGCACGACCGGGTCGTAGTCGACATACACCACCGCCGCTGACGGCTCGGTCTCCCGAGCCACCTCATGCACGCTGGGCGAATTCGGGATACCCGAGCCGAGATCGAGGAATTGACGGATCCCGGCTTCCGCGGCCATCTCGACCGCTTTGAGCGCGAAACTCCGGCTGAACCAGGCCAACGTCTTGATCTCGGGTGCCTGAGAGAGCATTTGATCAGCCAGATCGCGGTCGATCAAACGATTGTCCTTGCCACCCAGCAGATAGTCGTACACCCGGGCCGAGTTCAGTTGACCAGGGTTGAACGGTTGCGGCGTTCGGTTGCCTTCCGACGCAGGCCCTTCAGTTCCTTCGACCACGGCGTAACGATAGTCGATCGGTGCCTCGAATGGGTGCTCCACCAGCAATCTGTCCGCCGGACGGGTGGAAGTCGGCGTTGCCCGATAAGCCGCTACCCCGTCCGGCCCGCCTATCCGAGACAGCCGCGAACCAGCTCCGACACAACACCAACCACCATTCCACGACAGGTCTGCCAGCAATTACTCCCCACTGCCGGCGCTGGTCGGGCTCGGATCTGTGTCAGCCAAGGCAACTGCGTGTGCTACCGCGGACCGCGCCCGGTCGACGGTCGGATAGCGACCCAGACCGCATGGGGCCGCGACGTCCAACAGGCCGCCGTAGGCGGCCTCCGCCGCCGCCAGCCCCTGTCGTGCTCGGGCGAGCGGCTGTGTCGGATGCGCCAGCCCGGCGATAACACGTGTAGTGGCAGGCAATTCGAGGCGGGCCAGGGGCGCGTAATACCGCGGCCGAACCGGCGCCTCTCTGCCGTCACCGATGGGGAGATGGACGAAATCGAGATGCCTCCCCGTGGGCCAGTATCGCGCTATCGCGTTGGCCAGCGCGACGACCGGGGCTGTCGATCTCGGCGCAACGGCCGGCTTGCCGTCGAGGCTCCCGTAGCACAAGTGCACACCGAAGCGGGAATCACGAGGTGCCTGCGCGACGAGGCGTGCGATCGCTCGACCCGCCACTGCGGCCGGGCCTTGCCGCAGGCCCGGCGGTGTCGCTGCGCACAGGAGCGTCTCCGCCGGCAGTTCGAGTTGGAATACAGCGTTGTCTCGCAACGCCTGATGGATACGGCCGATCTCCCTGACGGTGGCATCGGCAACCGGGTGGTAATAGGGGAACCTTGAGTCACGGTGGCCGGTCGAGTCTCGACGCCACCTGAGCATCCGCGCCTCGAAGGCGATGAAGCCGATGACAAAGGGCGTCGGTATACCTACCTGCAAACGCAGCCCGGGATGGGTTCGGCGCATATCGGCCAACGCGTCCATCGCACGACCGGCCTCCTCCGCATAGCCCAGCGCGGCATCGATATCGGCTTCGCGCAGCGAACGGCCGGCCCGAAGCCGAAAGGTGTCGCGGGAACGCAGCGTCGACCAATCACCACGGCGCACAGGCGCCAGCACCGGCAACTTGCCGAGCCGGTCGATAATGGGTCTGACATACCACTGGGCGCGATATGGATCCGCTTCACCACCCGGAACCATGCCGTCCAGGAATTCACCGGCGGTATCGACGGCGAACGCCATTGCCTTCTCGGGACTGTCCAACTGCGTGGGCAAGCTGCCCACGAAGTGAATCCTACGCTGGGACTGCACAGCGTCAGTCTCCCATATCGACCGTCCCCGAGACGTGCGCATTCCCCACGGTTCCGGCCCCGGAGCCGGTCGGCCGGTCGGCCCGTTCCGCCACACTCCGGCCCGCTACCACGAGAGTGCGCCTACCCTCGGAGCAAGTTCTACGACAGGAGCCTCCCGATGGCGGAGCGACGTTATCTCCATCTGAACCTGGTGGCCAACGACCTCAACCTGCACCAGGGCGCCTACAAATACGAACAAGCCCACGGCGTTCCCGAGCGCAGCACATTCGAGCGTCTGCTCGAATACGGAAAATTCGGCGACGAGGGCCTGTTCACCGCCCTGTTCGTCGGCGACATTCCCGGCATGCAGGGCTCTCCGGCCTTCGACGGTGGACCGGCGGAGCCCATCACCGCACTGACCGCGATCTCACAGCACACCCGGCATGTCGGCCTGATCGCGACCGCGTCGACCACGTTCTACGACCCCTACAACCTGGCCCGGCTGCTCGCCTCGCTCGACCAGGTCTCCGACGGCCGCGCCGGATACAACGCGGTCACCTCGGTGATCGATCGCTTCGCCCAGAACTACAGCCTGCAGGAACACCTCTCACGCGAAGCGCGCTATCACCGCGCCGACGAGTTCCTCCAGGTCCTGCGAGCATTGTGGGACAACCGATCCCTGCGGCGCGATCCCGAGGGCCGCACCCGCTTCCATGCCGAACCGATCAACCACCAGGGCCCCCTGTTCGAGGTCTCCGGCCCACTCAACATCGCGCCCAGCCGGCAGCAGCGCCCGCTCATCGCGCAAGCCGGCGGCTCGGGGCCCGGCATCAAGGTCGCCGCCAAACACGCCGAGATGGTGTTCACCAACTCCTCCACCCGCGCGAGCGCCGCCGCCTACCGCCAAACGCTCGACAAGGCCCTCATCGAAGAAGGCCGGCCGCCTGGCACCGTCCCTGCCATACCCGGACTCATCCCCTACCTCGGCCGCACTACCGAAGAGGCCGAGGAGAAACTGCGGGAACTCGACAGCTACGTCGACTGGGCACCCCTCGCACCGGCCGCACTGGGACAGTTCGGCATCGAAGTACCACTCGGCGATATCGACGACCCATTCCCCACCCACCTGCTACCGCGCCCGGAAGACGTCGAGCAGACCATCAAGAGCACTTTCGGCAACTACGTCGGCCTCTACAACTGGGCCCAGGAACACCCGGGCATCACCGTGCGCGATGTCGTCGCCCAAGCGGTCGGCCGAGGCGGCGCGACCCACCGCAAATTCATAGGCACCTACGACGACCTCGTCGACGATTTCGCCACCTGGCACGAAGACGGCAACGTCGGCGGTTTCAACCTGATGTTCTCCACAGGATCGACAGCCATCCGAGAATTCATCGACGAGGTCGTCCCCCGCCTCATCGACTGCGGCATCTACCCCAGCACCCCCACCGACCTCCCCCTACGCCAACGGTTCTGAACCCGTTACCCTTTCCGTG
This sequence comes from Nocardia sp. NPDC051750, assembly GCF_044453135.1. NCBI lineage: Bacteria > Bacillati > Actinomycetota > Actinomycetes > Mycobacteriales > Nocardiaceae > Nocardia > Nocardia sp. NPDC051750. The sequence continues at coordinate 742,183 of NZ_JBITCK010000002.1, read as the reverse complement.
GTCTCGGAACCAGGCGTTCGTGGGGAAGGCGGGCCGGCCAGGCGTCGTAGCGTGTCTGTGGCCGGACCCATCCGCAGGAATCCCGGGCAGCACCGGGCGACAAATGTCAGACTCGGCGAGTGCCTACATCGACCGGAGTAACCGTCGTCGCGCACCGAGGACTCGCGCCCGGCCTCCCGGAGAACACACTGGCAGCCTTCCACGGCGCGATCGCACTCGACGTCGACGCAATCGAGATCGACCTCCGAGTCACTGCCGACGGGCACCTCGTCGTGATGCACGACGACACGGTGGATCGCACCACCAACGGCCACGGCCGAGTCGCCGACCTGACATTGCCCGAGATCAAGGCGCTCGACGCGGGCTCGCTCGCCGGTTCGGCCTTCAGCGCAGAACGGGTACCGACCTACCGTGAAGTACTCGAGGTGCTGCAGGGACATCGGATGCAGCTGCTGCTCGACATCAAAGACTGTCCCCCCGAAGCCAAGCAGGAAATCATCGAGCTGACCGATCATTTCGATGCCGCGGACACAGTGATCCTCGGTCCGCGCACGGTCAACGACCTGCACGAATTCCAGCGGTTCGATTCGCGCCTGCGCACCTTGGCGCTCGTGCCAGGACGAATCGATCTCCCGCCGGTCCCATCGGATATCGCGGCGTTCATCGACGCCGGGGTAAACCTCGTCCGTCTCTGGCCGGCCTGGCTGCTGACCGACCACAACACCGGCACTCAGCTCGTCGAAAGCATTATCGCGCGCGGAGTGCCGGTATGGACCTGCGCAGACACTCTCTACGGCGATATCAGCGCAGACACCCCCGAACACGATCTTCGGCGACTCGTCGACATCGGCGTGACAGGCATACTCACCAACCTGCCAGAACTGCTACTGGACATCCTGCGCTGATTTCGAACCTCCATGAAGGTTCGAAATCAGAGCTCTTCGTGGCCGGCCTGCTCTTCTCGCCTGTCGGGGGTCTGGTGGGCTTCCGGTACCGGCCACGCCAGCGCCCATACCAGCACCACCGACGGTAGACCGATCGCAACGACATACCCCAGCACGATCACTGCCCATCCCTCACCAGTGACCATCGCGCGAAGGACAAGCGGGGCAGTACCGTCTCCACATCGGCGATGTCCATAATCCGGTTCAGTTCGATCGGTCCGAGATGGTGTGGACCGGGCAGGACCACCGCGTCCACGTCGGCAGCGCGGACCTGATCGAACAGCGGAAGCACCGAAGATAGGTCGGGCCAGATCACCTCGTAACCGAGATGACGCGCCAACCGCTGGACCCGCTCTCGGTCCCAGGCCAAATACGTACTGACATCCAGATCCACATATCCGAGTGCGGTCGGCCGGTAGCGCATCGGGTGTCCCCTGTCCCTGTGTCGAATTGGCACGCACCCGCCGCCGGGGCAATCCGGGTCGACCCGGCGGCAGGGCTACGTCCACCTTGGCTGTCCCGCCTCTCGCGATACGACGACCGAGAAGGCGTCAATCCGTACATATTCAAGGCGACATTAAGGCGTCCAACGTCTACTCTTCGTGTATGGCTACGACACCGAACACAGCCCTGCGTGCGGCCCGCAACGCCCGGCTGATGAGCCAAGACGATCTCGCACGGGCACTGCGTGAGGCTGGATGCGTAAGCGCCACAAAGCGACTCGTCCAGCGCTGGGAAGCGGGTCGAACCCTCAATCCGCGACCCTCGCATGCCCGCGCGCTGGAAAAAGTCATGGGCCTGCCGATCGAGACACTCGGGTTCGGTGCGGTTATGGCCGGTCGCAGCCTATCCGGACCGGACGGTAGCCAAGACGTGGAATCCACCATCAGCGATATCGACCGGGAGCAGCGCACAATGCCGGGCGGCGCAACCCATTCCCGGCTCCCGGGCTCGTACTCCGGCGTGTGGCTGTCGCGGTACGAGTACTACTCCAGCGGCCGGGACGCGACGTTCACGGCCGCCCACTACGTCGTGATCCTGCAACACGACGATCGGTTGACGGTTCGCAGCCTGCCCGGATCATCCCCGTCATCCTTGGAGATGGACCTGACCGTGGACGGCCACGTGACGACCGGGACATGGAGCGAACGCACCGCTCCGGGCGGCTACTACCGCGGCGCCCGCTACCACGGTTCGATCCAACTGCTGATCGAGCTGACCGGTACCCGGATGGCCGGGAAATGGGTCGGGTTCGGGAAGAATTTCGAAGTGAACACCGGACCGTGGGAATTGGTCTTGCAGAACCCTTCGACCTCGAAAGCAACGATCGACGCCTACAACAAGCAACCCGAACTGGATACCTGAGCCTGGTCTGCGGCATGCGACCTCGATCAGTGTCGGCCTTCGCATACGACGGTCGGCGTAGCCGGCTCACCGACCGTCTACGACTGTTTTCGTACTCGCAGCAGCCGTTCGGCAGAAGCGCATCGTCCCTCGACAGCGCGAAGGTTATTGCGTTCGACGCTGATTCGAGAGGACGAACGACGTGAAGATCCGACCCATAACAATCGTGCCGGCCGCCGCGCTGAGTCTCGGCGCGTGCACGACGGCATCCTCTGCCAAGACCGAGTCCGCCGATGGGTTGGACACCGAGCGCCTGCGCGCCGGACTGACTGCGATCGAACATGCCGGGGTACCAGGCGTTTTCGCAGAGGTGCGCGCGGGCGATCAGGTGTGGAGCCACGCGTCCGGGGTCGCCGACCTGACCTCCGGGCGGCCGGTCACACCGGATATGCGGCACCGCATCGGCAGCGTCACCAAGACCTTCACCGCGGTCGCGGTCATGCAGCAGGTCGAGCAGGGCCGGATCGATCTCGACGCGCCGATCGGCGAGTATCTGCCGCATCTGGTACCGGGCGAGCGCGGCCGGAAGATCACGGTGCGAATGCTGATCAACCACACCAGCGGCTTGCCCGACTATCTGCCATACGCGTTTCCGTCGCTCGCGGGGCTGTTCACCGGCGGCGAGGTCTCGGCGCAAAGCCTGGACGACAACCGGTTCCGGAAGTTCGAACCGGCGGAGTTGATCGCCCTGGGCGTGAACGCGCCCGCCGGCGAGCCGGGCACGCTACCGGGCGTGTATTCCAATACCAATTACCGCATTCTGGGCGAACTGGTGCGGCACACGACCGGTACGCCGTTCGAGCAGTACGTCACCGAACAGGTGATCGCGCGGGCGGGACTCGAGCACACCCACTTCCCGGACCGGCCGGAACTCGAGGGGCCCCATTCGCGGATGTACGAGGCGCTGTACGGCTTCATCGATCCGCCGCGTGACTACAGCACCTACGACAATTCCTGGCTCGGCCCCGGCGCCGGCCTGGTCTCGACCATGGCCGACGTGAACACCTTCTACCGCAAGCTGTTCGCCGGTGCGATCGTCGACCGGGCGACACTGGAGCAGATGCGGCAGACGGTTCCGGTGATCGCGCTGGACGGGCAGCCGATCGAGTACGGCCTCGGCTTGCACAAGGTGCAATTGCCGGGCTGCGACACGCTCTGGGGCCACGACGGTTCGGTTTTCGGAGCCTCGACGATGTCGCTGCACTCGGCCGACGGCCGGCGCCAGATGTCGGTCGCGGTGAACCTGGCGCGCCCGAACGGGCCGGACGCCACCGGGCGACCGCAGCCGCACCCGATCGACGACGCACTCGCGGCGTTCTACCGGACCGCGATGTGCCCGGCGCAGTAGCCACCCGCCGTCTGCTGCGTGATCCGCTATGCGCCGTATCCGCCGTCGATCCTCAACACTGCGCCGGTGACATAGGAAGCCTGCGGACTGGCGAGGAAGACAACGCCTGCGGCGATCTCCTCCGGCTTGCCGTACCGCCCCATCGCCGTTGTCGGCAGGAACATGGCTGCGGCCGGGCTGTCGGCGGGATTCATGTCGGTGTCGACGAACCCGGACTGAATGACGTTGACCGTGATCCCCCGGTGGGCCAGATCGCGTGCTGCGCCCCGGCTGTAGCCCTCCAGGGCCGACTTGGTGCCCGCGTAGTCGGTCATCCCGGGAAATCCCACCCGCGTTCCCACACCCGAGCTGATACTCACGATCCGCCCGCCGTCGGGCAACAGCGGGAACGCCGCCCGGATCGCGGCCACCACACTGGTGTAGTTGATGGCGAGCTGGCGCTCCAAGGCGGACTCGTCGACAAGATCGCTGTCGATCGGGCCGGCGGCCGTGACGCCGGCATTGTTGACCAGAATGTCCAGCTTTCCGAAATGCTGAACCACGCTCTGAATCAGGCCCGCCGCCTGCGCCGCATCCGCCTGGTCGGCCCGGAAAGCCGCCGCGCGCACTCCCTTTGCCTCCAGCTCGGCGACCACGGCCTCGGCCTGTTCCGCCGAGGACGAGTAGCTGATCGCAACATCGGCCCCTTCGTCGGCCAGCGCCAGCGCCGACGCCGCCCCTATCCCCCGCGATCCGCCGGTCACGATCGCGACCTTGTTGTCCAGCTTTCCCATGTGCTTCCCACTTCCCTAGATTCAACCGGAATTCTTGACCGTGCAGTCCACAATAAGGATGGTGGACCGAACGGTCAAGAATCCGTATTCTGGTTCGCATGGCACGTCCGCGAGCGTTCGACGAGAAACAGGTGCTCAACGCCGTCCGGGAGCAGTTCTGGGACGCCGGTTACGCCGCAACTTCACTGGAAGACCTGATGCGGGTCAGCGGGCTGGGCAAAGGCAGCCTCTACGCAGCGTTCGGCGACAAGCGTCAACTCTTCCTCCGGGCGCTGCACAGCTACACCGACGACAGCCACGACCAGCTCCGGAAAGCCCTCGCCGAGACTCCACGGGCCGTGGACGCACTACGCCTGCTCCTCGAGGCACCGATCGGCGACGCAGCCGGCGCGGACACGCAGCGTGGCTGCCTGATGGCCAACAGCACCTGCGAACTCGGTAACGCCGATCCGGAAGTCCTCGCCCACGCCCACCGCACCTACGAGACGTCCACCGCACTGATCGGCGACTGCGTCGCCCGCGCCCAGCGCGAAGGCGACCTGCCGGCCGAACTGGACCCGATCGCGCTGGCACGGGCCGTCCTGGCCGCACAACAAGGGATCGTCTTCATGGGCCGCACCGGATTGGACACGGCCACACTCACCGCCACGGCACGATCACTCGCGGCTCAACTCCTGCCGGACCACTCCGGCAACTGAACCGACAGCTCCAGACGGACCGCTCGTATTACCGGTCGGACGCTCGACCACCGCGCTGTCCGGGCCCGGGTGCCATCGTGGCCGTCTGACTTGCGCGCTTGGACAGGCCGAGCGTGCACAAAACGAAGTCCGGGCCGCAGTCGAGGCACTACCGCCCGAGCACCGGAGGGCCGAACGGCGCCGGGCTGCCGACGTACCGCGCTAGCGGCCGAGCGGGTCGAATCCAGTGAGAGCCGTTGTCGCGGTCCACAGTTCGGCAGCGACGGAGCGGTCGATCATATGCGGATGCGGCGTCTCCCGATGTGGCTTTCCACGAAGACCCAACACTCTCGGACCCCAGAGCTGCCCCCCGGCGATCTCCTTGTCCAGCGCGGCTCGCGTAATCGGCTCGGCACCTGCGTGTTTGCCGTGCAGCACCGGACCCACCGGCAGACCACGCAGACGTTGGGCGGTAGTGCGCGCGAACAGGGGCGGGCGCGGCGGGGTCAGCGAGTCCAGGGCACCGCCGGGATGGACGACCACACTGTCAGTATCGGCGCCGCGGGCACGCAGACGACGATCGAGTTCGAATCCGAACGACATCTGGGCCAGCTTCGAACGGCCGTAGGTGCGCTTGGACCGATAGTCGCGCTCGGACTGCAGATCGGTGCGGTCCAGCCGCTCCGTCCGCGCCGCGTAGCTACCCACCGTGATCACCCGACTGTTCGCGGTGGCCGCCGGCACCGGCGCCAGATGGGCGACCAGCGCGAAGTGTCCGAGATAGTTCGTGGCGAACATCAGCTCGTATCCCTGCGGGCTCACGGACCGCTCGGCGCCGGACAGCAGGATTCCGGCATTGAGTACCACCGCATCCAATCGGTCGACGCCGAGTGCATCCACCGCCGCGGGTAGCGAGGACAGATCAGCCAGATCCACCCGCACCGATCGCAACCGGGCGTCCGGAACTCGCGACCGGATCGCTCGAGTCGCGACGCCCGCCTTGGCGACATCGCGACACCCCAGTATGACGGTGGCCCCGCGAGCCGCAAGCTGCTCGGCAGCGAAATACCCGATGCCCGCACTGGCGCCGGTGATCAGAAACGTCTTCCCCTCAGCCCCGCCGCAGCTCTTCCAACTCATGACTCCGATGGTCACACCGGCCCCTTGCACCGCCGTTGCACCGCCCTTGCGTCGCGCTACCGGTACTCGCCGATATCAAAGGTGGTGAACCACCCGCCGTAGTGGGTTAGATGCCTGATCCCACATGTAGACGCCGGCCATCAGGAGAAACTGCGAGAATACCGGCGGCGAACTGAACGTCGATCTGTGCGGCCGCCGTCCGGCTCTGCGCATCGAACACCGTGATCAGCCCCCGAGAAACGTCGGGCCCGAGCCCGTCCTCGCGCAGGACGAAGAGGAATCGGCCGCTCGGTGAAACAGCCAGGTCGTGGACCTCGCCCACCACATTTAGCAGCTGGGTATCGGAGCCGTTCGTGACATCGAAGGCGTGCAGCCCGAAATCGGGGTAGTCCCGCCGCGCCGAATACACATACCGGCTGTCCGGGGCTCCCGCCAGGAAGGTTGTGTCCGGTGTGCCGGGCAGTCGCTGCACTTCGGTCAAGGTGGAGGCATCCAGCACCACGATCGCGCCCGCTTTTTGCAGGAAGTCGTGCACCGCAACATACAGCCGGTGGCCGTCGGCGGTGAGAACGGCATCGCTGATCATCTCGTCGGCCACACCGAGTTCGATACTCACAGCGATCTCCTGGCGAGCCACAATGTCGTACATCGAGTGAGCGTCAGCTATCACGACGCATGGGAAGTGCTGCGACCCAACGATCCCGGGCATACCTTCACCCCGGACAACCCGCTGGTAGCCGGCGGCGACATGTTCTCCGCCGCCGGACGGCGCATCGACTACGTGATGGTGCGAGGCAGGAGCTTCGGGCCCACGCTCGAGGTGCGGTCTGTCGACCTCATCGGTGCCCAGCCGCAAGATGGGGTTCAAGCGAGCGACCACTACGGCGTCGTCGCCGAACTGACTGTTCCTGCCCGCACCCCTGGGACCTGGGGCTGACACGGTGGCAGCCGCGCGTTCCTGGCATAGCGCGCCACGAGCCTTCACGCACGGATGAGAACTACCGGAAAATACATTGCCGACGAAGCGCTGCGCTGGACAGAATCCGGAGTCGGGGTTGACATTTCCGCAGCTCAAGCGCTATTTGTGGGGCGGGTGGGGCTCGAACCCACGACCAATGGATTATGAGTTCAATCACTGTCAGCGCTGTGCCGACCTGCAAAAAACCTGCTGGTCAGCGAGCGCTTCACCATAATCTATTGGTCCAATTCACGGGCCGAGGATGGCTCGAATTTGATCAGCCGCTCGACGCGCGGTCGATTCATCCAGGGTGGCGATCGGTTCGTCAGCACCGGCGAACCAACTCGGCCCGACAGTGAACGGGGCGCCGGTAAGCGCGGTACCCACGGCGCCAAGGTCGCAAAGGATTGCGTCACCGGACAGTGGTTCGCTGACCACTTCGACGATGATGTACTGACGGCGGATGCGGTGGTAGTCATCGGAGCTGACGATCAGGCACAGCATTCCGCCGGGCAGCACCGAGCCGGACGGGGCATTCCACACCTCGCCGAACCTGGGTGAAGCCATCAGCCAGCGGCCCGGCGCTGCATGATCAGGCTCGCCGATAATGCCGACGCGCGATCGGGTGTATACCCGGCAGCATTCAGGGTGGCGCTGTCAGCGGCGATCCGGCGGCGCAGGTCGTCGCGGTGGACCAACTGCGCGAGGTACGCGGAGCGGTCCAGATCCTCTTCCGCCGCCCGGCGAGCGAGGATCTCCAGGGTTTCCTCATCGAACGATACCGATGTCTTACGGCCAGCCATGCGCTCGATCATACCGCCGGTGGCGGTACGGAAGGGCGGAGCCCCGGAATTCGAGCAAGATCGAGATAATCCGGTAGCGAATAGCAGGCTAACCGTGCCGTCTTAGATTAATCTCGCACCTGGCTGGTCGACCACGGGAACGCCGAGCTCAGTTGGCTCATTCCTAGATCCAGCCATCTGTAGCCACACTCCCATTTCTTTCTGCTCTATTTCACTGAGAACGCGCGCAAGCATCTGATCCCTTGTAGCGGCATCGCCGTACGGAGGAGCACCCGTCCGATATAAGCGACGCTCAGCCTCGACGGATTCCCGGGCCTGACTAAATCTCAGGTAGTCATCGTGCCAGTGAAATGAGGACCTTAAGCCTGTAATGACAACAAGCAAACCTCCTATCGACGCAGGAATGACTGTATTACCTGGAATCATAACGGCAAGTACCGGTATTGCCGCCGACCCGAGAAGTAGGAGAACTTCGGACAGCCGATGAAAGGTCCGCGCCTTCTTTGCCGCAGACTTGTACCAATCATAGGAGCTGTCCACCAATCCGGATACATACCCGGAATTATCCCGCGAGCGTTCCTCAGGAGTCACTTACCGCCAACCTATCATTCTTCGCAGAGTGTAAATTTCTAGCCGTTTCCCAAAGGCTAGTTCTCAGATACAGCCCTCAATGAACTAGCCCAGTTCGATAGGAAGGTCTGAGTATCTTCTATCATCCGAAGTCCAGAGGTTATTTTCGAGGTTGGACCTCTCATGTCACGGCTGGCTTTTCCCATCGCCTTCAGATTCTCCAACAATTCGCCAGAATCGGCGAGACTTTCATTTACAGTATTGTAAATACCTTGAATAGTATCCGCCAGATCCGCAATTTGCGCGCGGTCCTCATCAGAGGAATAGTCAGCCATCTGAATAAGAGCATTCACTCCAGGATCCATTCCTGCGGTGCCAGTCTTGTACGCCTCCGCAGCACTATAGAAGTCCGTGGCCGGGCCGTCGAGCTTTTCAGAAGCTTTACGGAGCGCAACTATCCGGGGCCCCATCGAATTAGACTTGGAAGAAGAGTCAAACCCCGCCTGGGAATCCTCCATTGCCCTCCCAACCCTCGTCATAGCATCAGTCATATGCTCAATGGATATATTCCATGCATTTAGCATGCTCTCCATATTCGCAATTTCGTCAAGCAAACCTGGCGCATCTTCATCACCATCGCCAATGCCGGAATTTGCAGGTGCAATTTCACCAGGAGCTATTTCCGGCTTCTTTTCGACCGCGTCCGCGATATCCTTCAGTCGGCGCGCCAGTGAATGCACAGCCCTTTTATAGACACTAGAGCTCTCGTCTTCCAGCCGAGTTTCTTCCCATATCTCACATTGAGTTTTACTAATAGTGGCAACTATTTCATCGTCCGATTCAGGATCGAAACCTACAGGCACATACACGATCGGAAGAAGGAGCTCCTCCAGGTTCGAGTGCTTCGCTTTACTGTGAAATATTATGAATTCATCCCGACAAGCGGAGCTGCGCAGGTAAGAAGGAGTGATGATAGGGATAAAGAAGGTGGTCCCGTGAATAAAATCGACAATTTTCTCTGACCAGGCATCACCCCACTGGATACTTTCACGATCGAAAAATAGATCCAGAGGCTCGCCTGTTAGGAGCCTGAAAGCATTGGCCACCTGTTTCGCTAGCCGCTCTATGTGTCCATCGGTAGATTCATCGTCTACCCGCGCATAGCTCCAGAAGCCGCTCGGCACCAAAGTCATTGTCATATGATGCAGCACGGCCGGAGCACAGTCATCGGTAGACCCACCAAGCGCAGGATCCGCACCCCAGCTCTCTGGGAGCGCCTGCCTCCGCGGTGAGAGCGGCGGCGTCCGGGGCCGTCCCCGCGCGCAGCCACCAGGCTGCAGACACCGGCAGTGGAGCGCGAGTTCCGGCGTGGTGGGCGTGTCTCTCCGGTCGGCCTGGAGCTGCCCGATCACACGGACGCCGGGCGTCAAGGGTGGCGCAGCAACCGACTTGCCGACGCCGCCGCTCGGAAGAAGAAGGGCTCACATATCGGCCGGCCACCGGCGTTCAAGACCCAGCGATACAAGGACCGTCACGCCATCGACTGCGACATCGGCAAAGTTGAGGGAAAACCCAGCCATGACAACCACATACGGCAAACTTGCCTTCCTGTACCAGGCCACCGTCCAGATCATCGTCATCAACCAATGGCTCCGACACGGGTGAGAGCGGGCACACGCCCGCCCTCACCCGCACGAACACTAGCGTCCGGATCGCAATGCGATCGCCAAGGCGACGATGAACTTTCCGATCAGCGTCATGACCTTCATGGCTTCCCTGCGGCGATCGGCGTCCGGCCAGAACAACGCAGAACCCGCCGAAACGGCATAAAGGGCGAGCAGGATCGCGACGCCGACCGGCACACTCCACAAAATGACCGACATGATCGACCTCTTCCCGGCGCTGAGCACGCCGAATAGAGGTGAGACTGGTTGCATCCGCGCTCGCTGTGGTCGTCACCTGGGATATGGAGTTCTTCGGGGCCAGAACCCAGGTATTTCAACACCGCCTGGTCGGCAATCCCTATGTGCCACCTACCCAAGTAGATGGTCGCAGCCCAGGGAGTCGCGGGTTTGACGCGCCCGAGAGGGAAGTCTCGGATGCAACCAGCCACACATCATACGGGAGACCGATCTCGGTGCCAGTGGTGCGCCGGACACTTCCGGATCAGCGAGCTCCTTCATAGGCATGTCGAAGGCGGATAGGAAACGGCATAGGTCTGTCTACACGGCACCCACCGGGCCGCAAAACGGGCAAACCGCCGGGGTGACGGGTCTTTTGCCCCTGAGTGGAGGCGCTTGCGCCGACTCCGGGGCAGGCCCTCGGCCTGCCCCTCAACGCCTGCTCTTCTCGCGTAGAGGCTCCAAGGTCAAGGGTGGCCGCAGGCCATCGCCGCAGGCGACGCGAAGCGCCCTTGAGGTTGGAGGGGCGCGGGAACACAATGCAGGCGCCTCCACTCAGGGGCACGCAGCCGAAGGCTGCGCACGAGTGCGCCCGCGCGCTCGTGCCACCCTCGATACGTCACAGGCACTCGACCACGCCGGCGCTCACCTAGCCGGCCGATCTGTAGACCGCCAAATCCGGCCACGACGTCACCAGCTGGAAGCGACGCCTCCGGCGTCGGATCGTATGCCAACGCCACCACGCACCCAACGCACCGATACCCACCCAACGCAACCCGAGTCTTTTGTCTTTTCACCCCTGCCTGCTCCCCCTACTTACTGAACTGAATTCTTTTGGATCTCCTCACCTCCTCAGTCCCACATCTCATGCCCGTTTCACGTAGTGGGTATGAGATGTGGGACTGAGGAGGTGAGGAGATCCGACGGCGCGAAGCGTCGTCCATGCAGGTCAGGGGCCGGTAGGGGGAGCAGGCAGGGGTGAGAATTACGGACACAAGTTGTGTCCACGATTCCCTGTGTTTTCGCCGCTTTTTCTCACTCTCGAACAGGGCCTGCCTGAGCTGTTTCGGCGCCTGCGGCGCCGTGCGCGGCCTGCCGGCCGCGTGCTCCTGGTGCGGGGCGCCTGCATTGTGTTCGCGCGCCCCTCCAGCCTCAAGGGCGCTTCGCGTCGCCTGCGGCGATGGCCTGCGGCCACCCTTGACCCCGGAGCCTCTACGCGCGAAGGCTCAGGCTTTAACGGGCAGGCCGGGGGCCTGCCCGGGAAGGGCGCACGCGCCCCGCACCAGGAGCAGAAAGACCCGCGGTCGTTGCGGTCCGGTCGTGGGTCGACAATGATTGTGTCCGGCCGGTTCGTCCGGTTCCGGACATGCGAAAGCCCCTGCCGACTGGGACTCGGCAGGGGCTTTCTTACTGGTCAGGACCCGATACGGTTACTCGTCGTCCTGGCCGAGGTAGGCCGCCACTTCGGCGATGCTGTCCTCGTTCGGCGGTTCGTACTTGGCCCGATAGAGCTTCGGCGGTGCGTAGTCGACGCTGAACGCGGTTCCGGTGCCGGTGAACTGGACAGTGATCCGGGACCCGTTTCGGAGGTCGTCGTCGCCGGCGGCGAGGATGGCCTTCTTGATCGCCTTCTGAAGGTTGCCGCGCACGAACAGCTTCCGGGCGCCGTCGTCGTCCGGGTCGGTCTTCTCCTGGGTCAGGATGACCACTTCCAGCTGCGGGACGGTTTTCCCGTTGCGCATCTTGGGTTTTCCGGTCTTCGGGTCCTTCTGGGCGGTGAGCTCCTGGGAGATCACCAGGCCGGCCACGGTGGTGCCGGGTTCGTCGTTCTTGCCGAACGCCGAACGGATCACCTTGGGCTCATCGGTCATAATCCACGACATGACAGTTACTCCTTAGTTACTTGATGGGTGGGGTTATCCGGCGAGCTGCCGGACGTTTTCGGGTGCCGCGGGCAGCGCCAGCGGTTCGACGGTGACGGTGTCGTCTTCGGCTTTGAGTCGGGCGACGATCTTGCCGACAGTGCCGAAGTGCAGACCGACGATCGGACCGATTTCGCGGTACGACAGGCCCTGTTTGTGCAGTCGCCAGATCTCGGCGTCGCGGTCGGGTGTCGCGTCCGCGACGGCTGGTGTTGCCTCCGATTCGGGGGCTGTTGCCTCGATGTCGGCTGGTGTCGCCCCGGTGTCGCCCGGTGTTGTCTTGGCGACAGCTGGTGTTGCCGCCGATTCGGGGGCGCGGGGGACCTCCATCAGTGCGGTCAGTGCGTGGGTGACCGCGAGCGCGGCGACCGGTGCCGCCCCCGCGACCGCGGCAGCGGCCAACTGCGGCAGTTTCAGCCCGTCCGCGGTCCAGGCGTGGACGCCGTTTCCGAGCAAAGACAGCAGCTCAGCGGCGGCGAGTTCGGCCCAGAAGAACCGGCGAGTGGCCTTCGGAATCCGCACCCCGGCCTGCTCGCGCCGGTTGAGTGCCACGAGCGCGAACGCGGCCTGCAAGATCGGCCCGTCCACGATGACCGGGGCGCCCCACGCCAGCCCGGACGGGATGCCGGCCATCATCGCGACCCCGTGCAGCGCGATCGCCGACCACGAGAACGCCGCGATCGATACCGCCGCAAGCGACAGCAAGGCGACAACTTCGGCAACGTTCCACGCCGTGCCCGCCGGTTGAAGCGACACCGGGTGGCCGGTTCCGGCCGGTGCGGCGACGCTCGGCGACGCGGCGGGCAGTGGGGGCGACAGGGTGTCGCTCATCGCTGGATACCTCCTCGATTGTGGGTGAATGCGTTGGCCGACAGGCCCGCGAACGCGTTGTCGCAGTAACGCGGTGCTGGGGCCAGCCGCTCGTGATCGGCATCGAGGGCGTGTTCGGACGCCAGATCCAGCGCGTCATCAAGATCGCTGGCAAGCTCCCGGTTACGGTCCTCCAGCACCGCGGCCCGATGCTCGGCCGCATCGAGTTCCGCGGTCACGGCCGCTAACTTCTCCTCCAGCTCCGCCGCGCGCTGGTTCGCCGTGACCAACTGGGCCTCCAGGTCGCTGACAGTGGTGGGCTGGCCGTAGGGCCGCAGCGGGGTAAATCCGTCAGCCTGGGACTGCTGACGGATCTCTGTGGCGGTCATCGCGCCATCCCTTTCTGCTCACGCCCAACCGCGAACGCGTTGGTCGACAGACCCGCGAACGCGTTGTCCTGCGCGAGTTCAGCAGTCCGCGCCGCTGCGCGAGCTGATGACACCGGCGCTGACGGGTTGCGGCTGGAGTCCGCATCGAGTTCCGCCGCGAGCGACGATGTCCCCAGTTGGTGGACCTGCTCGACGCTGCGGCTGAACATCGGTTCGCCGAGATCGCGGGCGATAGACCGGTACTGCTGGGCGAGCTGGTCCATGGCCTCTTCGCTGCGTGCTTCGTTGTAGCGAGCGGACATGCGCCGCATGTCCCGCCAGGTTTCGCCGAACTCGTCGCTGCGCGTTACCCACGGCTCGCTGACCGTGTACATCATCTCGGTGACCTGCATGTACTCGCGGTCGGTGTAGGTGTCGCTACGCCGCCGGTCCAGCAGGTAGACCTGAGCGAAGTCGCCACGCATCAGCTGTTCGCCCGGGCTCGCCGAATGGTGCGCCCAGTGCTCCGCGCTACGCGGGTCCACCGGGTGGATATTCCACGGCCGGGCACCGAACGCTTCCTGAGCTTGCGCCCACCGTCCATGGCCGGCCATCTCCCGGGCCTGCCGCTGAGACCGCCACTGCACCTCGCTCATCCCCGAAGTGACACCGTCGACGCGGTCGATCATCACCTGCTCGTACAGCCGCTCCATCGTTCCGGCGCTGTGGCGCCAGTCGTGGTAGGCATCGTCGAGATAGTCCCAGTCCGCCCGCACAGCGGGCGACTCGTGGTTCCACCAGCGGTCTTCGACCTGTTTCGCTTGGTCGAAGAGTTGCCCGACTTGTTCGACCGTTTCGGCGCGCAGGCTCTCGCGGCGTAACTGTGCGGCACGTGTGTAGTCGGCGCGCATTTCTTGCTCGGTTTTCCTGGTTGCGCCGCGGGCGGCGTAGTACTGCGGGCCCGTGGGATCGGCCGGGCGGGCATCCTGCTGGTTGTGCTCGGTGCCGGTCATCGGCTCATTCCTTTCCGGTTGCTGGTGGAGGCGAACGCATTGGTCGACAAACCGGCGAACGCGCTGCTGGTGTGCTGTTGGTCGGCCGCGCCGGTTACGACCTCGGTGCCGTTCCGGTTGCCTGCTGCGAAGACCCGCGACTCGCGCTCGCGCTGCTGCTCCTGGCGTTCCTGTTCGGCCGCGTACTCTTTCGAGCCGCCGTTGAACCACCAGTCGCCGAACTCGCTGCGGAGCTTGGTGTCGAACTCGGCCTGCGGCACGGAGTCGGGGGTGCGGTCGGTGATCTCGCGGACCATCGCCCAGACGGCCGCCGATTTCACGGGCTGGTCAAAGCCGCGATTGGCCGCCAGGACCTCGCTCATCTGCGAGATTTCTTCGGTGCTTCGCTGCTGGCCCGCGAAAGTGGCCTCCTGAACCGACTGCGGAACCTTGAGACCAGGACCAGGATGATTCCGAGTCTTCTCGGCGTGCTGCCGCTGCTGACTACCGAACCGCTGCGCGGCCGGCGTCCGCTCGGCGAGCTTCTGCACCGACTCGTCGCGCTCGGTCTTGTACCGGTTGCGCTCCTTGACCAGCTCGTCACGCTCGGTCCGCAGCGCGGTCAACCGCCGGGTCAAGGTGGCGTTTTGGTCCGCGAGATCGGCGTTGTGCTCGATCGAGAGGCGATGCCGCTGCTTGAGCGACTCCAGCTCGTCCTCGCCGCGGCCCTGCGCCCGCTGTGCCGCCTGTGCGGGCTGGGCCCACTCCGTGGTGCGGGTGGTGACGTGCTCGACCCCGCCGTCGGACAGCCGGATCGGTACCTGGTTGCCGCGTTCGCGGGTGGTGGCCTTGAGCTGCACACCTGGCAGCCAGTTCCCTGTGCGGGTGTTGTGGGCCGCCCACTGCGCTGCCTCGGCCTCGGTCGGGCTATAGGTCCGCCACGTGGTGATGCTGCCGTTCCGCAGTGCGGAGACCTCGCTGACGTACTTCGAGTTCTGCTCCGCGGTTTGCATCTCCCACTGCACCCGCTGCGGGGTCAACCCGACCCGGACCGCGGCGTCCCCCGCCGCCCGGAGCTGATCGGGCTGGTTTTCCAGCACGGCGTGCCGGATCTTTTGAACCGCGTCTTTCTGCGCGAGGTCCAGTTCCCCGGTCGGTCGCGGAATCTCCTGTCCAACCTGCTGCGACTGGCTTTGCTGCTGCCAGACGGGTTCCTGCCGCTCGGCGGCAATGCCTCGATCTCGCTGCGCGGTCTCGCGTTCGAACCGTCGCCGCTGGATCCAGTCGGTTTCCCGGGCCAGCCGGGCCCGGTACCGCAGAGCGTCCAGGCCGCGGACCTTCGGCGCGCGGGCCAGCATCTCCGGGGTGCGATCCTTCTTGTAGGGCCACATCCGCGCCGATTCCAGGCAATCCAGCGCGATCCCGCGCTCCACCTCGGTCAGTCGGGTATTGCCCACGATCCGCTCCCGCAGATCCTCGATATGCCGGATCGCGGCCGCATCGTCGCGGCGGCGCTGCTCGAAGGTGGTGTTCGGGTCGGTCCACCGCTCGTACCGGGCTTGGGCGGCGATCTGGTAGCGGTGGATCATCTGCGCGGTCCACGCCTTGTGGTGCACCCGCTCGGCCTGCTCGCTGCGGCGCTGCTGCCGCAGGGTCAGGCTGATCTCGCGGCGCACCTTGCGCTTCTCCAACCACCCATGGGCCTGGGCGTGCATGCGCATCAACTGCGCCATGCTGTGCCCGAACTTGCGGGCCTCGTCCATAATCTCGTCCTCAACAGGGCGTTCAGACATTTTCAGTGCTCCTTTTCCGTCTGGTTTTCTCGGGGAATTCGCGGGGAATTTCTGGGGGTTTCTGTCGGTGCATCACCCCTTCCTGGCTGCGGTGTTGGCGGTGAGGTGGCTCAGGGCCTGGGCGCCGATGTGCTCGGCGTAGGCCGGTGGGATGGCTTCGGCGATCTCGTGCCGGACATCGGTGTGGGAGATGCCCATCGCGGCCTGCCATTCGGCGACCGAGCCTTTCCCGCCGCCTTGGCCGTGCACGGCGAGGTAGGGGCCGTCGCGGTAGACGCCGTGGCGCCAGCCCCGCACATAGCCGCGGTGGCGGCGGTGGGCCGGCTGCACCGCGCGCCAACCGGACAGTTCGAACGCGCGGTGTCGGATGACGCCGAGGCCGAACATTTCTCCGCAGAGCACGAGGTCGCGGCGGATATCGGCGCCCATCACGTTCTCGATCACCGAGGGCACCCCGACCGCGGCGAGCGCGGCGCGGGTTTGCGGGATGAGCTGCGGGTAGACGCGGCCCTTGTTCGTGCCCCGGGTCAACGTGCACGATGCCTGGCACGGCGGAGAGGTGTGGATGAAATCGAACTCGTGGCCGTGTTCGCGGATGAACTCGATCGCGTCCCCGAGGTGGAACTCGAACGGGTAGTTCGGCTGATCGACGATATCGACGCCGACGACGTCGAACCCGGCCCGTTCGTAGCCGACGCTGGCCGAACCGGCGCAGCAGAACGCATCCAACAACCGCGGGCGGCGGAGCACGGGAACTGTCATGACGCTCACTGCTCCTGCCCGGTGCGGCGGGCCTCGTGGGCTGCGCGGCGGGCGGTCAATCGGGCGACCCATGCCCGGATGCGGGCCAGGGCGTCGGCGCCGGTGTAGAACAGCATCTGGATCGAGGCGACCGGTCCGGGTCGGCCGGCGGAATGCCACCAGCCGAACCCGACCAGCGCCGCCCCGTAGATCGCGAGCGGACCGGTCACCGGCAGCACGATCACCGCGACACCGAACGCGCCGGTCGCACCGATCGCGGGAGCCCAGATCCTCAGTCCCTCACGGGTTTTGGCGACCTTCTTCACATGCGGTTCGAGCTGGCGGCCGATCGCGCCACCGTCGGGGACGACGGGCACCAACTGCTGGGCGAGTTTGGCGGCCGGGGTGTTTTCCAGGTCCGCGGTCATCGCGGCCAGCACATCGGCCTCATGGGCGCGGCGGGCGGCGGATGCGGCGGTGATCTCTTCGCCGTGGTCTTCGGGGTTGAAATTGGGCATGGCCATGACGTGTGTCTCCTTTCGGGTCAGGCCGGGCGGCGTTTGACCAGGTCGATCACGGGCGCGACCTGTTCGGGTTCGGGTTCGGTGAATCGGTCCAAGCCCGGCAGTGGACGCAGGGCCTCGTAGGTGGCCTGGTCGAGTGGGGAGACCTGGCCCCAGCGGGCGCGGCCGTTGGCGACGTGCACGATCTCGCCCTTGCCCATGCGCCGGATGCGGTTCGGGTCGATCAGGTGCTTGTCGTGGGCCTGGATATTGCCCTCATCACCCGCGACGGAGCCGCCGACCAGTTTGCGGGACAGGTCGAAACCCTTCTTCGTCCCGAACGCCTGGGCGATGCGTTCGCTGAACTGGTGCCCACCGATCACCGCGCCACCCGAGCCGGCGCCGACCAGCGATTCGCGCTGCTCGTCGTCGAAGCCCAGACCGTTCCAGTCCTGGGCGAACCACCAGGTGCCGATCTTGGCCTTACGCAGCCGCATCACCCACTTGTCCGCCCGCGTCTTGCCATCGGACACCGCCGAGAACTCGTCGACAGCGAGCAGGGATTCGCGGCCGTGGTCCTTGTCGGCCAGCTGCTCGAACAGGCACCCCAGCGCACCGAACTGGCTGCGGGCCCGGTCCGGTGCGGTCACACCGTCGAGCACGACATACAAGCAGTCGTAGTCGGTGAGCTGCTTGTCCCCGTCGAACGCATCACCCAACAGCCGATACAGGTTCGAGAACTCCGCCAGCGTGGACGGCAGCACCGGCTGCTCGCCCTGCATGGTGGCCGCGATCTTCTGATCCGCACCGACCACACCGGTCCAGCCACCCCGGCCCGGATCGAACACCCCGCCCCACAACTTCGCCAGAACCTGCGGGTCGAACCGCGACAGGAACTCCATCCACGACCGAGGCGGGTTCTCCCCTACCGGTTCCCGGTTGACCACCTTCGCCGGCGCATCCACCACCAGGTGAATCAGGTTCTCCCGGCCCTCGTGGAAATACTTCTCCGTCGAGGTCGTCGGCGCGGCGCCGCCGGAGACCATCGCCGAGAGCACCGAGCGCATATCGTCGCGGTTCATCCGCCACAAATCGAACTGGCAGTTGTACGGGAAGATCCCGATCCGCTGCTGAGGAACACCGAGCTTGAGCATCCAACGCTCCAGCTCATGCGCCGCCTTGATCGACTCCGGGCCGCCGTTGCAGTCGATCACCATCGCCAACGGCCGACCCGGACGATCGCGCCGCCACCACTGCCGATGCCGCAGCCACGCCGTCACATACCAGGACAGGATCGCCCGGAACATCAACGTGGTCTTGCCCTTACCCGACGACGCAACCGTGACCATGTGCTCGCGCATGTTGATCCACGGCACAATCAGGCGGGTTTCGGTTCGCGCGGTCAGCGCCTTGAACCGGCTCGTGGGCGGGGCCTGGGTCTCCTCCCGTGCCAGTCGGCCGAACACCGGGTGCGGGTCCAAACCGCCGGTCGTGAACGGCAGCCGGTAGCGCGACAGCCGGGCCGCGGCCCGCTGCTCCCGCTGCGCCTGCGCCCACAACACCCGCTCGGTGCGGGCCGGGGACTGGAACCCGTTCGTGGCGGCCTTCACCCGCCGGTTCGTGATCGCCGCGGTCGCCGCGATCCACGACGCCGGCACCAACAGCACCGCCATCAACAACAGCCCGTGCACCGGCGAACCGGCCAGCAGTTCCGCCGCGCCGTCGCCGAACTGCTCGATCGGGGCCATCGGGTCCAGCCCGGCGAACACGATCGCCCCACCCGGCAACGCCACCAGCGACGCCAGCGTCCAGTTCCGGGCCTTGGCCGGTGTCCACGCCAACTGGATGCCGGGAACCAGCAGCAACAGCGTCAATACCAGCACGAACACCAGGCCGGTCGCGGTGATCACGGTGCCGTCGACGACGCCGTCCCAGGTCCAATCCGGCAGGTTCAACCACGAGAACCACTCGCCGTCCGGATCGATCCCGGGCAACGACGGACCGATCTCGGGCATCGGATCGCCCTGCGGCTGGGACTTCTCCGCAGGATCGACCGGCACGCCCGGCATCGAGGTGACAAACGGGCCGCAATCATCGGGAGTGATGATCGGTGTGCACTCCGGCTCCGGGGCCTGCGCGAAATACTCGATGCTCACCACGACACCGCCTTTCCGGTGGCGGCCTGGCCGGAGTGATCAGAGGCTCCGCCCTCGATCACAGTCAGACCGGGCCGAACAACGGCCCCGGCGGTATCGGTCTTCTGCTCGGGCAGCACTTCCGACAGACCCAGAATCCGCACTTTCGGCTCGTTCTCCGCACCCGTCAGCACCTGCTCCACCGCAGACCAGACCACATTGCGGATCTCCTCGCTACGCCGATCGGTCTCGGTGCCGGACTTGCTCACGATCACCGGATCAGCGCAGATGTAGAGCACACCCGCGCACTCCGCGGACCCTGCTTCCGCGATCGCTTTCGCCACCGCCACCCGAGCAGCCGCCTGGTTCTTCGCAGTCATCTCGACCTCCACCGCCCACCACCGACCCTCACTATCGAGAAACCGGCCATCGTGGACATGCGGACGGGAAACACCGGGCTTCGTCGGACCCAACTGAGCCCGCAACTCCCGCTCCGAAACCCACCGATCCAGATCCAGCCCGACCAGCGCCAACCGCACATCCAGCACCGTGCACACGTGCGCGGCCATCTTCGGGGTCGGAGTCCAGTACTTGGCGTAGAACGGCAACAGCGCCTCGGTCGCAGACCGGGTGGGAAACACCCACATCGGACCCGGCACGGGCCGGATACGCAGGTTCGACACCATATGCGCCGCACGCCACTTGGCCGTTTTGTGGTACACGTTCTTCATCGACGTGCCCAACATGCGGGCTACCCGATCCGACGGAGCGCCGTACTGCTCGGCCAGGATCGTCAAGACCGTCATATCGAGCGGGCCCAAACGGTGACCTGTCATCGACTCATTCCTTTCTGCTCACACCCAGCCGCGAACGCGTTGGTCGACAGACCCGCGAACGCATTGCTGGACTGGGATTTCTGCTTGGCCGGCTCGGTGGCGGCGATATCGGCCTCGGTCAGGTACTGCGGCGGAACCGGCGGCAACGCCTTGCCCGACCCCAGCCACTGCCCCACCGACCCACCCGGGGTCCGGACCTGCTGCGGCGCCGGAAGGTCAACCAGCACCTTCCGATCCGACTCACCGCGCCGTGCCGCGGCCTTAGCCAAATGCGGCAACTCGCTGACCGGCACCATCCACTGCCCATGAGCCTGGGACTGCTCACGGACCGGATTCGGCTTCGGCTGGCGGCGGCTCACCGGCTCAGCCCCTTACGCTCCTGACCTGCCGCGAACGCATTCGCCGACAAACCCGCGAACGCATTGCCCGTACTCGCCCAGGCCGGACCCGGATCGACCTCGGCCTCCAGCACGGCCCGGTCGATGCCGCGGCGCTCCGCTGCCCGCATCTGCCGCTCCCGCGTCGCCCGCGCCAGCGCTTCAAGCTGAGCCGGGGACGCTTCCCGCTTCGCCGCAGCAAGACGGACGTCGTAGAGGTAGGCCGTCAACGGCTCACCCCGACGACGCGGACGCTCCAACCGAGCCGCGATGTCCTGCCCATTCGGCCGTAGACCCTCGGCCGCCAGCTGGCGACGGGTCCGCAGATGCGACGGCGCACACCGCCACGCGAACACCGGAATCCCGTCCCGCAGCTGCTGCTCGGACATGGTCACTGCCCCACCCCCACCGACGGCGCCGGCCGATCGGGCTGCACGCAATCCGTACGGGCCGTCTCGTGTGCCCGGCAGATGTTCGGCGAGGGCACATAGGACTGCTGGTCGACCCACGCAATCGAGCACCCACCGATCCCGATCAGGATCAGCACCGCCCACGCCATCAGCTGACCCGTCACCGGCAAGGCCCGGATCGGCGCGAACACCGCACCCGTACCCATGAACTCCGGCCCGGCCATGCTGTGAAACGCCTGATGACCACGCACACGCTCGAAATGCGACGGGCCGTCCTGCGCACGGCCATACCCGTACCCGCTCACCGCGACCGCCCCCGATCAATCTCGGGCTGGTCGAGCTGCGGGTACACGCGCACCTTCTCAGCAAGACCGCGAGCCGGACGAAGCGAGTACTTCAGCAGTCCCTCAGCGTCTTTGACCGCGCTATCCAGGTACTTGACCGCGTACTCGACGTTGATCCGGCCGAACTCCTCGGGGAACAGATCACCCGGCTTATCAAACCGGTCGCCGAACTGCTCCAACTCCCGATACCGCGCCGACAATGCCGCCGCGCGCAGCCGCAATGACTGCTGCTCCGAGATGAGCGTGTCCAACTCGTCCAGCAACTCCGCCGGATCGTTGAACGGCTCTCGCTCCTGCTCGACGCTCATCGCCGCACCCCCTTCCGAGGGCGCATCCGCCAGAACGCGATAGCGCCCAGCAGCATCACCGTGAACCCCACAACCTCCGGCGCCGTCAACACCAAAAAGCCGACCGAAACCGCCGCAATCGCGATACCGAACGTCCGGGCACGCATCAGCAGTCACCACCTTTCCGGCTCTTGCCTTGGCGGCGCCGGCGAGACTGGGCGGATTTGAGCGCCAACCGCGTGTAGTGCGCTTTCCGTGCCTGATCGGCCCTGTATGCGCGCTCCTCCGGACTCAAGAGCCCATCGGGGTCAACAAGCTGGTCGAACTTGCTCGCCATCGCGGTTCTGGCCTTTGCGGTGCGGGCAGCGCGGTCGGGGGTCCTAGCCCACGATTCGTGTGCGGCGATACGAGCGCGCAGCGCCCGTTCCGTTGGAGTACTCATGCCGCGCCGCCCTCGCCGAGCGGGCGGACAAGTGCCAGGACCTGTACGCGATCAACCTTGATCAGCCTCGGTCCAACCTGGTAGCCGTCGAGCAAGCCGGAGTCGACCCACCGACGAACTGTCGTCGGGTGCACTCCCCCAGCAAGTTGCGCGGCATCGCGCAGGCTTATCAGCGTTTGACTGGGTGCTGAACCTTGCTCTGTGTTCATGAATGCAGCTCCTTCAGCGCATCGTGCTTGTGTATACACACGCAGCGTATACGCAGTTGCGTATACGCACAAGGTTTGCGTATACGCAGGAGCTCGGGCAAAACAAAGGGCCTGGTCAGCGATGCTGACCAGGCCCTCAGGGACCAGACGCAGACCTACGGATCGGCGTCAAAGGCGGTTATGGATCCTCTGGGTTGAGCGACATGCGGAAGGAGAACGCCTGATACCGGCCAGGTGGATACGACACGTCGGAGATCATGAGCACACGGTCATCCACACCGAGGAACCGTTGGCGGACCGTGGTGGCAGGATCGCCTTCCCCGAGACCGAGCCAATCGGCATGGCGTTCCGAAGGAACACGTTCGGCCAGCACTTCCTCAAGGACCGCTGCGTCCGGCGTTTCCTGATCCGGCAGGTGATAGGTGTCCGAGACCGACACTGGATTACCGGCCTCGGCAGCACGCGTGATCACATGGACAAGCTCGTCGCCTACCTCGATGTCAAAAGCGTTGGCAAGTTCGGCGGTAGCATCGAGGCGCTCGATCTCGCGATCAACGGTGACCGCGTCCTCCGTTTCGTTGCCGTAGGTGGTTTCAGGGCTTTCCATTTGACGTTCGGGTGCCAACCGAGTCAGCGTGGCTTGCGGGACAACATAGGTCCCGCGGCGCTCGACTGTCTTCACGAGACCCCAGCGGCTCAGCTGGCCTACAGCCTTTCGGATTACGATCTCGGACACATTGTTCTCCCGGGCTATATCCGCATAACTTGGCAGCCGGGTGTTCGGCGGTAGCGCGCCTCGGCGAATCTCCCTTGCATACTTGTTCGCGATCTGCACGTACCTTGGCTCAGCCATGGTGAACCCATCCCTTCCAGTACCAGTTGCCCGCGACCCACAACCTGCGTATACGCAATGTACCGGTCGATCGATCTCTCGTCGTCGAGCCTCAGGTAACGAGATCTCGCAACGGACCTACGTGCGCGGTACCCAAAGTTCGGCCCGATCGTTCAGGTTCCACCAACTGACGAACGACTGGTCACGGTCTTCGAGACGCCACTCTCGATCGAGCATGTCGAAGTACTCATCGGACCCCGTTTTTCCACCCTTCGGCTCGCCGACATAGATCACCCGCCGGCCGCCGGCCGCCGCATATCTGGCCAGCGCTTCGTGCGACATTGCATCGCCCCATCCGGGAGGCCAGCAAAGGAACAGCGTTCGGCGCGATAGCTCGCCGGCT
The DNA here is from genome assembly GCF_044453135.1 of Nocardia sp. NPDC051750. NCBI lineage: Bacteria > Bacillati > Actinomycetota > Actinomycetes > Mycobacteriales > Nocardiaceae > Nocardia > Nocardia sp. NPDC051750. The sequence goes on along the minus strand of NZ_JBITCK010000002.1, from coordinate 718,261 downwards.
TCCGCCACACGGTCGAAATCGTCAAGACCATCCACAGCATGCCAAGTGTCGCGAACTCCAGAAGCGTCAGGAAACGAGACGTTCTGAGCCGCCCCTGGCGGCTCTGAGTCGAAGGCGAGTACGTCCAGGCCGCTGTCGCTAAGAAGCTGGGCCCAGTACCCTCGGCCGGCGCCGAGCTCGATCACTCCTGTTCCATCACAGGCTGTGGCAATCCACGACACGGTCGCCGGAGAGGGAATGGCGTACGCATACGCTTCTTGCAGAAGCATCTGCGCATAGGCCAGCCGGGCGGAACCATTCGACTGCCCACCGTTCACTTCTCGCCGACCTCCACGTTCTGGAGGCCCGACGTTGACAAGCGGGCCGACAATGTCCCAGTACGGGTTCGCGCTCTCCCCTCCGGTCATGAAGTGCAACAACCGCACATCGAAGGCTCGGTCCACGCCCTCATCGCCGGTCCCGCTGAGCCCAGGGGCCATAGTCAGATAGTCGGCGACCTTCGGGTAGTCGGCCTGAAACTTCGATTCGTCATCTAGGAGTGAGCCCAGCTCGGCGCGGCGTTCTTGTGTGAGCACGAATTCGGTCATGAATTTCATTTTGCCTTCTGCGAGCCTATCGAGAGACCCGAACGTCCCACAGCCGAGGCGCCGCCGGGGCCTACAGCTTGTCGCCGAGTCGCGCGCGGCGATGCGCCGACTTCGCGCGCTCGGTAGCGACCGACTTGCCGTAGCGATCGAGCATCTGGCGCGAGCGCCAGCCCGCGAGCATCATGAGATCCTGCTCCTGGCCGCCATTCGCAAGCCAATTGTGCGCGAACCAATGCCGCAGCATGTGTGGGTGTATGTGCTCGATGCCAGCCGCCTTGGCGCGCCGCTCCAGCATCTGGCGAACTCCATGATCAGTCATCGGGCCCTGTCTGCCGAGCCAAAGCCTGTCGCTCTTCGATCCGAAGGTGTGCTGCGCGCGAGCGCGAAGATACCGGCGCAAGGCGATTCGGGTCTTATCGCCAAAGGGTGACGACCGCGGCCTGCCACCTTTGCCGATGACCAGTGCCGTGTCCTCCTCGAAATCGAGATCGTCGACGTTCAGACCGGCGACTTCGCCGCAGCGACACCCGGTGTCGGCGAAGAGCCTGATGATCGCGTTGTCTCGCCTTGATTCGAAATCAGTGCCGGCACACTCCTCTAATAGGGTCCGCAATGACTCGACCGACGGAACAGGGATCAGTTTGTCCGGCGCATCGGGAAGAGACATCTTGTCGAACGGATCCGCAGTGATGACCTCCTCCGCAGCAAGGTACTTGAAGAACTGCTGCAAGCTCCGGTACTGGCTGCGGGCGTATTGAGGTGACAGCGGTTCGCCTGTCCGGCGATTGGTGCGCTGAAGAAGGTTTTCGATGTAGCCGCCGATGTGCTCCCGGGTGATGTCGGGAGCGTTCGTGGGCAAGGCTTCTTCCAGGAGGTATTCGGCGAAGTACCCGACATGGAGGCGGTACACCTCAAGGGTCTTCGGCCTTCGGTTCTTCCGACGGAGTTCGGTAGCAAAGTCCTCGACGAGTTCGCGGATATCGTCCAGATCGATGGCGCCCACAGCTGCGAGCCTACTCCATAATCTATTCGTCTAGAAGCGCTGTTCTAGATCGAAACCTCTCGAAAGATTCACATATCCGCAGGTGAGAGAGTGTTTGTGGGGCGGGTGGGGCTCGAACCCACGACCAATGGATTATGAGTCCACGGCTCTAACCGACTGAGCTACCGCCCCTCGTTGCGACCAGGGGCCGCAGGAGTGGGATGGTACCCGGTCGGCTGGGCGGGGGGCCAATCAGGCGGGGTGTGGTTCGCGGCGGAGTGCTGTGGTGGGGCCCGGTCGTTAGGGTGGGGGCGTTGCCGAGTGGAGGAGGGGTTTGTGGCCGGGTTGTTCGTGCGGGCACTGCACGTGCATCAATGGGTTTACGAGAAGAGTGGCGGGTTCGTGGGGCACCGGTTGCTGTTCGGGAATCCGACCCTGCTGCTGCGGACCGTGGGGCGGAAGACCGGGCTGCCGCGGACCTCCGCGCTGACCTATGCGAAGGATGGGGCGGATTTTCTGGTGACCGCGTCGAACGGCGGGTCGCCGCGGCCGCCGGGGTGGCTGGCGAACCTGAAGGCGCGGCCGGAGTGCGAGATCCAAGTGGGGCGGCGCGCGATTCCGGTCGTTGCCCGGGCTACCCTGCCCGGAGATCCGGAATACACGCGCCGCTGGGAGTTGGTGGACGGGGTGAATCGGGGCCGGTACAGCGAATATCAGAAGAAGACCCGGCGTCCGATTGCGGTGGTGGTGCTGTCGCCCGCGAGTGGGACGAATCAGTCGGAGTAGCTTTCCGATCCGACCCGCGCCCGTGTTCTGCGCGATACGACGTCCTCCGGCGGCCGGCTGGCGAGATGGACGACGGAGGCAACGAGAATCAGGATTGCGAGTACTACCAATGCGGTAACCACGGCACGCACAGTAACCAGGGCAGGGTGCCGTTGCACCCGAGATCGGCCTACGGCGCGTCCGCCAATTATGTTCATCCGGAACGAGATTCATATGTGAATCTATATTCTCCGCAGAACGCAGGCGTCAGCGGGAGAATTTGGCACACATCTCACTTCTCACAGTAGAGACTGTGAAAAAGTGAGGTTTCATCTTATATCAAATTGATATAAAAGGTGCGGCCGATAGCCTTCCCAGCTCCGCGAAATCGGAAGCACCGGAACTGCATCCGCCCGACCCCGCCCGCAAGAACTCTCAACGCATCCCGGCCGAATCGACCCGAATGTTACACGCAACCTGAGGTTACATCCACTTTCCGGGCCGAGAACCGGTCGCGGCAACCGATGGCATGGCGGGCCGGTCAGCCGCCGCCACCACCGCCGCCACCGCCGCCGCAACCACCCCCGCCGCCACCGCCGCCGCCCCCGCCACAGCTGCTGCCGCCTCCGCAACCGCTGCCGCCGCTCGAACCGCCGTCACCGGAACTCCAATTGCCGGAACCGCTGGCGCCGCCCGAGTAGTAACCGCCCCGCGCCCGCCTGTTTCCGCCGGAACCCGCTTTGGCGATCGCGAGGACGATCCCCACGATGGCGCCCACGCAGAGCAGACCGAAGAACAACAGAACGAGAATTCCTCCCACATCCATCACTCCACGGTACCGGTGAATCGATCCGGCGCCCAAGGACTTCCGAACATCGACACGGCGCTGTCGGTGCGGGCTCGCAGCCGAGCCTCCGCACCCTGTGCGCAGGAGGAATCGGCCGAATCGCAAAGGCCGCGAAAAACATCCGGATAATGGCACTGTGTTCACCTTCGCCCCGTCCCGGCGTCACCGCGGGATCGACCCCGCCGCCGTGGAACGCACGGTCCGCGACCTCGAGCTGCCCGACGCGATCTACAAGACCTGCCCCTGGGAACCACGCGAACTCGTCGCCACCGGTCTCCGCCAGTGGTTGCGCTGCTGCGGTCCCGCCTTGGCCGACGGCCAGGTGATCGGGATGCCGTCGCGGGCAGTCGACGAGGCGTGGCACGGTTTCATCCTGTGCACCCGGCGGTACGCCGACTTCTGCGACAGTGCCTACGGCCGGTTCCTGCACCACCACCCGGAAGGTGCCGAACCGGCCGGTTCGGGTCACAGCGATATGGCGGGCCAGCTCGGCCGGACCGTCGTCGCATGGTCGCTGGTCGCCCGGCCCGGCGAGGAGTGCGTGCTGTGGGACCTGGATTCCCGCCTCGGGCTGGCGAGCCCGTGGGGTATTCCGGCGGAACGGGTCGCGGAGATCGAGGCCACACTGCGGCAGCGTGCGCACGAGGACTGATCGGCTACCGATCCGCTACAAACGCCCGAAACGGGCAATCCGGAAACGGGCGGCGTATTCTGCTGCGGTATCTTCGGCTGGGTGAGTTACTCAGCCGCCGCAGCGGTCACCACCGAACTTGCCCTGATGCCGGGTTTCCTCGACCCGGTGAATCTGCTCAACTCGTTCGGCACCTGGGTGCTACTGGGTCTGCTCCTCGTGGTGTTCATCGAATCGGGCCTGCTGTTTCCGCTGCTGCCCGGAGATTCACTGCTGTTCACAGCGGGACTCATCGCCGCGTCCAAATCCACCGAAATCGAACCGTTCGCACCGATCGGGGTGCTCCTGGTGTTGATCCCGATCGCGGCCATCGCCGGCGACCAGGTCGGGTATCTGATCGGCTCCCGGGGCGGGACGGCACTGTTCAAGAGCAACGACGCGAAGATCTTCAAGAAGTCCTATATCGACGAATCGCACGCGTTCTTCGAGAAGCACGGACCGATCACCATCGTGCTGGCCCGGTTCGTGCCCATCGTGCGCACCTTTGCGCCGGTGGTCGCGGGTGCGGCGAAGATGAAGTATTCGGTGTTCCTCACCTACAACGTGCTCGGCGGTGTGCTGTGGGGCGCCGGGGTGACGATGCTGGGTTATCTGCTGGGTCAGATCGAGATCGTGCGCGATAACGTCGACCTGATCTTCCTGCTGATCGTGGCCGTCTCGGTGCTGCCGATCGTGTGGGAGGTGGTCAAACGGTACCGCGCGGGACGCGCCGGCGGCTCCACCCCGGCGGACAGCGACGAACCGGTCGACCACCCGGCCGCCTGACATTCGGTTCTTTCCGCACCAGCGGCACAACAACGCGGCCGGCCGGTTATCCGGCCGGCCGCGTTGCCTGCACAGCGCCTGATTTCCGGCCGCTGGAACGTCCCGCGGCCGGACCGGACCTCAGCGCACCAGGCGGCGGACGAACTTGTTTCCGAACAGGGTGGCGATGGATTTCTCCAGCGTGGCGGCGGTGGCCTCGCTGTAGGGGTACCAGATGCTCTCCTTCTTCAGACCCCACCGGTCCAGCAGCACGGGCTGCGGGTGGGCGAAGCCGCGCAGCGCCTCGCGCCCGTTCACCTGACCCATCCCGCTGTCCTTGCGGCCACCGAACGGCGCTTCGGCGACGCCGTAGATCACCGAGGCGTCGTTCTGCACCACCGACCCGGTCTTCAGCTGTTTGGCGAGCCGGACGACCTTGGCCTTGTCCTTGGTGAACACGCTGCCGCTGAGCCCGTACTGGCAGTCGTTGGCCATCCGCACGGCTTCCTCTTCGTCCCGCACGCGCATGATGGCGACGATCGGGCCGAAGGTTTCCTGCTGCATGATGTCCATATCGTGGGTGACGTCCACGACCACCGTGGGCTTGAAGAACACGCCCTCGGCGGTATCGGATTCACCGCCGAGCAGGATGGTGGCGCCCTTGGACCTGGCGTCTTCGACGTGCTTCTCCACGATCTCGAGCTGGCGGTCCCAGAACAGCGGGCCGACGTCCTTGCCGGAGGATCCGTAGGTGACCTCGGCGGCCCGTTTGCGGACCTCCTCGATGAACTTGTCGGCGATGCTCTCCACGACGTAGATCCGTTCGACACCGACGCAGACCTGCCCGGTGTTGAACATCGACAGGTACACCGCGCCGAGCGAGGCGCGATCCAGGTCGGCGTCGGCGCAGACGATCATCGCGTCCTTGCCGCCGAGTTCCAGGGTGCACGGGATGAGCCGGGTCGCGCAGGCCGCGGCGATCTTCTTGCCGGTGCCGACACTGCCGGTGAACGAGATCTTGTCGATATCGCCGTTGACCAGCGCGGCGCCGGTCTCCCCGTCACCGTGGACGACCTGCAGCACATCCTTGGGGACCCCGGCCTCGTGCAGCACCTTGACTGCCCATTCCCCGGAGTGCGGGGTGACCTCGGACGGTTTGAGGACCACCGAGTTACCGGCCAGCAGCGCCTGCGCGATGGGGTTCAGGGAGAGGATGAACGGGCCGTTCCACGGGGTGATGACGCCGACGACGCCGAGCGGCTGATAGTTGATGACCAGCTTCTTCAGCGGCAGCATGTAGCCGTGCAGGCGGCGGTTCTCGTCGGCCAGGTCCTTCGGGGCCCGCCCGCTCCAATAGTTCAGGAAATCGCAGGCCGGCACCATTTCGATGGCCAATGCCTCGACCCGCGGTTTACCGGTCTCCTGCATGACCGTTTCGACGATTTCGTCGCGCCGGGCGAGCAGCACCGAGACCGCGTTGCGGATGATCTCGGCGCGTTCCTTGACCGGCCGGGCGGCCCAGCCGGGCTGCGCGGCGCGGGCCGTGGCCAGCGCCGCGGCGACATCGTCGGCCGTGCTCACCTCGATCTCGCCGACGCGTTCACGGGTCGCGGGGCTGCGCAGCTCGAGCCGGCGGCGTCCGTCGGTTGTCGGCTCCAGCTGTTCAACGATGGCCATGGTGATCTCTCCTCACCGAGAGGAATTGGAACAGGTTCTACTTTAATTCGGAGCTTACGTCATCGCCGCAAGCCACGCACCGGGGTTCACCCATGCGTGCCACCGAAACCCGGCCGAGACACGAGCCCGAACTATCAAACGATTCAATCAAGTGATTGACAGCGGCCCGCCGGGCGGGTCACGATCGAGGCGCGGTCCGGTATCCGGCCGTGTACCCGAGCGGCAGGAGAGCGATGACAGCCGAGCCCCCGGACGCGAGTCTCACCGCGCCCTACACCATCGAATTCCCGTACAACCGGACGGTCGGCGAGAAGATCGGCACGTTCCTGGGCGGTCTGCGCGACGGCGAACTGTACGGGGTGCGGACCGAATCCGGGGCGGTGCTCTGCCCGGCTCTCGAGTTCGACCCGGCCAACTCGGCCCCCACGGGTGAGCTGGTCCGGCTGGATCCCACCGGCACCCTCACCCACTGGACCTGGGTGCCCACCCGGCCGGGCGACGATATCGAGGCCGATCATTTCGCCTGGGCGCTGATCACGATCGACGGCACCGTGGGCGCCCTGTTCCATGCCGTGGACACCGGCGGCGACCCCACCCGGCTCACCGCCGGCCTGCGAGTGAAGCCCCGCTGGCGCACGGAACGGGTCGGCAGTATCCGCGATATCGTCTGCTTCGAGCCGGTGGAGGCGTCATGAGTACCCTGCCCGCCCCGGTGGAATCGTTCACCAGCCCGCACAAGGTGGACTACACCTTCGTCGCCGGCACCGGCCGCTCGGCCTTCTTGCGCGGGCTGGCCCACCGCAGCCTGCTGGCCCGCCGCTGCGGAACCTGCGAACGGGTGTATCTGCCCGCGCCGGAGTTCTGCTCCCGCTGCCTCGTCGAACTGTCCGAACCGTTCGAACTGGGCGGCGCGGGAGTGGTGAAAACCTTCTGCGTGGTGAACTTCCCGTTCCCCGGCCAGACGATCGAACCGCCGTACCTGGTCGCGTATATCCAGGTGGACGGCGCGGACACCACGCTCATGCACCTGATCCGTGAGGTCGAACCGAGCGAGGTCCATATCGGTATGCGAGTGGAACCGGTGTGGTGCGCCGACGAGGACCTGGACACATCCATGAACAGCATTCGCTATTACCGGCCGATCGCGGGAGGTTCCGATGCGTGATATCGGGGTGGTGGCATTCGCACAGTCACCGGGCACGGCCGCCGACCGTCGCGACGATATGGCGGAGATTCTGCTGCCGGTGATGCGGGAAGCGCTGGCCGCGGCCGGAATCGACCGGACCGAGGTCGATTTCTGGGCGTCCGGCAGCCACGATTTCCACGAGGGCCGCACCTTCGCCTATATCGAATCCCTCGACGCGGTGGGCGCGTGGCCGCCGATCTCGGAATCACATGTCGAGATGGACGCGGCGTGGGCCGCCTACGAGGCGTGGTCCTGGCTGCAGCTCGGCGAGGGTGAGATCGCCGTCGTCTACGGTGTCGGGCGCGGGTCGCTCGCGACCGATCTGGACCAGGTGGCATCCACCCAGCTCGACCCCTACTTCCTGGCGCCGCTGCGGCCGCATCAGGACGCGCTCGCCGCGCTGCAGGCGCAGGCACTGGTCGCGGCCGGGGCACTGGACGAGAAGCAGATGGCCGAAGTGGTCGTCCGGGCTCGTGCGGCGGCGGTGGGCAATCCGGCGGCGCAGGTGTCCGGCGAGGTCACGGTGGACGAACTGCTGGCGGCACCCTATCTGGCGTCGCCGCTGCGGGAACACGATCGCGGGCCGATCGGCGATGCCGCGGCCGTGCTGGTGCTCGCGGCCGGTGATACCGCACGCCGGCTGGCCGAGCGCCCGGCCTGGGTGCGCGGTGCCGACCATCGAATGGACTCGCACTATCCGGGCACCCGCAACCTCACCGGCGTCGATACTGTCGGTATCGCCGCGGCCAAGGCTGCACAGCAGGCCGGATTCACCGCCCGCGAGGTCGAGATCGCCGAACTGCACACCGAATACAGCTATCAGGAACCCCTGCTGGCCGGCGCCCTCGAATTATCCGGCGCCACAATCAATCCCGGCGGTGGGCCACTCGTCGCCCGACCCACCACGGCGACCGGCCTGATCCGCATCGGCGAAGCGGCCCGGCACATCCTGACCGGTCGCGCGGACCGCACCCTGGCACACGCCACCAGCGGGCCCGCGCTCCAGCAGAACATGATCTGCCTTATGGAGGGAGACCGGTGAAACTCGCGGTTGTCGGAATCGGACAGAGCAAACAGGCCAAGAAGCGCAAGGTCACCATCGGCGCGATGGTGCGCGAAGCCGTCGACGAGGCGATGGCCGACGCCGAACTGGAATTCGGCGATATCGATGCGATCGTACTGTCGAAAACGCCCGATCTGTTCGACGGGGTGATGAACCCGGAGTTGTATCTGGCCGATGCCATGGGGGCGCGCGGCCTCCCGGTGACGCGGGTGTTCACCGGCGGCAGCGTCGGCGGGCACGCGGCGATCTACGGTGCGCATCTGGTGCAGGCGGGCTTGGCGCGGCGGGTGCTGGTGGTCGCGTATTCGAAAGAGTCCGAAGGCGATTTCACCTGGGCACTCTCACGCGGGCTGCCGTTCAGCGCGCAACTCGGCGCGGGTGCGGGCGCGCATTTCGCGCCGGTGATCCGGGAGTACATCCGGCGCTCCGAAGCGCCGGAACATATCGGCTGGCAGATCGCGGTGAATCATCGGTTGAACGCAACCCGCAACCCGTACGCGCATATCCAGCTGCCGGACATCACGGTCGAGCAGGTGCGCGAATCGCGGATGCTGTGGGATCCGATCCGGTTCCTGGAATCGTGCCCGTCCTCGGACGGTTCGTGTGCGGTGGTGATCACCGGCGCGGACGACGCTCACCACACCGGCCGCCCACCCGCGTGGATCCACGGCATGTCCTGGCGCACCGAGACCGGTCATTTCGCCGGTCGCGACGAGGTGAATCCCGAAGCCGGCCGGCAATGCGCCGCCGACGCTTACCGGCAGGCGGGAATCACCGACCCGGCGCGCGAAATCGACACCGCCGAGCTCTACATCCCCTACAGCTGGTTCGAACCGATCTGGCTGGAGAACGTGGGCCTGGCCGAGGCCGGTGCCGGCTGGAAGGTGGTCGATTCCGGGCGCACCGCGTTCGGCGGGTCCCTGCCGATCAACCCCTCCGGCGGCGTGCTCTCCGGAAACCCCACCGGCGCAACCGGTTTGCTGCGGTTCGCGGAAGCGGCCATGCAAGTGCGCGGCACCGCGGGCGAGCATCAGGTACCGGACGCACGGTTGGCCGTGGGACATGCGATGGGCGGGGCCGCCCAGTTCCACGCACTGTGGGTGGTCGGTTCCGAACCACCGGAATCCTGATCCGCGGGGCAGTGTCATGACCGCACAGGCGCTTTCCGTCCCCTGGTCGGGCGGCTGCACTGTGCCCGGTCGCGGCCACCTGCCCCGCACATCCGGGCAGCCACAGGTTCACCCGGCCCCGGGCGGCGAGTATGCGCTGACCGGGCAGCGACACTATCGCGGACCGCAGGCCCGCACCGAAACGAGGAGAGATCATGACCGAGCGGGTATACGTCGCCGGTGTCGGGATGACGAAGTTCGAGAAGATCCAGTCCCGCGACTGGACCTATCCGGAAATGGTCGCCGAGGCTGTCGGCCAGGCACTTACCGATGCCGGTATCGGCTACGACCAGGTGCAGCGGGCCGCCATCGGTTACGTTTTCCAGCCGTCCACGGCGGGCCAGCGGGCGCTCTACGAGGTCGGGCTCACCGGGATCCCGATGGTGAATGTCAACAACAACTGCGCCACCGGATCGTCGGCACTGGTACTGGCCCGCGAATGGGTGCAGGCCGGATTCGCCGATATCGTGCTCGCGGTCGGGTTCGAGCAGATGACCAAACAGGCGATGGCCGGTGACGGCAGCGTCCCGAAGGTCACCACGGTCGACTGGCATATGAACGCGCTCAAAGCCGCCGCCGGTTTCAGCAGTGCCCCGATGACCGCCCAGTTCTTCAGTGCCGCCGCCACCGAACATATGAAGCGCTACGGGACGACGCGGGAACAACTCGCCCAGGTCGCGGTGAAGAACCACGAGCACTCCACCCGCAACCCCAAGGCCCAGTTCCAGGACGCCTACTCCCTCGACCAGGTACTCGGCGACAAACTGGTCTCCGACCCGCTCACCCGGTCCCAGTGCTCCCCCATGTCCGACGGCGCCGGCGCGGCTGTGCTGGTGAGCGAACGGTATGTCCGGGAACACGGGCTCGATCGGGCGGTGCCGATCCTCGCCCAGGAATTGGTGACCGATACCGGCGCTTCGTTCGAATCGGGTTCCATGATCGACGTGGTGGGCGCGCCCATGGCCCGGACCGCCGGGCAGCGAGTACTCGACACCGCCGGGGTGGGAATCGACGATATCGACGTTCTCGAACTGCACGACTGCTTCTCGATCAACGAACTGCTCACCTACGAGGCGCTGGGAATGTGCGGTGAAGGCGAATCCGGGGCGCTGGTCGAATCGGGTGCCACCACATACGGCGGCCGGTGGGTCGTGAACCCGTCGGGTGGTCTCATCTCCAAGGGGCATCCGCTGGGCGCCACCGGTTTGGCGCAATGCACCGAACTCGTTACTCAGGTGCGGGGCGCGGCGGGTGACCGTCAGGTGGAAGGCGCCCGGCTCGGCCTGGCACACAACCTGGGACTCGGCGGGGCCTGTGTGGTGACCCTCTACGGCGCGCCCGGCGCGGTCTCCTAGAGTTTTCGATCATGACGCGAAGCCGGGTGCGGACGGGCCGGGGTACACACCGGCCCGCCGCACCCCCGCGTGCGGAACTCGGAGGCGACGCGGACCCGGGCCCGGTGGACCCCGCCGGCGCACTCGATCCGGATCTACCCACCGATCAGCGGCTGATCCGCGCCGCGGAACGACTGTTCGCCGAACGCGGGATCGACGCGGTCTCGCTGCGCTCGGTGATGGCGGAGGCCGGCGCGAATGTCGCGTCCGTCCACTACCATTTCGGCTCCAAGGACGCCCTGGTCGAAGCGTTGATCAGCCGGCGTAGCGAACAACTGCACGCCCGGCGCGCCGAATTGCTCGACGCTGTGGAGAACTCCGGGACACCGGATGCCCGCGCCCTCGCCGACGCCTTCGTCCGCCCGGTCGGCGAACTGGCGGCCGCCGGCGGCACACCGTGGATCCGCCTCGTCGCCGGCATCATGAGTAGCAATCACCCGGCCCTCACTCGGCTCACCGAAGGTTTCGCCCCGCAAGCCCGCCGCTTCAACGACCTACTTCAGCGGGTCGCACCGGACACCGCCCCGCGCACCATCCGCTTCCGCCTCACCCAGGCCATGAACCTCACCTTCCAAACCCTCGGCGACCCGGAAGGCCTGCAGGGCATGCTCGCACTCAGCGGAACCCGGCTCGCCCCCGGCGAGCTGCTCACCGAACTCGTCGACACGGTCACCGCGATCCTCACCGGCCCACCCGACCGCTGAGTTACCCACCTATCGGCGCCGATCGACAAGCTTGGTACACGGCCGCGTGTACACTCGACGATATGGACGACCAGCTGAGCATCCGCGAAGCTCGCGCACAACTGCCTTCCGTGGTGAGCGCCGCGAGCAGCGACGGCCACGTCACCGTGATCACGCGCGGCGGCGAACCGGCCGCCGCCGTTATTCCACTGTTCATGCTTGCCAAACTCGAGGAATGGGAAGACGAGCAGCTCGGGCGGATGGCCGACGAAGCACTGGCCGAAGGCGGTGAGCCCGAGCGCATCACTCTCGGCCAGATGATGGACGAGGTGCTCGCTTCCGACACTGACGCCGTCGCGTGAAATACGAGTTCACCTGGACCCCTGCCGCGCGGCGCGCCCTCCGGTCGATCCCCCAGGAAGACGCGTTACGCCTGCTCGTCGCCCTGACCCTGCTGGGCGATGACCCCTATCGCCGCGATGGTGTGGACGTCAAGGCTCTCACCGGCCGGAGCGGATTCCGGCTACGAGTGGGCAACTACCGGCTCGTTTACGAAGTCGACGACGGCAAACTGATCATCCTGGTCGTGTCTGCCGGGCATCGCCGAGATATCTACGAGCGGTGAATGTACCGCCGAACTCTTCAGCGGGCGGCACGCAGTAGGTCCGGAGAGGAAAGCTGTGGCGGCGAGGACTGGCCGATTCGCCGCGTCCCCGCCGCCTGAAGCCGCTGAGTTCGGTTTCCGCGAATCCGGGTGTTGCCTGGGGCAGCCGACTTCGCGGGTCAGTTGTCAGGGCACCGCGCAACCGGTGCCCGCGTTGATTCCGGTGCGGACCTCGATGGGCGCCGAGGTCACCAGCAGGCCGCCCTGCTCGGCGCTGATGAAATGTGTCCCCGGGTTCGGAGGCGTCCACGTTGTCGTGGCGGTGTTGCCGTTGGGCGTCACGGTCGGCGGATTGAACCCGACCACCGCGTTGTTGTCGCGGAAGGTCACCGGCTCCGTGGTGTTGTCGACGGCGGCCCGCACCTCGTAGGAGCAGGTGGTGCCGAAGGGCGTGCTGAGGCCCATGCTCCGCCCCGCGTCGGCGCCGACGCTCAGCGGTGACGCACCGGCGCCGGGGGCCGCGAGAACGAGGGCGGTGGCGACGGCTCCGAGGCCCGTGACGGCGGCTGCGGCGCGTCCGGCCCGGTGCCCGGCGGGGGAATTCGTCTCGGAGTGGAGAGTAATCATCGTTGATCACATCCCAACTGATTCCATCGTGCGGACCCGGGTGGCCCGCTCGCGAGCTGATTTCGTGGAACTGTGTCCAGCGTGCCTGTGCTGCGATGGTTGTCGGTGATCCTCAACGGCGGCACCGAGTTTATCAACCGGCACCCCGGCCGAGTCCACAGCTCCGCCGGCATCAGTGTGATAACGACGAACGGGCCCGGCCCACGACCGGGCAGGCAGTACTTGCTGCCCGGTCGTCGCACCGGCGCCTAGTTCACCTGGCGGCCTTCGCCCCAGTACTGCGCGCGCAGCGCTTTCTTGTCCGGCTTGCCGAGCGGGCTGACCGGGATGCTGTCGGCGAAATCGACGGTCTTCGGGGTGTAGACGGCTCCCTTGCGGTCCTTGACCAGCGTCTGCAACTCCTCGACCGATACCGTCCGGCCCTCGCGCAGCACGACGACCGCCTTGACGGCTTCGCCCCATTTCTCGTCCGGCACACCGATCACCGCCGCCGCGCTGACCGCCGGGTGGGCCGACAGCACATCTTCGACCTCGCGCGGGTACACGTTGAAACCGCCGGAGACGATCATGTCCTTCTTGCGGTCGACGATGTAGAGGAAGCCCTCCTCGTCCTGGCGGGCGATATCGCCGGTGTGCAGCCAGCCGAATTCCGTTGCCTCGGCGGTCTGTTCGGGTTTGTTCAAGTAGCCGTTCATGACCAGCGGGCCCCGGACGCACACCTCCCCCGGTTCGCCCTGAGGTACCTCGTTGCCCTTCTCGTCGAGCAGGGCAACGCTCAGCCACGGGACCGGGCGGCCGCAGCTGGCGAGGCGTTCCGGTTTGTTCAGGTCGTGGTCGCCGCGGCGCAGCACCGAGATGGTCATCGGGCTCTCGGCCTGGCCGTAGAACTGGAAGAAGATCGGGCCGAATTTCTCGATCGCCTCGGCCAGCCGGGTCGGTGAGATCGCGGAGGCGCCGTAGAAGACCGTCTTCAGGCTGGAGAGGTCGTACTTGTCCAGGTCGGGGCTGTCGAGCAGCGCGTACAACATGGTGGGAACCAGCATCGTCGCGGTGATCTTGTACTTCTCGATCGCCTCGAGGACCTTGGTCGGATGGAAGTACGGCAGCACCACAATGGAACCGCCCTGCTGGGCGGTCGGGTTCCAGAAGGCGGCGCCGGCGTGGCTGAGCGGGGTGCACACCAGGAAGCGGACCTCGTCCGGCCACTCCCATTCGGTCATCTGGATACGCAGCATGGTGGCGCTGCCCCGGAAGCTCATCTCGACACCCTTGGGCTTCCCGGTGGTGCCGCCGGTGTAGGCCAGGCTCATCGTGGCGTTGGGGTCTACGTCGGGCGCAACCAGCGGGCCGGGGGTGAGACCGGCGGCCAGCTCGATGAGGTCGGTCCCCGCTTCCGAGGGGCCGAACGAGAACAAGTTCCGCAGTCCGGGGACCTTGTCGCGCAGTTGCGCGGCGCGCTCGTCGAATCCGGTCGGGTCGAAGATGAGCGTTTCCACGCCGGCATCCTCGAGCACATACGCGTGGTCGTCGAGGGAACCCATCGGATGCAGGGCCATGGCCCGGGAACCGTTCACATTGTTGGCGCCCTGGGCGAACAGGACCTCCGGCCGGTTCGCCGACAGGACCGCCACCGGCGACCCGACGCCCAGCCCGGCGGCGGCCAGCGCCTGCGCGAACCGGCTGATCTGATCCCGCACGTCGCGGTAGGTGAGGGTGGCGTCGTCGATATGGACCGCGGTGCGGTCGGCATAACGCTCGAGAGCTTTACCCAGCAGATCCACCGAGAGGGGCTCGCGGTGCAGTAGGCCGGTGTCGTCCACGTGCGGTTCAGTGTTCATTCGTCTGCCTTTCGGGCCCGCTCGCGCGAGCGGCCCAGCGAAGTTGACCGGTGCTCCGGTGTGGCCCCGGGTCGCCGGTGTACCCCGCGGGACACCGCGGCCCGGGAACCGTCCACCGAGGCTCGCAAACCTGGAAAACTATAACACGTTCTACTTTGCCCGCACCGAAGTACACAAGACTCGATCCGCCCGCGGGTTCCGGTCCGTCGGACAGCGTCGACGGGAACCGGTCACGCCTGCCCGTGTCCGGGACGGCGGAACCGTGCCCTCGGCGCGCAAAAGCCCTGCTCCGAAGATTTGGGAGCAGGGCTCTGCAGATTCCGGCCGCGCTACGCTCCGGCGCGACCGTACTGCCGCGGCGGATCCTGCCGCGGACCGGTCCACCGGAAGATCAATCCCGGGTGACCGCCCCGTCCACCCGGCGCCAGATTCCGAGCGGGTTCTCCGCGCGGATCTCGTCGGCGAGCAGCTCCTCGGGCACGTTCTGATAACTCACCGGGCGCAGGAAACGTTCGATCGCACGGGACCCCACGGACGTGGTCGCGGGTGCGCTGGTGGCCGGGAACGGTCCACCGTGGACGACCGCGTGCCCGACTTCCACACCCGTCGGCCAGCCGTCGAACAACACGCGGCCCGCGATCAGTTCCAATGTGCCGAGCAGCGGCCGGGCCGTTTCCCGGTCGGCGGCGGTGGTATGCACCGTGGCGGTGAGCTGGCCCTCCAGCTCGCCGGCCAGCGCGAGCAGTTCGGCGGTGTCGGCGGCGCGCACGATGATCGAACTCGGGCCGAATACTTCGTCCTGCAGCTCCCGGTCGGCGCGGAATCGCGCGGCGGTGGTGACGAACAGGTTCGGATTGCCGGAGCAACTCGCGGCGCCGGCCGTCCCGGTCGCGGCGAGTTCGACTCCGTCGGTACCGGTCAGCCGCTCGACCCCGGCGGCGAAGGATGCGGCGATACCGGCGTTGAGCATCGGTGCGCCGGACGCCGCACCGACCGCCGCGGTGGCCGCGGCCACGAACTCGTCGGCTCCCGGTCCGTCGGCCAGGAAGACCAAGCCGGGACTGGTGCACAACTGCCCGACACCGGTGGTCAGCGAGGCCACGAATTCGGCGCCGAGCCGGGCCCCGTGTTCGGCCAGAGCGCCGGGGAGGACGAATACCGGGTTGACACTGGACATTTCGGCGAACACGGGGATCGGCACCGGGCGCGCCGCGGCGGCCGCCGTCAGCGCCAGCCCGGCCTGCCGGGATCCGGTGAAGCCGACCGCGCGGATATGCGGATCCCGAACGAGCGCGAGGCCGGTCTCGACACCGCCGTGGACCAGCGCGAAAGTCCCCTCGGGCAGGCCGTGTTCGCGAACCGCCGCGAGCACCGCCCGGGCCACCAGTTCGGAGGTACCGGGATGCGACGGATGCGCCTTGACCACCACCGGGGCCCCGGCCGCCAATGCCGACGCGGTATCGCCACCGGCCACCGAGAACGCGAGCGGGAAGTTGCTCGCCGCGAAGACGGCCACCGGACCAAGCGGGATGCGGCGTTGGCGCAGATCGGGTTTGGGCAGCGGAGCGCGGGCCGGATCGGGCCGGTCCAGCCGGGCGCCGGTCCAGCTGCCTTCCCGGACGACGTCGGCGAAGAGCCGCAACTGGCCGGTGGTGCGGGCGATCTCACCGCGAATCCGTGCCTCCGGCAATCCGGATTCGGCGACGGCCCGCTGTGCCAGGTCCTCCCCCAGGTTCTCGATTTCACCGGCGATGCTGTCCAGGAAGGCCGCGCGCCGGGTGAAATCGGTGGCCCGGTATCCGGCGAACGCCGACCAGGCGGCGGCCGCCGCGCGGGCGACGGTGGCGGCGTCGGCTGCCCGGTATTCCGGTTCCAGCGCGGTACCGGTCACGGGGTTCACCGCCCGGAAAGCGCTTGTGGCTCCGGGTATCTCGGCCGTCCCGACGAGGTTGGCGCCGGTGAGGAGTTCGGCGGTGGTCATTCAGCTCACCTTTTTCACGAGGTCGGCCAGTTCGGCCAGTTCGGATTCGTCGAGGTCGGTCAGCGGGCTGCGCACCGGGCCCGCCGGGCGGCCCACCACCTTCATACCCGCTTTGACGATGCTCACCGCATACCCGGGTTTTCGGTTGCGCAGATCGCAGTACGGGATCACGAACTCGTTCAGCGCATTCAGGACCAACACGGTGTCGCCGCGACGCAGAGCGTTGTAGAAGTCGAGGGCGAATTCGGGAACGAAGTTGAAGATCGCCGAGGAGTAGGTGGTGACGCCCAGCGCGAGATACGGCAGGGCGAACATCTCCGCGGTCGGCAGCCCGCCGACATAGATGAGGCGGTCCCCGAGGCCCGCGTAGATCCGGGTCATCTGCTCGATATTGCCGATACCGTCCTTGAAGCCGATCAGGTTCGGGCAGCTCTCGGCGAGTTCGGCCACCGCCGATTCCGTGTAGGCGGCATTCGCGCGCGAGTAGATGATCACGCCCAGGTCGGTGGCCGCGCAGACCTGCCGCACATGCTCGACCAGACCTTCCTGACTCGCCTCGGTCAGGTAGGGCGGCAACAGGAGGATGCCGTGGGCACCGGCGCGCTCGGCGGCCCGGGCCATCTCGACCGCGGTCGCGGTGCCGTACCCGGCGGGCGCGATCACCGGCAGCCCCTCCGGCGCCTCCTGTACCGCGGCGGTGACGACCTGTTCCACCTCGGCCGGGGTGAGCGAGAAGAACTCGCCGGTCCCGCCGGCGGCGAACAGGCCGGCGGCGCCGTGGCCGCCGAGCCAGGCGAGGTTGTCCCGGTAGGCGGCTTCGTCGAACGAGCCGTCGGCACGCAGGTGGGTGACCGGGAAGGACAGCAGGCCGGAGCCCAGCTTCCTGGCGATTTCCTGCGGAGAGGCAGTGGTCATGGCTGTGCGCTCCTGATCGGGGGGACCTGCTGACCTCAGCCTAGGAACCACTTATGATTCACGTCCAACACTGATTACATATCCATCAATACAAGATCGGTATCGGATGTTCACGTTTGTCCAGCTCACCCATTTCGTCGCCGTGGCAGAGGAATTGCACTTCGGCCGCGCCGCCGAACGGCTCCGGATGACCCAGCCGCCGCTGAGCCGGCAGATCCAGCTCCTGGAGAAGGCGGTGGGCGCCGAACTGTTCGACCGCTCCAACCGCACGGTGAAGCTGACCCGGGCCGGGCGCGCGTTCCTGCTCGACGCCCGCCGCCTGCTGCAGCAGGCGGAGCGGGCCACGCTCGCGGTCCGACGGGTCTCGGCCGGTACCGGCGGCGTCCTGCGTCTCGGCTTCACCGGAGCCAGCGTGCACTCGGGATTACCCCGCGTACTGGCGGCGGCGCGCGCGGCACTACCGGATGTCGATGTCGAATTACGCGAGATGGTGACGATGGACCAGGTGGAGGCGCTGTCGGAGGGGGCGCTGGACCTGGGGATGGTCCGCCCGCCGGTGACCCGCCCGGACCTGCTCACCCGCACCTTCGTCCAGGAAGGGTTGATCGCGGCGATACCCGCCGCTCATCCGCTGGCCGAGACCACCGGGGAGTTACCGGTCACCGCACTGCACGGCGCCGACATGGTGATGCACGCGCCGGTGGAGGCACGGTACTTCCACGAACTCGTCACGACCGTGCTACACGCCGCGTCCGTGGTTCCGGTGGTCACGCAGTACATGACCCAGGTGCACAGCATCCTGGCGCTGGTCAACCTGGGCTGGGGCGTCGCACTGGTGCCCGAATCGGCGGCGGGGATGCGCTTCGATCAGGTGGTGTACCGACCGCTCGCCGAGGTGGGGGCGCGAGTCGAATTGGACCTCGTCTGGCGACAGGGCAATGAGAACCCCGCACTGGCGCGATTGATCCCGGAGCTGGCCCGAGCGGATACCGGGGCCGCGGATGCTCGGGTGTCACGTGACGGCGGGTGAGGACGGGCAGGTCGGCGGGTATGCCGGGCGCGGTCCACACCGCGCCGGGGGTGGCATCGACCGCGAGGGTGAGCGGACCGTGCCGCCAGAGCTCGGCTTCGCAGCGGCCGGGTTCGCGCCCACCATCGCCTGGACCCTGGTCGGGGACAGCCGCACCAACTGGCTGCCGGTGGCCTGCCTGGTCGCCGTGTGCTGCGTGGTGTGCGCGCTGTCGGCGTTCACGGCCCGCGAAGCCTACCGCGTGCCGCTGACCGATCTGGGCAAACCCGCGTCGCGCTGACGAACGGCACCTACCACCGCCCGCGCGGCACAGTCCGCCGGGCCGGGCGGCCGGCCCGAACACCGGACCGTGAAATCCGACAGCCCCGGCACCCTTCCACGAGTGTCGGGGCTTCGCCGTAATCACTCCCGGACCGCGACTCGCCGCAGCAGCCGGGGACTCCCCTGGCCAGCGGCGTTGCCATCGGCACTTGCTTCCGCAAATAGGGACATCTAATATCCCCGTTATGAAAATGGGTGAAGGCGTCGAGTGGAGCCTGCACTGCTGCGTAACCCTGGCCTGGACCGAGGAGCACTGGCCGGTCTCGATCGCACGGCTGGCCGCATGGTTCGACCTCCCCGTGGAGTACCTGAAGAAGCGCCTGCAGGCCCTCATCCGCGCCGGGATCCTCACCTCGACCCCCGGCGTGCGAGGCGGGTTCGGCTTGGCGCGGCCACCGGAGCAGATCACGCTGCTCGATGTCGTGACCGCGATCGAAGGCGGCACCGATCCGTTCCGCTGTACCGAGATCCGGCAGCGCGGGCACAGCGGTCGTACCGCGACCACGGATTTCGCTCACCCGTGCGGTATCGCGATGGCCATGCGCCGCGCGGAGCTGGCCTGGCGGCGCGAACTGGCGGCGCAGACCATCGCCGATCTGGCCGCCGCGGCACCGGCGAGCTCCGCGGAACGCACTCGGCGCGAGCTCGCGAACGCCACGAAGGCCGGCTGATGCGAAACCCTCGGGAGCTCTGCCCGGGTCTCGGCAACCGAGGACGGATACCCGATCATCCACACGATTGCGCGATCGCCCGGGAACTGTTCGAAACCTTCACACCGGCAAGGAGACGAGTGTGTCCGGAATAGTGGTGGTGGGCGGCGGTTTCGCCGGAGTGTGGAGCGCGGCCGGTGCGGTTCGCCTGGGCCGTGCGGCAGGTCGTGAGCTGCCGGTCACCCTGATCTCCCCCGGCGACGATCTGGTGATCCGCCCACGGCTGTACCAGGCCGAACCGGAACGGATGCGGGTCTCGCTGGACCGGATCCTCGGACCCGTCGGTGTGCGCCGGATCGCGGCCGCGGCGACCGGAATCGATACCTCCGGACGGTCCGTGACCACAGTCGACGAAACGGGCCGGATCGCCGAAATCGGCTACGACCGTTTGATTCTCGCCACCGGAAGCGAACTGGTCCGGCCGGAACTGCCCGGCGCCGAGCTGCTGTTCGACGTGGACACAATGCCCACGGCCACAGACTTGGACGCCCACCTGAACCGGCTCCCGGAACTTCCATCCGGGGACGGCCGGTTCACCGCCGTCGTCATCGGCGCGGGATTCACCGGCCTGGAGATCGCCACCGAACTGGCCGACCGGCTCGGCGCGCTCGCCGCGGCCCGCGCACCCGGCGACAAGACCCGGGTGGTCTTGGTGGAACGGGCAGACACCATCGGGCCGGAACTCGGACCCGGGCCACGCTCGGAGATCTCCGACGCCCTGGCAGCCCTGGGTGTGGAATACCGGCTCGGGGTGAGCGTGGCGTCGGTGGAACCGGATCGGGTCACGTTGTCCGACGGCACGCACCTCGCCACTCGGACCGCGATCTGGACGGCGGGGGTGCGTGCCAATGGACTCACCGCCGGGATCCCCGGCACCCGCGACCGGCTGGGCCGGTTGGACGTGGACGAGAACCTGGCGGTTACCGGAGTGCCGCAGGTCTACGCGGCCGGTGATACCGCCGCAGCGGCGGCCGAACCGGGCCACCAGGTGATGCAGTGCTGCCAGCACGCCCTGCAACTGGGCAAATTCGCGGGCCACAATGCCGCCGCCGATCTGCTGGGGCTTCCCGCGGTGCCGTTCACCACGAGCCCGTACGTCACCTGCCTCGATCTGGGCTCCCACGGCGCGGTGTTCACCAACGGGTGGGATCGCCGGGTAGTCGCGACCGGGGCGGTCGCGAAGGACCGTAAGCGCAAGGTCAACGAACTGTGGATCTACCCGCCCACCGACGATCCGGACGAACTCCTGCGTCAGGCCGATTACCGGTTCTCGGTCCGCCAGATCGCCGGAACCCCGCCGGTGTGAGCAACCCACCGGTCCGTGCGATCGGCCCCTTACCGCTGTACTGGGCCTGCTCCGCGGGTGGGCTGCGTGACGGCCGAGCTGAATTCGGCGGGGCCGGACGCCACGGTGGCGACAGTCTCCGGCCGCTCGAGGAGACGCTGCTTCGGCGTCGGCTCGCATAGGCACGGCCGGGTGGCAATCGGACGTCCGTGGTTTGCCCACCGCACCCGTCGAACGCGGGTCGCGGTGTCGCCGGTCATCGCGCGCCGGCCAATTCCTGCTCCGCGACCTCGTCCGCAGGCAGGTGTGCCCGGGAATACCGCAGGATGACCGCGGTACCCGACAGCGCCACCAGCACCAGCGCGCCGAGCAGGACGGGGTAGTCCGCTGCCGAGCTGAGGAGGCTGAGCAGAGAGGGTAGCAGGAACCCGACGTAGGCGAGCGCGTAATAGGCGCCGGTGAGGGCGGCGAGTTCGTGCGGTGCCGCCAGCCGTTGCAATTCCAGCAGGCCGGAGACCAGCGCGATCCCGTACGCGCAGCCCAGCGCGAGCGCCGCGGCCAGCGCGAGCGCGGGTGAGCGGACGATCGCGGCGACCGTGCTGATCAGCAGACCCAGCGGCATCAGCGTCATCGAGACGATCACCGCGCGGGCACTGGTCGTCCGGTCGAGCCGTTTCGCCAGCGGTTGCACGAGGGTGCCGGCGACCAGAGTGCCGACTGTCAGCGTCGTCGAATACAGCAGACTCCATTGCCCGACCCGGTCGCCGACGAGCTGCGGCATGATCGCGTAGGCCACCCCCGCCGATCCGAAGATCCAGGGTGCCATCGGCAGGATCACCCGGCGGAAACGCGGGTGGCGTAAACCGGCGAACTGCCCGCGGGCGGGCATACCCGGCACTCCGGTTTCCGGCACCCGGAACACGAACGGCAGCACCGCGAGCGCGAGCAGTGCGTGCACGAGATACGGCGTGACCATGGGCGCCGGCCCCCACTGCGCGAGGCCACCGGCCACGGCCGCGCCCAGCGCGAAACCCGCGGTGAGCCAGAGCGCGGCACGGCGGGCTCCGGTGCCGGGGGCGGCACCGGCGCGGTCACATAATTCGGTGACCCAGGTCGTGCCCACCGCCATGGCCACCGCGACCCCGAACCCGGTGATCAGCCGGCCCGCGGCGATCCAGCCCACCCCGGACACCCCGGCCGCCAGCAGCAGGCTCGCGGTCAGGGAGGCCAGCACCCCGCTGATCGCGACCGGACGCCGGCCGAACCGCTCGGACAGCCCACCCGTCATCAGCAGGCCGGGGACGAGACCGAGCACGTAGGCACCGAGCAGCGCGTTCACGGTCAGCGCCGAATAACCCGCGTCGCGGTACATCACCAGCAGCGGGGTGAACTGGTTACCGCCCCACGCCGAGACGAAGATCGCGGCGAGAGCCGCCTGCCAGGAACGGTTCGTCATCGCCGGTGCGTCCCGTCCAGGTGCGCGCGCAGGGCGGTGGTGAACGCGGTGGCATTCCCGGATTCGATGATCTCGATAAGCTCGCCGTGCTCGCGCAGGACAACCGGGATGTGGTCGGGCACGGGGCCCAGCGCGGCCACGTTCATCCGGCGCTGCCGATCGGCCAGCCCGGTGTAGAAACGGATCAGCAAGGTATTGCCCCCGGCCTCGACCAGGGTGCGATGGAACCGTTCGTCGGCCTCCGCGAACGCATGCAGATCCGCCTCCGCGGCCCGCTCGCGCTGCACCTCGAGCGCGGCCCGCAGCTGCTCGACAGCCGCCGGTATCCGCTCCGGGGTGCGCAGCAACCGGCGTACCGCGGCGCTCTCCACCGCTTCCCGGGCGTCCAGCACATCTTCGGCCTCACCCGGCGGGACCGGTGCCACGATCGCACCGCGCTTCGGTACCAGCGTGAGCAGTTCTTCGGCCTGCAACCGGACGAATGCCTCGCGCACCGGGGTCCGGCTCAGCCCGAGCCGACCGGCGATCTCGGTCTCACTGAAAAGGTGGCCGCCGGGGAGTTCGCCGGAGAGCACGAGCTCTTTGGTGAGCTGGTAGGCCCGATCGGCTGCGCTCACCGGGGGCTCGGAGGGGCTGGAAATGGTCGGCACGCAGCTACTCTAGCTGATAGATACAAGCTTGTATGCAAGCATGTACCCCAGTTCACGCGCGACTCCCGGCGCTTCGGATCGAGCCCGTAGCGCCCCGAACTCCCACCGGGTACAGCGCCTGAACCAGCTCGGGGGTCGCCGCCGCTGCCGTGCCCGTTTCACCACACCGGCTCGTCACCGAGCCATCCCAGGTTGCGAACCGGCCGGCGCGCATTTCAGGCCGCGGCCGGTCAGGTGGTCGCGTGCCGGGGTGATCGTTCGGTCCGCTACAACCGCGGACCGGCCGACTCACCACCCGGCTCCGCCACCGCAGGATCAGCCGACCCCACCGGGAAGCTCTCAGAACACTGAGCCGGCCCATGTCCCACCCCCTCGCACCAGAGCATCGGTCGCACCACCACGAGAGACGGTCGGTAACGTCGGGACACGGTACGACCAGCGGCGACCGCCGAGCGACGAACGGACAATGACGTGCACGAGGCCTTCTACCTCCCCGACCCCGCGGACCCGCAGCGGTTCGTCTCCACCGAACTGACTCGCGGTCCGTGGTCGCCCGACGCCCAGCACGCCGGCCCGCCGTCCGCGCTGCTCGGGCATGTGATCGAGCGGTGTGAACCCCGGCCCGGCTTCCAGGTGGGCCGCGTCGCGGTCGAGATCCTCGGCCCGGTCCCGCTGGCCCCGCTCACCGCGGAGGCCCGGCTGGTGCGACCCGGTCGTAGCGTCGAACTGATCGAGGCCACGCTGTCCAGCGACCGCGGTCCGGTGATGCGCGCGAACGCCTGGCGGTTCAAACTCGCGGAACAGGACCTGGACCTGCCGGCACAGTTCCTTCCGACCGGCTCGCGACCCGGCCCCGAACGGGCACCGGAACCGGAACCGTTCCCCTCCACCCAGCCCGCCGGCTTCCACACCGGAATCGAATACCGTTTCGCCGCAGGCACTTTCGCCGAACCCGGCCCGGCGGTGTGCTGGATCCGGCTGAAGTACCCGATCGTCGCGGGCACCACCCCGAGCCCGCTGGAACGCACACTCGCCGCCGCCGATTCCGGTAACGGTGTCAGTTCCGTCCTGGATTGGAACAGCTACCTGTTCATCAACACCGACCTGACGGTCACCCTGCACCGGCAACCGGCCGGTGAATGGGTCTGCCTCGACGCGGTCACCCACCCCCAGCCGCACGGTATCGGCATGGCCGAATCCGCGCTCTTCGACGAGAAGGGCCCGCTGGGCCGCAGCACCCAGACACTGTTCATCGGCCCCCGCTGACCGCGCACCGGATGCTGCCGGTATCGGCCACCGCGCCCGGTGCCGGCCGTCAGGCCCGCGAGGCGATGTAGGCCGGCAGGACTTCGGAATTGCCGTCGCCGGCTTGCGCCTCGCCCGTGGGCTCGGATATCCGGGGTGCCGCGTCGGTTCGGCCGCGGGTGCTCACCGGCGCGGAAACGTAGCTCGCGGCGGGAACGGCACGTGCGGGATGGGCGCCGGTATCTGTCCACGGCGTGCGGCCCGGCACCGTGGTGGCCGGGATGGCACCGGCCGTGGCCGCCGTCGACGGTGCGGTCCCCGGCCCGGCCACCGAGGTGGAATAGGCGGACGGCACCACCGACGCTCCGGGCGAAACCGGCGCGGGTACCACCGATTCCGCGGCGTTGCCCGACTGCTGCGGATCGACGACACCCTCCTCGCTGTGCCAGGTCCCGGCACGTGGTGTCCACGGTGTCGTGGACGACCCGGGTGATCCGGGACCCGCCGTACCGCGCGTGGTGGGCCGGCCGGATTGCTCCGGCATGATTCCCGGCCGGTCGTTTTCCGTGGCCGGACCCGGAACCCGCGCCCCGGGTGTCCCCTCGGGGGTGCCGGGTGGCGCGGTCGGGTAGTGCGGCGCCCCCGGGTTGTTTTCGGGATACTGCGGCGCCTCGCCCGGGGTCCCGGGAACCGGCGGGGCCGCGTCCCCTGGATACTGCGGTGTCGCGCCCGGGATTCCGGGATGCGATGGCACGGTGATCGCGGGCGGATGCTGCGCCATATGTTCGTCGAACCGCTCCTGCAGGGCGTTGAGCCGGTCGGTGAGACTCTGGACATCACCGGCGGTCCGGTTGTTCGCGGCAACCGCCTGGCTCAGGATTTCCCGGCCCCGCCCGAAGGCGTCGTTCAGCACGTCGAGGGCATGCGCCGGCACCGACGTTCCGGGAGGCGGGGCGGCGCCTGCCCGCGTATTGACGGTCTCGATGAGCGAATCGACCGCCAGATGTCCCTCGTCGGAGACCCGATCGGCGCCGTTCGCGATCACCGTGAGCGCTGCGGCGTCGAGCTCGGCGAAACCGGCCATGACGGTGTTGAGACGCTGCGCTTTCTTGCTGTAGTCGGGCACACCGGACGTCTCCGTGTCACTGACGTTCTCCGGCAGTTCCGGTGTGGGGGGCGGGGTCCGCTCGCCGGTCCCGAAACTCTTCCATACCGAGCAGAGATAGCCGGGCAGGCTCAGATACATCTCGCCGACCGCACCGGCCCCGGTGAGGTCGGCCGGCATCTGCAGGTTCGACATCGCCGCGGGACATCCGCCGTTGCCGATATCGCTGGTCTCGATCGAGACGATCTGCGGGGACTGCGGCGAGACCGCATAGGCGCCGAAACCGCCACCCAATGCCGCGAGCACCCCACCCTCGCGTTTGGGACCGTGCACCAGGACCAACCCCGCTTTGTGGTCCACATGCCGCTTGACCGCCCCGGCGATCCCGGTGTCCGCGGCCTTGGCCAGCCCCTTCTCCACACCCTCTTTGACGAGCTTTCCCGCCAGATTCGCTCCCCAGGCCCCGCCCACACCGCCGATACCGGCGACGAGGGCCTCCTCCACCGCGTCGCCCATATTCTTGTCGTCGACCAGAGTTGCGCCGAGGAACGAACCTGCCATGGCCCCGAGAAAGGCTCCCGGCGGGCCGAGGAAACCTCCGGCCACCGCTCCGCCGATAAGACTTCCGGCATCCGCCCCGGAGAAATCCAAGTCGAAAATACCCACACAGCAAGCTATTTCGCCTGGCCGCGGGTGGTTCCGCTTCCTGACAGAACCCTGATGGGTACACCGGGCTTCTTTGACAACGTATTTCCGGGTCCGGGCACACCATGATCAATGGGGCGCCACCCGGTACCCGAGGGTCGCGCTCATCGGACCGGGGCCGGCACCGGGTTTGCTCTCCCCAGCGACTCGTTCCACCGGAAAGCACCACGCAGACCGTGAAAAACGGTCATGATCATCCCGCCGGTGCAGAGAGCCGCGAATCCGGGCCACCAGTGCGCCGGAAGGTCGGCCCAATAACCGAGAAGTACGGCCATGATCAGGCCGAACGCCCCGGCGAGTGCATTACGCACCGGCGCATTGCCGAGGACGTTCGGGAACTCCTCCCCCATCATCCCTTTCGCGAAATGCGGGAAGGCGTTCACGCCCATCACCCCCGCGAGAAAAGCCAGAACGACCGTTTGCCACATCAGAGCACCTCATTTCGGTCAACGCTCGTAGTCTGAAACTAGCAGGTTCACCAGTTTCGGTCAACACTCGTTGTCCGAATTTCCCACGGCGACCGGAACCACCCGAACCGGCCGGTCCTAGGCTGGCCAGGTGCCCGATCAACAGCCGACCCGAGCCGAACAGCGCCGCCGCACCCAAGAGCGGATACTGCGCGCCGCCACCCTCCTGTTCGCCGAATCCGGCTACGACCGCACCACGATCCGCGCCGTCGCCGCCGCGGCAGAGACCGATCCGAGCCTGGTCATGCGATATTTCGGCTCGAAAGAAGAACTGTTCGCACGGGTCTCGGTCCCCGAACCCGACGCGCCGATCAGCGGGACCCCGGATCAGGCGGCCGAACAACTCCTCGAAGCTCTGGCCGCCAAACTCGGCACTCCCGATACCGCCACCCTGGCCGCGATCCGCACCATGCTCACGCAGACCGAAACCGCCGACACCGTGCGCGCGGCGATGACCGAACGCCAACAGCAGGCGGCCCAGCACCTGACCCCGGATGACGCGGACCTGCGCGCGGGCTTGATCGGTGCAGTCACCATCGGGGTCGTGATCAGCCGCCACCTGCTAGGTCTGGATGCCGTGCGCGACGCCTCTCCCGACCGCATCATCGAACTCCTGCGCCCGGCCGTCCACGAGATCGCCCACGGCACACCCCGGCACCGCGACCGGTAGATCAACCCCTGCCGTCGGCCTTCATACGATCGGACGCGCGCGGGCGAGACAGATGTTGCGCACCTACGAGCGGTGCCGACCACGACCCGGCTCCGGGCACCATCGCCCCACTGCGCATGAGGGCTCTGAAACGCACAACGCTCCCGGAGCGAATGGTCGATACCACTCGCTGCGGGAGCGCCTCTGCGAGTAACCCGTCAGGCCGGCTGCTGTTCGGCTTCGCGTTCGGCCACCATGGTGAGCGCGATATCGACGATCATGTCCTCCTGACCACCCACCAGCCGGCGGCGGCCCGCCTCCATGAGCAGCGTGCGGACATCGATCCCGTAGCGTTCGCTCGCCGCTTCCGCGTGCCGCAGGAAGCTGGAGTAGACGCCGGCATAGCCGAGGGTGAGAGTTTCGCGGTCCACCCGGACCGGCCGATCCTGGAGCGGCCGGACCAGATCGTCGGCGGCGTCCTGGAGGGCGAACACATCGCAGCCGTGCTTCCAGCCGAGCACATCGGCGACCGCCACGAAAGCCTCGATCGGCGTATTGCCCGCGCCCGCACCGTGTCCGGCGAGAGAGGCATCGACCCGGGTGACGCCGTTCTCGACCGCCACCACCGAGTTCGCCACGGACAGCGACAGATTCTCGTGCGCGTGGATACCGAGTTCGGTCTTCGGGTCGAGGACGTCGCGGTAGGCCAGGATCCGGTCGCGGACACCGTTCATGGTGAGGCGGCCACCGGAGTCGGTGACGTACACACAGTGCGCGCCGTAGCTCTCCATGAGTTTCGCCTGCTGGGCGAGCTGGGCAGGTTCGGCCATATGGCTCATCATCAGGAAGCCCGAGACGTCCATCCCGATCTCGCGGGCGGTCGCGATGTGCTGGGCGGCGACATCTGCTTCGGTGCAATGCGTGGCAACGCGCACCGACCGCACACCCAGACCCCAGGCGCGCCGCAGATCCTCGGCGGTGCCGACACCGGGCAGCAGGAGGCTGGTCAGCCGGGCGTTCTTGATATTCGCGGCGGCGGCCTCGAGCCAGGTCCAGTCGCTGTGCGACCCCGGCCCGTAGTTCAGCGAACCGCCGGCGATCCCGTCACCGTGCGCGACCTCGATGGCATCGACACCGGCGGCGTCGAGCGCGGCCACGACCTTGCCCACGTTCTCCGGGGTG
Organism: Nocardia sp. NPDC051750; assembly: GCF_044453135.1. NCBI lineage: Bacteria > Bacillati > Actinomycetota > Actinomycetes > Mycobacteriales > Nocardiaceae > Nocardia > Nocardia sp. NPDC051750. Next base: position 689,703 of record NZ_JBITCK010000002.1, on the reverse strand, counting down.
ATGCGGTGCCGGATGGCGTGCATACCGTCGCGCAGGGTCACATCCTGGACGAAAACCGAGGTCACCGATTCCGTCGAGCTCATCGTCCGTTCTCCTTGTCTATTGGCATGATCGAGGGCCCTGCGTGGTTACGCTTCGCTACCGCCTCCGGGCCTGACTCGCTCATGCGGGCTGCTGACTGTTCTGCGCGATCCGCTCGGCGACCTGCAGTCCGGCCGAGGTCATGATGTCGAGGTTGCCGGCGTAGGCGGGCAGGTAGTGGGCCGCGCCCTCGACCTCGAGGAACACCGATACGCGGTGCGTCGGGAACAGGGCGTTGTCCTTGGCGAGCAGGGTGTGCACCGGCTGGTCCTGCGGGATCGGGTCGATCTGTACTTCCTGCTTGAGCCGGTAGCCCGGCACGTAGGCCGCCACATCGTCGACCATTTTCACGACCGAGGCCTTGATCTGATCGTGCGAATCCTCGTCCGGCGCGTTCACCAGGCAGAAGACCGTATCGCGCATGATCAGCGGCGGTTCGGCCGGATTCAGGATGATCACCGCTTTACCGCGTTCCGCACCACCGACGGATTCGATGGCATGCGCGGTGGTCTCGGTGAATTCGTCGATATTGGCGCGGGTACCGGGGCCGGCGGATTTCGAGGCGATGGACGCGACGATCTCGGCGTAGGGCACCGGCACGACCCGCGAGACCGCGGCGACGATCGGGATCGTTGCCTGACCGCCGCAGGTCACCATGTTCACGTTCTGCGCCTCGAGGTGCTCCTCGAGGTTCACCGGCGGCACCACGAACGGGCCGATCGCCGCGGGAGTCAGGTCGATCAGGCGTTTACCCAGCGGGGCCAGCCGGGCATGGTTCTGCTCGTGCGCCTTCGCCGAGGTGGCATCGAAGACGATCTCGATCTCGTCGAAATTCGGCAGCGCGATCAGACCCTCCACCCCCTCGTGGGTGGTCGGGACCTTCAGACGCGCGGCGCGGGCCAGACCGTCGGATTCGGGGTCGATACCGACCATCGCGCCCATTTCCAGGAACCGGGAATGCCGCATGACCTTGATCATCAGATCGGTGCCGATATTGCCCGACCCGATGATCGCGACCTTGGTGCGGGTGTTGTTGTCACTCATTGGGAGACCTCCGAAGCGGTGGTGAAGGAAGCCGAAACCGTCCCGAGGCCGGAGATGGCGGCAGTGACGGTGGCACCGGGGTGCAGCGGCCGCATCGGACCGAGCGCGCCGGAGAGGATCACCTGGCCGGCGCGCAGCGGTTCCCCGAAGGTGCGGGCCTGCTGCGCGAGCCAGGACAGGGCGTTGAGCGGGTCGCCGAGGCAGGCGGCGCCGTTACCGGTGGAGACTTCTTCCCCGTCGATGCTCATGCTCATGGTGACGTCGATGGGCTCGAAATCGTCGAGGGTGCGGCGCTCGCTGCCGAGGACATACAGCCCGCTCGAGGCATTGTCGGCGACGGTATCGGCGAAGGAGATGTTCCAGTCGGTGATCCGGCTGTCCACGATTTCCAGCGCGGCCATCGCCTCGGCCACGGCCGCCCGGCACTGGGCGATATCGAGCGGACCCTCGTCGAGGTCGGCACCCAGGAGGAACGCGACCTCGGCCTCGGCCTTGGGCTGCAGCAGCCGGTCGATCGGGATCACATCGCCGTCGGCATAGGCCATATCGGAGAAGAGCACCCCGAAATCAGGCTGGTCCACGCCCAGCTGCTGCTGGACGGCCTGCGAGGTGGCGCCGATCTTACGACCGACCACCGTGACCTCCGGGCTGACCCGGGCCGCATTGAACCGCTCCTGGATCCGATACGCGGTGGCGACATCGTCGGGGCCGATCAACCCCTCGCGCAGGGGCGCACAGGTTATGCGGGTCTCCGCGGCGGTGATCAGCCGCTGCGCGGCACGGGCGACGATGGACTCGTCGACACCGGACGCGCTGGTGCTGTCGACAGTGGTTGCCACCACGACCTCCGTTCTCCTCATCGTTGGGTGCTACCAGTGCACACCCCTGCACCCCAGCTGAACAGCTAAATGGTCCACTCACTGGACCACCTGGCCGGAAAGACCGCCGGTCTCGCCCGCGCCGCCGAAACCTCCGGTCGTCCGGCTGCCCGATCCGCGCGACGGCCCACTCGCGACGACAAGTGCCCGATACAGCACCTGATACGTTGAGCGCCCGGTACGGCAGTTCGAACAGGAGATCGGTATGCAGGTCGCGGGAAATGTCTTCGTCGTCACCGGAGCCGGAAACGGAATCGGGCGCTGCGTGACGCTGGAGTTGATCGATCGCGGCGCGATCGTCGCCGGCGCCGATCTCGACGAACAGGCGCTGGCCGGCACCGCCGCGCTGGTCTCGGACCGGACCCGATTCACCACCCATCCCCTCGATATCGCCGACCGCGACGCCGTGGCCGCGTTCCCCGCCACCGTGCTCGCCACCCATGGCCGGGTGGACGGCCTGTTCAATATCGCGGGCATCGCCCAGGAGCTCCGGACCATCGCAGACCTCGGTGACACCCGCATCGAGACCCTGATGCAGGTGAATTTCTTCGGCGCGGTGTGGATGACGCGGGCGTTCCTCCCGCATCTGCTGGAACGTCCCGCGGGGGTCGTCCTGAACACCTCGAGCCTGTCGGCGATCGTTCCGGTGCCGGGCTCGGCCGTGTACGGCGCGTCGAAAGCCGCCCTCGCGCTGTACAGCTACGGACTTGCGCAGGACCTGCGCGGCCGCTCGAACGTCACGGTGACCACGGTGCTCCCGGGTTCTGTCTGGACCGACCTGGTGCGCAAGGTCTCTCAGCAGCTGGGCGCGCCCGAGAAAGTCGCCAAGGCTTTCTCCGGGAAGCCGGAGAAGGTCGCCCGCCGGATCGTCGATACGACCATGAAGGGCAAGGGCCGGGTCGTCATCGGCAAGGACGCCCGCGTCTACGACTTCGTCCGGCGGTTCAGCACCCGGGCGGCCGACCGGCTGTCCTACCTGCAGGTCGGTCACGGGGTCTATCCGGAACGCACCGCACTCGCCGAACACCGCTGAACGCGGCCGGGTTGCCGATTGCCGGACCTCGAGGTCTCGGCAGGCAGGATCCGCGAGCCGCTCAACTCGTGGCCGAACCGCCGTCGCGCTGACCCTGATCCGTCTCATCCCGGTCGACTGCGAGATGCTGAATCCCGAGTTTCTCGGCGAACAGGTGGCGCTGGGTGATCCAGCCGAGCACCGACAGCGCGACCCAGGCCAGCGTCGAGGTGATCTGCTGCCAGCCCGTTTCCGGGCTGCGCAGGAACTCCAGTGAATCGCTCAGCCGCGCGACACCGCTGAGCACCATGCCGGCACCGCCGATCGAGGTGAGCCACAGCAGGGCCCGGGCCCGGAACTTCTCCGCGAGAAACGCGCCGGCCACACACACCGCGAGCGCCACGATCATGCTCAGCGCCCAGTTCTTGTCGCCGGGCTGGAGCACCATCGCCAGTTTGGTGCCGATCATCGCGCCGGTGAGACCACCGATGAAATAAGAGGCGAACCGGAAGATCAGCGAGGTCACCACCCACGACGAGAGCGCACCGATCAGGCCGATCAGCAGCAACCACCAGAACGAGGCGTTGAACAGATCGGCGATCAGCCAGCCGATCCCGAAGCCGATCGCCAGGATCCCCAGGTGGACCGACCGGATGCCGTAGAAGCACAACAGCGCACCGACCACCGCAACGATGATGCCGTTCACGGGCACTCCTCTCGACTGCCGAGCACGAGCGGGACAGGCGATCCTCCCTCACCCTAGTCCCATCCGGCCCGCACTCCCGGTGCACGCCACACCGTCGCGGCGCAGCTCAGCGGTAGAATGGTCCACTGACCGGACCGACCCCGAGAGAAAGAGCACCATGCCGGAACGACCACTCGACGACCGGTCCGTCCTGGGCCGGGCACTCCTGATCCTGGAGGCGTTCGGCGTCGAGGATCAGGCCGTCGGACTGTCCGAACTCACCCGGCGCACCGGCCTGCCGAAAGCCACCGTGCACCGGATGAGCCGCGACCTGGTCGCGGCCCGCTTGCTCAGCTCCTCCCCCGACGGCTACCGCCTCGGCCGCGGCCTGTTCGAACTCGGCATGCGCGCGGCCACCGAACGCACCCTGCTCGAGGTTGCGATCCCCTTCCTGCAGGACCTGTTCACCCGCACCCACGAAACCGTGCACCTCGGCGTCCGTGACGGCGACGAAGTCGTCTACATCAGCAAGATCGGCGGCCACCGCCAAGCCCGCGCCCCCTCCCGGATCGGCGGCCGAATGCCGTTGTACTGCACCGCGATCGGCAAAGCGCTGCTCGCCCACTCCGGCCCCGGAACCATCGACCGGATCCTCACCGGCCCCCTCGTCCGCCGCACACCCCGGACGGTGGTCGCGCCGGGCCTGCTGCGGGCGCAACTGACCCACTCCGTGGAAACCGGAGTCACCTACGAACACGAGGAATCAACCCTCGGCATCGCCTGCGTAGCCGCCGCTATCCTCGACGGCAGCGACGAACCGCCCGCCGCGATCTCGGTCACCGGCCCGGTCACCCGCTTCCGGCCCGAAGCCCACGCGTCGTCGGTCCAGGCAGCCGCCGCGGGCATCGCCTCCATCCTCGCCCGCCGCCCTCAGGCCGGTCCCTGACGACACCGGCCGCCACGGTGGCTCGAGTGCCCTGCGTCCGAGGGCAGCCGGTAGGCCCACACCTACCGCAAGCTGCACTGCCACCTGGATATCTCGCGTCCGATCTCGGTGGCCGGCGGCTCCTGATACAGCCATTCCCGCGCGATCCGGTGCCAATTGCCGGTCACCTCCAGCTGACCCAGCGCGGCCAAGGTGAACAGGTCCGCTCGCCTGGAGAAAACGTGCTCGGGCGGTAGGTACTGACTGCGCATTCCACGGAATTGCGCGGCCCGGGGGTCCACGGCGAGTACCAGCGCACCGGTCGCCAGTGCGGGGGTGATGGTGATCTCCTCGTCGAGCAGATGCCAGCCGGCCGCGGACCAGACATATTCCAGGCATTCCCGCGGGCTCACCCCCGAGCCCGGATCGACGATGCCGCGACCGACCCAGGATTCGTACAGATCCTCGGCGCGGTATTCACCCGCCGCGCGCAAACAGGCGCGCTCCAGATCGACATGAGCCGGGTCCATGTACTTGTAGAGCCCGAAATCGACGAAAGCAACGCGACCGTCGGCGGCGAGCAGGATATTGCCGGGGTGCGGGTCACCGCAGAATTCGTTGTCGAAGAACAGCGAACTCACATAGAAGCGGTAGACGAGCTCTCCGATGTGGGCACGATCCGCGTCCGGCAGCTCCCGCAGCTGCTCGAAGGGCCGTCCTTCCACGAGTTCGGTCACGAGAACGCGCGGCGCACAGTATTCCCCGATGCTGTCCGGCACCGTGATGAACGGATGGCCGCGGTACCGGGCGGCGATCAAGTGCTGGGTCCGGGCTTCCCGCAGATAATCGAGTTCGGAATCGAGATTGCGGGCGATCTCGTCCAGCACCCCGGCGTCGGCCGCGCTGGGCAGCACGGATTTCCACAAGCTGCTGAAGAATTCCAGGTTGCGCATATCGGCGGCGATAGCCTCGGCCACCCCGGGGTATTGCACTTTCACGGCGACCATCCGGCCGTCCCGGAGTTTCGCCCGGTAGACCTGGCCGATCGACGCCGCGGCGATCGGATTCTCGTCGAAATCGGCGAAAATCCGTGCCAACGGCCCGATCTCGTCTTCGATCGTTCTGCGCATCTCGGTGAAGGGAACGCTCGGGGCGCGATCCCGGAGTTCCCCCAGTTTCACCCGGAAAAGCTCGCGATGCGATTCCGGGACCAGGTCGAGATCGAGAACCGACAGCATCTGCCCGAGTTTCATGGCGGCGCCCTTCATCCCGCCCAGCACGGTCACGAGTTGCTGCGCCGCCTGCAGTGTGGATCGTTCGGCGAGTACCCGCCGCGCCTCGTCGGTCCGGCCGATCATCGACAGCCGGGTCCCGAGCCCCCGGACCGCCTGCTCCGCGGCCAGCCGGCCCAGCCGGCCACCCCGGACGACCCGGCCCGTGGGCACCCGTCGCGCCATCATCCACACCTCCACCAACCGCGCACGCATCGCACACGCGCGCTCGAATATTCTCGGCAGCCGGGCCGGCGCCAGTCAGCGGAACGCCCGAACAGCCCCGTCACTATCCGGACAGACGACTCGAACTGACGACCAGAGCCGAGCGCAGATACCACAGCCCCGCCGCCTGCGAGAGATCGAGCCCGGTCAGCTGCCCGATCCGGCGCATCCGATAGTCGACGGTATTCGGATGGATATGCAGCCGGCGCGCGGTGCGTTGCCGGTTGAAGTCCGTGCCGATATACACCCGCACGGTTTCCATCAGCTCGGGGTGCGCGTCGAGCGGCCGCAGCCGCGCATCCAAGATGTCGCGGCCGATCCCGGGCCGGGTCAGCTGATGTTGCAGCGCCAGTTCGGCGAACCGGTGCAGGCCCGGGCCCAGGCCCACGCGTTTCACCGTGTCGAGGAATTCGTGCACATGATTCGCCGATACGGCGATATCGTCGGTGCGCGCGCACAGCACCGTCGCGGTGATCGGCACCTCGGCCGCCTCGGCCAGCCGCGCCACGATATCGTCGAGTTCCGGTTCGGCGCACAGCGTCGCGGGCACCAGCACGGTGCCGCCGTCGACGGACAGTAACGACAGGGCATTCCCGCGAAGTTCGGTGGCCAGCGCGGCCTGCACGCGACGCAACTTCCGGACGGCGACGAAACGCGGATCACGGCCCGCCCGCTTTTCCTCGGTATGCGGCGGTAGCGCGACCGCGAGGACGTAATAGTCGCTCGCGATCCGGATCCCGCATTGGCGGGCCACTTTGGCGGTGGCACGGCCGCTGAGCAGCGCCGAGGTCAGGACGTGCACGGCGGTGTGGTGTTCCTCGGCCAGCGCTTTGTCCTCGTGGACATACGCTTTGCCGATGGCGGCCGTGATCAGGTCGAGCAATTCCAGTGTGGTCGCGGCGCCGGTGACGATCGACTCGCTGCCCGCCGGGTTCGCGCGGGCGAACAGCATATGCAGGCCGGCCTTGAAGCCCTGGTGCAGGGCATGCAGCACGGTCTCGATCGGGATACCCGCCCGCGCCCACCCGGCCGCCGCGACGTACAGCGGATCGACACGGTCGGGCAGCCGGTCACCGTCCAGGCGGCGAACCGCCCACCCCAGGCAGACCCGGACCGCCCGGGCGACTTCGCCCGAGATGACGTCGGCGGGGAGATCGGTGAACGGTGGTACCGAACTGCTGAGCACCCCGACCAGTTCCCGGGACAGCCTGCGTACCTCCTGAGGGGAGTACCGCCGATCCGGAACCTCGCATGCGGTGCACGTCATGCTCTCGGTCGTCACAGGCGACCTCCTTACCGGGCGTATCTGCTACTCCCCGAAACGGTAATTCGGCCGACCGCTCACCTTCTACTCCGCTTTCCGGATACGCCGAGCGCTCACCAAAAGAACCCCTACCAGCGGAAACCGTGCGAAAAGTGATCTCCGGGCGAGACCCGGAGGACCGCAACGTGGAGAACCGCTCACTTCTTGCGCTCGGCCTCGATCCACGCGCCGATCATGCGCGCGGTCATCGCTATGGACTCCTGCCGCTCCTCCGCGTCGACCTCCAGCGCCGAGGCCCGCAACACCGCGGCGAAGCCGGTGTTGATGATCACGAACGCCATCAGGTCGTATTCGCGGTCGTCCCCCGGGCCGAGCACCTGGATGATCATCACCTTGATCAGCAGCCGCAGCCGCGGTTCGAACTCCGGAAGCCCGCTGCTGTAGAACTGCACACCCGCCACCAAGGCGCGCACCAGCCGCGCATTGGCCACGAGCTCCTCGGTGATCATGGTCAGGATTTCCGCGGCCAGCTCGTGCATCGTCATTCCCGAAAGGTCGGAAACCCGCCGTGTGAGCCGCCGCTCGATGTTCTCCAGCAGCCGTCCGAGCAACTCTTCGACCATCACGGTGCGATCGGCGAAATACCGGTAAACGGTACCGATGCTCAGCCCGGCCTCGGCCGCGATCCGATTGGTCGACGTCTCCGCGATTCCGCGCTCCCCGAACAACCGCGCAGCGGTATCCAGGATATGTTCCCTGGTCAGCTTGGCCCGCTCCTGAGTCGGACGCCGCCGATCACCGGCCACCTTCGCAGGCATCGCACCCTCCTCACCCCACAAACCGAGCTCCGCTCACTTTAGTGGTCCGGCGGCTGCCACGGACCGGATCGCAGCGACCGCCGAACGATTACCATCGCGGCATACCTTCCCAGAGCATGCGCCCGGACCTCCCGAGCCTCGAACCCCGCAAAACGCCGATACGCGGCGGCGGTGGCCTTCCGATTCACACCACCCCTTCTATCCGAAGGATCTCGCGTTGACCAGAATTCGAATCCCGATGGGCGCAAAGCAGCACCCGAAGCAGGGTCGGAACCTGTTAGGAACAGGCATTTCCAGGCGAAGCATGAGATAGGCAGAGCAGGTGTGGATGGTTGGCGTCGTCGAGGGCGAGCGCTGCCGTCCACAATGAAGCATCGAGCGATTTCGGGATTCGCCACTGACCGGGTGGGGTTGCCGCGAGGTGTATCCGGGCCGGGTCGAGTTCAGGGACAACCGCCCACCACTGCCGGCCGCGCATCGATCACAACCGCGACGACGAGGGCGGCTTGCCTTTGCCGATCCCGAGTGCCCGCACGTAGCCGAACGGGATGCACTCGAACAGATGCAAAGGACGTTGCCGGGCCGCATCCGAAACGCCCTCAGCATGCTCGGCCCGCTGGCCACAACTCCAGGATGCCGAATCGGGTTGCATACAACACACTTGTACAACTCGGTGTTCAGATTCGATGATCAGATGATCGTAACTCCGTACTTGGTCCGCGCCCGTGGATACCAGCACCCGGCTCTGCATCTCAGAAAGCTGTCGCCACAAGGCATCTCGCATCGTACGAAGACCAAGCCGAACAGATATGGGGCGCAGTGACACCGCACTTGCACGAGGTAGGTTCCGATGGCATCACGGCGTGACTACTACCGTGATAGCGAAGCGCCCGAGCCGAACAACTTGGTTCCCGGAGGCTCGGCCCTCGTCGTCGATGCCAGCGACGCAGTTCTGATGCAACGGCGCAGCGACTCCGGGAATTGGTCGTTTCCCGGAGGGGTCATGGAGATCGGGGAAACCCTGGAGCAGTGCGTGGTCCGGGAAACCAAGGAGGAGACCGGGCTCGATATCGAAATAACCGGGCTCCTGGGTATCTACACCGATCCGCAACACGTGATCGCCTACGCGGACGGCGAGGTCAGGCAGGAATTCAACATCACGTTCTACGGCCGGGTGATCGGCGGCTCTCTCGAGGTCAGTGCGGAATCGACCCAAGTCCGCTTCTTGACACCGGCCGAACTGGAAACTGTCCCGGTGCACGAGACGGTCCGACTTCGTTTACGACATCACACCGAACAGCGGCCGGACCCGTACCTGGGTTGATAAGGAGGGCAGGTTCCGGCCGGACCTGCGTCGAGCGATGTGCGCCCCCGGCGATGCCATCCCCTCCCGCTTCCTTCCGCACCGAGAGACATCGGGAAACTCCTGGAGTAGCGTCGGCGGCGTGCCGGACACCGAACTTGTCGGAGTGCAGAAAACCCTCAGCCCCGTTCTCCGGGCCAAGGCGCTGGACAACCGGCTGCCGGACCCGATCCTCGGCGACGAATACGCCGAGCAGACGATGCACCGCCTGGACCCCGGCTACGACAAGCGCAGATTCGGCGCCAACCAGCTGGGCCTTCCCGCCGTGGTGCGCGCCAAGGCGCACGACGACTGGGCGCGGAGCTTCCTCGCCGATCACCCCGGCGCCGTGGTGCTGCATCTGGGCTGCGGCCTCGACGCCCGCGTGTACCGGATCGACCCGCCTGCCACCGTCGACTGGTTCGACCTGGACTACCCCTCCACCATCGAACTACGGCACCGATTCCTGCCCCCGCGAGAGCACTACACCCTGATCGGCTCCAGCGTCACCGACCTGACCTGGCTGGACCGAATTCCCCGCGGCCGGCCGGTCCTGATGATCGCCGAAGGACTGGTGCCCTACCTGACCGAGGCCGGCCTCCGGCGGCTGCTGACCGACATCGTCGACGCCTTCCCCGGCGGCCAGTTGCAGTTCGACACGGTGGCGGTCTGGGCGTGGCGCACCTCGAAATGGGACCCTACGCTGCGCAAATACGATACGCAGTTCCACTGCGGATTCGACGATCCGGCCGCACTGGCCGAGTGGCACCCGCGACTCGAATACGTGGACGAGGCACCGATGAACGACTCACCGGTGCTGATGGCCAAGGCGCCCGCGAACGCCCGCCGCATATTCCGGCTCTTGAACCTGCTACCGGGTATGACGCGGTCCACCCGCATCGTCCGGTTCCGGTTCTGAGAGCTCTCCCTGGCACAGGTGAATCAGCCGGCGGGCTTCCCGAGCGAAAGGGCGTACCCGCACCTCGGGCGATGTGTACTCAGGTGTGCAGCGTGGGCCGGTAGCTGAGTTCCTGGATATTGCCGTCGAGCGTCCGGCTTTCGATCAGTTCGAGGTCGAAATCCTCGGCACCCTGGAAGATCGGGTCCAGTCCGGTCCGGCCGGTGATCACCGGGAAGAGCGTGACCTGGACGCGGTCGACCAGGCCCGCCGCCATCAGGGCCCGGTTCATCGACAGGCTGCCGTGTGAGCGGAGCGGTACTTCGGACTCCTCTTTGAGCCGGGCGACAACGTCGACGGCGTCGCCGCTCGCGACGGTCGCGTCCGGCCAGTCGAGGGGCCCCTCGAGGGTGGTCGATACGACCGTGGCCGGCAGGTTCCGCATCCGGGTGACCCATGGGTCGCGCACCTCGGAATCCTCGCTGCTCGCGGCGAGCATCTCCGTGAACAGTCGGTATGTGTTCGCCCCGAAGATCATTCGCTGGTCCTCCGCGTACAAGGCGAGGCGGTGGTCGAGCAGCTCCGGGCCTTGTTTCCCCCAGTAACCGGTCCAGTCGCCGCTCGCCGCGCCGTAGCCGTCGAGGCTGGAGAAGACGTCGAAGGTATAGGTCGTGGTCATTGCGTTCTCCTCGGGTGCGGTCGAACGGGTACGCGGATTGAGACCGGTTTCGGGTGCGGAACTCATCGTCCAGCGAGACGATGTCACCGGCGCGCCGGGCTATACCTTGCTTCGCGTCCGGGCTGCGGGAGCCCGAGCAGTGTATTCGAAGCCACATCAGCGGGCCGCCCGGTCCTCCGCGTTTCGTCCCGATAGCGCCCGTCATCCCGCGACCGGCCTTGACGCCCGCAGCGACCGGTAAGCCGACGTAGCTCCACGCGGGCGGCCCGAGGCGTCAGCGCCGCGCCCGAGGTCGTGGCCCGCCGCGACCTGGGGAACAACTCGGCACTGTTGCGTGTTGTACGGGCTGCCGTTACTGTAGGTGCGGTCTTCATCTTGTGGACGTAGGTGGATTACTCCCTCCCACAAGGCTCCGCATTCGTTACTTCGGTATTCGACCGCCGCGACTCCGACAGTGTCCGGTGCCGGACGGATTTCATCCGCAGTAACGCCCACGTCGCCGCCGCATGCGGCGAGAGTCGTATGCGACTTTCACGGCACCGAGCCGGTTCCGCAATCACCCTTCAGGAGAAATATCATGCAGGACAATACTATTCACAGACACGATCATTCGTCCGAGGACGGCCGGACATCGGTCGCGGGCATCCTCGATATCACCGACAACCATGGCTCGCTGCGCGTCGACGGCTACCTACCCGGACCGCGCGACGCTCATGTGCCGCCACGACTGATCCGCGAGTACGGACTCCGGCGCGGCGATACCCTCACCGGGACAGTCGGACCCAAACGTGACAGCGCGAAACTGCCGCCACTCGTCCGGGTCGACAGCATCAACGGCCTACCGCCCGGAAACGCGAAGTCGCGACCGCACTTCGCCGACCTGGTCCCCATCTACCCGCAGGACCGCTTGCGGCTCGAAACCGAACCGCATGAGCTGACCACACGCGTCACCGATCTGGTGATGCCGATCGGCAAGGGCCAGCGCGCCATGGTGGTCGCCCCGCCCAAGGCGGGCAAAACCTCTGTGCTGCAATCCATTGCGCACGGTATCGCCAAGAATCATCCCGAATGCCAGCTGATGCTGGTGCTGGTCGGGGAACGTCCCGAAGAGGTGACCGATCTGTCCCGCGCGGTACCGGCCGAGGTCGCCGCCGCGACCTTCGACCAGCCGGCCCGCGACCATATCGCGCTCGCCGAACTGGCCATCGAACACGCCAAACGTCTCGTCGAAATGGGCCGCGACGTGGTGGTGCTCCTCGATTCGCTGACCCGGCTGGCCCGCGCATACAACCTGGCCGCCGCCGGGTCCGGCCGCATCCTGTCCGGCGGGGTCGACGCCGCGGCCCTCGCACCGCCGAAGAAATTCCTCGGCGCCGCCCGCAATATCGAGAACGGCGGCTCGCTCACCATCATCGCCAGCGCCCTGGTCGAGACCGGCTCACTCGCCGACACCGTGATCTTCGAGGAATACAAGGGCACCGGCAACGCCGAACTGAAGCTGGACCGGCACGCCGCCGACCGCCGCCTCTTCCCCGCCATCGATATCGACCGATCGAGCACCCGCAAAGAAGACCTGCTCCTCACCCCTGATGAGCGCACCGCCACGCAATCACTGCGAAAGACCCTCGCGGGCCGCGACCCCCGGCAAGCGCTCGAACTGCTGCTGACCGGTCTCGGGCAGACCGAGACCAACACCGAATTCCTGACCCAGATCCGCACCGCCGGCTGACCTTCACGGGCATCCGGAGAGGAACAGCGTCAGCTCGCGGCCCTGTTCGCCAACCTCGGTGCGCTCGGCTCGGGACAGGCGACGCAGTGGACTGACGCGCACGGTACCGGCATCGACGGTCCACGTCGCGGCGACCCGGCCGTCGACCAGCACGACACGCTCACCGGCGACCGACAGGCCACGGTGGGCGTGGTCGATGATCCGGCCGCGGTCGTGGTACCCGAGGATCGCGTTGTCGAAGGCGGGCAGGAACCGGACGGGGGCGGGTGTATCGGGGTCGGGGCGAGGCGCGTCCGGGAGGTCGAGTAGTTCGCGGCCGTGTTCGTCGCGGTAGGTGATCAGTCTCTCGCGGATCGCGGCCACTGCAGCGGGGAGTCCGGCGAGCCCGCACCAGGCGCGCAGATCCGCCACCGTGGCGGGGCCGAATGCGGCCAGATAGCGAACGATCAGTGCTTCGCCGACGGGATCCGAGCCGGCGGGGGCAGGTGGGTCGATCTCGCGACCCAGCCACGAGGACAGGGGCACCGTGCGCGCGCCCGCATTCCGGCGCCACAGCCCGCGCGGTGGTAGCTGCACCATCGGGACCAGGGCCGCCATCACCACCTCGCCCAGTGCCCGCGGGCCGGCGGCCGGCCATTGCGCGGCGAGCGTCCGCCCGAGTTCGGGCATCGTGCGGGGTTGTTCGTCTGCCAGCACCGCCCGGGCCGCGGCCGCGAGTTCGTCGAGATCCACACCGTCGAGCTCGCGGCGGTAGACGCCGAGTACCCGTTGGCGCAGCATGGCGCCGTGCCGCGCCCGCCATGCCAGTACGTCGTCGGCGGTGACGAGGTGAACCGTGCGGCGCATCAGGTGGGTCCGCACCACCCGCCGGGTGGTCATCAGATCGTCGAGGGCAGCCGGGGCGAAGCCGCGGAGCCGTGACCAGAGCCCGACGAACGGTTCCTGTGGTTCCTGTGCCTGCATTCCGCACAGGTGCGCGACAGCGTCGAACACCGGCAAATCGGCCCGTTCGAGCAGTAACTGCCGGGCGAGCGTCGCCCGGTTGAGCGCACGGGCATCCAGCACGGTCACAGGTCACACCACCGCACTTGCTCGGCGGATGATCCGGACACAGTCGGGACGGTCGCGGCCGTCCGCCGGACCGGTCACGGTGCCGAACACGGACTCGTAGAACTCCAGCGCCGCACGAGCGTGGCCGCGGATATTCAGGCGGGTTGTGGTGGCGAGGGACAAGGTTGCTCCCGATTCGGCTCGGTGGTCGGTATAAGCAACATTCGCAGGAGAAGCGGCCAGTTTCCGGCCTCTATTATGCGCCCTATCTCCGGCGGCAAATCCACCGGCACCGCTGCCGCCGACGACCGCCCGGCCCGCCGCTGCGGGCCATCGCCACCCTTGCCCTCACACCGCAACTTGCGGCGCTGGCCGAGTACCTGAAACCCGCCGTCGAGCAATGGCGAGCGCAGCCGTTCGCCGGCGGGATGGGCGCCTGATCCACGTCCGGCCGGACACGCTTCGGCGCCGACCCCGGCCGCGGGTCGCGACGGACGCGGTGAGCGGAACGTAATCCACTCGTGCCCGTGATTCATGGGGACGAAACGAACGCCTCGTAGCTTTTGGATACGAGCTTGGATCCAAACTCGGATACAAGTCCGGAGGGCTTCACACGAGGAGAACGTATGGTCTCGCCTACCGCACCCGGAATCCATATCGGTGGTCTCACCAAGAAATTCAAGGTCGGCCGGCGCCGCGAGGTCACCGCCCTCGACGGTGTGGACATCCAGTCCGGCGAAGGAGAATTCGTCACCCTCCTCGGCCCCTCGGGTTGCGGTAAGAGCACCGTGCTGCGCATCCTGGCCGGGCTGGAACCGCAGACGGCCGGCACGGCGCTGGTCCACGGTGAAACGCCGCGGGATATGCGCAGGCACGACCATCTCGGTATCGCGTTCCAGGATGCGGCGCTGCTGCCGTGGCGCTCGGTCCGCACGAATATCAGGCTGCCCCTGGAGGTTTCCAAGAAGCCAGTGGACGAAGCCGCCATTCAGGAACTGATCGATCTTGTCGGCCTCACCGGGTTCGAGAACGCCCGGCCGGCGCAATTGTCCGGTGGCATGCGGCAACGGGTGGCTATCGCCCGGGCGCTCGTCGTGCGACCACGGGTCCTGTTACTGGACGAACCGTTCGGCGCACTCGACGATATGACCCGGCAGAACCTGAATATCGAACTACTGCGCATCTGGACCGAACGCCCGGCGACAACGCTGATGGTCACGCACGGTATCTCGGAGGCGGTATTCCTCTCGGACACGGTGGTGGTGATGAGCCCCCGTCCGGGCCGTGTCCAGAAGGTGGTCGAGATCGACCTGCCCCGGCCCCGCACCCCGGAAATGATGCGCACCAGCACTTTCCACGAATACGTCGATCTGCTCTCCGCTGTCCTGTTCGGCTCCGGCGAAATCATCCCGGCCACTGCAGAGGTGCGAGCATGAGCGAGTCAGGCCCGGAGGCGGCAGCGAAGCGTAACCACGCAGGGCCCTCGCTCATGCTCGATGGACACAGCATGAGCGAGTCGGGCCCGGAGGCGGCAGCGAAGCGTAGCCACACAGGGGCCTCGCGCATGCTCGGTAGAGGCAGCAGGAGATACCTGCCGGTCGGCGGATCACTGATAGTCCTCGCCGCCTGGCAGTTGATCGGCGCTACGGGAGTACTGGGCCCGGCCATCGCGGCTCCGGTCGATATCGCCGGAGGGCTGATCTCCGACGGTGCCGACTTCTACGGCCTGCATCTCCCGGTCACCCTCGCGTCGGCGGCCGCGGGTTTCTTCTGGGGCAATCTGGCCGCGATCGGTTGCGCGGCGCTGGTACTCACCGTGCCGGTGGTGGAGAAGCTGGTCCTCCAGATCGGTATCGCCTCGGCCTGTGTCCCGTTGATCGCCATCGCCCCCATCCTCGCGGCATGTTTCAACGGACCGGTGACCTCGGCGATCATGGCGGCCGTCTCCGTTTTCTTCACCACGTTGGTCGGCACGATCAACGGACTACGGCACGCCGACCCCGTCAGCGAGGATCTGGTACGCGCCTACGGCGGCGGCAGATTTCTCGTGCTGCGCAAGGTCCAGTTGCTGTATGCCCTGCCCGATATCGTCACGTCCTTGAAAATCGCGGTTCCGGCGGCGCTGCTCGGCACGATCATCGGCGAATTCATGGGGCAGGAGCGCGGATTGGGCGCCGCACTGGTGGTCGCACAGCAGTCGAGTGAGGTCGTCCGCACCTGGGGGATCACGCTGGTGTGCAGTGTGCTGGCGGGCAGTTGCTTCCTCGCCGTCGGGGCCGTGCAGCGCTTCGCCACCCCCTGGGCCGCCGCTACCGAATCGGAGGCCCGGGTATGAGTAACGCGACCCTGACAGGGCATCCCGTGACCCGGAGCGCGGTCCGGACAGTGGTCACCCTGACCGGCGCGGTGGCCGCCATCGTGACCGTCTGGACGATATTCCTCCGGGTGGTCGAGGTCAGTCCGTTCGTCGCGAAGTCACCGGGCGATGTGGTCACCTACCTGTTCTCCGCCCCGGAGGCCGCGGCCAATCGCTCCGCGATCATCTCCGACCTGCTGCGCACCCTGGCCGATGCCGCCTACGGGTACCTCCTCGGGCTCGCGCTGGCGGCGGCGGTTTCACTCCTGTTCTATTTCTCGCGAACCGTCGAGTCCATGTTCACGCCGACGGTGACCGCCGTGCACGCGATCCCGATGGTGACCGTCGCACCGATCCTGGTGCTCATCTTCGGCCGCGGCGCTCTCGCCACCGCGGTGATCGGCGCCGTGGTCGTCGTCGTGCCGGCACTGCTCACCATGCTGCACGGAATCCGTGCCGCACCCCGGGCCGATCTCGACATGCTCACCGCGTTCGGCGGCTCCACCTGGCAGATCTTCCGCAAAGTCGCGCTTCCGCACGCCGTGCCGACCTGGTTCGCCGCGGCCCGGGTCGCGGTGACGACCTCGGTCGTCGGCGCGCTGCTGGCCGAATGGCTGGCGACCGGAGAGGGCCTCGGCGGGCAGATGCTGCGCGCCGCCAACGAATTCCAGTTCGACCGGCTGTGGGCATCGGTGGTCGTACTCACCGTCGTCTGCGTCGTGATCTATCAAGTCGTCGCCGTTGCCGAGGATCTCGTCGCCGCCCGGATGAGCGCTCCTCGCTGAGCGCACCCGTTCCACCCACGCACCAACGATCATCGGAGCACCCATGTCTGCACAATTCGATCGCCGCAGGTTCCTGACCCGCAGCCTCGCGGCCGGTGGCCTCGCGCTGGCCGGCTCGGCCGCCCTGAGCGCCTGTGTCTCGGGTGGCGCGACCACCGACTCGGGGGGCGGATTCGGCGTTGCCTCTCAGCGGCTGGCCTGGATCAAGAACACTCAGTTCGCGGGGAGCTATTTCGCCGACCGCAACGGCTACTATCTCGACGCCGGTTTCACCGGGGCGGATCTCGTCGCGGGCGGGCCGACCGCACCGCCCATCGAATCCGATGTGCTCAGTCGCACATTCGCCGGCGTTTCCCAGGTGCCGATTGTGGGATCGGCAGTCGCCAAAGGAGCGCCGCTGAAGATCATCGGTGCGGTGTATCAGCGATATGCGGGATGCATCATGTCGATGGCGGCGAAACCGATCAACGGTCCACAGGACCTCTACGGCAAAACGATCGGCTGCGCGTCGTCCAGCGAACCCGTGTGGCGTAACTTCATGGCCGCTCTGGAACTGGACGAATCCCGGATCAACACCGTCCCCGTCCAGGGCGACCCGATCGGCATGACCGCCGGCGAGATCGACGGTTACCTCGGATTCATCAACAGCCAGCCCGTGGATCTGCGCCACAAGGGCTTCGATATCCACACCACCCTGCTGGCGGATATGGGTTTCCCGCTGGTGGGCCAGACCTACATCACCACGCAGGACAATCTGGACAACAACCGGGACAAGATCAAAGCCTTCCTGAAGGCCGAGATCCGCGGCTGGAAGGATGTTCTCGCCGACCCGCGCCTGGCCACCGATATCACCGTCGACGACTACGGCAGAACGCTCGAACTCGACCGCGCGGCCACCCTCGACTGCTGTCTCGCCGGTAACGAACTCATCCGTAACGGCGAGGACCGGCAGCAGATCGTCGCGATCTCCGACGACACCGCCGCCGCGAATATCGAGGCGATCGCGGCAGGCGGACTGAACCTCACCGTGGACGACCTGTTCGACCTCGGACCGATCCGCGAAGTCTTCGCCGAGAACCCCGACCTCGCCCTCGCCTGAACCCCCTCCGAAAGGCCCGCTCATGCCCGCATTCACCACCGCGCCGGATTTCGTCGTCACCGGTGCCACCGTGGTCTCCCACGACGGACGCCGCCACCAGGACATCGCCGTACGGGACGGACGGATACTCGCCGTCGGTGACGGTCTCGCCACCGAGGGTATCCCGGCGGTCGATGCCACCGGCTTGATGGTTCTGCCGGGCCTCGTCGATATGCACGTCCACCTGCGCGAACCCGGGATGACCGAGAAGGAGGATTTCGCCAGCGGAACCCGGGCGGCCGCCGCGGGCGGCGTGACGACGGTCGTCGATATGCCCAACACCAAACCCCCGGTCGCCACCGCCGAGCGGTACCGGCAGAAGCTGGAACTGGTCCGGAACAAGGCCTATGTCGATTTCGGGCTCTACGGCATGATCGACCACGACAACGACGGCGAGATCGCCGGGATGGCCGAACTGGGCGCCATGGGTTTCAAACTCTTCATGGGCCAGACCACCGGCGACAACCGCTGCCCGAACGACGCGGCGATCTTCCGCGGACTCGAGGCGGCCGCCGCGGCCGATCTGGTGGTCGGGGTGCACGCCGAGAACGACCACCTGCTGCGGATGTTCGGCGACCGGTTACGCGACTCCGGCCGCAAAGACCCGCGGGCGCATCTGGAGGGCCGACCGGCCTTCGTCGAGGTCGAGGCCGTGACCCGCATCGTCACCATGGCCACCGAGGCCGGTGCGAAACTCCATATCCACCATCTGTCGACCGCAGCGGGCCTGCGGCGGGTGATGGATCTGCGCGCTCAGGGACACCGGGTCACGATCGAAACCCTTGTCGCGCACCTGTTCCTCGACGACACCGCCTACGACACCCACGGCAATCTCGTGAAACTCAATCCACCGATCCGGCCCGCCGCCGACGTGGACGCCCTGTGGGCCGGGATCGCCCGCGGCGATGTCGATATCATCGCCACCGACCATGCGCCGCACACCGCGGACGAACAGGCCGAAACCGATGTCTGGCAGGCTTACGGCGGCTTCATCGGTGTGGAGACCATGCTGCCGCTCCTGCTCACTGCCGCGGCTCAGGGAAAACTGACCGTGGAAGATATCGTGCGGCTGTGCGCCTACCGGCCCGCACAGCGGTGGTCGATCGCCGGGAAGGGGCAGATCGCCGCGGGTTACGACGCCGATTTCGTGCTCGTCGATCCGACCGCCGAATCCACCCTCGATGCCGCCTCGCTGCATTCGAAACACACTGTCACGCCGTATCACGGGTGGCCGCTCACCGGGTCCGTGGTCGCGACCTATGTTCGTGGGCGGCTCGTGTACGAGAAGGGTGAAATCATCGGGGAACCGACGGGCAGGCAGGTCCTTCCGGTACGCGAACCGGCCGCTGTCGCACGCTGATGACCACCCACCGAAACCAGCACAAGGGAGAAGGCGTGACCGAATCACCGATATCTCTGCTCGACTCCGGCGGCGACGGGGCCGCCACCGTACGCAACGCGGTGGCCCGATGCCTGGACGAAGTGACCCGCGCCGGCGTGACACCCGGGCGGTCCACCGAAACCTGCGGCGGGTCGTTCGCCGTGATCGCCGGAATCGGCACCACCGCCGCCGGTGCACTGCGCGGCGCCCTGCTGCACGATGCGCTGGCCGCCGCGGGAGTCGAGCCCGCCGACACCATGCCGTTCCCGGATCCGGCGATGCTGCTCACGGACCGGTCCTGGGATCTCGCCCTCGTGCTCAGCCCATGGAAACAACAGGTGGCCGAGCAGTTGGCGACCCGGACCGATTCCGCGGTCCGGACCGGTGTCGTGGACACCGTCGTCCGGGGTACCGGCGGCCCGGCCGGTGTCAACACCAACACCTGGGCGGCGCAGGCGGCGATGGAAACCGTGCTGGGCGGGCGGACTCCGGACACGGTGCTCGTTCTCGGGTCGGGCGGATCGTCGAATTCGGTCGCGCTGGGTTGCCGCCGCGCCTGGCCGGAGGCGCGCCTGATCGGCAGTGCCCGCAACGCCGGAGCACTGGCCGCGTGGGCCGCAAGGTTCGGCGCCGATGCGGTGGCGCCCGGCGAACTGAAGGCATTGTGCGCCGAGCAGGCTCCCGCGCTGATCATCAACACCACCACATGGGGTGAAACGGATACCTCCGAGAAAGATCCTTTCGTGTTCGATTTCGCGGAACTCACCCGGCCGGGCAACTGTTACTTCGACCTGAACAATCGCGTCTCCGCGCTGCAGACCACCGCGCTGCGGTCCGGCATGAACGTCATGTCGGGAACGTTCATGCAGCGGGTCACCAACACCTGCCGCGCGGCACTGCTGAGCGCGAGCCCGCGGTGACCCCGGCGAGCAGTGCCGGTACCCGGCCCGCCGAGGAACAGCTGAGCGTCCGCGAGCGAGTGTATCGATTCCTGCGGCAGCAGATCATCACCGGCGAATACGCCGGCGGTATCCGGTTGACCGAAGAGCAGATCGCCGAGGAGCTCGGCACGAGCCGCACACCGATCCGGGAAGCACTACAGCGGCTCACCAGTGAAGGTCTGGTCGAACGGGTGCGGCGCGGTCAGCTGGTGGTCGTGCAATTCGATGCCGATGTGCGGGCCGAACTGCACGAACTGCGCGTGGCCTTCGATCAGGTGGCGGCCAGGATGCTCACCGCCAAAGTGGACAGCGTGGACTGGGCGGCGCTGTACGGACTGCTGGAACCGCTCGGTGCCGCGCTGGCCGAGCACGGTGTCGCCAGCCCGCAGTATTCGATGGCCCATCTCGAATTCCACATGTCCGTGAACCGAGCCGCGTTCACGCCGGTCACCTCGTCGTTCCTGCAACGGCAGGCCTTCCTCTATCCCACCGACGACTATGTCCAGCAGCCGGGCCACGAACCGGTCTCCCAGCATCGTGTGCTCCTGGACGACCTCTCCAGCGGTGATCCGGAACGCGCCGTCACCGCCGCACGGGTGCACGCGCTACGCGGCCCCGGCAACACCACCCTGATCTGATCTCGCGTCCCCGTACGCCCTTGCCGCCCAGGAGCTCCACCATGTCCGACGATCTCGTCCTCATGTTCGTCAACGGCCAGGCCATGCGCGGCGGATCGCTGCACGACGCCCTCGCCTCCGCTCGATTCCGCGGTGCCGTGCGCACCGCACCGCGGTACCGGTTCTTCTCGTTCGACGATGTGTTCCCCGGGCTCGCAATGGTTTCCGAGGGAGGCTGGGCGGTGCCGGGCGAAATCTACGAAGTGTCCTATGCCGATCTCCGCGACAAACTGCTGCCGCGTGAACCGGCCGAACTGGAACTCTCGGTGATCGAACTGGAAGACGGCCGGGGCTCGCTGAGTATGGTCTGCCGGCGGCTGCCCGGACCCGGCGATCCGGTTTGCGAGATCACCGGCCCCGGCGGCTGGCGCGAACACCGTTCCCCCCTGGCGGATCACGCATGAGGGAAGTCCTGACCGCCGGACGGGATCCGGGAACGGCCGATCACTATCTATGGTGTACCCCGGAAACCGTCAGCTGGGGAACGCTACCCACTGCGCGGACGGCACCGGTCCTGGCGGTCGGCAGCGGCGAGACCGTCACCTTCGACACGGTGTCGCAGGAGGGCCTGATGGAGGATCAGGGTCGCGACCCGATCGCCTACTTCGGGCAGTTCGGCGTCGCGCGCGGGGACGTCCTGCCCGATGCCGTCGACCTCGCCGAATCGGATCTGCACCGGATGATCATGCCAAAGGGCCCCCATATCGTGCTCGGTCCCGTGCATATCCGCGGCGCCGAACCGGGTGACTGGCTGCGGGTCGATTTCCTCGACCTGGCGCCGCGGGTCCCCTACGGGATCATCTCGAGCCGGCATCGCCGGGGCGCGCTGCCCGAGACATTGCCCCGCGAGGCCGACGACAGCCTTCCCGCGGTTTTCAGCAGATTCTGCGCTCTGGGCAGTCCGGGTCGCGCCGAATTCCGGTACGACAAGGGCCGCGCATCGATCGATATCCGGCCTTTCATGGGACTGTGCGGTGTGACCCCGTCCGGCGAGGAAGAACTGAGTACCATCCCGCCCGGGTCGTTCGGCGGGAATATGGATCTCCGGGAGATCGTCGCCGGTTCGGCCCTGTTCCTCCCTGTGCAGATCGCCGGAGCCGGCTTCTTCCTCGGCGATCCGCATTTCGCGCAGGGCAACGGCGAGATCGCGTTGACGGCACTGGAAGGGTCCTTACGCGTGACGGCGCGGCTGTCGGTGCTGAAGCCCCTTCCCGGGCAGCTCCCGGCAACTCCGTTCGCCGAGACGGACGAGCACTGGATCCTGCTCGGCATGGACGAGAGCCTCGATATCGCCATGCGCGAATGTGCCCGGACCGCTGTCGATTTCCTCGCCTTCCGCACCGGCATGACTCCCAGCGAGGCATACCTGTACCTCAGCGCGGCCGGCGATTTCTCGGTGACCCAGGTGGTCGATATCGTGAAAGGAGTGCACTGTGCGATCCGCAAACGAGACTTCGCCGGGTAATTTCCGCCGCGCCGACGGGCGCCGGGTGGCGACCTTGCGCAATGCCGCGACCGTCGACGGACAGCTCGTGGACGTGCACATCACCGGCGATCGGGTGGCGGCGGTGGTCCCCGCCGAAAACCGGCCCGCGGGTGAGCACGATCTGAACCTCAGCGGATACCTCCTGCTCGAGGCACCGGCCGAACCGCACGCACATCTCGACAAGGCGTTCTCGTTCGACGAGATCCGGCCCCCACCGGGCGATCTCGGGAACGCGATCGCGGCCTGGGAGGAATACAACCCCCGGTTGACGGTGGACGGTATCGCCGATCGCGCCCGCCGGACAGCGCTGCGCCTGCTGTCCAATGGCACGACGGCCATCCGCTCGCATGTCAATCTGCTACCGGGTGACGCCCCCCTCCGCGGTGTGCAAGCGCTGGTGCGGGTGCGGACGGAACTCGCCGCCGCTATGGATATCCAGTTGGTTGTTCTGGCCCCGTACTCGGTGGACGACACCGCGATCCACGCCGCGCTGGACCTCGGGGTCGATTTCGTCGGCGGGCATCCGCACCACACCCCCGAGCCGACCGCGAATCTCCGGCGGCTCCTGCGGATCGCCGAGGAGCGAGGGTGCGGTGTCGATATCCACACCGACGAACAGCTCGACCCCGAAATGCTCACCCTCGAACAACTCACGCACCTGGTCGGGGATCGGCCGCCGGCGCGGCCCGTCACCGCGAGCCACTGTGTCAGCCTGGGCATGACCGCGCCGGAGGTGCAGGCGCGGGTGAGCGCCGCAGTCGCGGCGGCGGGTATCGGCGTGGTCACTTTGCCGATGACCAACCTCTACCTGCAGGGGCGTGACCATCCGGTGGCCACGCCGCGCGGTATCACCGCGGTGCGCGCACTGCTCGATGCCGGGGTACGGGTGGCGGGCGGCGCCGACAACGTGCGGGACCCGTTCAACCCGCTGGGCCGGGCCGACGCGCTCGAAACCGCCATGCTGCTCGTCACCGCGGCGCACCTCACTCCGCAGGAGGCCTACCGGGCGGTCAGTAGCGGTGCACGCGAGGTGATGGGACTACCGGCGGCCGGGCCGGCGCCGGGGGCATATGCCGATCTCCTGGCAATACGGGCCTCCGGTCTCGAGGACGCTATTGCCGCGGCGCCCACCGACCGGTTCGTCCTGCGCCGTGGCAGGCTCGTCGCCGCCAGCCGGTCGGAGCGGTCGACCGTCACCCGGCCGGCGGACTGAGCCCGGCGGCGGGGTCACTCGGCCGGACCGTTTGCCCTCGGCCGACGACTCGCTCACCTGGGACCACCAGCAGTTTCAATCAATATTTCAATCACTGATTGAATTCTGTCGGGCGTGGTGGTTCACTACTGCCATGCCCCAGAAAGTCTCGGCCGCCACCCGGGAACGTTTACTCGCCGCCGCCGAACGGTTATTACTCACCGAGCGCTACGAAGACGTTTCGGTGCGCCGCGTCTGCGCCGCGGCGGGGGCCAACGCCGCGGCCGTCCACTATCACTTCGGGTCCAAAGAGGCCCTGGTGGTGGCCCTGCTGGAAGACCGCCTGGGTGCGCTGTGGGCCGATCGGCTGGCCGCCGTCACCAGCGAACCCCGCCCGATTCCCGAGATCGTGGACGCGATCCTCGAACCGTTCACCGAATTGGCGGCCGACCCCGTGGGCCGCCTGCATCTGCGCCTGCTGGCGCAGTGCGTTCTCGGCCGGCAGGTCGGCCTCGACCTCTGGCAACAGCAGTGGTTCCGGCTCGATTCGTGGTCCGGCCTGCTGCCACACGTGACGGAACGGGACAGCAGGCGCCGCTGGATGCTCGCCTTCGATCTGATCATCATGCGATTCGGGACGGACGCCGCCGACGGCCGGCCGATCACCGGACACGCCGTGGCGTCGCTGCGGGATTTCGTCGTCGCCGGATTGACCGCAAAGGAGACTCATGAATGACGTATTCGCCCCCGCCACCCTGGGCCCGCTGACCCTGCGCAACCGGGTGATCAAGGCCGCGACCTTCGAGGGCCGCACTCCGGATGCGCTGGTCACCGATGATCTCATCGAGTTCCACCGCGAGGTCGCGGCGGGCGGGGTCGGGATGACGACGGTGGCCTACTGTGCGGTCGCCCCGGGTGGCCGCACCGACCGGCATCAGATCTATATGCGCCCGGAGGCGGTCCCGGGGCTGCGCCGGCTCACCGACGCGGTGCATGCCGAGGGCGCGGCGGTCAGTGCGCAGATCGGGCACGCGGGTCCGGTGGCCAATGCCGCGTCCAATCGGGTGCCCGCGGTGGCACCGAGCCGGTTCTTCAGCCCCCTCGGGATGGCCGCGGCGAAAGTTCCGAGCGAAGCCGAGATAGGTGAGCTCGTCACCGCGCACGCGGACGCCGCACTGCTGGCGGTCGAGTCGGGTTTCGACGCGGTGGAGATCCATTTCGGGCACAACTATCTGGCGAGTTCGTTCCTGAGCCCGCTCCTGAACCGGCGCAAGGACCGCTACGGCGGCACGCTGGAGAACCGGGCCCGGCTGGCCCGCGAGATCGCCCGCGCGGTGCGCGCGGCGGTGGGCGAGCGGATCGCGGTCACCGCGAAACTGAATATGGAGGACGGGGTTCGCGGCGGGTTCACGCTCCCGGAATCGCTTCAGGTGGCGTCCTGGCTGGAGTCCGATGGGACGCTGGATGCGCTGGAGCTGACCGCGGGTAGTTCGCTGCTGAATCCGATGCTGCTGTTCCACGGCGCGGCGCCGCGCCGGGAGTTCGCGAAAACCCTGCCGGGCCCGGCACGGTGGGGTTTCCGGATGATCGGCCGGGCGTTCCTGCGCGAATACCCCTACGAGAAAGCGTATTTGCTGGAGCGCGCACGTCAGTTCCGTCGTGAACTGTCCATGCCGCTGGTGCTGCTGGGCGGGATCACGGATCTGGAGTCGATGCAGCTGGCGATGGCCGAGGGTTTCGAGTTCGTCGCCATGGGACGGGCGCTGCTCCGGGAGCCGGATCTGTTGCGGCGCATACACTCCGATGCCGCGACCGAATCGGCGTGTGTGCACTGCAACGAGTGCATGCCGACCATCTACAGCCGCACCCGATGCGTATTGCGGATCGAGCCGTCGGTGGCGGGCTCGGCCCCGGACAGCCGGTGAACTGCTGAAACCACTGCGCGACACCGGCACCCGGTCACTCGGTCAGAATCAATTAACGAACACCTATTGAATGCGCCGTTGTTTAACGGTACGGTTGGCGGTATCCGAAGCCGCACCCCCGGTGCGATTGCCCGAAGACCGACTCACCGCCCCAGCGGCGAAACGACCGAGGACCGAACCATGCGCCGAACCCCCCGCACCCACCGATTCGCCATCCGCATCGCCACCGCCGCGGTCATCGCCCTGGCACCCCTGGCGATCACTGCCACCCCGGCCCTCGCCGACCCGGTCGCGGTCACACCCAGCGACGAGATCGAAGATGTCAGCCGCCCAGGCCGTTTCGGCCATAATCACGGCCGGCACCACGACCGCGGCAACCACAGCTGGAACAGGTGGTCCGACGACCGGTCCGGCTGGGACCGCGGCCACCGCAACCGGCACCGCCACGGCGGCCCGGGCTGGAACCGCGGCTGGGACCACGACCGCGGCTGGAACCACGGCCGCCACGGCCTGCCGGTGCCCCGGATCTACCTCCCCGGCACCGGAAGCGCCTTCTGACCGCTGAATAACGGCACGCTATTCAGAGAATAGGTCATGCCATCGGCAGCACTGCGCCGACAGTCGGTCCGGAGGTGTGGAGCAGTCGGCGATCAGCTCCGCACCTCCGGACCGGCTGGGCGCGGGCAGGTCCTGCGGACGACGGGCTGCCTGAGCGCCCGCCGCGACGCAGGCAAGCTGCAGTCCGTAACTCTCCGGAAAGAGTTACGGGGACACGCCGGGCGTGAACCCGCCGACTCACCACTCCATCCGCCTGCCCCGGGCACCGCGTACCCACGGTCACCCAGTTACTCCGCCCGATGGTGGGCGCCTTGGACGTGGGTATCCGCGCCGTGGGAAAACGCGGCGGATTCGGCACCTCGCTGCGGTGCCTGCTGAGCGCGCAGGCGCGGTAGCGCGCGTTCGAATGCGCCGATGAGCAGATCCGCCAGATCGTGGCTGAAACCGTTGCGGACCACGATGCGCAGCACGGCCAGGTCCTCCCGGTCCGCCGGGAAGGTATAGGCAGGGACCAGCCAGCCCTGTTCCCGCAAGGCGGCGGACACATCGAAAACCGAGTAGCCGGTCTCGTCCGGGGCGAGGGTGAAGGCGAAAACCGGAAGCTGTCGCCCGTCGGTGATCAGCCGGAAGGCACCCAGCTGCGCGATCCGGTCGGCGAGTGCGGCGGCGACCTCCCGGCAGTAGCCCTGCACCCGTTCGTAACCGCGGCGGCCGAGCCGCAGAAAGGTGTAGTACTGCGCCACCACCTGCGCGCCGGGCCGGGAGAAGTTCAGCGCGAAGGTGGGCATCTCGCCGCCGAGATAGTTGACCCGGAACACCAGATCCTCGGGCAACGCCGCGGTATCGCGCCACAGCACCCAGCCGACACCTGGGTAGATCAACCCGTACTTATGTCCCGAGGTATTGATCGAGGCAACCCGTGCGAGCCGGAAATCCCACTCCAGATCCGGATCGCAGAAGGGCGCGAACATGGCACCCGAAGCACCGTCCACATGCACCGGGATATCCCAGCCGTGGTCGTCGCGGACCCGGTCCAGCGCGGCGCAGATCTCGGCGACCGGTTCGTAACTGCCGTCGAAGGTGGAACCGAGCACCGCCACCACACCGATGGTGTTCTCGTCGCAATGGGCCGCCGCCTCGTCGGCGGTCAGGTGGAACCGCTCCCCCGACATCGGCACCAGCCGCGCCTCGACATCCCAGTAGGCGGCGAACTTCTCCCAGCACACCTGGACATTGCTGCCCATCACCAGATTGGGCCGGTCGACGGCCCGGCCGGCCGCTCGCCGCCGTTGCTGCCAGCGGCGTTTCAGCGCCAGACCGGCCAGCATGCACGCCTCGCTCGAGCCCGTGGTCGAACAGCCGACGGCGTGGTCGGGGTCCTCGGCGTGCCAGAGGTCGGCGAGGATCCGCACACACCGCCGCTCCAGCTCCGCGGTGCGCGGATACTCGTCCTTGTCGATCATGTTCTTGTCGAAACATTCGCTCATCAGGGTCTGCGCAGCGGGTTCCATCCAGGTGGTGACGAAGGTCGCGAGGTTCAGCCGGGCGTTGCCGTCGAGCAGCAGTTCGTCGTGCACGATCTGGTAGGCGGTATCGCTGTCCAGCTCACCGGCCGGAAGCCGGTTGCGTGGTACTTCGATCGGTTCCCGGGCGAACACCGGATTCACCGCGATTTCCGCGCGATCGGGCCCCGGGGAGTGCGCCGGATGGGTCAATGCCATGGAAACCTCCAGCAGCATTTCGGCCGGGCGCCGATCGCCCGGTCCGCGCGATCGGTCCGAGTATTCCCTGGTGAACGCTGGACTCGCCGGACCGCCGCGGCGCCCGGCGGGTCGCTGCCGCGGTTACGCCGGACCGCGGAGGTGCCGAGCGGGGCAGCCGGCAACGTGAGACGGCAGACTGATCCGGGAAGGCGTTGTATTTTCGGCCCGCCGGCGCGTGGAGTTTCGGCCCTCGGGCCCTACATGTCATCGAGCCGCTCCTCGGTGTCGGTGCCGATGCAGGGAGGTTTCGATTGGGCGTTCGGTCGAACTCGACTGAGATCAGTAGGGCTCGGTGTCGCCACTGGACCCGTACGATTGGGTTCGGGCCAACCCTCCGCGGGCCTCGCCGGGTACAGACGGCTGGGTTCCGGTCGCATCTCCGGGCTTCGCCGGTCTCGGCGGTACGGTTGCCGGCGCGGAGACGGCCCAGGTTGCTCGTGCTCCCGGTTTCCTCCACATCCGCAATCAGCTGAGAAGGAGATCCGCGTGAAATCTGTCAATCCGTACCTCATGTTCAACGGCAACGCCGAGGAGGCGTTCACCTTCTACCAGTCCGTTTTCGGTGGCGACCTCCAGTTGATCCGTTTCGGCGATATGAGTGAGGCCGCGAACCTGCCCGAGGAGGCGAAGAGTCTCGTGGCCCATGTGGCGCTGCCGCTGAACGGGGTCGAGCAGGTACTGATGGGGTCGGACTGTCCGCCCGGTCAGACCGTCGATGTGTCGGCGCGCTCGAACTTCACCGTATGCCTCGAGCTGAGCGATACCGACGAAGCGCGGCGGTTGTTCGACGCCCTCGCCGTCGGTGGCACCGTGGATATGCATCTCGCCAAAACGGAATGGACCGAACTGTTCGGGATGCTGACCGACCGTTTCTCCATCCCGTGGATGTTCGACTACAGCTCCGCCGGATAAGGGAACGCCCCCGGACCCGGCACGGCACGCGATGAGCCCGCCGCCGAACAATCCTTCCGCACCGTCCACCCGATCCGGTTCCGGGCTGGTGCTGGCCGTGCTGTGCGCCGGACAGTTCCTGATGACGCTCGACAGTTCGGTGATGAACGTGTCGATGGCGACGGTGGCACAGGATCTCGGCACCACCATCACCGGTATCCAGACCGCCATCACCCTCTACACCCTGGTCATGGCCTCACTGATGATCACGGGCGGCAAGATCGGCGCGATCGGCGGCCGGCGCCGGGTGTTCGGTATCGGATTGATCATCTACGGGGTGGGGTCGTTCGTCACGGGTCTCGCCCCGAATCTGGGCGTTCTCCTGCTGGGCTGGTCGCTACTGGAAGGGATCGGCGCCGCGCTGATCATGCCGGCGATCGTCTCCCTGGTGGCCGCGAATATCCCGGCCGAGCGCCGGAACGCCGCGTACGGCCTGGTCGCGGCCGCCGGGGCCGCCGCGGTGGCCGTGGGACCGATCCTGGGCGGAGCCGTGACCACGTACGCCTCCTGGCGTCTGGTGTTCTTCGGCGAGGTGGTCGTGGTGGTGCTGATCATGCTGCTGCTCCGCCGGATGGCCGACAGTCCCCCCGAACAGGCCCGGCTCGACGTCGTGGGTTCGATCCTGTCGGTGGGCGGGCTCGGGATGATCGTGTACGGAGTGCTGAGGTCCAGTGAATGGGGCTGGATCCAGAATCGGCCCGGGGCACCTGCCGTATTCGGACTGTCGCCGGTGGTCTGGTTGCTGCTCGGCGGAATGCTCCTGCTGTATCTGCTCCGGGAATGGCTGGCGGCCCGGATACGGAACGCGCGCGAACCGCTGTTCGACCCGGACCTGCTGCGCAACCGGCAACTCACCGGCGGGCTGGGTATGTTCTTCGCCCAGTTCTGTGTGCAGGCCGGGGTGTTCTTCGCCGTCCCGCTGTTCCTGTCCGTGGTGCTGCAACTCAGTGCCCTCGGGACCGGCGCCCGGCTGTTACCGCTGTCGGTGGCATTGATCGCGACGGCGGTGGGGATCCCGAAACTCGCCCCCCGCGCGAGCCCGCGGCGAGTGGTGCGCTGGGGGCTGGTGTCGATGATCATCGGAATACTGCTGCTCGCGGCGGGAATGGATCCCGGCGCGAACGCGGCGGTCGTCGCGCTGCCGATGCTGCTGATGGGTGCCGGCCTGGGCGCGCTGGCCGCACAGCTGGGCGCGGTGACGGTGTCGGCGGTGCCCGAATCGCGTAGCGCCGAGGTGGGCGGGCTGCAGAACACCGCCATGTACCTCGGCGCTTCCCTGGGGACCGCGCTGATCGGCTCCGTGCTGATCGCGACGCTCACGTCATCGGTCGCCGCCGGCATCGAGAACAACCCGCAGGTTCCCGCCGCGGTGCAGCAGCAGGCCGCCACCGAGCTGGCCGACGGCGTCCCATTTCTCTCCGATACGCAGTTGCGCGAGGAGCTCGGCGCCGCCGGGGTCACCGGGCCCGCCGCCGACGCCGTGATCTCGGTCAATTCCGACGCGCGCCTGAACGCGCTGCAGACCACCTTCGCCGTCACCGCCCTGCTCGCAGTGGCCGCCCTGTTGGTGACCCGGCGACTCCCGGTGCGATCCCCGGCAGCGGCAGCGTCCCCGGCGCCGCCGTAGCCGACCGTCCGGCTACACCCGGCGCGCGGCGCCGAATCCGCGCATCGCCAAGGCGATACGACCGCCCACCGGCATCCGGAACACCTCGGGCAGCCACGGCGCCCGGCGGTGGTGCGGGCGGCTCCGGTTGACCCAGAGCGGGTTCGATTCGTCGCGCCGGTAGATCGCCAGCTGGCCGGCCATGGCGAACCGCAGATGGGTCGCGCTGCCGATCACCTCGCCGTCGGCGGCGAGCGTCTCGGGTTCGGGCAGGTGCACCTGCAGCTCGGGCAGTTGCCGTTCGCCGTACACCCGGCTGTGCCCGATCGCGGCCAGCACCAGCGCCACCACCGCGCGTGTGCGCGACCACCGCAGATCCGCGCGTAGCCAGCGCACATCCAGGAGCCCCGAATCGAGGCGGTCGCGGAAGGCGGGTACCGCGCCGTGCGGATGGTAGGGGCCGTTGCCGACGAACAGGAACCACACGCGCTGCCAGCGGTCGTCCAGGAAGATCTCGATCGGTTCGGCCCGGCGCAGGGTGACCACCAGCGCCGCGGCGAAGGCCGGCCATTTACCCCAGCGCTTCTGCCATTTCTCCCGCAACCGCACCAGGTCCGGATAGGAACCGAGACTGAAGGTATTGATCAAATGCCTTGTTCGTGTGCTGTTTTCGTCGCCGTACTCGACGGCGGCGATATCGACCGCGACGGCCTCACCGACACCGGTCGCGTCGATCACTTCGCGCAGATCGTAGACGCCGAGATCGCGGGCGAAATGGTTGAGCGTGCCGGTGGGAATCACGACCAGCGGCAAACTCTTGCGCAACGCGACCGCGGCCACCGCCGCCACGGTGCCGTCACCGCCGGCCACCCCTACCGCCAGCACCGGCTCCCGCTGCGCGGCAATGGCCTGTTCGAGGTGAACGGCACAGTCGAGATCGGGCTGGGTGCGCAGCACTGTCGCGGCGGGCAGGGCGGCGGCGATATCGTCGGTGGGGTCGTAGTTCGGGTCGCCGGAGACCGGATTGACCATGACCACGAGCCCTTTGCCGTCGGCCAGCACCGGCACTTCGGGAACGGGCCTCGCCTCCGCCTCATCCGATTCCCGCACCGGCCACCAGCGCCGGGTGGCCAGCGCTATCCCGGACCCGACGGCCGCCCCGACAAGCACATCCGATCCCCAATGCACACCGGTGTGGACCCGGGAGTAGACCACGGCCG
This sequence comes from Nocardia sp. NPDC051750, assembly GCF_044453135.1. NCBI lineage: Bacteria > Bacillati > Actinomycetota > Actinomycetes > Mycobacteriales > Nocardiaceae > Nocardia > Nocardia sp. NPDC051750. The sequence goes on along the minus strand of NZ_JBITCK010000002.1, from coordinate 657,823 downwards.
CCGCCACCGGCGCCACCAGCAACGCCGAGCGCGGACTCTCCATCGCCACCGCCGTGGCGAAGGCCGCCGCACTGGCGCTGTGCCCCGACGGGAACGACGACGAGGTCGGCGCCGGGGACAACCGCCGATGGGCGGGCATCAATTCGGCGGCCGGGCGACGGCGCGCGAAAACGGATTTGAGCACGATATTCGTCACGAAACTGGCGCCGGCCACCGAGGCGACCCCGCGCAGCGCGGCCCGGCGTGTCGACCCGCCCCGGGCGGCCAGCAGGGCCGCGGTGGCCATCCACAGAACGCTGTGATCGGCGCTGCCGGTGAGCCGCAGCAGGCCCGCATCGGCTTTCGAGGCGGGCAGTTGCGCAACGGTATCGCCCACCGCTCGATCGATCCGGCCGATTCTGCGAAACCTATTGCGCGTCCACCCACTCACTCGCCCGACACTACCCAGCGCACGGGTACGCCCGCGACCTGTGGCGCCACCGGCCGGTCCGCGGAATCCCGCCGCCACCTATGCGGTGGTCCGCCGGTTCGGCAGTTTCCATCCCGGGCGCGGGAAATGGCAGGTGTAGCCGTTCGGGAAATGCTGCAGATAGTCCTGGTGCTCGGGTTCGGCCTCCCAGAACTCGACCGCCGGCGATACCTCGGTAACCACTTTGCCCGGCCAGAGCCCGGAATCCTCGACATCGACGATGGTCTCCAGTGCGACCTGCTTCTGCTCGTCGTCCAGATAGAAGATCTCGGAGCGGTAGCTGGTACCGATATCGTTGCCCTGACGATCCTTCGTGGTCGGGTCGTGGATCTGGAAGAAGAATTCCAGCAGAGCCCGGTAATCCGTCCGCGCCGGGTCGTAGACGATCTCGACCGCCTCGGCATGCCCCGGATGGTTGCGGTAGGTCGGATGGTCGTTCTGCCCGCCGGTGTAACCGACCCGGGTGCTCAGCACCCCGGGCTGCTTCCGGATCAGCTCCTCCATACCCCAGAAGCAGCCACCGGCCAGGATCGCCTTACGCGTTTCCGTCACGCTTCCTCCTTCGTCCCCCTCATTATCGGCCCCCGGTTCAACGCGCGGGACACCGCGGAAAATCCCCGGCCGGTCCGCGGTCAGACGCGCTGCGCGGTGACCAGCAGATACTCCCATTCCATCCGCCCGTCGCCGAGGTCGTGTTCGGCGGCGAGGTCGGTGAGTTCCCGGTCCAGGCGGTCGGCCCGCTCCGGTTCGCCGGCCAGCGCCCGGTAGACCGCGATCGTGGGGCCGTAGTTGGTCTTGAAGAATTCGCGGAACGCATCGGCGTCGGCGAAACAGTCCACCAGCGCGTGCTCCCGCCGCATATCCAGGCCGGTCACCCGGTCCCCCAGCAATTCGGTGACGTGTTCCTCCGACCCCCACAGCGGCGGTGGTTGCGCCCCGGCGGGCGGTGGCGGGGCGAACGGTTTCATGGTGGCGAACATGCGACCGATGAAACCGGTGGGTGTCCAGTTCACCAGCCCGATCGTCCCGCCGCTTCTGGTGACCCTGACCAGTTCATCGGCCGCGGTCCGATGGAACGGCGCGAACATGATCCCCACACACGAGATCACCACATCGAACTCGCCGTCGGCATAGGGCAGCGCTTCCGCGTCCGCCTGCTCCCAGGTGAGCTCTACGCCGGCCTCGGCGGCATTGCGGCGGCCGGCCTCGAACAACTCCGGGGCCAGATCACTGGCCACGACCTCGGCACCGCGCACCGCGGCCGGGATCGCGGCATTGCCCGCCCCGGCGGCGATATCCAGAACTTTCTTCCCCGGCCCGATCGGGCAGGCGTGCACGAGGCGGCGCCCGAGCTCGGGTATCACATCGGCGGCCACCCGCGGGTAATCACCCGAGGCCCATATGGCTCGGTGCTTGGTCTTCAGATCACCGGATACGGACTGCGTCATGGTCTGCTCCTCGTTCTGCGGTGGAACTCGGATATCACGGCATGTCGCGCCCTCCGGAGCAGTAGCGCCCGCGGCCGCCGGCTCGATCGTCGAAACGCCCGGTCGGCTCGCTACCGGACCGCACCAATTGTCGGCCTCCACGAGCCCGCTCCGCAAACCCCGGCGATTTCTTGCCGGGCGAACACCCCGGTCACCACTGTTCCCGATCGGCATCTCGGACCACGAAGCGATGCCCGCCATCGCGGTGCGCGACGGGCACGGCCGGCGGCCGCGGATATCCGGGGATATGCGCCCGATCGGCATCGGCGCCGCAGCACTGGAACGGGTGGCCGCGTTCGGCGGAAGGCAGGCGCCTGTCCGGCAATCATCGTGGCCTACCGCGATCCACCCGGATGTGAATCGGCCGCGCCGACAACGGCGCCGGAAGTCGCGATAAACGAACTGCGCCAACGCCACCGGTCGCACGCTGCCAGGTCCTGTGACCGGGGGGGCGCCGTGGAGCGGTTGCGGCCGGGTGAGAGACGGTGCGGAAAAGGGTTTCTGGCGGCATACCGGATCACCGGCATCGGACGCCCCCGGAATGACCGATCCGACAGGCGATCCGGACCTCTGTGCATTCGGAAAAATTCCGGCCCTGAAAGCCGGATGCGTCAGCACCTTTCACCGCGGTGGACTCCGGACGCGTACTATTGGATGGAACAGCGTTGTCCGGCTGTCCCGCGCAAAAGGTCTCGACCATGCCCATCGATGAACGCGACTGGATCGGTCAGGTGATCGAAAACGCGCGCGAGGCATTCGAAGGAGCCTTCGACGTACGGACTCTGCGGCTGCTCCTACTCGGTTTTCTGGCATTCGGAGCCGCTTTCCTGGCATCCACGAAACAGCCATTCACCGATATCCGTTTCGCCGGTACGACAATCGGCAATATTCTCGCCGGCGGGTTTTTCGCCGCCGGTGTCGTTCTACTCGGGCTCACCATCGCCTCGGGGCTGCTCACCCTGCGGCGGCCGGCGCGGCAGGCATCGATCCCGCGGATCGAGTCCACCGGGCCCGCGGTCCTGGGCGGGCAATTGGTCCTCGGTATCGAAGTCGCCCGCGAGGCCATTTACTACGGTGCGCTCTCGGTCGAATACACCACGGGCCGGGAACCGGATGATTCACCGCTCGCGAGAATTCATCCGGCCGAAGTGATTCCGACCAGAACCAGAACGCTCGAGTTCGGGGAGAGCACCGGCGAAGTTTATGACGATCTGGCCGCGGTGGTCGTCGATCTCCTCACCGATCTCGAGCATATGCTCGGGCCGCGAGCACTTGTCGGTGGTATCGCGATCACCACGCCGAGTTCCATCGATATCCGTTCCAAAACCTCGGTTTCCACCACCGGGCCCTTCCCGGTGAACGAACAACTCGCCGCGGGTCTGGCCCGAATTCTGTGGGTGCGGCACCGGACCCGGATTCGGCACAGTTTCGGCGCTTCCGGATACCCCGAGTTCGAGGAACAGGATCTGCTCGGAAAAATCCATCTGGACGTCGACTCGCGCTCCTTCGCCCGGCACGACCTGCACCAGCGTTCGCGCAATGCCGGTGCCTGGCGCAACTACGCCTGCGTGCTCGTAGTGGAAGGTGTCGGTGCCGGGTTGGTCCTGGGCGGCGAGATCTACTACGGCAGCCACAGCAGCGAGGGCGAGATCGGCCACACCACCGTGCATCTGGGCACCGAACTGATCGCGCCGGGGCCGGCCGGCACGCCGGTCGGGATCGATCGATGCGATTGCCAGCTGCCCGGGGTGCATTGGGAGGCGCTCGCCGGTATCCGGGGCCTGGCCCGCCTCGCGCTGGCCTGCGACCCGGATACTTTCGACCGGCTGGCCACCGCATTCGGCCGTCCACCGGCCGGCCGTGATCTCGTCCGCGCCGCGGGGGTGTCCACCGGCGGGGTGGCACCGGCCGATGTCCCGCGCGAGGTCGTGCGGGCCGTGACGCACGATCCCCGGATCGCGCTGTATCTGGACACTGTCGTGCGCGAATACGCGCGGGTGCTGACCATCGGTATCGCGAACCTGGTGAACACACTGGATCTGGAGCATGTCGTGATCAGCGGCCCGGTCATCGACGACCTCGACCGCCTCGGGCTCCGCAACCACCTCTGGAACTACTGGAACGACTATGTCCTAGGGGGACGCAATGTGGGCTACAGTTTCGAGCCGCTGCACGGTGGCTGGCAGGGCGCCGCAATGTTGTTCTGGGATCCCGCATATCTGCGCAGTCTCGGCTGACCGGGCCCGCCGAGTCGATCCGAGACCGCGATGACCGCGCGCACCGAGTCCCGCGGCACACCGCCGGAACGCCTCGCTCTCAACGGCGGAACTCCGGTGCGCGCCACACCGTATCGGTGGCCGCGGTACGACGACAGCGAGCGACGCGCTGTGCTCGAGGTGGTGGACAGCGGTCACTGGTCCTTCGACGGTCCACGCGAAGCCGAACTCGCGCAAGCACTGTCGGCTTATCTGGGCATCGAGTGCGCGATACCTGTGGCCAGCGGGACGGCCGCGCTGGATATCGCGCTGGCCGCGCTGGACCTGCGCCCGGGCGACGAGGTGATCCTGCCCGCGCTCACCTGGACCGCGCCGGCCCGTGCCGTGGTCGTCAACGGCGGGGTCCCGGTGTTCGCCGATATCGATCCGCGGACGTGGTGCCTGGACCCCGCTGCCGTCGAGGCCGCGATCACCGCGCGCACCCGCGGGATTCTCGTGGTCCACACCTACGCGCATATCGCCGATATGGACCGGCTGCTCGACCTCGCCCACGACCACGGACTGTTCGTTGTGGAGGACTGCGCGCACGTCTTCGGCGCGCGCTGGCGCCACCGCGCCGCCGGCACGCTCGGCCGGATCGGCTGCTTCAGCTTCCAGCAGTCCAAGACCATGACCGCCGGTGAGGGTGGCCTCGCCGTCACCGCCGATCCGCACCTCGCCGACCGTCTCTACGGACTCATGAATTGCGGGCGGAAGCGCAGACCGGAGGCCGACCGGTGGTTCGGCGGAAACTACCGGCTCACCGAATTCCAGGCCGCGATCCTGCGGGCACAGCTGCGGCGGGTCGACGACCATATCGCGGCCAAAACCCGCCAGGTGGCGAACTTTCGCGCGGGTCTCGGCGAAATTCCGGGCCTCACCCTGCACGACCCCGACCCGCGGATCACCCGCCGCAATTTCATCGCTCTCCCACTGACCATCGACACCCGGGAGTTCGCCGGCACCTGCACCGACCTGATCGTCACCGCTCTCGCCGCCGAGGGCGTGCCGGTGTTCCTGCCGCATCCGGTGGTGTATCGAGCACCGGCGTGGGTGGCCGGGCGGCGGCAGTACCCCGGCCCGCGGTCGCTGGGCGCGGACGCGCGGTGCCCGGTGGGTGAACACGTCGCGGAGAAGGCCGGGATCGTGATCGCGCACGAAGCCTTCTTGGACCGATGGCCCGATACCGCCGACCTGCTGGACGCTGTCGACAAGGTCCGCCGGCTGTCCGGCACGATCCCGCGGGACGCCCGCGACACCCGTCGAATCTAGCTCGGACACCTTCGTGCGCGCGGCGATCATCGGCACCGGACATATCGCGTCGAGCTATGCGCGCACCCTCCGCGCCCACGGTGCCCGGATCACCGCCTGCCTCGATGTGAACCCCGCCCGCGCCGAACGTTTCGCCGCCCGCTGGGATTCGGTCGCGGTGACCGAGCCGGCCGGACTGCGCCGCCACTCCCCCGATGTGGCGATCAACCTGACCCCACCGCGAGAACACGGAAGCGTCACCGAAACCCTGCTCGACCTGGGCATTCCGGTGTACACCGAGAAGCCGCTCGCCCACGAACTCGGGATCGCGCGGGCGCTGGTGGCGCGCAGTGATGAGCGTGGGATCGCCCTGATGTGCGCGCCCGACACCCTGTTCGGCGGCCCGCAGCAGCAGCTGCGGCGGCTGGTGGACGCCGGACTCATCGGCCGGCCGCTACTGCTGCACGGTCAGATGGCGTGGTCCGGACACGAGACGTGGCATCCCCGGCCGCAGATGTTCTACCAGCGCGGGGCCGGGCCACTGCTCGACCTCGGTCCCTACTGGGTCACGACAATGCTCGATCTGGCCGGGCCCGCGGTCGCCGTGACCGCGGTGGACGCGTCGCCCGGGACAGGCGGTGGCGGACGAGCGGGTGCGGAGGTCCCCCTCACCGTGGCGGTGCTGATCGAGTTCCGGTCCGGCGCGGTGGGCACGCTGGCCATGAGTTTCGACTGGCCGGCCACCACCGCCCCACCGCTGCAGATACTCGGCGAGAAAGGTTCGCTGATCTGCGATATGCCGATGTTCGAAGGCCGGGGCACGGTGCGCTACCGGCCACACGGTGCCCGTGCGTGGTCGGTACTACCGCGGACCGCACCGGCGGTTCCGTGGCAGCGCGGTATCGGAGTGGTCCATATGTTGCGGGGCCACGACATGTCGGAATCGTTGCTGGGGAAGCGCCGCGCGCTGCATATCCTCGATATCCTGCAGGCCGCCGCGGACAGTATCGGCAGCGGCGCCCGCACCGAGGTGACCACCGTCTGGTCGCGGGTACGCGAGTGAACTACCGCGGTGCCGCGAAGGTGTCCAGGGCCAGCATTCCCGCTCCGACCAGCCCCGCCGAGGCCGAATGACCGGCCAGCTCCAGCCGCGGCACCCGCCCGCCGCGCACCGCGCAGTTGGCCTGCATCGACGTCACCGCCGGGGAGAGCAGCAGGTGGCCGGTGCGGGCCAGGCCGCCGCTGATGACCACCACGTCGGGATCGAACAACAGCATGATCGCGGCCACTCCCAGCCCCAGCCAATGCCCCAGCTCGTCGAACAGCGCGCGGGCCCGCGCATCCCCCTGCTGGGCTGCCGCGAAAACGGTTTCCCCGGTGACCCGGTCGATCGAACCGGCCAGCCGCGCGATCATCCCGTCCGGATCGGCTTCGGCCGCCCGCCTGCCGTTGCGCGACAGCGCACTCCCCGAGGCCAGCGCTTCGAGGCAACCCCGGTTACCGCACTGACAGGCCACCCCCGCCGGCTGCACCACGATATGCCCGATCTCCCCCGCGAACCCCGCGGAACCCCGGTAGAGCTGCCCGTCCACCACGATCCCGCCGCCGACGCCGGTGCCGACCGTGACGATCACCGCGTTCCGGGTGCCGACCGCCGACCCGCTCCGATACTCCGCCCACGCCGCCACATTGGCGTCACTGTCCACCACGGTCGGCAGCGACACCGAATCCTCGAGCAGCGCGCGCAACGCGAAATTCTGCCCCGATCCCCCCGCGTCGAGCACCGAGCCCGACGGCCATTCCACCACTTCCGGTGTCCCCACCCCGACCAGGCGCGCCTCGGGACAGACATAGGTGAGTTCTTTGACGAGCGCGGTCACCTGGGCCGCGACCGCGGGCTGGTCCAGATGTGAGGGTGCCGCGACGGTTCGTCGTTCCAGTATCCGGCCGTCACCCGTCACGACCCCGGCCGCGATCTTCGTGCGCCCGATATCCACGCCTACAGCACACGGCGGCGGACCGCCCCGCGAATCGACGAGAACGCCCATGGCTGTCTCCAATGGTGAATGTGCTTTCGCAACCGACCCGACACCGGCAGCGCGCAGGTCCCTCACGTGGTCGCAGCGACCACTCGCCGAACCTCGGCGCGCAGCATCCTGACACAGCCGCCTTCGAGTGTCAGTATGCCCGAAAGCCTGCCCGGAAACCGACCGCGCAACCCGTGGCGACCAGGCCGTCCACCGAATTCACCGATCGCCGTGCGGACCCGGTTCAGAGCCGGTGACAGTCGGCGAAAGGATCGGACATTCCACGTAAATCTCCTGAGCCACAAGGCAATATGTGTCTCGATCGCGTAATGTTCACGAGGGTGCCGTGGGTCGGCGGAACCGCTCATCTTCTCTCGGCACGCAGCGTGAAACAGTATGGAGCCCCCGTGACGACCCGACAGTTCGACGCCCCCGTCTCCCGCCCCGTGCACGGATCCCCCACGGCCGACGGCGGCCCGCGGATCCCGCTGTACGCCCCCGAATTCGCCGACGACCCGCACCGGGTGTACCGGCAGATGCGCCGCCGCCACCGGTCGATGGTGCCGGTCGACCTGGCTCCCGGCGTGCCCGCGACCCTGGTGATCGAACACGGGGTGGCGGTGCGCATCCTCAACGATCACGAGCATTTCCCCGCCGACCCGCGCGCGTGGCAGAAGGATATGCCCGCCGACTGCCCGGTGCTGCCGATCATGGAGTGGCGGCCGGTGCCGGCCCGCAGTACCGGCAATGCCTTCCGGCGCTACCGGTCGGCCAATGTCGCTGCCCTGGCGGATGTGGACCTGCACGGCATGCGTTCGGCCGTGGAAGGGCTCGCGGCCCCCTGATCAGTTCCTTCTGCGAAACGGGCAGCGCGGACCTGCTCCTCCAGTACTCATTCCCGCTGACCTTCGGTGTCTGCAATACGCTCCTCGGCTGTCCGCCGGAGATCGGGCAGCGGGTTTCCGCCGGGATGGCCGCCATGTTCGAAGGCGTCGACGCAGGCGAGGGCAACGCAATGATCAACTCGGCGCTCGCCGAACTGGTCGCCTACAAACGGTCTGATCCCGGCGACGATGTCACCACGCGACTCCTGCGGCACGAATCCCAGCTCGACGAGCAGGAGATGGTCCACCAGCTGGCCGGCCTGTACGGCGCGGTGATCGAACTCCAGCAGAACCTCATCGCCAACACCCTGCTGCTGATCCTCGCGGACGACGGCGTCGGCGGCAGCGTGCTGGGCGGCAGCCTGTCCACCAGGGACGCGCTGGACGAGGTGCTGTTCGACAACCCGCCGATGGCCAACTTCCTGATCACCTACCCGCGCCAGCCGACCCTCATCGACGATGTCTGGCTCCCGGCCCACCAACCGGTCGTCATCAGCATCGCCGCCTGTAATCACGATCCCGCGATCCGCACCGACGATCAGCGCGGCAACCGCTCCCATCTGTCCTGGGGCCTGGGCCAGCGCACCTGCCCGGCGCAGACTCCGGCCTATCTGGTGGCCCAGGAGGCCATCGATCAGCTGCTGGACGCCCTACCGGATATGGAACTGGATCTCCCCGAGGGTCCGGAGTGGCGACCCGGCCCGTTCCACCGTTCATTGACCTCGCTCCCGGTGACATTCGCGCCGGTACCGCCCTTGGTCTGACGATGCCTCCGGTCCGGCACCCGGACGGTAACTCACCACCTCCGACGCCTGCCGCGATCACACGGCGAGGCAGCCGCCGCCGAACGCGGCGAGCCGGTGCCCGGTGCACGGGACCACCCTCCGGCGAAGCTGTCACACTGGCCCCGAGGTGAGCCGCGAAGTGCACAACCACGGTCGGTCGTGGGACAAAGGCAAGCACCCCGGGCCGCGCCGAGCACAAACAGACTCCGTGAACCGATCGAAGGAGAACGAACCGTGCGCCGACAGATACGCAACCTGCCGGAGAACGCTCCCGAGGAGGCGCTCGAAGGGCTCGCGCTCACTCATCCGGCACATATCGCCTACGACCGGGCCCGCGGAATCATCACCCGGGCCACCCCGGCGCACGACAAGGTCGGTCTCGTCTCCGGCGGCGGATCGGGGCACGAGCCGCTGCACGCCGGCTTCGTCGGGCAGGGCATGCTCGATGTGGCGGTGCCCGGCGCCGTATTCGCCAGTCCGACGGCGCTGCAGGTCCACGAGGGCACCGTGGCCGCCGACTCCGGGCGGGGTGTCGTGCAGATCGTGAAGAACTACACCGGTGATGTGCTCAACTTCCGGATCGCCGGTGAACTCGCCGGTGACGACGACGCGGTCGCGACCGAAACCGTACTCGTCGACGACGATCTCGCCACCCGCAGCGACGACGGACCGGGCGCCCGCGGCACCGCCGCCGTGCTCGCGGTCGAGAAGATCTGCGGTGCGAGCGCGGAAGCCGGGGCGGATCTGAGCACGGTCGCCGAACTCGGCCGCCGCGTGGCACGTAACGCGCGCACGCTGAGTTTCGCCCTGAGCGCGGGCACCCATCCCGGCGATACCGAACCGGCCTTCACCCTCGACCCCGGGGAAGTCGAACTGGGCGTGGGGATCCACGGCGAGCGCGGGACGGGACGGGTCCCGTTCGCCGACGCCGATACGCTGATATCGCTGCTGGTGGATCCGCTGGTTGCCGACCTCGGAGCGGCGCGCGGATCCTCCGTTATCGCGATCGTCAACGGTCTCGGCGGCGCCTACCCCATCGAGCTCTCGATCGCCGCCCGTGCCGTGCACCATCGGCTCGCGGAGCGCGGGATCACCATTGCCCGCTCTCTGGTCGGCAGCTATGTGACCTCACTCGATATGGTCGGGGTGTCGCTCACCCTGCTGCCCGCCGATACCGATCTGCTTCCGCTGTGGGACGCGCCCGTCCGTACCCCGGCCCTGACTTGGTGAAGGAGCCTGCTCATGACCGACGAAGCACTGCCCGCGGGATTCGGGCAGCGATGGGTGCACACGATGTTCGACGCGTTCCTCGACCGCACCGAAGCCCTTGCCGATCTCGATCGACGCGCCGGTGACGGCGATTTCGGCGCCAATATCGCAGCCGCGCTGCGCCGGGCGCGCGAGAACATCGCCACCGAGCCACCCGGCTCGTACTCGGCGTGGCTGACCGCGGTATCCCGGGGTTTCCTCGGCACCGGCGGGACGAGCGGGCCGCTGTTCGGCATGTTCTTCCGCGAACTCGCCCGCTGCACCGGGGGCCCGGAACCCTCCCCGGCGGAATTCTCCACCGGCCTGAGCGCCGGGCTCGCCACCGTGCAGCGGTACGGAAAGGCCGAGGTCGGGCACAAGACAATGGTCGACGCGCTCGCCCCGGCAGCCCAAACCCTCGCCGCCCACGTCGCCGCCGGCGATGAGCCCGAGGCGGCACTGCGGGCGACCGCCGACGCCGCGGTGACCGGGGCATCGTCCACGGTCTCGCTGGTGGCCGCACGCGGCCGGGCGAGCTATGTCGGCGAGGTGGCGCGCGGTGTCCTCGACCCGGGTGCGGCGGCCGCCGCGCTGATTCTGCAAGCCGCCGCAGCGGCGTACCCGGACCATCCGGGCCCTGTCGACACGACCTGGCTCGACGCCACGGAATGACAGCTGCGGCACCGGGTCCGCACGAGCATCGGCGGTAGCGACCGGCCCGCCGCTACCGCTCCACCAGACTCTCGCGATGCGCCCGGTTGACGGCCATGAGCTCGTCGAGCGCGTCCCGGGTCCGGGTGAGGTCGGCGATATGCTCGGACAACCGGTCGCGCTCCTGCGCCATTCGCTCCATGGCGGCGTCCGAATTATCGGTACTGGGCGATTCGACGCAGGGCAGCACTTCGGCGATGGTGCGGCTGGACAGGCCCGCGGCATACAGCCGCTGGATGAGCTCCACTCGCTCGATATCATCCGGCGTGTAGTGCCGCTGCCCGCTGGGGCTGCGGGCACTGGTGAGCAGGCCCTGTTCCCCGTAATAGCGCAGCGAACGCACACTGGCCCCGGTCCGCGCCGACAGCTCTCCGATGCGCACCGCGTCCTCCCACGTGACTCGTGACACAAGCCTTGCCTCTGACATTGATGTCAGGTTTTAGCGTAGCTGCTGTGCCCGATACCAATTCCTCTCTGCCGACGCCAATCTGCGCACGGACCGGTACGGCGGCTCGATCACCAACCGGATCCGGTTCGCCGTCGAGGCGGTATCGGCGACCGTCGCGGCCGTGGGCGCTGCCGGAACCGGTATCCGGCTCTCCCCCGGCGGCACCTTCTGGGGTGTCACGGAAACCGATGTCCCCGAGCTGTACACCGCGCTGCTGACCGAACTGGCCGGCCTCGACCTGGCCTACATCCATCTCGAGGACACCGCCGACGAAGAGGCCCTGCTCGACCTCCGCCGGACCTGGCCGGGCACCCTGATCATCAACCCGTCACTTCCGATGGGCCCGAAGCAGACCGGACGCACCGACGCCGATCATTGGCTCGCCCTGGGCGCCGAACTCATCAGCTTCGGCCGTGCCTTCCTCGCCAATCCCGATCTCGTCGAACGGCTGCGCAACGCCCTCCCCCTCGCCCCCGCCGACGAGACCACTTACTACCAGGGCGGCGACACGGGGTATCTCACCTACCCGGCATACCAGTACACGGCCTGATTCCGAGGCGGGAGACCGATTGCCGCTCATTATGTTTCGGTGTTAGGGTTCGAGTGATCCGGATGGGAGAGCTGTGGGCGTGCCTGCATGCGATCCGCCGTTCTCGACGTTGTCTGGCGAATCCGGCGGTACTGTTGATTGCGCGGCAACGCAGAGAGCGGGGGCAGCCGATGACGCATATCGAGCGCGTGGAGATGCCGGACGGGTCCGTGATCTACGCCCGGGTCGACAAGGACACGTCCGGTTCCTCCGGGGTGGATGTCGGGCTCCGCGATCGGTTCAAGCTCGACAACCTCGGTCCGACGATCCAGAGCGTCGCCGCTACGGTGCACAACAGTGTGGCGGGGCTGAAACCGGACACGGTATCCGTCGAATTCGGTCTGGAACTATCGCTCGACGCCGGCAAGGTCGTCGCGGTACTCGCCTCGGGCGGGGCGAAGGCCTCACTCAAGGTGAAGCTCGACTGGGGGCCGGCCGCCGGATCCACCGGAACGCCCCCCGAGTAGGCAAAGGCTGACGATGCCGTGCCGGTACACCCCGATCTCAAGAAGCTGCTGAAGGCCGCTACCGCCATGGTCTCGGCCGACCGGCCGGATGCCGAACCGATCGGTACCGCCTTCCGGATCGCCCCGGATTACGCGGTGACGGCAGCCCATGTCGCGGTTCCGGCCGGGCCCCGGCTGTGGCTGACCTTCGGCGAAGGCAGTGAATGCGGTGCCACCCTCGCGGCCGCCACCCCACAGCGGCAGCACGGCCCGCCCTGGGGTTTCGACGATCTCGCGGTCCTGCGGCTGGACCGGCCCGGCGACCTCCGGGCACCGTCCGTCCTCATGGCCGAACCTGTGCTCCAGGCCGACGACGAGCTGCTCATCTGCGCCCTCAACGCAAGCTATTCCGAGCAGCAGCGGTTTCTCGAGCACTACGAGAAGTACCGGGTACGGGACAATCCGGAACCGCACTACTACACCGTCGACGGCGATCGGGCAGTGCGGCCCGGAATGTCCGGTGCACCGGTGTGGTCGGTGCGGCTCGGCGGGGTCGTGGGGTTGGTCAAGGCGAGTGAGAACATCGACTCCGCTCAGGGTGGTGCGGTCTCCTGCCTGCTGGAAGGTCTGCGGCGGCGCGAACGCGACCCCGGCCGCGAACCCGGCCTCTACCGGGACATCGTCACCGCGCACGATGCCCACCATCGGGACGAACAGGTGTGGGTCGATCTGCTGCGCGAGCAGAAAGAGGAGGACGACGAGAGAAGGAAAGAGGTCCTGATCCGTCGTCGGATGGTGGAAACACACGGCTGGCTGGCCAGAATCCCGGCGGATACGGAATGCCCTCCCCCACAAGGTCTTGTCGACGAGTTGTTCCGTGACTCGTTGCTGGAGCCCGACATGAAGCGTCTACCCACCTTGCGCGACCTCGTCGAATACATCGGCACCGAGAGCACGAACTGGAAGATGGAACTGTCCAGGTTCTGCAAGCTCGCACCGGGCTTCCTCCTGCTTCCACCCGACGTTGTCCACGGGCTGGACGAGCTCCCGAGGAAGATCCTGCTGCCGTGGGAATACCCGAAATTCGAGAAGAGCATGACGGCCACGCGCCCGGAATCGGAACAGCTCGCCTCCCCCGCTCATCCGGAACTCGAGCAGCCTGTCGCCGCCGCCCACCCGGAATCGTTCGAGATGACCACCCTGTTCGGCGTGATCGTGCCGGACGAGGGACCACGGCTGGACAGTCGCGCGCCTATCCCGCACCGATACGAGCTGGCTGTGAAAACGGGTCGGCGCGAGATCATCTCACCGAAATCCGAAGGGCGGTTCGACAGCTACGAACGCGCCAAACAAGAACTGAAACGGGCCCTCGACAGCAAACTGGGCGAGATCGCGAAACCGCCGGAAGCCGTGGAGATCGTGGTCGCCCTGCCCGACGACCATCTGACCGACGACCCACTCTACGAGTGGCGCCGGTCGAAGGAGCGCCCGTTCAGCAAGTTCACGATGCGGCTCCGGCGCAGTAGCACCTGGGAGAAGACCAACGAGGAGGTCGCCGAGCTCCAGGAGCGCTGGGACCGCCTGGAACAGAGTGCATCCGACGGGATGATCTGGTTCGGCTGCCGCGACGCGCGGGCACAGGACCTGCGCACGGTGCAGGACTTGTTCGTCCCGCGCCGCCCGCCCGACGGAGTCGGTGTCTCCCAGCCGCCGACCGTCGCGGTGCTCACCGCGGCCGGTTCGAACGCACTGCCGGTGACCGTCTGGCATACCTCGGGTTGCGCCGAGCACCCCGACGGCGGCGAGGTATGTGACGGCACGTCGTTCCGAGCTGACATGAGTGCCCGCATCGATGAACAATCACCGGTGGATTGGTACGCTGCGATCTGGCGCGAACAGCGAGATCATGCCGGTTCCGCGGATCGGGACGAGTTCTGGCGCAAGATCGTTTGCATTATCGATCGACCCGGGGAAAGCAGATGTCCTCCTCCGCTCGCCGGGCCGGCTACGAGGGAGTTGATATGACAGCGCCGACGTGGCATGTCTTCCACGGCTCGGGAGAGCCGCGCCCGGACGGCTGGGATGCCGTGCCCGCACCGATGATCTCCCGTACCTTCACCGGACAGCCGCTGGTTCCCCCGCCGCAACCGCAACCCGACCAGCCCGCCCAGATGGATCGTAAGCTCGGCCGCAGCGGAATCGGCGCCCATCAGCTGCGTTCCGACGATCTCGACGTGATCAATGCGGCGCTCCTGTGCCGGCGTCCGCTGCTGGCGACCGGCGCCCCGGGCCTGGGCAAATCATCGCTGGCCTATCTGATCGCTCGTGAGCTGGGATTGGGGCCGGTGCTGCATTGGCCGATCACCAGTCGCAGCACCCTGCAGGACGGCCTGTACCACTACGATGCCCTGCGCCGGTTCGAGGAGGCCCAGCTTCCCGGTAACCGCGCCGAAGGTGACGGCGCGGCCGGTCTGGCCGACTACATCACCCTCGGTCCGCTCGGGACCGCGCTGCTCCCGTACCACCGGCCGCGGGTGCTGCTGATCGACGAAATCGACAAGGCCGATATCGATCTGCCCAATGATCTGCTGCACGTCTTCGAGAACGGTGAATACCAGATCGACGAGCTGCGCCGGATCCGCGCCCACCGGCCCGAGGTCGAGGTTTTCACCCACGAAGGCCGCGAACGCGTCGCTGTCCGTGACGGTTTCGTGCAATGCAATGCCTTCCCGGTGATCATCATGACCAGTAACGGAGAGCGGGAGTTCCCGCCCGCTTTCCTGCGCCGCTGCCTGCACCTGCGCTTGGAGAAACCCGAACGCGCGCAGCTGGAACGGGTGGTAGCCGCACACCTGGGAAGTGCCGCGGTAGACGAATACAGCGATATCATCGACAATTTCGTACGTCGGCGCAGTGAACTCGGGACCCTGCCGACCGACCGGTTGCTGATCGCGCTGCATGTGCTGACCCAGGCCGGCCGGGTGGACGGCACGGACCGGCTGGACCGGCAACGCCTGGCCGAGCGGCTGATGCAACCCACGGACTCCGGAGGCTGAGATGTCGAGCCTGTCCGAACTCCTCGACGCGCTCCGCGGACTCGATGTCGACGGCGGCACTGTCGCCGAGGCGCTCTGGCTCGCCAAGTACATCGCGGATCAGCCGGGTTCGGCCGGGCCCGGGAAAGAACCGGAACCCGCGGATTTCGATGCGGATACCCCTCCGGTCACGCTGGACCCGGCCGTCGCACAGCAGGTGCTGCCGCGGGAATCGCCGCTGCCGTCAACGGTGGGCCGTGCTCCCGCCTGGCCGTACCGGATCGAGGCCGATATCCCCGCGCCCTCGCCGCTGGATTCGGAAGCGAATGTCCTCGGTGAGCTGCGGCCGCTGGCTCGCCGGATTCCCGATCCACACGAGCGGGTCTTCGACGAGGAAGCGACCGTGGAACGGACCGCCCGCACCGCGGTCGCCTGGCCGATGACCAAGGAGAACACGGTCCGTCAGCGGGAGGCGGCCCTGGTGTTCGACCGGCATTCGTCGATGGCCGCCTGGAGCGGACTCGCCGACGCGGTGCGGAATCTGGTGAACACGGTCGGATTCCGCCGGGTGGCGGTGTGGTATCTCGACGAAGACGCCGCGGGCGCACCACGATTGGCCACGACGCCGCGCGGTGCACCGGACCGCTCGCTGTCGGCGCTGTCGGACCCGACCGGCCGGCGCGTCATCATGGTGTTCACCGCCAGCCTCGGCGATGCCTGGGTATCGGGTGCCGCAGCAACGGAATTGGCCCGGCTGGCGGCGCAGTCCCCGGTGGCGATCGTCCAACCGCTGCCCAGCAATCTGTGGCGGCGGACGGGTCTCGAATGGGGACACGGCCGCGTCACCGCCATGGTTCCCGAACGCCCGTCCCCCTTGCGGCTCATCGCCCCCGCGGACCCGGCCGTCGTTCCGATTCCGGTGCTCGAACTGACCCCCGGCTGGATCCGGCCCTGGGCACAGTTGCTGTCCGGTGAACGGCGCTCGGCCGGCTATCCCCTGCTGCGGCTTCCGGATCCGCGGGTGGAGCGGCCGCGGCCCCTGGCCGTGCGACAGGACGAGGAACTCGGCCGTAACCCGTTGGAACGGGTGCGAAGGTTCCGGTCCGCCTCGTCGCCCGAAGCGTTCCGCCTGGCGGCGAGCCTGGCTCAGGTTCCCCTGCTGCCGCCGATCATGCGGCTGGTCCAGCAGGCGGTGCTGCCGGGCAGTAAACGCAGTGTGCTCGCCGAGGTCCTGGCGGGTGGGCTGATCGAGGATGCGGGCACCGGCTCCGCCCCGCCGTACAGCATCCCCGAGGACAGCCGGGTCTTCGCGTTCCGGCCGGATGTCGCGAAGATCCTGCGCGATGCCCTGCCGCGCAGCGAAGCGGCCCGGGTCCTCGCCGCGGCCTCGCGGTTCGTCGCCCAGCACTACGACGTCCCCGGCCGGGTGTTCCGCGCGGTGATTTCGCAGCCCTCGGCCGGCGGCTCGCCGTTCGCGTACCTGTCCCCCGAAACCCTGCGCCGGATCGCCCCGAACTTTCCCGATCCACCGGCGGAACCGCCCGATGCGGACGACGAACAGCACTACCGGGCGCTGGCCCGGGCCGCGCACGAGGCGATACGGCTGGGTGATACCGAGAGCGGGCTCGCGGCGTGCCGGCACGCCCTGGGAACCCTGCCGATGGGTCACCCCGAGCGGCCTGCACTGTTGAACGGGCTGATCACGCTGCTGCGGAGCCGGTGGGAGGACAGCGGTAACCCGGGTGACCTCGACGAAGCGATCGCGGTGGGTAAGGCCGCCCTCGCCGAGTTCGACGACGACACCGAGGTGGGGTCCGCGACCATGATCGGGCTGGGCGAGCTGCTGCTGCACCGGTTCGAGGTGGTGGGCGGTGCCGACTTCCTGACCGACGCGACCCGGGTGCTGCGCTCGGCGGTCGAAAGCACCGAGCCCGACGACCCCGGGCGCGCGGAACTGTCGGAGCGTCTCGCCGACGCCCTGCTCCGGCGCTGCGAAATCACCGGTGATCCGCTCTATGCGTGGGAAGCGGTCGATCTCTATCCGGCGGCGGCCGACACCGAGAGCGACGAACCGGACCGTGGCGCCGTACTGATGTTCAAACTCGCGCGGGCGTATCTCGATATCGCGACCATGTCGGCGAACTCGAGCAGTGACCTGGAAGACCGGGTCGTCGAACACTTCCGGCATGCGGCGGGGGCGGCGGCGGACGAATCCGGCGAGGCCGAGTCCGCCCTGCTCGATGTGGTGAAGCGTGCGGTCCGCGCCGTCCGTACCGGTGCGCTACCGCCGCGTTTCGCCGCCGATCTGTCCACCGCTCTCGTCCGGGCGAGCACACACAGCGGCATCGCCCTGTCCGAGGCTCGGCGAATGCTCGACTCGGTCGGCGCCGACGACCACCGGCAATGACCGAGCGTCCCGGGCCCGGCCGGCGGTGGGGTGCGCTGTGTGCCGCGCTGCTACTGGCGGCGGTCGCGGCCGGGCTCGGCGCTGTTGCGTTGCGCGCGCTGCTCGAACTGGTCACCGAGGTCCTGCTCGGTTCGGTGCTGCG
This sequence comes from Nocardia sp. NPDC051750, assembly GCF_044453135.1. Lineage (NCBI taxonomy): Bacteria > Bacillati > Actinomycetota > Actinomycetes > Mycobacteriales > Nocardiaceae > Nocardia > Nocardia sp. NPDC051750. Next base: position 639,639 of record NZ_JBITCK010000002.1, on the reverse strand, counting down.
GCTCGAACCGATCGCCGACGGACTGTGGCATGCGCCGGCCGGACCGCTCGAGGGGCGGGGCGCGCTCCTGGTCCCGCTACTGGTGGCCGGGGGCATGGTGACCGCGGTGCTGCTGTCCCGCTTCGGCGGGCCGCAGGTCAACGGGACCGACGGTGTGATCGGGGCGGTCAACTCCCGTGACCTGCACGGCCTGACCGTCCGCGGCGCGGCGGCCAAATTGACCGGTACGGCGGTAACTCTCGGTTCCGGCGGTTCGGGCGGTACCGAAGGCCCCGTCGCGCAGGTGGCTGCCTCACTGGGTGCCGCGATCACGCGGCGGCTGCGGGTGACCGAGGACGAGGCGAGCCTGGTGGTCGCCGCCGCCTTGGGCGCGGGGGTGGGGGCGCTGTTCCAGGCACCGGTCGGCGGCGCCATCCTGAGCGCCGAACTGCTGCGGCGGCGGGGTATGCGCGGGCAGGCCCTGCTGTACGCGGCCCCCGCCGCACCGATCGCCTTCGGCGTCTTCGTTCTCGTCTACGGCTACCACCCGATGTTCGAGATCACCGATTTCGGGGCGCCGTGGGATCCGGTCGCCACCGCGGTACTCGCGGTGGTCGGTCTGGCCTGTGCCCTCCTGGCCCGCGCCTACGTGGGGACTTTCCACCGGGTCGGCCGCCTGCTCCGGCCGGCGCGGAAGCGGCCCGTGATCACCGCCGCGGTGGCGGGTGCCCTCGTGGGGACGGTCGGAATCTTCGTGCCGATGGCGCTCGGAACCGGCTACGGCGCAGTGTCGCTCGGACTTTCACAGAGCGCGGTTCTCGCACTGCCGCTGTGGCTGCTGCTCGCCCTGCCGTTTGTCAAGATCGCGACCACCGCCGTCACCCTGCACGCGGGCGGTGTCGGCGGGGTGTTCGGGCCGGCGATCGTCATCGGCGGGACGGCCGGCGCCCTGTGCTGGCGGCTGGCCGTGGAAACCGGCCTGGACCCCGGGCCGGCCGCGGCCTGCACGATTGCCGGGGTCGCGGCCTGTCTCGGTGCGTCGGTGCGGGCGCCACTGGCCGCCACCGTTTTCGCCGTCGAGATCGCCGGTTACCTGGTACCTCCCGCCGGATTGCTGATCGCGGTGGTCCTCGCCACGGTGTGCACCCGTGACATCACCTTGTTCCCGAGCCAGGAGGCCGCTCGATCTCCAGGGCCTTACCGGCAATTGATCAATTCGGTTATGTTGAATGCAGATGACATGAGGAGAAGAGCCGGGCCGAATCGACTCATCGGCGGAATCCGGTCCCGTCGCCGGGATCGGCCCGGCTCATCCGGGGAGGGGTGCCCGATGGAGCCCGAGGCCACGCCCGGCCTACCCGATTTGGCCGATCTGCCGCTCGACGAGCTGCTGAACAGCCGGCCCGAGGTGAATCACGCGGTGCAGATCGCGTTGCGCCGCCGCGCCGCGGTGGGGATCGTCTTCGCCGGCCACAGTGCGGGGGGCGGGACGTGATCATGAGATCGAAAACGACCGGAAAGCAGCGTATCCGGACCACGGGCCGGGGATCCGTCCTGGACGTATCCGATATCGAACTCGATGCCCTGGCCACCTTGTCCGACCCACCGCAGATCCTGCCACTGCTCGAGCGTGCCCGGATCAGCCGGAACCTGGCCTTTTTGGCCGTGATCCTGCGCGAGGGGAACGACAGTGCCCAAAGCCGGCCGGCGCGCACCGGTTTCGATCTCCTGGTCGATGTCCAGCGGCGGGACGCCGCGGCGGCGCAGGAAATATTCCAGCACCCCAGGTTCGGCGCCTGGGTGGCGGTGTGCGCGGTCGGCACCGGCGACGACGGTGTATCCGACGCTCCGCTGGCGCATCTCACCTCGTTCGCCGCGGCGGCGGCGGTGCGGGCCGGCCTGGAATTCGAACTCGAATTACCGCGAGTCGGTGATGCCGTGGTGTTGCCGGGTCTCGGCTGCTGGACCGGTCCCGCGACACTTCCCGCCCGCGTCCGCCACGACGGAGGAGGAACAGCCACGCTGGACGGATACCGCTGGACACCGGTCCGGCGATTGACGGCACGGCTGCCCAGCGGTGTCGTCGATATCGAATTCGACGATCTGCCGCCGACCCCGTCGGCGTGGCCCGCGGTGGATATCGCGGGGTACGACGGCCGCTGGACACCGTGGGACGAGGCCGAATTCGAGGACTGGCAAAGAATATTCGGGGAGGCGATGGAGCTGCTGGTCGCCGTGGTTCCCGAACTCGCCGTCCCGCTGACCCGCGGGATTCGCGCGGTGCTGCCCCGGGCCGGCGATTCGTACCCGTTCGTGACCTCCACTCTCGCCGATTCGTTCGGCGCCGCCGCCATGGTCCTGCCGGCCGACGCGGTCCGGGTGGCGGCCGGGTTACTGCACGAATTCCAGCATTCGAAGCTGAGCGTGCTGATGGAGATCCGGCCGTTGATCGCCGTGGAAGGCCCCGCTGATCTGCCGTCACCGTGGCGTCGTGAGCCCAGACCCGCGAGTGCGCTCCTGCACGGTAGCTACGCGCATCTGGCCGTGAGCCGCTTTCTGCGACTGGCCGCCGGACACCTCGGTCCCGGGGCGGTGCCCGACGCCGATCCGGTGCGCCGGCAGACCCTGACCGCATGCGACACCCTGCTCGAATCGGATCGGCTGACACCGGCCGGCCGGCGTTTCGTGACCTTGATGCGGCACACCGCCGCAGCCGATTTCGACGGCCACCCGGCCGCGCAGACAGTGTGACGGGAGTACCGAACGTGGCGCATACACCCGCTGAGCCGGCCGCGGCCGAGCCGATCATCGTCGCCCATGCGGGTGAGGACGCGGTGTGGGGAATGTGGTTACAGCAGGTCGGCGCCGATGCCGGGCTCGATATCGGGCTCCTGCGTATCGACCCGGGCGCCGGGTTACCGTCCGCCGGCCCCGGCCGGACAGTGGTCCTGGTGATCAGCGACAGCTTCATGCGCGCCACCGGTGCGACGCCCGAGGACTGGGCACGATACGGAACCGAGCCGGCCGGCGTCCTCGCGGTGATCGTCACGACGGCCGATGTACCTCCGGCCGCCGAGCGGATAGCAGCGGTCGATCTGCGGCTGTTGCCCAGCGAAACCGCCGCCCAGGCGAAGGTACTGCGCGCGTTCGGCCGGCCCGGCAGCGCGACCACGGCACCCGAGACCCTGGGGCGGGCCGGCCGGATGCGGGTCCGGTATCCGAACGAGCAGATGTTCGTGGACTACCAGAGCAAAACCCTGCCGCAGCATCAATCCGACTGGTTCTACGGCCGGGAAACGGAACTCGCCGCGATCCGGGACGGTCTGGACAAGACCGGCGCGGCCGTGCTCACCGGGGTGGCCGGCAGCGGCAAGAGCTGGCTGGCGGCGGCCTATGTCCGCCGCTTCCGTTCGCAATACGATCTCATCGCCTGGATTTCGGGTGAGAACGGCACCGTGATGCGCACCGAACTCGGCCAGTTGGCCGAGCCGCTCGGACTGCCCGAATCCCCGCGCCGGGCGAGCCGGCACAACGATGTGGTCGCCGCGCTGCGCCGGACCGGGAAGCGCTACCTGCTCGTCTACGACAACGTCACTCCGGATCACCACCGCAGCGCCCGCGAACAATTGCCGCTGCCCCGGAAACCGGCACTGCTGTCGGAGATGGTGCCGTGGGACGGCTCCGGACATGTCCTGCTGACCTCCAAGGTGTCCGATTGGGGTTCGCCGCAGCAGATTCGGGTGCCCATGTTCACCGTCGGCGAGGGCGCCGATTTTCTGCGCCGGCATGTGGGCGATATCTCCGAGGAGCTGGCGCGGCGTTTCAGCACGGCCCTCGACGGCAGCCCTGTTCTGCTCAATGCCCTGGCCCACCGTGGTGCGCGCGGTAGCGAGCCGGTGGACGAAGCGCTGCTCGATCAAGTTCAGCCGGCACCGTTCGTGGTGCTGAACGACGAACTGTCCAGGTCCTACCGGCGCGCCGCGTCCATTTTCGGTGACTCGCTGCGACCGTTGCTCGACGAACCAGTGGGATCGGACGCCTGGGCAGCCGGCGAACTGCTGCGGCTGTTGGCGTGTTTCGCACCCGGACAGTCGATTTCGATGGCCTTGCTGACCTCCCAGCTGCCCGGTTCGGAACGCCGCGCGGGCGTGCGGTTGCCCGAACCACTCGCCGACGCACTGGCCAACGAACACCGGCGGCGCAATGTACTGGACCTGGCCGTCCGCGATTCGGTGGCCGAGATCTGCGTCGATCCGCTGACCGAGCGGGGGCGGGCCCTGCGGGTTCATACGGTGCCGTGGCACGGTGTCCGCGATTTCCTGCCGAAGGATCTCGCCGAATCGAACCGGCATATCGCGCACCAGGTACTGTGCGACGCGAATCCGCAGCGCACCGACCTACCTGAACTGTGGGGCCGATACCTGTGGTTGTGGCAGCAGATCATGCATACCGAGGTCCTGTCGTGCGCGCGGGTCGCGCAGCCGGGTGATCCGTGCGCGCAACTACCGGAACTGGTCCGCCATGTCGTCGCGGCATTGCGGGTCCAGGGCGAGTTGACCGCTGCGGCCGGTCTGGGTCTGCAGGCCGCCCAGGCGTGGTCGAAACTGCTGGGCGAGACCGATATCGGCGTGGTCAGGATTCGGATCGTCACCGGCAACACGCTCTGGGAGATGGGCGACCTCGAGCGGGCGCGGGAGGCGGCCGCGGAGGCACGCGACGGTGTCGAGCAGGTCCGGGCCAGTTATCCGGAGGAGTACATCTGGTCGAGCGACCTGGTTGCCGCGTGCCTGCGCATGGCGGGCGATTGGGCGGCGGCCGTCGAATTCAACGAACAGTCCCATGCGTGGGCACTCGAATGCCTGGGCGAGGGCAATATCGAAACGTTGCGCGCCGCCCACAACCTGGCCGTGTCCTACCGGGTGATGGGCCGCTTCGCCGACGCCATGCGGATCGATTCCGCGAACTACGACCGCTTCCAGAACGATCCGATGCTCGCCGACAGCTCGATCATGCGGCTGCATTGCGTGAACAACGTCGCCCGCAACTATCGCGAGCTCGGCAGGGCCGCGACCTCGGTGGTCCTCCAGGAACAAGTCCTCGCCGACTTCCTGAAACTCCTGGGCAGCCCCCGTCAGCAGCATGTCCTGCGGGCGCGCAAGAATCTCGGTGTGTCGTACCGCAAGGCCGGCCGGTATCAGGAGGCGCTGGAAACCCAGCGCAGTGTTTTCGCCAATCATCTGCAGGTGTACGGACCCACCCACCCGGAAACCCTCGCCGCGCACACGAATGTGGCAAACGACTACCGAGTCCTCGGCGACACCGAGCAGGCACTCGAACATGCGGAGACGGCCTACCGGCGCTGCGCGGACAGCTACCCGGCCCACCCGTACACGGCCGCCTGCGCGGTGAACTACGCCGCCGCGCTCCGCACCGCCGGCCGCTACCGGGAGGCACTGGTCCTCGACCAGGAAGCCGGCGAGATCTTCACCTCCCGGCTGTCCGCCGATCACCCGTACACTCTGGCGGCGCGGACCGGCACGGCCTCGGACCTCGCCGGCCTGGACCGGACAGCGGAAGCCGCGGAACTCGGCACCGATGTCCTGGATCGCTGTCGCCGGATCCGCGGCCTCGACCACCCCTACACGCTGCAAACGGCCGTCAACCTGGCGCTCGACCTGCGCACGCTGGGACGGGTGGCGGAAGCGGACGCCCTCGAAACCGACACCCTGGAACGCTATTTCGAGACACTCGGCGACGACCACCCCGAATATCAGGCCGCCCGCGCCCGCCACCGCGGTGTCTGCGATATCGAGCCGCCGCCCATGTGAGCACGGTCCACGCGCAGGCCGGGTGGCGCGTCACGGGAGGCGCCACCCGGCGTCATCCCCGGCTCAGGACGACAGCGCTCGGTTGTCGACCAGCTTCTTGAAATCGGAGCCCGATTCGATCAGGCCCCACTTCAGCAGCCAGCGATAGGTTTGGTCGAACTGCTCGGGTGCGTACGGCTGGGGGTCGGCGAAGCGCAGCCGCCAGGCGCTGATATCCGATTCGTCCAGCGTGCCCAGCTCCTCGGGAATCTCCTCGGTGAAGTAGTGCAGGTACGGCGTGACATCTGCGTTGATATCGGCGACGGCACGCCGCACTGCACGGTCGATCGCCGCGTAGATCTCGGGTTCGACCTTCTCGTCGGCAATCTCGGCTCCGGTGTAGAACGACGCCGAAGCCGCACGAACGTACCTGGAGCGATGTGTCGCGGATCGGGCCCGTCGTGCCGGGCGACGGCGCCGAGGTGGGCTCGCATCGCCGCCGGGGAAGCGGCTGCCGGCAGCACGCTCCCTGCTTCTTCCGGATGTTCGCGCAGCCACGCCGGCGGGTAGAACAACGCGGCGAGCTCGGCCGGATCTCCCGACGCGAGCGACTTCGTCGCGTGTTCCGGGCGGGCGACACCGGTCGAGTCGCCGATCGTTGTCGCGCCGAGGACGAGTGAGACGATCCGTTCGGCGTGCTCCGCGCCGAGCCATTGGGCGATGCGCCCGCCCATCGAATGCCCGTAGACGTGGGCGCGATCGATGCCCGCCGCATCCAGGATCGAGATCACATCGCGGGCGAAGTCACGGGCCGACCAGTCGCCGGTGAACCGGTCCGCACTCGCACCCGTCCCCCGGTGATCGAAAACGATGGTCGAGCGACCGCGGAAATCCGCAATGGCGGAGTCCCATCCATGGTGGTCCAGCGCGAGCCCTTGGATCAGCACGAGCGGCGGTCGGTTGATCGCCCGGCACCGGCCTGTCGCGGTTCAGAACACCTGCAGCGGCGAGGACGGCGGGAACTCGACCGGCAGCGACGACAGGGATCGATGGAACGGACCGGGCCGCCAGACCGGCGGCTCGGTCAACCGGATCTCGGGTAGTGCGTCGAGCAGCTGATCGATAGCGTCCTGCGCGATCAGATAGGCCATCGACTGTGCGGGGCAGGTGCGCGGACCGGCACCCCATGCCAGGTGGGAGCGGTTGCCGGTGCGATCGTCGGCGCGCACCGCGGGGTCGTTGTTGCACGCCGCGATGCTGATGACGATCGGCTGATGCGCGGGAAGCCAGGCGTCACCGATGAGGATCGGCTGGCGGGGGTAGGTGAGCAGGTAGTTGGCCAGCGGCGGGTCGTTGAACAGGACATCGTCCAGCGCCTCGCGGGTGGACAGGCTGCCGCCGAGGACACCGCCGCCCACGCTGTCGTCGGTCAGGATCACCAGCAGCGTGTTCACCACCAGGTTCTGCTGGAATTCGATCCCCGCCCCGTACAGGCTCGCCAGCTGGTGGACCATCTCCAGATCGTCGAGCCCGGCCGGATGCCGGAGCAGTGCGGAGGTGATGTCGTTACCGGGGTCGGTCCGCTTGAGGGTCACCAGGTCCAGCATCGCCCCACTGATCATCTGGTTACCGGCCTCGGCATCGACGCCCTCCACGATCGACGCCATCCCGGCCGCCATCCGCTGTCCCACCTCCGGCGGGCAGCCGAACACGACATTGAGCACGCCGAAGATCAGCGGGAAGGTGTACTGGCCGATCAGGTCCACGTGACCGTCGGCGCAGAAGGTGTTGATCAGCGAGACCGCGATCTCCTCCACCGTGGTGTGCAGCGCGTAGAGATCGACCGCAGCGACGCTCTCGGTGGTGGCCCGGCGGTAGCGCGCCGCCTCTGCCCCGGCGGACCGGGTCGCCATCGGCCGCCACTCCATCATCGGCAGGACGGGGCAGTCCGCGGGGACATCTTTCTGCCAGGTGCGCGGATCGGCGGAGAAATGCTCGGGATCGTTGAGAATCTGCACCGCGGCCTGATAATCGATCACCAGCGTCGCCGGCACCCCCGGCGCCAATTCCACGGGCATCAACGGCTGGTACTGGTCACGCATTTCCCGGTAGTAGGCGTGCGGATCGGCGGCGAACTCCGGTGTGAACAACGGGATCCGCGGCTCGGCGGAATCGAACGGTGGATCGCGGCGTACTGGGCAGGCCGGGGCGGGCACACCGGACTCGAAGGTACTCAAGAAAGACTCCAAACGGACGTGACGTAGTGCGAACTGTGTACTGCGACTTCGGCGGACGGAAAGTGGTGGCGCGCGCCCGCTCCGCACGGCTCGCGCCGAATGCGGCAACGATCGAGCTAGACTGGGGCCGGCGCTGTCCGAGCGGAAGGGCGTTCCACCGCCGGGAATCCGCGCCGGCGGCATCGCCGGCAGCGGGGTGACGGCCGGCGACGGGATCACGATGTGGGCGGACGAGAGGTGGGCGGTGGTGTCCGACCCGGCAGCACGGCCGCGGCGCGGCCGAGGCCGCCCCGCCGGCTCCGACGGAGCCGATACCAGGGAACGGATTCTGCGGGTGGCGCGTGAACTGTTCAGCGAAGTCGGCTATCACCGGACGACATTCACCGATATCGCGGCCCGCGCCGATATCACCCGCACCAATATCAACCATTATTTCCGGAGCAAGGACGACCTCTACCGCACGCTGTTCGAATCGGATAAAGGCAGTGTGCTCACCGCGGGTATCGCCGATGCGCAGGCCCGGACCGATCTCGCTGACCGGATAGCGATATTCCTGCGCACCGCCATGCAGGTCGATGCCGGGGACCCCGTCCACACCCGGTTCCTCGCGGCCTCGCTGTTCGACGCGCTGCGCAACCCGGACCTCGGCGACTGGGCCACCGAACAGATCGACTACGTCCGCGGCTTCCTGCGGGCGGCGCTGGAAACCGCCGCGGCCGAGGGGGAGATCCGGCCGGACATCGATATACCCACGGTCACGGAAATGCTGATCGCGGCGATCTGGGGAATGGCCATGTACGCGGGATTCGTCGGCACGCGGGAACAGCTCGAGCCGATGGTCGATCAATTCGCCGGCCTGCTGCGCGGCGCCCTCGCGTAGCGTCCGGTTCGATTCGAGTTGCACCGCGGCCGGCGGGTCACCCGAGCACAGTGACCGTGCCCTGGTCACCGTCCAACCGGATACGCTGCCCGTCACGGATCCGATAGCTGCCGTTATCGGTCCCGCAGACGCAGGGAATGCCGAGTTCGCGCGCCACGATCGGACCGTGGCTGAGCAGGCCGCCGTAGTCGGTGACGACACCGGCCGCGACGAGGAACAGCGACACCCAGCTCGGATCGGTGGTCTCGCAGACGAGGATATCGCCGTCGTCGAGTTCGGTGGTCGACGGATCGCGCACCACCCGCGCCCGGCCTTCCACCACCCCACCGCTGGCGGCGACCCCGGTGACGACCTCGGAGACGCCCAGCGCGGGCACATCCTCCTCGCCCACCTTGCTCAGTGCCGGGACGCCCGACCACGATTGCGGCAGCCGGTAGGTGCACCGCTGGTCGTAGTGCGCCCGGCGTTCCGCGACCGGCACGCGCCGATCCTGCGTGACACCGGCGCACACCTCGTCGTAGGACAGGTGGAAGACATCGTCGACCTCGTCGATCACGCCCGCCGCGACCAGCAGCGCACCCTGCCGGCGCATCACCGCCCGCGCGATATCGAAGGTGAGCAGGTATCCGGCTTTGCCCTGTTCGCGCAGCGCGATCCAGCGCCCGGCCATCCGTACGGTCCAGGCCGCGGTACCACGCCTGCCCCAGGGCAGCGCCGACTGGACCTCGGCCAGGGCACGTTGCCGCGCCTCGATCTGCTCCCGGCTCCGGTTCAGCGGCGCCCGTGGGCTGTCCGCGGGGATGGCGCGGTAGTCGGCGAGCCGGTTGAGTACCGAGGCCGGATCCTCGCGCCAGGTCACCCCGTTCAGCTGACCTTCGTTGGTGCCGTGGTAGCCGTGCCGATCGGTGAACTCGCGCAGGGTGATCAGCTCGTGGGCCAGGGCCCAGAGGTCGTGGGCGACCTCGCTCTCGTCCGATCCGACTCCCGACAGCAGCGCGGGCCCGAGATGTCCCAGGTCGAGGCCGGCCAGCATATCGGTCACCCGGTCCGCGAGTCCGGAACTGACGAAGGCGACGAGCATATGTTTGGTCAGCATGCGCTGGAAACGTGCCCGCGCGTCGTCCAGCAACTCGACGCAGCCCGCATGGTCGAGGGTGTCGATACCGTCCAGGTGCGCCAGGCGCCAGCGGCGCAGCTCGGCGAATTCGCGGTCGTGGCGCTTGGGCAACCGCAGGACGGCTCCCGGCGCCTTGGCGGCGATGACCGGATAGCGGCGCGCGCTGTTCGCGTCCACGGTCTCCGGCCGCACGTAGCCGAAGAGCTGCTGTTCGACCGCGGTCGCCGAGGTGCCCGGGGTGATGTTCGCGATCTCGCGGAATTTGTCGATATTGGCCGCGGCGCGCCCGGCGAACAGCGTCCAGAACATTTCCTCGGGCTGGTCGGGTACGTGGACCTGCTTCTTTGTCAGGACGCCCAGGTTCTTGAACGTGGTGCGCGTCGCCAATTCCACACCGGCGTTGATGAAGGTGAAGCCCAGTGTGGTGAAAACGCCGGGGAACGCCTCCGCGACATTGCCGGTCGTCCAGGTGACCGACGGATCGATCGTCGTATTGTCGAGGGTCTCCTCGACGATTTCGCGGCTGCTCATCGACTCTTCTCTCTTGTGCGTCGGCGGAGCAGCTCGGGCAGTGAACCCGGTGCGCCGTCCTCGAATTCCGCGCGTGCCCAGCGGGTGAGCAGCTCGATATCGGGATCGTCGGCCGGGGTGGCGGGCACAACGGTCAACTCCCCCGGATAGACGGTGCCGGTCGCGGCGTCGACAGTGACGATCCGCCCGGCCAGCGGCATGACTGTTCCGGGGCCGCAACCGACTACGCACGGTACGGACAGTTCCCGGCACACCACCGCCGCGTGCGAGGTCGATCCGCCGAGTTCGGTGATCACCGCGGCGGCCACCGACATCGCCGCCACATCATCGGGATCGGTGGTCGGCCGGGCGAGAATCACCGCCTCACCCCGGTCCGCGCGCTCCAGCGCGTCGTCGGGATCGGTGACCACGCGACCGGCCGCGATACCCGGGCAGGCCGGTTTCCCGGTCGCCAGCGAGGCGGCCGCGGCGACTTCGGCGGGGTCGAGCCGGCGGGTGAGCAGGGTCCGGAGCTGGTCCGGCGATACCCGGTCGAGCGCCTCGCTCCTGGTGATCAGACCTTCCCGCCCGAACAGGACGGCATGGCGGATCACGGCCTCCGGAGATCGCTGCGCGGCCCGCGCCTGGAGCAGCCACAGGGTGCCGCTCTCCACGGTGAACTCGATGTCCTGCGTATCTCCCCCGTCGGCTTCCAGTGTCGCGGCGGCGGCGAGCAGGCCGGCGTGCACCTGCGGTAGCGCGGTATCCAGGTCGGCCAGAGCGAGTGCGTCGGAGCGTCCGGACACCACGTCTTCGCCCTGCCCGCGCGGCAGCCATTCCCCGTAGGGTTCGGCGCCGCCGGTCAGCGGGTTACGGCTGAACAGCACTCCGGTACCGGAACGGTCGTCGAGGTTGCCGAAAACCATCGCCTGCACAGTGACCGCCGTGCCGCCGTCGTGCGACAGCCCGCGAGTCTCGCGATAGTCGACGGCGCGCGGCGAGTTCCACGAATCGAGCACCGCGACCATCGCCCGGCGCAGCTGCTCCCACGGATCCGTGGGCGGCGAGGAACCGGTGACCTTCTCGAACTGTGCCCGGAAGCGCCGGTGGGTGTCGGCGGCGAAATCGGCGCTGCCCGTCCACTCGGCCAGCGCGCGTTCGACCTCGTCGGTGATGCCCAGGTTGAGCACCGTGTCCATCATTCCCGGCATGCTGGTGGCGGCCCCGGACCGCACCGAGAGGAGCAGCGGCCGCGGGGCGCCTCCGAACGTGCGTCCGGTGCTCGCTTCCAGTGCCGCGACGGCCGCCGGTACCTCGCGCCAGACGTCGGCGGGAAGAGTCGTCCCGGCGGTGCCGTCGCGACGGCCGGCTCGCGTGGTCAGGACGAAGGCCGGGGGGACCGGGATTCCCAGCGCCATCATCCGCTGGATGCTCCAGGCTTTCCCGCCGATCAGTTCCCGATCGGCCACGCTGTCGGGGGCGAGCCCGAGAATCGCGGGCGGGCCGGTCATTCGGCCCGCCCCGCCGCCGCTTCCCGCAGCCGGGACAGTCCCGCGAGGCCGATCAACTCCTCGTGTAATTCGAACCAGATCGTGTGATAGCTGTCGACGAGCGGCCGGGCGATCCAGGCCGTATCGCCCGCGTGGATTTTCGCCAGAGCCGCGGCGAACCGATCCGGATACACCGCGAGCCGGGGCACGAGCCGGGTGAACACCGCGAGCAACGGGACGAAACGCTCATGCAGATCGGCCAGGCGAGCGATCACGCGCCCGTCGTATTCGGGGTCGGTGTGGTCGTTCGGGCGTCCGCCGTCGATGAGCTGCCAATCGGTGACCAGCTGTTTGAAATCCGCATTGATCGCGTCGAAGTCGGCGTAGTGCTGCCGCAGCAGTTCGTGCTCGACGGTTGCCCGCTCGGCGGCCAGCAAGGCGTCGAGCCCGGACCGCCCGGCCTGGGTGAGTTTCACGCGGGCGCCCACGCGATCGAGCGCACCCGACTCGACCAGGGCCTGCACCGCGGCCGGGCCGTCGGCCGCGGCGAGGCCCGCGGCCGCGATCAGATCGGACTCGCTCGGCCGCCCTTTCAGTCGTGCGGCCTGCAAGAGGCGAAGATCGTCCGACATGCTGTCCACGCTTTCTCTCGGCATCGGCGGCTAAGCGACCCGGTGCAGGATCGCCTGTTCGAAGATCCCGGCGCCGCCGTGCCCTTCGCTGTCGAACATCAGGAAGTCGTCGTAGACCCCCAGTGCCGGGCCCTCGGTCTCGGCGGGCCCCGCCGGTACCCGGAACCCGCCGAGCCGGGTGTCGATCGACACCATCCGCGAGTTGCCGTCGGCGAGCGTCAGCCGGGCCCAGCGGAACTGGGCGGCCCCGTCCCGGGCGAAGGTGATACCGGTGATCGACGTCGAGGTCGTGCCGTCGATGACGAAACCGTCGACGGTGAGCGCGTCATCCGCGCCGCGGAATTTCATCGCGGAGACGAAGGTGGATTTATCGACCACGAACAACGCGGCGAACTCGATCCACTGCGCCGACTCGTCGCGGAAACCCCAGGTACGGTCGCGCAGACCGCGACCCATGGTGGTGACGGTGGCGCCGGCGACCGTCACGCTGCCGGTGACAGTGCACGCCTGCTGGAAATGCTGGAGCGGTTTGCCGGGGACGAGCGGCGGAATGACATTGTTCACGCCGTAATCGGCCGGGACGAACAGCGGCGTGTTGACGAGTTCGGCCTGCACCGTCCGATGGTCGATCAGCACCCGGCCGTCGAGCCCGAAGTCGAGGCTTTCGCTGCTGAATGTGCCCTCGTCCAGCGGTTCGATCACCTCGGTGACCCGTCCCGCCACGGAGACGCTGAAGCGGGCGCGGCGGGCGCTGGGCGCGTTGGGTGAGGTCGAGACGTGCAACGTTCCGAACACCTGGGCGGCAGGGTCCCAGAACGAGAAGTAGGCGTTGTCCTTCCACACCGGATCACCGGCGCCGGCGGCGTCCGCGTGGATCGGCTCGGACAGCGGGCCCCAGCTCCGCTCGGTGGGCGTGACGGATGTCATCGAGGTCCCTTCGGATCGGGGAGTCGGGGTCCGGCCTCGACGGCCATGGGGGTACCTCCGGTTGCCGGCGCAGAGGAATTGTGCGCGGACGTGAACAACAACGGCTGCGCAGGAACATGGTTGCGAGGCTGACCACACCGGCGCCCGGAGTCACTGTGCGGCTACGAGGCTATCCACGAAATGACGGGGGTGTCAATTTATACGGGACACCGGTCCGGACGAAATCGCTTCCGTATCAGTCGGTTCCCCGGGCCCGGATCGAAGAACGCCGTTTCGCCGTTGGCATCGTCGAGGCCCTCGTTATCGGTGACCACGAACCGATTCGCCCACCGCGGCGCCCGCGATGTGGAGCCGCCGCCCCTATGAGTGTCGTCCGTGGCGAGGCGGGCGAATCGACCACGCAGCAGATGCGGCATCGGCGCCGGTGAAAACTGCGCCGCGACACCGGTCGTGACGTGCTGGTCGATCCGCGTCCGGATCAGCCCCACCCCGAGCGCCCTTCGGGTTCAGCAGCGTTCCCGGGGTGGCAGACCCTCCTGAGTGGCCGGCCGGTTGCGGTAGCTGGTCGTAGCGAATTCGAGGAAGTTCTGCACATCGGCAATCGTGGAGGCCGCCCCGAAGGAGACCCGGATGGCGCCGCCACTGGGCATACCCAGTGCCGCGACATACTCGTCCATCGTGGCGAGCCGGGTGCCGAACAGGCGGCGCAGGACCGGCAGGCTGATCCCGAAGGCGGCCTCTCCGGCCCCTGGATTACAGAAACAGCCGGTACGCAGGGAAATACCCGCCGCTGCCGATTCGGCCGCGATCAGCCGCTCGTCGAGGACGACGCCGTCCGGGTCGAGGAAGTTGAACGCGACCGTGCCGCCGCGACGAACGGTATCCACGGGACCGTAGATACGGACCATGGGCGCCCCGTTGTCGTGTGTGAGCGAGGCCAGCCGGTCCAGCAACCAGCCGGTCAGGCAGATAACGCGACGGTGCACCGTATCGACGCCGATATCACGCAGCCAGCCGATACCGAAGGTCACGTCGGGGATGGACAGGAAGTTCAAGGTCCCGTCCTCGAAAGCGGACTCGTCATCGGCCATCACATGCCAATCACCCTGCAGGCTCGCCGCGGCGATGGTGCCACCCGCGAACCACGGTCTGCGCAGCGCGGCCAATGCCGTACGGCGGGCGACCAGACAGCCCACACCGGTGGGGTAACCGAACAGTTTGTACCAGCTGATCGGCACGAAGTCCGGTTTGACGACACTCAGGTCGAGCGTATTGGCGGGGAGATACGCGGCGGCATCCAGCAACACGTCGTAGCCGTATTCGTGCGCGGCCTCGACCCAGTCCAGCGGATGTTGTACCCCCGTGAAATTGCTCTGCGCCGGATAGGCGAACAGTCCCCGGCGGACGGTGGCGGAGGATCGGAAAGCCTTGCGGTGGGGGCGCAAGGCGGTTCGCATCGCCGCCTCGCTGGTCCGCAGATCGGGGGTATCGATCGGAATATAGGCCACCCGCGCACCACGCACGGCCGCGTATTCGCGGATCCCGATCACCGAATTGTGATTGTCCGATGTCGTGACGTACCGAGTCCCGCGGCCGAACGGATACGCCTCGCCCACGAGGCGACAGGCCGCGCTGGCGTTGGCGGTGAAGATCGCGCAGTACTCCCCCGGATCGGCATTGAGATGCGCCAGCACCGCACGCCGCGCCTCCTCGACCACTTCGGTCGCCGCCTTGGAGGTGGGATTCTCCGAGTGCGGGTTACCGAAACACTGTTGGGCGAGCCGCACCTGATGCGCTCGATGTTGCGCGGTCGCGGCGAGCCCGGCCCCGGCATAGTCGAGATACACCACGCCGTCGTCGTCGAGGTACCGGTACTCGGCGCTCCGCAACAGGTCGAGGGCACCGGTGGATTCGTAGTCGGGGTGAGCGGCCAGAAAGTCCGCCGGCCCGGCGACCGTGTTTTCGCGAATTGGGTTCATACCGGACTCTCGTGTTCGGCAATATCTGACGCGGACGGTTCGCGTCCAGCGATTGTCCTCAGAATTCCGGAAAATCTCTGCCGGAACCACTCCGCGCATTGCCAGTTGTGGGAAAGCCCTTTGCGCCTCGCCGGATTCGGCCGGGCGGGCCGCACGCTGTTCACCGGTCCGCCCCAACCGGCGACAACGACGGGCCGGGGCGACGCGGCTGCCGGTCGGGGCTTCGATGCCGGGTGTCAGCCGCCGAGCGCGGCTCCGGCCGGGCCCAGATCGAGGAACACGGTTTCACCGTTGGCGTCGTCGAGGCCGTCGTTATCGGTGACCACGAACAGGTTCCCGTTACCGCCGACGGTGAGACCCTCGACCTTCTCCTGGACGAATCCGTTGGTTGCCTTCAGGTCCGGGATCAGGTCACGCACCAATTCCTTCGGCAGCACCGGCGGGGCTTCGCCCGCCGCGGTCACCCCGCCGCTGGTGGGGATCTCGACCCGGTAGACCGCTTTGAGCGCGGCGTCGGGCCCGTTGAGCTTGTCCCGTTCGAGGATCAGCAATCCGCCGTCGTGGACGGCGATTTCGGACAACCCGATCCAATCCCCCTTGGTCTCGGTGCTCTCCACCTGGTAGCCGAACCACTCCCACCGGCCGTTCGAGTAGCGCCCGATCCGGGCGACCCCCTTCGGATCGCCCTTCACCTCCCGCTGCAACACCACCCAGATCGCGTCACCGTCGACGGCCACCCCTTCGAGCCCTTGGCCGCCCAGCCCGGCCGCGATATCCGCGGGCACGGCGACCCGCTGTTCGATACCGCCGTCGGCGGCGGTCAGCACCAGTTCGTTCCCGTCGCCCTGCTCGCCCTCGACGGCCAACGCGAAACCGCCGCCGGGGCGGGCCGATACTCCTTCGATATCCAGGGTGACCGGCGCACCGTTCTCGGTGATCGCGATCTCGCGGTCGATGACCGCCGGCGATTGCGATATGTCGACGCCGAGAACCCGCGCCGGGCCGTAGGCGATATCGGTGGCGGTGAACAGGCGGTTCGCGTCGGCCGGGTCGGCGGACAGCGCGCCGAGCGCACCCCAGCCGATCGGCGCCGCGCCGGCGTCGGCGGAGACGATCGACGGGAAGGCGGGTGCGCCCGCGCTCTCGGCGAAGGCATCACCGTACCCATAAATATTCACGGCGGCACGGACCCGGGCCTCGGCGTCATCGGTTTCCGAGGCGATGACCAGCAGATCGCGCTGCGGGACCGGCACGATACCTTCCGGGCCCGGTGTCGTCGGCAGGATCTGGACGAACTTCGGGGCGGTGACCTCACTGATGTCGTAGACCGCGACGAAATTACTGCGCTCCGCAGCGACCAGCGCGGCCGGCCGGCCACCGATCTCGGTGATCGCGAGACCTTCGGGCTCGGGGCCCTTCGCTTCGGCGCGACCCTCGTTGTGCAGGCCGGTCCGCACCGCGAGCTGTTCGAACGAATTGCCCGCGTCCCAGACCACCGAGCCGGTCGCGGCGTCGAAGATCGACCACCCGCGGGTGCCGCCCTTCCAGTCGCCCTCGTTGGCGGTGGCCAGATGGCCGTCGCCGATCCAGCCGATCGCGTCGGGTTCGCGCGGGGTCTCGGCGATCGAACCGGTCTGGTCGAGGGCCGCGTCCTCGGCGGTGTCGATATCGCTCACGGCCACCGATCCGGCACTGAAAATCGACGACACCGCACCCGTGCGCCCGTCGATCACGGCGATCCCGTTGTTCTCCTGCAGCGTCACCGCGACCTGGCCCCGGGAATTGACCGAGACATATTCGGGCTCGAGGTCCTCCGGGGTATCGAGGCCCGCGGCCCGCGCCGCCTCGATATCGAAATCGACCTTGCGTGTCTTCCATTGCGCCGGCGCCCCGGTGAGGTCGACAAGCTGGACGAACCCGGTCGGCGGCTGCGGCAGATCGCCTTCTTCGCCGCCGGCCGGCGTGAATTCCTCGTCGCGCTGATTCTCCATCGCGATCGCGGCGAAGGCCCCGTCCTTGCCGATCGCGATCGAATCAGGTTGACCACCGAGGTCGATGCTGTGCGCCCGGGTACGGTCGCTGACCCGCACGATATCGAGGCGTCCCGACGGTTTCGCGAAATCACCGCCGGTCGTATCGACGACCACCAGCACATACTCACCGTGCGCGATCACGGAGGTCGGCTGGTCGTCGGCGTGGCCGAGTTCGGCCAGCGACAGTGTGCCCAGTCCGGCGGGCTGCGCCGGATCGCTGATATCCAGGAACCCGATGCGCTTGGCGGTGGCGTCGGTGTAGATGACCGTATTGCCATCCGGCGTGACAGTGGAGATCTCCGCCACGGTCTCGGTGTCGACCGGCTCTCCGGCGGGCCGGTTCAGGTACACCGGGTACGTGGCCGCCCGGTGGTAGCTCTCCCCGGCCGGTGGATTCCAGTCGACCCCCGGCGTGTCCCGGTCCTGCTCATCGGTCGAGCAGCCGGCTGCCAGTAGTGCCACGGCAGCGGCTACCGCCACTGCTCGGCTCAGGTGCGACGTCGTCATCGGTCCTCTAATCCAGTTCGGCCATGAAGTCGAGTGAGCTTGACGCTCGCAGGTGAGCCGCCGGGGATCGATCGGTGAAGACGAGGAAACGGTCAAGCGTCCAACAAGGGGCGGACCGGTCGGGAGCTTTCGCGGCCGCCGGAGCGGACTCACCCGCCACGGGTGATATCGCGGCGGCCCGGAAAATCCTAGACTCGGAAATCTCGGAAATCGGCCGGGTGAACGTGCGCATTCGATCTGCTCGACACTGAATCAATCCACGTAGTGGATTGCCACATCCGAAGGATGGCCACCCATGTTGGATACGTTCTGGGAATTGCTCTGGTACACGCTGCTGGTGTTCGCGTTCGTCGCCTATCTGATCATCCTGTTCCATGTCGTCGTCGATCTGTTCCGCGATCGCAAGATGTCCGGAATCGCGAAAACACTGTGGATCATTTTCCTGGTGGTTCTGCCCTACATCGCCGCGTTCGTCTACCTCATCGCCCGCGGCCGCGGTATGGCGGAACGCCAGATCGAAGCGAATGCCGCGGCCAAGCAGGCAACCGACGACTACATACAACAGGTGGCCGGAAAATCCGCTGCCGATCAGATCGCCGACGCGAAATCACTGCTCGACGCGGGGACGATCAACCAGGCCGAATACGACATCTTGAAATCCAAGGCACTGAGCTGACATAAGCCGTGTCCGGCCGGTTGTCCCCCGAGGTCAGGAGTTGTCGTGCCGAAGCTGGAGCTGAAAAGGAAAGCCGAACTCTCCCGGAGCGAAGTATCGGAACGGCTCATCGCACTGGGGCACGCCCTGGCAGACGGTTCGGAGACCGAACTCGGCTCGGACGGCGACTCGCTCTCGATTCTCGTCGCCGACCGGGTTCGGTGGGAGCTCGAGATCGAGGTCGACGGCGACGAGATCGAACTGGAAATCGAGATCAGCTGGCGCGATACCCCGGGCAGCGAGCCGGTCGGCGAAGCCCCCGCGGCAACGAAGCCTGCGGTTCGCGCCGAAGCTTCGCGGCGTGCTCGCCCACGGAAACGCGCCGCGAAATAATCAGCGCACGCGGCGGCCGCCGACCTGCCCGGTCCCGGGTCCGGCCGCCGCGGACCCAACAACAGTCCCGCGGGCGAAAACCGGGCTCCGGGGCTGCGGGAACGCGCCTCCCACGGGGGAATCACGGCGATGCCCGACGCGATGCCGAGCGCTACGCGCGAGGGCTTCATGACACCGGCTCGACAAAATACGTGCGAGTAGCCCCCACACGCTGTGCACATATGCGCAGTGGCGGGGCACACTACCCGTAAACGTATCCGCAAACCCCGCCCGTCCGGGCTCGTGCTTGCGCAGGAAGGAGTCGGCGAGTGTTCAACCGCATCGCCATCGTGAACCGTGGAGAGGCCGCCATGCGCCTCATCCACGCTGTCCGGGATCTGTCCGCAGAAACCGGGCAACACATCGAAACCGTCGCCCTGTACACCGACGTGGACCGGACCGCGACGTTCGTACGGGAAGCCGATGCGACCTATGACCTCGGCCCGGCGTCCGCACGCCCGTACCTGGACCTGAAGGTGCTGCGCAGCGCGCTGGTGGCGACGAAGGCCGATGCCGCGTGGGTCGGCTGGGGTTTCGTCGCGGAGGATCCGGCATTCGCCGAACTGTGTGAAGAAATCGGCGTGACCTTCGTCGGCCCCTCCCCGGAGGCCATGCGCAAACTCGGCGACAAGATCGGCGCCAAGTTGATCGCCGAGGAGGTCGGGGTACCGGTCGCGCCGTGGAGCCGCGGCGCGGTCGACACCGTGGACGATGCCCTGGCCGCCGCGGGCGAGATCGGCTACCCGCTGATGCTGAAGGCGACCGCGGGCGGTGGTGGCCGCGGTATCCGCGTGATCACGAACGCGGACGAGCTCGTCGACGCCTACGAACGCACCCGCCAGGAGGCCGTGCGCGCGTTCGGCAGCGGCGTCGTGTTCCTGGAGCGGCTCGTCACCGGCGCCCGGCACGTCGAGGTCCAGGTGATCGCGGACGGCCAGGGCACCGCCTGGGCGCTCGGTGTGCGCGACTGCTCGATCCAGCGGCGCAACCAGAAGATCATCGAAGAGTCCGCCTCACCGGTGCTGAGCCCCGAGCAGACCGCCGATCTGAAGGCGTCCGCCGAACGGCTGGCCATCGCGGTCGACTACCGCGGCGCGGCGACCGTCGAGTTCCTCTACCACCCCGGCGAGCGGCTGTTCGCGTTCCTCGAGGTCAACACCCGCCTGCAGGTCGAGCATCCGATCACCGAATCCACCACTGGTTTCGACCTGGTCCGGGCACAGTTGCATGTCGCGGCCGGGGGACGGCTCGAGGGTGAACCGCCGGCCGAGCGCGGCCACGCCATCGAGGCCCGGCTCAACGCCGAGGACCCCGACCGCGATTTCGCGCCCGCACCGGGCCGTATCGCCCACCTCGACCTGCCCGCCGGGCCGGGGATCCGGGTGGACACCGGCGTCAGCGAGGGCGATACGATCCCCGCCGATTTCGACTCGATGATCGCCAAGATCATCGCCTACGGCAGCAACCGCGCCGAGGCACTGGGCCGGCTGCGCCGCGCGGTCGGGCAGACCCGGGTGATCATCGAGGGCGGTGCCACCAACAAGAGCTTCGTGCTCGACCTGCTCATCCAGCCCGAGGTGATCGACGCGAGCGCGGACACCGGCTGGATCGATCGCGTACGCGGTGAGGGCCGGCTGATCTCCCACCGCCACTCCACCGTCGCCTTGGCGGCCGCCGCCATCGATGCCTACGAGGAAGAGGAGCGCGCCGAGCGGAACCGGCTGCTGTCCACGGCGGCCGGCGGCCGTCCCCAGGTCCAGCACGAGAGCGGCCGCCCGCTCGACCTGAAGTTGCGGGGCGCGAGCTACCGGGTGCGGGTCGCCCGCATCGGTGCGCACCGGTTCCGGGTCGGGATCGAAGCGGGTGCGGACAGCCGCACCGCCGACGTCGATCTCGAGCGTTTCGACCAGCACACCGGCCAGGTCGTGGTCAACGGCATCCGGTACCGCCTGACCACCGGCACCCACGGCCCGATCCACCTGGTCGATATCGACGGGGTGACGCACCGGATCAGCCGGGACGAGGGCGGTGTCGTCCGCTCCCCCGCGCCCGCGCTGGTCGTCGCCACACCGCTGGAGGTCGGCGCCGAGGTCGAGGCGGGTGCCCCGGTTCTGGTGCTGGAGAGCATGAAGATGGAAACGGTGCTGCGTGCGCCGTTCCGCGCCCGGCTCAAGGAGTGCGCCGTATCCGTCGGCACCCAGGTGGAGACCGGCGCACCGCTGCTGCGGCTCGAACCGCTCGCCGACGACGAGGACGCCGCGGAAACCACGGCGACCGCAGCCGTCGAACTGGACCTGCCCGCCGAATCCGACGAGGTCCGGCCGCACCAGCGGCTGGCCCGCGGCCGGCAGGATCTGCGCAGCGTCCTGCTGGGATTCGACGTCGACCCGCACGACGACCGCCGGGTGCTCGACGACTATCTCACGGCGCGCCGGGCGGCCGCCGCGGACAACCACCGGCCGCTCGACGAGGAACTCGACCTGATCCAGGTGTTCGCCGACCTCGCCGAACTGAGCCACAACCGGTCGTCCGACGATGACGGCGGCGGCGGTAGTCATGTGCACAGCGCCCGCGAACACTTCCACACCTATCTGCAGAGCCTCGATGCCGACCGGGCCGGACTGCCGGAGTCGTACCGGGCCAAGCTCGCCACGGCGCTCGCGCACTACGGCGTCACCGATCTGGAGCGCACCCCGGACCTCGAGGCCGCGGTGTTCCGGATCTTCCTCGCCCAGCAGCGCCCCACCGACACCGTCGAGGTGATCTCGACGCTGCTGCGGGAGTGGCTGCGGGAGCCGATGCCCGACCGGGCGCTGCGCGAACCTGTCGGCCTGGCCCTGGAACGGCTGGTGGCGGCGACCCAGGTGCGCTACCCGGTGATCGCCGACCTCACCCGCGGTCTGGTCTTCGCCTGGTACGGCCAGCCCGTGCTGCGGCGCAACCGCGCCCGCGTCTACACCGACGCGCGCAAGAACCTCAGCCACCTCGATGCCGACCCGGCCGCGGCCGACCGCGCCGACCGCATCGCCGAGATGGTGAGCGCCACCGAACCCCTGGTGCGCTTGCTGGGCCAGCGTCTGTCCCGCGGCTCCGCGGACAACACGGTCATGCTGGAGGTGCTGACCCGCCGCTACTACGGCAACAAGGACCTCACCGATGTCCGCACCCGGGAAGCGGGCGGCGGCACCTTCGTCGTCGCCGAACGCAAGGGCGTGAACCTCGTGTCGGCCGCGGTGAGCTTCGACTCCCTCGCCGATACCGTGCGGGGGCTGAACGAACTGGCCGGCGGAACCGCGTCCATCGAGGCCGATATCTACCTGTCCTGGGAAAACCAGCCCGAGGATTTCGATGCCATGGCGGCGGCGCTGCACGATGTGCTGAACGCCCAGGCGGTCTCGAACCAGGTACACCGGATTACTGCCACCGTCGCGGGCAGCGATAACGCGGTCATGCACTACCACTTCACCTTCCGTCCCTCGGCCACCGGGCTGGATGAGGAGCGCCTGATCCGCGGCCTGCACCCGTACATCGCGCAGCGCATGCAGATGAAGCGGTTGCACAAGTTCGACCTCACCCAGCTGCCGTCCTCGGACAACGAGGAGGTGTACCTGTTCCGCTGTGTGGCCAAGGAGAACCCGGCCGATGAGCGGCTGGTCGCGTTCGCCCAGGTCCGGGACCTGACCGCGCTGCGCGATCACGACGGTCGCCTGGTCACCCTGCCGACGGCGGAGAGCACCATCGCCACCTGCCTCGATTCGATCCGGCGGGCGCAGGGCGGACGCCCGGCCGCCAAACGGTTCCAGACCAACCGCATCGTGATGTACATCTGGCCGCCGATCGATGTGACCCGCGGCGAGCTGGAGAAGATCGTCGAACGGGTCCGGCCCACCACCGTCGGTGCCGGGCTGGAGGAGATCCTGCTCATTGCCCGGCAGCCCGATCCGAAGACCGGTGAGCTGGTCAAACTCGCTCTGCGGATCGTCTTCGACGCGACCGGCGGCACTCAGGTCATCGTCGGCGAACGATCCGACGAGCCGGTGGAGCCGCTGAACGAATACCGCCAGAAGGTCTTGCGGGCCGGCAGCCGCGGTGCCGTGTACCCCTACGAGCTGACCGATCAGCTCGGCGCTTTCACCGAATACGACCTCGACGACCGGCACGCGCTGATCCCGGTCGACCGGCCCAAGGGCCGGAACACCGCGGCGATGGTCGCCGGTGTGGTGACCACGCCGACCGAGCGGTACCCGGAGGGCATCACCCGGGTGGTTCTGCTCGGCGATCCGACGAAATCGCTGGGCGCGCTGTCGGAACCGGAATGCCGCCGGGTGATCGCGGCCCTCGATCTGGCCGAGCAGAAGCAGGTGCCGCTGGAGTGGTACGCACTGTCCTCCGGTGCGCGGATCTCGATGACCTCCGGTACCGAGAACATGGACTGGGTGGCGGCGGCGCTCAAGCGCATCGTCGAGTTCACCCAGGACGGCGGCGAGATCAATATCGTGGTCGCGGGTATCAACGTCGGCGCGCAGCCGTACTGGAACGCCGAAGCCACCATGCTCATGCACACCAAGGGCATCCTCGTGATGACCCCGGATTCGGCCATGGTGCTCACCGGTAAGCAGTCACTGGACTTCTCCGGCGGCGTCTCGGCCGAGGACAACTTCGGTATCGGCGGTTACGACCGGGTGATGGGCCCGAACGGCCAGGCACAGTACTGGGCGCCGAACCTCACCGCCGCCCGCGGCGTGCTGATGTCGCATTACGACCACACCTATGTCGCGCCCGGTGAGCTGACCCCGCGGCGGGCGCAGACCACCGACCCGGTGGATCGCGATATCTCGGACTTCCCGCATGTCCTGGCCGACAGCGGTTTCACCACCGTCGGTGAGATCTTCTCCGCCGCCGCCAACCCGGACCGCAAGAAACCGTTCGATATCCGGACCGTGATGCGGGCGGTCTCCGACCAGGACCACCCGGTGCTGGAACGCTGGGCCGGTATGGCCGACGCCGAGACGGCGGTCGTCCAGGATGTGCATCTGGGCGGTATCCCGGTGTGCCTGCTGGGTATCGAATCCCAGGGCGTCTCGCGGCGCGGTTTCCCGTCGACCGACGGCCCGGACACCTACACCGCGGGCACCCTGTTCCCGCGGTCGTCGAAGAAGGCCGCGCGGGCGATCAACTCGGCCAGCGGTAACCGGCCGCTCGTCGTCCTGGCCAATTTGTCGGGCTTCGACGGTTCACCGGAGTCGATGCGCAAGCTGCAACTCGAATACGGTGCCGAAATCGGCCGCGCCATCGTCAATTTCCAGGGACCGATCGTCTTCTGCGTGATCTCCCGGTACCACGGCGGCGCGTTCGTGGTGTTCTCGAAGACACTGAACCCGAATATGACCGTCCTGGCCATCGAAGGCTCGTTCGCCTCGGTCCTCGGCGGCGCCCCCGCCGCGGCCGTCGTGTTCGCTGGCGAGGTGGGCAAGCGCACCGCCACCGACGCCCGGATCCGGGAGCTGGAAAAACGCGCCGCGAACGCCTCCGGCACCGAACGCGCCGCCCTCACCGCGGAACTCGACGAACTCCGTTCATCGGTCCGGGCGGAAAAACTCGGCGACGTCGCGTCGGAATTCGACAGCGTGCACAGCATCCAGCGCGCCGTCGATGTCGGATCCGTCGACGCCATCATCCGCGCCGCCGAACTCCGCCCCCGCATCATCGAAGCCATCGAGGCCCGGCTCCGGTGATCTGACCGAACGAGCAGTGCACGCGGATACCGTGTGCGCCGCCGAAGGCCCACCGATGCCCTCGCCGACTCCTGGAGTCGGCGAGGGCATCGGTCGTCGCGGGACCCGACCACGCCGGTGCGTCGGCCATCGACGCGGCGATCCTCCAGCGAAGCACCGGACCTGGACAGGTTGCGTGTACCGAGCGTCCCTCGTGGCCTTGAGGTCGTGGTCACTTTAGGGGGAGATCAGCCATCTTCCAACATTATCGTTGTGCCAGAAGAGGTTCGGACGGTCGGACAATTCGTCGCTGAAATAGCCCAAAATCTCCGATCCGGTCTGGAAACGGCCAGCGTCGAGGTGGATACCCTGCTCGAAGACGGCTGGACCGGGGACCGTTCGGATGAATTCTTCGGTGGCTGGGTCGAACTCCGCGATGGCGGATTGAAGATCTTGCAGGCGTTGGATGGTATGGCCGAGAAACTAGGCGTCCAATCGGACACCTACGAGGCTGCCGACTCCGCGACATCACAGCATATTTCGAGCCTGAACCTGTGAAATCCGCGTTCAAAGTCGACCTCGCGCGTCTAGATCAACTCTCGATCCGACTGGCCGACCTCGCCAAATTTCTCACCGAGCAACTCGACTTGATCGACGACAAGGTCGCAAATTTGGACGGTGCGTGGGAGGCGGTCGCCGCAGCGGCGTATCGGGATGCCCATGCTCTGTGGTCGGTAGGGGCCCGTGAGTTCGTGACTGGGATGACCGAAATGAGCACCGCTACCCGCGGTGCGCGAATGGCTGGACGAAACAATCCCGACGTTCTCGGCGGGTTCGTCCCCACGACGAGTCGGCGCTGCGGACATCGCAGTCATGTGGTCGATGTGCGATGTTTTCGCCAACACGGATCATCATCTGGGCGGTGGATACGCTCGATCGACTTTGGCACGATTCCTCGACGACGTTGTCAGTCCGGCGTTGCAAGGTACCTACGACAGCCGCATCGGGCGCGACCTGTACGCGGTCGCTGCACGGTTGTGCGACCTGAGCGGCTTCATGTGTTTCGATTCGGCGAGACAGCGGCTCGGACAAGTGCATTTCCAGCAAGCCCTACGTTTGGCAAAGGCGAGCGGGAATGCAGCGCTCGGGGCGCACATACTCACCGATATGTCGATGCAGGCGCATTATCTCGGCCACCCGACCGAGGCTCTTCGATTGGGATCGGCAGCCATCCGGGCTGCCGATCAGTCGGGTTCGCCGAGCACGGCTGCGAGGTGTAACGCACTGCTGGCACGCGCGCATGCGCTCAACCGCGATGCGCCTGCCCGCGCACGGGCGATGGCCGAGGCCGAACGCCAGCTCAACCGGGCGCACCCCGACGACGAACCGGACTGGATACGCTTTTTTACCGATCGGCAGCTCTCGGCCGAGTTCATGTACGCCGCCCACGATGCTCGACTGACAGGCGATGTTCAGCAGTGGGCCCCGACAGTGCTGGCCGCGTCGACGTTGGCAGGCTCATTCGTTCCCGCTGTCCACGGAGGCTCGAATGCCCCGGCTGTCGATGTCGAACAGGCCTGCCGAGTCCTGGGAAACACGCTGCGTGCAGCCCGTGGTTTGACCAGCGCTCGGGGGATCGAGGCAATCAACATCGTTCGCCGACGGCTGGCACCGTACGCTGAAATGGATGTCGTCAAGGAATTCGAGCACGAGTTCCAAACGACCGTCGCGTTGATCGGGTAGGGCGGATATGTCGTCGAAGGAGCATACGGCACTCAGCCGGACCTGTGAAATAGCAAGGTGGTTGACGGAACAACACGGCTTCGGCGCAACTGCTCCACTTCTCGGCGTGAACCCTGTGCACGCGTTCGGCTATTCGGTCGGATTCTGGCAGTACTACCCGCAGGCACAAGAGCTTCCCGAGCCGACCTCGAGGGAGTTGGGGGGACTCCTGCGCTCACTGCACAACATGCCCGCGCCACCAATCGATCTGCCCGAGTGGGTACCGCTGGAATCGCTACACGCTGCACTTCTCGAAGACGACAAGCAGCCGGCGATCACCGGTGAGGAACGGGCTTGGCTGGCTCGCCGGGTCCAGGAAGTTCGAAAGGAGCTGAGCGAGCTGGACTGGCCCCTGGGAACCGGGATTATCCACGGCGACGCGTGGGCGGGGAACCTGCTGTGGGACAGCAACACAACTCCACCACGACCGCTGCTGGGCGATTGGGACTGGGCGAGTATAGGACCACGTGAGGTAGACCTGATACCCACCTGGCACGCCACTGTGCGATACGGCCGGGATGAAACGTGGATCGGTGATTTCATCTCCGAGTACGGATACGACCTCCGCGAATGGCCGGGATACCGGGTTCTGCTCGATATGCGTGACCTCGTGCAGGTCAGTGGGCCGCTGCGCCGAGCCGCCGCCTCGCCTGAACATGCCCGGAGATTACGGCAACGAATCGATGACCTCCGCGCGGGAAACCGAACAACGTCGTGGAGTCAGTACTCGCGAGCCGGAAAACGACTAGCGCGTAGTGAGTTGCCAAGATCCATACCACCCCGGTCCGCGCGATCGCCCACCCAGGGATCAGCGGTCGTCGGGAAGTAGCCGGAATGCTTCCGCGCCCACGAGCGGCCGGATGGCGCGGAAGTCGCGCCGGTCGAGGGTGAGCATGTCCGTGGTGCGGAACTCGGCTGCGAGGGCGACATTGACCGCGTCTGCCAGGTCGAGGTCGAGCCCGGCGTAGCGTTGCTGTACATCTCTGGCTATGCCGAGGACATCACGACCGGTGTCGGGGACCAGGAAGCGCATTCGGTCGATTTGGGCAAACACGAAGTTCATCACCACGACCCGTTGCGGTCCCCCGAATCTGCGACGCGTCAAATGATCGAGTTCGGTCAGAACCATGGGCGACACCACGACGGTTCCGGCCTCACGCAATACCTGTTCACAAGCGCTGGAATCGGAGGAGTCCCGATCGAATGCCGCGAGCAAACCGGAGGTGTCGGCGACGACTAGCACTGACCGTCTGCCACAGCCCGTCGGACTTCCTCTTTGGTCGCCGGCTCGCCACCACCGGAGACTTTCGGCCACTCGTCCGGATCATCCCAGACCCGATACGACAAAGCAGCCAGGTGGATGCCTTCGCGGATGATTTCGGCCTCGGAACGGCCACGCCGCCGGGCCGCCTCCTTGATCAGCGCAAGGTCGTCGGCATCGGCATAGACGTTCGTCCGCTTCATCGACATGTACCATGTATAGCACATGTACCGAGTCGTGCACATATCGCCGTGCAGCGATATACGTGCGATCAGCCCGCTGACAAATTATAGAGCAAGCGCTCTGTTATGCTGCGGTCATGCCCCGCCCCCGAGTACACGACCTCGAGCACCTCCTGGATGCTGCCGAGCAGATGGCCGTGGAGTCCGGGCCCGCCGCGGTCACCGTCCGGGCGCTCTCGGAGGCCACGTCCGTGTCCAATGGGGCGATCTATCACGCGTTCGGTTCACGTGCCGGGCTGATGGGCCGCGTCTGGCTACGAGCCGCTCAGCGGTTTCTCGACGTGCAGCGCGCGGCGGTCGACGACGCTTCGACCGCGGGATTCTCATCCGAGGCCGCCGTCGAGGCGGTCGTCGCGGCAGCTGACTCCCCAGCCGAATTCCTGCTGCGGCAACCGGTCTCGGGCCGCTTCCTGCTGACCGTATCCCGGCAGGAACTGCTCGGTTCCGGCGAGATCAGCGAGGATCTCGCCGGGGAAATGCGCCGGCTCGATCGGGTCCTGGTCGAGCTGTTCGCCGACTTGGCGCGCAGCGTGTTCGACCGTGCCGACCGTGAGGCCGTCACAGTCATCCGCGACTGCGTGGTGGAACTACCCACCGCACTGCTGCTGCACGGCCGGCGAACTCCCGATCCCGCAGTGCGTCGACGCCTCGCGGCCGCCGTCCGCGCGGTGCTGGCGGTGCCCCTGCCACCCGCCCGCGACACCACCCCGACCACAACGAACTGAAAGGCAATTCCATGGCCATGAATCTGCACTACCAGGACAAGATCGCCGTCCTGACGCTCGGCGACGACGAGAACCGGTTCTCCCCGGACTGGCTCGACACCGTGAACACCCACCTCGACACCGTCGAACGGGAAGCGCAGGGCCTGGTCACCACTGGCAGCGGGAAGTTCTACTCCAACGGCCTGGACCTGGACTGGCTGACGGCCAACGGCGACCGCGCCGAATGGTACGTCGCCCGCGTCCAGGAACTGTTCGCCCGAATTCTCACCTTCCCGCTACCCACCGCCGCCGCCGTCAACGGCCACGCCTTCGGCGCCGGCGCCATGCTGGCCATCGCCCACGATTACCGCGTCATGCGGGCCGACCGCGGCTACTACTGTTTCCCCGAAGTCGATATCAACATCCCCTTCACTCCCGGCATGGCCGCCCTCGTCCAGGCCAAACTCAGCCCCCAGGCCGCGGTCACCGCCATGACCACCGGCCACCGTTTCACCGGCCCGGACGCCCTGGCCGCCGGACTCGTCGACGCCACCGCCCCCGAAACCGAGGTCCGCACCGCCGCCGTCGACCGGCTCACCCCCATCATCGGCAAGAACCCCACAACACTCGCCGCCATCAAAACCACCATGTACAGCACTGTCACCGCGGCGCTGCGCTGATATATCCCCTCCCCGGCCGAACTGAATCAGCCGCCCCTCGCCCGAATGCCATTGCAGTATCAATGCGCTGAGCGATAGAGAAATTTTCACGACGGGCACGTGAATCCCGGGTGCACCGCCGAAGTCCCACCGATGCCCTCGCCGACCGGAGCCGGCGGGGGCATCAGCCGTCTCGACCGCGTCTACCAGCCGGCTTCCATACATTTCCGCAAGAAGGTGTGCCGCCGTGAGGTTATCGGAGCCGGAGCCGCGCTCCCACCATTGGTGATTCGCCTGGCCTGCACGAGACTCCGCAACACATTATTCTGCCTCGGTGTCGGCCGGGGAATCCGTTCCTGGCCCCGAGGGACACAAATGCGGTCGGTACACCGCCACCCGGCCGCCCGCAACCGCACCGCGACGGCTTCGCGGCCCGTGCCGCGCTCTATGGTGCGGTAATCGACACACCGGTCACCATACGACCGGGTCGGTATACCGACTCCACCGAATACCCAACGCCGGTGTTGTCGAGCAGAACTGAAGCAGGACCCGATGAGAATTCTGTCCCCGGCGAAACGCCGGATTGCTCGCCGTCGCTATCCGATCGGCTTATGCCTCACCTTGTTCACGGCCGCGGCCCTGCTCGCCGCGAGTTCCACGGTCGTCCTCGGCCGGCCCGCCGACGCTCGTGCGACCGATAATGTCGTGATCTGCCAATCGATCGCCGGTGCCGACGAGCACACCACCGAGGTACCCGGGCCGGTGGCCGATGCCCTGCTGCTCAGCACCCGATCCTATCCGGGCCCGTGCGCGCAGTACGGCGAGAGCAAATCGCTCGGAAACGGCACCCTCACCTCCTATTCACAGACCGACGCCGCCGGGACTCCCCTGGTTATCGGTGTCGTCGCCACCGACAGCGCTTACGACGGGCTGCCACATGAACCGCCGACCGACGGCCAGTTCTGTTTCGACAAGAACGGCGACGGCACCATCGCCCACCACGGTGAATGCGCCGGCGGATATGAACATGTCATGGCGCTGAATCCCGCTTTCAGCGGACGCGACGATATTCCGTTCACGTACGCGATGGTGAACTGGAACCCACACGGGCACGTACCCGCCGGGGTCTGGGACAGCCCGCATTTCGATATGCATTTCTATCTCGACGAGAATGCCGAGCGTCTGGCCATCCGCACCGGGCCCTGTCTGCAACTCACCGACTGTGCCGACTACTCGCTGGGCAAGGTCCTGCCGGCGCAGAAGTACCGCCATCCGGATTTCGTCGATCTCGATGCAGTGGAGCCGGCCATGGGTAATCATCTGATCGACAGCACCACACCCGAACTGAACGGCGGCCCGTTCACCCACACCTTCATCTACGGTTCCTGGAACGGCGAGATCACCTTCTACGAGCCGATGGTGAATTTGGACCAGTACACGGGTCTGCGTGGCGGCACCCTCGAGGATTTCTGCACCGATCTGAAACAACCGCAGGCCTGGCAGAAGGCGGGTTATTACCCGACCAGGTACTGCCTGCGACATCGGGACAATCGTGCGGAAACCCTCACCACCCTGGAGAATTTCGTCTACCGCACCGCGAGCTGAGCGATCCGCTTCGGGCCCTCGGCCGTGTCGCTCGCATCCAAGGCGAGATCGACGCGCGTCCGAGGGCCGGCGACTCAGCCGGACACGGTTCGTGCCCGCGTGGATCCGTCAGGATTGATCCGTGCGGGGCGGGCCGATCTGCCGGGGCTCAGCGTCCCGCAGCGGTGAGCCGGTAGTCCGCTTCGAGCACCATCCATCCGCTCAGCTGTACCGAGAGGTCACGGCTGAGGTTCGCCGGTGTCGCCGCGGACGATTCCGTGAGCTGGGGAAAGGTCCCCGGGTGCTGCGGTACGGTCACCGCGCGCGTCCAGTCCGCGCCGAACAGCGGTAGCCCGTCCACCTCCGCCCGATTCTCCCAGGCCGCCCGCGCAGACGCGTGCACAATATGTGCGGCGGTAATGTCGCCCAAGGCCAGTGCGGCCACGGCGAGATAGCGGGCGAGAATACCCATGAACAGCCCGGAATCGTCTCCGGCAGCCGCGGCGATCACCCCCGCATCGGTAACGCCGGCCTCCGCCGCGGCGACGAGTTCTGCCGCCCGGCGGTGATGCCCGGACGCACCCGTGCGCACCGCCAGCTCGGTTTCCAGTCCGATGGCCACGCCCTGGCAGTAGGTGTGGACGGTCCGATCCACCTGCCCACCGGGCTCATGGACCCCGTCGAGGATCAGACCGCTGTCGTTGTCGCGCAATCGGCTGTGCAGGAAATCGGCGAGTTCCCCGGCCCGGGACAACTCGCCCAGCCGCGCCATCGCGATCCCGGTCGGACCGATCGCCGGGGTGTTGTAGTACTCGTCCCCGATCCGCCACGGCACCGCGCCGACGTCCGGGTTCCAGCCCTCGAACAGAGCGGTCCGCAGATCCCCGACAGCGTCGCCGAAACGTACCCCGAGCAGCCGGTCGGCCCGCTCCAGCGCCAGCACCAGCCACGCCATATCGTCGTAGTACCGGTTGGTCCAGCCGGTGAGATTGCGGGTGCGAATACCGCGCGCGAGATCGGCGACCCGGTCGATCCGTTCCGGGGTCCGGGCGCGATACGCGGCGTCCACCGCACAGTCGAGCAGGTGGGCCTGCCACCAGTAATGCCACTGCGCGAAGGACCGTTCCGGCAACGAGGCCGGCCAGACCAGGGTCCCCAGCCGCATCCCCGGCAGACCCCAGAGCGCCCGCACATGCCGCGCCACCACCGCCTGCTCCGCCAGAGCCGCCCGCTTCCCGCTCTCCTCAGGACCGGCGGACACTTTCCGCGCGACCGGCCCCGCCACCGTGGGCTGCGCCAATGCGGTGAGTGCAACCCCGGCCCCGGCCGCGATCAACACCCTGCGCCGGCTCATCCCCATGTTCCGGCGATCCATCCGCCCGGACTCCCTCGTGCTGAAAAATGATCCTCGGAGATGGAAAACCGTGCGGGAGAATTTTATCCCGATACCACCACAACCGCTCGGCGCAGGGCGCGCACCCAGCCCCCGCTACAACCGGCACAGGATCGCAGTCAGCGCGACCGGCCTCAGCGCCATCAGGACCAACTGATATCGGCGGCGCTCCGATCGAGTCCGAACCGAGCGGTCAGAAGGTGAACGGTTCGCCGTAGCCGGTGGTCTGCGCGGTACCGCCGGTGCTCTCGACGCTGACGGTGACGAACGGTATGGCCGAGGCGGGCGAGAGACATCCGCCGATATTCAAGGGGGTGTTGGCGTGGGCGAAGGTGTACGGGAAGGTTGATTCCTTGGTCAGGTCCGCTTCGCCGACCATTACCGGCGCCACCGTACCCGGCGCGAGGTTCACCCCGAGTTCACCGGCGACCGCTCCTTCGACACCGACACTGGGCTCTACGCCGACCAAGGGAGCAACCGTGACGATCGGGGTCTCGCCCTCTTCGAACGTGGTGGCGACTTCGAGTTCGCTGTAGGGAGAGACCGAGGTGCCGCCGCCGATTTCCGGGATGATCGCTATCGACATCCCCTCGGAGACGTCGACCGCGCAGCCGACCAGATATCCCGCGGCGACCCGGCCGGCCTGCAGCGCGGCAGGATCGGCGAGGGCGACCGAGAAATTCCCGGATACCCTGGTCGCGTGCGTGAACGGTACTCCTGACGCGATATCCCCCGCGGGGGCGGAATCGGCGAAATCCACCGACGCGATCAGGTGCAGCCCACCCACCCGGACCTCGCCCGGCGCGGCGTGGGCGGGAGTGCCGAGAACGGCGGCGGCAGTGGCTACTGTCGCCGCGGTGATCGCTACCGCGGTACACGTATGTTTGCGGTTCATGGCGCTCCAGTCGATTGGGCATCGAGTCGGAACTTGACGAGCGGGTTCGCACACCGCGTCGGACGGCGTCGATGCCGCCCGGCGTGTGCAGACCGGAACACTACCCGGACAGTTCGGTCGAACCGGTACGGGCGCACCGGCGAGTCGCCGGCAAAATCCCCGCTGCCACCACCGGCCCGCCCGGCAGCTTTCCGCCGGATCGAATACCGGATGTAACGAGAAAGCCCACGCCGGCCACTGAGCATCATGACGGATTTCGACGACTTGCGGGCCTTGTTCATCAACTGCACCTTGAAACGGTCCCCCGAGCGCAGCAACACCCAGGGACTCATCGACGCGAGCGCCGGAATCATGGCGAAGAACGGTGTGCAGGTCTCGCAGATCCGAGCGGTCGACCACACGATCGCGCCCGGGGTCTGGCCGGATATGACCGAACACGGCTGGGCGGTCGACGAGTGGCCGGACCTGCAGCGCCAGGTGATGGACGCGCATATCCTGGTGCTGGCCGGGCCGATCTGGCTGGGGGACAACAGTTCGGTGATGAAGCAGGTCATCGAGCGTCTGTATGCGAGTTCGGGACTGCTCAACGACCGCGGCCAGTACGCGTACTACGGCCGCGCCGGCGGTTGCCTGCTCACCGGTAACGAGGACGGCGTCAAGCACTGCGCGATGAATATCCTCTACAGCCTTCAGCACATCGGCTACACCATTCCGCCGCAGGCCGACGCGGGCTGGATCGGCGAAGCCGGGCCGGGACCGTCCTATCTCGACCCCGGCTCCGGCGGACCGGCCAACGATTTCACCAACCGCAACACCACATTCATGACGTGGAACCTGATGCATTTCGCTCGGCTGCTCGCGGACAACGGCGGTGTCCCCGCACAGGGGAACCAGCGCACCGAATGGGACGCGGGTTCACGATTCGACTTCGAGAACCCCGAATACCGCTGAACGAATCAGGAAAATCATGCGTATCGTCTCCTCCGGCCTGTGTCGGCCGGGCATGTCATCCCGATGCTGCTCCTCGCGCGCGCCGCGCAGCCGCACCATACGACCGGGCTGACCCACCCCGAGGACGCCCCGGCCGAGATTCTGCGGCGAATGCCATGAGGCCGGCGAGCATGCGCGCCGAACTCGGCACGGAGGCGAGGTGCTGATCACCTCCGGTCAGGACGACCAGTTCCGGAAGGCTGTGAGCAGGTCCGCGCGCACGTTCGGCGCCAGGGTCTCCGGCGGGGGTAGCTCGCCGACCAGTGCGATGGTCTGCCGGAACTGGTCCATATATGCTTCGCACCCGTCGCATTCGGCGAGGTGCGCGAGGAAACGTTGTTCGGTGGCGGGGTCCAGCGAGCCGTCGAGAAATGCGGTGACCAGTTCGACCAACTCATCGCAATCCATTGCTCGCCTCCTGGGTCGCCGCGAAGTACTCCTCCAGCTTTCCACGCACAGCCGCGCGAGAGCGATGCAGGATGACCCGTTGGTTGCCCGGCGAGATATCGAGCAGCTCACAGACCTCTTCGGAGGAGTAACCTTCCATATCGCGCAGCGTGATCAGGATACGGTTGCGGTCCGGGAGTTCGGACAACACTTGCGCGATGATCTTCGCGACCTCGGCGCGTTCGACGGCGTTCTCGGGTTCCGACCACCGCTGCGGTTTCTGTCCCGGCTTCCAATGCCCCGGGTACGGGTCGTTCGCGGTCCGGAAACGGTCCGGTTCGACGGTGGGACCTTCGTCCTCCGCCAGGAGGCTGCCGAAGGGGACCGTGCGGCTCTCGCGAATACCGCGTTTCTTCGCGGTGTTCACCACGATCTTGAATATCCACGTCTTCAGCGACGAGCGACCCTCGAAACCGTCGATGCCCCGGATCACCGCAACCCAGGCATCCTGCACGACCTCCTCGGCCGAGGCGTTGGTGGAAACGAAGGACCGGGCCAGTCGTAACATCGCCGGGGACCAGGCGTCCAGAATGGTTTTGAAGGCCGATTCGTCGCCCTTGCGGAGCCGGTCCGCCAGCACATCGTCCGGCGTCACGAGGCTGTCGCGACCCACCTGTTCTCCTCGGTCCGCACCGATTGATACCCCATCGGTTATCCGTGACTGTCTGTTCGCCGGAATATGCCGAGGTTACGGAAGGACCGCGCTGTCCGTTCCCGGCCCAGGCAGGTCACCGAGCGAGGGGCACGCAACGGCCTGCTGTCCCAGAACCGCGCCGCGCACCCGGCGCACGGGACGTTACCAGGGGTGTACCGGCAGCGCGCGGCTGCGCGCTGCCGGCCGGTCCGACGTCATATTTTGGTCACGGATAGCGGCATTCGGGCTCGGACGTTGCACAGGCAGGCGGCGGGACCACCGGGCACCGGGTCAGGCTGCCCCGGTCGCGGCCGGTTGGGCTATCCGCTCGAGTTCCGCCCGTCCGGCGTCGCTCACCGGGCAGGGCTGCAGAGTCGCGGGATCCACCCGGACCTGCGCCCGGCGGCCGGCGGCGTGCCGGACCGTGCCGTCGGCGGACCGGAACAGGCCGAACCACATCCCCAGGGATTCGGAACTGCACGAACCAGAGTTGTTCCCTGCGGCACAGTGGCGCCGAGCTGTTGTTTCCTCCGCTGTTCGTCATTCACTCCCGGTCGCCCGGCGGGGCGGACGGGCTGCCGGTGCCGATGTACCGCTCGGCCCACATCGCGAGGATCCGGGCGCAATACCTGGCGTCGCCGCGGTCGGTGAGCAGGTGATCGGCGTGGTCGAGGCAGACGAACGATTTCGGGTGTACGGCGGCGTCGTAGATGCGGCGAGCGTTGTCCACCCCGACGATGCTGTCCTGGGGTGAGTGCATGATCAGCAGAGCACGGCGTAGTCCCGCGATACGAGCCCCCTGGTTCTGCCGGCGCAGATCCTGGACGAATTCTCGCCGGATCCGGAAATCCTTGCCACCCAGCCGGATCGTCGATTCACCGGCCGTCTCGATCGTTTCCGCTTCGGCGCTGAACAGATGCTCGACGTGGCCCGGTTCGGCGGGTGCGCCGATCGTGGCGACAGCTCGAACCTCCGGAATCATCGCGGCGCTCGCCAGCACCGCGGCACCGCCGAGTGAATGCCCGATGAGGATGTCCGGTGGGCCCAGTGTTGCGCGGAGATGATCGGCAGCACACACGAGATCGCCGATACTGGTGCCGAACGTGGTATCGGCGAACTCTCCGTCGGATGCGCCGATCCCGGTGAAATCGAAACGCAGTACCGCGATCCGGTACTGGAGGAGTTCACGCGCGATACCGGCAGCGGCCGCGGAATTCCGCCCGCAGGTGAAGCAGTGCGCGAACAGCGCTACGGCCTTCGGCGTACCGTCGGGCAGATCGAGTTGACCGGCCAGCCGCGCACCCGTGGCGCCGTCGAAGAACACGCGTTCGCGGTTCATATCGTCGCGTCGGCCGGCGGAGTGGACCTGGAATGCATGAGGAACAGTGGCGGCGTCCCGCCCGATCGTTACACCCGTTTCGAATGAGATTCTGCGCCTGCGTAGTTCGAACAGATCGGCGGAGTTCGCCGACAATTCGCCGCAGTGTAACGCCCGGCGGTCCGGTGACCACTGTCGCTCATCGCAAGTCCGGGGTGGCCCCTCTCACCTCGCTCGTGCGATGCCGCCGGGCGGCAGGCCATCCGACCAGCGGCACGGTGGCTTTCACCGCCGGCCGGCGGCCGGGAACGCCGGGCGAGCTTTCCCCCATCAGCTCACCCGGCGTTCTCCTTTTCTGCACCGCCACAACACGCCTACCTTCCCGGTACGAAGCGGCGGGCTTACTGTGCTCGGGTCAGGTAGCGGTCAGCGCGGCGGCCCCGAACGACACGCTGAACCGCTCGCACCAGATCACCACTGTCGGGAAAGCGGCCGAATCTGTACCGGCCGGCACGGTGTAGTTCTGATTGCCCTCATTACCCTTGAGCGAGCCCAGATCCACGTGCCGTCCGTCGTCGAGATTGCTTCCGTCACCGGCGACCGGCTGGTCACTGAGCCAGACGTGCAATGCCGGGCCGTCGGAAGTCCGCAAGTCGGTGATCCGCACAATCGCAGTTCCGTCGGGCTGCTGCTGCAGTTCCACCGTGCCGGATGTCGAATGCTCGTGGGAGACGAACGAACCCGAGGCCAGCGACCGCAACTGCGAGCCACCCGGCGCGACCGCGACGGCCTCGTCGACGCGCTCTGTGGTGAACAGCCGCCAGGGCTGGAACAGGTAGAGCCCGGCCACCAGAGCCGCGACCGCGCCGACCGCGATGATCCAGAGGACAGGACGCCGAATACGCTCCGAAGTCGTCATGTTCTTTCCGTTCTGTCGATAGTTTCGAAAACTGCTGCTGTGCAGTCGCGTTTCGGTCACGCGACGAACACCGGGATCGAAGCCACGATGAATACGATCAGGCTCCACAGCGCCGGAGCTGTGCCCAGCACTTGCTCGTACCGGGCCAGCACGCGCTCCCGAGCTGCCCGGCTCCGCGTCAGATACCACGGGGCGACGCGCTGTTCCAGGCGTTGGTAGACGATGCCGAGCACCGCTCCGTAGGCGACGTGCCCCACCAATGACGGGAACGACGCGGCCAGGGCGGATGCGGACCAATCCGGGGCGGACCCGAGCAGCAGCGGCAGCAGGGTCAGATTGCCGAGCACCCACCACAGAAAGCCGTACGAAACGCCCCAGCCGACACCGGACGCGGCATCGAAACTGCGTCCCCGGAAGAAGACGGCGTACGTGATGCCGATGAACACCGAAATCACCAAGTGCACAAGGAGTCCGACGACCACCGACCCCGAGGCGACCAGTGCGGCCACCCGCGGCAGGAAGCCGACCGCGACCATCACCCCGGTGAAGACCACACCGCCCGCCAGCCCGGCGAGAACTCCGTGCAGCACCGGCACGATGCTGCCGCCCGCCAGGCGATCCGCCTGTGCCACCCGCACATCGTCGGACAGGGTGCGGCGCACGATTCCGTCGATCACACCGAGCACGGCCGCGGTCCCCGCGCCCAGCAGCAGATAACCGGGGAGCGTGGGCACCGCTTCGCGTGCCGCGGCGGCCGACCAGTCCAGCCCGGTGCCTTCCTGCAGCGAGGACAAGGTCAATCCCGCTGTCACCCACCACAGGAATCCGTAGACAACACCGCGAATCAGTGCGGGCCCGGTGCCCTCCCGTCGCACGCCGAACAGCAGCGCATACCCGGCGCCCGCGAAGGACCCGACCACCACGGACGCGTACCCCGCATCGCGCATCGACGGGAAAGCGAGCGCGAGCAGCGCGCCGGCGATCATCCCGGCGGCCACCGCCGACACCACGGTGCGAAACTCCACGGTGCCCCGCCGCGCACCGTTGATCCGCCGCGCGGTCACCGCGAACACCGCGGCGGTGACCGCGCCGTACAGCAGATGACCTACCAGACTCGGTAGCAGATCCTGGGCATCCGCGATCGTCCAGCGCACCGGATCGCCCAGCAGCAGCGGAAGGATCGTGAGCGGCCCCGCGAGCCACCACACGGCGCCATAGATCAGTCCCCAGAACAGCAGCTCGCCGGACTCGATCCGCTGGCGCGCCACGAGTATCCCGAAACCCGCACCGATCACGGCCGCGATCGCCAGGTGCACAATGAACCCGACAACCGGTGAGCCGGCCCGCACGATCGCGGCCACTGTGGGCAGGAAGCCGATCGACACCATCACCGCACCGAAGGCGAGCCCGCCGGCCAGCCCGGCGCCCGCGCCGACAGCCGCGGCTGTCAGGGGACGGTATCCCCGGTCCTGAAGCTCCAGCCCTGACGCGGCAGTGCGTTCGTCGTCGGTATCGGGGACGTGCACGGTGGTCGTGTCAGACATGTCGTTCCTTCTCCGAGGCCGGGACCGCGGTGGCACCCGACGAGGTGAGTGCGATATCCCGGGGGAAGGCCGAATCCAGCAGCCAGTCCGCGAGGACGCGCAGCCGCTTCTCCGCGCCGGGAAGTTTGCTCAAATAGACTGCCCGCCAGAGGATCCAGCCGAGCAGGCCGGAGACCTGCCGTCCGGCTACCAGGCCGGCGGCGCGGCGATGCCCGAGCGAGACGAGGACACCGAGCCCACCGAATCGGAACGGTTTCGGCGGGCGACCGGTAACGACTGCGGCCACATTGTCCGCCACCGCTTTTCCTTCGCGGATCGCGTGTTGCGCAGTCGGTGGATAGAACGAACCGGGCTGCCCGGGGTCCGGAATACGCGCGCAATCGCCGACCGCCCAGACTCCGTCCAGATCGGTGGCCCGCAGGCAGTCGTCGACGGCCAGGGGGCCGGTGCGGCCGTTGCCGATATTCTCGAGCAGCGGGTTGGGCCGGTTACCCGCGGTCCAGGCGAGAGTGCGGGTGGGGATCACCTCGCCGTCGGACAGGCATACGCTCGCCGCGGACGCGGCGGTGACCCGCACCCCCAGCCGGAACTCGATACCGCGGCGGCCCAGGGTCTGCTGTGCGTAATCGCCGAGTTCGGCGGGCAGCTCCGGAAGCAGCCGGTCGCCCGAGTGTGCGAGCACGAATCGGGGGCACAGATCGTGCAGGCGCGGATAGTGGTGGAGCACATCGTGCACGAGATCGAACAGTTCCGCGATCAGTTCGGTGCCCGCGAAGCCACCGCCGGCGACGACAAAGGTCAGTAGCCGATGCTGCTCGTCCGGATCGGGCTCCAGATCGGCCTGCTCCAGCGCCGCGAGCACATGGTTGCGCATCCGGTTGGCGTCGTCGATGGATTTCATCGCGATGGCATGCTCCGCGACGCCGGGCAGGTCGAAGAAGTGCGCCACCCCGCCGACAGCCAGGATCACCTCGTCGTAGGGCACACGCTGCCGCCCCTGTGCGCCGGCAGCGACGTACAGCACCCGGTCGGCGGTGTCGACGGACTCGACCCGGCCGTGCAGGAACGAGGCGTGCCGTAGGGCCGCGCGTACCGGGGCGCTGACATGCCGGCCCTCCAACGCGCTCGCGGCGACCTCGACGAGCAGCGGCGTGAACAGCAGGAAGTTCGACTGGCTCACGACCGTCACATCCGCCTTGAGGCCGCGGGCCAGCAGGGTGTCCAGCCGCTGCGCCGCCCCGATACCGCCGAATCCCCCGCCGACCACCACGATGTGTGGTCTGGGCTCGATGGATTCGGTCGCCTCGGACCGCCGCCGGAGCAGTCCGGACAACCCGTACAGCACGGTTCCCGCTGCAGCGCCGAGGAGCGCGGTCCGGATCAGGTCGTCGAAGGCGGGCGCCGCGTCGGCGAGTGCCCAGGTCGGCACTGTGCCCGCCAGCAACACCGACAGGGTCAACTGCCAGCCGATCCAGTCGAGCAATCCGGCCAGGACCCCGACTGCGAACGATGAGCCGAGGCTCTGCCGGTGGCCGCCCGTGAACGCTCCGAGAAGCACGCCGAACAGTGTCGCGTGCACCATCCAGGGCAGCCACTGCGAGGCAGGCGCCGCAGCCGACGCCGCTACGGCCACGCCCCCGGCCAGTCCGCTCAGTGCGCCCGCGAGCAGCCTGCTGGTGAGTGTGAGCCCGCCCTGCGCCGTCACCGTCGACGCCATCACGAAGGGTGGACCCGGTACGAGCAAAGATCGGTCGCGCGGCGATTCTGCGGGACCGCGGGACACGACCGAGAGGAGTCGGGGCACCTCCGGTGTGCGGTCGGGACGCGGCGCGATACTTCGAGGTAGATCATGTTTCGGTGGTTCCTTCGGTGATGCGGGCAGATCGGCTCGCCGCTCCCACGTAACGAATGGCGTGGGCCCGGGGTCGGTATAAGCGGTCGCTGAACCAGTGGTGCCGACCGGCCACCGCGTTACACCCACGAATGGAGCAGGCCTGATGAATGAGCACGACCGCGCCGCGCCCGTGCCCACGACAAAACCGCCGGCGGCGCATGAGGACAGTCCGCACGAATCCGAACTGCTGCTACCCGGGGTCGTGACCGAGAAGATCTCCCCCGCCCGGTCGGCCGCGGTAGCATCGCGGGTCGGGATCGTCCTCGGCATCGCCATCAC
This sequence comes from Nocardia sp. NPDC051750, assembly GCF_044453135.1. Lineage (NCBI taxonomy): Bacteria > Bacillati > Actinomycetota > Actinomycetes > Mycobacteriales > Nocardiaceae > Nocardia > Nocardia sp. NPDC051750. Next base: position 598,195 of record NZ_JBITCK010000002.1, on the reverse strand, counting down.
GATCTGCTTTGTGACCGGGTTGATCAGCCATTGGGTCCAGCATCCGCCGCCGTGGTTCTGGTGGCCTGCCAATCCGGTCTGGCTCTACCGGCTCACTCAGGGCGCGCATGTGGTGTCCGGTGTGGTGGCGATCCCGTTACTGCTGGTGAAGCTGTGGTCGGTGTTTCCGCGCCTGTTCGCGCGACCGCTGATCGGGAGTCCGCTGCGGCTGCTCGAACGCGGATCCATCGCCGTACTGGTGGGCTCGATGATCTTCCAGCTGGTGACCGGCCTGTTCAATACGGCTCAGAACTACCCCTGGGAGTTCTTCTTCACCACCACCCACTACGCCATGTCCTACGTGGCGTTCGGGGCGCTCGCGGTGCACCTCGCGGTCAAGCTTCCGGTGGTGCGCGCCGCCCTGGCCCGGCCGGCCGCCGGCAGCGAATCACCGCCGGACGACGCCGGCGTGGCGTCTCGCCGCGGAGTCCTCGTCGCCGCCGGCGCCGCCGCCGTTGTCGCGGGGGTCGCGATCGCCGGCCAATCGGTACCGCTGCTACGCCGTGTTTCGGTTCTGGCGCCGCGAAGTGGTGAAGGGCCCCAAGGGCTTCCGGTGAACCGCACGGCGCATCAAGCCGGTGTTTCGGAGGAGGCCCGGGACGCGGAATATCGCCTCGAGGTCATCGTGGGCGACCTGAGACGCCAGTTCACGCGTGCCGAGTTGGCGGCTCTGCCACAGACCGAGGCCGAGGTACCGCTGGCGTGTGTGGAGGGCTGGAGCGTTTCGGCGCACTGGTCCGGGATCCGGCTGCGGGATCTGCTCGCCGCGGTGGGCGAATACCGCGGCGGCGATGTCGAATTCCGCTCCCTGGAGCAGAGCGGACTGTACAACCGATCGGTGCTGCCGCAATCCCATGTCGTCGATTCCTCGACCTTGGTCGCGCTACGACTCAACGGCGAGGAACTCGACCTCGACCACGGCTACCCCTGCCGGCTGATCGCGCCGACCCGGCCCGGTGTACTCCAGACCAAATGGCTCTCGGCGATCGAGGTGCGGGCATGACGGCCATACGAGTACTGCTCGGACTCAGCGGAATCTGGCTCGCCTGGTACGGCATCAGTCTGGTTTTCGAACTGGGTTCGGCCGGACTGATATCGCTGGCCGTGTGGTTCGCCGGCGGAATTCTGCTGCACGATGCGATCCTCGCGCCACTGTGCGCCGCCCTCGGCCTCGCCGCCCGGCGCGTCCTCCCCGAGAGCTGGTGGGCGCCGTTCACGGTGGGCGCCGTCTGCACCGCGACCTTGGTCGTACTCGCCGTCCCCGTACTGGGGCGGGAGGGCGCGAACCCGGCGAACGACACCGTTCTCGACCGGGACTTCGGCATGGGTCTGCTGGTAGCGGTCGGCGTGGTCTGGGCACTGGTCGCCCTCGATATCGCGCTGGCCCGGCGGTACCGCGCGCGCCACTGACCTCCATCGGTGGCGTCGGCTCCCGGATCGCGCGGCCGACGTCACCGCGAGGAACGTCAGCCCACGAGAGTTTGCCCCGGACGCAGCACCGGCCCACAGCCCACCGTCTGCATCTCCTCCACGAGAGGCGGTATGGACTTGCCCGCGTAGTCACGGAGTTGCCGGAGCTGGTGCGGGTCGCGCACAACGTCTTTGCGGACCCAGTCCTCGTCCGGCACAGCGGGGTCCGCGGATCGCTGCAGCACGTGGTAATCGCGTGCCATCCGGGCGTCGAAGGTGATGTTGTTCTCGAACCACGGTCCGTGCGAATGCAGGAAGGTGGGTTTCAGCTCCTCGAACACGTAGTCGCCGAAGGTGGTGTGGTCGTTGCCGGCGATGATGTCCGCCATCCGGGTATGGGTGAGCCCCGCCATATCGATCACCTGGAGACGCGATGTCAGCGCACTTCCGCCCATATCGGGGGTGAGCAAAGTGCCGTTCTGGAGGCCGAGAATGTCCGCGTAACCGTTGAACAGACGTCCGAACCGGAGCGCGATCCAGCACACGGGCACATCCTCATCGGCGCTGTACGATTCGGATGCTCGCGCGAACGCACAGCCGGACGGGATCAAGGCACCGATCAGGACGAGCACGACCAGTGCCCGGCCCCGACTACACAGCGTCGCTGCCAGCTGCGCGGCGGAAAGCACCAGAACGACCGCACCGACCGCCCACACCGGGGTGGCGAACCGAAATTGCGCCATCCAATCCGGTTCCAGCACGCAATAGGCGATCACCGCCGATGCCAGCGGTACCAGCAGCGCGACAGCACCGTCCCGCCACTTGGTCGCCGGCCACAACGCCCACCCGACCACCACGAGCGCCGCGATCACCGCGGGTATGCCCGCGTACCGCACCAGCTCTCCCGCCCTGGCCAGGTCGTACACGGTCGGCGGCGACTGATGTTTGGCGACCGCGGTATTCGGAACAAGCCGGCCGAACTCGATGATCCGCCACAGCAGATAGGTCCCGAAGGGAATCGCGAACGCGAGTCCTGAATACACTGCGCACCGCAGCGCAACGGGCAACGTCGCGCGCCGCACCAGAATCATCGAAACCACCGGATATGCGGCCAGGTAGATCAGGCCGTCGGGGCGAGTCAACGCGGCGAATGCCGCCAGCACACCGGCGGTCACCGCAACCGCCGGCGTCCACAATCGCCCGTCCAGCACCGCAAGGAACAACTGGACAGCCAGAACGCACACCACCAAGGCGTACAACGCGTTCTCCAGGCCGGAAAAGCTCCAGATCACAAAGGAGGGGATCGCGGCCAGTACAGCGCCTGTCGCGAAGGTCGCCAGTGCGGGCCACCGGGATACCCGTCGTGCGGCGGCGTAGCACGCGACGAGGATCCCCATACAGCAGATCAGTGCGATCGCCTTCGGATAGAGGACATAGTCGGGGATGCCGAACAGGGAACCCCGGTCGAAAAGCCCGCACCACTTGCCCACCATCAGCACGAAAAGCCAGGTCGGATCGGAGAACCCTTCCACCGGCTCCACACCCGGCTGCAGCACGGGCCCCAGTCCCGCGGCGGCACTGCGCGCGTACGCGAAGGTGATGCCCGCATCGTCGACTATCCAATGGCCGTATTCGGCCGCTCGCCACCCCAGTAGCACCGCACCGCCCAGCACCGCCGCCACCGGAGCCGGCCAGGCCCGCCCACGGCGCCGCGGCGCCTCCTCCGAAACCTCGACCACAGCCGGCAGACTCGCCGTCAGCACTACAAAATCCTCCACCCGATCGTGCTCGCGGCCATCACTGAGCCGACACACCGCACGTTCGGCCACCCTGCCGACTCCCGCAGCAGAATGCAAACGGGGCAGAGAAGTCCCATGTGCCGCATGGCTTCCGCGGCGTCATTCGCCGAGCGGCACCGGTCCGCCCGCCATCGTTCCCGGCAGCGGGCCGCGACGTTCCGCCGGGACGGCCGCCTTGGGCGGGGCGAAGGCGGCCGCGATCAATCCGAGAAGTGGCACCGCGGCCGCGGTCCACATGGCCGGTTCGAACCCGGCGATGAAGTCGGCGGGAGAGGCGTATCCGCCGTACCGGGCGAACACCGCGGCCAGGATCGCGATTCCGAAGACACCACCCAGCTCACGGAACGCGGTATTGGTGCCGGCGGCGACACCCGTATCGTCGACGGGGACCGCGGCGGTAGCAGCGCTCGCGGTCGTGGCGAAGATCATCCCGATACCCGCACCCGCCACGATGAGCGGTACGACGAGAGCGGAGTAGGCCACCCCGGTTTCGACTACGGCGGCGAGCCAGCCCAACCCGGCCGCCTGCAAGATCAGCCCGCCGACCATGAAGGGTCGCGTACCGATTCGTTCGGCCAGCGCACCCGCGATCGGTGCCACGATCATCGGCATGCCGGTCCAGACGAGGATGCGGAGCCCGGCCTCGAGCGGGGTGTTTCCCAGCCCGACCTGGAACAGCTGGGTGATCATGAACAGGGCGCCGAGCAGGGACAGGAATTGGAAGAAGATCACACCGTTTGCTGCCGAAAACCCACGCAGGGCAAAGTATTCCAGGGGTAACATCGGATACCTCGCCCGTCGTTCCCAGGCCAGGAACGCGATGACGAACAGAACCCCGGCCGCCGCGGTGAGGACCACCTCGGCACTGCCCCATCCGACCGCGGGCGCCCGCACCGGGGCCCAGGTCAATGCGCACAAACCGATTCCGGCGAGTACCAGTCCGATGATGTCGAGGTGGGGGCGCGGCCCGTAGCTCTGCCGCAGCCACCACGCGGACAGCGGAATCATGGCGAGTCCGACAGGGACGTTGATCCAGAAGATCCATTGCCAGGACACACCTTCGGTGATGGCACCTCCCAGTACCGGACCGGCGGCCACACCGAGCCCGGTGATCCCGCCCCAGATGCCGATCGCCACACCACGTTTGGCCAACGGAAAAGCATCACTGATGAGCGTCAGCGTCAGCGGTAACACCACCGCCGCCCCGGCACCCTGGACGGTACGTGCGACGATCAGCGCCTCGGTGCTCGCCGCGAGCGCACACGCCACGGACGCCGCGGTGAACACACCCAGGCCGGCGATATACATCGTTCGGCGGCCGAAACGGTCTCCCATCGCGGACCCGGTCAACATCAAGCAGGCGAACGCCAGGTTATAGGCGTTGATGGTCCACTCGAGATCCGACAGCTGAGCGCCCAGCTCCGATTGAAGAGTAGGGAGTGCCGTGGCAACCACCACGACATCGAGGGAACAGAGGAAGGCTCCGAGACCGGCCAGCGCGAGAGTCCACCGCCTGCGGGCGACGTCCGACGATGCCTCGGCAGCAGTGGACTGCTCGCCCTCCGGTTCGCGTTCACCGTGGACCCGGGTTTCCGGCCCTTGCCGGGCCGGTCTCATATCGCGCGATTTGATTTGCTTCACGATGTGATGACCAGCAGAGCACCGGAAAGGAATCGGCCGAGTATGCCGAACCGATGCGCACCGGTGACCGGCGAACTATCCGACCTGCAGGTCCGCCCGCGGCACACCGAGCGGTGCCGCGTGGACTCCGGGCAGTCCGAACCGCTGGAACAGGCCCGGCTCCAGGAACGCCACAATACGCGAAACGGCACCCTCCACCACGCCGAGTACGTGGATCGCGTGGGCGCGATACACACCGTCCGCGCCACGGCGATACGCGGCCGCGGCCGGTTGACCGTTCGCCGCTGTGGCCACCATCCGCAGCCGGCCGGAACCGTCCAGGATATGTGCTCCCACGAACCGCGTGACCGGGCCGCGGCCGCGGAACCAGGCCGCGAACGGCGGCATCTCCAGAGCGATGTCGGTATGCAGCACCCGCACCAAGGCAGACATGTCGTTGTCCTCGAATGCCTCCATATACCGAGACAGCAATGCCCGCACATCCGGCTCTGCCGGTTCGGTCAGCTCCTGCTCTTCCGGTGCCACTCGTTCGAGCTGTGCGCGCGCCCTTTGCAGGGCACTCTTGACCGCGGCGGTCGAGCAATCCAGCAGATCCGCTACGTCCGCCGCCGGCCATCCGAGCACATCCCGCAATATCAATACCGCTCGCTGCCTGGCCGGTAGCAGTTGCAGGGCGGCGATCAGAGCCAGCCGCATGCCGTCGCGAGCGATAACGATCGCCGCCGGATCACGCGACACCGTCGCAACAGCCGTGTCGGGGATCGGCTGGAGCCACCGTATCTCCCCCGGCGCTCGGTCGAAGGGTCCGGCGAATTCTCCGGACGGACCGCCCAGCCCCGAGGGCAACGGTCGCCGGCTCCGCTTGTCGAGCGCGGTCAGACACGAGTTCGTAGCGATCCGGTACAACCAGGTACGCAACGACGACCGGCCCTCGAACGTGGAGTACGAGCGCCAGGCCCGCAGGTAGGTCTCCTGCACCAGGTCCTCCGCCTCGTCCACCGATCCGACCATGCGGTAGCAGTAGGCGATCAGTTCCCGCCGGTACGGATCCGATAGCCGAGCAAACTCTCCACTGTCCGACATCACCACTCCTCGCATCAGGTCACACCTTGCCCACTGATACAGACCTGATTGCCGGCCCGAAAGCATCGCCGATCCGGCAACGATTTCGTAGACATCGCATATTTCACGCGCCGGAGCGGTCAGTCCTCGCGGTGGAAGTGGCCCGGCCATTTCGCGTAGGGGATGCGGCCGATCTCGAGCACCTCACCGATCGTCGACCACTCGTTGCGGCCCAGCCGGGCGAGCGGCCGCAGCCGCTCGATCGCGGGCAGGCTGTTACCGCGGGCGTCGGTCCGCAGCACGCCGGTATCGATCGCCGCGTGCCGGACCCGGCCGATCACCACGGTCGAATCGCCCAGCTCGAGCGTCTGCTCGAGCCCGCACTCCAGCGCGACCGGCGATTCCGCGACGCGCGGCGGCGCAACCGTGACACTGGGCTCCGGGGTGAGCCCGACCTCGGTGAACTCCGACAGCCCGGCGGGGAAATCCGTACCCGTGGCATTGACCCGCTCGAACATCGACTCGGTGGCCAGGCAGACAACGAACTCACCGGTCTCGAGCACGTTGCGCAGCGAATCCTTCCGGCCCACCGAGGTGAACTGCACCATCGGCGGCGCCACACACGAGACCGTGAAGAAGGAGTGCGGCGCCAGATTGTCGACGCCCGCGGCGGACCGGGTCGAGACCCACGCAATCGGCCGGGGCACGACCACACTGGTCAGGATCTTGTAGAAGCCACCGTGTCCCATCTCGTCGGGATCGATATCGGTTCGCATACAGCACCGTCCTCCTGATCTTCCCGTCACACCGATCCCAGCGGAATGACGTGCGGGCGGCCGTGGGTGGGCTCGGTGATCACCTGGGCGGCGAGCCCGAACACGTCCTGCAGCACTTCCGGGCGCACTACGCGCTCGGGTGCGCCCTGGGTCACGATGGCGCCGTTCTTCATCGCGACGAGATGGTCGCTGTATCGAGCGGCCAGTGAGATGTCGTGCAGCACCATCACCACGGTCCTGTCGTGTTCGCGGTTCATCCGCACGATCAGTTCCAGCAGTTCCACCTGATGCGCCAGGTCCAGATAGGTCGTCGGCTCGTCCAGCAGCATGATGCCGGTTTCCTGGGCGAGCGTCATGGATATCCACGCCCGTTGGCGTTGCCCGCCGGAGAGTTCCTCGAGTCTGGTGCCGGCCAGGTCGAGGATGCCGGTGCTGTCCAGGGCGTGGCGGAGCGACTTCTCGTCGAGTACGGAAAACTGCTCGTACCACCGCTGCCGCGGATGGCGCCCGCGTGAGACCAGATCGGCGACGGTGAGACCGGGCGGCGCGGCAGGTGATTGGGGCAGGATGCTGATTCGCCGGGCGACCTGGCGGGTGGGTTGGCTGCCGATGGGCTTGCCGTCGAGCAGTACCCGGCCGGACCGGGGAGCGATCAACCGGCCGAGGCCGCGCAGCAAGGTCGACTTTCCGCAGCCGTTGGGCCCGATGATCGAGGTCACCGAACCCGTCGGGACGTCGAACGTCATATCGGTGACGATATCGGCGCCACCGTAGCCGAGGGTGAGGTTCTCCGCGCGTAGGACGGACGCCGTGGCCGGACGACTCACGTCAGCCTCCTCTGGTTCCGCAGGATGAGGAATATGAGATACGGCCCGCCCAGCACCGCGGTGGCCACACCGACCGGCAGCGAGACCGCCAGCGCGTTCGCGGCGACGGTATCGGCGACCAGCACGAACACCATGCCCACCAGCCCGGACAGGAGAATCGGCGGGACAGCCGATCCGGTGAGCAACCGCGCGATCTGCGGGCTCGCCAGGGCGACGAAGACGAGCGGGCCGGCGACGACGACACCGGTGGAAGCCAGCAGCGTCGCGAGGATCAGCGCGTACAGCCGCAGGCGGCCGAGCCGGACGCCGAGTCCGATCGCCACATCGTCGTCCATGGTGAGCAGCACCAGCCGCTGTCCCAGCACGAGCACGCCCGCCAGCAGCACCAGCGCCAGCAGGCCCATGGGCTCCACCAGCGGCCAATCCTTACCGTTGAGCGAACCGGACATCCAGGTCAGCGCCTGGGCCGCGCTGGTGACGTCGCCGAGTGTCAGCAGCCAGGTCGTCAAGCTCACGGCGAGCCCGTTGAGACCGAGGCCGACGAGCACCAGGCGGTAACTGTCGAGAGTCCCGGACCAGGCCAGGAGATACACCAGTACCCCGGCCAGCACCCCGCCGGCGAACGCGGCGACCGGCAGACCGACCTGACCGGCGAAACCGCTCAATCCGGCCGCGCCACCACCGGCCAGCACCAGCACGGAGACGGCGCCGAGCGACGCGCCGGCCGTCACCCCCAGGATGTCGGGGCTGGCGAGCGGGTTGCGCGCGACGGTCTGAGTGATCGCCCCCGCCATGGCCAGACAACCGCCCGCGACAACGGCCCCGACGGTGCGGGGTGCCCGGAATTCCGTCACCGCGAGGTGAACCCGGGTATTCGAGTCGTCGCCGAGCAGGGCCCGGACCACCGCGTCGAGCGGGAGCGCGGAACCGCCGTTCGCCACATGTATCGCCGCGGCCACCAGGACCAGCAGGAACAGCGAAACGCCCACCGTCAGCGCGCGCGGCGCGATCCGCACCGAGACCGGCCCCCACCGCACAACACGGGTGGGAGCGAGCAGGTTTCCGGCCGGGCCGCTCATACGGTCACCAGCCGGCGGCGGCGGGCCAGAAACACGAAGAACGGTGCTCCGAGCACCGCGAGCACCACGCCGACCGACAACTCCCCCGGCCGGGCGATGACCCGGCCCGCGGTATCGGCGACGAGGACCAGGAAGATTCCGAACGCGGCCGCCGCGGGAACCGAACGACGGTAATCGGCACCGACCAGCGCCCTGGCGATATGGGGTACCAGCAGCCCCGCGAAAGCGATCGGGCCGGCCATGGTGACGGCCGACCCGGCGAGCAGGGTGATCGCGGCGATGCCGGTACACCGGGCGACGGGGATCGAGGTCCCGAGTGACCGCGCCGTATCCTCCCCGAGCGCCAGCGTATTCAGCGCGCCGATATTCAGCACGGCCAGCACCAGCCCGGCGACGACGAACGGCCACATCGCCTCGATCGTGTGCGGGCGCGCCGCCAGTGAACCGACCTGCCAGAAGCGCAGCGTGTCCAAGGACGCGCTGTCCAGCAGCGCCAGGCCGGTGACGAGGCCACCACAGAGTGCGGCGACAGCCGCACCGGACAGCACCAGGGTCACCGGCGTCGCCCCGTGCCGGGCGGCGGTACCGACGGCGAACACCACCACACCGGCCGTCAGGGCGCCGGCGAAGGCCGCACCGGCTTGGGCATGAATCGGCAGCCCACCGAACAGGAAGGTCGCGGCAACGATCGCGAGCGCCGCACCTTGATTGATGCCGAGCAGACCGGGCTCGGCGACCGCGTTACGCGTATGCCCCTGGGTCAGGATTCCGGCCACACCCAGGCACGCTCCCGCAGCGATCCCGACGAGGGTGCGGGGCCAGCGGAGTTCGCGGATCGTCACATCCATATCGGTCCCGGTGGGCGCGACGATCGCATGCCACGCCTCGGCCAACGTCGAAGGGCTGCTCCCGACACAGATGCTCACCAGAATCGCCACCACCACGGCGGCGACCGGCACTACAACCATGACCAGCGGGGAACGGAGGGCGGTGAGCGGAGAGGCGATCGAGGGAGCCGGCGGATCGGAGGTGGTGTCGTTCAGCACCGGTTCACCCGCGGCCGCGGTGTCGCCATCTCGGTACTCCTTGCTAAGGTCTGCCCTACGTTGGGCAGCCTATCCTCATTCGGATACTTCGTCACCGCCCGGCCCGGAGGAAAGGTCACCTCATGCGAGGCACGTCCACTCGATCGATCGCGCGACGATCACTGTTTCCCCTCGTGGCAAGCGGACTGGTATTCGTGAGCGCCTGTGGTGGTTCCGGGGACGCGAGCCCGGACGCGGCGGCCGGTGGCGGCTCCCCGATATCGATCGAGCACGCCATGGGCGTCACCACCATCGATGGACCCCCGGAAAGGGTCGTCGCGCTGGATCCCAGCTACGCCGACGCCGCGCTGCTGCTCGACGCCCCTCTCGTCGGTTATGTCCAGTACCGCGCGGACCCGGACAACCCCTTCCCGGATTACCTGGGCGATATCGACGACGTGGGCGCCGATTCCGTCAACGTCGGTACCACGGCCGAGCCGAACCTCGAACAGATCCTGGAACTCGACCCCGACCTCATCATCTCGGCGAAGGTGCGGCACGAACCGCTCTACGATCAGCTGTCCAAGATCGCGCCGACCGTTTTCTCCGAAACCACCGGCCCGACCTGGAAACAGAACATCGTCCTGCTCGGCGAGGCGCTGGGCCGGAAGGACCGGGCCGAACAGCTGATCACCTCCTACGAGGAGCGCGCGGCCGCGGTCGGTGACCAGATCCGGGCCGCGAATCCCGATGTCACGTACTCGTTCGTCCGGTTCGCCGGCGAGGACACCGCCCGGCTGTACTCCAGCAACTCGTTCATCGGCGAGATCATGACCGATATGGGCATCCCGCGGCCCGCCGGCGCCCCCGACACCGACGACGCCATCTTCACTCCGCTGTCGGTCGAACAGATCCTGAAGGCAGACGCGGGCATCGTCATGGTCTCGGCCTACACCCCGCCGGGAGACGAGGGTGACTCCAGCCGGGATCAGCAGAAGTCCTTCGAAGCCAACCCGCTGTGGCAGCGCCTTTCCGGTCCCGTCCTCCACGTGGACGACGAACCTTTCGTTCTCTCGGTGAGCATCCAGGGCGCACACGCCTCGATCACCGAACTCGCCGAGCACTTCGGAGTCGACCCGCGCAAGGACCTGATCCCGGCATAGCTCCACTGTTCTCGCCGAACCGGTTACGCCGGCCGGGCCGACAAGATCGGTAATTCTGGGCGGCCGAGCCCGCGTTCGGCCCAGTCACCCCGAGGTGAATGCCACCGTGACGGCCGCCGCCGAAGCTCTCGACACCGACGGCCCCGTCCGGGACCGCCGACTCGGCTCTCGCCTGGCCGAAACTGCCGGGGACCGGACACGAATCCGGTGCCCGTAGCGTTCCCGCGCCCGGAACCGATGGAGGTGGTGGACCATGGACGCCGGGGCGACCGTGGTAGCACAGCCGATCGCATCGGAAATCCGCAGCCGAAGGACCGACCATGTCATCTGAACGAATCGGCAGGTTCGCCGCCGTTGCCGCCGTCACGGGCGCAGTGCTGGCAGCTACCAGCGCACCCGCCACGGCGTCGAATTATCTGCCCGTCGACCTCCCGATGACCTCCACCGCGGCACACGGCCCGGGCTGCGGCGGCGAGGTCTGGGGCGGCGGCAACGTCTACCCGGACGGCGATGTCCCGGGCACTGTCGACCTACAGCTGAAGGGCTGGCTGAAGGTGTTCGGCATCCCGGCCCCGTGGTGTTCGGTCACCGCGACCGTGCACTGGCGCAACCTCGATACCGGGGCGGCCGGGGCGGGTTCGGTATCCCTCGGGCAGGGCAATGGGACGCCGTTCTTCTGGGCGGCCCCGCAGCTGGGCAATATCCGCCTGATCACCGGTGCGGGCCGGGTGACCTTCACCCTCACCACCGACCTCCCGCACACCGGCAGCACCACCACATTCACCGTGTACTGACCGGATGTCGGCGCCGTCCGCAATCTGATCCGGGCGCGGACGATTCTCGATCCCAGACGGCACCCCCGGTCGATAGACATCTGCCGGTGATCGCCCGATCGCACGCCCGATGAGTTTCCGGTGCGGTATCCGTCTACACCGACAACAACACAACGGAATCATCCGCTGAAGGAGAACCCTTATGCCGCAGTACTTTCTGACCTTGCCGCACGACACCGCGGACGAACCCACCATGGAATCGATGCAGGACATGGACCCCGCCGAACTGGAAGCGATGATGGCGGCAGTGGGCGAGTTCAACAACGCGTTGATCGAGGCAGAAGCGTTCGTCACGGCCGGCGGACTGCACCCACCGTCGACTGCGATCACCGTCGACGCCACCGGAGACACCCCCACCCACACACCGGGCCCGTTCGTCGACGCCACCGAATACGTGGGAGGCTTCTGGATCATCGAAACCCCCGACCGGGCCACCGCACTGACCTGGGCCGAACAGTGCTCGGCAGCAGTCGGGTCGCGGATCGAGGTCCGGGCGCTCCAAGAAGCACCGGAGTAGGAAACGTAGCGGGGTGGGTCGCCACACAGCCGCCCATGCGGTAGCTGCGGCTCAGTCGGTTTCGACAGGCGTCAGGGTGAATCCGTCGTTCGGCTTACCACCGAGGAAGTCGGCCGGCCCGCCGCTCAGTGCGTACGTCGTTCCCCGGCGCGGAGAGCTTCACCGGCTGTGCCTCTTCGGGGTGCTGGACGGGGACCCGGACCAGGGAGCCTTCGGCCATGGCGATGATCAGCTGGTCACCCTCGACCCATTCCACCGCGGCCATGCCCACGCCGTTCAGGAAATCGGGAATATCGAGCTTGCCCTGGAGCAGGTCGCTCTGCAGGAAGATCGAGGCGCGGCCCTCCTGGTCGATGCGGAATATCGTCGGGGTCAGTTCGTCGACGGCGTACGCGGTGCCGTCGGGCGCCAGTTGCGGTACGTCCAGCTCCCCGACCAGCGGATGGCGCATCCGGTACTCGGCCATATCCCAGGCGCGGACCCGGTGCTCGGCCCACAGCGTGGCGAATTGCGGGCTGTGCATCGTCAACTCACCGATGAGGGACGCCGGCTGCGGATCGTTCGGGTACTCGCCGACCACCTGCCGAAGCTTGCCCACCACATCCCGCGCCTTCCTGGGCCAGTCCACATACAAGTCCCGGGTGTGGGCGTCGAGGAACACCATCCGGGCCGTATTGGGTCGCGTGGCCGCCCGTTCCGGGCTGTCCGGCGCCAGATGCCCGGCGAACAACGCATGCCCGGCACGGTTCCACGCCAGCACATCCGAGCGCCGGCCGATGACGATCACGGGTGAATCCCCGAACGCGTCCACCAGTTGGCGCACCGCCGCGGTGACCCGCTCGGCGGGGAGCCGGCGGCGGCTCTGCCGGGCATCACCGGACAGGGTGTGCAGGTGACGCCGCCCCGCATCATCCAGCCGCAGCGCCGTCGCCAGCGCGTCGAGAACCTGCGGTGAGGCGTTGAGCAACAGCCCCTGTTCCAGCCGGATGTAGTAGGCCACGCTGACACCGGCCAGCTGAGCCAGCTCCTCCCGCCGCAATCCCGGCACCCGGCGCCGGTCGCCGTAGTCCGGCAACCCCACATCCGCCGGCTTCAACTGTGCCCGACGCGTGGTCAGGAACTCACCGAGGTGGGACTCGCCGTGCGTTGTGTCGTTCATGCGACCGAGTATTGCCAATGTCCCCACGTCCAGCCTGCCCCTGCGAGTAGTAGTCACCGAGCCGCCCTTGCTCCCCGCATCCGGGCGAAATATCTGTTCGAATGGAGTGGTGATGAATCGAATTTCGAAAGGAACCATGACGTCGACGAAGTGGCGGGCCGCGGGCGCGGCCGGCGCCGCGGTGGCTGCCCTGGCGGCGGTGATGATCCCGGCGGCGACCAGCGTGGCCGCACCGGCACTGTGTACTGCGGAGACGCTGAACCTGAGCACCCGCGAACGGCCATCCGACTCGCCCGGCCAGAGCACACTGGAGATCGTCCTGACGAACACCTCCGCGCAAACCTGTGCGGTGCAGGGATTCCCGGGCGTCGACCTGACCGGCCCGGACGATCCGGCCTTCGGCCCGACCTACCAGCTGCCCCGCCAGGACGTGAATTTCGCACCGGTGACGGTGGACCCGGGCGCGAAGGTGAGCAGCCTGCTCACCTACCTCCCGGGCGGCCCGGGCGGCTGGGTCCCCACGACGATCGTCCTGACCCCGCCGGACACCACCACCCAACTGCAGGCCCCATGGCCGGCGGGCGTGAGCGTGCAGCGCCAGGACGGCGCCACCCACCCGGGCACCTACATCGGCCCCCTGCAGCCGGCGTCCTGAACCACCCGTTGACCGCCGCGCCGGCTCGTCGGCGCGGCGGTCCCGCCGTCGCAGGGCAAGCCCGGGCGGCGGAAAGATCTGCGGGCGAACACGAAGCCGCGCATCGGAGATCGACTACGAAATGATCAATTCCGGGCGGTTGGTTCAGATCAGGCGTCTTCCTGGATTAGTCTCGCCTCGGCCGTTCCGGTGGCGTCGGCAGAGCCGCTTTCGGGCGCCACATCCGCCTGCGCATATGGAGTGACACAGTTGATTTCGCCGCCGTCCGACGATCGGACCACCGTACTTCCGCTCATCCACGGGTCGCCCCAGAGCACGGACGGGCCCCGGGTTCCGTTCTACGCCGAGGAGATCGCCCAGGAACCGCATCGCGCCTATCGCGAGATGCGCAGCCGATACGGCGCGTTGGTACCGGTCGATCTGGCACCCGGCGTCCCGGCGACTCTCGTCGTCGGCTATCACGCCGCGGTCCGCATCCTCAACGACCCTGAGCACTTCCCGGCGGATTCCCGTATCTGGCAGCAAGGAATCCCGCGCGATTGCCCCGTCCTCCCGCTACTGGAATGGCGCCCGTCGGCTGTCCGGAATTCCGGCCACGTGCATGCCCGGTACCGGCAGGCAACTGTCGCCGGGGTGAACGGTGTCGATATGTTCTCGCTGCACAGCCGAGTGGAAAAGATCGCCGTCCCACTCATCAACGCCTTCTGCACCACCGGTTCGGCGGAACTCATCACCCAGTACGCGTTTCCGCTCACCTTCGCGCTCATCAACGACATACTGGGCTGTCCCGCCGAGATCAGTCGACGTGCGGCGGCAGGAATGGCCACAATGATCGAGGGGTCGTCAGCGTCCGCCGGCGAAGGCAACGCCATGCTGGAACAGGCCATGGCCGATCTGGTGAGCTTGAAGAAGAACCAACCCGATGAGGACGTCGTCACCCGGATGGTGCACGACCCGGCGAACCTCGACGACGAGGAGATGCTGCACAATGTCTACAGCTTCTACGGAGCGGGGATCGAACCACTGCAGAACCTGATCGTCAATTCACTCCGGCTGATACTCACCGACGAGCGTTTCGCGGGCGGCATACTCGGCGGGAGCCAATCGACCCGGGATGCCGTGGACGAGGTGCTGTTCACCGACCCACCGGTAGCGAATTACGCGGTCTCCTTCCCTCGCCAGCCGATTCTGATCGACGGCGTCTGGCTACCCGCACATCAGCCGGTGATGATCAGCATCGCCGCATGCAACAACGATCCGGCGATCGATACCGGGGAGTACACCGACAACCGCGCCCACCTCGCCTGGAGCATCGGAGCGCATACCTGCCCGGCGAAAGAGGTGGCCTACCTGATGGCGCAGGAGGCAATCGACCAGCTGCTCGACGCACTGCCCGAACTGCGCCTCGCCGTACCGGCCGGGGAGCTCACCTGGCGCCCCGGAGCATTCCAGCGTGCACTGACCGCACTGCCGGTGACGTTTCCCGAATCCGCACCGCTGACGATCTAGCGACCTTCGGCGGGTCGATACGCAATTGTGGCATCCGAATCGGAACCCCCACGGTCGCCGGCCCCGCTGCCGATAATCATCCGGAACGTGTGAAGCCGGACCTCGATCCCGGGCCGTAGCGTTCGATGCGCCCAGGCCGAATGTGGCCGTCCGTATCCCACCGGCGCGAGGATTGACGATGGCAGCGACCTTGTCCGACCGCGGCCGCGGTGCCGTTATCGCGCGCTCCGCAGAATTTTCGAAACCGCCGCAAGCCCCACGGCGATACCGGCCGCCGAGACAACCGTGGCCACCACCGAGCCCGTCAACATGGCGATGCCTGCGGCGAAGAGCAGGCACATGGCCAGGGCGAGCAGGGCGGTCACCCACTCCACCCCGGCTATCCGGATGGTCCGGCCACGCCGGGGTGTCGGGTGTTCGGTACTCGGGACACTGCGCGGATCCATAGGCAAATACCTTCCGTATCGCTCCGTTATGTGGGAGTCGCTCGGTCATAACGACCCAATCGGACGGTGAACCGCACGGGACAGCCGTGGTGACAACGGTCACAGTGCCGTGGGGGCTCTGTTTCCGAGCGGCTACCGAATTCTTCGGCAGTCGGCGTGACGATCTCCCGGCCGCGGTGTCTTACCGAGAGGCGGTGGAGGAGGTGAGATGACCACGATCGAATCGGCACCGGCGGCAGGTCCCGACGACGTCACCCTGGTGAGCCGGGCACGCGACGGTGACGTCCACGCCTACGAGGTCCTGGTGGTGCGCTACCAAGCCCGGATGTTCCGGCTGGCGGTGAAGATGCTGGCCGATCGTGGCGAGGCCGAGGACGTGGTGCAGGAGGTTTTCCTGCAGGCGTGGCGGCGCCTGTATCAGCTCACCGACGACGGCGCGTTCGTCGGCTGGCTGTACCGCATGACGACCAACCGCTGCTTGAACGTTATCCGCACCCGGCGGCCACTCGCCGAACTCGACCCCGATTCCACCGAATCGGCGCGCGCGGACACCCAACCCGAGCACGCGGTACAGGTGAGCACGCAACTCACGGCCCTGAACGCGGCGTTGCAGGAGCTCACCCCCGAACAGCGAGCCTGTTGGCTGTTGCGGGAAGTGGACGGGCTCGCCTACGACGAGATCGCTTCGATCATCGGCGTGACGGGCACTGCCGTCCGGGGACGTATCGCGCGGGCGCGAGCCCAATTGTCCGAGGTGATGAAGCCATGGCGGTGAACGAAACGACCGAACGCAACCATCTCCTGCCCTGTGGGCGGGGACTGGAGCAGGTGTGGCAGCGGCTCGACGACGTGGAAGCCGGACACGCCGACGCGCACGAAGCTTCCTGCCCGCACTGCCGGGCCGCGCGCGAAAGCCTGCTGGCGCTGCGGGCCGCGACCCGGGAGCTGATCGACGAACCCGAAGAAACCCCACCGGACCTGCTCGGACGCATCATGTCCGCGGTACGCGCCGACGCGCGCCGGGGACGCATGCTGACGCTACCGGCCCCGCACCCCGGCGAGATCCGGGTGAGCGAGCAGGCAGTGGCAGCAATCGTGCGTTATGCGGCCGATTCCGTGCCCGGGGTGCGGGCCCGGAATTGCCGGGTGCGGCAGGCGCCGGCCGAATCCGGTGGCCGGCCGGCGATGGATGTGGAACTGACGATCGCGGTGCGGTTCGGGACCGCATCGCTGGATGAGGTGCTGCCGGACGTGCGCGCCAGGGTCGCCGCGGCGCTGCCCGACCGCATCGGCACCACTCTGCGCAGACTCGATGTCCACGTGGGCGATTTCTACGACGAGACCCCTGAGTCCGGCCCCGGCGGATCGGAGGGACGGAAATGACCGGAGACAAGCTCTCGATGGTGGTGACACCTACGGTGATCGCCGCGGTCGCCGCCCGCGCCGCCGCGGCCACGCCGGGCGTCGCGCGGCTGGAACCGGGAGTGCGCGGCCTGCTGGCCGTAATCACCCGCGCGAGCAGGCAGCGCTGGACCGATGCCGATCCGGCGCCCACCGAAGGGGTTCGCGTGCGGGTTACCGGCGCGAGTCTGATCGTGCACGTCGATATCGCCGTCCGGGCGGACCTGCCGGCCGCCGAGGTGGGCCGCGCCGTGCAGGAACACGTGGCCCGGGACGTGGACATGCACACCGGTCAGCCGGTGGACGCGGTCTGCGTGCACATCCTCGATATCGAACCGGAGCTGTGATGGCCGACGAACAGATCATCGACGGAATCCTCGGCGCGCTGGAGAACGTGCCCGGCCTTCGGCCCGCCGCGCCCCTCCTGGGCGATAAGGCCTCCTGGCCGTGGGACACCCGGCAATACGCCGTCGACCTCGGCGCGGACGTGGTCGAGGTGCGGGTCGTGTCCGAGGTGCTGCCGCTGCCGCCGCTGCTGGAACGGGCCGGGAGGGCCATTCGCCCGGTGCTCACCGGCAGCCGGTGGGAACAGGCCGAGCTACGGCTCGTGGTCACCGAACTCGATACGGCGGCGGTCGAGGAAGGAGCCGATCAGCTCGGTGCCGGCGCGTGACATCTGCCCGGTTCCGGTGTCGAACACAGTGAGGTCCAGCAATCCCGATCCGATCAGGAGAAGAAATGACCGCTCCAACCAGTGCAAAGACCATCACAGGGAACAACGTCGGCAGTCGCGGGGCCGACCAGGGGCCCGAAGGCGCGGCGCGGAAAGCCAACCCGCTGGTCACCGACCAGGGCACCACCACCATCGCCGATGTGGTGGTGGAGAAAGTGGCCGGGCTGGCGGCCCGCGAGGTCCAGGGGGTGCACGATCTCGGTGGCAACACCGCCCGGGCGCTGGGCGCCTTGCGGGAACGGATCCCCGGCGCTTCGGCCAGTACCGGTCAGGGTGTCACGGTGGAGGTGGGCGAAACCCAGGCCGCCGTCGATCTGCAGATCGTCGTCGAGTACGGGGTGGCGATCGCCGAGGTGGCCCGCGTCGTGCGGCGCAATGTGATCACCGCGATCGAGCAGATGACCGGACTCGAGGTCGTCGAGGTGAATATCAATGTCAACGATGTCTACATTCCCGGTGACGACGACGAGCCCGATACCGGCACCGGCCGGGTGCAATGAGCCGGGCCGCCGCAGCGGAGAGGAGTGCACGATGAACGCCACATCGATAGGCCTGGCGATCGGTCTCGCGCTCGGTTTCGCCGCCGCCTTCGGCGGTTTCGGCGCATTCCTGATCGTGCTCGTGTTCGCGGCCGCCGGCCTGCTGGCCGGCCGATGGCTCGACGGTGAACTGGACCTGAGCGCGGTGCTGCGATCGGCGCAGCGGAACAGCGGCCGGCGGTGACCGCGGTGAGCACCGGCTTACCGGGTGTGACCACGGTCAGCGGCCGGGCGGTCCGGCGGATCGCCGCGCGGGCAGCCCGCGAGGTCGCCGGGGTCGCCGGGCCGGTCTCGGTCGACGCCGCTGTCTCCGGGGACCGGACTGCGCTCGATATCCGGCTGCCGATCCTTTATCCCGAACCGGTGGGCCGGGTCACCGATGCCTGCCGTGCGCATCTGCAGCGACGCACCGCGGAACTGACCGGACTCGCTGTCTCCCGGATCGATATCGTGGTGACCGAACTGGCTGCCGCAGCGGCCCGGGCCGGGAGAGTGCGGTGATCCGCAGATCCCGGCGTACGCTACCCGCCGTCCTGGTTGCGCTGGTGCTGGCCGCCGGATGCGTCGCGGTGATCGTCTCGCTGGCGCAGCGCGCGGCCGGCACCCGCGAATATCTCTCCTACGACGCTGTCGCGCGCGAACTGCACTCGACCGCCTGGGGCGAGTGGCCGGTCCTGGTGGCCGGTCTCGCGCTGCTCGGCGCCGGCGTGCTGCTGCTGGCGGCGGCGATCCTGCCGGGCAGGCCGAGGTTGCTGCCGTTGAACACCGATGACGATATGGATGCCGGGGTGCCCGCCGGCGATCTGCGGGCCCTGCTGCGGGACGATGCGACAACAGTGGACGGGGTAAGTTCCGCGCGAGTTACCCTCCGGCGCAGCACGATCCGGGCTGTCGTCGACACCGACCGCAGCCGCGGGCACTCGGAGATCGCGGACGAGGTCTGCACGGTGCTGAGCAACCGTATCCAGCAGCTCGGGCGGCCGGCGCGGCGTGTGCAGACCCAGGTGACCGGCCCCCGGAGCGTATCCAGTGGCAGACGTGCCACCGGAATCGTCGCACCGAATTCTTGACAGGCCGACCGAGATGGTCCGGCGGTGGACCGCGGATCCATGCGCCTCGATTGCGGATTGGGAATGGGAGAGTCCGGATGACCTATGCGAATCGCCCGGCGAGACTGAATCGGATAGTGCTCGCGCTACTCGGGGTCGCACTACTGACCGCTGGTGTACTCGCACTCGCCGCCTATTCGGGCCGGCTGGGCTGGACAGACACGGAGACACCCCTGGTGCCGGGAACCGCGGCCCCACCGGGCTGGGTGTTCTGGCTCGTGATCACGGCCGCCACGCTGCTGGCCCTGCTCTGCCTGCGCTGGCTGGTGGCGCAGCTGCACCGGATGCCGAAACCGGTGTCGTGGCGAATGGAGGCCGACGGGTCTGCCGGGCGGACGGTGTTGTCGTCGCGCACGGCGGCGACCGCGGTGGCCGCCGATATCGAGTCCTTCGGTGACGTGAGCAGAGCCGATGCATGGCTGGCAGGCCCCCGCGCGACCCCCGAACTCCATCTCGTGGTCACTGCCGAGCCCGACGCCGATATCCCCCTGTTGCGCCGCCGGATTCACGACGAAGCAGTCACGCGACTGTGCCGGGCTCTCGAGGTCGGCGAACTGCCGGTGCGGCTGGAGCTGGGTTTCGCCGGTGCCGGGCAGCGCACCCGGTTACGGTGATCCCGCGTCCACCCCGGCTTGCCGGCGAGGTCGATCGTGCTCGGCCGCCTCACTCACGTCCGTGTCTATCGCTCCAGTGCAGGCCGTCGTCGATGACCGGCTCGCTCACGAGTTGTGCGCCGAGTCGGCGGAACCTTCGGCGGGTCGATACTCGATCGTGGTGTCCGACTCGGGAGCCCCCTCGGCCGGGAGGGTGTGCAGTACCCATTGCGCTTTGCCGCTGTTCTTGGCCTGATACAGCCCGGTATCGGCAGCGTCGAGCAATACCTCCGCTTGTCCGCCCTCGACCGTGGTCACCACCGCCCCGATACTCGCCGAAACCTGCAGCCGGTGATCCCCGGTGACGACCGGATCGGTCAGGGCCTCGAGCAGCCGATCGGCGACCTGAGCCATCCGATCGTCGTCGACCGGCGGCGGGACGAGCGCCACGAATTCGTCCCCGCCGATCCGCGCGACAAGGCAGCCGAACCCTTCCACACTCTCCTGGAGCCGGCCCGCGACCGCGGTGAGCACCTTGTCTCCGGTGCCGTGGCCGTAACGATCATTGATGTACTTGAACCGATCCAAATCCACGAAGCACAAGCCGATCCGGTCCTGCGGGTCCGCGTCGCGGATCGTCGCGTCCAACTGCTCCAGCAACCGACGCCGGTTCGGCAGACCGGTCAATGGGTCGTGCCGCGCCTGGCGGTGCAACTCCTCCCGCATCCGGTGCTGCTCGGTGACGTCTTCGCCTATGGCCAGCAGATAGTTCGGATGTCCCACCCCGCCCTCGACGAAGGTGATGGAGAACGAGGCCCACCCGTAGCTTCCGTCGGCGCGGCCGATCTGCTGCTCCAGCTTCACCGCACCTTGTTTATGCGGCACCAGCCGTTCGTAGACCAGCCGGCGGATGCGTTCCCGGTCCTCGGGGTGGGCGAATTCGTAGACCGAAATACCGCGGAGTTTCTCGGCGGGAACACCGATCATATCCGCGAGAACCTGGTTGACGTCGAGCAGCACACCGTTGGTATCGCCGACCGCTATGGCCACCGAGGCATTGTCGAAAACCACCCGGAATCGGTCGGCCGCCCGCTGCGCGGCTTCGGGCGAGTCCGGTGCGGCGAACATCATCTGCCGCCGGACGCCGAACCCCTCACCGAGTTTGGCCAGCAGTACCGACAATCTCCGCATTCGTTCGGGATCGGAGCTCGGCCCGGCCAGGGACCACAGGATCGGAGCGGAGGTGGCAACCACATCCGTGGTGGTCAGGCCCGACGCCGCCAGGGCCGCGCCGGCCCGGGCACCGGCACCGGGATCGAAGGACGTCGCGGTGAGAGCATGGGCAAGGTCGTGTACCAACCAGTACAGCAACTGATCGATATCCTGCGCGGCGGGCGCGGGGCCGCTGGTAGCACGTAGCGCCCGGGACCATGATCGAACCAGCTCGCCATGCTCCACCTCGTCCATCACGCCCCTTCGTCGACCAGCTGTTCTTCGCCGCGTTTGCCGCCACGGACCATCGCCTACCGAGCGGCAGCGTGGCCGCCCCGGTGATCACCATCATTGCTCATCGGCCTACCCTCCGGTCGGATGAGGTAGTTCTCCGTGAAGATGCTGTCACCCTTGTACCGGGTGGTGGCCAGTTGCCAGACCCAGCTGGCCTGGACACACGAGGTGAGGTCGGCGAGATGCACACGCACTTGCGCCCCGAGATCCGTCTCGGCCAGGCCCGGCTCGCGGCAGCGGTCCCGGAGCGCATCGGAGCGACGACGGAACTCGGTGAGGCGGTCCCGGACGGCAGCACCGGCGGCTCGGACCGCGTCGGCGAGCGTCGCCCCGGGGGTGTTCAGTAGGCAGGCCGGGACCAGATTGAAGTCGGACCGATCCGCGATGCACTCCTTCTCGAAGGAGAACATATCGTTCATCAACGCACCGATCTCCGCGGTGAGCACCTGTAATCGGCGCAGGTCCGAGGCCAATCCTGCCCCGGACAGCTGTTCGGGCCTCAGGTAGCTGTCGCGGCCGAATTCGCACAGGGCGATCGCCGGATACATCCCGGACACCTGCGCACGCAGATCGATGTATTCGGCAACGGTCAGCAGATCACCGCGTGCCCGGGCATTCTGATCCCGGATCGCGGTCTGTAGATGGTCCAGGGTCGAGACCAGGAATTCGTCCAGCCACCGCGGGTCCGCCAGGTCTCCGATGCCGGTCAGGAACTCGACCGTCGCCGTCTCGACCGGGGTCGTGGTTTCCGGGGGGATCCGGGTCTCCAGTAGACGGCACAGACTGGCGAGTTCGTTTCGCGCCCGGTGTTGTTCGGCATCGGTCAAGTGACCGTACTTCTCGCGCCCGACGGTGTCGTTGAGCCAGAACAGGATGGCGTTGAACAATCCGATGAAGGTCAACCGCTGGGCGCTGATCGGGTTCGGATGCAGGTACGGCGTCATACTGTTGTAGTGCGCGCCGCCGGGCTCCAGCCAGATCCCCTGCTCCCGGCAGTACCGCTCCACCTCGCCACACGCCTGCGCACCGAATTCGCTGGGCCGGAATTCTTTGCAGTAGTCGGCGATATCGCAGTCCGGTGTGCTGAACAGCTCCCGCAACGACCACGGTTCGCCGGTGCGTACCCAGGTTTCGTGCTGTGCCCGCATATCCGTGATCTCACACTCGAGCGCCGATGTATACCGAGAAGCCACGACAGCTCTCCTCCCGCCTATTCGAAACCCTCTCAGTGTGATTCACCGACAACGCAGTGTCACCCCCGCCCGACCGGCAACGCCCCGAACGAACACCGTGCGGCGGCCCACTGCACCTCGACGCGCCGCCGACCGCAGCACGGTTATTCCGGTGAATCGGTACGCAGTCGGCCGAAACGGTCCGCCGCCGGCGCGGGTGGCCCCGGGTCGAGTCGCCGACGGTCGGTACCGTCCTTGGCCCCGCCGGAGTGGCGCCAGGTGCCGGATGCCGGTAGGGCGGGACGAGGGGCGGAGCCGCCGGATCCTGGCGAGATCCACATCGGATGCCAGGCTGGTCCGCCCCGGTATGCCCTCCGTGATATCGACGGCGCCTCGGCTAACGTGCAGCCGAACGCATGAGTGCCTCGAGGTCGGTCTCGCCCTCGGGGGTCTGAGCTCCGTGCCGCAGGGCCCCGTCCATGAGACGTAGGGCATCCGGACCCGCAATAAGGGCAGACCATTCGGTCTCTTCCTTCGCATAACCAGTGCTCAGGTCCGCGGGCGGAAGTACGGACTTGACCGCCTCGACAACTCCTGCCGGAAGGTCCGCGATGTTTCGCGCGATGCGGTCGACGAAGGCGTCCAGCTCGGCGGCGGGCACGGCGCGGTTGATCCAGCCGTACGCCGCCGCGGTGTCCGCATCGAACAGGTCTCCGGTCAGGACAGTCTCCAGGGCGCGGTTGCGCCCGACACGCTCACGCAGGTACTGGGTGCCGCCGCCGCTGGGCACGATGCCCATGAGCGATTCGATCTGGCCGATACCGGCACTCTCGCGGGCCGCGAAGCTCATGTCCGCGGCCGCGACGAACTCGGCACCACCGCCGCGCGCCTTCCCGGCGAGCTTGACGATGGTCACCTGCGGGTGGTTCCGCAGCAGCTCGCCGACGGCCTGGAACGCATTGATCCCCCTCGGTGCGGCGGCCGCGATGAGGTCGGCGAGGACCTCTTCCTGATCGAGGATATGCATATCGACGTGCGCGAGGAAGAAATCGGGGTTCGCCGAGGAGAACACCACGACCCGCACCGACGAGTCCGCGGCGAGCTCCCCGAGCGCGTCGGCGAGCTCGCGCATCATGACGGCACTGATGACGTTCACGGGTGGGTTGTCCAGGACGATCTCGGCCACGCCGCCGCTCGTGGTGACGTGCAGGGTCGAGAAAGAGCCGGTGCTCATCGCTTCTCCGTTCGTATGCCCTAGGCATGTAGGTTTGCGTTGTATACCTACTGTCCGGCCCGCGAGGGAATCGATCAAGAACGCACTTCGGAGGTACCAGGGCACATGGAGGACACTGCTTCGTACGCCGCCCACGCAGCGGAGAAGATCGTTTTCGCGGTCGACTGCCCGAGCCGCCCGATCCTGGATCAGATCGCGGACAAATGGTCGATGATGGCCATGTCGGTGCTCGAGAATCCGACCCGGTTCAACGAGCTGAAGCGCCGCCTCGAGGGCGTGACACAGCGGGTACTCACCCAGACACTGCGCAGACTCGAACGCAACGGCATGATCGAGCGCCGGGTCCTGCCGACCTCTCCGGTCGGCGTGGAGTACTCACTGACACCGCTCGGCAAGTCGCTCCGGGAGCCGTTCGGCCGGCTGTACGACTGGACAGTCGCGCACGCGCCGGATATCGAAGCGGCCCAGGCACGCTACGACAGCCGCAGCACCTCCCCCGGCACCGAACACTGACTACAACGGGGATCAGCCGCGAGCTGTGGCAGATTCGGCCGACAGTCCGTCCGATCCACCGCTGACCGGCCAGCAACATGGCCGATCATCGCCCCGAGGAGTCCGGTGGGCCGCTGGGCTGCCACGCCTGGATCAGGTCCGCCGGGGTGAATGCGGCCTCGATGTGCTGGGTGGTGACTCCGGACCGTGCGACGGCGACCAGGGGGATCGGTTCGTCGGTCACGCGATGACGGTGGTACTGAAGTGCGGTCAGATCGTGGGTGTCGAATGGGGAATTCTCCAGCCATTTGATGGACCCGAGGAAGGCAATCTCATGTGCGACCGGCTCGCGATCCGCGCCGACGATATCGATTTCGACGTCGTTGCTGCGAGTCCAGTAGCCGCCGATCGCGGGGACCGCCGGGATGCCCTGCGCGGGCAGCAGACGCGCGAGCGCCTCCCGGACCAGCGGTTCCACGGCCCGGCCGCGCCAGCTCGTCCAGCCACGACGGATTCGCTCGAGAGTGAGGTCCGGACGCCTCCGGTCCAGCTCGGTGAGATGCGGCCCCAGGAAGGTCAGCCAAAAGCGAAGATATGGGTCGGTGATGCGGTATCGCCGTTCTTTCGAGGGCGTGAGGCTGATGGGAAGCTCCGCCGCCACAACACCTTTGGTGGTCAAGAGCTGCGCGGCCCGCGTGAGCGTCGAGTGTGAGATACCGCCGGCGGCCCGGGCGATATTGGTGAAGCTGCGTTCGCCGCTGCCGATTGCCGCCAGGACTTGACGGGCCTGGGTGTGATCCGGGAATTCGGCGGCGAGGGACAGCTGCGCGGAGACAACCAACGGGCTCACCGGGTCTGCCAGCTCTCGGGAGAGGAATGCTTCGACATCATCGCCCGCCCGCCACCGCGCTGCGATGACCGGTAGTCCTCCGGTTACCAGGGCCGCGTCGAACGCGGCCGCCGGCTCCAGGCCGGTCATGGCCGCCACATCTGCGGGGTTCAACGGGCCCAGCCGCATTTCGGTGCCGCGCTGGTGGAACGGGCGTCCATACGAGGTGAGCGCCTGCATCATGGCCAAGTCGGAGCCGATGAGAATCAGCAGCACCGGCTTGCGGCACAGTTCGCGGTCCCACGCCCGTTGCAGAACGCTTTCGAACGCACCGTCGGGGTCCATCAGGTACGGCACTTCGTCGAGCACCACCACGCTGGGCTGATCCGTCGGCAGAATACCGGCGAGCTGCCGCAACGCCGCGGTCCAGTTTCCGGGCAGCGCCTCGGCGAAGACATCGGCATCGGGCAGCGACGAGCTCCGCACTTCGTCGACAAACGACGCGAGTGGATCGGCGCCGAATCCGATCTCGCTGGTGTAGTAGACGTTCGGCACCCGGTTCCGGTCTACGAACTCTTCCACCAACGCGGATTTGCCGATCCTGCGTCGGCCGCGCAGGACCAGACACCGACCCGGCCGCGCGGTTCCCATTTCTGCCCGCACCCCGGTCAGCGCGGTGCTGAGTGTGTCCAGCTCATGCTGCCGTCCGATGAAGTCAACCATGCGCACCCCCAAACCGGGCCCATTACTATCGCTACCGATAGTATCGCTACCGATAGTATCGGACGAGGAAGCGTCAGTGGGGAGTCCTCCACCCCAGGCGGTGCGCACGCTGCGCCGATCTCGCCCCGAACCCATCGCCGGAGGATCACATCGACGTCCACACCCGTCGAAAGAGCTTCAGGTTCAACAAAACTCAACGCGTAGAGCACAGACTCGGCTCATTCCACTCAGCACATCCAACACACGCGGTGCAGACGGCGAAATCTCAGGGAAGGGCCGAATCCGAACGCCCCGGACCAGGCCCTGCTCTGGCAGGCCGATTCAGGATTTCGGATGGTTCGCGACGGTGGTCACGGCCTTGCGCATCTGCGCTTCTGCAAGGTCTGGGGCGGTGGCGGGGTCGATCACCAGTAGCCGTATGCGCCGATTGCGCGGACCGAATACGTACATCACCTGGCTCGGCTGGCCCGGAAGCGGTCCGGCGATCTCGATCCCGTCAGGAGGATCGATGGCCCGTTGGGCCACGCTGAGCACGTTCCAGTCGAACGCGATTCCGGTGGTCGCCCCGAGCCGGGTGGTGAGGGCGGCAATCAGGTCGTGCAGTTCGGTGGTCAGGTTGTCGGTTCTGGGCCACCACGCGCCGTCGACGCCCTCGGCGGGCGCCTCGGGGGCGCCGAGCAGCAGTCGCGGTGTGCGGGTGGGCGCGGCGAATGGTTGCTCGCCACCGGAGGCGGGCCGGGATCGGTCCCGATCACGGCCGCTGCCCGGACTGTATGGGTTCTGCGTCATATCAAGCTCCTGGCATTGCCCGGGATCGGGCCGAGGATGACGGGCCGGGATGGCTGGTCATCGTGACCGCCTTCGTCGTCCCAGCGACGCAATGCGGCCGCGTTCTCGGTGCGCTCGCGGCGGTGCCGGCTGTCGGCTGCGATCAATTCTCCGGCGGTGAGTTCGTTTCCCGGTCGAGACGCGGCGGCCAGCAGCGCCCACGCGGTGGCTTCGTCTGCGCGCGCGGGGATGACCAGCAGCACGAGGCGGGTGCGGTCCAAACCCAGGAAGCAGAGAGTGTGGGCGGGTAGATGCCGGTAACCGTCCAACCGAACCGAACGCCCACCCACCGCCGTACGCCTCGGCGCCGGTCGCCAAGCATCCATGTTGTACATGATGCGATCGACTACACCCATTCGTCCGGACTGCAGCGCCTCGAGCTCTGCCAGTTCGGTGACCAGGTCATCGGTGCGAGGCCACCAGGCTCCGTCTATTGCCCCGGGCCGGGGTGCTCTCGGTGTCGGCAACCGCCGCGATTCGGGCGGCGGGCCGCTGCGGAGGGACACGCGTGCAGAACCGCCCAGTTGAGCCTGCTCGTTCAGTGACGTCATCACGACGCTCCTGACTGGGACCGCGCCGCGGCCCCTGTTGATTCGCCGGGTGCGGCGAGCCCATCAATGTCTCGTACGAAGTCCCCGGCTTCTTCATTCTATCTTGCTATCCGACCTGATCAGCGACCTCGCCGGCGCCAGGATCAAAGCCATTCGTCGATATCGGGTCCGGCCCCGTCACAGCGAACCGAGCGGTTCTGTGCCGCATTCGTTGCGGCGCCGGCGACCGGGGTGATGAGCCGAAGGGTCAGGGTGGCGGCGGCGCCGGTGACCTCGACAGTGCGCGCGGGCATATGCCGGTATCCGTCGAGCCTAGTCCGCCGCCCGCCGCTGACCATTTCCCGTGGTGTGCTGGTCCACTCGTAAATACCGGCCCGTCCTCGGCGTCTGGACGAGGCTGGATCACAATCCGGAGCTTACGCCGTCGAGCACACCGCCCGTGTGCCATACTTAAAGTATGGCAACCCGGAAGATTACTGTCACCGTGCCGGAAGAACTCGTCGAATCGATCAAGGGCCGGGTCGACTCGCGGGGAGTGTCCGGCTACATCGCTGCCGCTGCCGCACATCGCGATGCCATGGACCGGCTGCGGGAGCTGGCCGAACAGATCGAGGAAGAATACGGTCCACTGTCGGAGGAGGAGCAGCAGGCCGCGCTCGATCGGATCGCCGCCCTCGACGAATGGCATGACGAACACGGTGCACGTCCCGGCAGTGCCGCGTGAACCGGACACGACGAGCGGCAGCGCATCAGCCACGGCAACGTGTCTTCGTGTTCGACTCCGAGGCATTGGTCAAGGCAGTCCAGGGTGACCGGGAGATCGCCGCGCTCATCAAAACCGCACCGCAACTCGATATCCCGATCGTCACGTCAGCCCTGACCACGCTGGAAGCGTGGAACCCGAGAGACGGATCCAAGCAGGCCCTGTGGAGTTGGACGTTGTCACGAATCCGCGTGGTACACACCGATGACCACGTAATCGCATCCGCGCGGGACATGTTGAGGAACGCCGGACTACACGGGCACAAATACGCCATCGACGCCGTCCTCGCGGCTGTCGCCGAGCGAGAGTCGGCCAGAGGGTCCGAAACCACCGTATTCACCTCCGACACCGACGACCTGAACCAACTTCTGGCGGGCCGGCCTGTGCGGGTGGAAAAGGTCTGAGAGGGCATTCCGGCAACTCGGACGCGCCTCGATCCGAGCAGAACCCGTCCCCCGCTGAGCACCCCCACCACGTGAGAGATACCGATCGAACCGCACCTGCCGAATCTGGGCATCGGTGGTCGCGGCGCCGACGCCGGGACCGGCGTTACCGAGCGGTCCCGGGCTGCGGAGTTTTCAGTCCGCCCCGGGCCTGTCCAAACCGAATACCGCATAGCGTTTTCGAGTTCGGCGATCCGTTCTGGGCCCGGGTCCTCGACCGAGCCCGTCTCCATGAGTTCGCACAGGCTGTCGAGACAGACGTGGAGCCGGACGCGGTGCCGGTGTGGCCGCGGGGGCCGGGCGCGCCCAAGCGGACGGCGCAGACCAGTCGGGTACCGGCCCGGTCCGGTTCGAGGTCGAAGCGCAGATGCTCGTCCTCCCAGAGGAATTCGAAGAGCCGCGGCGGGTCCCAGGTGAGGATGCGGCCGGTGAGCACGGGGTCGTCGAGGTCGACACCGGCCTGCTCCAATTCCGCCCCCGCGCGGTCCACCGATTCGGGCCAGAACGGCAACTGGATCTCCGCACCCGCGCATCGCTCACCGACGATATCGGCCGGAAGCCAGTGGCGCAGATGCTCGGATTCGGTGAGAGCCCGCCACACCTTCTCGGAAGGATGGTTCAGGACGCGCTCGTAGCGAAGGCCCGGGGCGGGTCCCCGTCACGCAGGACTTCGCCGAGCCGGTCGGTCCTGGTCACTCCCTGATGCAGACCGGCACCGCAGACGGACGCGGGGATAGTTTGCAGCCATTTATCTACCATTCCGCGGCTTTGTACGAATTCGGCCCCCGACCGTTCAGATGAAACCGATGGTCAGGTGCCTGTTTCTGCTCCCCCAACTGGACTCGAACCAGTAACCTGCCGTTGCGAACT
Source organism: Nocardia sp. NPDC051750 (assembly GCF_044453135.1). NCBI lineage: Bacteria > Bacillati > Actinomycetota > Actinomycetes > Mycobacteriales > Nocardiaceae > Nocardia > Nocardia sp. NPDC051750. Next base: position 568,469 of record NZ_JBITCK010000002.1, on the reverse strand, counting down.
TCGGTCAAGGTGCTGGTCACACGAAGAAGTTCGTAGGGGCATATGGTTCTGGGGTCAAATAAGAACGCACGATATCTCTGTGCACCCTGCAGGTTCGCGTACGGAACCCCCGATCACGCCCGGAATGTTTGGCGAAATTTTGGGGAAGGGTCGAATCCGAACGGCCCGCCGACAACCCTTCCGCGGATCGGCCGAGCGGTATTCGGAGCATCGGAGTTCAGTTCGGTATCACTCGGACCGGAACCGACTTCCACGACCGCAGGGTGTTGTTGAGATGCCGTTCCGCCGGGCCGGCCGGTTCGATAGTTTCCACCCGCGTGACGAGTGCTGTCAGCAATGCTTCGGATTCGAGTCGGGCGACGTGCTGTCCGACGCATTGGTGGATCCCCATGCCGAACCCGACATGCCCGGAAGGATTGCGGTGCACGTCGAAGGTGTCCGGGTTTTCCCAGCGACGGGGGTCGCGGTTGGCGGCGCCGAGGAACATCAGGATCTTTCGGCCGTCCGGGATCAGTACGCCGCCGACTTCGATATCGCGTGTGGTTGTTCGGAAGAACGTTTGTACCGGTGATTCCCAACGCACCGCCTCGTCGAATGCGGTGCGGGCGAGCATCGGATTCGCTCGCACGCGCTCCCACTGGTCCGGGTGGCCGGCGAAGGCGTAAAGGACCGCGGCGAGGCCGTTGGCGGTGGTGTCCACTCCCGCCGAAAGCAAGGACCGGACGATCAGCGGCGCCTGTTCGTAGGTGATGTCCCCGCGGTCGGCGGCCGCCCAGATCTGCGCACCGAACCCCTCTTCGGACAATGCCTCACGGGTGCACTGCGCGTTCACCCACGCCGACAACTCCGCGACCCGCGGAGCTCCCTTCTCGACGAGGCTGTTGACCGGGCCGAAAGCGTTGAACAAGTGGTCGCCGTAGGGCAGCAGGTTCTCGCGGCCTGCCTCGGGAATACCCACGGCATCGGGAAAGACCCGCAGCGGGAACGCCGCCGCCAGCCGGGTGACCGCGTCGAACTCGGTGCCCGCTTCGAGGACCTGGTCTACGAGGGCCTCGGCATCCGCCAGCCAGGAGGCGCGCAGTTTCTGCAGCGCTCGCGGGCCGAGGACCTTGCTCAGCACCGCCCGTGGTGCGTCGTGGTACGGCGGATCGGCCTCGAGCAGCAGGCTCGGTGGCCGCCAGGGCTTTTCGTACCGGAAGTTGCTCAACCCGACACCGGCGGCGGACTGGAATCCCTGCCAGTCGGTCAGTGCGGCATGCACCTGTTCGTAGCGGCCCATCGCGAACACGTCGTAGCGGTCGAGATAGACCACCGGGCCGGCATCACGCAGATCGGCTTGGAACGGCAACGGATTCTCGAGTATGTCGAGGCCGAAGGGGTCGATATGGCTGACAGGCGCATGGGAGGCGAATGTGGTCACAGGAGGGTCCTTCGTCGGCGGCGCGGGTCAGAGGTCGAGGACCAGGCGGTCGGAACAGGCGCGGGACACGCAGATGAACATGCATTCCCCCGCCGATCGGGCGTCGTCGTCGAGGATCGAGTCGCGGTGATCGGGCGCTCCGGACAGGACAGTGGTCTCGCAGGTGCCGCACGTGCCTTCGCGGCAGGACGAAAGGACATTCACCCCGGCCCGGGCGACGGTTTCGAGAACGCTGGTGTCCGGGGTGACTGTCACGGTCAGCCCGGTCCGGGCGAGTTCGACGACGAATGGGGTGGTGCGGGCCGGCGCACCCTGCTGCTTCGGCACGAACCGTTCGGTCCGCAGTTTGCCGGCAGGCCAATCTGCGCAACAGGTGTCGACCGCGCGCAGCAACGGTTCAGGGCCGCAGGCATACACTTTCGCGTCGGAAGCGGCCGCGGCGGCCAACGGGGCCGGTAAGTCGAGTAGCCCGTATTCGTCCTGGGGTGTCACCCTCACCCGGTCGCCGTACCCTGCGAGTTCGTCGAGGAAGGCCATCGACGAGCGGGTTCGCCCGCCGTAGAGCAGTTTCCAGGGGATGTCCATGAGCTGGGCTTGCGCGATCATCGGAATCAGTGGCGTGATCCCGATACCGCCGGCGACGAACAGGTATTCCGGTGCCGGCGCCAAGGCGAAATTGTTGCGTGGGCCGCCCACACCCACAATGTCGCCGACCGCGAGTTCGTCATGAATGTAGGCGGAGCCGCCGCGGCCGTCCCGCTCCCGCAGGATGCCGACGCGATAGCTGTAGGCATCCCAGCGGTCTCCGCACAGTGAGTACTGCCGCGTCACACCGGAGGGGAGCATCAGGTCGATATGTGCTCCGGGTGCCCAATCCGGCAGTCTCCGATCGCCGGGGTGGCGCAGCGTCAGCGCCACAACCCCCTCGGCCACAGTCTCTTTCGCCGCGACACGTAACACCGAGCCCGCCGGTGTCCCGGAGGCGGCACAACTCTGAGCCATCTGAACTCCTCGATCTCGTCTTCACATCGAGGATCGTTCGACCGGCTACCCCGGCTCCAGATCATTCTTGATAGTTGAGAGAAAAATTGTGTGCCCTATCACTGTGCGGGCGGAATGTGAGATGCGATAACCCGGGAGATCCCACGGGCGGCGGCCTGCAATGCCGGGATCTGCGCGTAGGCAGCGGCGTCGTTGGGAACGATCAGCGCCGCCGCCGCGATCACGGTGCCCTGCGCGTTGTGGATCGGTACCGCGATTCCGGTGGTTTCCGGGTAGATGTGACCGGGACAGAAGGCGTAGCCCTGCCGACGGACCTCGGCCAGTGCGGACCGAAGCTGACGCGCGGTCCGGATGGTCTTGTCCGTGTATACCTTCATGGGCCGGCGCAGCACCCGTTCCTGCAACTCGACCGGTCCGTAGGCGAGCAGGACCAGGCCTGACGACGAAGCGTGCAACGGTAACCGGCCGGCGAGCCGCGAATAGTTGACGGCCGCGCCGGAGGCGGTGAGCCGCTCGATGAACAACACCTCGTCACCTTCGAGGACCGCGAGCTGGGTGTGCTGACCCACCACGGCGTGCAGGTCCTCCAGAAAGGGCATGGCGGCCTCGCGCAACCCGACAGTCGCCGATGCCCGCGAGGCCACCTCCCACAACCGGACCCCGATCCGCACCTGCCGGTTCTCGCGCTCCAGCCAGCCGCAGCCGACCAATTCCTCGATCAACCGGGAAGCGGTCGCGACGTGCAGGCCGGACCGCCGGGCGATCTCCGAGACGGTCAAGGTCGAATCGCCCACTCCGAACGACTCCACGATTCGCACTGCCCGGGCCAGCGCCGATTCGCCCGTATGCACACGAGCCATGAAACCTGCCCTTCCCGCCTCGACCAGTACACCTATCCAGACCATGGACCGCCGACGGCGAAACTCAGCGCGCTGATAATTCGACGTCGCCGCGGAGATTCATCCGCACTCCGGACCGTACCGGCCAACGTGTCGGCCAGGTCAGCGCACGCGCGCTCACGCTCACGCTCACCGTCATATCCGGACCATTGTCCGGCTACCGCTCACCTGTCAGGGCAACCGTCGTTCTGGGGCCGGTGCCACCGACGTAGCGTTCAGTGGCCGCGGGCGATCCATTCGGCCAGGTGCGGCGCTTCGGTGCCGATCGTGGTGTGGTCGCCGTGGCCGGTGTGGACCCGCGTGTGTTCGGGGAGGGTGAGCACGCGATCGCGAATGGAACCGATGATGGTGGGGAAATCGGAGAACGACCGTCCGGTGGCACCCGGCCCCCCGGCGAACAGAGTGTCGCCGGAGAACAGGGCATCGGCCTCGGGCAGGTAGAGGCATACCGATCCCGGGGAGTGCCCGGGCGTGTGGATGATATGCATTTCGGTTCCCGCCACGGCGATGCGCTGTTCGTCGGTGAGCGACCAGTACTTCTGGCCCGGGTGCGTCTGCTGCCAGAGCGGATCGTCGCCGGGATGTATCAGGACGGGCGCACAGGTGTCCTCGCCGAACTGCGGGGCGAAGGTGACGTGATCATTGTGCCCGTGGGTACACACGACGGCGACGACGTTCCGGTCGCCGATGGCATCAACGACCGGACCGGGGTCATGGGCCGCGTCGACCACCACGACCTCGTCGTCATCGCCGACCACCCACACATTGTTGTCGACCTCCCAGGCGCCGCCGTCGAGTTCGAACAACCCGGAGGTCACCACCCGGTCGATGCGGAGCTGTCCACTCACGACTCCGCTCCACTCCGTCGTTCGCGATGCGCGCTGTATTGATGGTTCACTCGCTGACGCTCGCTCACAGCACGACAACCGATCGCAACACGCTGCCCTCGTGCATGGTGTGGAATGCCTGCTCGACTTGATCGAGGCCGATGCGTTCGGTGACGAACTTGTCCAGTGGTAGGCGGCCCTGCAGATGCAGGTCGACCATCATCGGAAAGTCCCGGTCCGGTAGGCAGTCGCCGTACCACGACGATTTCAGTGCACCGCCGCGGGAGAAGAAGTCGATCAGCGGCATCTCGAGCCGCATCTCGGGAGTGGGGACACCCACCAGGACCACGGTTCCGGCGAGGTCGCGGGCGTAGAACGCCTGACGCCAGGTTTCGGGGCGGCCGACCGCGTCGATGACGACATCGGCGCCGAATCCGCCGGTGAGTTCCTGGATGGCTTCGACGGTGTCCGAGGTACCGGCGTCGACGGTGTGGGTGGCGCCGAGATCGGTGGCCCACGCCAGTTTCCGCTCGTCGCGGTCCACCGCGATGATGGTGGACGCTCCGGCCAGGCGGGCGCCGACGATGGCCGCGTCGCCGACGCCGCCGCAGCCGATCACCGCCACCGAATCGCCGCGGCCGACGTTGCCGGTGTTCACCGCGGCGCCGAAGCCGGCCATGACACCGCAGCCGATCAGGCCGGCAACGGCCGGATCGGCGGCCGGATCCACTTTGGTGCATTGGCCCGCGTGGACGAGGGTTTTGTCGGCGAACGCGCCGATACCGAGCGCGGGGGTCAGTTCGGTGCCGTCGGTGAGTGTCATCTTCTGCGCGGCGTTGAAGGTATCGAAGCAGTATTGCGGCCGACCGCGTTTGCAGGCCCGGCAGCTACCACAGACCGCCCGCCAGTTCAGGACCACGAAGTCCCCGACTTTCACGGAGTCGACTCCGGCACCGATGCTCTCGACCGTGCCGGCTGCTTCGTGGCCGAGCAGGAACGGGAACTCGTCGTTGATACCGCCCTCGCGGTAGGTGAGATCGGTGTGGCACACCCCGCACGCGGCGACGGCGACAACAACCTCGCCCGGGCCGGGATCGGGGATGACGATATCGGTCAGTTCGACCGGGGCACCCGGCTTCCGGGCGATGACCCCGCGGACCTGCTGCGGCATGACTGGTGGATCCTCCGATGCATTTCGACGGTCGAAGCGAGGCGTTCGACTCGCCTGCTTCGACCGAACGTATCTCTCGATGGGCCGTGATGAACCTGGTCGGAAGACGAGGAAAACCTGTCCACTCGGCGAGTGCGCTCCCCTGGGCTTCCTAGACTCTGAGCGGTGGATACATCGTCGCCTCACCTGTCCGGTTATCCGGCCGGACTCCTGCCCGCCGCCCGCCGCCCGGCGGTAGCCGCCACCGAGGAGTGCGTGGCGTTGCTGTGTGGTCTGCGCGAGGTTGTCGACGGGCCGCTCGTGGAAATCGCGCCCCGGCTGTCGCGATTCCTCGCCGACGGGTGGCCGCATCGGGCGCTGGTGATCTTCACCCGGGAATGCACCGGCCGGCCACGCAAGGTGGCCGGTGACCAGGACATCGTCGATCGAATCACCCTCGCAGAGCTCGACGAGCTGAAATCGGAGGTCGAACCGGGCGGCGCCTACGCCGGTGCGGCGGTGCTCACCGGCACCCGGCTGTGGGTGTGGGCGATCCGGGACCCCTCCGACACCCTGCTGGTCCTCTTCCCCCGCGATCAGCGCGGAATACCGCGACCTCCCGAGCTCATGGCCGCCTTCGGGCTGGTCGCGACCTCGATCCGACAGCAGGTCGCCCAGGCCAGCCCCGACTACCTGGCCGAGTCACGGGCGGCCTCCAGCGCGCGGACCCGCGCGATCGCCGAACTGACCGCCTCGCATGAGGCCGTACTCGCCGCACTGCTGCTCACCTTGCGTTCGCCGGGCTTGGACGACGCGCGGGCACGCGCCACCGCGACAGCAACAGCCTCGGACGCACTGATCGCGCTGCGCTCGGAGCAGGCCACCGACCGGGCATTGTCCGAAGAAGCCCCGGCCGCGGCGTTCGAACGACTACGCCGCGAGCTGGGGCCGCTGTTGCATCATCGCCACATCACGGCGGACTACAGTGCGCCACCCCTCGACGGCCGCCCGATACCGGGCGAGGTCGCCCACGGCGCGCGAGCCGTGACACAGTCGGTGGTACTTGCGTTCGCGGCTCAGCCCCAGCTCGACCGGCTGCGCATTGCGTGGGGATGTGCAGCCGGAGCGCTCGTCATCGAGATTCGCGACAATGCGGCGGGGCGCTTGGATTCGTCGAGCGTACGCCGCGGGCTGGAGGGCAGGGTGCGCACGCTATCCGCAGAGGTGGATGTCGAGGTGGTTGCGGATTGGGGCAGCCGGGTGACGGTCCGGCTACCGTTGGATCCGCCCGCGGCGCCGCCGGATCTGCCCGGGCTGGCGATCCTGAACCGCCGGGAACGTGAGGTCTTATCACTGGTAGCGGCCGGGATGCGGAACAAGGCCATCGCGACGGAACTGGGTGTCGCCGAGAGCACCGTCAAGTTCCATGTCGCGGGCCTGCTGAAGAAACTCGAGGTGTCCTCCCGTGGAGAAGCGGCTGCAATCGGTATGCAGGCTGGATTGATACGCCGCTCCGGGGCAGTCGATGCTTTCCGAGCTCGGTAGTCCAGCGGTCGGTCGTGATCGGTGCGCCGGGACAGAGCCTCCCTTTTCGCGCCGTGTACGCGATGGCCGTGCCGCGCGGCGGGACGCGAAGTCGCGTACTCGGCGACGATGGTCGAACAGTATCTACGAGCCGGACGAACCGGCGAATGAGCTCGGACCGGCGGCGGTCCGGGAGCGGCGGCTCAGGGCTTCGGCGGCCCGATCCGGACCGGATGAATCGGTCCGGTGTCTTCGTCGCGGATTTCGCGGCAGACCTGCTGGATCGACTCACGCAGCCACGTGTTGGCGGGGTCGGTGGTGTGCAGGGGATGCCAGAACATGGCCTCCACGACCGGTATCTCGAGCTCGGCCACGAATTCCACGACGGTCACCGACAGCCCGGTGGCCAAGCGGGTGGCCAGTAGGCGCGGGACCAGTGCCACGAGGTCGGTGCCTTCGACGAGGAACGGTAGGATCTGCCAGCCCGATACCCGGGCGGCCACGACGGGGGTGACACCGGCGTCGGCGAGGAACTGCATGGGTGGTGTCGTCACGCCGGGGCCGAATTCGCCGGCGGCGTGTGGCACGGCGGCGAGGTCGGCGAGGGTCAGTTCGGCGCGCTCGAGCAAGGGATTGCCGCTGTCCATGACGGCGACGAACTCGTCGCGGAACAACTGCCGGTAGCTGCCGCCGAAATCGAATCCCATCGGACCCACGAGGACATCCACCTGGCCGAATGCCTCAAGGCCGAGGTCGATTCCGGCGGTGGGGACAATTTCCACCGACACGTGGGGCGCCTGCCGGGCGATCAGGCCGCGCAACGGCCGGATCACGACCGTGGTCGCGTAGTCGGACGCGGCGAGGACGAAGGTGCGGTCGGTGTCCGCGGGATCGAACTCCGATCGCATCTGCATCGCGTCCTGGACCCGCGCCAGGGCCTCCTGGACGGCCGGTGCGAGACTGCGGGCGAACGCGGTCAAGGTGTACTCGCGTCCGGCGCGCACCAGGAGTTCGTCGTCGAAATGGCGGCGCAGCCGGGCCAGTGCCGCGCTCATCGCCGATTGGCTCAGGTGCACGCGTTCGGCGGCCCGGGAGACGTTGCGCAGTTCGAGCAGCGCGTGCAGATGCGGCAGCAGGTTCAGGTCGACTTCCTTCACCGGCACTCCTCCGCCCTGGCCACGGTGTCCTGTCCCTTCGAAACCCTACGTGACCAGGTCCTCCCGGTCTCCGGTGTCCGGCAGCAGGGCCGCGGCATTGCCGGACAGAACGGCCCGCACGACCTCGTCGGACAATCCTGCGTCCCGAACCGCACCGACGGGGTCGTCGGTTCCCATATCGAAGGGGAAATCCGAGCCGAGCAGCACACGCGTAGGGCCGGCCACCCGGATCAGCTCCGCGAGCTGCCCGCTGTCGTGGGTGAGCGAGTCGAACCAGAGCCGCCGCAGGTAGCTCGACGGCGGATGCTGACACGCGCGGGCTTCGGGCCGGACCCGCCAGGCATGGTCGGAGCGCCCGATGGTCGTCGGCAGGTACCCGCCGCCGTGTGCGGCGACCACGCGCAGACCGGGGTAGCGGTCGAGGACACCGCCGAAGATCAAGTGGGACAGTGCTACCGCGTTCTCGGCGGGTTGCGACACGGTGTTGGCCAGGTAGAACCGGTCGAGTCGTTCGTCGAGTGAGCACCCGAACGGATGCAGGAACACGACGGCGCCCGCCGTCTCGGCGGCCGCCCAGAACGGGTTCAGTGCCGGATCGGACAGTTCCACGGTGCCGGCCTGTCCGCCGGTAGCGGAGGCCCCGAAGGACCCGATCTCCACGCCTCGCAGTCCGCGGCCGAGGGCGTCGTCGAGGGCGGGAACCAGCTGTTCCGGATGCTGTAGCGGAGCGACACCCAATCCGAGGAGCCGGCCAGGGGCTCGGCCGACCAGCTCACCGATGGCCGCGTTCACGCGCTGGGCGACGTCCAGCGCGTCGTCCGGCCCGAGGAACGGGTAGTAGTGGGACGGCGACGGCGACACCAGCTGAACGTCGACCTGCGCGGCGTCCATCGCGGCCAGCCGGGTGGGCAGGTCGGTCAGGAGCTGCCACCGCTCACCGATCATGCGCCCCGATGCGGCAAGGGACTCGAATCCGTTGCGCCGTGCGTCGAGCTCTTTGGCGGCGGCGAGGCCCTCGGGGTCGAGTTCGGCGACGTAGGCTTCGACGGCCGGTAGCAGGACGTGCGCGTGCACGTCGACGATCGGCCCCGTCATGCCGGTTCCTTCACCATGTGCGCGACGCGCTGGATGACCTCGGCCACGTCGCCGCGATGGCCGTCGACCATCCACTGCACCAGCTGGGTGGAGGATTCCACCACGGTCCTGGCTCGGTCGAACCGGCGTTCGCGGAAGCGGGTGAACACCGCGTCGAGCGGTGCGTCACCGGCGAACAGTTCCTCGACGAGAACCGCGGCGTCTTCCAGGGCCATGGCCGCCCCCTGGGCGATCGTCGGCGGGCAGTTGTGGATGGCGTCACCGATCAGGACCACCCGGTCGCGATGCCAGGGGCCGTCGACGAGATGGGTGGTGAACCAGGTGTAGTTGGCCGGGGTGTTCTCGTCGATCGAGTCGGCGATCTGTTTCCACGGACCGCCGTAGCCGGCCGCGAGTTCCTTGACGATCAGCGGTCCCTGCGCGCTGTCGCGGACCTGGGCGTCCTCGACGATATAGGCGTAGATCGAATCGTCGCCGGTGGGGCAATATCCGGCGAGGTGGTGCGGGCCGCCGTAGATCAGGTCGGTGCGCACGACGTCCGCGGGACGCGGGACCACCACGCGCCAGGCACCTACGCCGGTGGGGCGAGGGACGATATCGATACCGAGCAGGCCCCGGGTGGGCGAGTTGATGCCGTCGGCGGCGATCAGTAGATCGTAGGACCTGCGATCCCCGGATGCCGTGACCGCGGTGGCGGTGTTCCCGGACGAGTCGATGCCCACGACATCGGCGCCGTATCGGATCCGGCCGCCGGCCACGTCGAGCCGGTCGCGCAGGATCGCGGCGAGTTCGGGCCGGTGCATTCCCACGGTCGCCGGCAGGTCGTCGCCGCCGGTCCGCACGTCGTTCATGACGACCAGAACGGTGGCTTCGGGGTCGGGGGCGCGCAGGCCGACGGTGTCGAAGGAGTACCCCCGGGACTCGATCCGGTCCCACACGCCCAGTTGGCGCAGGATGCGTAGCGCGTTGCCTTGCAGCGTGATTCCGGATCCGACTGTTCGGGGGGCGTCGGCGCGTTCGAGGATCTCGACATCGATACCGCGATCGGCCAGCAGGATACCGGCCGACAGTCCGGCGATACCGGCGCCGATGATTCCTACCTTCTTCGTTGAGGGCATGGGCGGGTGCCTTTCTAGCGTGTTTTCGTTGTCACACGACGGCGATGGGATTGACCGGTGACCCGACCGCGCCGGTGACCGGGAGCGGCGCGGCGACGAGGAATGCCTCGTATCGGCCGGTGCGGGCGCAGTATTCGGCGAGATCGTCGAGATTCCACATCTCACCGATGTAGAGACCCATATGGGGAATGACGATCTGGTGCAATGGCTGGAAGGCACCGTGCAACTCGGTGGGCCGCACCTCGAACCCCCAGGTGTCGGTGGCGATCGCCGCGATCTCCCGTTCGTGCAGCCACGGCGCGGAGCGGAACGACAGCCCGGGCGCGGCGCCGCCGGCGTAGTCGCCCCAGCCGTCACGGCGTGCCCGGCTGTACTGGCCGGTACGCACGAGCAGGATGTCACCGCGGCCGACCCGGGCCGAGACGCCCTGCTGGTCGATGATGCGATCGAGCAACTCGGGGGTGAGCGCGAACCCGTCGGGTAGTTCGGGATGTTCGAGTCCGAGTTCACCGGCCAGGGCGCGGCCGGCGTCGAGGAGTACGGCGCGGCCCACGATCCGGTCGGCGGCGGTTTCGATGCCGGTGACCTGGTCGCCTTCGGAGGTGACGACTCCCCCGGCGCGCCGGCCGTTCCAGGCGCGGCCGTGGTCGAAGATATGGCCGAGCCCGTCCCATTGCGTCGAGCACTGCAGCGGCATGGCGATCACATCGTCGGCCCCGCCGAAACCGAAGGGAAAGCCCTGGTCACCGTATTCGGCGTCCAGGCCGGTGTCGGTCATGGTGTGGACGGGGTTGGTCCGTCGCCGCCATCCCTTCTGCGGGCCTTCGGCGTCGAATGGTTGTGCCAGCGAGAAGGTCCGGCCGCTGGTGACGAGCCGGGCGGCCCGGACCCGCGCGCCCTCGTCGAGGAAGTTGAGCGTGCCGTGGACGTCGTCTTCGCCCCAGCGGCCCCAGTTGCTGCACCGGTGGGCCATCGCCTCGATAGTGGCGGCCGGGTTCGCCGGGTCGAAGACGGGCGAGGTATCCGTGGTGATGTCGGAGGTCATGCTGTGGCCTTCTTTCCCGGTGCTGCCCGGCAGATGTTGCGGAGGGTTCCGATTCCGCTGATGGATGCCTCCATCACGTCCCCGGGCGCCAGCCAGCGTTGCCACTTTCCGCCGTTGCCTGCCGGGCTGCCGGTGAGGATCAGGTCGCCGGGCAGCAAGGGAGTGATCGCGGAGGCCTGGGCGACGAGGGTCGGCACGTCGAAGAGCATGTTGGCGGCGCGGTCGTGTTGCATACGTTCGCCGTTGAGCCGGAACTCGATCTCGAGATCCCGGTAGTCGCCGAGGTTCTCGGCCGGGATCACGAAGGGTCCCACGGGCAGGAATGTGGGCCGGTTCTTCGCGCGCAGCCAGTCCCCGCCGAGTGGCCGGTGTTCGGCGGGGAATTGCAGGTCGCGGGCACTGACATCGTTGGCAACGGTGTAGCCGGCCACGAAGTCGAGGGCGTTCTCACGCGCGACGTTGTCGGCGACCGCCCCGATGACGACGGCGAGTTCGGCCTCCCAGTCGGTCCGGTCGGATTCGGGAACGAGCAGGACATCGTCGTCGGCGCCGCACATGGCCGAGGCCAGCCCGGTGAAGAAGAACGGGCTGCCCGTCCGGGCTCGCTCGTCCATCATCGCCGCGGCGGCGGCCTCGAGCTCTTCCTCGGTGCGGGTGTCGTCGGCGGCTTTGCCGGAGACGATGATCTCGGCGACATGGCTGCGGTAGTTCGCTCCCGCCTGGAAGATGTGGCGGGGTCGGACCGGCGGCAGAATACGCAACTGCGCCAACGGTTTACCCTCGGTCGCCGCGTGCGCCGCGATATCGGGTAGTGCGGTGCGCACGGTATCCCAGGCGTCGAAGATATCCGCGGTGGTGACTATCCCGGGCCCCAGTCGCTCCGGCGCGATCTCGACCACCCGGTCCCCCGCGACCACTCCGGCGAATGTTCTCGTGCCGTCGGCGAAGGTACCCAGCCCGTAGCCTTCGACCACCCTGTTCATGCCAGGGCCCGATCGCCGGACGGGGCCGCGATGGCGGCGGCACCCGCGTACTCGATCCGGTCGCCGAGCTGAGCTTCGATCTGCAACAGCCGATTCCATTTCGCGGTGCGTTCGGAGCGCATGGTGGAGCCGACCTTGATCTGACCGGTCCGCCAGCCCAGTGCCAGATCGGCCAGCCACGCGTCCTCGGTTTCCCCGGACCGCGCGGAAAGCACGGTGCGGTAGCCGTTGTCCTGCGCCAGCCGCACCACCGTGCAGGCGTCGGAGAGGGTGCCGGTCTGATTGGGTTTGACGAGCACGGCGTTGGCGACCTTGTCCCGGATACCGCGACCCAGCCGTTCGGCGTCGGTGACGAAGAAGTCGTCACCGAGCAGTTGCCGGTGGCCGAGTCGTTCGGTCGCCCGCGCCCAGCCGTCCCAGTCGTCTTCGCCGAGTGCGTCTTCCAAGGAGACGATCGGATACTGCGCGCACCAGTCGGCGAGCTCGTCGACCAGTTCGGCCGCGCTGAGCCGGCGGTTCCCTTCGGCGGCCAGTACGTAATGCCCGTCTTGTGTGAGGAATTGAGTGGCGGCGATATCGACCGCGACCCCGATGTCCGCGCCGGGTTGCAATCCGGCGCGTTCGATTCCGGCGACCACCATGTCCAGCGCGGCCCTGTTGGTCGGCAATACGGGTCCGAGCCCGCCTTCGTCGGCGATCAGCGCGACCGAGTGACCGCGCTCGGCCAGCACGTCGGCGGTGCCCTGGCGGACCCGGGCGCTGTATTCGATGGCCTCGGCAAACGACTGCGCCCCGACCGGGACGGCGAGGAAGTCCTGCACATCGATCGAGCGGCCGGCATGGGCGCCACCGGAGATGATGTTGACCATCGGCAGTGGCAGCAGCGGCTCGTGTTCCGCTGCCGCGACCAGCCGGTAGAGCGGGATGCGCTGGGCATCGGCGGCGGCCAGCGCGGTCGCGACCGAAACCGCCAGCACGGCATTGGCGCCCACCTCCCCCAGGTCCGGGGTGCCGTCGGCCGCCCGCAGCGCGGTATCGACCGCGCCGCGGTCGAGGGCATCCAGGCCCCGCACGGCCTCGGCGAGGATCGTGGTGGCGTTCGCAACGGCCCGCTGCACGCCCTGCCCAGAGTAGCGGGCGCCGCCGTCGCGCAACTCCCGCGCCTCGTGGCGGCCGGTCGAGGCCCCGGACGGGACGTACGCCTGCCCGCGCGCACCGCCTGCGAGCAGCACCTCGCATCCGACGGTGGGTTTGCCGCGTGAGTCGAGTCCTTCCCAGGCGGTGATCTCGCGGATAGCGGTGTCGGTCATGCGAGGAGCCTCCAAGCGTCCGGTAGGGAATGAGGGGGATCGCCGAGCAACCGGCGGCCGAGCGAGCGCGCGGCCACCTGTCCGGGTTCGTCGAGGTAGTCGACCGGGCTGCGCCCGTCCACGCGGGCCAGCACCAGGCAGCCGGTTTGGCGGATCAGCTGGGCCATCGACTCGGGATCTGTGCAGTTCCAGGCGTCGAGAAAGGTCGCCGCCGCCGCACGGTATCGTTCGCCGTAGTCGGGCCGGCGGATACTTTTGAGCAGCAGATGGCCGACGATCCAGGCCGGATCGAAGGCCGGGTCGCCCAGATGGGCGACTTCCCAGTCGATGACCCACATTTCCGCGTCGGAATCACCGACGAGCACATTCTTCGGTGAGTAGTCACCGTGCACCAGGCATTCGGTGGTTTCCGCCATGACCGCGATCGTCCGATCGATCTGCGGTGCGAGATCGGGGTACCGGCCGCGGATCTGCCGGTGAAACGGATCGACCCGAAGCTGCTCGAACGCGGTCCGCGAACCGAACTCCGCCCGCAGTGGGTCGACCCGGCCGGCGGTGCACTGTTGCAGTTTCGCCAGGAACTCACCGAGCCGGGCGGCGACGTGTACATCGATCACACCGGCCATCAGGTCGGCTTTCCAGGTGTGCCAGTGGTCGGGGGCCCGGCCGATGACGAGGAAACCGTCGGACAGATCCAGCACGGGCGGCACCGATTCCGGCGCGATCGTCGCGGCCAGGCGCAGCGCGCGGCCCTCGGTGGTCAGCCTGCCCACATCGGCTTCCCACTCCTGCCGGACCCGCAACCGGCTCAGCGCTCGTTTGACCACCGCATCGACACCCTCACCGGTAACCGCGACGACATCGTTGGAGACCCCGCCGGTGAGCGCCCGCACGGTCAAGCCCGCCTCGGAGGCGGCCAGCCCGCGGGCACGCAGATGCGCGGTGACCGTATCGGTCAGGTCGGCGTACTCGGTGCTCATCGCGCCAGCTCCGGGGTGCGCAGCGCCGGCGAAGCGAGAACCTCCGGATTGACGATCGATTCCGGCCGGCGACCGGCAAGCACATCGAGGACGTGCTCGGCCGCGGTACGCGACAGATCGGCCATCGACCCGTCGGAACTGAACGCATAGTGCGGGGTGAGCACGGCGTTGGCCATCGTCCGCAACGGGTGATCCGACGGCAGCGGTTCGGGTTCGGTGACATCGAGACCGGCACCGCCCAAACGACCACCCGAGAGCGCCGCGGTCAGCGCGGCCGTGTCGACCAGGCCACCGCGAGAAGTGTTGAGCAGCAGCGCTGTGGGCTTCATGAGCCCGAGCTCACGCGCGCCGACCAAGTGGTGTGTGGACGAGTTCAACGGCAGATGCAACGAAACGACATCGGCCGCCGCGAGCAATTCGTCGAGAGAACCCACCGCCGTGGCACCCTCGACCTCGCCGCCGTGGCGACGCAATGCCAGCACCTCCATCCCCAGCGCCGCGACCCGGGGAATCAGAGCAGAACCGATCGCACCCACACCGACAATGCCGAAGGTCTTCCCACGCAACCGGACCGGCACCGAGGCGAAACTGCGATTCCAGCGGCCCGCCGCGGTGTCGGCAGCGAACGGCACCAGCCGCCGCGCCAGTGCCAGCAGCAGCATCAACGTATGATCGGCAACCTCGTCCACGCAGTACACCGGCACATTCGTCACCACGATGCCCAGTTCACCGGCCCGCGCCACATCGATGTTGTCGACTCCCACGCCGAACCGTGCCACGGTCCGGCAGCGCGGCGCGTTGTCGAGCACCGCGGCGGGAACCTTCGCGAAGCAGGTCGCGATGGCGTCGACATCCGCGGCCAGAGCCGCCAGCGATGCCGGATCAGTGGACTCCGCCACCACCATCTCGACTCCGGCCGCGTCGAACACCGCACGCTCGACATCGACGGTGGCCGCGGGATGATCGGTGATCAGCACTCGGTAGGTCATGCCGACCTCCACGCACGGAACGGCTGCACCGACGCCGCGCCGGCGATGTTTTCCGCCGAGGCGACCGCCGGAATCGGCGCGTCGCCGTTCTGCCGACGTGGGATCTTCACTTCGTTACTCCTTCACTACGCGGTGACACCGTTCAACTCCTGCGGGGATGCGGAAGATCGACGACTTCGCCTGCGGCGGTGACCAATCGGTGTTCGTCCTCGGCGGGCCTGCCGAGCGCCCGATCGTGTAGCCAGTCGATCGTCAGCCCGCGCCAGTTCGGGCCCAGTGCGGTTGCCGGGCTGTCGGTCATGGAGTGGCGGGCCCCGGCGTAGCGGGTGACCGACGAGGGTGCGGGGCAGATTCGGACGAGTTCATCGACCCAGCGAGTGGGCGATAATTCATCGGACGTGCCGCCGATGACCTGCCACGGAACATCCATCCCCGCGATGAGCGGGCGCAAATCGTAACCGGCGACGAGGTCGTCGAATGCGGCCTCGTCGTCGTAGAGCCCGGCCATCCACATATGCCGGGCTTTGAAGGTCGGCGACGCCTGTTCGAACAATGTCCGGAGGCCTGGTTCGAAAGCCGGCAGGGCGACCGAACAACCGCGGAACACCGGCGATGTGGCCGCGACCTGAGTCATCCAATGCGAGCCGAAACTGGTGCCGGTACAGACCAACCGGTCGTCGTCGACCTCGGGACGCGCACGCAGCCAATCGATCAGCACCCGGCCCGCGTCGATCCAGGCGGTAGGGGTGATATGGACACCCCTGATCGCGGTCTCCCCCTGACCAGGGCCGTCGACGGCGAGGACCGCGAATCCCCGTGCCAGCCACGGGTCGCCCGCGCGGGACACGACGATCTCGCGCGGGGCGTCCATGCCGCCACAGGCCAGCACAGTAGGCAACGGCCCGCTGACACCGGCCGGGCGGTGGAACCAGGCCGCAAGCGCACCGTCACCGAAGGGGATATCGACGCGCTCGACATGGTGATCGGAATGTGCGCCCCAGGCCAGGTAGGCCGCATTCTTGTGGTCGTCGAGCTCACGAACCAGCGATTCGTCGGTCCATACCGGCCAGCACGCCAGCGACCACAGTTGTGCCGCGGCATACCAGTGCACCGCGGCCGTCTGCGGGTGCCCGGCATCCTCGGCCTGCCGCGCGAACCGCTCCCGGCGCCGCGCTACCCCCGTCACGACGGGGACGTGATCATCGAGTTTGTGCACCGCGCCGCGAATAACGGCCATATCCGCCGGAGCGAGCTCGTCGCCGACCGGCCCCAGATGGTAGGCCAGCCGTGGCTGATCGAATTCGATGGTCTGCGCCCGGATCGTCTCGTCGACCAGCCACCGCTGTTCACGGAACCGCCGCGGGCCACTGTGCTCGCCGGGCATGTCATCGCCGCTGATCGGTGTCCGGTCGGTCATGCCGACCTCCACGCACGGATCGGCTGCATCGGGGCGGCCTCGACAATTCGGTTGCGGGTCTCGCCGAGGACATCGACGGTTGTGGTGACCACATCACCCGGCTGGAGTGCCGGACGTACCGCACGGCCGTGCCTGCCCCACAACTCGGCCAGGCATCCGCCGCGACAGGTTCCCGAACCCAGCAGATCGCCCGGCCGGATCTCGGTACCCCGCGACGCGTACGCGGCCAGCGCCGGGAAACTCCATGCCATGTGATCGAGCGTGTCCTCCCCGACCGTTTCCCCGTTGACGGCGACCTCCATCCGGAGGTCGAAGGACGGGCCCGCGGCCCGGGAGGCGAGTTCGTCGGCGGTGACGAAGAACTGACCGAGGGTCGTCGCGGTGTCCTTACCTTTGGCCGGCCCCAAACGCAGCCGCATTTCATGGAATTGGACGTCGCGGGCGGAGAAGTCGTTGATCACGACATATCCGGCGATGTGCTCGGCTGCGTCCTCGACGCTCAGGTCACGACCGGCCGCGCCGATTACCGCGCCGACCTCGAGTTCGAAGTCGAAGTCGGTGCAGCCCGGTGCGATCGGCACGTCCGCGTAGGGGCCGGTGATGGCGTAGGGGTTGGAGAAGTAGAACGTCGGGATCTCCCAGAACTCCGCGGGCACGGTGGCGTTCGGGTCCATCAGCTTCACCACTCCCTCCGTATGGGCAGGAAATGTCGAGAAATCCCGGAACGTCGGCGGGTCCAGCGGTGCCAGCAGCACCGCGTCGGCCAGGCCGGTCACCGTCCTCCGCTGTGCCAGGGCCCGGTCGGCGACGTCGTGGATTCTGCCTCGGTCGCCGAGCAGAGCCGCCAGTCCGGTCTGCGGCTCGAGGTCGACGAGCAGGTCCCCCTCCGCGAGCACGGCCAGGATGGGCCCGTCGTCGGACTGCCGACGTGCGATTTTCACTTCGTTACTCCTTCATACGACGACACCGGGTGGAAGCGGCGCAGGTCAGCCCTGTCCAGGAGTCGAGTAAGGATTGAGCAGCTCGGCTTTCATCTCCTCCGACGCTCCCTCCTCCGTCGCCGTGAAACCTTCGGCGAAGGGGAAGGACTCGGTCATCGAATGCGGCATGGCGCCGTTGCGGTACAGGTTGTTCGAGCCTTCGGACGGCTTCCAGGTATGCGGTTCCCAGTCCGGCACGTAATTGCGGTATCCGCCCGAATTCAATTCGATACGCATCGAACTCGGCTCACGGAAGTACAAGAAGTTCTGTTCCCCGATGCCGTGGATGGAAGGCCCGTACTCCATGGCGGTGCCGCGTTCCATCAGCACATCCGCGCACACCAGCAGCTCCTGATAGGTGTCCACCCAGAACGCGACATGGTTGATACGGCCGGCGAGCTCCGAGGTGTCGAGCACCACCCCGAGATCATGCGACTTCTCGTTGGTCGTCAGAACACCGAAAACGGTGATGGGCGCTTCCTCGAGATCGGTGAAGGCCATCGTGCGGAATCCCAGCACTTCGGAGTACCAGGCGCAGAAACCGCGCACATCGGTCGCCGCGATCGTGACGTGATCCAGGAACCGGGGAGCCCCGGCATGCGCGGAACGCTTCTCCGGCCGGTCCGGATAGATCGACTTGAATTCCGGTTCCGCGCTGAACTTTTCCACGTCGTAGAACAGGCGCATCGGGTGACCGTAGGGCCCCGTGAACTCGTAAGCCCTGCCGAACCCGAACGCCCCGGTGGTCCACTCCCCCGTGATTCCGGCGGCCTCGATACGCTCGGCCACCTGCTCGAGCGCCTCAGCACTGGTCGTACGCCACGCCATCCGCTGCAACGTCGGCTCGGGGCCTTCGACGAGGACCAGGCTGTAGGTGTAGTAGTCACCCCAGCACCGCAGATACACGCGACCATCGACCTCATGGATAGCCCGCATCCCGAACTGCTCGACATAAAAACGCGCTGACGCGGCGACATCCGGGGTGGTGATTTCGACGTGGCTGAGGTGAGCCAGCAGGTGAGACACGATTCTGTCCTTATCGACGGTTCGACTGACTGTGGTCCGAGTCACCAGTGTCAGGGCGATTCGCCGAATGGGGAACCGGGTCTCACGGATACCAACTATCTACCCGGTGGATAGTTTTGGCTCCGCCGGTCCCGGCGAGCGACCGTTCGAAGCCATCCGGGCAGCGCACCTTCGCCACCCCCGGCACCGAACCACCACCACTGCCCCGGCGCCCAGTCAGCGCGCCCGCTACCGCGCCATGGTCCGCCTCGGCCGGCCCGCTCCCGCCACAGCCACCATTCGGAACTCCGGTGTGGGCTCACCGGCCGCCTGAACCCTGCCCGCGGCGGGGTTGCGTCCAGCGTTGCGCGTCCGCAGAGTCAGGGCCACCTCCAGGGGCACGAACCCGGAAAACGATCGCCATGGCGTTCGACTGCAATAAAAGTTCGGAGCGGAAACCTTGGTGTATTTTTGGTGATCGGCCAAAAGAAAAACAGGTCAAGCCTGAATATCTGGCCTGACCTGCTGCTTCTGCTCCCCCAACTGGACTCGAACCAGTAACCTGCCGATTAACAGTCGGCTGCTCTGCCAATTGAGCTATAGGGGATTGCTCGGTGGTCTCGCCCGTTCCGGGCTGACCGAGGTGAAACTTTAGCGTATGGGTGGGTGCGCGCCCAAATCGCGGGGTCGAGCTCGGGAGACGAGGCGAATGGGGGCTCGAGCGGCGGGTCTGGGCGTGGCGTCGGATCGACAGGTGTCGGTGTGGTCGGGCAGGATGGGGCAGCACGGACTACTGGGAGGAGCTCGACCCTGATGCTGCGGTTGATCATCGGTATCGCTGCCGGTTATGTGCTGGGCAGTAAGGCCGGGCGGGCGCGCTATGAGCAGATCAGTGCCAGTGCGCGTGCCGTCGCGGGGAGCCCGGTGACCCGCAAGCTGGTGCTGGTGAGCCGGCAGCGGCTAGCGGACAAGTTGAGCACCCAGCCGAAGCTGGAGCCGATGGAGCCGTTGGACGAGCGGACCACCGTGATGGTGCCGCACGATCAGTTGCGCCGGCGCTAGGCGGACCTCCGAACCCACTCCTGCCCGCGCGGACGGATGCGCTTCGGGTCGGCTCGGGGCTCAGGCTGTGGAGGCGAAGTCGCCGCTGCCCATGGCCTGATCCAGCAGGCTCTTGCGGTACTGCTCCAGGGCCACCAGGTCGCCGAACAGCGCCATGTAGGTGTCGGAATCGTCAGTGGAGGAGACGCGGTGCAGGCGGGACTTCAGTTCCGCTATCTGCCGGCCGACCAGCCCGGCCTGGGCGTTGGCGAGGACACCGGTAATGAAGCGCGGGATGTCGTTCGTGGTTTTCACCGGCAGCGGTTCGCTCGCCAGTTCGGAGACCAGGGCACGGAGGGTGAGGTCGTCGGTGCAGTCGGTGATCGCGCCGATCCAGTCGGCGCCCGCCAGCCCGCTGGACGCCCCTCCCGCTTCGGCCATCAGGGTGCGCACGGCAGCGTAGGCCGGGTGCGTGAAAGCGTCGGCTTCCAGGGCGTCGAAGGCGGGGCCGGCGATCTCCGGGTACTGGAGTCCGGCGGTGAGAGCCTGGCGCTGGGACCGCAGCACTGGGTCGCGCGGGTCCGGGTAGGCGGCCGGCTGAGTGGGCCCGGACTGTTCGGCGCGGGGACCGCGGGTGGGGGCGGCAGCGGCGCCGCGGAGTTTGCGAGCCTCCTCGTCGACGCGGCGGTAGACGAGCTGCGGATCCTGCCAGCCCGTCCATTCGGCGAGCTGGGTGGCATAGCGTTTGCGCAGGCCGTGGTCTTTGATTTGGGCGACGATGGGCACCGCCCAGCGCATCACCTCGACCTGACTGTCGTAGGTGAGGGCATGGGTGCGGCTGTCCTCGCGTTTGGCGATTTCCTGGCGCAGCGCGAAATCGAAGAGCGGTTCGCGGCGGGCGACCAGATCGCGCAGGGCGGCGTCGCCCGAGCGCTGACGCATTTCACACGGATCCTGCCCATCCGGCGACACCACCACATAGGTCTGCCCGGCCACTTTCTGGTCGCCGAGGAAAGCCTTCAGGGCAGCGGCCTGACCGGCGGCGTCACCGTCGAAGGTGAAGATGATCTCGCCGCGCCAGAAGTTGTCGTCCATCAGCAGGCGGCGCAGGATCGCCAGATGGTCGTCGCCGAACGCGGTGCCGCAGGCGGCGACGGCGGTTTTCACCCCGGCCAGGTGCATGGCCATCACATCGGTATAGCCCTCGACCACTACGGCCTGATGCCCCTTGGCTATTTCCCGTTTGGCATGGTCGAGACCGAACAGCACCTGAGACTTCTTGTACAGCAGGGTTTCCGGGGTGTTGACGTACTTTCCCGGCATGGTGTCGTCTTCGAAGAGTTTGCGGGCGCCGAAACCGATCACATCGCCGCCCAGGTTCCGGATCGGCCACAGCAGCCGCCGGTGGAATCGGTCGATCGGCCCGCGCCGGCCCTGCCGGGACAGGCCGGCGGCCTCGAGTTCTTTGAACTCGAAACCCTTGTTCAGCAGGTGTTTGGTGAGGGTGTCCCAGCCGTCGGGGGCGTAACCGCAGCCGAACTGGGTCCACGCGGCCTCGTCGAAGTTGCGGTCGGTGAGGTATTTGCGGGCCACCGTGGCGTCGGGGCCGCGCAGCCGGGCCGCATAGAACTCCTGCGCGGCGGCATTGGCGGCGACCAGCCGGCTGCGGGTGCCGCGGTCGCGCTGCACCGAGGTGCCGCCACCCTCGTAGTTGATCCGGTACCCGACCCGGTCGGCAATCTGCTCGACGGCTTCGACGAAACCGATGTGCTCGATCTTCTGGATGAAGGCGAAGACATCGCCGCCCTCACTGCACCCGAAACAGTGGAACAGGCCGTGGTTGGGGCGGACATGGAAGGACGGTGATTTCTCGTCGTGGAACGGGCACAGGCCCTTCATCGAATCGGCGCCGCCGCGTTTGAGCGCCACGTATTCACCGACCACATCCTCGATCCGGACACGCTCCCGAATGGCGGTGATATCGCGAGCTGGTATTCGTCCGGTCACGCGTCGAGTCTAGGCGATACCTCCGCGTCCGCTCCGGCCGTGCGCACCCTGCGATACCTCCGCGTCCGCTCCGGCCGTGCGCACCCAGCGATACCTCCGCGTCCGCTCCGGCCGTGCGCACCCTGCGATACCTCCGCGTCCGCTCCGGCCGTGCGCGGTTCACAGGTCGGCGGCGACACGTTCGAGACGGCTCTCGGTGTAGGAGGCGATCTGGTCGACGATCACGCGCACCCGGGCGGTGTCGTCGGCGGCGGCGGTCCACCAGGGCTGCAGAATCGGGTCGAGCACGGCCGGTCCGGTGGCCAGCAGATGTTCGGCGACGGCCGTCAGCCGGTCCCGCTGATCGGCCTGGCGCAATTTGTGGTCAGGGTCGGACATGACGTAGCGCAGCGCGACCGTCTTGAGGATGGCGACCTCGGCAGCCGCGACGGGCGGCACCTCCAGGTCGGCGGAGTAGCGGGCCGGCGGTCCCGGCGCGGCCGCCCGGGTCGCCACGACCGCCGCGTTGGCGAAACGACCCACGAGTTCGCTGGTGAGCCGCTTCAACGCGACCGAACTGCGGAGCGTGCCGTCGTAGCTGAAGACATCGGTGACCACCGGCAGCTCCGACAGCCGCTGTGCCGCCGCCACCAGATCGTCGACCGACAGACCGCGATGCTGGACATGCCCCAGTTCGGCGAGGGCCAGCCGCTCCACCGGGTCCGCCAGCGCCCGCAGGTCGATCCGGCCGGCGATGATCCCGTCCTCCACATCGTGCACGGAGTAGGCGACATCGTCGGACCAGTCCATGACCTGGCACTCCAGGGCCGGCCGCCGCTCCGGGGCGCCCTTGCGAACCCAGGCCAGCCGGTCGGCGTCCACCTCGTAGGCGCCGAATTTGCCGCCGGGTTCGGTGCGCTGCCACGGATATTTGACGCATGCGTCGAGGGCGGCGCGGGTGAGGTTGAGGCCCGCACTGCTGCCGTAGGAATCGAGGACCTTCGGTTCGAGCCTGGTCAGGATGCGCAAGTTCTGGGCGTTGCCCTCGAACCCGCCGTGCTCGGCGGCGAAGATATCGAGGGCTTTCTCGCCGTTGTGCCCGTAGGGCGGGTGGCCGATATCGTGCGCCAGCCCCGCGAGTTCGGCCAGGTCGGGATCGCAGCCGAGTCCGTCGGCGATACCGCGGCCGATCTGCGCGACCTCCAGGGAATGGGTCAGCCGGGTTCGTGGCGTGTCACCGTCACGGGGTCCCATGACCTGGGTTTTATCCGCCAGGCGCCGCAGCGCCGCCGAATGCAGCACCCGGGCACGGTCGCGCGCGAATTCGCTGCGATGCCCGTTACCGGCGGCGCCGGCATCGACCAGACCGGCCGTTTTGGGGGCCTCGGTGACCAGGCGTTCCCGGTCGTGCTCGGTGTAGCTCATCGGCCAAGTCTGCCACCCGGGAGTGACGGGTCAGCGTGTTCGACCGCACCGGCGAGTGAAGGTTTCACTGCCCGGCGGTGTAGGTGAAATCCGCCGAGAAATGGGTGAGCTGGTACCAGAGCAGGGCCGCGGTTTCCCGGGCGATTCCGTGCGCCTGGGATTCGCGGGTGTAGACGGCGGGACCGGTGCGGGTGGGCGCGGTCCACGCGTCGAGCCCGGCGTCACGAGCCATGGTGCGGGTCCGCAGCGAATGCCACGGGTCGCTGACCAGCACGGCGGACTCGAGCCCGCGCTCCCGCATCGCCACCGCCACCGCTTCGATACTGCGCAAGGTATCGGACCCGGTTTCCACCGCGAGGACGGCATCCTCGGGGACACCCGCGTCCGTGAGGTACATCTTCCCGGACGCCGCCTCGGTGTACAGGTCACCTTCCTGTTTCCCGCCGACCGTGATCACCAGATCCGAGACGCCCTGCTCGTACAGCTTCTCCGCCTGGTAGAGCCGGGCCTCGAACACCGACGACGGGGTCCCCGAATATTGGGCCGCGCCCAGCACCACGATGGCGTCGGCGGGCGTGTAGTCCTCGATCCGCGCCACCTGCCACACCCGGACACCGGTACCCAGCACCAGCACCAGCCCGACCAGCACAGCACCGGCCAGTAGCCGGCCGCCCCAGCGCAGGACGGCGGCGCCGATCCCGCGCGCAGCACCGGAACCGGGCCGCGAGGCCGGTCGTGTACGCACTTGTGCCCGAGTCACGCCATAAGTCTGCCAGGCAGGTTTCGGCCCCTGGACGGGGCGCGCCGCGGCGCCGGGACCGGACCGGCCAGGAGACGGTCAGCGTTTCCCCTGGTCGCAGCCATAAGAGTGGCGCACCTGGCGCCCGGCCCACCGCGGAAGCCGGGCCTCGGCGCCGCAGACCCCGGCCGGGTTATCGCCCGAATCGTTATCAGCTTCGCCCGGCACGGCGATCACCCGCCCCGGTGCGCGACCGGGCACCATCACCGCCGGCCGGGTACCGGAATCCGGTAGCCCTGCTGCCGTGCCGGGGATGCGTACGTATCCCACTACCGGCCAGTATTTTTCGTGTGTCGAATCGGTGCGGTGCCGACAGGCCACGATCGGATGATGAATATCCCGTTGATCAGGGCCGAACACCGGTAGATTATGCTGCCGACACGGGCGGCGATGTGCTTGGCTGTTCGTCGGCGAGATCTGCTGCGTCGCCAGTCGTTCCAGCGGCGACCGCGGACCGTACATTACTTATGCGTCGAGTCGCAATGATGCGGCATGCCCGTCGACTGTTTTGGGAAGCCTGGGAACAGGTGAACGGCCAGTGGCCGTCTCGGTGAGCACATGGAGAACATAATGCCTGGATGGAAGAAAGCCGCCGCCGGTGTGGCGGTTACCCTCGCCACTGTCCTCGCCCCCGCGGCGGCTACACCCGCCCAGGCCACGCCGGCGCACTGCCCGGGTCTATATGTCGTCGCGATCCCCGGCACCTGGGAGACCTCGAAAGCCGACCCCGGCAAGGGAATGCTCGCCGCGGTCGCAGACGACCTGCCCAACGGCGCCTACGCCGACTACGTCGCCTACACCGCGACAGCTTTCCCCTGGGAGGGCGAGGTCTACGGCCGCTCCAAGAACGAGGCGATCGCCGGGGCGCGCGGCATGATCTCCGAGGTCGCGGGACGCTGCGGCAACACCCGGTTCGCCCTGCTGGGTTACAGCCAGGGCGCCGACGCCGCGGGTGATCTCGCCGCCGAAATCGGCACCGGGCTGGGCATTGTCCCGGCCGACCGGGTCGCGCTGGTCGGGCTGATCGCCGATCCGCGTCGCTCCCCCACCGACAACCTGATCGGTCCGGCGGTGCCCGGCGCCGGAGCGGGCGGCCCCCGGCTGACCGGTTTCGGCTGGCTCAGCAACCGCACCTACAGCTTCTGCGCCGTCGGCGATCTGTACTGCTCAACCCCGGAAGGTGATTTCGCCGCCCGGATCGCCGGGTTCTTCGCCCAGGTGTCGAATGCCGATCCCGCCCAGTTCGGTAACTACCATTCGCTGGGTCTCGAACTGCTCAACGACGCGCTGGCCGCCGGCGGGATCGGCCTGCTGCACGACCAGCTCAACGGTGCCGCCTACGAGGAACGCAAGCAGCAGATCGACGATTTCGTGAAATCCGGAATCCACCAGAGCTACCCGCACTACCGGGTCGCCGGCAGCGCCACCGCCCTGACCTGGCTGCGCGGGCAGCTGGCCGGCCTGGCCTGAGGCCCCGCCCGCGCCCGATGCACGAAGGAGGCCATCGGCCTACGGCACGACCGCAACCCGATCGTGCCGTAGGCCGGTGGTCACCAGCCCCGGCTCTTCCATTCGGCCAGCTGCGGCCGTTCGGCGCCGAGGGTGGTGTCGTCACCGTGGCCGGGGTAGACGACCGTGTCGTCGCCGTACCGGCCGAACAGTTTGGTGGTCACATCGTCGAGCAGGGTCGTGAAGTCCTCCGGGCGCCAGGTTTTCCCGACCCCGCCCGGAAATACGGGCGGTCCTCAGCGGGTAACATAGCCATCATGGCAGGTAGGGCGGCTGTTTACTGTCGAATCTCCGAGGATCCGCGGAGCACTGAGAAAGGCATCGCGCGCCAACGCGAAGACTCGATACGCCTCGCCGAATCGCGGGGATGGCAGGTCCTGCGGGTGTTCACCGACAACGATATCTCGGCGTTGAAGGGGAACAAGCACCGCAAGGACTACGAGGCCATGCTCGAAGCGGCTGCGCGCGGAGAGTTCGACCACATCGTTGCGTACGGCCTGTCTCGCCTGTGGCGGAACCGGCGCGAACGCGCCCATGCGATCGACGTACTGTCGAAGGCCCGTGTGGGCATCGCTCTGGTCAAGGGCTCTGATATCGACCTGACGTCCGCGGCCGGCCGGATGTATGCCGGAGTGCTCGGCGAATTCGATACCGCGGAGTCGGAAATCAAGGGCGAGCGGATTGCCCGCGCGGCACAGCAGCGCGCAGAGGAAGGCCGGGCCAACGGGCATGTCGCTTACGGGTGGCAGCGCGTCTATCATCGGGACACCGCAGGCAACGTACTGAGCTGGGAAGACATCGAAGATCCGGAAGCGGCACGAGTCGTCCGTGGAATAGTCGCGGATCTGCTGGCCGGCCTATCGCTGAAAGCCATCGTCAAGCGTTTGAACGAAGACGGCGCCCCTACCCCTAAGGGAAAGGGCCGCTGGATTTCTTCAACGGTCCGGAAGTTGGCTCTACGCAGGATGAACATTGCGGTAAGGACTCACCGCGGTCAGGAGTACCCGGCCGCCTGGCCGTCGATAGTGGATCGCAACGACCACGACCGTGTGACCGCCTTGCTCACCGCTCCTGGCCGTTCGACGACAAAGAGCGGAGCTCGGCGGCACTTGCTGTCCTTCGGGATCGGTCGATGCGGCGTGTGTGACTCCACACTCCGAGTCGTCAGTCGCGGTGGTCCACACGTTCTATATGCCTGCCCGACAGGCCGCGGATGTGTAGGTCGCCGGGTGGAATGGGTGGACGAGTTCGTTGCGCAGGTCGTCTGCAAGAGGCTGACGCAACCCGATGCACGCGATTTGTTCGCCCGGGATGACACGGCTGGCCAAGAGGCAAGGTCCCGGGCAGATGCCATCCGGTCGCGGCTCGACAGTGCAGCAGACGCGTTCGCAGACGGAGCGATCGACGCCCAGCAACTCTCGCGGATCACGGCGAAACTGAAGCCGGAACTTGCCGCGGCGGAGGCTGATGCAACTCGGGCCACGGCCGGGTTGGACGGCGAACTGCTGTCAGAAATCACGACGAGCGACGCCCGACAGGTCTGGGACGGCCTCGTTGTCACACAGCAGATCGCAGTGCTGAGTGCCCTGGGTATTCGTGTAACGATCCTTCCAGCCCGCGGTGGACCTGGTTTCAAACCCGAAGGAGTCCGCATCGACTGGAACGAATACGACTCAGTGTTCGAGTTCAAGGGCCCCCGCTGATCGCCCCTTCCTGCCAGCCACCACATTCACGGACGCCGGCCTTTACCGGCGCCGCAACTGTCAGCGATCTGCGTGTGCGCACCCCTTCACATGCTCCGGGGTGGAACCCCAGCCAGTTCTCTATTTCGGTGATCGACAGCAATGGATTATGAGGTCAAACACTCCGAACTATGTGCTGACCAGCGGAGATAGTGCACATCGACCAGCAAAAACACAAAATACATTGCTGTCGGATCGACCCATCCACCTGAACCCAGCCGAGTCGAGGTCGGGCGCGTCTGGATCGACCCGCAGAAGCTGCAGGTTCCATCTGGAAGCTACACGGCATACCGTGTAGGATGATTCATGCGGACCCGCCCCACACACGTGGATTGGCGGGTCTAGCTGTATCTAGAGGGCAACCGGCCCTCCCTCGGGGTCGGACGGTGATAGGTAGTTGTTGTACCAGTCAGCGCCATACTTGTTCCCACTATGGGGGTTGAGCTGGATATACGCGGCGTACGCGACTAGATCGGCAGCCTGGATCCACTGCGAGGTCTTGGAGTCGTGAAACATCGGATCCTCGATAATGTGCCTAGTGTCGAGCTTGAGGTCGCGATGAGCGTTGAAGTAACTACGGTCCGTACCGTTTCCGTCCATATTCACAACACCGAAGGAGCCGGTAGCGGCTAGCTCAGCATCCCAGCGCCGGACAAGCGCAGTGTAGGTGGCGGCTTTCTCCTGGTAGTAGGCCCGCCCTCGCGCCGTCGTTCGTCGGTAGACGGCACCAACCCGAATGTCGGGGCAGTCCCGGATGGCTTCCAGACACGATACCGCCACGGCCCGGCCCAGCGTTTTCCATTGCGTCTGGGGCAAGTTGGTCGAGATCCGGTGCCGGCCGTTGATAAATTTCGTTGAGTGTAGTTCCTGCGAAGGCGGTACCCCATGGTCCGCATACAGACGTTTACGAAGCTCCAACCACGCCCGCAGCGCCCGCCGCCATTCCGACGGAGAACACTCCACCCAGCCGTAGACGATCCAGCCAGTGCCCTCCGCGCCGGAGTCATCAACGTAGATGAGCCGAAGATCAGACGGATCTTTCACGACTGGACCGAACCTTTCGCGAGAACTGCTTCGAACTTGATGGCACCCGCACTCCTACTGCAGAGGTACAGGGCTGCGGTCTCCACAGTTCGGGCAGTCAGCGTCGGCCTGGAACCTCCCCCGCGTGATCAACCCGTGACAAGGGTACTGCGACACTGCTTGCAAGTACAAGTGCACGCTCGAATGTGATTTCATCTTGGCACTTTTGCCAGCTCA
Source organism: Nocardia sp. NPDC051750 (assembly GCF_044453135.1). Taxonomy (NCBI): domain Bacteria; kingdom Bacillati; phylum Actinomycetota; class Actinomycetes; order Mycobacteriales; family Nocardiaceae; genus Nocardia; species Nocardia sp. NPDC051750. The sequence continues at coordinate 539,806 of NZ_JBITCK010000002.1, read as the reverse complement.
GATCATGTTTCTTGCTGCGAGCCATATGCTGTCACATATGAGATTCATATCTAAACAGGAATGATAGGCTGGGTGGCATGTATCCGATCGCCAAACCACACTCGCTCCGACGGTTACGAAGAGAACGCCAGATCTCCCAAGGAGAGATGGAAAAGCGCGCAGGCATCTCCCAGTCTGCGATCGTCAGCACCGAACGCGCTCACGATCCGCGCTTGTCGACCATCGAGCGCTTCGTCGAGGCGCTCGGCGGCCGGCTGATCGTCTTCGCGGCCTTCGACGAAACCAACTATCCCCTTACTTTCCCGCGTACGCCTCAGACGTCCGCCACCACAGCATCCGAGCAATCTCCGGCCTGGCGCATCCGCGCTTGGGACGATCCTCGGCTAGCCGAGCGCTTCCTCAATGATGGGATCGTCGCTATCAGCGAGGACGATATCGGCCGAGCAGTAACCGAATTCAGTACCGACAAGGGGTTACGCCGCAAGATTCAACAAAAACACCCCGGCCGATCGGAGAACGCGCTAGGCACCTTCGTCACCTACTGGCGACACTTCAGCCGGAACATGAAAGTTGGTGAGACCATCGTCCTGGCCTACCGCGAACGAGGTGGCGCGCTCAAAGCCGCTATCGGCACAGTAACTGGTGAGTACGAGTACCTGGCTCACGAATCCGACGAACGCTTGCGCCACCGTCGAACCGTCCGTTGGAGTCTCGTCATCGACCGCCACCAGCTCGATACCGACCTGCGCAGGACAGTCGATGCGCCAGGCACTATCGGTCGCTTCGGGGCAACCGACGCCCACATCCGACTCGCCTCGCTGACTACACATCCCTAAAGAGCGAGGTAGACCCCCGATTCGCCGCAAAATCCTGCCTTGCCCCGGGCAGATTTGGCAGTCACTGCAGGAAGTCGACAGCCCTGTTACCTCACCGAGCGCCTATCACAACCGCCCCACCGACACACGAGCGGAGAGTTGACGTTCGGGCATGAATAATGTGCTCACACACTCCAAACAGTGCGCTGCCGAGTCCGATCAATACCAGTGACGAGCACAACGCAAATACATTTGCTGTAGCGGCATCCGGTCGGACCGAGCGCAAACAACCGATCCGCGCAACTGGTACCCATAACCCAATCTGGCAGATACCGGTTCACTGTGCTCGCAGTTGATCCGAACAAGCCTATCGTCGCGGTCGCCAAACGGGTGAAGTGGAGATAAACAGGAACGCATATTTTATTCCTCCAACTCCCTTGTTACCTTGAAACCCGGGAATGCAATACCCATTATTTGGCGCGCCATACCCACACGGTTGTACCTGGTCTCATTCATAGTATCAAAATCAAGAGGTGGATCGTCACGTTCTTCCTCAAGGGCATCGTCAAGAGTTTCCTCCACGACCTTTTTAAGCTGGCTAATTCCCGTCACCCCCACGGAGATAATTTCTTCCGCCAAGGCTGAGTACCACCTCATTTTTTCGTCCTCGCGGTCGGGGAATTGCTCAGACAGAAAAGCCTTCAAGGTATTGCGATCGATCTTAATATCAGCCTCTGCTGTAACTTGTCCGCTTGAAGTCTGCAACAGGAGCTCGCGGACATCCTCCTCAGCCTCGACCAAAAGCGCATGACTGCGGTAATTTATCTGCTGAAATGTCTTATCCGCCACATGAAGGAGTCCAGCCAATGCAGAGAAATCTCTGCGTAAATCTGGCGGCAAGCTAAGTTTGTTTTTATATCCGAGCGTGTGTTCTACGACCGCCCACGCGTCTTGCAATATAGTCCGGACCTGAACCTCAAACGTAAGGCCATGCAATCCCTCGTACCGCAAACCTTGATACCGATCCTTGATCGCGCAAAGATAGTGTACCGATTGATAGCCAAATATTTCAGGCTTCGTCTCGTCGGTTTTATCTTCCTTTTCCATGATATCGAACTCGCGACTGATCGCGGATTCAACCTTGTCAATATCATCCACAAACAGACACACCACACGCGCACCCACGATATCCGTCATCTGACCGAAGGGGTTGTGGTAATTCTTTCGGTCGATCTTCTCAAGGAAGCTTGATTTCTTCTTCACCCTTACGCGTATGTCGTGGATCCGAACGTCGGCCAACACGGCACGAAGGGTGTGATCCACTTCTGCTCGCAGACGCTCGAACGTTGGCAAGTGCTCGTCGAACATCGTGTTCCAACTAGATTCGCCAGATACCTTCGTCACTCCACCATTCTCTATGACTCGGCAACCCTAGGGGTGTTAGGGGCGACAGCGGCCTCACGGGCCCTCAACGGCGCCACCTGGGACGCGGTCGCCGTCGTCGCACCCCTCACAGCCGCCGGGATCACCGCACGCAGAGCGGGGCGCGGCATCGACACGTCACCCGTAAACGAACCACCGAAGCACAGTCAGATCTCTTGGCATCGTAACGCTGGAAGATGCTTCAGACGATGATCGCTCGACGAGCATAGATCCTCGGACTGCCCGGGCAGCTAGCCGTCCCTTCACGGATCGAGACGAAAGGCTCCAATGTGAGTTCGTCAAGCAACTCGGCGGCACCGGCAGCTATCCCCAACGACGCCCCCTCCTTCAAGTTCATGCGCTACGCACGTGCGGTTTCGGCAGCAACTGGGCAGCTGTTCCCCATGACGCCAGCGTCCCGACCTATACGTGTCGGACTGGATCTCCGCAAGCTTGGACCTCGGCCCAACGACTATCCCGAGTTTGCAGAAATCCTGAGTAGAAGCGAGGTACAACCTGTACTGCTCACCTACCCCGGCGATGATGGGGCGGTCATACGAGTTTGGCGCAACACCTTCAAGAGTTCTGAGCTCTGGTACTCATCGTTTGCGAGTTTGGAAGACACCGGGAGAACTGCCGACTCTCGTGAGTTCTGGATCACGCGGAAGGACGCGGACGGAGAGCTTGTCCAAAGCAGCCACTGCAATTTCCTTGACTACCCCTCGCTCCTCGTCGCCGCCGGAATACTAAGCGACGAGATCGCTCTGGAGGACCGACACTATGCGGCAGCGTTGGCCGCCGCGGGAATGAAACTGGGCATTGACGTAATAGTGACACTCGCACCATCCCTCGATCGTGTCGACGTTCCGGAAAACGATGTCGTGGCAATGGTGGCTCCGAAGCACCTGGCCGGCGTGTTCGGTCACTACCTGCGGATGACAGGAAGCCGGATACCGCAGAGGGTTGCGCGAGGAAAAACAACGATCTCGACCCAACATCACAGCCTGAAGGACGTCTATGACTGGGGCGTCATCTCCCTGGCCCCCTTCCTCACTAGCCTGGCGCAGGTCGCCTCCACCTTGCAGGAGTTCCAGGCCGTTCAGGAGATCTTGTCGATCCAGGCGCGATTGCGACGAGCCGCGAGATCTCTCGATGAGCTCCTTGCGGCTTTGTCTCGCACCAACGGACACGATGTGAAGCCAGACGATGATTCCCTGGAGTTCGCCAGCGAAGCATTTGATCGTGAGCTCCTTTACCTCGTCGCGGTATTCGACAGCTTCGGTCGAGCGTTTGCTCGTTGGCTTGACCCGGCCGCGGCGGAGACACGCGTGTCACTACATCATAGGAGGTTCTATGAGCAATATGTCGAGCCGTCTTTTCCGCAGCATCCCAACCTTGGCCGTCTCCGCAACCTTCAAGAGTTCAGTTTCGTGTGTGCACGACTTCGAAATCAGATACACAGCGTTTTTAGACCCTCGGAGGCGTTTCCGAGCCAGGGATACGGGAGCAGCGAGTCAGTAGCCATTCGGCTAGATCAGGAGATCCAGGACGTCTTGACGGCGGAACAGGTCGATGCGCTCGGGGTCTGGCGTGCAGACCTGCTTTTCGGGTCCGCCGTTGTGGCCGACCTTGCCACCGCCGGCATCGGGTTCCTCAGGATGACACTCGAGTATGTGGAGCTGTTCTCCAAGATGGTTATGTGCACGGTGCCTACGGACAAACCCAACCGGTTGCCGTTTCTGGGCAAGGTGACGGACACCGGTGCGCCGCTGCCAGCTCCACACGAGAACGAGGTTATGTATAGGAGCCTGTTCGGTTGGGCCGACGTCAGCTAGCTGTGCCATCTCATGAGATTCGTGCCACGGGCCGTGCCTGCAATTCGTCGGTGTCGTGAACCAGCCAGCACACGAAGGCGACCACATGCACGTTCAGATTCGAGTCGACCTCACTGACGGCCACCGATCTGAACCTCGGAATGCCCCTATCGGGGTGACAGTTCGCCGAGCCCACCAACCCTCGCTGTGGTCTACCTCTACGCGACCTCGTGAACGGTGCCACCCCAGCGACCGCCCTCCTCGGGATGTCGCGTACAAAACCGGCGCTGCATACATCGACGGGCACACCTCCTGAGTCGCGTACGCGGCGTAACGGGCGCTTCGAAACGCAACCACCCCGCCAAGCCCGCCCCTTGTGGTCCCCTCCGTCGTGGTCTCTCCTTGTGGTATCTCTCCACTTTGGACTCTTCTCTTTCTCTTCTCTTTCTGTGTTGTTCCTCCTCGCTCTGCTTCCCAACTCTCTATGAACAGCGAAGCCATAGAGAGTTGGGAAGCAGAGCGAGGAGGGGCGACACAGTAAACACCAGCTCAGCTGGTGTTTAGAGTCCAAGGTGCCGGGACTATGACGGGACTTGGCAAGTACCATCATAGTCCCGGCTTTGTCCCGTCAAACTCCCGTCATAGTCCCGGCGGATTCGGAGGTGCGGAAACGCCGGAAGCCCGCCACCGGGACCGGTGGCGGGCTTGCTGGAGACGCTGCTGGCGCGGGTGTTCAGGCCGGAGTCGGCGCGGCCGGTTCCCGGCGGGACGGGCGCCGGCGGGTCATGCGATCGCCGCCGCGGTGTGAAGTACGGCGCGCAGCCGGGAACCGATCCACGCGCCCACGGCCGGGGACACGGCGTTGCCGAACCCGTCGCACTGATCGCGCGCACTTCCCCAGACGATGAACTCGCCCTCGTGCCCAGGGAAGTCGGTGTCAAATCCGCAGCCGCGGCCGACCTCGTGCGGGCCGAGCATCCGGAAGTGGCAGTCCTCGACCGGCAGGTCCGCCAGGGTCGCGGCCCATTCCGCGGTGAGTAGGCCGGGGATCTGCTCGGAGGTGACGGTCGGCATCGGCTCGGCGCTGATGGTCGGTGTGGTGTGTTTGCGGAACGGTATGACGCCGGCCAGCAGCCCGAGGGTCTCGGACGCGAGTGTCGTGGGCAGCGGTGTGCCCACGCTGCGGGGTGCGCCCTGGTAGTTGTTCACGGCGGCGAACAGCAGTGCTTTCTCGTGGGTCGAGGTGGTCGTGTCCATGGGCTGGCTGAGGTGTTTGCCGTCTCCGTTGTGCCGGTGCGCGGCGAATACAGAGCCCGTGCACAGCAGTGCGGTTTCCTGCTGGCTGGTCTGCGTGGCCATCGGCCGCCAGGGGTGGCGTTCCGAGCCGTGCACGCCCTTGGCGGGCATGAGGATCGCTGGGAATTGGGGGAACCGTGCCCGGCAGCGCTCGATCCGCGCCATCGTCGTCGGCCGCAGCGGTTTCTTCCGGTCCCCGATGCGGGTGCCTAGATCGGTGAGATCCAGCGCGTGCAGTGAGGGCGTCATCGGCGGCACCACCGGGCGCCGGCAGCGTGGGCACCGGTAGTTGTACTGGATGCCGTAGCGCACCGTCCCGGCCGGGGGCACGCCGGTCTTCCACGACCACACAGCTTCGACTTCGGTATCGCATGTCGCGCAATGCGTCAGCGGCCGATGTTCCAGGTCCGGAGCGGGCAGGTGCCGGTCCCAGAATGCGATGTAGAGGCGGTCTCTGCTCTGCGGCACCCCGAAGAACTGCGAGTTCAGATACAGGACCCGGTGGTTGTATCCGAGGTGGTCGAACTGCTTGAGCCACCACCGGTATGTGCTGCCGTCGCCGACTTTCGGCCGGTCGGGGAGCGCGGGCCCCCATGAGGTCAGCTCGGTGGTGCATTCGACCAGGATCAGCCTCGGGTGATGGACCTCGGCGTAGTGCAGGACGCAGTTGGCCGTGGCGCGGTCGCGTTCGGAGCGGGTGACCCGAGCATCGAACTCCGGGTCCTCCAGGTCGAACAGCGAAAGGCCCTGCTCGTAGGCTTTTTTCGTGTTGGCCTGCGAGTGGTTGACGCACGAGACCCCAGCGACGAGGAGATCGCCCGCGGGCAGATCCCGAGCGGAGTGGTAGTCGGCGGCCTCCGGGTTCACCAGGTCAGCGATCCAATGCTCGGCGTCCGGGTGGTTGGCCTCGTGAACATCCACTTTGTACGGGTTGTGGTTGGCGGCCATGATCGTGGTGAACCCGGCGATCTCGATGGCCTTGGTGAGGCCACCGAATCCGGAGAACAGGTCGACCGCGATCGGGTCGTCGTGCCGGAATCTGCGGCGGCGCGTGGCCGGCCGATGTGTAGCGGTCCGGATCTTCGTCGGTGCGCTCACGCTGGACTCTTCTCATCGAGGTAGCGCCATTCGATGCGTGTGACCTCGCTGTCTGGTCGGCAACCGCGGTGCGTACCGCAGAAGAACTCGACGAACTCGACGGGAGTCAGCTGCGGGAATCCCTCCGCAATCACGTCGCCGGCGGTGATATCGGACAGGGGCTCACGGCGGGTCGAGAGCACTTCGACGTCGACGATTCGCACCAGGGGCTCCCTGCGCCGGCGCCCCATGACCTTGCGGCACAGGGTGAGCCGGTCACCGGGGCGCAGCATGGTCCAGCCGACACGGCGGGTCACGGTCTTGCTGCGGTCGCGGACCTGGTTCTCGGTCAGGGATACAGACATCAGGCGGGGCATCGGTTTTCACTCCTCGATGTAGGTGCGGGCGGCGGTCAGGGTCCGGGTGACAGTCGACGAGGACACGGCGACCTGTTCGGCGATGCGGGCGTGCGGCAGCCCTTGCTCGTGGCGCAGTCGCAGGATTTTGGCGACCGTGTCGGGGTCTCGGCGGCCGGCCGGGTCGGCTTCGCACAGGGCTTCGGCGACCGACTCCCACCGGTCATTGCGCTCGGCCCGCACCGGCGCGGGGAGGTTGCTGTCGGTGTCGGGACCCGGTGCACTGGAGTGCGTAGCTTCCGCAGCATCGGTGCGCGGCCCGGCGTCGAGCTGGGGACGGTCCGCGCCGGCGGCGAGCTGGGTGTCGGTGGTGCGGGTCTCGGTCCACTGCTCCCGCACCGCGACGGTGCGCACCGGTGCACTGTGGTGCATAGGCTCGGTGTCGGTGCGCACCGCCGGTTTGTCGTCACTGCGGGCGAGGACCAACAGCGCGATGGTGGCCTGGCCGATGGCGCCGTCGATGATGATCGGCATCAGGACTGCCAGGTGTTCACTCATCCCCACTTGGACGCCCAGCTCCTTGAGTGCGTCGAAGGAGAGCCGGAACGCGACGACCGCGATACCGGCGGTAAGTGCGACGACGCACCAGTAGGCGAACTTCGCGCCGTTCTTGGCCTTGACCAACAGCCCCACCCCGTGGGTGGCTGCCAGCAGCGCGATCGGGGGGAAGGAGGCGAAGAACGCGGCGATTTCCTGTTTGCCTTCGGGGGCGTTGATCCAGGCGTGGATGATGTTGCCGGCGATCGACATCGCGGCGACGAGGAGGAGTTCGGCCCAGAAGAACCGGACTGCGGAGGTCTCCTCTTTGGTCCGGCCGTGGGGCTGTGCACCGGCCGGTGCGGATTGTGCGTAGTCGTGTGCACCGTGGTGCACAGCGTCGCGGCTATGCATCGTGTGCGCACTGTCGGTGTGGTGCAGGGTGCGCGATTGCGGTTCGTGGTGGTGGCCGGACGGTAGCTGGATGGCGGTGTCGCTCACTGTTCCGGTCTCCTTCCTTGGTCTGGTTCGGGTGTTCGGTGCGGACCACAACCAGCCCGGCTGGGGTGGTCTCGTGGAAGCTGTTGGTTTTCAGGGGAACTCACGGGAAAGGGAGGGTTGTAGGGCGCAGTGCGGGGGAACAAGGTGCGCAGCGGGGGCGCACACCGGGTCGGGGCGTGCGCCCCCGCGACGCATCCGGTTACTTCGCCCAGGCGCCGGCCGGGGTGTAGGTGGCGGTGAACAGTCGCGCCTTCGGGAACTCCGGGTCGGGTCCGGTGAAGGTGACCGACAAGGTGGCGCCGATCTCGAAGTCCGCGTCAGCGTCGGCCAGGGCGATGCCGATGGCCTGTTCCATGCGCCAGGACACGTAGAGGTTCTTCGCGCCGGACTCGGTGTCGAGGGTGATCACCAGTTGGGTGACCGGCTTGCCGTCCTGGTCCAGTTCGACCTCGCCGGCGGCGCCGCCGAATTTGAGTTTCGGCTGGTCCTCCGCGGCGGCGATCCGGCCGGTGACGGTAGTTCCGGCGGGGGTGTTCTTGCCGAAGGCGCTGGTCGGGCGGGCGGCGTTGCGGAAGCGGATGCTGAGGCTGTTGGTCATGATGGGTGGTTCCTTTCCTTGTTGTGGTCGATATCGAGGTGGATGGTGGGTGGGTTGTCAGCGGGTCCTTTCGATTCGTGCGGCGGTCGAGTTGTCGCGGGCGCGGCGGATCCGTTCCCAGCCGTCGGGGCGCATCGCGGCCCGCTGCTGGGCGGTCACCCGCGGTGCGGGCGGGGGTTGTTCGCGCTGGGTGTGATGGCGGTCGAGGTACGGGACGGGTTCCAGATCGTCGATGCCGTGGCCGGCGTCGAAGTGATCGGACAGGTCCTTGCCGTCGCGGGCCTGGACCACCCGCACCTCCCCCACCCGGCCGTCGAGCGTCTCGGCGACCTTGGCGGCGTGCCGGTAGCCGGGCCGGTCCCGGTCAGCGACCACGAACACCCGCGCCGCCCCCTGCAGCCATTGGGCGTGTTCGGGTTTCCACGAGCCGGCGCCCATCGCGTTGCAGGTCGCGACCAGCCCGGCACGCTCGGCGCGGGCCACGTCCTTCTCCCCTTCGCAGACATAGATCTCACGTCCGCGTTTGATCCCATCGAGCAGTTCCGGGAGCCGGTACGGGATCGGCGCGAACCCGGTGTTGACCCATTCGTGGCCGGTCCAGCGGCGTTGGGTGAACTCCTTGGCCCTACCGTGTTCGTGCGGGGTTTCGCGACGCAGCACCGCGCCCTCGGTGCGGCCGTCGGGCATCTTGTAGAGGTAGGCGTCGACGTTCTCCTTCTCCCCGACCGGGGCGCCGAGATCCGGCTTCGGTGCCGCGATCTCGAACCCGGCGGCGCGGATCGCTTTCTCCACCGCGGGCAACTCCACCGGACGTGCCGGCCGCTGCGCTGCGGCCGGTGTGCGGTGGGGTTGGCTGGGGTTGCGTTCGGGCAGGTTGTCCCACAGGTCGCGGACCTGCAGGCCGATGCGTTCCATCACGTCGCGGTCATCGCAACCGTTGGCGGCGAAGCAGCGGACGATGGTTTTGTGCTGGCCGGGGTCGTAGCGGACCCCAAGGGAGGGGTTGTGGTGCCCGCCGTCGCCCTCGTGCACCGGGCACAGGAACCGCGTCCAGGCTTCCGGGGACCGGTAGCCCTTCCCCGGCCCGACGCGGCGTTCCAGGGCCTCGACGATCGCCTGATACGACGCCCCGGCCGGCCGCTGCTGGCGCTGCGGTTGCGCGGGTGGGGTGTAGGGGCGTTCGATCCCGGGCGCGGTAATTTCGCACACCTGGATCCCGGCCTCACGCGCCAACCGCATCGTGTGGGCGGTGCCGGCGGAGTCGGCCTGGTTGAACGCCAGACAGATATCGGCCCCCGCGGCGATCATCTCCTGATTACGCAGCGGGCCGGCCTTCTTCCCGTGCCGGTCCCAATCCGCGCGATGGGTTTCGACCTTGCCGCCCCAGGACTGCCAGATACTCGCAGCGATCCGGTCCGCACCACGGGAATCCCCGTGGACCAGCACCGCACGCATCCCCTTGTAGGCGGTCAGGGCGTTGCGGATCACTGCGCTGTCGGTCCACGACCGCGACCCCGTGACCAGGATCCTGTACTCGGGCAACATCACCGCCCCCTGTCCAGGCCCAGCCGGGAGCGGACGCCATCGATGTGGGACCGGCCGACGACCTGCTCCAAGCTGCGGACCTCGACATCGGTGACACCGCCATCGCGGCCCTGATCTCGGTTGTAAGTGATGCTGTCCAGCAGCTGGCGCCCGGCGTCCGGCCGGTCGCGGTACTCGTCGTGGGCGGCGCGCAGGAATCTCCACTGCTCGGCATACGGACCGGACCGCCACCGCTGATCGATACCGGAACTGATCCGGGTGAGCGCGTCTCGTTCGGATTCGGTCAGCTCGGTCTGCGCCTGGCGGCGGGTTTCGAGTAGGTCCTGGAAGTCGATGCGCATGGCTTCTTCGTGTTCGCGCTGCATGTCACCGGCTCCTTTCGGTCCCGTTGCGGCCCCGGCGGTGACCGTTGGCTTCCGGAGGGGTGGGCAGGTGTTCCCGCGGCATGGCCTGGGTGTTCTCCCCGGCCCGTTCGCGCTGCTGCTGCCGCAGTTTCGCCAGGTCCTCCGCGATATCCCCGGTCACGAATTCACCGGGTGGGGTCTCACGCGGGCCGGTTTCGTTCTGCGTGACCTGCTGCTCGGTGCTGCCGTACCGCTGCTGCGGCGGGGTGCGTTCGGCGAGTTTCTGCACGGCCTGGTCGCGTTCGCCGCGGAACTTGTCCCGCTCGACCGACAATCCGCGGTTGAGGTTCTGCAACCGCTCGATGCGGGCCTCGGCGTCGGAGAGCGCGGCCGCCAGGATGTCGCGGTCGGCGGTGACCGTGTCCACGCTGCGCTGCAGCACTGCGATCTTGCGGTCGCGTTCCTGCTGCGCGTCGGCCAGTTTCCGGATACGGGCCTCGATCTCGGCCAACTGCGCAGCGTTCGGGACGTCCTGGTCGCGCTCGGTCTCGGTGGGGACTTTCCCGCGGTCGACCGGGGTGTGCCGGATCTCCTCGCGCGGCTGCTGGACGGGTTCCTGCTGCTCGGTGGCCACGCTGAGATCGCGCTGGGCGGGCTCGCGTTCGAACCGGCGCCGTTGGATCCATTCGGTTTCCCGGGCAAGCCGGGCTCGGTACCGCAGCGCGTCCAGGCCACGGACCTTCGGTGCACGTTCCAGCATCTCCGGGGTGCGGGTCTGCTTGTAGGGCCACATCCGCGCCGATTCCAGGCAATCCAGCGCGATCCCGCGCTCCACCTCGGTCAGCCGCGAATTGCCCACGATCCGCTCCCGCAGATCCTCGGTATGCCGGATCGCGGCCGCATCGTCGCGACGCCGCTGCTCGATAGTGGTGCTCGGATCGGTCCACCGCTGATACCGGGCCTGCGCGGCGATCTGGTAGCGGTGGATCATCTGCGCGGTCCACACCTTGTGGTGCACCCGCTCGGCCTGCTCGGTACGGCGCTGCCGGCGCATCTCCAAGCTGATCTCGCGGCGAACCTTGCGCTTCTCCAACCACCCATGGGCTTGGGCGTGCATGCGCATCAACTGCGCCATCGAGTGCCCGAACCGGCGGGCCTCGTCCATGATTTCGTCCTCAACAGGGCGATCGGACATATCGGTTTCTCCTTCACTGGTTGTGGTGCCGACCCGGCCGGACGGCACCGGGAAATCAGGGGGTCAGCGAGAGCGTTCGCGGCCGGAGGACCGGCGGTGAGTCAGCACCCGCTCCTGGTCTTCTGCGGCCTGCTCGGTCGGGCCTGAGTGCGTGAACTCGGGCCACATTGCGGCGACACGCTGTTCGCGCTCCTCGGCGGCCTGCTCGGTGAGCTTGAGCCGGGACGCGTGGGAGTGGGCGCGGCCGATCTCACTGGCGCTGTCGAAAAGCCGGTGCCGGCTGGCGCCGATGGTGTCGAGCACGTCGGTGACCTTCTGGTGGGCGCTGGTGGGTTCACCGAGGTTGTCGACGTCGAGGGCGTCGGGGCTGTGGAACAGCTTCAGGTAGCTGCGTTCGACGTCCAGGAGGCGGCGGTGCAGCTGGTACGCCTGGTCCTGCAGCTCACCCAGCTCCTGGTACAGGTCGCACGGAACCGGCAGGATCGCCGCCTGCTCGGCGCGCTGCTGTTCGATGCGCTGCTGTTCGGCCCGCTCGTCGATCTCGGCGTAGTAGTCGTCCCATTCCGGCCGCTGCGCCAGGACGTCGCGGTGAGCGAGCAGGAAATTCTCGAACTGGCTCCGGGCGTGCCGATTCCGCTCCTTGAGGGGTGCCGGTACCGGGTCGCTGAGCTTGATATCGGCGTACTCCTCGACCATCCACGGGTCGTTGCACAACCGCTCCATGTTCATCAGTGCCCGTTGGTGCTCCTGTGCTTGTTCGTGGATCTGGGCGGTGTCGGTCGGCTGTTCGGGCATGGTCAAAGCTCCTTCTCGTTGTGGTCGGATACGGCGGGTCAGGCCGGGTTGGTGCGGGTGTTTTCGTGTCGGGTGCGTGCGGAGTCGGCGCGGTGCACGACGGAGCGGGCGCCGTGCGCGGTGGCTCCGGCGGTGCGGCCCAGCGCGGAGGCGATCGCGGCGGCGACCTCCCGGATCGGGGGTCGGTAGGCGGCGTTCCACCACAGGTAGGCCGTCCAGCCCGCCCCGTAGGCGGCGACGGGGACCGCGACCACACCGGGTTGTCCGGCGGCGATGGTGGCGGTGAGGGTGACCACAACGGCGGAGCCGGGCAGCGTCACCCGCACCCAGCGCGGCACCCGACCCGACTCCGGTGCAGGGGTTTCGGGGGCGGGCCGGTGCACCGGCGCGAGGTTGTCGTCTTCGACCGGCACGGCAGGTTCCGGTTTTGTGGTCTTCACCAGCCGGACGAACGGTTTCACCGGCGTCGGTGGGCGCTGATCGGCCGCGGTGTCGCTGCTGGCGGGTTCGCCGGCTGTTGCTGCGGCGGCCAGGAACTCCTCCAGCTCCTCGGACAGGATGTCCATGATCTCGTCGAGGTCCCCGCGGCGTTCGGGGTCGGGTTCGCGGTCGTCGTCGTGGTCGAAGTTGCTCTTACGCATAACGAGTCAGGTCCTTTCGGGTCAGGCGGGAGACGGCACCGCAGCGGGTGCGGGCTCGGTGTGAGTGGTGGTGCCGGGCAGTGGTTTGAGGGCGTCGATATCGACCGGGACGACGCGGCCGTACCAGGCGTGGCCGGCCTTGCCGTACACGACGTCACCGGTGGCCATCTGCCGGATCCGGTCCGGATCGACCAGCCACTTCTCCCCGTAGGAGGTTTGGCCCTCGTCGCCGTGGCGCTGGCCCTTGATCAGATGACGGCTGGGCAGCATCCGGCGGATCGAGCCGAGGTGTTTGCACAGGTCCCCGGCGTTCTCCGAGTAGCCGAGCAGCAGCCCGCCGGCGCAGGAGGACAGCAGCCGCGACAGCGTCCAAGGGTCCGCCGCTAGCCCTTCTTTGGACTGGGCGGAGAAGGTGATCGACACCCCCTGGGAGCGGCCACGTTCGGCGATCTCGACCAGCCCGAGCGCCCCGCCTTGTTCGGTGGCTACGGCGCTGGCTTCGTCGAGCAGGAGGTAGACGGCGCGGCGGTCTTCGGCTTTGGTGCGGCCGGCGCGCTGCATCACCATCCGCAGAATGGCGGCGACCTGGGCGCGGGCTGCGTCCTTGTCCATCCCGGGCACCGTCACGTACAGCACATCCAGCTCGCTCAGGTCCCGGCCACCGTCGAACACCCCATTGCCGTCCTGGTCCTTGAGCTGCCCGAACAAGTTCGACATCTTGATCAGCGCGTCGTCGAGCTGCGGAACCTTCTCCGCCTGCAGCGCCTTGACCTGCCGCACCACGTCCGGCGCGGCCTGCCAGGCATCGATCAAGGTCTGTTCGTTGAGGCGCGCCAGGAACTCATCCGAGCTGCGCGGCGGGCCGATCGGGGCGTCCACAACCAGGGAGACGATGCGTTTGCGCATCTCGTCGAAGTGCTGCCCCTCGCTCGTGGAGGCTTGACCAGACCCCATCAAGTCCGACAGCACCCCGCGCAGATCGCGGGCCGGCATATCCCAGATGTTCAGGCGGTCCCCACCCGGGAGGACCATCGCGATCCGTTCGGGGTCGATGCCGCGTTTGAGCGAGATCCGGCGGATCTTCTCGCCGAACTTGCGGTCGTCTTCACCGCCCTTGCACGCGATGAGCACCATCAACGGCCGCGGGTGCTTGCCCTTCATCCCGGGCACATCCGCCCACCGATGCCACGCCGTCCACGACGCTTCCTGGACAGCAACGAAATGCCGCTCCAACCCGGTGGTTTTCCCGGAACCGGTGGTGCCCACCCACGCGACATGGCGGCCGACCTCGGTCATCGGCACCGTCAGCCACTGCATATGCCGCGCTGCCAGTGACCGCCACACCCCCAGCGGGGCCGCGCTCACATGCTCGGACAGCACCCCCAACACCACGTTGTTCCCCGCGGTGTACGGGGCGCCGTGCGCGGCAGTGCGGGCGGCGGCACGGTCGCGACGCTTTTGCATCGCTGCGGCGATCCGCTCGGTCCGCGCCAGGCTCTTCTGGCCCACCGATGCGTTCTTGTGCAGGAACTCCGCCCAGAAATACGTCGCGGCCAGCATCCCCGCGGGCAGGGCGATCAACAGCATCGGCGCGATCCCGGTGAAATCCGCGGCCGCGACCTCACCGGCACCGGACCACAACAGGACCCACGGGGTAGACCAGGCCCCGCCCGCCGCCACCGACGACAGCGGCAATAGCAGGGCGGCGGTGGCGAAGTTCCGCAACCGGTGCGGCTCCACCGGCCGCTGCGCGGCCACCGCCACCGTCATGATCAGCACCACGATCACCACCGCCGCCACGACAGCGGACCGGCCGGCCGCGTCGGTGATCACCGACAGATCCGGCAACTCCAGGTCACCGAGATGTTCGATCGGCGGCGTGACCGGGCTGATCTCCGGAACCGGATCACCCGCCGGGGCCGGTACGGGCGTCGAGGGTGTGTCGGTGGCGGGGGCGCCGTAGGGTGCGCAGTCGTCGGGGGTGATGATCGGCTGGCAATCGGGGTTACTCATGATGCTTCCTTGGTGACGTGCAGCCCTTTACGGGCTCGTGTGGCTTTCTGATCGGCGAGCCATTCGCCCCAGCGGTCGTCGAAATCCAGGACCGAGAACTCGAAATCGAGTGAGGACAGCTCCGCCGGGAGACGGTCGGCAGCCGCGCGGACGCCGTCCATGACCGAGGCGGACCGGCACAGATACAGCAGCCCGACGCACGGCTCTGGCTCGGCGTGTGAGTCCCGCAGGGCGCGGACCGCGCCCGCCAGGGCGGTGTCCATCGCGGTGACGGTTTTGCGGGTCAGCTCGACTTCCAGCGCCCACCACTCGAACTCATCGCGCCAACGTCGCCGGGCGAACCGGGCGTCGTGAACATGCGGGCGGCCGGCCGCGGGAGCCAGCCCGGACGACAGCAGCACCGGGCCACGCTCGGCGGCCTGCTGCTCGGCGCGGCGGCGCAGCACCCGTTCCGATACCCACCGCTCCGGGTCCGGGCCGACGAGCATGATTCGGGCCTGGGCCACCGCCCGGTAGTGGTTCGCGTACATCAGCGGCGGCTGCCACTCTTTTGGCTTCCACCCCAAATATTGGGCGGCGGTCTCCCGGGTCGGGTACACCCACTTTGCGCCCGGCTGCACCTGCTTGAGCGGGTGCACCAACCGCGCCCGCTGCAACTCCGCCACCAGCACATACGTGTGGTTCAAGCTCATGCCGAGGAACTGCGCCAGCACATCGATCTGCATGCCGCTCATATCCGACGTGCCCGCCAGGGCAGCCGTCTTTCGTGCGGTCAGCTGCCCGGATGTCTTCGCCCGCAACAGGTCCTGGACCGTGGTCCGCGGCAACCCGACAATCCGGCCGATCTCGCTCTGGGAGTGCCCGCTGGCGCGCAGGGCGGCGATCTCGCCGAGGACGGCCTCGACCTTGCGAGCCGAAATCCGCAGTCGGCGGGCGATATCGCGGTAGGACTTGCCCGCCTCCCGCATCTGGGCGGCGATCTCCGCACGCTGCGACAACTCACGCCCGGCCGCAGAATTCTCCTGGTTGTGGTTCATCGTGTTCGCTCCCTTCCCCCGCGCTCCGGCTGGGCCCGCTCAGTGCGGCGGACAGCCAAGGTCTGGCGGGCTTGGTCGATGACTTCGCGCATCTCGCTGGTGTCGATCCCGCGCCGCTCCGCAGCGTTCGAGGACCGGATCCAGCGAGCGATCTGCAACGCCTCCAACTGCGCCGGCGTCGGCTCACGCTTCGGCTTGGCCTTCTCGGGGTCGTAGAGATACGCCGTGAGCGGGTCCCGGCCCCGCCGGCCACGCAAAACCTGCGCTTCCCACTCCCCACCAGGGGTCTTGCCCTCCGCACGCAACTGGCGGAACGTCCGCAGATGCGCCGGACCCAAGCCCCACGGGTAAGTAGGCACACCGCCGTGGCGGCGGCCTTCCGGATCGAGGTACTTACTCATCGCGACCGCTCGATCCGACCGCGAGCGCGGATCTCTGCACGGCTCCGACGCTGCTGTTCGACGTACTCCGGACCCACCAGCAACTCGTCGACACGATCGTCAGCCGTGTCCAGCTCCGGCTGCACCGAATCCCGGACCGCGTGGAAATGGTCGAGTTTGGCCCGCTCAGCCGAGCAATCCCGAAACTCCTTACGCAGCTGCGAACCCATCGCGGCTGAGAACATGTCGCCCAGCACGCCGTCGACCAGCCAGAGCCGGTCCCGTTCAGCCCGAGCCGCATCCACCGCTCGCGACCACTCCGCGCTACCCCGCGCCGCGGTCATGCCGACACCCCCTCACCGGAATCCTGCCCGGGGTTGTCAGCCACGGCCAAACGCTGAAGCGCACTGCGGATCTGGAGCAGGACCGAATCCAGCTCACCCAACCGCCGGCGGGCGTCCGCGACCTTGTCCACGACATCGCCAGCCAGCTGATCCGGGTCCGCGACACCTTCGACGCCCCAGAACAGTGGGTCCGACACAAACGCACCCGAGGCGATGTGCGGACGTAGATAGCGCTCGACCTGGCGCAAGTCGTCGACCAACACATCCGCGCTGGACAGCGAGCTGGCAGCAGACCGCAGTGCGTAGCTCAGATCGATCTCTGGGTACGGCATTACCGAGCCACCCCCTGCACCTGTTCACGCGGCACACACGAACCCGCGGGTTCGGGCGGCACGCCCGCGTTCGCGGCCCGGCAGATGTCCGGCGACGGCACGTAGGACTGCTGGTCGATCCATGCCGCGGTGCACCCGCCCATCCCGATCAGGATCAGAGCGGCCCACGCGATCAACTGGCCACCGACAGGCAGCGCCCGGATTGGCGCGAACACCGCACCGGTACCGGTGAACTCCGGGCCGGCCATGCTCTGGAACGCGTGGTGCCCCCGCACCCGGTCGTAATGGGTGACCTCCCGGCCGCTCCACTGCCCGCTCACCGCCGCACCCCCTTCCGGGGACGCATCCGCCAGAGTGCAATGGCGCCCAGCAGCATGACGGTGAACCCGACAACCTCGGGAGCCGTCAGAACGAGGAACCCGACCGAGACGGCCGCAATGGCGAGGCCAAATGTGCGTGCCTTCATCACGCAGCCCTCCGATCCGCGCTGCCGAGTACTGCGGACAGCCGTGCCCGCGCGACAGCGGAGATAGGTGGCGCCTGCGCAACGACCTTCGCGACGTACTCCGCGAGACGATCGGCATCGCCTCGCCGCAATTCGGTGAGCTTCTTCCGGTTGGTCATTCCGCGCCCTCCATCAGGGAGGAGGCGACCGGCTGGACCAACGCCAGCAATTCGGCGTGGTTGACCCGCAGAAGATGACCGTTCACACGGAATCCGCGCAGCTGACCGGCGTGGATCCAGTTCCGTATCGTCTTCGCGTCGACGTCGACCAATGAGGCCGCGGTCTTGAGACTTATCAGTCGGCGGGCGTCGGTACCGCTGGCGTGACCGTAGTTCCTGTGCGACACGATTGCTCTCCTTCGAAAAGTGGGAAATGCCTTGCAATCCGGTACTTTTCGGGAAATCTGGTGCCGCAATGACCACATAGCTGGACGACTGAGGACGTCTCACCTACACTTAAGACGTCCCTAGTCGTCCCTTGGGAGTTGCGATGCCGAACGATCGGTTGCGAGAAGCGCTTCTGCGCAATGGCCTGGATATATCCGATGTGGCCGCTGAGGTCGGCGTCGAGGAGAAGACGGTCGAACGGTGGATCACCAAGGCCCGGACGCCATATCCCCGCCATCGCCACAAGCTGGCCGCGATGGTGCGTGAGACCGAGAACTACCTCTGGCCCGAGGCCCTCGCGCCGGAACGCCGCACCGAGGTCGCACAGTCAGAGGTGATCAACGTCTACCCCCACCGGAGCGCGATTCCGCAGGATCTGTGGACGCGGCTGTTGTCGCAGTCAACCGAACGGGTCGACGTCTTAGTCCTCGCTGGCCTGTTCCTCGCCGAGGAACCGATGTTCGCGCGAACGATCAAGCAGAAGACGCGCGAGGGAATGAAAGTCCGGATGCTGTTCGGGGACCCCGACGAGGGTGAAGCGACGAAGAGAAGCGCTGAGGAACGGCTGGCCTCGGCAACGGTGCCCGCGCGAATTCGAAATGCGCTCGCCCTCATCGAGCCACTGGCGTCGATAGATGGGGTCGATATCCGGTACCACAAGACGACGCTCTACAACTCGATCTTCAGGTTCGACGACGAGATGATCGTCAATATGCACGTGTACGGACAGCCGGGAGCATATGCGCCGGCACTTCATCTGCGGCAGCTCCCCGCCGCGGACCTCTTCGAGACGTACACAACCAGCTTCGAGCAGGTGTGGACCGAGAGTTACGAAGCCGACTTCGGGAGCCGGGCATGAGCCGAACGGACTACTTCCACGATCCGGACGCGCCGCCAGCCAACAGCGTCAAGGTCGCGGTGAGTGCCCTCGTTCAGGATGACCAGGGCCGGATCCTGCTGATACGGCGCTCTGACAACGGCTTGTACTCAATACCCGGCGGTGGGCTCGAAGCGGGCGAGACAGTGGCGCAGGCCGTTGTTCGAGAGATCCACGAAGAGACCGGTATCGATGTCGAGGTCTCCGAACTGGTCGGAGTCTTCTCGAACCCCGAGCACATCATCGCCTACGACGACGGCGAGGTTCGTCAAGAGTTCTCGATCTGCTTCCGCGCGCAGCCGATCGGCGGAGACCTCAGGACGAGCGACGAATCAACGAAGGTCGAATGGGTTCGGCCGACAGAGTTAGCCGAGCGAGATATTCATCCGTCCATCCTGCTCAGGATCAGGAAGGGGCTCGAGGGAGTCGATAGCCCATACTTCACTTGAGCGATTGAGCTGCGATCCTGGCTTCCGTCCGGTCGGCCGCGCCCAACAGGTATGGCGCAGCCTCCGTCACCGATTGGGCGACAACATGTTCGGGGCCGTACCGGTCCTGAACCTCGGCGATCCGTTCACGTACCGCAGTAATGCCACCAGTCGGCGTCGTGGTCATGTCGGCCCACCACAGGGCATCCCGAAGCCCTGTCTCCTCGTCGGCCCAGCCAATCTGAACACCGCGGCGCTGGGCCTCGACGCACGCACAAGAGTGATTCGCCACCAGCCCGCATAGACGCTCACTGCTACCGCGGTCGCGTAGGAACTCGGCCCCGTCGATGGGATGGAACCCGATTCTTTCGATATCGGGGGCGTAACCGATGTCGTGCAACCACGCCGCGACAACCAACAGGACCGGGTCGTCCACCACCGATCCGGCGCGGGCTGCCTGCCGCGCCACCCCTTCAACATGAGCCAGCCGCCGGGGCAGCGGCGCCAGGTGCTTACGGGCCAACTCCTCGGCCCATTCCGGTGTCTCGCTGCTCATGGTGCGACCGTATCGACCGATGGCGACAGACCAGGTACAGCCCGGCGCTCACTCACCATCCTCGACTCTTCCACTCCTCCAGATGTGGCCGCTCGACGCCGAGTGTGGTGTCATCTCCATGCCCGGGGTACACGACGGTGTCATCAGCGAACCGGTCGAAAACCTTGCTGGTCAAACCGTTGAACAGCGAATTGAAGTCCTCCGGATTTGTTGTCCGCCCAGGACCCCCCGGAAACAGGCAGTCCCCGGTGAACAGATGGGTGCGGCCGGAACCGTCGGTCAGCGCGAGCGTGACCGAGCCCGGGGTGTGCCCGACCAGATGGATGACCTCCAGCGTGAGCTCGCCGACGGCGACCGTGTCCCCCTCGGCCAGAATGCGGTGCGGGGGTACCGGTAGCGGTTCCGCGTCCAGCGAGTGCGCGGCGGTCGGTGCGCCGGTCGAGTCGGCGACGGCGGCCAGTGCCTGCCAGTGGTCGGGATGCTGGTGCGTGGTGACGATCAAGGCGACGGTGCCGCCGGCTTCCTGTGCGATCAGATCGCCGATCCGGTCCGCCTCGTTGGCGGCGTCGATGAGCAGCGTCGCACCGGTCGCGGCGCACTGCACCAGGTAGGTGTTGTTGTTCATCGGGCCGACCGACATCTTGGTGACCCGCGCGCCCGGAACCTCCCGGCGCTGCGCCGCGCCACCCGATTCCACATGGCCGGTATAGGTCGTTTCGATGGTGATCACACCCCGATGCTAGCCATGCCCGCGCCGGAGCCGCCGACCCGGCGACGACAAGCCGGCCATCCCTGCGCCGCCCCCGGCAGCAGAACAGCCGAACACCGGTATCCGGCCGTGGATACTGGAGGGCCGCACCGCTGTGTCACGGCATGATCCGCTCCGCCTCCCGCCATCCGGCTGCCCGGAGGCCCCGGAACAGCAGGCTGTGGCAGCGGTGTCAGCAGCCGAGCAGGCGCTGGGCGAGGTAACCCTCGACCTGATCGAGAGCGATCCGCTCCTGCGCCATGGTGTCGCGTTCGCGGACCGTGACGGCCTGATCGTCGAGGGTGTCGAAATCGACGGTGATGCAGAACGGGGTACCGATCTCGTCCTGCCGGCGGTAGCGGCGGCCGATGGCGCCCGCGTCGTCGAATTCGATATTCCAGTTCCGGCGCAGCGCGGCGGCCAACTCCTTGGCCTTCGGCGTGAGGTCGGCATTGCGCGACAGCGGCAGCACCGCGGCCTTGACCGGGGCGAGCCGGCGGTCCAGCCGCAGCACGGTCCGCTTGTCCACGCCGCCCTTCGCGTTCGGGGCCTCGTCCTCGGCGTACGCGTCGACCAGGAACGCCATCAGCGAGCGGGTCAGGCCGGCCGCAGGTTCGATGACGTACGGGATATAGCGTTCCTCGGTGGTCTGGTCGTAGTAGCTCAGGTCCACACCCGAATGCTTGGCATGGGTGGAGAGGTCGTAGTCGGTGCGGTTGGCGACGCCTTCCAGTTCACCCCATTCACCGCCGGTGAAGCCGAAGCGGTATTCGATATCGGTGGTACCGGCCGAATAGTGGGACAGCTTCTCTGCGGGGTGTTCGAACAGGCGCAGGTTCCCGGGGTCGATACCGAGATCGGTGTACCAGGAGAACCGGGTGTCGATCCAATACTTGTGCCATTCGGCGTCCTCGCCCGGTTTGACGAAGAACTCCATCTCCATCTGCTCGAATTCGCGGGTGCGGAAGATGAAGTTGCCGGGGGTGATCTCGTTGCGGAAGCTCTTACCGATCTGGGCGATACCGAACGGCGGCTTCTTACGCGCGGTGGTTTCGACGTTCTTGTAGTTGACGAAGATGCCCTGCGCGGTTTCCGGGCGCAGGTAGTGCAGGCCTTCTTCGTCGTCCACCGGGCCGAGATAGGTCTTCAGCAGGCCGGAGAAGTTGCGGGGTTCGGTCCATTGACCGGGCTGGCCGGTTTCCGGATCGTTGATATCGGCCAGTCCGTTGGCCGGCGGATGGCCGTGCTTGGCCTCATAGGCCTCGAGCAGATGATCGGCCCGATAGCGCTTGTGGGTGTGCAGGGATTCCACGAGCGGATCGGTGAAGGTCTCCACATGGCCCGACGCGACCCAGACCTGCCGGGGCAGGATCACCGAGGAGTCGAGGCCCACCACATCTTCGCGGCTGGTGACCATGGACCGCCACCACTGCCTCTTGATGTTCTCCTTGAGCTCGACGCCCAGCGGACCGTAGTCCCACGCCGATTTGGTACCGCCGTAGATCTCACCACACGGGTACACCAGGCCCCGGCGCTTGGCGAGGTTGGCAACGGTGTCCACCTTCGACTTGGGTGCCACGCGAGAACTCTCCATCCACTACGAATCGCCAGTAGTTACGCCGCCCGGATCGGGCGCACGTGATCGCGGCTGCCCGGTGGTTTATCGCGGGCGTGGACCGCTGATCCTGTATAGCGTATCCACCCGCGCGAGCGGGTTTCGCACCCGCATCGGCATGGACATTTGACATGCATATCCGTGCATATCAAAATGGGACCGGTTTCCAATAAGGAGTGAACCATGACAACCGATACCGCTGCTGTCGCGCACAACCCCTACCGCTCCCCCGCCCCGGCCCCGATCCCGTCGCGGACCGTGCTGGAGAACGCCGGTGAACTGCTGCGCGCGCTCGCGGCACCCGTGCGCATCGCCATCGTGCTACAACTGCGGGAGTCACCGCGCTGTGTGCACGAATTGGTGGATGCCCTCGGTGTCACCCAGCCGCTGGTCAGCCAGCACCTGCGGATACTCAAATCGGCCGGGGTGGTGCACGGTGAGCGTTCGGGCCGCGAGGTCCTCTACGAACTCGTCGACGACCATCTGGCGCATATCGTGGTCGACGCTGTAGCGCACGCCGAAGAAGAAGGGTAATTCGTGTCCGAGAACCTGGTCACCACGAAAGGGACCACTACGCAGAAAGCAGTCGGTATCCGGACCACGCGGCAACGCAATGCGATCGCCGCGCTATTGGAGGATATCGACAGGTTCCGGTCGGCCCAGGAACTCCACGACGAACTACGGCAGCGGGGCGAGGGTATCGGGTTGACCACCGTGTACCGCACGCTGCAGTCGCTGGCCGATGCGGGCATGGTCGATGTGCTGCGTACCGACAACGGGGAGTCGGTGTACCGGCAGTGCTCCACCGGGCATCACCACCATCTGGTGTGCCGGCACTGTGGGCGCACCGTCGAGGTCGCCGGGCCCACCGTGGAGGCGTGGGCCGCGAGCACCGCGTCGAGTCACGGGTTCACCGAGGTGAGCCACACACTGGAAATCTTCGGCACCTGCCACGCCTGCTCCGAGGTCCGCAGCTGACCGGAACGCATAGCGGCCCGCTACCCGTAGCCGGGCGGCGGGCCGCTATGGTTCGCGGGCACCAGGATCAGGCGGGTACCGGCACCGATTCCGGGTCGCTCGGCGCGGGTTCGGGACGACGGCTGTCGCGCAGGGCTCCTATGCCCAGCAGGACCACCGCCAGGACAGCCCACGCCACCAGCACCAGCAGCGGCCCCTGTGCCCCGGCCCAGTCGAAGAACGACACCGAACGGATCAGCGAGGCCGCGGCGCCCGGCGGCAACAGCTGACCGACCAGCCCCCAGGGCTGCGGCAGCAGTTCCGGCGCCGAGGTGGCGGCCGAGAACGGATTGCCGATCAGCAGCATGGTCAGCGCCGCGATACCGATGCCCGCACGGCCGATCACCGTGGCCAGGCCGGCGACGGTACCGGCAACCGCGAACGAGACCAGGCCGGCGACCAGCGACAGTTCCAGGTACGGGCCGGGAACGATCGACAGCCAGGTCTGGGTGACCAGCATGCTCAGCAGCCCACCCGCGATACCGAAGGTGACCACTCCGGCGATCCGCCCGGTGGCCGACGGGACCAGCAGGGTCAGCAGCACTCCCCCGGCGATACCGGCCATCACCAGCGGCAGGGCCATCGCGCCGAAACCGGCGCCGCGCGGGTCTTCGGGATCGGCCGGAACCACATCCTCGACCGGCGCGGCCGGCACCCCGGACATCTGCTGGCCGATCTGGGTGAGCTGCTGGGCGACCGCCGGGCTCGCCCCGGAGGCGACCAGCAGCCGGGGCGCACCGTTCCCGGTGATGATCGCTCCGTAGACCTCGCGGTCACCGATGGCTTCGCGCGCGGCGGTCTCGTCGGGCACGGTGGTCAGTTCGAAGGCGCCGGGACTCTGGCCGGCCAGGCGCGCTTCGACCATCGCCGCCTGCGGGCCGGCGACGGCCAAGGGCAGGTCACGCGGCGCAATATTGGTCGCAGGCCAGGCGAAGGCGATCAGCATCAGCGCTTGGAGCAGGGCCGCGCCCACTCCGATGGCCACGGCGCGCTGGATGACGTTCATGACGTTCTCCCCAGAAATCGAAGGCTCGTTCTTTTTAACGGTGTCCCCACGGTCCCACCGGCCGCCGCGACTTGTCAAGAACGAACATTCGTTTTAGTTTGGATCCATGCCCCGAGTCAGTGACGAACACCTGGAACGCCGCCGGCAGCAGATCCTCGACGCGGCCCGGATCTGCTTCGTCCGCAAGGGGTTCCATCAGACCTCCATGCAGGACGTCTTCACCGAATCCGGGCTGTCGGCAGGTGCGGTCTACCGCTATTTCAAGGGCAAAGACGAACTGGTCATGGCGCTGGCGTCGACAGCGGCCGGCGATATCCGCGCCCGGATGTCGGAGGTGATCCACCGCGACCCGCCCCCGACGCCCGCGGAATTGGTCGCCCATATGACGGCCTGGCTCGATACCCAGAGCGGACCCGAAGGCCGATTGCGACTGGCACCACAGGCATGGTCACTGGCCCTGATCGACAAACAAGCCGCCGAACCGGTGCTCCGGACCATGTCCGGCATCCGCGCCATGTGGCGCGACTACGCCGAGCGCATGCGGGACCAGGGCTGGCTGGCCGCCGATGCCGACCTCGACGCGGTCGCTGCCGCACTGTTCGGACTGCTGCCGGGGTATGTCCTGCAAAGCCTGCTCATAGGCGATATGGACCGGGACGAATACATCCGCGGCATCGAAACGCTCTTCCCGTACGGACCCCCGCGCTCCCCCGGCCCGAAGCCGGCCGGAGCCGCGGATCGGAACTCCGGTCAGGGCAGCAATCCCTGACGTGCCTCACCGGCACCGCCGAGCACCAGCAGCAGCATGGTCGTGAGCGCCTGATCGTCCAGACCGGCCGCCGGAAAGGTGTAGCGCAGCACCACATCCGCGAGCTTCCCCCGCGTCATCACCGCGATGGAACCGAACTGCAGAGCGGCATTACGTTCGGCCACCCGCTTGTGCAACTGCGGTTTGAGCGGGCGATCCCAGGCCAGCACGCAGGTCAGCGACAGCACATCCAAGCCCGGCGTCAAAGTGAACGCGCTCAGCGAACACAACGCCCCCTGGAAATCGAACCGCAGCGAACCATCGGTATCGACCCGGACGTCAACATCGTGCAGGCCCAAACCCGCTCCGGCCCGGGCCTTCAACTCGATATCGGGCGCCACGGCACCGGACTCGGCGCTCATTTGGTGCCGCCGAACCGGCGGTCCCGCCGCGCGTACTCCAGGCAGGCCGCCCAGAGATTGCGCCGATCGAAATCCGGGAACAGGGTGTCCTGATAGACGAACTCCGCGTACGCGGACTGCCAGATCAGGAAGTTCGAACTCCGGAACTCGCCCGACGGGCGCAGGAACAGGTCCACATCGGGCATATCCGGTTCGTCCATATACCGGGCCACCACGGCCTCGTTCACTTTCTCCGGATCGATCTCACCGGCGGCCACCCGGCGCGCGATCTCCCGTACCGCATCCGCGATCTCGGCGCGGCCGCCGTAGTTCACGCACATCGTCAACGTCATGACGGTGTTGTCCTGCGTGAGCTCCTGCGCGATCTCGAGTTCACGGATCACGCTGCGCCACAACCGCGGCCGCCGGCCCGCCCAGCGCACCCGCACGCCCATCTCGTGCATCTCGTCGCGCCGCCGCCGGATCACATCCCGGTTGAAGCCCATGAGGAATCGCACCTCTTCGGGGCTGCGCCGCCAGTTCTCGGTGGAGAACGCGTACGCCGACAACCACTTCACACCGATCTCGATGCAGCCCTCGACGGTGTCCATGAGAACGGCCTCGCCCTTTTCGTGCCCGGCGGTCCGCGGCAGGCCCCGCTCCTGCGCCCACCGGCCGTTACCGTCCATCACCAGCGCGACATGGCGCGGAACGAGTTCCCGCGGGATATCGGGCGGAGTCGCCCCGGACGGATGGGGTGCCGGCGGGCGGACGGTCCGGGCGCCGGCGGGGGCGTCCGAACCGGCGGAATCACGACGCAGGATCACTCGAAAAGGGTAGCTGTGCTCGGGGCACGCCGATTCGCGCGGGGGCTTCCCGGGGGCGGTCAGTGGCCGGCCGGCCCTGCGGCGCCGGCGGCGGCGCCGTCGGCAGAACGCTCGATGAACGGCAGGGTGCGCAGTTCGCGTTCCAGATGCCATTGCAGATGCGCGGCGATGAGCCCGCTGGCTTGGCGCCGGGCCGATTCCGGAATTTCCGCCACCCGGTCCCAGCGGCCGTGGCGCAGCGCCAGCAGGTGATCGAACACCGCGGGCGCCGGTGTCGCCGCGCCCGGCGGCCGGCAGTGCACGCAGACCGCTCCACCGGCGCCGATATGAAAGGCGCGGTGCGGGCCGGGCGTGGCACACCGAGCGCATTCGTCGATGGCGGGGGCCCACCCGGCGTAATCCATGGCACGCAGCAGGAACGCGTCGAGGACCAGTTCGTGGGGGCGTTCCCCGGCGGCGATCGCGCGCAGTGCGCCCGCGGTGAGAACGTGCAGCCGCGGGACCGGAGCGCGTTCCTCCCCGGCCAGGCGTTCGGCGGTTTCGAGGACGGCGCAGGCGGTGGTGTAGCGACCGTAGTCGGCAACGATGGCCGTGGCGAAAGCCTCGACAGTGTGGACCTGGGTCACCGTGTCCAGATTCCGGCCGGGATGGAGTTGGACGTCGACATAGGCGAACGGCTCCAGGCGCGCGCCGAATTTCGATTTCGTCCGGCGCACCCCTTTGGCCACGGCCCGGACCACGCCGTGCTGCCGAGTCAGGAGCGTGACGATGCGATCGGCTTCGCCCAGCTTGTGCTGGCGCAGCACCACGGCATGGTCCCGGTACAACTGCACCGGATCAGTCTAGATACCCAACCGGACCGGGAAGGCCGCCGGATCGTTCTGGGTCAGCACGGGAAGGTTGCCGTGCTCGCCGAGGGGGATATCGGCGCGCAGGTTCGGGAAACGGTCGAAGAGCGCGGGCAGGGCGATGGCGGCTTCCAGCCGGGCCAGGGCCGCGCCCGGGCAGATATGGGGGCCGTAGCCGAAGGAGATATTGCGGTTGGCGGTCGGGCGGGTGAGGTCGAAGGTATCGGCGTCGTCGCCGTGCAGGCCGCGGTCGCGGCCGATGGCGCGATACGATATGACCACACCGTCGCCCTTTTCGATGGTCAGGTCGTCGACGGTGATGTCCTCGGTGGCGAAACGCATCAGCAGGTGGATGACCGGGCCGTCCCAGCGCAGGGTCTCCTCGATCGCCTCCTCCCAGGTGCGCTCCCCGGCCCGGATCGCCGCGAGCTGTTCCGGGTGACCGAGCAGCGCGCGGGTGGTCATGATGATCAGACTGACCGTGGTTTCGTGTCCGGCGGCGACGAGCGCTTTCAAGTTGCCGTGCACTTCCTCCTCGGTCAGCGGCGTTTCGCCTTCCGCGACATCGTGCAGGAAATCGGAGGTGAGATCATCGGCCGGGTTCGCGGTTTTCTCTTTGATGAGCGCGGTGTAGTAGCCGTCGAGTTCGACGAAGACCCGCATCCGTTCATCGTGCGGGGTGAGCAGGGAGAAGAACTTCTTATAGGACTCGAGCAGATATGTGTGGTCGGTGCGCGGCACTCCCATCAGCTCGCTGACCACCCGCATCGGCAGCGGATAGGCGAAGATCTGCTTCAGGTCCACCGCCTCGCCGCCGGCTCCGGCCTGGGCCAGATCGTCGAGGAGTTCGGCGGTGAATTGCTCGATCTTCGGCCGCAGCGCGCCGAGCCGGCGCGGCGCCAGCGCGCGGGTGGTCTTGATCCGCAGCCGGCGGTGTTCGGCACCGTCGACGGTGAACATCGATCGGCCGGCATCGATCATGCCGATCAGCGGCCATTCGTGGGTCACCGCGCCGGACTGCCACAGATTCCACTGTGTGTGGTCTTTGACCAGCCGGGTGTCGGTGAGCAGTTGGCGCGCCAGATTGTGCCGGGTGACGGTCCAGGCGGGCGCGCCGAGCAGTTCGATCTTCGTGAGCGCCGGACCCGCGCACAGGGTACGGGTCTCGCCCGCGAGATCGGCGACCATGGGATCGATGGTCAGGGCCGCGGTATGCGGGCATTGCTGGCTCACGAGCCACCTCCAACGGCGGGAACAGGTGTGAATCGGACTGGCAGAGAGGTGAATCCGCGCAGGAACGGCGACGGCCGCCGGACCAGGGATTCGGCGGGGACGGCCAGGTCCAGATCGGGCAGCCGGTCGAGCAGCACCTCGATCCCGGTGCGGGCGATGATTTCGGCGATCTGCTGCGCCGGGTACGGACACCGGTATTCGCCGTGGCTGAACGCGAAATGCGCGGCATTGCCGGAATGGGCCGGGTCGGCGCCGTCACCGGTGTATTGGCGGATATGCGGATCGGAGTTGGCGGCGGCCAGACCGAGCAGCACCATATCCCCGCGCCGGACCAGTGCCTCGCCGAGGCGGGTGTCGCGCGCGACCCAGCGGCCAGCCAGGATCTGCGTCGGCGTATCTTCCCAGAGCACTTCGGTCATGGCCTGGCCGATACTGTGCCGGGCCGCACCGAACGCGGCGGCGAACCGGTCGTCCACCAGCATGAGCCGGATCGAATTGCCGATCCAGTCGGCGGTCGGCAGATGCCCGGCCGCCGTCACCGACTGCATATTCAGCACATATTCCTCGTCGGCGAACGGTTCGGGATCGGCCAGCATGCGCGACACCAGGTCCTGGCCCGGGGCGAGTTTCTTCTGCGCCAGCAGCTGCCGCATGTACTCCACGAACCGCTGGTAAGCGGCCGGCGCCTCGGGGCCGCCGTCACACAGCACCTGCATGGTCTGCGCCAGATACGGCCCATCCGATTCGGGCACACCCAGGATCCAGGCCAGCGTCAGTACCGGCAGCAGCTCGGCGAACTCGGTGGCCACATCCGCATGGCCGCGCCCGCAGAACCGGTCGATCAGGCCGTCGGCGAGTTGTTCGCAGGCACTGCGCAGGGCGAACGGGTCCACCGATTCCAGCGCGGGCTCCACCAAGGCCACATGCCGGGCATGCGCCGCACCGGCGGTGAAATAGATCCCCGGCTGCGGGCGGCCGACCATCGGCAGCAACGGCCAATCCGGCGGGATCGCCGGCCACTGGTTCCACAGACTCGAATCCCGCGGGAACAACAACCCGTCCGTGGTGACCTGATGTAGTTCCCGATAACCGATCACCAGCCACGCCGGGATACCGCCGATGAGCTCCACTGCCACGACCGGCCCGTGCTCCGACCGCATCCGGGTGTAGAGCAGGGCGGGGTCGGTGTGGAAGCCGGGGCCGTCCAGCGGGACCGCGCCCGACGGTGCCACCGGGCAACCGCCCAGGGTGGCGGTGGTGTAGTCCGGATGGGTCACGATCATTGCTCCGATCCGGCGCCGAGCGGAGCCTGCCGCTCGATGAGGTGTTCGACCAGACTGATCAGCACCTGTTTGGCCGATTCCCGGGAACGGGCGTCGCAGAGGAACAACGGAACGTGCGGGTCCAGGTCGAGGGCGTCGCGGACCTCGTCGAGTGCCGGCGGCTCCGGTTCGAACGAATTACAGGCCACCACGAACGGGGTGCCCTGATATTCGAGCCGGTCGATGGCGTACCAGGAATCGCTGATCCGGCGCGGGTCCACCAGCACCACCGCGCCCAGGGTCCCGGTGAACAACCGGTCCCACAGGAACCAGAACCGTTCCTGCCCGGGCGCGCCGAACACGTACAGCACGTACTCGTCGGACAGGCTGATCCGGCCGAAATCGAACGCGACCGTGGTGGTGGACTTCCCGGATATACCGGACAGATCGTCCACCCCGGCACCGGCATTGGTCATCACCGCCTCGGTATCCAGCGGCTGGATCTCGCTCACCGAACGGACCATGGTGGTCTTGCCGACCCCGAATCCGCCGACGACAACGATTTTCAGACCGTGCCGCACCGAACCGGACAGCGGCGCCCGGGCGCGGGTGGGGCGGTCGTCATAGGCTACGGAGTCCAACGAGCACCTTCTCGAGCATGTCGATATCGAATGTGTCGCCGTACGGTCCCGCCGCGAGCTCGGGGTAGCGGACGGTGACCTTGCCGGAGTGCAGCAGATCGGCGACCAGAACGGTCGCGATACCGAACGGCAGCCGCAGTTCGGCGGCGATCTCCACCACCGCGGTCGGCTGCCGGCACATTGTCAGGATGGCCACGTGCTCGCGTTGCATCGCCGGTGTGGGCGCGCATTCGCTGACCACCAGGGTGACCGGATCGAATTCTTCGGTGGTGGGTGCGGCACGGCCGCCGGTGAGAGTGTAGAAGCGATCAGGTTCGTCGTCGCGGCCCGGACGGTTCACAGCAACCTCGCCCGACTCCCTCGGGGCGGCGCGGACAGATACTCCCCGACCTGCTCGATCAGGGACGCCATCTGCGCGCCCACCAGACCGGCATCGGCGTCGTCATCGGCCAGTACCGCGATCTGGGCGCCCGCGCCGGCACCGACGATGAACAGGATCCCGCCGTGGAACTCGGTCATCGACTGGCGTACTCCACCGCGGCCGTTGCCGAACTCCGCCGAGGCACTCCCTGCAAGAGCCTGCACTCCCGACGCGATGGCGGCGAGCCGATCGGCCTGGTCCATGGACAACCCGGCGGTATGGCACATCTGGATACCGTCCGCGGCCAGCAGTACCGCGTGCCGGGCGCCGGCGGTTTCGCTGAGTAGCCGCTGTAACAGCCAATCCAGTTGCGCTGGATCCGATGTCATCGTCATCGATCGTTCTCCCAGTCGGTTGTGATGGAGTGACGCGACGACCGCGCGGCCTCGTTGCCGGGTGGTCGGATCGGTCCGCCGAAGGGCTGGGGGTCCTCGTCCGCACGGCCGGTGACCGCGCGTTGGAACGCCCCCATCGAAGAAGCCGACGATCGGTGTTTCGCAGTCGTATCCTCCTGGGCGGAACCGTCGAAGGCTTCGGAAAAGGGCTCGGGCCGGCCGGGCAGGCCTTCCGGGTGGGCGGCGGCCAGGGTGCTGCCCCGCCGCCGTTTGGGCAGCACGGTCGTGGTGGTCGCCGCCGGCTCCGCGGCCGCGGCCGGAAACTGACCCGATGTGTGCTGCTGCGCGACCTGGTGCCGGCCCGAAATGTACGGGGACTGCGTGGTGCTCCCGACGCTGTAGTTCGCGCCGGTATCCGCTTCGGCCGGTGCGGGCGCGGTGAGATACCGGGATCCGGTATCGGAGAGCGTGCCGAACGGGCCGGTGTCGACGGCCGATCCGGCGGCCGGGAGCAGACCGGCCTGCCCTGCGGAACGGCCGGCGGGCAGCGCCGGGGTGGCCGGGGGTTCGACCCGGGCGGTGAGGTCACGCGGAATCATCACCACCGCCGCGGTACCACCGATCGCCGACGGCCGGTAGCTGACCGTGAGACCGTGTTTGCGGGCCAGCCGGCCGACGACCGCCAGACCGAACCGGGTGCCGTTGAGCGAGGAAAGCCCCTCGGCCGCCTCGCCTTCCGTGCCGGACACGGTGAGCTGCGCGCGCCGCAGCGACGATTCGCTCATCACCAGCCCGCTGTCCTCGATCGTCACCACCACACCGGCGGGAATCTCCGCCGCGTAGACGTGGACCTCGGTGGTGGGCGGGGAGAACCGGCAGGCGTTGTCCACCAGCTCGGACAGGGCGTGGATAATTCCTTCGGCCGCATGCCCGGCAATCGCGATATCGGCGATCGCCCGCATCCGTACCCGCTGATAGCCCCCGACGCGGCCGATGGACGCACGCAGCACCCGTTCCAGCACAATGGGTTTGGCCCAGCGGCGGCCGGTGCGCGCACCGCTGAGTATCGCGATACTGTCCGCGAGGCGACCGGCCTGCGCGGTCGCGTGATCCAGTTTCAGCAGGTCGGTGAGTACCGCCTGATCGGCATATCGGTGTTCCAGCTCCTGTAGATCGGCCAGCATGCTGGTGGTCATGGCCTGCATCCGGCCGGAGGCGTTCGCGAGCGACGCGATTGCCGCCGACCGGCGCCGCTCGCTGGCCGCGGTCGCTTCTTGCGCCACGCCGACCGCCTGTTCGGCCGCGGCGGCCCGGGCCTCGGCCTGCGCGAGCCGGCTCGCCGTGGCCGCACTCCGACGCTGTTCGGCCGTGAAAAGCCCGCGCATGTAGACCGCGGTGGCGACCGCGGTACAGGCTGCCACGACGGCGACGGAAATCCAGAGGGCCGTGAGTATCCGGTCGCCGGGCGCCACCGAAAGCATCGCTCCGCCGACCAGCCCGACACCGATCGTCACCGAGATCGCCAATGCCAGCGTGGGGGCTATCCATTGCCGCCGCCTCGCCCCTCCGGACACATCCATCGGGCCCGCTGCCACCGATTCGTACATTGGTCGGGTACCCCCGCTCGCGCTTCGTCCTGCCGACTCAACGCCGAGCCCGCATACGACACCCCGTCGTGTCCGTTACCGAATCGTCGGATGAGAAATGGTTTCACGCCGATTGATTCGGGTATCGGGGCCGAAGCATATCGGCCTAGTCCAACCAGCGCTACTCGAGTAAGCCAACCCTCAGCTAATACTCAGTATCGAAATCGGGTCGCTCGAAGGCCGGCCGCCTAGAATCCCAGCTTGCCCAGCTGTTTGGGGTCGCGCTGCCAGTCCTTGGCGATTTTCACGTGCAGGTGCAGGTAGATGCGGGTGCCGAGGATATGTTCGATCTGCTTGCGGGCGTTTGTCCCGACCTCTTTCAACCGGCTGCCCCCCTTGCCGATGATGATCGCCTTCTGGCTGGGCCGCTCCACGTACAGCAGCGCGTGCACATCGAGCAATTCGTCGTGATCTTCCCGCGGCAGCACGTCTTCGATCACCACCGCCAGCGAATGTGGCAGCTCGTCGCGGACCCCTTCCAGCGCCGCCTCCCGGATGAGCTCGGCCATCAGGGTTTCCTCGGGCTCGTCGGTGAGTTCACCGTCGGGGTAGAACGCCGGTCCGGGCGGCATCTGGGAGGCGATCAGGTCGACCAGTACCTCGACCTGCTCGCCCTTGACCGCGGATACCGGAATCACCTCGGAGGCCGGCCCGAGCAGTTCGGAAACCGCGAGCAATTGCTTCGCGATCTGCTCCCGACCGACCTTGTCGATCTTGGTGACCACGCCGAGCAGCGTGGTCTTCGGCGCCATCTGCCGCACCTGCTGCACAATCCAGCGATCCCCCGGGCCGATCTTCTCGTCCGCCGGAATACACAGCGCGATCACATCCACCTCGGAATAGGTATCGCGCACCAGATCGTTGAGCCGCTGCCCGAGCAGCGTGCGGGGACGATGCAAGCCGGGAGTGTCGACCAGGATCAGCTGGGCGAATTCGCGATGGACGATCCCGCGAATGGTGTGCCGGGTGGTCTGGGGGCGCGAACTGGTGATCGCGATCTTCGCTCCCACCAGGGCATTGGTCAGCGTCGACTTACCGGTGTTCGGCCGGCCGACGAAACAGACGAAACCGGACCGGAACTCACGCTCGCCGGCGTCAGGCATCGGATGCCTCGTAACCCTCGGCGATATCGAACACCGCGCCCGAGGCGTCCGCGAAAACGATCCGCGCCCCCGCGGAAACCTCGCGCACCGCCGACACCCCCGCATCGGCGAACTTACCGCCGATCACCACGGCCGCTTCGAAACCCTCCGCGCCGCTGGAGATCGCGGCCGCCACCGCCGACTGCAGGGCCGTGAGCCGCAACGCCTGCAACCCCACCTCGCCGGCGGCGTAGGTGCGGCCGTCGGTATCGCGGATCGCCGCCCCCGCCGACCCGCCCGTCCTTCCCAGCGCTCCCCGCGCCAGCACCAGCAGCTTGTTGTCCTCGGCGTCCAGTTCACTCATCGGCCTGCTCCCTCGTCGTTTCGGGCGGACGGGCGTTCCGCTCCGGCCCCGCATCAGTTTCCGTAGTCTGCTCGGGTGCCCGGGCCACCACCACGGTGTGCACCCGGACCCGGCCGCGGGCGTCCGCGCCGCCCTCACCGCGTAGTTCCAGTCCGTGCGCGACGACCTCCGCGCCCGGCAGCGGGACCCGGCCCAGTTCGTGCGCGAGCAACCCGCCTACGGTGTCCACTTCTTCTTCGTCGATCGGCAGACCGTACAACTCACCCAGGTCGGCGATCGGAAGTCGCGCCGACACCCGGTAGCGGCCGGATTCGAGCTCCTCGATCGGCGGGGTCTCGTCGGTGTCGTATTCGTCGGCGATCTCCCCGACGATCTCCTCCAGCACATCCTCGATGGTCACCAGACCGGCGATCCCGCCGTATTCGTCCACCAGCAGGGCC
This sequence comes from Nocardia sp. NPDC051750, assembly GCF_044453135.1. NCBI lineage: Bacteria > Bacillati > Actinomycetota > Actinomycetes > Mycobacteriales > Nocardiaceae > Nocardia > Nocardia sp. NPDC051750. The sequence goes on along the minus strand of NZ_JBITCK010000002.1, from coordinate 505,378 downwards.
ATATGGTTGCGCCGGCGCTGCATCTCGTCGAGCAGATCGTCGAGCGGTTTGGAGTCGGGCATGAACACCGGATCGCGCATCACCTCGCGCACCCGGACACTGCGTCCGCGGTCGGCGTAGGGCACCAGATCCTTCAGGTACACCACGCCGAGAATGTCGTCGACGTTCTCCCCGATCACCGGAATCCGGGAGTGCCCGCTGCGCACCGCCAGCGACATCCCCTGGGCCACCGATTTATCGGCCTCGATCCACACCATCTCGGTGCGGGGCACCATCACCGCCCGGGCCGCGGTATCACCGAGCTCGAACACCGACTGGATCATCCGGCGCTCGTCGTCGGCGACCACGCCGCGTTCCCGCGCCATATCGACCACTTCGCGCAATTCGATTTCCGAGGCGAACGGCCCGTTCCGGAAGCCCTTGCCCGGTGTGATCGCGTTGCCGAGCAGGATCAGCAACCGGCTCACCGGACCCAGCAGCGCACCGATGAGCTGCAGCGGCAGCCCCGCGGCGAGCGCGATCGAATAGGCGTGCTGGCGGCCCAGGGTGCGCGGGCCGACCCCGATCACCACATAGGAGACCAGCACCATGATCGCCGCGGTCAGCAGCAGCGCCCAGCCGCTGTCGAGGAACCGGCTCAGTGCGGCGGCCAGCAGCACGGTCGCGGTGATCTCGCACAGGATGCGCAAGAGCACCATGAGATTCACATAGCGGGGCCGGTCGTCCACGATGCGGCTCAACCGCACGGCACCGGGCCGGTCGCCGCGCGCCATATCCTCGAGCCGGGCCGCCGACAGCGTGTTCAGCGCCGAATCCACGGCCGCGAAAACCCCGCCCACCGCAGCGAGCAACACAGCGAGCAATAACAGGGTGATGTCGTTCACGCGTGCGCGTCACCCGGCCACGATCGGCCCTCTTCCGGCGCCGCGAAACCCGTCTTACCGAGCAATCGGGCGTCCCGCGCGGCCAGCTCGGCCCGCCGCTGCGCCTCGTGCAGTTCCTCGTACCACTGCTCGAGCAGCCGGCCCTGTAAGGCGAACATCTCCTTCTCCTCGGCCGGTTCGGCGTGGTCGTAGCCGAGCAGATGCAGCACTCCGTGCACGGTGAGCAGGGCGAGTTCGTGGTCCAGCGAATGCCCGGCCTTGGCCGCCTGATCCAGCGCGAACTCGGGGCAGAGCACGATATCGCCGAGCATCGACGGCCCCGGTTCCGGGCTGTCGGGACGGCCGCCGGGTTCGAGTTCGTCCATCGGGAACGACATCACATCGGTCGGGCCCGGCAGATCCATCCAGCGCATATGGAGGTCCGCCATGGTGTCGAGATCGACCAGCACCATGGACAGTTCGGCGGCCGGGTGCACATCCATCCGGCCGATCACGAACCGGGCGACACCCACCAGGTCTTCCTCGGGCACGTCCATACCCGACTCGTTGGCGATCTCGATACTCACCTGGTCAGCCTAATGGGTGCGCTCAGCCGGAGCCCATCCGACGCCCGCGACGTTTGCGGAGGTGCGGGGTCGCCGAAGCCGAGCACGCACCCGAGCCGGAACACCGCTGCCGTTACCGCCGTGCCGTCCGGCCCGCCGCCCGCCGCTGTGCCCGATTCCCCGACATATGCGGCGGCCCGACGGGCGGCCGGATTTCCGCCTCGAACTGCTCGTAGGCGTCCACGATCTCCGAGACGAGCCGGTGCCGCACCACATCGCTGCTGGTGAGCTCGGCGAAATGGATATCGTCGATATCGGTGAGTATCTCGCTGGCCGCCCGGAGGCCCGAACGCGCGCCGTGCGGCAGATCGACCTGCGTCACATCCCCGGTCACCACGATTTTCGACCCGAATCCCAGCCGGGTCAGGAACATTTTCATTTGTTCCGCGGTCGTATTCTGCGCCTCGTCCAGAATGATGAACGAATCATTCAGGGTGCGGCCGCGCATATATGCCAGGGGTGCGACTTCGATAACACCGGCCGCCATCAATTTCGGAATGGCTTCCGGGTCCATCATGTCGTGTAGTGCGTCGTAGAGGGGCCGCAGGTAGGGGTCGATCTTTTCGTTCAAGGTGCCCGGGAGAAAACCCAGCCGTTCACCGGCCTCCACCGCGGGGCGGGTGAGAATGATGCGATTGACCTGCTTGGTCTGCAGAGCCTGCACGGCTTTCGCCATGGCCAGATAAGTTTTCCCGGTACCCGCCGGACCGATACCGAAAACGATCGTGTTCTCGTCGATCGCGTCGACATACCGTTTCTGGTTCAGCGTTTTCGGGCGGATCGTTTTTCCGCGGCGGGACAGGATATCCAGGCTCAGCACCTCGGCCGGGGATTCCGCACTGCCCTCGGTAAGCATGGAGAAGGTGTGCCGGACCGCCTCGGGAGTAATCACCCGATTCCGGCCGGTCAGCGCGACCAACTGTTCGACGACCCGCTCGGCCAGCGCCACATCGGCGGCCCGACCGGTCAGGGTGACCAGATTGCCGCGGACATGGATGTCGGCGGCCAGTAGATCCTCCAGTTCACGGAGGTTCTCGTCGGCCGAGCCGAGGAAAGGGAACACCGACTCGGGCGCGAGTTCGATACTGGAACGGACAGTGCGTGCCGCGGGCCCGGAGGCACCGTTGCCGGCCGCGGAGGAATTCTGATCGCCGATATCGCCTTGTGATCGCACGTAGTGGCTATGGCCTGCTTTCCGGTCTCGACAGGCGCGGTGACGCGCGCTGTTTGCTCTGCTCGCGAACGCTTTCGCTGCCCCGAGTCTAGCTCCCGGGCCCGACAGGTCCCAGTGGAATTACGGCTGCCCACCCCCTGGTGAACGGGCCATACCGCGAATTCACCCGGTGGTCACCAGCGAGCGGTCAGCGCACCGAGCGCACCGAGCGCCACCGTGGCGGCCGTGGAGGTGCGCAGAACCGTGGGCCCGAGCCGCACCACCTCGGCTCCCGCGGCGGCCAGCGCCGTCAGCTCGGCATCGTCCAGGCCGCCCTCCGGACCGACGATCAGCGTGACCGCGAGCGCCGAAGGCCACGGGAGCCCGGTAAACGTTCCGGTACCCGATTCGTGGAGCGCGGCGACCACCGCACCCTGCGCTTTCGCCGTGCGCACGGTATCGACCACATCGGGGGTGCGGTGCAGGGCGGTCACCTCCGGGATATAGGCCCGGCGCGACTGCCGGGCCGCGCCCTTGGCCGCGGCCCGCCATTTCGCCACACCTTTATCGGCTTTCGCCTCCCAGTTCGAGACACAGCGGGCGGCCTGCCACGGCACGATCACATCCGCGCCGGCCTCGGTCATCAACTCCACCGCCAGCTCCGAACGCTCGGATTTCGGCAAAGCCTGGATCACCGTCACCGCCGGGGACGCCGGCTCGGCACGCCGCCGGTCACGCACCAGAAGTTCGAGCTGATTCTTCTGCGCGGCAACCACTTCCGTCTCCGCCAGCAGCCCGCGACCGTCGGAGAGACTGATCGCCTCCCCGACCCGGATCCGGCGCACCGTCGCCGCGTGCCGGCCCTCCGGACCGTCCAGTACCGCGACGGCGCCCGGCTCCGGGATCTCGTCCAGATAGAAGACGGTCGCCGCCATCAGCGTCCGCTGAACGACGCCCGCAACCGGGCGAACAGGCCGCTGTTGTGCTCGGACTGCGCCGACATCACCTCGGCCTTGTCCTTCACCCGCATACCCTTGTATTTGCGCAGCAGATCGGTCTGTTTACTGTCCAGCCGGGTGGGGACGACGATATCCAGATGCGCCATCAGGTCGCCCCGCGCACTGGTGCGCAGCCGGGGCATACCGTGCCCGCGCAGCACCGAGATCTCGCCGGGCTGGGTCCCGGGCGAGATGGTGAGTTCCGTGGGGCCGTCCATGATGGTGTCGATCACCACGGTCGTACCGAGGGCGGCGTCCACCATGGGCACCCGGACCGTGCAGTGCAGATCGTCGCCGTCGCGGACGAAGACATCGTGCGGCTGTTCCACGATCTCGACATACAGGTCACCGGCATGACCACCGCCCGGGCCGACCTCGCCCTGCGCGGCCAGCCGCACCCGCATCCCGTTCGCCACACCCGCCGGGATCGGCGCCGCGATCTCACGGCGGGCACGGACCCGCCCGTCACCGCCGCATTTGTGGCAGGGGTCGGGAATGGTCTCGCCCGCGCCGCGGCAGGTCGGGCAGGGCCGGGAGGTGAGCACCTGGCCGAGGAACGAACGCTGCACCGACTGGACCTCACCGGCACCGCCGCAGGTCTCACAGCGCACCGGCTTGGAATTGCCGTTGGTCCCCGCGCCCTGGCAGAGGTCGCAGAGGATGGCGGTATCGACGGTGAGGTGTTTGGTCACCCCGACCGCGCATTCGGCCAGGCTCAGCCGGGTGCGCACCAGCGAATCGGCACCGGGCTGGACCCGGCCCCGGGCTTTGCGGGCGCCCCCGGCTCCGCCACCGCTCATGCCGCCGAAGAACGCCTCGAAGACATCCCCGAGCCCGCCGAATCCAGCGCCGCTGAATCCGGCCCCACCGCCCCCGGCCTCCAGCGGATCGCCACCCATATCGACGATGCGGCGCTTCTCCGGGTCCGACAACACCTCGTACGCGGCGGAGACCTCTTTGAACCGGGCCTGCGCGGCCTCGTCCGGGTTCACGTCGGGATGCAGTTCGCGAGCCAGTTTCCGGTACGCGCGTTTGAGCTCTTGGTCGGAGGCGTCTTTACCGACACCGAGCAGTCCGTAGTAATCCCGTGCCACTTGAGTTCTCTTAGTCCTTGGTCGCTGTCCACGGCTCCGGCCTCGCCCGGCCGGCCGCGTGGCTCCTGATGGATGTAGCCGCCCGCCCGTGATCTAAGCCGGGTCGACTCAACTTTAACCGGCCGAAGCCCCGAGCCTAACAGTGCGGTGTCTTCGGCCTCGTAGGACTCGGCACCACGGCCGGGCCCGTCCGGGATGGCGCGATATCAGCGCTCGGCCAGAACTTCGCCGATATAGCGGGCTACCGCGGCCACCGAGGCAATGGTGCCCGGGTAGTCCATCCGGGTCGGTCCGAGAACGCCCATACCGCCGAGCACCGCGCCGGCCGCGCCGTAGCCCGTCGTGACGACCGAGGTCTCCCGCATTTCGGCGACCTGGGTCTCCTCGCCGATCCGCACCGTCACCATTCCCGGCTGCTGGGCGGCGGCCAGCAGTTTGAGGACCACCACCTGCTCCTCGAGCGCTTCCAGCACCGTGCGCAGCGAGCCGTGCAGGCCGAAATCGCCGGCATTGCGGGTGAGGTTGGCCGTTCCGCCCAGCACCAGGCGTTCCTCTGGATGTTCGACCAGCGTTTCCACCAGCACGGTCGACACCTTGATCAGCACGTCACGCAGCTTCGGTGGCGCCTGTTCGGGGAGTTCGGCGACCGCAGCGGAGGCGGCGGCGAGGCGTTTGCCGTCCATCGCCGCGCCCAGCATGCCGCGCAGCGCGGCGAGGTCCTCGTCGTCGACGAGGGTGCCGAGGTCCACGAGGCGCTGGTCGACCCGGCCGGTATCGGTGATCACCACCAGCAGCAGCCGCGCCGGATTGAGCGCCACCACCTCGAGGTGACGCACCGTCGACGCGGAGACCGTGGGGTACTGGACGACGGCGACCTGGCGGGTGAGCTGCGCCAGCAGCCGGACCCCGCGACGTAGCACATCGTCGAGGTCCACTCCCGATTCCAGGAACTGCATAATCGCCTTGCGTTCGGCCGCCGACAGCGGTTTCACGTCCGCGATCCGGTCCACGAACTGGCGATAACCCTTGTCGGTGGGGATCCGCCCGGAACTGGTGTGCGGCTGGGCGATATACCCCTCGGCCTCCAGGACCGCCATATCGTTGCGCACGGTCGCACTGGAAACACCCAGGTTGTGCCGTTCCACCAGGGTCTTCGACCCGATGGGTTCCTTGGTGGCGACGTAGTCGGCGACAATCGCTCGCAGGACCTCGAATCGCCGATCCTCGGTGCTCGACATCGACACCACCTCCTCGCTGTGCGGTACGCCGTCCCGGCCGGGCCGGCGGCGCACCGGCTTCCTCCGAACCCGGTTCGGAAGCCCGTGTTCACCACCCAGTCTAAATCCGCGGACCCCGTCCGCCGGGGCGCAGACGTCCGAAAGGCCCTGCCAGCACCCCCGTGACCACAGCAGAACCCAACGCACAAGGGGGAATCCGTTGCTCGAGGTTCCGTCGGCGCCCGCTTCCGGCATCGCCCAGTGGGCCGAACAGAGGCAACACGGATTCCAGCGATTCCAGCTGCTGCGGGACCGGCCGGCGCAGCTGTCGGCGACCGAGGCATCCGGCGGCGACAGCTCCGCACCTGTCGTCGTTCAGTCCAGCAACTTCAGGACCACCCCGTCGGCGAGCAGCCGGCCGCGATCGGTGAGTATCAGCCGGTCGTCGCGTAAGACGGCGAGACCGTCGGCGGCGACCTGGTGCGCTGCGGCCACACCGGGGGCATCGAGGTCGGCCAGCGGGAGCCCGGTGCGCAGGCGTAGCGCGAGCATGACCCGCTCCAGATAGCGGTCGGCTGCGGTGGGGGCTTCCCAGCCGGCGGCGGGCAGGCCGCCGTGTGTGGTGTGGTCGGCGTAGCGGGCGGGGTGCTTGATGTTCCACCAGCGCACACCGCCGACATGGCTGTGCGCGCCGGGGCCCGCGCCCAGCCAGTCGCCGCCGTCCCAATAGCCGAGGTTGTGGCGGCAGCGGGCGGCGTCGCCGGCTGCCCAGTTCGATACCTCGTACCAGGTGAGTCCGGCGGCAGTCAGACGCGCGTCGATGCGTTCGTAGCGGGCGGCCAGGACATCGTCGTCGGGGGCGGGGAGTTCCCCGCGGCGTACCCGGCGGGCCAGCGCGGTGCCGTCCTCGACGATGAGCGAATAGGCCGAGACGTGGTCGACCCCTGCCTCCAGTACGGCGTCCAGGCTGGCGTCGAGATCGCTGTCGCGTTCACCGGGGGTGCCGTAGATCAGGTCGAGATTGACGTGGTCGAATCCGGCGGCGCGGGCTTCCCGGGCGGCGGCCACGGCGCGGCCCGGGGTATGAGTGCGGTCCAGGACCGCGAGCACATGCGCCGCCGCGGACTGCATACCGAGCGAGACCCGGGTGAAGCCGGCGGCGCGGAGTCCGTCGAAGAACGCGGGAGAGGTCGATTCCGGATTCGATTCGGTGGTCACCTCGGCATCCGGCGCCAGGTCGAATTCGGCTCGGATCGAGTCGAGCACGCGGGCCAGCCCGTCCGCGCCCAGCAGCGACGGTGTCCCGCCGCCCACGAAAATCGTCTCCACCTGCGGAGTCGGGCTCGGCAATGCGGCGAACTGTCCGGCCGCGGTAGCGAGTTCCCGGCGCAGCGCGGCCGACCAGGATTCCGGCGAGGCGGAGGTGCCCAGTTCACCGGCGGTGTAGGTGTTGAAATCGCAGTACCCGCAGCGGGTCGCGCAGAACGGCACATGGATGTAGATGCCGAACGGCCCGCCACCGAAATCGCGCAGCACCGGGGTGGAGGCGTCGCTGTGCGGGATCGCGGTGGCGGGGGAATTCACCGTTCCAGTGTGACCGGCGCGCGCTCAGCCTGCGACGACCGGGGTGTTCTGGTTGGCGGTGAGCAGCCAGCGGCCGTCCTCCTTGGTCATCACGTACAGCGGCGTGCCTTCACCGTCCAGGTCGCCCGCATCGGCGTAGTGGCGCTGCCGCACTTTGACGGCCGCCACATCGGGCCGCAGGAACAGGATGTGCTCGACGTCATAGGTGGTCTTGCCGTGCGCCGTGGCACCGGGCAGCACCTGGGCGGTGAACTCCGCGATCGCGGGTTGCCCGTACAGCCGCTTGCCGTGGCCGGTGGTCCAGAGGGCATCCGCCCGGAACAGGGCCGTGAACTGGTCGACGTTCTCGTGCGCCTGAGCGTGTGCGACGGCGGCGACCACCGCGCGGATCGCCGCGATTTCGGCCTCGGCGTCAGCGGGCTGGTAGGGCGACGGGGTGATTTCGGTACTCATGCAGCCGAGCTTGCAACCTCGAGTTACCTCGAGGTCAACCCCTTACGCCACGGCGACTCCGAACGGCCCCGGAGAAAATATGACGGCCGTCACAAATAATCCGGTGAAACCAGGCGATTTCCCGCTTGTTCACGGGAAATACTGGTAGGGCGGTCGGATTGCGCGTCGCGGCGTGGCACAATGGGTCGCATGCGCGCATCAGGAGTACGACTTGTGGCACGTCGCCACGTCGATTACAAGCGCGTCTGCAGCGCCTGTTGTCTGCCCGGTTCCGCCCGGTAGCTCAGCTGCGCCCCGTCCCGGTTTTCCGGCGATATTCCTATTCGAGGATTTCGGCCCGCTGACACCGCGGGTGCGAGTCAGCCCCTCGCGCCCTCAGCACGGACGTAAGCCCAACCCAGCAGGAGCGACTTCATGACGTCGAGCACCGACGCCACCACCCCCGCGAAGGCCGAAAGCCCCGCAAAGGCCGAGGCCCCCGCACGCCCGACGCGCGCCCGCACCGGCAAACCGGTACGCCGCCGCGCGGAGGGCCAGTGGGCGCTCGGTTACCGCGAACCGCTCAACCCGAACGAGCAGTCCAAGAAGGACGACAACCCACTCAACGTCCGCACCCGGATCGAGAACATCTACGCCAAGAACGGCTTCGACAGCATCGACAAAGGCGATCTGCGCGGCCGTTTCCGCTGGTGGGGCCTGTACACCCAGCGTGAGCAGGGATACGACGGCACCTGGACCGGCGACGAGAACATCGATCTGCTCGAGGCCAAGTACTTCATGATGCGGATCCGCTGCGACGGCGGCGCCCTGAACGTCGCGCAGGTGCGCACCCTGGGCGGGATCTCCACCGAATTCGCCCGCGATACCGCCGACCTGTCCGATCGGGAGAACGTCCAGTACCACTGGATCGAGATCGAGAACGTCCCCGAGATCTGGCGGCGGATCGAATCCGTCGGTCTGCAGACCACCGAGGCGTGCGGTGACTGCCCCCGCGTGGTACTCGGTTCCCCGCTGGCGGGCGAATCGCTGGACGAGATCATCGACCCCACGCCCGCGATCGACGAGATCGTGCGCCGCTACATCGGCAAGCCGGAGTACTCCAATCTGCCGCGTAAGTTCAAGACCGCGATCTCCGGTCTGCAGGACGTGGTGCACGAGATCAACGACGTCGCGTTCGTCGGCGTGAACCACCCCGAGCACGGCCCCGGCCTGGACCTCTGGGTCGGCGGCGGCCTGTCGACCAATCCGATGCTGGCCCAGCGGGTCGGCGCCTGGGTGCCGCTGGACGAGGTGCCCGAGGTCTGGGAGGGCGTTGTCAGCCTGTTCCGTGATTACGGCTACCGCCGGCTGCGCACCAAGGCCCGGCTGAAGTTCCTGATCAAGGACTGGGGTATCGAGAAGTTCCGCCAGGTACTGGAGGACGAGTACCTGAAGCGCAAGCTGATCGACGGCCCGGCGCCGGAACAGCCCAGCCGCCCGATCGACCATGTCGGCGTGCAGAAACTGCGCAACGGACTCAATGCCGTGGGCTTCTCCCCCATCGCGGGCCGGGTGTCCGGCACGATCCTCACGAAGGTCGCCGACGCGGTGGAACGCGCCGGTTCGGACCGGATCCGCTTCACCCCCTACCAGAAGCTCATCGTGCTCGATATCGCCGACGACAAGGTCGAGCAGCTGATCGCGGAACTGGAACCGCTGGGACTGCAGGCGCGGCCCTCGGTGTGGCGGCGCAACCTGCTGGCCTGCAGCGGTATCGAGTTCTGCAAACTGTCCTTCGTCGAGACCCGTAAGCGGTCCCAGGCGCTCGCGCCGGAGCTGGAGCAGCGCCTGGCCGATCTCAACGACCAGCTCGATGTGCCGGTCACGATCAATATCAACGGCTGCCCGAACTCCTGCGGCCGGTCCCAGATCGCCGATATCGGCTTCAAGGGCCAGCTGGTCGACGACGGCGCCGGGAATCAAGTCGAGGGCTACCAAGTTCATCTGGGTGGCAGCCTCGGCCTGGACAGCGCATTCGGCCGCAAACTTCGCCAGCACAAGGTGACCAGCACCGAGCTCGGCGATTACATCGAGCGCGTCGTGCGCAACTTCATGAAACTCCGCGAAGACGGAGAACGGTTCGCGCAGTGGGCCGTTCGTGCCGAGGAAGCCCATCTGCGATGAATTCCGCGAGCGTGGTGACGGGAGACCCATTGTGACAACCGAGCAGAAACAGCTGCCGACGAAGCTGAGCACCGACGAATTGCGTGCCCTGGCCGAACGCGGCGCCGCCGAACTCGGCCCGGACGCGTCGGCCGATGAGCTGCTGCGCTGGACCGACGAGAACTTCGGCAGCGGCTACATTGTGGCCTCGAATATGCAGGACGGGGTGCTGGTCCAGCTGGCCGCCCAGGTGCGGCCCGGCGTGGATGTGCTGTTCCTCGACACCGGCTACCACTTCGCCGAAACCATGGGCACCCGCGACGCCGTGGAAGCGGTGTACGGGGTGAACGTGGTCAACGTGCGCCCCGAGCACACCGTCGAGGAGCAGGACGCGCTGCTGGGCAAAGACCTGTTCGCCCGGGATGCGGGGGAATGCTGCCGGCTGCGCAAGGTGGTGCCGCTGCGTAATTCGCTGTCGCCCTACAACGCCTGGGTCACCGGAATCCGCCGGGTGGAGGCACCCACCCGCGCCAACGCTCCGCTCATCTCCTTCGACGAGGGTTTCGGGCTGGTGAAGATCAACCCGATCGCACCGTGGTCCGACGACGAGATGCAGGACTACATCGAAAAGCATTCGATTCTCGTCAATCCCCTGGTGGAGGAGGGGTATCCGTCCATCGGCTGCGCTCCGTGCACACGGAAGCCGGAGCCGGGTTCCGATCCGCGAAGCGGCCGCTGGGCCGGACTCGCCAAAACAGAATGTGGGTTGCACGCCTCATGACCGAAGCCATCGCTACCGAACGCTCTGTGGGCCTGTCGGATTTCGACACCCTGGCCGCGCTGGAATCGGAAGCCATCCATATCTTCCGCGAGGTCGCGGGCGAGTTCGAACGTCCGGTGATCCTGTTCTCCGGCGGTAAGGACTCCACCGTCCTGCTGCATCTGGCGTTGAAGGCCTTCTGGCCGGCGCCGCTGCCGTTCGCGCTGCTGCACGTAGATACCGGGCACAACCTGCCCGAGGTGCTCGAGTTCCGCGATCACGTGGTCGAGAAGAACGGGCTGCGGCTGCATGTGGCCAGTGTCGAGGACTACCTCGCCGACGGCCGTCTCACCGAACGCCCGGACGGTATCCGCAACCCGCTGCAGACCGTGCCGCTGCTGGACGCCATCAGCGAGAACCGGTTCGACGCCGTCTTCGGCGGCGGCCGCCGCGACGAGGAACGCTCGCGCGCCAAGGAACGGATCTTCTCGCTGCGCAATGCCTTCGGCCAGTGGGACCCGAAACGGCAGCGGCCCGAACTGTGGAACCTGTACAACGGCCGGCACGCACCGGGCGAGCACGTCCGGGTGTTCCCGCTGTCGAACTGGACCGAGCTCGATATCTGGCGCTATATCGCCCGCGAGAACGTCGAACTGGCCACCATCTACTACGCGCATCAGCGGCCGGTGTACCAGCGCGACGGGATGTGGATGACCCCGGGCAGCTGGGGCGGCCCCGGCGACGGCGAAATTCTGGAAACCCGTTCCGTGCGTTACCGCACCGTCGGCGACGGGTCCACCACCGGCGCCATCCTGTCCGACGCCGCCGATAACGAGGCCATCCTGGCCGAGGTCGCCGCCTCGCGGCTGACCGAACGCGGTGCCACCCGTGGCGACGACCGGGTCTCCGAAGCCGCCATGGAAGACCGCAAACGAGAAGGCTACTTCTGATGCGTTGGCCCGAACGCGGCGCGCTGTGCCCAACTCAGGAGAGCGACGACCGGGTCTCCGAAGCCGCCATGGAAGACCGTAAACGAGAGGGTTATTTCTGATATGTCCGACCTATTGAGGCTGGCCACCGCCGGTTCTGTCGACGACGGCAAGTCCACTCTGGTCGGACGTCTGCTCTACGACACCAAGTCCGTGCTCGCCGACCAGATCGACGCGGTGACCCGGGCGTCGGTGGACAAGGGCCTGTCCACTCCCGACCTGTCGCTGCTGGTGGACGGCCTGCGCGCCGAACGCGAACAGGGCATCACCATCGATGTCGCCTACCGGTACTTCGCGACCCCGCAGCGTTCGTTCGTGCTCGCCGACACCCCGGGCCATGTGCAGTACACCCGCAATACGGTGTCCGGCGCGTCGACGGCGCAGCTGGTGATCCTGCTGGTGGACGCACGCAAGGGCGTCATCGAGCAGACCCGCCGCCACGCCGCGGTGCTGGCGCTGCTCGGCGTCCCGAAACTGGTGCTGGCGGTGAACAAGATCGACCTCATCGGCGGCGACGAGCCCAGCGAGCAGGCCCAGCAGGCCGCGGCAGCCAAGGTCTTCGCGGAGATCTCCGCCGAGTTCTCCCACCTCACCCGCACACTCGGCTGGTCGGACGAGGATGTGCTGGAGATTCCGGTCTCGGCGCTGCGCGGCGACAATATCGCCTCTCGCTCGGACAGGACCCCGTACTACAGTGGTCCCTCGCTCATCGAGCATCTGGAATCGGTGCCGGTGGACGCGGACAATTCCGGAGAACATGCCGTGGGGCTGCGGTTCCCGGTGCAGTACGTGATCCGGCCGCGCACCCCCGAATACCCCGACTACCGTGGATACGCCGGCCAGATCGCGGCGGGTTCGGTGGCGCCGGGCGACGAGGTCGTGGTGCTGCCGTCCGGTATCCGCACCACGGTCGAACGGATCGACACTCCGGACGGGGAACTCGCCGTCGCCCAGGCCGGCCGCAGCGTCACGCTGATCCTCGCCGACGACGTCGATATCTCCCGCGGCGATACCATCGCCTCCCCCGGTGACGCACCGGAACCGATCGATACCTTCGACGCCACTGTGTGCTGGCTCGGCGACAAACCGCTGCGTCCCGGCGCCCGGCTGCTGCTCAAGCACGGCACCCGCACCACCCAGGCGATCGTGGGCGCGCTCACCGAACGTTTCGACGAACAGCGCCTGGCCGCCGATCCGGACCCGGAATCCTTGTCGCTCAACGATATCGGCCGTATCTCGATCCGCGTCGCCGAGCCGATCGCGGCCGACGACTACCGCGCCAACCGCCATACCGGCAGCTTCCTGCTGATCGATCCCGCGGGCGGTAACACCCTCGCGGCGGGCCTGGTCGGCGATGTTCTCAGCGCGGTAGAGGTCGGAACCGGGGTTTGATGGCCGGCCCGACTCTGGTGGCGGTGGCGCACGGCAGCCGGGATCCCCGGTCGGCCGCCACCGTCACCGCACTCCTGGACCAGGTCCGGGCCGCGCGCCCGGGAACGCCCGCGCGATTGGCGTTCCTCGACCTGAACGCCCCCTCGGTCGGGCAGGTCCTGGATGCGGTGGCCGCCACCGGCGAAACCCAGGCCGTGGTGGTCCCGCTGCTGCTGGGCAGCGCCTTCCATGCCCGGGTCGATCTGCCCGGGCTCCTGGCGGACGCCTCGGCCCGGCACCCGGGGCTACACGTCACCCAAGCGGACGTGTTCGGCGCCGACCCGAGGTTGATCTCCTTGCTCCACAACCGGGTTCGCACGGTCTGCACGGAGCGCAACTGGACCGGCCGGGTCGGTGTCGCGCTGGCCGCGGTCGGATCCTCCTCGGAAACCGCCAACCGGAACACCGCACGCCTGGCCCGCCGGTTCGGCAGACAAACCGGCTACCCCACCGAAGTCTGCTTCGCCACCGCCCAGCCATCGCTGACCCACGCCGTCCAGCGGTTACGCGCTCGCGGCGCCGAAAAGATACTGGTAGCCCCCTGGTTCCTGGCCCCCGGCCTGCTCACCGACCGGCTGCTCGACCACGATCCCACCCTACCGCACGCCGCGGTACTCGGCCCCGACCCCGCCCTCGCCGAGGTCGTCTGGAACCGCTACGACGCCGCGGCCACCCGAGCCCTACCACTCTCGGCCTGAACCACGCCCGACACACGGACATTCGTCACCGGATGAAGGGGGCAAAACTGGTGGCGGGCTGGACTTCAACGTCCTGCCGCTCGGCCATGTCCACGCCACAGGCCACGTTCCCGCGCGAGGCGACGCTCCCGCTCTCGGAGACGTTCGCGGGCAGAACGGGCTGAGCCGGCCTGCGGGGATTCCTGCTGCGGAGATCTCTCCCCCGGAGGCGCCGGAAAGGAGACGGCGAGGATATCCGCCACCTCCCTACCGGTCATCGGAACTCGTTCGCCTCGGGACGCGGCCTCCCGAGCGTTACGGGCATACTCACCCAGGCGGTCTGCGGCTTCCCGGGTCCGCTCCCGAGCCTCCCGCTCTCGGCGCTCCCGGTCCCGCTGTTCCATAGCCTTCTGGGCAGCCGCTTTGGTGAGCTGCTTGGCTTGGATCCTTTCTCGCCGCTCCTTGGCCAGCTGCTCACGGCGAAGTACCTGGGAGTCGACCAGTTCGAGCTGGTTCGGGTTGCGCTCGAGGTCTTTCCCGACCTCCAATGCCCTTTTTGCTTGCTCTTTGCTGATCTCTTCGACGCGGAACCGGCCTCGGAACTCTCTTTCCAGCTTCTCCAGTTCTCTTCGGGCGGCCGGATCGAGGGCACCTTCCCGGACGATCCAGGATCCGCTGGATTTCCGATCTGCCTGGAGACCTTCGCGTTCTTTGGAAATCTGTTCCATGACGAACTCGCCGCCGACGTGCTTGCCGCCCTTGTATTCCCTGAATTCGCGATCATTTACAGTCCGGACGTTGTCGTGGATCCGCTCCCGGCCGGATGGCAACCTGACGGATTGCTCGTGCCGCCAACCATTCTCACGGGTTTCACCACGAATCTCCGCTATCCCGTGGTGGAACCACCGCCCCTTGTCGTTCGAGTCGCGTGCCCGGCTGGAGGCTTCGCGTTGCTCTTTACGGGCGAGTTCCGCTTCTCTGCGTCGGCGGTCATCATCACTGGTGTGCATCCCCCCGCACCCCGGTCATCCCCGGCCGTACTTGCGACGCAGTTCGCGGCCTTCGTGCGGTAGTCCGTGCGCCTCTGCATAGTCGATAGACCGCGAATACCACTCCAAGGTCACATGCATGAAGTCCCCCTGTTCGACGGCACTGAACAGTAGGTCCTCGGGGTTATCGGACTCCCCGGTCCAGTCGTAATAGATCGTCGGGCCGAAGTCGAAAAGCACCGCTTCAGACGGCCTGTTGACCCACCGGCCCCCGCAGTGCCGCACGAAGTAGTCGCCGATATAGGCCACGAACTGCGTCACGGCATCGGCGCGTTCGGGTTCGCTCAGTGAGTCTTCGTCGGGGAAGAAGAAGTCGAACACATCGTCGATCCAGTGCAGCGCCATTTCGTTGCTGTACCGGTCAACCCCCTGTGGCATGGGCCCGACGACTCGCTCCGAGAGCGTCTTCCAGTCGGCCGGAACCCTCGGCAAAGTCTCGGTGAACAGACGATCTATCGCCTCGGCGATATGTTCCGTACTCGACCACACCACCCACTCCGGATCCTCCTGAGCAGCTTTGTCGATACTGTTCACTTGCCGATCCTTCCCCTCAACGGCCTGACCACTGGATAACGTGATCAGTAGACGATACGGCGCAGCGTCGGGCCCGCCGATCCGATCGTGCATCACACCACCCGAAGCGGCGTACGAGACTTGTAGGCCACCCCGCCGACCATCAGATGTTCTTCCGGCTCCAAATCCCGGTACGGGCCCGTCGGCCACCAGTGCTGAAGTGCGACCAGCCCAGGTTGCACGAGTTCGAGGCCACCGAACAGATCAAGGATCTGAGCCCGGGTACGGAACCAGCCCGACCCCACCGAATCGAGAAACGCCTGCTCCACGTCCCGGGCCAGAAGATGCTTGTCAGCGTCGTCTGGACCGGGGTCGATGTAGTGGGTGAGCGCCACGTAGGAGCCCGCAGGCAGCAGGTGGGCGTAGCGGGCCATGATGTTCACCCGGCCGCTGGTCGTCGCCGAGGTGATGCAGCACCCCGCTGACCAGTAGGAAGACCGGGCGTTCCAGTTCCAAGTAGACGCGGGCATCGCTGTTCTCCCAGATCTGTTCAGGCTCGGTCAGATCCCCCGGCACGTAGTGGACACAGTCGTTGCGTTCCAGTAATCCGCGCCCGTGCGCGACGCACACCGGATCGTTGTCGACATAGACGACCCGCACGTCGCGGTGGTCCCACTCCTGCGCGAAGTCGTGGGTGTTCCGGAAATCAGGCAGACCGGCGCCGAGATCGAGAAACTGGTCGATGCCGATATTCTGGGCGGCGTAGCGGACAGCGCGCGCCACCCAGGCCCGGTTCATCCGGTGCAGGTTCATCATGTGTGGTGCGACCTCGCTGATCTGCTTCCACGCCTCGCGGTCGACGGGGTAATTGTCTTTCCCGCCGAGGCTGTAGTTGTAGACACGGGAGACGTTCGGCCGGGTGGTATCGACCCCGACCGGGGTGCGAGCCGCCGTGGATGGTGCCGGTTCACGCATGGTTCATGCCGCCTCACCGTTGTGGTCGAGGGAGCGCAGCGCCGCAGCCACCTCTTCGAGAACCTCGACCTCCGGAATGTCCTCGAACATCGACAACGTGGGGTCGGTGTCGACCGGGTTCCGGGGTGCTATCGCAGCCGCGTGAGAGCGGGCAGGCGGGCCGGCCGGGGCGGTCATCGGCCTCTCCCCAGGTCCGGGGACAGCTGTCCCGCGGCGACCAATACCGTGTGCGCTGCCGCCTTTCGGGGGCAGTGCTCCAGCGAGCACTCTTTGTGCCCTTGCATCGCTTGGTGGGCCTCGGACACGCTGAGGGGCCGCTCCGGTTTCTCGTGAGGCCAGCCATTGGCCCACATGCTGGGCCGGATTTCGGAGGCGATATCGGCGGGGATCTCTGTCATCTGAGACCTCTGTGGTGATGGTTGTCGTGACGCGCAAGGAGGCGGTCCGGGGACATCGACGGATAAGGCCCTGCGGGAAGTCACCGTTGATGGCAGGTCGGGTAATTCGGTGTGCAGCAGTGCGACAGCTCCTGCGATGGCGCGGTTGCGCGGTGGGCGGCCGGGCGCACTCGGTCGCTCATGCATGGCGGGTCCTCTCCCCGTATGAGGTCTTGGCGAGCACCCGGCGCCGGGGATGCGGGCCGCGGTATGCGACAACGGCTGGCTGGTTTATCGGCCCGGCGCCGGGGCTGATTCCAGGATTTCGTAACTGTCTGCAAAGTTGGAGTGCCGCAAGGGATACAGAGGTAATACGCTTCGGATAACGGATACGCGGACGCGACCCAAGGGGCTGGGATGATCGTCAGTAGATGGACGAGCGTGGAAGTCAGGGCGCTTCGTATCGCCGCGCTCCGCGAAACCCAGGAGGAATTCGCCGAGCGCGCGGGGTACGGGCTTCCGACTATCAAGAAATGGCATCAGGCGACATGGGACAAGCCCGTGCGGGGCCGTTCGGCGGAAGCGCTCGACACAATGCTGCGCGACCTGGACAGTGAACAACGTGCCCGGTATCAAGCAGAGATCGCCTCGAACGATCTGGTGCCCAGCAGCGCGGAGGTAGTGAACCAGCCGGGCACGGCGTTCGGAATGTATGCGTGGGAAGTCGATAGTGACGTGAGACGTCGAGAATTCGGAAAACTGGCCACCGCGGTCACCGTGTCCGCGGTGGGTTGGCCGTTCGGAGACCATATCGGGCCGGCGGACGCGCAGCGGCTGATGGCCGCTGCCGACGAACTGGGTGAGCAAGACCAGAGAATCGGCGGTGGGGCCCTGGTCCAAGTCGCGCTCCGGCAGCTCGCCCATGCCAAGCACACCCTCGACACCGCGAGCTACGACACCCGGACGGGCAACTCCTTCGCCGCAGCCACAGGCCATCTCGCCGTGCTCGCCGGTTGGCTCGCCTACGATTCCGACCTACACCCGGTGGCCCGACGCTGCTACGCCGATGCACTCGCGCTGGCCAGCGAGGCCGGCGACGATGACCTGGTCGCCCTTACCTGCGTGACTGCGGCGAATCAGTCCATTGCCCTCGCCCGTAACGGTCAGGGCAGCCCGCATCAAGCCCTGAAGCTGATCGACCGGACCCGCACCCTGATGCGCGGCCGGCCGCCG
This sequence comes from Nocardia sp. NPDC051750, assembly GCF_044453135.1. Classification (NCBI taxonomy): domain Bacteria; kingdom Bacillati; phylum Actinomycetota; class Actinomycetes; order Mycobacteriales; family Nocardiaceae; genus Nocardia; species Nocardia sp. NPDC051750. The sequence continues at coordinate 487,244 of NZ_JBITCK010000002.1, read as the reverse complement.
GGCCGGATCCATGCCCTGATCGCCGTACGGGAAGCGCAGGCGCGAGGGCTGCTCGGTGATCGGATGGGTTTCGGCCGGGCGATCGCCACGGCGTGGCGAGAGATGGAGCAGGCCATCAACTTCGAGCCGATGGAACAGTGCCCGCAGAAGTTGCGGTTCGTCACGCCCGCCGAGGTCCGCGGGCACGAGGCACGCGGCTACGGCGACGTCGGTGACCTACGGAAAAGCATCGAACTCCTCAAGACCGCCGCGGCCGAGGAGAGGGCACCCCGCAACGCGGTCAACGACCGCGCCCACGCGGCGGTGGCCCACGCCCAACTGGGCGATCTCTCGACAGCCCTGGCCGTGGGCGCCGGCGTGCTCGCTGAGTTCGAGAATGTCACCTCGGACCGGACCTTGCGCGTGCTGGAACCGCTGCGGGACACCGACCACCCGGCAGCCGAGGAGTTCAACGACCGGTTCGTGGCACTGGAAGGTGCCACACGAAAGGAAATCGTATGACCGCCGCCCCGGAAATGCGACACTACACCGCCGCCCAGGCCCGCGAGATCCGAGCCACCGTCGAAGACATCTACCGCCGCTCCTACACCGAAGCAATCGCCTCCGGCGACCCGTTCGATTCCCCCGAGGCGTTCATGCACAGGTTCGACGCCTACACAGCACCCGATCGGCTGCCAGGGTTCGACCTCGTCGTGGCCTACCTCGACGGCGCACCGGCCGGACAGTCCTGGGGCTGGCCGCTGCGGCCCGGCGCGGAAGGCTGGGACGGCGTGCACCTCGACGACGGCGATACGACGCAGTTCACCGCAGAAGACGGGCACCGGACATTTGCACTGTCGGAGATCATGGTGTGCAGCGAACACACCGGCCGCGGCATCGCCCGCGCGTTGCACGACGAGCTACTGCGCGGGCGACCGGAGCAGCGGGCCACGCTTCTGGTCGAGCCGGACAACGAACGCGCATACGCGCGCTATCGGAAGTGGGGCTGGTACCGCGTCGGCTGGCTGCGCCCGGGATGGGATGACGCGCCCGTCTTCGATGCGCTGATCCTCGATCTACCGCTGTAGGTCAGAGCCCGGTTGGACGTCGTCGGCAGGTAGATGGTTCCGGGCGCGGTTGTCGAAGGTGCCGTCTTCGCATTCCGGCCGCGCGTTCTCGGGCCATTGGACGACGTCTTTGCAGGTGCCGCAGGTGTATGTGCAGGGACCTCCGCATCGGCAGGGCTCCCATCCGACCGTGCCGTGGCTGTGTCCGAAGAGGTGCCGAAGATGGTGTTGCCTCGACTCCGATAGGTGGTGGGCCCAGGTGTTCTTGGCGATTGGTGCGTAGAGTCCCTCGAGTTGGTGCGGCTTTCGACTATGCAAGGGCTCAGGCTCGACCGAGGTGGGATCGTAGTGTGGGATCGAGCGGATATCCTCGAACGACTTGCCTTCCTACGGCGTGCAGATATCGAGTTCACTCGATTCGGCGCCATCGGCCACCGTTACCTGCTGAATCAGCCACTGCCTGAATCCGAAGTCACGGCGTTCGAGACACGACACGGTGTGGCGCTGCCTGAGGACTACCGGTCCTTCGTCCTGGAGGTCGGGGACGGAGGTGCGGGCCCGTTTTACGGTATTTTCCGCCTCGATCGTTCCGATCTCGCCATCTATGACAATGAGGATCTGGTGCCCGGGTTTCTCGCCGGGGCCTTTCCGCATACACAATCCTGGAATGAGCTCAGCAACGGTACACCCGAATCCGAAGAAGAGTATTTCGACCCAGCCCACATTCGTGGTTCCCTGAACGTGTCTCACCAGGGCTGCGGATACATGGTCCGGCTGGTTCTCAACGGGCCCCAACGGGGCACACTCTGGGAGGACGGGCGGTGCAGCGACGGTGGCGTCTCCCCCTTCGCGCCCGGCTTCGCCGACTGGTACCTGCAATGGCTGAATCAACCTTGACACAAAGCGTTCGCAGCCGCCCAACCCGCTCTCGCCGCCGCGAAGCCCCGGGCTCTGCCCAGGTTGAGCAGGCGCACGTGCTGACACGGGGCGGCGACGTCGAGGGCGGGTGCGCGCTGGCAGCCGAGGCACTCGGGGTCGGTCTGCGCTACCGCAGCGAGCGGATCACTAGGCTCGCACGGGAGTACCGAGCCAGTCTCCCGATCCGAACCCGCGAAGCGCGCGCCCTGGACGACGCACTGGCCGCCCTCTACTACCAGGACGACCTATGACACGGATAGCCATCACCGGACACCGCGGTCTACCCGAGCGCACCACGGCTGCGGTGGAGACCCAGCTGCACGCGGAGCTGGAGAATCGTGCAGGTCGAGAGCTGGTCGGGATCAGCTGTATCGCAGACGGTCCCGATGCATCGTTCGCACGTGCCGTCCTGGATGTCGGTGGATCCCTGGTGGTTGTGGTCCCAGCGCAGAAGTACCGGGAAAGCCTGCCCACAGAGCATCACGCGCTCTACGACGACCTGTATTCGTCAGCAGCACAGGTAATCACACTCGACCACGTCGAATCGGACTCGGAGGCACACCAGGCCGGCAGCGTCCGGATGCTCGACGAGGCAGACGAACTGATTGCGGTCTGGGACGGGAAGCCCGCACGCGGCTACGGCGGCACAGCTGATGTCGTAGCCGTCGCCCGCGAGCGGGGCATGCCCATCACGGTGGTGTGGCCCGAAGGGGCATCACGTGACTGATTGTGGGGGCCCGGGCGACCGCTTCTGGGACCATTCTGGCAATACCTCACGGGCACGCTGCGCCACCTCTTCCGGGCCTGACTCGCTCATACACTCACCAAGGACGAGCGGTCGATAAAAACACCTCGGTTCGCCAGTTCCGGCGGCGCCGAGACGAATGCGGCGATATCCAGGCCCGGCATGGGCCGGCCGAGGATGTCGTCGATGACGAACCAGAATCGCGCCAGGAACCGGTCAGGGGAGGCGGCCCAGCTGGGGACGGGGAATTCGGCACGAGGGCTCACGTATTCGGCTCTACCGCCCAGCAGTGCGTCCCAACGGTGGTCGCCGACGGCTTCGGGTTCATCCCCGACAGCCTGGCGAATTATCGAGGGAGCACGCGGCTGACAGGCCCACGGTCGGCACTGCTGCGGGTGCGGCTGTTCATTCACGAGGGTGGGCAGCAGTTATCGCACCCGCCGGGCACGCCTCCACTGCTCGTAGCAATCTTGCGCGCTGGTCTTCGGTCACCGCGTCGGCCAGCACGACGACCTTGCCCTCGACTGTGTCCTGGTCGAACATATCGGGTGCGTTCAGTGCGCACATTCCGCCGCCGATGCAGTACTCGCGCGTGACTTCGATTTCCATCCGTTCGACTCCTCACCAGGTGACCGGAAGCGTGTACACGCCGTAGATATCGAGGCCGTGGCGCAGCGGCACCTCCTCCACCGGTACGGCAAGCCGTAGCGTCGGAAACCGGGAGATCAATGCGGGCAGTGCGACGCGCATCTCTACGCGCGCGAGTTGCTGGCCCAGGCATTGGTGTGCACCGTGGCCGAAACCGAGGTGACCGACAGGGTTGCGGCGGATATCGAGGGTGTCGGGATCGTCGAAGCGTAATGGGTCGCGGTTGGCTGCCTGTAGGGACAACGCCACTGTTTCCCCGGCGGCGACGATCTGTCCTTCGAGTTCGATGTTCTCGAGGGCCGCACGAGCGCTGGTGTGCACGATGCTCAGGTATCGCATCAGCTCTTCGACGGCCTGGTGGGCGAGTTCGGGTTCGGTGCGCAGTACGGCACGTTGTTCCGGGTGGCGCAGCAGTGCGAATGTCCCCAGTGCCAGCATATTCGCGGTGGTGTCGAGTCCGGCGCCGAGAAGGAAGGCGCCGATTCCGGCGAGTTCCTCGTCGGTGAGATCGGTGCCGGTGAGCTCGCTGAGCAGGTCATCGGTGGGTTCGGCGCGCTTCGCCGTCACCAGACTGCCGATGTAGTCCTGCATTTCCGCATATGACGCCAGGGCCTCCGCGACGGTCACGCCCACGCCGCTCGCCCGGACAGCGAGTTGCCGGAAAAGGGTTCGATCTGCGTACGGCACACCGAGTAGCTCGCAGATGATCAGCGCCGGGATCGGATGGGCGAAGCGCTCGACCAGGTCCAGCGGGCCCCCTGCGTCCTCCATAGCCTCGAGATGCCAATCGGTGATCGATTCCACCCGCTCGGTCAGCAGGCGCATCCGGCGCACCGTGAACTTTCCGGCGAGGAGTTTCCGGTAGCGGGTGTGCTGCGGCGCATCGATGCCCGTGAGGTCGCCGACCGGCGCCGACGGCAGATCCGTGCCGACATCGGCCAGCGGATAGTGGACCAGCTCCGTGCGGGAACTGAAGCGGGAGTCCGACAGGACAGCGCGCGCGGTGGCGTAACCGGTGGCCAGCCAGCCGATGTGTCCGTCGGGGAACTCCATGCGGGCCAGTGGGGTTTGCTCGCGCAGCCGGGCCAGCTGGACTGGCGGAGCGAACGGGCACCCGCCCGGATGGTCGGTCGGCAACTGCACGGGGGATGAGGTGGACGTCATGGTCGCGAACCCTTCATTGTTATTCAGGATATTACGAAGGCTACGTTGCGTTCATAAAAGTTCCAATAAAAATTGTCATGAGTATCTGCATTTCAGCAGCAAATAGGATGTATCTGAATTGCAATGATCATGAGGGTCAATGCAATTACTGCAGGCAATCGTTGCAATGATATTGGCTTTGAATGCATACTCGATCAATGGTGGAGGACAGAAGGAGCATCGATATGCCAGGAGATCGACTGACGCAGGACGATCGCCAGCGGATCGCTGCCGGACTCGCGGCGGGGCTGGCCTATGCCGAGATTGCTCGGCAGCTCGGTCGTCCCACTTCCACGGTGAGCCGCGAGGTTGCCCGAAACGGCGGTCCCGGGCGATACCGCGCAGAACGCGCTCATCGCGCGACCACGGCGCGCGCCCGGCGCCCGCGGCGGCCCTTGTTCGAAAGCCGCTCGGCAAATACCGGGAACGAGGACGAAGCCGTCACCGCGTATGCCGCCGAACTCACCGAACTGTTCACGCGGACGGGCTTCCCACACATGAGCGCGCGTATCGTGGCCTACCTCTACATCACAGATGCGGGCAGCAGCACCGCCGCGGAACTCTCCCGGCAGCTGCGTGTCAGTCCGGCGTCGGTCTCCACCGCCGTCGCGTATCTCCAAGGACAGCGATTGATCCAGCGAGAACGCGATCCCGGTACTCGTCGTGACCGCTACACGCTCGACGATCAGACCTGGCATCGTGCCACGCTGGCCAGTATCCGGACGAACGATCTTCTCGCTGAGGCTGCCGTGCGGGGTGCTGCCCTGATGGTTCCCGGATCTCCCGCGGGTGCTCGTTTGCAGGCCATGGGACGATACCTCGGCAGCGTCGGCCGCGATATGGAACGCTCCGCTGCCCGCTGGCGCGAGTTCCTCGAGCCGTCCTCGCGGTGACGACGCCCACCACCGAGTCCACGCGGGCCGGTGTCCCGGGATCCGTTTTCGGAAAGTGCCGCCGCAGCCACCCAGCGATGTCATCGCACCTGCCCCGGCGATTCGGGTGCCGGTGCTCGTCTGTGAGGCGCGCTTCCGTTCACGTATTTTGGTAACTCAACTGTGCTAACATAATCTTGTGCCGATGTTGATCGACCATGACCAGCGGCGGACTGAGTTGGCCGCCGCGGTCTGGAAAGTAATCCAGCAGAAGGGCGTCACTCGGGTGTCGCTGCGCGCCGTGGCCGCCGAAGCCGGATTGTCGACGGGATCGTTGCGCCATGTCTTCCCCACCAAGGCCGACCTGCTGGCGTTCTCGATGGAGCTGGTACACCAGCGCTTCAGCGCCCGCGCCGAAAAGCACAACACCGAACAGAGCCCTGATCTCGTGGCCTGGCTGTGCGAACTGTTGCCACTGGACGACGAGCGCCGACTGGAGATGGACGTCAACCTCGCCCTCTTCGCCGAAGGCGGCGCCGGCCCGCAGTCGCTACACATGAGGGAGAGCACAGCCACCGGCATCCATGAAGTCTGCCGGCACGCTCTGCGACATCACGGCATCCGCGCGCACCTGCGATCCGACCTCGATCTCGATTGGGAGATACCGCGACTGGCTGCGCTCATCGACGGCCTGGCGCTTCAGCTACAAGCGCGGACTGCACTACTCACCCCGGAGCTCGCGGTACGGATACTGCGAGACCACACCGATGGACTGCGCCCTCGCCAGCCGGACGCTTCCCCCTGAACACGCGCCGCTGCCGGCAACGAGCCGGACACACTATCTCTGGAGCAACAATGGCCTGCCCGCCAACCCATGCACACCGATCCCGGATCGCCACCACCTGGCACCACGCTCCCGCCCCGCTCCACTGGCTGACCTGTTGTGGTCTCGTGAGCATCGTCGCGCTCATCGCCTTACCGATCGTCATGACCTTCGACCGCGCAGGCGTCGAAGCCACTATCGCGCAAGCAAACCCGGATTCGACGTCCGACCAGATGGAATTCGCCTGGATCGCCTCACTGGCCTATACCTACATCCTCCATCTCGCGAACGTCGCCGTCTTCGTCTGGCTCGGCTGGAAAACTCTGCTCGGCCGACGATGGGCACGGGTTGCGTTGACACTGCTCCTGGTCTTCGTGATCTGCGCCGCGATGGTCTCCGCCACAGCCGGCTCCATGTACCTCTGGGCGGTCGCCGTCGGACATCTGACACACTCGGCAGCATTGGCGTTGTTATGGATACCGCCCTCAGTGCGCGCATTTTTCCGCACCAAGCCCGCACATGACAGCGATGTCCGCCGCCCCGCCTCGTCGTGGGGACGATCCCGCCGAGAACGTCGGGATCGTCCCGTCCAGCGCCATAATCGCCGCGCAACACATTCCCGAGCATGACGCCGAGATGCTGGTGGTCCCGCATCTCACCACCATGATCGCGAACGACCGGCAGTGGCGACCGGTCCTCGCGCTCGCGGAGCTCATCGCCGCCGATGGCCGGATTCGTTGGCATCATCACAAGTAGAAATTGGTGGCAGACTTCGGTATATGAACGAGGCTCCGGTTCCCACCATCACCTGCGGCGCCCGCGTCCGCGCGCAACCCGATGCGCACGACCGAGCCGGACGGCTCGCTGCCGCGCTCGCCGGGGCGGGTGTCGAGCGGGGTGACCGGGTTGCGGTCATGGCGCGCAACGATATCGAGTTCCTGGAGATCTCGCTCGCGATCGCCGGCTGCGGCGGCAACCCGGTGCCGATCAACACCCGCTGGCGGCCGGCGGAGGTTGCCCATGTGCTCGGCGACTGCGGGGCCCGGCTCGTGATCGCGCACACCGAGTTCGTGCCCGTCGTCGAGGCTGCCCGCGAGCAGATCAGTAGCGATGTGCCGCTGCTGGAGGTGGCGATGCCCGAGGAGCTGCTCGCCGAGGCGGGTTTGGACCGGAATCTGGGGCGGCCCACCGGGCGCCACCCCTTGCTCGAGGAGTGGATCGATTCCCGGATCGAACCGCTGGGGTATATCGACGGGGCGATCGCCGACTCGATGGGTTTGATATACACCTCGGGTACCACCGGCGCTCCCAAAGGCGTGTTCCGGGAGCGGATGACCCCACACCAACTGTTGTCCATCGCCGGGGGCACCGCGCAGCGGATGGGGTTGGCGCCCGGCGGGCAGATGCTCGTCGCGGGGCCGCTGTATCACACCAGCCCGAACGCCATCGCCGTGCTGGCGCTGCGGATGGGCACGGATATCACGATCATGCCGCGCTGGAACTCCGAGAAGTTCCTCCAGCACATCGACCGCAAGCGGATCCAGCAGGCCAAAGTGGTGCCCACCATGCTGTCGCGGCTGCTCTCACTGCCCGCGGACGTCCGGGCCCGCTACGACGTCTCGAGCCTGACCCACTTCATCCACTCCGCCGCCCCGTGCCCACCGGCGGTGAAACGAGCCGCGATCGACTGGTTCGGGGATGCGCTGTGGGAGTTCTACGGGAACACCGAAACGGGAACTGTCACCTGGATCTCGGCGTCGGAGTGGCTGGAGCATCCCGGATCGGTCGGCCGGCCCGTCGACGGTTCGGCGGTACTGGTCGCCGACGAGCACGGGAACACGCTGCCCGCCGGCGAAACCGGTCGCGTGTATGTGCGTGGCGCCGACTACTGGCCGCGGTTCACCTACCTCAACCGCGGCGCTCCCGAAAGCCCCGTCGAGGGCATGATCTGGGTGGGCGACCTCGGCCACCTCGACGAGAACGGCTGGCTGTACCTGTCCGGCCGCTCCAGCGAGATCATCATCCGCGGGGGTGTGAACATCTACCCCACCGAAATCGAAAATGCGATCATGGCGCTCGACGGCGTCGAAGACGTCGCGGTCCTGGGGCTGCCCGACAGCGGTGACCTCGGTGAGGCCGTCACCGCCTACGTCCTGGCCCGGCCCGGCGCCGTACTCGATCCCGGCGGCATCCGCGCCGCGCTCCGCGACCGGATCGCCGACTACAAGGTGCCCGCCGCAGTTCACCTCGTCGAGGAGTTGCCCCGGGACGACTCGGGCAAGGTGTACAAGCGCCGGCTACGCGAACATGCGGCCGGCACGACATCCGGATAGATAGCCGCTGTTCGAGGCAGTTCATCCTGGTCACAGCACCCGCGAGATCGACCCCCGAACCCGGCTCGGCCGAGGCCGAGTGGGATCGATACGACACCGCGGCCACCGGCGCCCCACCGCTCCCGGCCCGAGCCGCCGGGGTGCCGCAGAGAGGGGGTGTCGGTGTTCAGAAGAATCGTTCCAGGACGGCGGCCACCCCATCGGCGGTGACATCGGCGGTCACCTCGTCGACGATCGCGTGCAGCTCGACCGGCGCGTTGGCCATGGCGACCGAATGCCCTGCCCAGGCGAGCATCTCACGGTCGTTGAACCCGTCGCCGATGGCGAGGGTGGCCGCACGCGGGATATCGAGCGCCCGGCGCAGCCGCTCCAGCGCCCATCCCTTGGACACTCCCTCACGGGAAATGGTGAGCCACGGGCCGAATTCACCGTAGACCCAGCTGATATCCGGGACCGCCAGCGTTTCCAGCAACCGGCGCATCTCGGTTACCGAACCCTCGGGCCACCAGCAGTTCAGCCGCGGGGTGGGCACGCTGCACAACGTGTGGTGGTCGACCACCACATAGTCTCCGCCGATGTAGTACTCGCCGGGGCTCATCCCCGTCGCCCAGACCCCCACCCCGACCTGCTCCGCAGTGAAGATCATGTCCGGGAACAGTTCCCGCAGCGCCGTCACCGCCGGTTGCGGATCGAAGGCGTGCACGGCTCTCGGCTCGTCCTCTTCGATATCGATGTGCACCGCCCCGTTGGAACATATGGCGTGCCCCCGGATCAGGCCGAGTTCCGCCAGAACCGGCCGGGTCGACACCACCGTTCGTCCGGTACTCACCACGACATGCGCCCCATCGGCGATCGCGGCACGAACCGCCGCCGACACCCGGTCACTCACCGGCGCACCGGTTTTGAGCAGCGTCCCGTCCACATCCAATGCAATAAGCCGCGGTGGGCCCCCGTCGATATCCACACCGCATATTCTCCCGCCGACCGCAATCCGCGGTACCGGATTTTCCCGGATCGGGTTGCCATCCCAGGCCAGCCGACTGACCAGCCGGTTCCCCTGCAGCGCGTATTCCCGTCGACCAGTTAGCTCCAATCGTCCGGGACGGGTCCGGATGCCGGGTGATCGGCGTCGTGCCGGGTAGCGACCATTGCCTCAGGGGCTTCCCCGCCGAGCTGAGCGCGAGGTCAGTTGTCGGATCCCCCACCCGACGACTTACCTCGCGAACCCTTACCTCGGGACGGCCCTCCGTCGCTGCCGGAGGAACTGGAGCCGCCGGAATCCGAGCCCCGGGACTTCGAGCCGCTCGAGGTGTCGGAGCCGCCGGAGTCCGAACCACCACCGAAACCACCGAAACCGCCGGAGTCACTGTTCGACGACCCGCCGTTGTCCGAGCCGCCGAAACCACCCGAGTGACCGCCGAAACCGCCGGAATCGCCCGAATCCGAACCACCCGAGTCGCCTCCGAAACCACCGGAACCAAAACCACCCGGCTCATCTGTTCCGGGTCCATCGTCTCCGGACCCCGGCCCGGCGCTGTCACCGGAATCGCCCGGCGCCGACCAGCCGCCGCCCGGCCAGTCCCCACTCTCGGACCAACTTCCGCCCGGTACCTCCGGCGCCGCGGGGGCACCGATATCCGGCAGACTCGGCAGCTGCCCGTAGTCGTTGCCCGAGCCCTCCTCCCCTCCGTCGGTTTCCCCGCCGGATTGTTCACCGGGTGGATTCAGGACGGGTGAATCATCCGGGCCGGGCGGATCCGGGAGCTGACTTCCCGGGGTTTCGGCTTCGCCGGATTCCGTGTCGTGCCGAGCCGGGATATCGGGGTGTTCAAAGGGAATCGGGTTGTCGAATCGGGCGGGGTTGCTGTACTTGGATTCGGGCCCGGTATGCGAATCCCCGGGTGCGTTGTGGGTACCGGTACGCGCCGGACGGTCCGTGCCGGGTTTCGCGGGTTCCGCCGGGGCCCCCGGCATGGACGGCCCGTACTGCCGCGATACACCCGCCGGAGCGATCTGCGCCGGGGCGTCCAGCGGCGCGTACGACACACTCCATCCGGCGCCGGAGCGTTCCACCTGCGCCTCTCCGTGGATTTCGTACAGCACCGCGCCCGGCATCTGCAGCGGCATCCGGTCCTGGTCCGGGCGTGCGGTATCGGCGGCGCCGTTGCCGAGGATGGTGGCCGCCGACATGGCGACCGCGGAGAACACCGCGGCACCGGAGAAGATCGGCGCGTGCTTGACGCGGGACGAGGACGCGACGGCAACACTTTCCGCGGCCATACCGGCGGCGCCGAGCGCGACGCACTGCCCGGAATCGGCGGCGATCGTCACCGGCAATCCCAGTTCGGCGAGTGTTTCGGCGACCTGCGGCGGCCGGGAGGCACCGCCGACGACCAGCACGCGGTCGATCTCGGAGAGGGCGACACCGGCCGAGCGGACGGCCGACCGCACCACTTCGAGCGAATCGCGGATGTGCTCGCGACGCAGGCCTTCGGGGTCGACGAAGGACATCAGCGAAACGGTCCCGGTTTCGGGTTCGGCCGGGCCGATCGCGCGGTCACCGGCGCACCGGGCGATCATGGCGCCGAGCGGCCGGGCGCCGAAATCGTAGGAACGCACCGGCTTTCCGACCACGGGATGATCGGGCCAGTCCATCCCGGTGCGCACCACCGCCACGTCGAGGCTGTTCCCGCCGAGGTCGTAGACCAGGACGAAGCCGGTCTCGAGCGGGCCGTATTCGGTATCGAGCCAGTGCGCGGCGGCCACCGGTTCGGGAACCAGCTGGACGTGACCGACACCCGCGAGATCGAGGCTCTGCCGGAGCAGATCGAGTTGTTTGGCGCTGTAGCCGGCTGGGTGAGTGGCCACCACTCCGGTCGCGGGTTCGGCGGCGACCAGCCCCTGCACCACCGAGGCGAAGATCGTGGCAGGCGACCAGATCCGGCCGTCCACGTACACCGATTCCGGATTACGGCCGAGGTCGGCGAATTCGTTGACCGCCGTGGAGAATCGGGTGATTCCGCCGAGCCGGGCGCTGCCCCGGCAGTCGAAGCCGACCGCCGTCCGCCGTGTCCGCACCACCGGCCGAGGCTCGCGCTCACCGACCCGCGCCGAGACCACGTTCACCGTGCCGATGCTGATACCCAGCCCAGAAGTCATTTGCCATCCCGTCAACGCACCGAGACCACGTCCTGCGAAAGAGCCATGGGCGCGGTCGTTTTCCAAACAGCGACCACAGGTTAGCTGCAACAGCCCGGATAAATCGAATAATCGGAGATGAAAGATGAAGTTACGGAACAAATCCCCGTTCGAGCCGATAGAAACAAACCGGCAGTCCAATTCGCCCATCGGCCGTAAAATAGTTCTGAACTGCAGTTTTGATACAAATACACAGGGACACAGGGTTGTCCGCCGCCTTGTCCGCGCGTAAGCCCCGCTGACGCCACAAGACCGGCCCGGAAGCAACTACCCACCGGTAACCGATCAATAGCTACCGATGGTTAATTCGAAGCACGCAAACGAAGTCCGCCCGCCCGGTACACGACCGGACGGGCGGAAAACTGGAAGATAGCCTCAGGCTCGGCTGAACAACCGGCGCACCGGTTTACCGGTCCGCGTCACCGCGCCCGCGGCACGGGCCTCCGGCCGGCGCTGCCGCAGCAACCGATCGAACGCCTCGGCACTGCCCGCAGGCTCGGCCAGCCGGCCGGCATTGAAATCCGCCGCCAGCTGCTGCACGGTCTCCTGGGCACAGGACTTGTTGGTCCCGATGAATCCGGTGGGACCGCGTTTGATCCACCCGGTGACGTACGCACCCGGGACCTCCGCGCCGTCCGGACCCTCCAGCACGCGACCGGCCCGGTTCGGAATGGTCCCGCGCTGTTCATCGAACGGCAGACCCGGTGTGGGCACACCCCGGTAGCCGACGGAGGTGAGCACCAGCCCGGTCTCCAGGAGATCGGTATCGCCGGTGGTCACCGCGCGTATCCGGCCGTCGTCACCCGCCACCAGGTCGGTGCGGTCCACCTCGATACCGGTCACCGTATCCGGTCCGAGGATCCGGCTCGGCGCGCTCTGGTAACGGAAGACGATCCGCCGCCGCTGCCCGAACGGCCGCTCGGCCACCCGGTGCAGCAGTTTCAGTTTCTGTTCCACCTGATACGGGAGATCGGCGGTGAGCGGCGGCAGGTCACCTTCGATCGCGATATCCACATCGGCGCCCAGCAGACCGACGAATTCCGGGACGGTGAACGCCGATTCGGCGGGACCGCGCCGGCCCAGCACCACGACCTCGCGCACCTTGCTACGCCGCAGCGCGTCGAGGGCGATCGGCGAGATATCGCTCCCGGCCAGCTCTTCCGGATCGGTCGTCAGAATCCGGGCCACGTCGAGTGCGACGTTGCCGTTGCCGACGACGACCACCCGGTGCCGGGACAGGTCGAAATCATGGTTCAGATGATCGGGATGCCCGTTGTACCAGGCCACGAAATCGGTGGCCGAGACGTTCCCGGCCAGACCCTCACCGGGGATACCGAGCTTGCGGTCGGTGGAGGCACCGACCGCGTACACGACCGCGTGGTGATAGGCGAGCAGTTCCTCGTGCGATACATGCTTGCCGATCTCGACATCGAAGTACGAACCGAAGCCGGGCTGCCGCGACATCACATCGAAAAGGTCGGCGACCTTGCGGGTTTTCGTGTGATCCGGCGCCACGCCGTAGCGGGCCAGTCCATAGGGAATCGGCAGCCGGTCGAACACGGTCACCCGGACATCCGGCTGGGTGAGCAGTTCGTCGGCGGCGTACATGGCCGAGGGTCCCGAACCGACTACCGCGACCCGCAACGGACCGCGGCCGGCGGTGTGGATCGGCGGCGCCGGAACCGGTTGCGCGAGGATCGGACGCGGCCGGGCCTGCCGATAGAAATCGGCGTTGATCTCGATGAACGGCATCTGCTCGTCGGTCAGTTTCTTCGACGAGGTGATGGCGTCCACCGGGCAGGCCGAGGCGCAGGCGCCGCAGTCCACGCACGCGGCCGGGTCGACGTAGAGCATCTCCGCGGTCCGGAAATCCGGTTCGTCCGGGGTCGGGTGGATGCAGTTCACCGGGCAGGCGTAGACGCAGGAGGCGTCGCTACAGCACGACTGGGTGACGACGTAGGGCATCGAGTGGTTCCCGCCCTCAGGCCGCTGCGCCGGTGACGCTGCGCAGCGGTTCGGACCGGTACCGGGTGCTGTGCCCGGCAATACCCAGCATCTTCCAGACCCGCTTGGCGACCGGGTTCATCAGCCCAATCTCCTGGGCCAGGGCCCGGACGTCGCCGAAGTAGTCGCTGAAGGTCTGCTTCGCTTCGGGGGAACCGTAGAACAGTTCCTTGCGCACGCTCTTCGGGATATCGAATTCCTCGAAGAAGGTTTTGGGCGGGGTCGCGATGGAGCGGCCCAGGATCCACATGATCAGCGGCATCGCCAGCGACAGCACGAACTTGTTGCGGCGCGAAGACTCCGGCACATGCTGCTTGAGGAATTCGTGCGCGAACGAGATGTGCCGGGCCTCCTCGGCCACATGGATGGCCATCACACCGCGCATGATGGGATGCACTTCCTCGCCGGAGCGCAGGATGTCCTTCTGGATGTGGTCGATCGGCTCTTCACCGGCCAGCACGGCCATGAAGAACAGATTCGGGAAGGCGACCGCGACCGGTACGGCGAGGTGGCGCAACTGACGGACCAGCGGCCCCATCCCGGGTACATCGACGCCGATCCGGTTGACCATCTCCTGGAACATCAGGGTGTGGTTGTGCTCCTCGATCATCTCGTGGGAGCAGTAGCGGAACTCCGGGTCACCGTTGGGCAGCCCGAAAACGTGCTGCATCATGCCGCTGATCAGGATGGCCTCGAACTGCAGGCCGACCTTGGCGACATTGGCCTGCCGGTACTTGCCCAGTTCGATCTTCTGCTGCTGCGACAGGGCCTGGTACCAGGGGTGACGGCCGAGCGTATCCGCCGAGACGGGCAGGATCCACCGCTCGGGCCGGGCGTTCACGTCGAAGTCCGGATGATCCCAGTCGATATCTTCGAACGGATCGAAATGCCGGTTGACCGAGCCTTCCGACAGCAGCAGCAGCTTATCCGCGTACTCCTGGGCCTGAGCGACCAGCTGGTCGTCGGAGACCGTGGTGGCTGAAGACGTCATCGTCATGCCTCTCGTCAATGATTCCGGCTTAACTGTTCCCCATGGTTACAGCTAAAACGGGGTACGTCAACACGACGGCCCGCCCAGCCGGGTCACAGTCGATCAGTGATCGGCATCACCGCAGTTCAGAGCCAATATTGCGAACCAGGACCAGCCGGCGGCGAACAGTTCGGCCGCCGCCGGGTGGTCTCCGCTGAGAACGCTCTGCGTTATGTCCGGTCACAGATACCCGGCGCCTATGCCAGCGGCAGGTCCGGGATCCGGGTGGCCCGGGCGTAGACGGTCTCTCCCTCCGCCAGCCGCAGTGCCTCGGCGTCACCGCGCGTGACCTGCGCGACGAACAGATCGCCGGTCGCGGCGTTGCGCATCTCCACCCGGACCTCGAAACCGAGCCGCACCACCCGCTCGACCGTCGCCCGGGTGACACCCGCCGACTCCGCCGTCCCCTCGTACGCGGCCAGCGCCATATTCGCATCCCGCCCGACCCGGATATCGTGCGGCCGGACCAGATGACCGTTGAGCCGCGCCACCGCGCCGAGGAATGTCATGACGAACTCGCTGGCTGGGCGATCGTAGACATCCTCAGGACTGCCGACCTGTTCGATCCGGCCGGCGTTCATCACCGCGATCCGGTCCGCGACATCGAGGGCTTCCTCTTGGTCGTGCGTCACCAGAACCGTGGTCACATGCACTTCCTCGTGCAGGCGGCGCAGCCAGGTGCGCAGATCCGCGCGCACCTTGGCGTCGAGCGCACCGAACGGTTCGTCCAGCAGCAGCACCTGCGGGTCCACCGCCAGCGCGCGGGCCAGCGCCATCCGCTGGCGCTGACCACCGGAGAGCTGCGCCGGATACCGGTGCTGGAAGCCCTCGAGTCCGACGATGCCCAGCAACTCGTCGACCCGCTTCGCAATCTCGCTCTTGGGTCGCTTGCGGATGGTCAGGCCGAAGGCGACATTGTCGCGGACGGTCATATGTTTGAACGCCGCGTAGTGCTGGAAGACGAAGCCGATATCGCGCTTCTGCGGCGGCACATGCGTCACATCGCGGCCGCCGATGGTCACCACACCCGCATCGAGGTTCTCCAGCCCGGCGATCGACCGCAGCAGCGTCGACTTCCCGGAACCGGACGGGCCGAGCAGCGCCGTCAGTTCACCGGAGGGGATATCCAGACTGACATCGTTCAGAGCGGCGAAAGAACCGTAGTTCTTGCGCGCGTTGGTCACGGTGATCATGGGCAGCCTCCGGCATACACAGTGGCGATGTCTTCCTCGAAGCATGGGTCATGCGGTCGGCGGAGGCCGCAGCGAAGGCGGAGGTATCGCACCATCAAGACGTCTCCCGTTTACGTTCCAGAAGCGTCATCAACAGCAGGGTGATGAGCGCGAGACCCATCAGCAGAACTGCGGCGCAGTACGCGCCGAAATCGTTGTGATCGTTGATATAGCGTTCGTGCACCAGCAGCGTCAGCGTCTGCGAGACACCGGGAAAGCCGGAGGAGACCATGATGACGGCGCCGAATTCGCCCAGCGCACGCGCCACGGTGAGCACTACACCGTAGGTGAGGCCCCAGCGGATCGCGGGGACGGTGATCCGCCAGAAGGTCTGCCACCGCGAGGCGCCCAGCGTCGCGGCCGCCTGTTCCTGATCGTCGCCGATCTCGTGCAGCACCGGTTCCACCTCGCGCACCACGAACGGCATGGTGACGAAAACGGTCGCGAGCACCATGCCCGGTAGCGCGAAGATCACCCGGAAACCCCACTCGGTGACCACCCCGAACCAGCCGCCGACACCCCACAGCATGATCAGCGCGACACCGACCACCACCGGCGATACCGCGAACGGCAGGTCCACGATCCCCTGCAGCAATCGCCGGCCGGGAAAGTTCCCGCGCACCAGCGCCAGCGCGATCACCACCCCCAGGATCACGTTCACCGGCACCACGATGATCAGGATGATCATCGACAGGTTGAAGGCGGAGATGGCGGCCGGTGTGCTGATCTGGTCGACGAACGCGCCGATCCCGTGCTCGAACGCCCGGTACAGGATGATGCCCAGCGGCAGCACCAGCAGGACGAACAGGTAGCCGAGCGCGAGCACACGCAACGTCACCCGGCTGGGTGCGGACAGTTTCATCGGGCCTCGCGTTCCTTCCGGGCCGTACGCTCGGCGAACACCCGCAGTACCAGCAGCGCGACGAACGCGATCACCAGCAGCGCCACCGAGACCGCTGCGGCGTTCACCGGCCGGTCGATTTCGATCTGCTGCTGGATGTACTGCGAGGCGACCTGCGTATCGCGCGGGATATTGCCGCCGATCAACACCACCGAACCGAATTCACCGATCGCGCGGGCGAAGGCCAGCCCGCCGCCGCTGATGATCGCGGGCGCGAGGGTGGGTAGCACGATCCGCCGGAAGGTCGTCCAGTTGTCCGCTCCCAGCGACAGCGCCGCCTGCTCGACCTCCCGGTCCGCTTCGATGAGCACCGGCTGCACCGAACGCACCACGAACGGCAGCGTGACGAAGGCCAGGGCGACCACCAGGCCGGGCTGGGTGGCGTTCAGATGGATATCGACCGGGCTCTTGGGCCCGTACAGCGCGAGCAGCACGATACTGGCGACGATGGTGGGTAACGCGAACGGCAGGTCGATCAGCGCGTTCACCAGACCCTTGCCCGGGAAATCGTCGCGCACCAGCACCCAGGCGATCAGTGTGCCCATGACGACGTTCAGTACCGCGACCACGATGGACACCAGCACCGTAACCCGCAGCGAGGCCAGCGCCAGTGGATCGGTCACCGCACCCCAGAATCCCGACCAGCCGTCGTCGAACGCGCTGAAGGTCAGCGCGGCCAGCGGCAACAGCACGATCACGCTGAGCCAGAGCATGGCGGTGGCGATACCGAGCGGGCCCACCGAACCGGTGAACCGCAACCAGGAACCGAGCGGCCGGCGGGTGGGTTCGTCACGCACCGCGGCCCCGGCGGGCGCGGTCTCGGTGTCGGGGCTGCGTTCGGTCACGAGTATCGAGTATCGCGTGTGGTCCGGGTCACCCGGCTACTCGGTCGCGTTGTTGTAGGCCACGGCGATCGAACCGGTGTCGGGGGCGAACAGATCTTCCTCGACCGTCTCCCACCCGCCGAGGTCCGCGACGGTGTACAGCGTGACCGGTTGCGGGAATTCCGCGGCGTATTCGGCGGCGACTCCCGGATCGACCGGCCGGAAGCCCGCCTCCGCCCAGGCCCGCTGCGCGTCGGGGGTGTAGAGGAAATCGCGGAACGCGAGAGCCTTCTCCGGATGCTGGGCGTGCTCCAGCACGGCCACCGGATTCTCGATCTGGAATGTGGTCTCCGGCACGATATGTTCCACCGGATCGCCGTGCCGCTCGGCGAAGATCGCCTCGTTCTCGTAGCTGATCAGGACGTCGCCGGTGCCCTGCAGGAAGGTCTCGGTGGCCTCCCGGCCGGATTTCGGCTGCACCCGCACACGGGTGAGCATCTGGTTCAGATAGTCGATCCCGGCCTGCGGATCCCGCCCGCCCGCGCTGGCGGCGGCATACGGGGCCAGCAGATTCCATTTCGCCGAACCGGAACTGAACGGGTTGGGGGTGACCACCTCGACATCCGGGCGCAGCAGATCGTCCCAGCCGCGGATGTTCTTCGGATTCCCCGCCCGCACCACCAGGGTGACCACGGAACCGAACGGGATGCCCCGGGTGGCGTCGGCGTTCCAGTCCGGATCCACCAGTCCGGCGTCCACCAGTCGCGTGATATCGGGTTCGAGGGAGAAGCTCACGATATCCGCGGGGGCGCCGCGGGCGATCTTGCGGGATTGATCGGCGGAGGCACCGTAGGACTGCCGCACTTCGACGCCGGAGCCCGCCTCGGTCTCGTTGAAGGCCGGCACGACCTTGTCGTAGCCCGGTTTGGGGATCGCGTACGCGTACAGATCGACCGTGCCCCCGCTCCCGTCGGCGCCACCGCCCCCGACCTCGTCACTGGAACCACCCGCACATGCGGTCAGCAGCACCGGCAACGCCGCCAGCGCGGCGAGCAACCGGCGACGACCGGTACGGGGCATCCTGGACCTTTCTGCGCGCGAACCGCGCCGGCCCGGTCCGGACCGACCTGCGGGGATCACAGGGTCAACAGCCAGGCGATGACCACCAGCACCAGCAGCGCCGCCAAGGCAAGCTGCACCCGTGAGCGCGGCATCAGCCCACCTCGCTTCCGGTCTCGCGATCGGCGTCCGTTTCGTCGCGGCCCAGCGCACCGGCCGCCAGCGACAGCGCCCGGTCGATCAGGTAGGCGATACCGAAACTGATGGGGACCATGCCCACCAGCACCACGAGGAATTGCGGGATGAACGGCAGCCCCGCCACCCACAACTCGAACCCGTCCCACCAGCCGGCAATACGCTCCACGACGACCAGCGTAGAACACCGCGAACCGGGCACTCCCGGCCCGTGTTGACCTCAACCCCGCTAGAGGTTGCAGGCTGAAGTCATGACTCAGTCCACCGAGGTATGGAACTCCGCCTACGACAACGACACCGCGCCGTGGATCATCGGCGAACCACAGCCCGCGATCCTCGCCCTGGAACGCGGCGGCCGGATCGGCGGCCGCGTTCTCGACCCCGGTAGCGGCGCCGGCGAACACACGATCGCACTGACCGCACGGAGTTATGACGTGCTCGGTGTCGACCTGTCCCCCAGCGCCGTCGCCTACGCCCGCCGCAATGCCGCGGCCAAAGGGGTACCGAACGCTCGCTTCGAGGTCGTCGATATGGTCGCCCTCGCGGATTCGGCCGGCCACACGCTCGGCACCTTCAACACCATCGTCGACAGCGCCCTGTTCCACGTGTTCATGGAAGACGACGAGGCCCGGGCCGGGTACGTCCGCGCCCTGCACATGCTGTGCGAACCCGGCGGGTACGTGTACGTTCTGGCGCTCTCCGATACCGAACCGGGCTTCGGGCCCCGCATCGGTGCCGGCCTCATCCGCGACTCCTTCGCCGGGCCGGGCTGGGAGATCGAAGAGTTGCGGCCGGACAGCTACTACGGGCGGATCACCGAATCCAACGCCGAACAGGCGCGCGAACTGGAAGCCGATGGCGAGGGCAAGGTCGAACTGGCTGCCTGGCTCGCCCGGATCCGCCGCACCGGATAACGGTGGTGGACGACTCGGGGTCCGGCGACACATCATGGTTCCTATGCCGAGCCCCGAGCACGCACCGACGGACAGCGGGACACCGGCCTCCCATGCGGCCGCGCCCCGCCAGGAGAACAATTTCCCGGCCATCGACGACTACGCCTTCCTCTCCGACTGCGAGACGACCTGCCTGATCGCCAGCAACGGATCGGTGGAGTGGATGTGTGTACCCCGCCCCGATTCGCCGAGTATCTTCGGTGCCCTGCTGGACCGCAGCGCCGGCCATTTCCGGGTGGGGCCGTACGGGCACCGGGTTCCCGCCGCGCGGCGCTACCTCCCCGGCGGAATGATCCTGGAAACGACCTGGCAGACCGAAACCGGCTGGTTGATCGTGCGCGACGCTCTGGTCCTGGGCCCGTGGCACAGCACCGAACAGCGCAGCCGCACCCACCGGCGCACACCGACCGACTGGGATGCCGGGCATATGCTGCTGCGCACGATCAAATGCGTGAGCGGCACCGTCGAGCTCGAGCTGAGCTGCGAACCCTCCTTCGACTACCACCGGGCCGTCGCCTCCTGGGAGTACACCGGGAAGGTGTACGAGGAGGCGACCGCGGTCTGCACCGCGGACCCGACAGCCGGTCCGAACCTGGTGCTCACCACCGACCTGCGGCTGGGCCTCGAGGGTCGCGAAGCCCGCGCCCGCACCCGGATGACCGAAGGCGACTGCGCCTATGTCGCGCTCACCTGGACCGAACTGCCCGCGCCACAAAACTTCGACGAGGCCGCGGACACAATGTGGACCACGATCGAATGCTGGCGGCAGTGGATAACCCTCGGTGACTTCCCCGACCATCCCTGGCGCCGCTTCCTGCAGCGCAGCGCGCTCACCCTGAAGGGTCTCACCTACGCCCCGACCGGCGCGTTGATGGCAGCGGGCACCACCTCGCTACCGGAAGCCCCCGGCGGAGAGCGCAACTGGGATTACCGCTATTCCTGGGTCCGGGACGCGAGCTTCGCCCTCTGGGGCCTCTACACCCTCGGCCTGGACCGCGAAGCCGACGATTTCTTCGCGTTCCTGCACGACGCCACCACCGGCCCCGACGACGAACCGGTTCCCTTGCAGGTGCTTTACGGGATCGGCGGCGAAACCCACCTGCCCGAATCGACCCTCGACCATCTCTCCGGCTACGGCCACGCCCAGCCGGTACGCATCGGCAACGGTGCGTACGACCAGGAGCAGCACGATATCTGGGGCACCATGCTCGACGCGGTGTACCTGCACGTGAAATCGCGCCAGCACGTCCCGGAAACCCTCTGGCCCATGCTGAAACGCCAGGTGGACGCCGCCATCGCGAACTGGCGCAAACCCGACCGCAGCCTCTGGGAGGTCCGCGGCGAACCGCAGCATTTCACCTCCTCGAAGGTGATGTGCTGGGTGGCGCTGGACCGAGGCGCGAAACTCGCGGAACTGCACGGGCAGATGACCATCTCCCGGCAGTGGCACGAGATCGCCCGGGAGATCCGGGCCGATATCCTCACCCACGGGGTGGACGAACACGGCCGCTTCACCCAGGTCTACGGCGGCACCACACTGGATGCCTCGCTGCTGCTCGTGGTGCTGACCCGGTTCCTCCCGGCCGACGACCCACGGGTCCGGGCCACCGTACTTGCCATCGCCGACGAGCTCACCGAGAACGGCCTGGTCCTGCGCTACCGCACCGAATCCACCGACGACGGCCTGTCCGGCACCGAAGGCACCTTCACCATCTGCTCGTTCTGGCTGGTGTCGGCGCTGGTGGAAATCGGTGAGGTCAATCGCGCGCGTGTCCTGTGCGAACGGCTGCTCACCCATGCCAGCCCGCTCAAGCTCTATGCCGAGGAAATCGACCCGCACACGGGCCGCCACCTCGGCAATTACCCCCAGGCTTTCACTCACCTCGCACTGATCAACGCCGTCACCCACCTGATCCGGGCCGAGGGCGCCGAACCGGCCGGCTCCTTCCGCCCCGCACACAACAAAACCAACAGCTCCACCCCCTGGCGCAGCCGCCCCCGCGATATCGGCGGTATGCGATAGGAAGACGCCACCGCCCAGACCCGGGCGCGGCGGCCGACAGACAGACACCGGCCGGCTGCACTCGACGCTTTGGCCTGGCTGCTCCGGATCCCGCGGGAGGCACGCGGCCACCGCCGGTGGACCGCCGCCTCCGTTCTCGCCTGTGCGCGGTCTGCCGACAGGCACCGCGCGGCGGCGTCGGTCAGGCGGCGGCGATACTGTCCGCCTGATGTTTGAGATCGCGCAATTTACCCATATCGGTGTCCAGCCGGGCGAGCCGTTCCGCGCCGCGGTCGCCGTACTGGGCACCGGCCTCCTCGGCGACCCGTAGCGCCTCGTCCGCCGCGCGCAGCGCCTCGGTGGCGATATCGGTGAAATGGTCGCGCAGAACCCGCTGGACCTCGCGCAACCGGGTCCGCGACTCCTTGCCCACCTGGAAGACCACATCGTCCATCAACCGCGACAACGCCACTTTCGCCTCGGCCTGCCGCCGCGACCGGCGTGCCCGCCGATCCTCCCAGAGGGCGTGCAGGCCCAGCAGAATGCCCGCCCCGGCGGAATACCAGTTCACCAGCGACATTCCGAGGAGGCTGGTGGCGAGACCGACCATCAGGATACCGCCGTAGGAACCGCGCAGCGCCGACAGGAACTGTTCGGCGACACCCGCCTTCGCGCTCTGCAGCGGTTCCAGCGGGGCGACGTCCTCCAGCAGATCCGACGCGTATTGCGGACGGATATCGGGTAGTTCGGGCCGGCGGTGCTCGGCGGGGAACCGGGCGGCGACCTGTTCCCCGAGTTCCTCGGCCCGGTAGTTCGCCGTCTCGAAATTCTCCGCGATGGCCTCGGCGATCCGGCCCTCCAGATCGGTGCCGAACCGTTTCCAGCGGGCGGCCGGATCGGTTCCCGAGATCTCGGATTCGGCGTCGCGCATCACGATCCGCAGCCGATGCCGCAGATCGTGCTCGATATCGGCCATCAGCTCGGTACTGCCGTCGGCGAGCGTGATCTGCCAGGTGGCGGTGCGCTGCCGCAGCTGGTCGGCCTGATCGCGGGCAATGGCCAGCTGCTGGGTGACATGTGCGCGCCGGCGCGGATCGCGCAGTGCGTCGGCCTCGGTGCGCAGCACGACGCCGAGATGGTCGCCCACGAGCTGGATATCGCGGACCGCGGATTTCACCGCCATCGCGTCGGCATGGGCCACCACGTAATCGCGCAGATGCTCGGTGAGCTGCGGCAGCCCCGATTCGATGGCGCGCTGCTGATTACCCGCTTGCTCGGCCTGCTGGTGCAGCTGCGCCGACACCGGCGCGACCGCATAACCCAGCCCGGCCGCGTCGAGCAACTCCCGGTTGCGTTCCTGGACATGCATCCAGTGCGGATTGCGGTCGATCTTGTTGAGTACGCAGATCACGGTGGGGCAGATCTGCCCGATCCGCCGCAGATGCGCGATCTGGTCGTGGGTGTATTCGGTATTCGCATCGCTCACATACAGCACCGCGTCGGCGGCGGCGATCATCGACCAGGTGGTGCGTTCCTGGAGCGCGGCGCCGGGCGAATCCATCAGGACGATGCCCTCGGCCAGCAGCGGGCTCGGCTGAGTGAAATCCGCGCGGATCACGCCCTTGGCCATCAGCGCCGGAGCCGGATTCAGCGGATCGACGGGCTGCCGTATGACCCGGCCGTTACCCTCCCGGCGGATCAGGGTGGCCGTCGCTTCCGGACCGTACTCCACGATCGCCGGCACACTGATCGGGCTGTCGGTGGCGCTGATCGGGGCTCCGGCCAGCGCGTTCACCAGGGTGCTCATCCCGCTCTTCGGCGGACCGACCACCACCAGCCGCACCCGCGCATCGGCGACCCGGGCGCGGACCATCCCCAGGCGGCCCCGCAGATCGTTACGGCTGGCGGTGCGGGAAACATCCCGCAACTCGTCGATGATCTGGATGAGCGGGGCCATCACATCCGGATTCTTCACCGTGGCGGCCCGTGGTCCGGCTACGGCAGACAAGGCCTGCTCCTTCACTCTCGGTCACAACACGTCATTCGACCAGGATCAGCCGATATCCTCCCCCGCCCACCCGACCGGAACGAATCCGGGATCGTCCGTGAACCGTCAGAAATATACCCAGTGCGCGGTGTCGGTAACCGAGTCCTCGGTTATTGCGACGGTATGCGGCAGCAAACCCGCCGAAAAGAGGCCACCGGTCAACTCGCCGCCGCCGAACGCCGACACGGTGTGATCGGGGTACGGCGTCGCGGCGACCGCGTGCACATCGTACGGAACGACCGGGCCGCTGTGATCGGCGATCGGCTTGGTCTGTGGCACGGGCAACGGTGTCGGCATCGGCTGCGACATGGTCGGCATCGGCGCGTCCGGCATGCTCGGCTGCTGAGCGGGCATGCTCACGGTGGGGACCTGCGTCGCGGGCTGGTCCGCGCTCGGCAACTGCTGCGTGGGGACATCGACCGTGGACGGTGCCGCGCCGGAGCTCGGGATGTCGGCGGTGGGCTGTCCGGTCCCGGTACCGCCGATGGGTTCGGTGGTGTTCCCCGCGTCGCCGGTCTCGCCGGTGGACGGGACCGGGATCGTGGTGGTCACGCTGCCGGGTTCGCCGGTGGTCGACGAGCCCTCCGTGGCCGTACCCGATTCCGCCGACGTGCTCGGCGTGGACGATCCGCCGGTCTCGGTGGTGTCGGTGAGCTCCGACGTCGTGGTGGAACCGCCGGGCGTGGTGGTGGAGCCGTCCGTCGTGGTGGAACCGCCCGGATAGGTGGTGGTGGAACCGTCAGGTCCGGTGGTCGTGGAACCGTCGATCCCGGTGGTGGTCGAACCATCAGGTCCGGTGGTGGTCGAACCGTCGGGTCCGGTGGTGGAGGTATCAGGGGTCGTGGTGATGTTGTCGGACGTGGTGATAGGTGCCGTGGTGGTCGGCAGCACCGACGTGGTGTCTCCGGGCAGCACGGGCTCGGTGGGCGACTGCGGCTCCGGCGGGGCGGGCTGCGGCAGCCGATGGAACAGGTCCGGCAGTTGTGCGGCCGGGGCGGTCAGCGGCGACTGTCCCGCCGGCGCCTGGAAAACGTGCGCCACCGGGGTGGTCGCCACGTCCGGCTGGACGGTCGTCTGCAGCGGGGTGGCCGCAACGGGCTGCACGGCCGGTACCGCGACAGCCGGGGCAACCGGCGGCGGGACCGGGACGGGAGCGACCGGCGCGGGAGCGACCGCGGACATCGGCGCAGGAGCCGGCGCGGCCATCGGCGCGGGCGCAGATACGGCAGGAGCCACCGGTGCAGCCGTCATCGGCGCCGGACCGGCAGGCATCGGTGCGGGGGCGGCCGCTCCGGGAAGCGCTCCGGGAACCGCTGGGGAGCCGGGCGCCGCGCCGCCGCCGACGACCGCCCCCGGAGTCGCACCGGCACCGTTCCCGGTCACACCACCCACCGGGGTTGCAGAGTCGTCCCGTTGCGGCATTCCCTCCGCATCCACCGGTGCCGCCGAATCGGGCGAGACCGGCTCCCCGCCGGGCACCGGCAGCGGTGCCCCGCCGGGCTGCATCCAATCCAGGTACTGGTCGAATTGATCGTCGAGCACGGCGGGATCGCCCGTCGTGACATCGAGCTCCCACTCACCGGCCACGCGGAGGCCGTCGGGCCCCGCCGAGATATCGAGACCCATATCCTGCTGGACCGCCATCGACCCGCCGACACCGTCGATCGCCAAGGTACCGAACCAGTCGGCATCGGTATGGACGGCGAGGGTGAACCAGTCGCCGCCGGTATCGGGAGCGGCGGAATCGCCCTCTTCCTCCGCCGCGTCGCCGGAATCCTTTTCCGACGCAGCGGTGTGCGGGCGTCCGAGGAGATCCGAGAGGCCGAGGCCCCAGTCCGGCATACCGGAGTCCGCTTCCTGCGCCACCGACTTCGCCGCCGGACCGCCGGCACCCGGGCCGAATCCGGGCAGGTCGAAGATATCGGTCCGGAAGGCATCACCGGGCGCGGGCAGGCCGAAATCGCCGGGCACATCGAAACCTTCACCACCCGGCACCGGAAAGTCGCCACCGAAGCCCGGGAGATTCTCGAATCCCGGAATCCCCCCGGGGGCATCCGGCGGACCGAAATCCGGCATACCGGGAAGACTGCCCTCGGGCATACCCGGGAAACCCGTATCCGGTACGCCCGTGCCCGGCGCGAACCCGGCATGGGGAGCACCGGCTTCCGGGCCGCCGGGTACGAGTTCCAACCCGGGAAGCTCGTCCATGTACGGTCCGCCGTACGGGCCCAGATCGTCGAAATCGAACTCGCCCGGACCGCCGACCCGGATATCGATATCGAGCGACCCGTGCGGCAGGGGCATGGTGACGCTCGCATCACCCGGCGAGCCGAACGGCATCTCCTCCGGAGCGACCGGCTCCGGGTCCGGGAAGGTGACCACCGGGCTGGGCACATCGGGGTCCGGGTCGACGTTGGTCGCCCACCCGGCATTTCGGCTGTCCAGTTCACCGGGTGACGCGGGAACCCCGCCACCGTTGGCCGCTATCAGCGCGCCACCGGTCACATAGGCGCCGCCGCGGGCAACTCGCGCAGTGGCGCTGGCAATACGGTAGGCGGTGTCCCCGCCCTGTTCGGCGGCCTCCTCCGCACCGTCGAACGGCAGATCACGCGCCATTCCTCAACTCCACTCTCGCGTACACCAGCGACCGCACAGCCGTCGATTCGTTACCAGCCTATTGTCGACATCTACGACTGTCACATTTTCGTTATCGGCCGATATCCAGGGCGGGGCGGGCGGCGGCTAACGCCGGGGCGGATCGGGCTATCGCACAGCCACTTTCCGCGCGGACAGCAGCGGAAAACCTCTGAACGGGATGCCCGCGGCTACTTCTTGTCCTTCGGCTTATCGGACTGCGCATCGGAGGACAACGCGGCCACGAACGCTTCCTGCGGGACGTCCACCCGGCCGATGGTCTTCATCCGCTTCTTGCCCTCTTTCTGCTTCTCCAGCAGTTTGCGCTTCCGGCTGATATCGCCGCCATAGCATTTGGCCAGCACATCCTTGCGGATGGCGCGGATGTTCTCGCGGGCGATGATCTTCGAACCGATCGCCGCCTGGATGGGCACCTCGAACTGCTGGCGCGGGATCAGTTCACGCAGTTTGGTGGTCATCTTGTGCCCGTAGGCCTGCGCGGCGTCCCGGTGCACGATGGCGCTGAACGCGTCGACCGCCTCGCCCTGCAGCAGGATATCAACCTTCACCAGCTGCGATTCCCGTTCGCCCGCCTCCTCGTAATCGAGCGAGGCATAGCCGCGGGTCCGGGATTTCAGCAGATCGAAGAAGTCGAAGATGATCTCGGCCAGCGGCAGGGTGTAGCGCAGTTCGACCCGGGTCTCGGACAGGTAGTCCATCCCGCCGAGATCACCGCGCCGCGACTGGCACAGTTCCATGATGGCGCCGATGAATTCGCTCGGCGCGATGATGGTGACCTTGACCACCGGCTCGAAAACGGAGCGCAGCTTGCCTTCCGGCCAGTACGAGGGGTTCGTCACGATATGTTCCGCGCCGTCCTCCATCACCACCCGGTAGACCACGTTCGGCGCGGTGGAGATCAGGTCGAGGCCGAATTCCCGCTGCAGCCGTTCCCGCGTGATCTCCATATGCAGCAGACCCAGGAACCCGCAGCGGAAACCGAACCCGAGCGCCACGGAGGTCTCCGGCTCGTAGGTGAGCGCGGCATCGTTGAGCTGGAGTTTGTCCAGCGCGTCGCGGAGGTCCGGATAGTCCGACCCGTCTACCGGATACAGCCCCGAATACACCATCGGCCGCGGTTCGCGATAGCCGGTGAGCGGTTCGGTGGCACCGTTGCGGGCAGCGGTGACGGTATCGCCCACCTTCGACTGCCGGACATCCTTCACACCGGTGATCAGATAACCGACCTCGCCGACGCCCAGGCCCTGGGTGGGCTTGGGTTCGGGCGAGACGATCCCGATCTCCAGCAGCTCGTGGGTCGCGCCGGTGGACATCATCTTGATCTTCTCGCGGGGGGTCAGTTTCCCGTCCACCACACGCACGTAGGTCACCACACCGCGGTAGGTGTCGTAGACCGAATCGAAGATCATCGCCCGGGCCGGCGCCTCGGCGTCACCCACCGGCGGCGGCACCCGCTCGATCACCCGATCCAGCAGTTCGGTCACGCCCACGCCGGTTTTCCCGGAAACCCGCAGCACATCCTCGGGCTCGCAGCCGACGATATGGGCCAGCTCGGCCGCATAGCGCTCCGGATCGGCGGCCGGCAGATCGATCTTGTTGAGAACCGGGATGATCTCCAGATCCTTGTCCAGCGCCAGATACAGGTTTGCCAGCGTCTGCGCCTCGATCCCCTGCGCGGCGTCCACCAGCAGGATCGCGCCCTCGCAGGCCTCGAGCGCGCGCGACACCTCGTAGGTGAAGTCGACGTGGCCCGGGGTATCGATCAGGTGCAGGACGAAATCCTCACCCGCGTGCTCGCCGGTTCCGGGGTTCCAGGGCAGCCGCACGTTCTGGGCCTTGATGGTGATACCGCGTTCCCGCTCGATATCCATCCGGTCCAGGTACTGCGCGCGCATCTGCCGTTCCTCGACGACCCCGGTGAGCTGCAGCATCCGGTCGGCCAGCGTCGACTTGCCGTGATCGATATGCGCGATGATGCAGAAGTTCCGGATCCGTGACGGATCGGTGAACGTCGTATCGGCGAAGCTGGCGGGCACTCCACTCCTCATGAGGTATCGGGCGTACTGGCCACCATCGTCCCATGGTGGACCCGGCCGCTCGTCCCCCAGGTCCCGCCGGGCGGCGCGCCGTGGCCCTACCGAGCGACCCGCCACTGCGATACCGGGCCGCCCGCCGTCGGCCCCCGAGCGACCCGCAACCGCCATACCCGGCCGCCGACCGTCGTCCCCGAGCGACCCACCGCTGTAATACCGGCAGCCTGCCGCAGCCATCCTGCGCGAGCCGCCGCTGTTCTTACCGAGCGAGTCGCCGCTGCCGTACCGAAGGGCCCGCTGCCGTCGACCCGAGCGACCTGCCGCAGCCGTCCCGAGCGACCGCCCTGCCGTACCGAGCGGCCCGCTGGCGTCATACCCGGCAGCTCGCCGCTGTGATACTCCGCTGGACAGTGTGCCGTTATTCTCCTGGGATGGCCCGCAGTTGGAACACTCTCGGCAAGCAACTCACCGCGATCGCGATACAGCAGGGCCCGAAGCTCGTGCGCCGGCAGGCTCCGCGGCTGGTCCAAGCCCTGATGGGCGCGAGCCCGCGCACAACCCCCCGCGCCCCACACGCGGTGACCGGGCCGGCCGCCGTCCCGGTCCGCCCGGTTGCCTCCACCCCGGTTCCCACCGCCGATCGGGCCCGGCGGCTCGTCTACGCCCCCCAGCTCGACGGCCGCGCCGACCCCGGCGAGATCGTCTGGACCTGGGTTCCCTACGAAGAAGACCCGGACAACGGCAAAGACCGCCCGGTGCTGGTGGTCGGACGCGACAGCCGCACACTGCTGGGCCTGATGCTCAGCTCGAATCCGAACCGCGAACACGACACCGACTGGGTCGGGATCGGCGCCGGAACCTGGGACCACCAGGGCCGGGACAGCTGGGTCCGGCTGGACCGGGTCCTCGACGTACCCGAGGACGGGATCCGCCGTGAGGGCGCCATCCTGCCGCGCGCGCTGTTCGACCGGGTCGCGCATCGCCTGGTCCGCGAATACCACTGGAGCTGACGGGCGACCCGGTCGCGTGGCTGATCAGGATTTCAATTCGCGGGACCGCCCGAACAGCATCCCGTACAGCAATGCGCCCAGGACACCGCCGATCAGCGGGAACACAATGAACGCCCACAACTGGCTCATCGCCCCGTCCTGGTACGGCGCCACGGCCAGGCTGCGGGCCGGGTTGACCGAGGTGTTGTCCACCGGGATCGAGATCAAGTGGATCACCGCCAGCGTGAAACCGATCGCCAGGCCGGCCTGCGGGGCATCGGAGAGCTGATCGGTCGAGGCCAGGACGACGAAGACCAGCAGCGCGCTGAGCATCACCTCGATGATGATCATCGCGGCCAGCCCGTACCCCTCCTGGATCACGATCTGCCCCGCCGGCCCGGTCACCGCCGACGGACTGTGCTCACCCCAGCCGTTGGCGCCCAGGCCGGACGCCGCACGGTCGTAGGACGGCAGATTCTTGGCGATCGCGAACAGCACCAGGCCGGCGACCAGACCACCCACCACCTGGGACACGATGTAGCCCGCCGCGCTCACCGGCGACAACCGGCCCAGCAGGAGCTGCCCCACCGTGACCGCCGGATTCACGTGGCAGCCCGAAATCGGCCCGATCGCATACACCAGCAGCAGCAGGCTCAAACCGAAGGCCAGCGCCACCCCCAGCGGCCCGACTTTGTCGCCGGCGATCACCGCCGTACCCACACCCCCCATGACGAGGACGAACGTGCCCACCGCCTCGGCCGCCCATTTCTTGATATCGGGCTGCGCGTTGGTCGCCTGGTGTGAGACCTGGACGACCTGCTGTTCCTGTGCATTGGAGGACATAGAGAACGACCGCCTTCCGAGAGGATCACTGCGCCACCGGGCGCACACCGGGTAATTCCTGGGGTCCTGCTGGGAAACTCGTGCTGTGTCCGATTCGATATGCCGAGCCGACTCGCTCCTGCTGTTTCTATTGAGCATGAGCGAGAGCCCTACGTGGTGACGCTTCGCTGCCGCCTCCGGGCCTGACTCGCTCCTGCCGGGATTTCCTGGGACGTTACGCTGGACAAACACTCTTCTCAACGCCATCGGGCCAGGTCGGGGTGTGAGGTTGCACCCGCGATTTCGCGGCCCCGCCACGTGCTGGTAATCTGGTCCATCGGCGTTGCCGTACCCCGTGCCCGGAGATATCCAGGCTGGCTGAATCCAGGGCCGGGACGCGCACACAGAGACTTTCCGACCGAACCAGACAGGAATCAGAGGATACCGGCGTGGCCAATATCAAGTCCCAGATCAAGCGGATCCGCACCAACGAGGCGGCGCGCCAGCGCAACCAGTCGGTGAAATCCGAGCTGCGCACCCATATCCGCGCCTTCCGGGCGGCTGCCGCGGCCGGCGACAAAGAGACCGCCGCCGCACGCCTCCAGTTCGTGAGCCGCAAGCTCGACAAGGCCGCCTCCAAGGGCGTCATCCACGCGAACCAGGCCGCCAACAAGAAGTCGGCGATGGCGCTCGCGCTGAACAAGATCTGACCGACCGAACTCTTTCGCAGAAAGCCGCCGCGGCGTCGACGACCACGGCGGCTTTTGGTATACCCGGGCTCGGTCAGAGCATGTTTTCGGAGGCAGTACCGGATGGCGAGCGCCCGGCGGTCGAGCGCCTGTCGTAGCATGCGGCCCATGGTTATGTTGTATGCGAACCAGTCGGTCGTCCAAGCCGAGGATCTGCCCGGCGTCATCCGCGCCGCCGAGGTCCTCGGTATCGGCGTGAAAATCGAGAATGTGCTGGTACCCGCCGATGACGACGGCAGTCAGGTCGTCGTCTGGATGGTCACCCGCGACGAGGAGACCCCCGTCTACGAAGAGTGGGAGGGGCGCTTCGACGAGGTCGCGGAGGAAGCGCTGGAACTCAGCGCAGTGGAATAACCGCCGCCCGACCGTGGCGCGGTGCGCTGCCGGGTCCGGGACACGGTGCAGTAGCCGGGTCCGCGGCCCATTCAGCCGTGCAGTGCCTATTCGTGCATGAGCGAGGGCCCTGCGTGGTTACGCTCCGCGACCGCCTCCGGGCCTGATTCCCTCATGCAGGGCCAGCAGTTTCAGCACGGCGTCCTCCAGAGCGAATCCGGAGTCCGCCGCTCCACCCTTGACATCGGCGTTCAGTGTCGCCACGACCTGCAGCGCCGATCCGATCGTGGCCGGAGTCCAGCCACGCATTTGGCCCTGCGCCTTTTTCACCTTCCACGGCGGCAACCCCAGCGGTCCCGCCAGTTTGAACGGGTCACCACGGCCCGCCGAACCGACCTTCGCGATGGTGTGCACGGAATCTGCCAGCGCATCCGCGAGGACCACATGCGGAACCCCGCGATCCTGCGCCCAGCGCAGAGCCTCCACCGCCCCGGCCCGGTTACCGGCGACGGTCAGATCCGCGACCTCGAAACCGGATACTTCGGCCTTTCCGGAGTAGTACCGCCGCACTGCCGCGAGGTCGAGTTTCCCGCCGGTATCGGCGACCAGCTGCGAGCAGGCAGCCGCCAGTTCCCGCAGCTCCGACCCCACCGCGTCCAGCACCGCCTGCACGACATCACCGGACACCCGCGCCCCCGCCGCCCGGAATTCGGCCCGCACGAATTCGGCCCGCTCCGACGCCTTGGTGAGCTTCGCGCATTCGTGCACCACGGCCCCGGCCTTGCGCAGCGCCGGGACCAGCGCTTTGGCGCGGCCCCCACCCGAATGCACCACCATCAGCACCACACCGTCGGGCGGCGCAGCCACCGCTTCGGAGATCACCGCCACGGCGTCCTTACCGGCCTGATCCGCGGATTCGAGAATGATCACCCGATCCTCGGCGAACAACGACGGGCTCAGCAGCTCGGCCAGCTCGGCACTGCTGGCATCCCCGGCGCGCAACCGGTCGACCGGCACCCCGTCCGGGTCGGGTGCTACCGCCCGCACCTGCGCGGTCACCCCTTCCACCGCCCGCTGGATCAGCAGCTCTTCTTCCCCCAGAACCAGATGCACCGCCGCCGCTCGCTCGCTCACGGCTCCGATCGTACGGCGGCATCCCGGCAACCCCCTGGATCGGCCTCGCCGGCCCGGCGGCGCGGCCGATCGGTCAGCGGTGCGATCCAGGACCGTCGAGCACGACGGTGAGCCCGTCGAGCAACCGTTCGAGTCCGAAGGCGAACAGCGAGTCCAGATCCACCACCGCGCCCTCCTCGGCGATCTGGGCCACCAGCGGCCCGTCGACGCTGAGCCGGGCCCGGCCCCATTCCGCGCTGGTCATTCCGGTATCCAGGAGCGCGATGACCTCGCTTTCGATGTTCACCGCTGTTCCGCGCACGTAGTTCACCAGCGTCGCGTACACGTGCAGCCGGGTGCCCGGGTCCAGGTCGAGGCCGTCGAGCGCGCGCAGCGTCCATATCCCGTACGCCAGCAGACCCGGCAAGGAGACCGGCCGGGTGATGGAGACGAGCCGCGGTAACCACGGATGCCGCTGGTAGGCCGCCCACTGCAGCTGCGCGGCGACCCGCAGATGGGAACGCCATCCCGGTGGCGGGTCCGGATAGTCGATCTCGGCGAAGGCGGCGTCCGCGATCAACTGGGTGAGTTCTGCTTTGGCGTCCAGATGCCGGTAGAGCGTCATGGTGGCGACCCCCAGCTCGGCGGCCACCGCCCGCATCGACAATGCCTGCAACCCGCCGGTGTCGGCGATCCGCAGAGCGGCGCGGACCAACCGATCGCGTTCGATACTCCGGGCCGAACGAGCCGGCCGCCCAGACGCCACCACCGCGCCGACCCGGGGCCTGGTCTCGATCGCCCCCTCCTGTTTGAGCGCCGCGAGCGCCTTGGTGGCCGTCGCCATCGCGACACCCCACTCGCGCATGATCGCCCGGGTGGTGGGAACCGGATCGCCGGGTCGCAACTCGCCCCCGGCGATTCTGCTCTGGATATCGGCGACGATCCGGAGATAAGGCGGCTGCCCGGCATTCACCGGACCATGCTGTCATGTTTCACCGGTCGGGCAACCAGTTGCCGTGCAGCCCGAGCGGTACCCGGGCGGGCAGATGCACCCGCGCCACCGGGTCGCCGGTGAAATCCTGCGCGGCGAGAATCACCAGGTCGGCGGCATCGCGATGCGGATCGTGGACGTAGGTGAGCAGATACCCCTCGTCCTCCCCGGATCCCGCGGCGGCGAAGGCGGCTTCGCCCACCGCCTCACCGGCACCGAACCCGTGGACCTCGGCCGTGCCGCGCATCAGATCGTGCTTGACCAGGGCGTTGCTGAACGCACCGTCCGGTGTCGCCCCTTCCGCCACGAACGGAATCCCGTACAGGGCGGAGGCGGCCGAGTAACCGTACCGATGCGGACCGGTGGCATACGCATCGTTCACCCGCGGAAAATCCTGCGGCCGATCGTCGATGCGCCGCTGCTCGATCCCCTCCGCGGTGAGGGTCCAGCGGTCCAGGACGGGCCGGATCCCCCCGGGATCGGCAGGGTCGAACGGGCCCTCGGCCGTCACCACATCGACCACGATCGAATCGCCGTCGTCGTAGGCGTTGAGCGTATGGCTGACGTGCACCGGATCGATATCCAGCCAGCGCACCGGGCCGCCGGTCCGTGCCATCACTCCGACCCGGGTCGGATGGTCCGGCTGCCAGCGGCAGTCGAACCCGTCGAAACCCAGCGGCGTGTCCCACAGCACCACATGGTCCCGGGTCAACGCGAAATCGTGCAGAAACGGGGTCCGCGGCATCGGGACCGCGGTGGCCCGGACCAGATCTCCGCCGGCGCTCGTCACGATGTGCTGGACGAAGTCGCGGCCCGGCATATACGACAGCGCATGCAGTTCGCCGGTGATCGGGTCGTGCTTGGCGTGCGCACCGGCGGTGAATCCTTCGTTGGTGCCGCCCAGATCGCCTGCCCCCACCGTATTCAACTCGAAGTCCAGTTCGGCGGGTGGAAGGCCGCCTTCGGCCAGCGCGAAGACGCGACCGGCATGCTCGAGCACATGCACCATGGGTGCGAAGACCGGCATCCGCACGAAGCGGTTGCGGTACCACTCGGCCCGGCCGTCGCGCAGCCGTACGCCGTGCACCATGCCCTGGCCCATCCCCCAGATATGCACCGCGGGATCTTCCACTCCCAGCGGGTTCGGCCCGTTGCGCAGGTAGCGCCCGCTGAGCTCGTCCGGGATACGCCCGGTGACGGGGAGATCGAACGCGGTGATCTCTTCGGTGACGGGTGCGAAATGATTCTCCAGATACCTCATGTGGACACCGTATGTACCGGTAACGAAAAACCGTCTCCGAGAAGCACATTGACACCATGTGCACTAGTGCAGATCGATGCATGCACCCCGGGCGCGATGGCGGGCGACCGATACCCGGACGGCTGCGCCCGCGTGGCCGGACGAACCGGGATGCGGCAGGCACGGGGCGGTCACGATGGGACTACGACACAGGGTCGCGCCCACCGAACAGAAGGCGGCCCGGGTTTTCTGCTCTACCGTCCAGGGAATGGGCAATGTCCTGGGCGATCTGCTTCCGCTCGCGGTGGGTGTGGCGATCTCCCCCATCCCGATCGTGGCGGCGATTCTGATGATCCTGTCCGCCGAGGCCGGGAGTGCCGGTCGCGGATTCGCGGCCGGGTGGGTGACCGGTATCGCCGCGGTGACGGTGGTCGTGACACTGCTCGCGGGCCCACTGGGCGGGTCGGCGAATCGGGAACCTTCGGCGGCGGGGGCATGGCTGAAGATCCTGCTCGGGATACTGCTGCTGACCTTGGCCGTGGTGCAATGGCGCGCCCGCAAAGACACAGAGATACCCGGGTGGATGCGCGCAATCGACGACCTCACCGTGCTCCGGGCCGCCGAGCTGGGTGCGGTGCTGTCGGCGGTGAATCCGAAGAACCTGCTGCTGTGCCTGTCCGCGGGTGTGGTGATCGGGTCCAGCGGCACCGGTTTCGGCGGCCAGATCGTCGCGATCGTCGTGTTCACCGTGCTCGCCGCGTCCAGTGTGCTGGCGGTGATCCTCGGGTACGCCCTGGCCGCGGACCGGCTACGCGGCCCTCTCGACCGGCTGCGGACCATGCTGCAGGACAACAACCACGTCGTGCTGGCGATCGTGCTTCTCCTCATGGGCGCGGTCGTCCTCGGAAAAGGTCTCGGCGGGCTCTGAACCGCGGCGCGGACACGGTGACAGCGATCCTGGGCAGGGCATCCCTTATTTCGACTGGGTCGATTCCTCAGCCGGGAACCGATGCGCGCTGATCAGGGGGTTGAGACTGGCAGAGGCGCGTATGCAACCGCCTATTCGTGGCGCCCAAGTGATCGAGAATCCCCCGAAGAACGTCATGGGCCGATCGCCTGCAAGCCTGTCCGGTGGGTCTTTGTCAGACAGGCTCGCAGGCCACAACGAGGGCTCAGCGTTTAAGCGTGAAGGTGAAGTCGCCGGAGAGCTTGCTGCTCAATCGGACTGCCGAAACCAGGTTCCCCTCCGCGAGGAGTCTCTCGACCTCGGCCCGCGAAAGGCCGAAACCTTCAGCGACTAGTCGCGTCGGCCGGACCGCGATCCGGGCCGCAAAATGGACCGAGACGTCGATTACCTCTCGGTCCATGTGGTCGGACCCGCCTGTGTCGAGGCGCCAGGCGTTGTCCCAGTCGAGGGCGATGCGGTTACGACGCTGCACGGCCGGGTCCTGGAGCAGCTCCGCCGTCAGGCCGGGGTCGTTGTCATACAGCCGGTCCAGCAGCTGAGGTCGAATGGAGCGCACATTCACCCGCTCCAGGACTGTGAGCTTTGCGGTCTCCCTGTAAACGGTACAGAGCGCGAGGAGCCATGCGTCGATGAGCTTATGGTTTGCGTTGACTCGGAATTTTCCGCTCGTCCGGAAGCGCTCGGACGCGCACGCGTGGCAACGGCGGAGAACGAGCGGTAGGCAAGTGGGCACGACCACCCAGATTTTGAGCATAGAAGGTCGCGCGGAGGGTTCACCACCAAGTTGCACTTGGCGGTCGAGCAGGGCCAGAAGCCCATGTCGATCGTGGTCACGGCATGGCAGCGCGGGGACTCGCCGCAGCTCGAGCCCGTGCTGGCGAAGGTCCGTGTGCCCCGCCTCGGGCCGGGCCGGCCGCGCGTCCGCCCCGGTCGCGTGCGCGCTGACAAGGCGTACGCCTCCCGCAAGAACCGCGCCTACCTGCGCCGCCGTGGCATCCGCTGCACCATCCCGGACAAGGCCGACCAGGCGCGCAACCGCAAGAAGCGTGGCTTCCGCGGTGGTCGGCCGCCCGAGTCCAGCGCCGAGGACTACAAGGCTCGGCATGCCGTCGGGGCGGCTTCAAACCGCCTCAAAAGGAACCGAGCTGTGGCCACGAGATACGACAAGCTCGCGGGCCGCTACGAGGGCACTGTCCTCATAGCGGCTATCAACGAGTGGCTGTGACCGGTCCATTCAAGGATGGCGGACGGACAGCCCGTGGGGTCTTGGCGGTTCAGGGGCTGATGGCATGTTCGACGAACTGGCCGCAGGAGCGGAAGCCCAGGCGGCGGTAGACGGGCTCGCCGTCGGCCGACGCCTGCAGGACCGCGATGCGGTGGTCTCGCTCGCGGGCCGTGCGGAGGGCCGCGAGCGTGATAGCGCCGCCATAGCCGCGCCGGCGGTGGGCGGCCAGGGTGGAGATGTTGTAGATGCCGGCGACTCCCGCGTGGTGGAACACCTCGGCGGAGCAGACCGGACGGTTCTCCACGTAGCCCACCAGGTACCGGGCCGGGCAGGTCGCGGCCAGTGCCTGCGAAGCGGCCTGGGCGAAGAAGCGTCGGACGGTTTCGGCGGGCGGGTTCCAGTTCGCGGCGAGGACTGTGGCGTAGTGGGCGAGCTGTTCGGATGTGGTCACGCTCCGGATGTCCAGTCCCGGGATGACGGGAGGCGACAGGGTGTCGTCCAGTTCGGCCCACATCGCCGTCTCGCGTTCGGACACCGGCAGACCGGCCGCCGTCAGGCGGGCGGAGAGGTCCGCCGGCGTCGAAGCGGGCCCCACCCACCAGGAGAAAGGACGGCCGGTACCGGCCAGCGTCTCCGCAGTCTTGGTGATGCGGGCCGTGACGTCGGCGGCGGTGAAGCGGGCCGCGGCAACGATGTTGAACGTGTCGTCGTCCAGGCCGCTGTCCGCGACCAGGAGGTCACCAGCCTCTGTGACGGTCGCGCCAGACATACTCCGGTGCAGATGACAGGCGTGTTCCGCCAGGTTCCGTTCCATCCTGTCCGGCAAGTCGGCTTCGTCAGAGGCGAAATCATTCATGGCGATTGATCCCAGCACGACCGGGCGAAGATCGCATGCCATTTGGCAGCGTCGCGCCGACGACCAGCACTTTCGATACACGCCCTAATGCCCCGGCCGCCGCAAGTTTTGCAACGGATGGACCAGGTACAACGGCGGTTTGAAGTTGTCCGATCGACTTTCCGCCAGCTGGATGCGTAATGCTTCGGTCGCGGCTGGTTCAGTGGCGGAAGCCAGTTCTATCACGCGCCGTATCGTGAGGGCATCCACGCTGCGGGCGTCCGCATCAGTCGCGTAGCGGTCTATGACGTCGAGCGCGTCTCGGTCCGGACGCCGCGGGCGGCGGCGGTGGGCCAGCCGATCGCGTTCGATATCGATATCGCTGTACCCTCGCCGCTCGCGCAACAACTGCTCGATCTCGTCGAGAGACGATGTCGACGCGACGAGCGCCGACAGGGAAGACTGCGCGAGGGCATCAGCGGCAACCTGGTATATGCGCGTAGCGGCGCTGGTGACGTCGACGACAACTCCACGCTGTGTCTCCACAAAACCACGCCAGCCGGATGCTGCGACGGCAAGCAGAGAATTGGCCTCCGACGGATGCCACGACCAGATACCGGCGAACGCGTCCACATCCGCGGCTGTCAGGGTGCCGGAATCCGCTGCGCCGAAGGCGTTCAACCGGCCGTCGAGTTCCGTACGGGACAATTCGCCGTCGAGGCCGACCCCAGCGACGAGCACCCGAGTCGGCAGTCCGGACATGATCGCGGCGGCCAACGCAACAGAGTCGGCAAGCGGGCTGCGCAAACCCGGCTCATCTCCGGCAGCCAGAATATCGCCACCCGTGTCGATCACCACAAGCTCGTCGGCATCGAATACCGCTGCTGCGCACCTGACTTGATGTGCCAACCCGGTGGTCCCGGGCCGAATGTCCATAAGGAGCAGCGGCTGAGCAACATGCTCCGCGAGGCGCGGGAGCGTCGATTGCCCTTCGGCGCGCAGCGACGATGTCGGCAACACCTCGGACACTCCGCCGTGATCGATCAACCCCCGGAAGTCTGCCCGCGCTCTGGGGCCGGGCTCCGGGTCGATCATCAGCCGATCCCATGAGTAGGCCATGATGGCTGCCACGCCCAGCGCCGGCATCTTGTGGGCGAGCACGGCCGCCGTGACCGCGTCTCCCCCGCCTCCTGCTGCGATCGCTATTGCTGTCATCGTTCGTCAACCAATCCGCGACTTCTACACTGGCCACTGGCATACGGTGATCAAGCGAAGGATGCAGTTGCCCGAGATCGAAGAGGTACTTCCGAAGTACCTGCAAATCGCAGGATACCTGCGGGATCAGATCGTTCGTGGCGACCTGTCTCCCGGTGCGGAGGTCCCATCCGTACGTGTACTGGCTGCCACCTGGGGCGTTGCCCGGCCAACGGCAACCAAGGCATTGCAGGCACTACGCCAGCAGGGTCTGGTCGAATCGCGCCGAGGGTCCGGAACGTACGCGAACCACACGCCGCCCCACGAGCTCGGGAGCGATACGAGCGCGCGGCCGCCCTGGGCACGATGTACTCCGACACCGAGCGCGTCGAGTTCCCGTTCGTCGGCATAGCGGCTGCGCCGCAGTATGTCGCGACCGCCCTCGGGCTCGACGAGGGTAGTCGGGTAGTGCAACGACGAAGGGTCATACACAACACTGGAAGTGGGCCGATCGAGCTGTCTACCTCGTGGTTTCCGGCGGCATTGGCCGATTCTGCGCCACGATTACTGGTCGCCGACCGGATCCGAGGCGGCACTCTCCCGTATCTTGCAGATTCTCTCGGAATGCATGCCGCCTACGCTCGCGACCAGGTATGCGCTCGGCTTGCCAGTGATGACGAGCGGGCGGTACTCGGGCTACCGGAGACCTCACCGGCTTTGGTCTATTGGCTGGTGGCTTTCGACTCGGACGACCACCCGATTCAGTTCGACGAGGCGGTCTACCCACCGGAACGGTGGTCGTTCCGCCAGGAGTATCCGATAAATTTCTGAGCGAAGCCGGTACTACGTGGAATTTTTCCCGTCTCCGATAAGTGTCCTATGACACTTACATTGGTTGTGGCGTAGTTCACTTGCGCGACCCCGATCGTCGACGCACTCCTCTTCAGCACATCCACGCGCGCCCTCGAGTCCGACTTCGGCCGGGACTGTCACCACAAAACACCCACAAACACCCTGAGGTCTCCCCTGACTGAGACGCATCACCTCCCTGTCCGGATACCGCACAACGGCGCCATGCACGCCACACTCCAGGTGTGGCACAGCCAGGACCGCGGCCTGATCCAACGAACCCTCGACGGCCTGCGGTCACTCGACCGGCCCGCTACCTGTCGATCCACGGACCCGATCCGCGGATATGCCCACGCACACCAGGTCATGGCCACCCATGCCACACACCACTGCCCCCGCTACACCGTGGCCGCAGAGTACGCGCAGCAGGCTCGGTCGTGACCCGACGCCGCGCAATCGTGTTGCGCCGCAGAGACTCCGACCCCCAATCCGTCGATGAACTCGTTGATCGCCACCAGCTCGACGTCGTTTTCGTCGCTGTCGTCGACTCAGAACACCCTCGGCTCACCGCGATGATCGCTGCCCGGCACATTGCCGAGAACCGCGGAGAAGTAGTGGTCGTCCCCCACCTCACCGGCAATACAGTTCGGGGAGACCGAGGGTGGCGAACCGTCGTCGAACTATCGGATGTGATCACCTCTATCGGCGTGATCACTCCGTTCTGCCTGTAAACCACGAACACAACACCGAAAGATCAGAACAGCATGATGTTTCATGGCCAGTTTCCCAGCCAGATGATCAGTGAGAGGTACGCGACAAGGAAGCCCAGAGCACCCGCCAGCAGGAATCGCCGGAATCCGGGCAGCCGGAGCGCACCGATCCCGCCGGCGACCAGCACGGCCGCGAGCAGCCCGCCGGGCGTACCTCCGGGAACAGTGACCACCGCGCCCGGTACAGCGGCCGCCTCGGTGGCGACCGTGAGCAGCCACCACAGTGGGGGTCCGCTGAGTTTCACAACCAACTCGGCGAGCGCGGGCCACCAGGTGCCGACGGCCCCGGCCACTGCACCGAGAACGGTAACCGGGGCAATCACCGGGGCCACCAGAATATTCGCGACGACCGCCACGAGGCTGAGCTTGCCGGAAAGCGCGATCGTGATCGGGGTGGTGACCACGAAAGCCGCCGCGGCTACGGCAACCAGTTCCGCCGGCAGGCGCCACCAGCCCCGCTCGCGGAGGTGGTCGGCCCAGCTCGGTGCGAGAAGCAGCAAGGCGCCGGTAGCCAGGACCGACAGCGCGAACCCCGCCTGAACCGCGAGCGCCGGCCAGATCGCGAGCAATCCGATCACGGCGGCGCACAGAGCCGGTAGGGCCTGTTTACGGCGACCGGTCAGCAGAGCGAGCAGCGTGACCGCCCCCATGGCGGCGGCCCGCAGGACGCTCGGGTCGGGCCGGGCGATGATCACGAAGAACACCAGTGCGGTCGCCGTGATCACAAAGGACAGCCGCGGACCGCAGGTGAGCACCCGCGCCAGCGCCAGCACGGCGGACAGGACCACAGAGAAATTTGCTCCGCTGACGACACACAAGTGCTGCAATCCGGCAGCCACGAAGTCCGCGTGCACTTGATCGGACAGGCCCGAGGTATCCCCGACGACCAGCGCGGGCAGAAGTCCGGCCGCGTCCGGACCGAGCGCGGCGCCGGCGACCGTCGCCAGATCGGAACGCACCCCCTGCGCCATGGCCTGCCACCACGGCAACCCACCGGCGAGGGCCGGTGCACCGATCGGGCGCAGGGTGACGACCGTCAGATCGTGTTGCCGCGGCGGTATCGTCCGGGCGCGGAATTCGATCGGCTGCCCGGGTAGCAGTTCGCCCCAGTGGGGCCCGGCAGCCAGGACCACCACCGCACCGCCCGCTCGGACCACGCCGTCCCGATACCGGAACTCCCGCAGTTCGGCCCGCATCACCCATAATCGGCCGGATCCGGAACCGCTCCCCCGCACCGGTTTCGGATCGTCGGTGGGTGTGATCACCACGTGCACGCTCGCTTCGTCGGGCACTGTTCGGAGCGGGTGGACGCTCACCTGGTGTTCGCGCCATGCCGCGGCCGTCGCGAACCCCGCGCCCAGCACAGCGGCACCCAGTACCGTCGTCACGATCACGCGGCGCCGTTCGCTGTGGTGCGCGATCCCGATCCACAGCAGCGCCCAGCACGCGAAGGCCACCACCGTCAGACCGACCGCCACGCCGACTCCGGTTACCCATCCCGCGCCCACGGCCGCGATGGTCACGAACCAGCAGATGCCGGCGGCCGGGAGCAGCCGGGCATCCAGTACCGGCCGGGTGCCGCCGGAATCGCCGGCCGGCCGTCCGGCGGGTTCCGGGACTTCCGTGCTGCGCCGGCCCGTCACCGGTGCAGTCGCGCGGTCGCCCGTACAACCCACCAAAGGAACCGGAGACCGGGGTCACCCACCCGCCGCGAGCCGGTGAAGTCCCGGGAAAACGCCGTGCACGCGCCCCGGATACCGGCTTCTCTCAGCGCCCCCGCACCTACTGCGCGCCTGCCCGCCCGCCGGTACCCGGCGTGACCTGTGTGCACTGCCCAGTGGCGACCCCGGATATCCGAGACGAGCCCCGGCACCGACGTTCGCAGCGACCGACGCGGCGTGCCCGGTCGCGTGCTGTGTCCCCCGGTCACACCGTCACCAGCTCGCGGAGGCGGGCCAGCCGGGCCGGGCCGATCCCGTCCACCTCGGAAAGCTGTTCTATCGCGGTGAACCGGCCGTTCGTCTCCCGCCAAGCAATGATCGCCTTCGCGGTGACCGGACCGACGCCGGGCAGGGCGTCCAGATCGGCCTCCGTAGCGGTGTTCAGGTCCACCGGAGTTCCGGCAGCTGCGGGTGCCGATGCTGCCGAGCTGGCCGATCCTGGCGTACCTCCCGTTGCTGTACCACCACTCACGGTGGCGCTACCGGCCGGCGGCAGTGCGGGGTCGCCGGCTCCGACCCGTACCTGGTCACCGTCGGCGAGGCGCTGGGCCAGGTTGAGGCCGGCCAGGTCGGCGCCGTTTCGCGCACCGCCGGCGGCGGCGATCGCGTCGGCGACCCGGGCGCCCGGTGGTAACCGCACGAGACCGGACCTGTGGACCAGCCCGACCACACTCACCACCAGTTCGGCCGGCGGCTGGGCGGGCCCCGGCTCCGGATTCGGCCCGTCGGGCGGAGTTCCGGGCTCCGGTACCGCGGCGGGCAAGGCTGCGGGGTGCGCGGCCGGTAGCGGCGGAACAGGTTGCGGGACGGGCCGCTCCCAGAAAACCACCACCAGCGTCACCAGGAGAGCGACGAGGCCGATACCCGCCATGGTCGCCGTACCGTGGCGTCCCGGGTCCAGCCGCGCGCCCTGGAACCGCTGGGGTATCAGGCGTTCTCGCCAGGTGAGCGGCACCGGCTCATCGTCGAGCCAGCGGGGTGTACGTACGCCGTCGTCATCGTCGGTGAGTGCGGTATCCGGGGGCGGTGTGCCGATTCCGGGATCATCGCCCGGGCTGCCCCCGAAATATCTGCCCAGTTGCCGGTGGACTCGTTCCCGCTCGTCTTGTCGTGGCATGCTCGCGACGCTAGGTCGCCGTGAGTGCCTATCCGGCTGCCCTACCAGGTATTTCGATAAA
This sequence comes from Nocardia sp. NPDC051750, assembly GCF_044453135.1. Taxonomy (NCBI): domain Bacteria; kingdom Bacillati; phylum Actinomycetota; class Actinomycetes; order Mycobacteriales; family Nocardiaceae; genus Nocardia; species Nocardia sp. NPDC051750. Next base: position 443,547 of record NZ_JBITCK010000002.1, on the reverse strand, counting down.
CCTGTGGACAACGCGGGCCTGTGGACAACCGTGCATCACCGGAACAAGGCACCGCGCCGTGTCCAGTGGACAACCCCTACTTCACCGGTCGAACCGAGCTCGACGCCTGCCGGCACCGGTACCGAGACGTGCCCCTGCTGTGTCGTACGCGCTGTTCCGGCCCTGCTGCGTCGCGCCGGCACGGCCGCAGAATGCCCTTCGTCAGCCCCATCCGCCGGGGAGCACCAGCACCCCGACCGCACCGACCCCGAGATGTACCCCGAGTGCGGGACCGAATTCCGCGGTGAGGATCTCCCGGACGTGCGGGAGACGTTCCCGGAGCTGGGTTGTCACCGTTTCGGCGGCCTCGGCCGCGTCCAGATGCTGCACCCCGAGCACGGCCTCGCCGGAGCCGGCCGCCGCAACGGCCGCCGCCACCAGCTTCGCGACCGCTTTCGAGCGCGTGCGCACCTTTTCCCGCAGTTCCAACCGACCCTGTACCAGCTGCAGGATCGGTTTGCTCACCAGTTCACTGGCGAAGAATCCCGCGGCGGTGCTGAGCCGCCCGCCGCGCCGGAGTTGCTCGGTCCGGTTGACCACGATGAATGTGTGCGAATTCTCCGCTGCCGTCACGGCTGTCCGGTGCACCACGTCCAGCGGTGCACCGGCAGCGGCGGATCGTGCGGCGGCCAGCGCCGGTAAGCCCGTTGCCAGGCCCGCGCCGAGCGAATCCACCAGCCGCACCGAACTCTCGGCACCCATATCCCGGACCGCCTGCCGGCCCGACTCCCAGGTGGCCGACAACTGCCGGGAGAGATGGACCGCGACCACCCCGTCGCCGCCGCTGCGCGCCAGCGCTTCGGTATAGGCGTGCCGGAGTTCCCCCGGGGACGGCGCGGACGTGCTGACGGCGTCCGAGCTGTAATCGATAGCGAGGTCGTCGATGCCTTCCCGAACGGCCTTGTCGCCCACCAGGACATGCAGGGGCACCACGTCGATGCCCAATGCGCCGATCAGGTCCGCTGGCAGGCTGGCGGACGAATCGGTGACGACTACGACCGCCACGTCTCACCCCACCTCGCGCAGTGTTTTCACCATCGCTTTGGCGACCTCCGAATGGCCGTCCCACCCCCAGTGGATGCCGTCGGGGTTGGCGTCGCCGGAGAAGATGTTGTCGTGCACGGCGGCCTTCAGGTCGACCAGCGGCACACCGGTGCGCGCCGACCACGCCTCGAGAGCGCGGACCGCCGGTTCCCGGCCGCTGTGCACCCGCCCGTAAGCCTCGCAGTCGTGCACCGACGGCAGCACCGCCACCATCGACAGGTCGGGCCGTAACTGGGCCAGCGCGGTACGGCATTGTTCCAGGTAGTCCACGCTCGCCTCCGGCGGCAGCGCCACCCGGCGGCCCAGTTTCGCCGCTCTGGGCTGGACCCACTGATAAGCCGACCGCACCACCCGGCGCAGGCCGGGCGGCCGGACATACCGGATCAGTTCCCGCAGCGCCGTAGGTAGCGGCGAAGGCAGCGAATCCATACCGCCCACCGCGAAAACCACCGCGCCGGCATGCGGTACGGCCGCCCAGATCCGCGGGTCGCCGATCAGCGCCCAGTAGGCGTCCCGGCAGGTCCAGCCGATGCGGGCGACGAGTTCGACCTCCCAGTCGAGCTCGCTCGCCACCAGATTCGGCCAGATCCCGGGATGGTCCGCGGGCAGACCGCCTTTCGGCCCGTAGTAGGACAGTGAGTCGGCGATCACCAGCAGCACGGGCCGCCGGGCCGCCGGGCCGCCGTCCAGCGGAGCCGCGCCCGGACCGTCCAGTGGGGCAGCAGTGACGTCCACGGCCGATCCGGTTCGCGTGTGCTCGGGATCGGCGGGCGAACCGGGCACCGGCACGGCCGATTCCGGTGGCCCGGTGGTTCCCGGCTCACTCGAACGATCCGACGTGGCTGTCACTGCGGAGCCCTCCTGATGATCAGACTGCCTTCCGGATATCGCCGCCGTCGGTGTCCTCGGCGTCTTCGGCGAGCTGCGGTTCGGGCGCCGGGCCGAACAGCGCATCGGGCAGCGCACGTTCCGGTTTCGCGGAAACCCGCTGGAACAGTTCGTCCGGGATATGCCGGTTCAGGTCTTCAGATGACATCGGGTGCTACTTTCGCCGCTGCGTTCCACACATCGAGACGCCAGCCGGGCTTCTCGATGCTCGGACCGTGACTACTCAGCTGCACCCAGCTGGCGTTGGCCAGGCCCCCGAGGGCCGGCCAATTGCGAGGCGGCAGGTCGAGCAGCGCGGCCGTGAGCGCGGCGATCAGCCCGCCGTGCGCAACGAGAATCATAGTGGCGCCCGGCCAATCCCGCCGCTCGGCGAACAATTCCTGCACTACAGGCAGTGCGCGGGCGCCGACCTCGAGCTTGGATTCACCGCCCGGCGGGGTGTAGGTGGCGTCCATCCGCCATTCCAGGCGAGCGCCGGGGTACTGGGCATCGACCTCGACATCGCCCATCCCCTGCCACTCACCCAGGTGGGTTTCCCGCAACCGCGGCTCCCGGACCACCTCCAGGCCGGAATGCTCGGACAGTGCCTGCGCGGTCTCGTAGGCACGGGTGAGATCGGACGAGATCAGGCCGACCGCCTTGTGGGACACCAGCTCCCGTGCGGCTTCCTTGGCCTGCCGCCGACCCAGATCGGTGAGGTCGGTGTCGATCTGGCCCTGCATCCGGTCGTTGGCATTCCATTCGGTTTGCCCGTGGCGCAACAGGATCAGGGTGCGCGCACCGGTTTTCTGTGTCACTCGGTATCTCCAGCACTTTCCTCATCGGCGTCACGCGGACCACCGATCCCCTCGACCGGAACGACGGGGCAGTCTTTCCACAGCCGTTCCAGCGCATAAAAATTACGTTCCTCGTTGTGCTGGATATGCACCACCACATCGATGTAGTCCAAGAGTGCCCAGCGGCCCTCGCGGGTCCCTTCCCGGCGAACCGGCTTGTGCCCGGCCGCGCGCAGTTTCTCTTCGACATTATCGACGATGGCGTTCACCTGGCGCTCGTTCGGCGCCGAAGCGATCACGAAACAATCGGTGATCACCAGCTGCTCGGAGACGTCGAGCACCACCACATCGGCGGCCAGTTTCTCGTCCGCGGCCAGCGCGGCCATGGTCGCCATCTGCACAGCCTCGGCCGTCGCAGTCATGTGGTACCCCCTGAGGCCTGGTTCACGCTTTCCTTACCTTCCGCTTGTTCCGGCACGTAGAGGTGCCGTTTCGATATGTATTGCACGACGCCGTCCGGCACCAGGTACCACACCGGCCGGCCCTCGGCCGAGCGGCGACGGCATTCGCTCGACGAGATGGCCAGCGCCGGGATCTCGATCATCGTGACCGCGTCGTCGGGCATTCCCCGCAGGTGTTCGGCCAGATGGTCGATATTCAGCTCGTACCCCGGCCGGCTGACACCCACGAATTTCGCCAGTTCGAACAGTTCGGCCCAATCCTGCCAGGTGAGGATGCTGGCCAGCGCATCCGCCCCGGTGATGAAGTAGAGCTCGGCACCGGGATGCTGCGCGTGCAGATCGCGCAGGGTGTCCACCGTATAGGTGACCTTGCTCCGGTCGATATCGGCCCGGCTCACCGAGAACCGCGGATTGGACGCGGTGGCGATCACCGTCATGAGGTACCGGTCCTCGGCCGGGCTGACCAACCGGCCGGACTTCTGCCACGGCTGGCCGGTCGGTACGAACACGACCTCGTCCAGGTCGAACCGTTGCGCGACCTCGCTGGCCGCGACCAGGTGCCCATGGTGGATGGGATCGAAGGTGCCGCCCATCACCCCGAGCTTGGGTCCGCCCCGGCCTGTTCCACGCATGAGTGTCGAGCTTAACGGGTCGGCCGTAGGGCCCTTCCGAGCGATCAGCATTCGACTATGGGTTCGTCGGCGAACCGCGGCGGCCGGGATATCGCATCAGACCGGCAGCAGCCGGGAAACCACGGCTGTCAGCTGGGACGCGGACCGGCATTCGTGCATGTCGATGACCTGCTGATAGCGGTCGGCGGCGGAGTCGCCGGACCCCCAGTTCTGCCGCGGTTCGGGGTTCAGCCAGTGCGCATGCTTGGCGACCGCGACCAGATCGGACAGGGTGGCCAGTTCCGGGTCGCGGTAGTTGGTGCGGGCGTCGCCGAGGATCAGCAGCGCACTCCGGCTGGTGACCGCGTCGGGGAATTCCTCGGCGAAGCTGGTCAGCGCGCTGCCGTAGTCGGAGTGCCCGTTGAAACCGACGATATCGGCCTCGGCGAAAATACGCTGCATGGCCTCGTCCAGCTGCGTATGGGGGTCGAAGAACCGGGTGACCTCGTCGGTGTGATCGACGAAGGCGAAGATCCGCACCTTCGAGAACTGCTCCCGCAGGGCGCTCACCAGCAGCAAGGTGAAATTGCTGAACCCGGCGACCGAACCGGAGACATCGCACAGCAGGACGAGCTCCGGGCGGCCGGGCCGGGGTTTGCGGTTCACCAGGTCGATCGGTACGCCACCGGTCGACATGGACTTGCGCAGGGTTTTGCGCAGATCGATCTCGCCGCGTTTGGCATGCCGCCGGCGGACGGCCAGCCGGGACGCCAGAATCCGCGCGAGGCGCTGGGTACTGCGTTTCAGCTCGGCCAGCTCGCTCTGCGAAGCCCGCAAGAAGTCCACGTCCTCGGCCTGCCGCGGCACGCCGTAGGAGGCGACCCGCTCCCGGCCGATCCGTTCGGCCACCCGCCGCCGGGTTTCCGCCTCCACGGTGCGGCGGAATTTCTCGATCCGGGTCCGCGCGGCCCGGCGGGCGATCTCGGTGTCGAAATCGCTCATCCCCGGCGTGGCCATCCCGGCCAGGATCTGCGCGAGCAGCGTCTGCGGCTGTACCTCCTTGAGCGCCTGATAGGACGAGAACGACGCGCCGCGTGCCGACTGATATTGCCCGAGCTGTTCCACCAGCTGCGCGGCCATCAGCGCCTGCGCGGCCCCGGAATTCTCGTCGGCGAGCATTTCGGCCAGCATTTTGCGCAGTTCGGACACATCGAGCCGGCCATCCGGCAGGTACGGCAGCTCGACCTCCGCGGCCGCGTCACGCTCGCCGATCGCGAGCGGGAACCACAGATCGAACAGCCCGTCGTAGGTGGCGCGGTGGGTGGTGCGGCGGAGCAGGGAGCAGGCCAGACCTTCCCGCACGGCTTCCCGGTCCATGAGGTCGAGCACGGACAGCACCCGGCCCGCATCGACCGTTTCGGAGGGGCCCACCGGGATCCCGCGGGCACGCAGCGCCTCCACGAAACCCACCAGATGTCCCGGCAGCCCGTGCGGGGCCAGGGGCCGGTCCTCGGTGACCGCCATGATCAGGCCGGTTTCAGCTCGGCCAGCGCGCGCTGGTGATCGCTGCGGTGCTTGAGCACCACGCCGAGAGTTTCGCGGACGGTGGTGTCGTCGAGCTCGGTGTGGCCCAGCGCCAGGAGTGTGCGCGCCCAGTCGATCGATTCGGCGACCGAGGGCAGTTTCTTCAACTGCATACCGCGCAGCACATGCACGACCCGCACCAGCTGCGCGGCCACCGCCTGCGGGAGCTCCGGCACCCGGCTGGCCAGGATGCGCCGCTCCAGATCTTCGTCCGGGAAATCCAGGTGCAGGTACAGGCAGCGCCGTTTGAGCGCCTCGGACAGTTCGCGGGTGGCGTTGGAGGTCAGCACCACGAAAGGTTTACGGGCGGCGGTGATGGTGCCCAGCTCCGGGACGGTGACCGCGAAATCGCTGAGGATCTCGAGCAGCAGCCCCTCGATCTCCACATCGGCTTTATCGGTCTCGTCGATGAGCAGCACCGTCGGATCCGTGCGCCGGATCGCGGTGAGCAGCGGCCGCGACAGCAGGAACTCCTCGGTGAACACATCGGCCTTGGTCTCGGCCCAGTCGTTCTCGCTGGAGGCCTGGATCCGCAGAATCTGCTTGGCGTGATTCCACTCGTAGAGCGCGCGGGCTTCGTCCACACCCTCGTAGCACTGCAACCGCACCAGTTCGGCATCCGCGGTCTGCGCCACCGCGCGCGCCAGCTCGGTTTTGCCGACACCCGCGGGGCCCTCGATGAGCAGGGGTTTGCCCAGGCGATCGGCAAGGAAAACCGAGGTAGCGGTCGCTTTGTCGGCCAGATATCCGGTGTCGGCGAGGCGGTCCACCACCTCGTCGACCGACGCGAAGATCGGCGCCTGAACCGGCGGTGTGGGGGAACTCGCGGGCTCCATGGGCGTCCTTCCGTCGAACTCTGCCCATCCCACGCTACCGGGCACCTGTCCAGCAGGCCTCGTCCCCCGTGGCCAAGAGACCCAGCTCACCGCCGAGCCGTCCTGCCGGACAGTTCGCCCGGTGAGTCCCTGTGTCGAGCGGCGCCGATTACACCGGCCGGATCTGACCCGAACCGCGGACGACCCACTTCGACGAGGTCAGTTCCGGCAGCCCCATCGGTCCGCGGGCGTGCAGTTTCTGCGTGGAGATACCGATCTCGGCGCCGAACCCGAACTGCTCACCGTCGGTGAAGGCGGTCGAGGCGTTCACCATCACCGCCGCGGCGTCCACCCGGCGGCTGAACTCGTCGGCCGCCGCCAGCTCGCCGGTGACGATGGCCTCGGTATGACCCGTCCCCCAGGTGTTGATGTGATCCACGGCGGCGTCGAGATCGTCGACCACCTTCACCGCGATATCGAGGGTCAGGTATTCCTCGCCCCAGTCCTTGTCGGTGGCCGGGATCATCCCGTCGAGATCACCGTGCAGGGTGACCCCCTTGTCGGCCAGCGCCTTGCCCAACCGTGGCAGCGCGGTGTCGGCGATGGCGGCATCGATCAGCACCGTTTCGGCGGCATTGCACACGCTCGGCCGGCGGGTTTTGGCGTTGATCAGGATCTCTTCGGCCATATCCAGGTCGGCACCGGAGTGGACGTAGACGTGGCAGTTGCCGGTGCCGGTCTCGATGGTCGGCACCTTGGCATCTCGGACCACGGCGTTGATCAGGCCCGCACCGCCGCGCGGGATCACCACATCCACCAGCCCCCGCGCCTGGATCAGGTGGGTCACGCTGGAACGGTCCGCGCTGGGCAGCAGTTGGACGGCATCGGCCGGCAGCCCCACTCCGGTCAGCGCGTCCCGCAGCACCGCGACCAGCGCGGCGTTGGACCGCGCCGCCGAGGACGACCCGCGCAGCAGCGCCGCGTTCCCGGATTTCAAGGCCAGGCCGAAGGCGTCGACCGTGACATTCGGCCGGGCCTCGTACACCATGCCGACCACGCCGAGCGGCACCCGGACCTGCCGGATCTCCAGCCCGTTCGGCAGCGTCGAACCGCGCTCCACCACGCCCACCGGGTCCGGCAGGGCGGCCACCTGACGCAGACCCGAGGCGATACCGTCGACCCGGTCCTTGGTCAGCCGCAGCCGGTCCAGCAGCGAATCCTCGGTGCCGGCCGATTTCGCGGCGACCAGATCTTCGCCGTTCGCCTCCAGAACCGTCTCGGCGGCGGCCAGCAGCGCGTCCGCCGCGGCGTGCAGCGCCTCGTTCTTCTGCGACGTGGTCAACTGGGCGAGTACCCGGGACGCGACCCGGGCCCGGCGCGCGGCCTCGTGCACGGCTTCACGCATATCGAACTCGGTGGTCTCTGCCGTCATGGCTATACAGCCTACGCACCCGGAAAACCGGATTTCACGGGCGTTCGCGCGTTACGTTCTCCCTCGTGACCATTCCGCTGATCGCCGTGCTCGGCAGTATCAACATGGACCTGGTGACCACCACCGCGATCCGCCCCGCGCCGGGTGAGACGGTGCTCGGGAGCGGCTTCGCGATGGTCCCCGGCGGTAAAGGCGCCAATCAGGCCATCGCGGCGAGCCGGGCCGGCGGGCAGGCGATGTTCCTGGGCGCGATCGGCACCGATGTGTTCGCGCCGCGGCTGCGCGCGGTGCTGACCGAATCCGGCGTGGACACCACCTGCCTGCGCACCATCGAGGGTCCGAGCGGGATCGCGACGATCGTGGTCGACGATTCCGGCGAGAACAACATCATCGTCGTGGGCGGCGCCAATACCGCGATGACCGGCCTGAGCGCGGCCGATCTCACCGCCGTCGCCGCCGCCGACATCCTCGTATGCCAGCTGGAGATCCCGCTCGCGACGGTGACAGCGGCCGTCCGCCATGCGCACGCACACGACACCACAGTGATCCTCAATCCTTCTCCGGTACAGCAGCTTTCCGATGAAGTGTGGGATCACGTGGATGTCGCGGTGGTCAACTCCGCTGAGGCCGACCACCTGGGCGGTGTCCTCGACCGGGTGCCGCATCTGGTGGTCACCCTCGGCGCGGACGGCGCCCGGCACCGCGGCCCGGACGGCGCGGTGAACACAGTCGCGGGGCCGGCGGTCGAGGTGGTCGATACGACCGGTGCGGGCGACACCTTCACCGGGGCGCTCGCTGTGCGGTGGGCGCAGGGACCCGCTACCGCTCTGCGCTTCGCCTGCGCGGCGGGCTCGCTGGCCACCACCATGCTCGGTGCCAGCGCGGCGATCCCGTGGCGCGCCGATATCGAGGCCATGCTCGAACCGTGAGATCCGACCGTTCCGACGATCAGACCCGGGCAGCGGGCAATTGCTCGCAATACTGAAACTGTGGAAACCTGGAATGAGATGGCGAGTTCGGCGGAAGCCCGCCAGGACTGGGATGCGGCGATTTCCGCGGTCAGCACCTACGCCGAGTGCTACAGCCCCGACCACACCCGGCATCGTGCGCATCTGTGGCATATGGATCTGCTCGCGCAGGCCGGTCGCTTGGACGAGCTGGCCGCGCGAGGTAGGACCGACGTGCACGCCAGACGCAAACTCGACCGCTTCCTGTACGAGAACGGGCGCGACAGCGACCTCCGGAAGCGGGCCCGGAACGGGGACAAATCAGCGCTGTACTACCTCCTGCGCTTGCTTCGTCAGCGCGGGGAGCAGACCGCCGCTGAGCAGGTAGCGGCCGAGATCGATGGATCCGACGAGTACGCGCACCGGCTGGCGACCGAACCCCTGACCGCTACGTGATCCCGCGACGCAAGCGGTGAGCCGAATGTCGGGCACAGTCCGTGCCGGCCTCACCTCGACATCGGTCGATCCACCGCGATGGATGCGTATCGATGCCGCCCGAAAATCGGATGCCCTCCGCCCCTCCCTCGGCCTACCGTGAAGTACGGAGGCGGACATCGGTCCGCCGAACGGAAGGATCGAGAAATGTTTCCCGTCGAGCTGTCCGGAACCCGGGCACGGACGTTGATGTGGGCCCAGGAGAACGAGATCGATGCGGCGGCGCTGCAACAGCTGCGCAATATCGCGCGGCTGGAATGGGTCCACGGTGTCCGCGTCATGCCGGATGTGCACCTCGGGAAAGGCGCCACGGTCGGCTCCGTGATCGCGATGCGCGACGCGGTCGCCCCCGCAGCGGTCGGGGTCGATATCGGATGCGGGATGGAGAGCGTGCGCACCGACCTCACCGCCGCCGACCTGCCCGACGATCTGCGCGCCCTGCGCTCCGCGATCGAGGCGGCGGTGCCGGTAGGTTTCGGCGCCCACAAGAACCCCGTCCAAGTGACCAAGCTGGCGCCCGGGCCGTCGGGCGTCGCCACCCCGACCCTGCGCACCGGCTGGGACCGGTTCTGGTCAGCCTTCGGCGACCTCGACGAGGCAGTTGCACCGCGGGAATCCAAGGCGCACAAGCAGATGGGTTCGCTGGGCTCCGGCAACCACTTCATCGAAGTCTGCCTGGACCAGGACGACCAGGTATGGATCCTCCTGCACTCCGGTAGCCGCAATATCGGCAAGGAAATCGCCGAGCGGCATATGGCGGTGGCCCGTAAGCTCCCGCACAACCAGAACCTGGTCGATCGTGATCTCGCGGTATTCCTGGCGAACACCTCGGAGATGACCGCGTACCGGCACGACCTGACCTGGGCGCAGGAGTACGCGGCCCGCAACCGCGCGGTCATGCTGGCGCTGGTGTGTCAGGCGGTACGGGACCAGTTCCCGACCCGGGACGTGCGCTTCGATACGCCCATCTCGTGCTTCGCTGGCGAGACTTTGGTGATGACCGACCAAGGCGACCGCCCGATCGCCGAATTGGCCGGCAAGACCCACCTGCTCTTGACCGAGGGCGGCAAATGGGTGAAAGCTCCTGTCGAGTCGTTCGGGTCTCAGCCGATCTGGGAAGTAACGATCGGGCGATTTGGCCAGAAACGCACCATTCGGACCACAGCCGAGCATCGTTGGCTGCTCCGGCCGAAGGTCGCGCACAACCGGACCGAAGCAATCACCAAAGAGTTGCGCATCGGAGACCGCCTCGCCTACACCTACCCTGAACGAGCGGATAATCTTCAGCCGTCTCGCGAGGGAGTTACACGCGGCTTCGTCTTCGGCGATGGCACCATGTTCGGCGGATCGCTCGCTTACGCAATCTTCTTCGGCCGGAAAGACGAAGCACTATTGCCCTACTTCGACAATATCGAACGCTTGCGGAGCTACTACTACACCTACTCAGCCGAGACCGGCCGAAAAGCCCACGTAAAGCCAGATGACGTTGCAGCGGCTCTTGAGCGTGGCAAGTCGGTGCAGCAATACAAGAGGTTGCCAGGGTTTCCACGTGAATGGAAACTCGACTACCCGCCGCTGGAGGGTGCGGACTCCGATCTCTATGGCTGGCTCGCCGGCTACTTCGCCGCAGATGGTGAGGTCAGTAAGACGGGCCGCCCCGCGATTTGGTCCGCGAACCGCGATCACCTGGAATTCTTCAAAGCTGCTTGCGGTGTCCTCGGCATCTTCACCTTGCCGATCCGACGCAGGGTGCGTGTTGGGTTCGGCACAGCACCTTCCGAAATATTCGTCATGGGGATTTCACGTAACGACCTCACCCCGGAATTCTTTATCCATAGCAATCACCGATCGAGGTGGGATGCCAACCGCACGGCTGTAGAACGGCGTGGTTGGATTGTCCGTTCGGTCGTGCCCACCAATGATGTGGAGGAAGTTTTCTGCGCCGTCGTCGAGGGCACGCATAGCTTCGCATTGGCGGACAACATTCTCACGGGAAACTGCCACCACAACTATGTGGCAGAGGAAATGATCGACGGAGTCCCGATGCTGGTGACCCGTAAGGGTGCGGTCCGGGCGGGTGCAGGCGATATGGCACTCATCCCGGGTTCCATGGGTACCCGCTCGTACGTGGTGCGCGGTAAGGGCAACCCGGAGTCGTTCCAGTCCGCGTCACACGGCGCGGGGCGGCGGATGAGTCGTAACGCGGCCAAGCGGCAGTTCAGCGTGGCTGATCTGGTCGCCCAGACCGAGGGCGTGGAGTCGCGCAAGGACGCGGGTGTCCTGGACGAGATCCCGGCCGCCTACAAGAACATCGACGAAGTGATCGACGCCCAGCGCGATCTGGTCGATGTGGTGGCGACCCTGCGCCAGGTGCTCTGTGTGAAGGGCTGACAGTGTGACGGGCCGGCTGGTTCCGGCCCGTCACACTGGTTCGGTCGCTCGCGAACCCGGCGCGGCACCGCTCGGCCGGTATGCGTGAGCCTTTCTTATTTTCTGGACACTTCGGACCTGGTCGGCAACAATCGCCCCGGGATGTAATTCTGAACCGGGGAGATTCGATGACTTTGCCGCGGCCCTTGTCGCGCATGCTGGCCGGACTGGCCGGCGTAACTTGCGTTACTGCACTTACTTTCGTCATGGCCGGTTCGGCCGGCGCCGCGCAGAGCGGGGTCGAGATCACCAAAGCTGCGGGCTATCAGGCCAGTTCGGTCGACGGCGGGTTTTCGGCGAGCGACGGCAACCTCTATGGCGCGCTTGCTATTTCGCACAGCACCGCGCGGGTCTCGTCCGCGGTGAACTATGGCAGTTGGGCGGCTGCCGACAACGCTGCCGTCGCGGAATGCGGAGTCTACGACTGCCAGGTGGTGGTGCACTTCGCCAATGCGTGCGGGGCGGTCGCGCAGGGTGCGAACTACCGTTTCGGATGGGCCTGGGATGCCGATCGCGCGGGTTCCGAACGCCGGGCAGTCGACGTGCTCGGCATGAGTGCGCCGCCGTTCCCGGACTTGGGTAGCGCGTCACCACGCCCCGCGCGGGTGATCCTGTCCGCTTGCACGGACACCGCCGCCGGTTAACTCTGCCGATTCGGGAACAGGCGATAGTCGTGATCGGCCGCCCAGGTACACACCTGGGCGGCCGATCACGTCGATATGCTCAGCCGCCCTCGAGCGGAGCGTGAGCCTCCCCCGGCTCAGCTTCGGCAGCCGGGGTGAGCCTGCGGCGGAGCAGCGCGGCGGTGAATCCGACGCCGAACAGCAGGACACCGAACAACAGCACCACCCCGCCCGACAGCCAGCTGTGCAGCGCGCGATCCAGGTCGGCGGGCAGTCCCGGCACCGCTGAGATGAGCCGGAAGGTGTGCGCGGGCGCCGCGATCTGGACCAACCCGGGCACGATGCCCCATACCAGTCCGGCGATCATCGCCGCGGCCGGAGCATAGATCGCCAGCGCCGCGACCAGCAACAACAGCACCGCGGCAAGCACCGACTGGGCCGGGCCGACCCAGCGATCGGTCGCGTCCCACCACCGTCCGGCCAGACCGGCTCCATTCGCGGCGATGCCGATCGCTACCGGCGTGAGAACCAGCGCGATCAGCGAGACGGCGACCGTCCGCCGGAGCCCGCGCGGAAATCGGCGAGCCGCACCCGGCTGTGCCCCAACGGCCCGTTGCTCGACGGGATCGGACATCCACCACTCCTCCGGACGGTCGGCGCACCCAGCGCAGCCATTGTCGCTGCCACCCGAGGAGAGCTCGCGCGAACCCCTATCCAGTCGGGGTTCACCGGCATTCATGGTCGGCCCGGCGCCGGGAGCGATCCGCGGACGGCGACCATCACCGAGGTGCTCGACGACGAATGGTGGTCGACGGGGCCGAAACATTCGTCACTCGCGAAAGCCGAAACGCCATCGGATGGCGGTCGTGCTGGTCACCCACCACGAAGCCGACACGGCCGCCGCCGACCGGGTGCCTCGCCGGCCTCATGATCGTCTTCGCCGAACCGGGTCGTCCAGCCGAACCGGGTCTCCCACTCGCTCGGACGGCCTCGGCGCAGGCAAGGCTCGGGCTCGGGCTCGGGCTCGGGCTCGGGCTCGGGCTCGGATGGAATGGTGGCAGGCCGGTGTTGACTAGTTATCATTCAATGCATACTCTTAGTGATCAGTCGATAACCACAAACTCGTTCATGCTCCGCCCTGACGGACCACTTGCCTCCGAGGAACCGCCATGTTCGGCACCCTGATGCTTTTCGTCGCCCCCACCCTCGTCCTGCGCCTACTCGGCGTTCTCGGCGTTCAGCGCTTCGCCACCTGGCGCGACGCCGCCGCACACGGGCTGGCCTTCCTGTTCACCATGACCGGGCTCGCGCACTTCATGCCCGATTCGGTCACCGTGATGCCCAGCCACAACGACCTGGCGGCGATGGTGCCGTCCGCGATCCCGTTCGCGCACTTCGCCGTCTACGCGACAGGTGTACTGGAACTGGCCGGCGCGGCGGGCCTGATATTCACCGCCGGCCGGCGCTGGGCCGGGATCGGGCTTGCCGCCCTGCTCGTGGTGATGATTCCGGCGAATATCTATGCGGCAGTGGAAGATATCCCGCTCAACGGCGAACCACCGACACCGCTGTGGTTCCGCATTCCGGAACAGATCGTGTATTTCGTTCTCGCGCTATGGGTATCCCGGGCACTTCCCGTGACCCGAGCCGATCACACCCCCGTGGCGCCGCGGACCGCAGTCGCGGGGAACTGACACCGCAGAACCCGACAGGCCCCGCTCCGGCATTGCCGCGGAGCGGGGCCCACTGCGTTCCAGCAGGTCGGCTCAGCCCTGCGGAGTCGGGACCAGGATCAGCTCGGCGACATTCAACCGCGCCGGCACCGACGTGGCAAAGGCGATCGCGTCGGCGATGTCCTCGGGCTCCAGAATCGTGAACCCTGTCCGCCACTCATCCAACTGGGCCCGCTGTTTCTCGTCCTGCATACCCGCTCCGAGTTCAGTGCCCACGAACCCGGGTTCGACGTTCTTCACCCGGACTCCCCGCGGACCGAACTCGGCGCGCAGGTTACGGGTCAGGTGCGCCACCGCGGCCTTGGTAGCGCAGTACACGGCGTACTCGGTGAATACCGCGTGCCCGCCGACAGATCCCACCAGCACCAGATCGGCCCGGCGGCCGTCACTCGCGACTGCCAGGAGATCGTCGATGAACGCCCGCACCGTGTAGAGCAGCCCGGTCACATTGGTGCCGATCATCTGCTCCCACTCGTCGACCTCGGCGGATTCGAACGCCGCACCCAGCATGACGCCCGCGTTCGCCACCACCAGATCGACCGGGCCCAGCGCCGCCCGCACCGTGGCGGCCGCGTCGCGCACCGACTCGCGATCACCCACATCCGCGACCACCGCGACGGCGTCGCCGCCGATTTCGGCGGCCAGTTCTTCGATCCGCTCCTTGCGCCGGCCCAGCAGAGCCACCTTGGCGCCGTCCGCGGCGAGTCGGCGCGCTGTCGCCGCACCGATCCCACTGGACGCTCCGGTCACCACTGCTACCCGGCCGGTCAGATTCTCGTTGTTCGTCATGACCACTACATTCGGCCCCGGCCAGGCGTTCTGCCAGGTCGCGGACTTCCTGGTAGTCGCGGGGCCACCCAGCCGGGTTTGCCCGGACCTACGCTGGACATCATGGATTCGGACAACCGCCTGGGCACGTTCCTGCGGGCCCGCCGTGAACTGGGCCGGCCTGAGGACTTCGGATTGCCCGGCGGCGGCCAGCGGCGGGTCGCCGGGCTGCGCCGGGAGGAGATCGCCCTGCTGGCCGGGGTCAGCGCGGACTACTACATCCGGCTGGAACAGGGTCGCGACAAACACCCCTCCGAGCAGGTCATCGCCGCCCTGGCCCGGGTGTTCGCACTCGACGAGGAAGGGACCGCGCACCTGCGGGAACTGGCCCGGCCCACCCGGGCCCGGCCGCACACACCGCGACGCCCGGAACGGGTGACACCCGGCCTGCTCCGGCTGATGGACGCCTGGGCACACACCCCCGCACTCGTGCTGGGCCGGCATCTGGACGTCCTGGCCGCGAACCCGCTGGCCGTCGCGGTGAACGCCTGCTCGGTACCCGGCGTCAACCAGGTCCGCGCGATCTTCCTGGACCCTCGCACCCGCGAGGTTTTCCCGAACTGGTCCCAGATCGCGGCGGATACCGTGGCGAGCCTGCGGGCGACGGCAGGTACCGATCTCGACGACCCTCGGCTGACCGAACTGGTCGGCGAGCTCTCGCTCAAGAGCGACGAGTTCCGGCAGCTGTGGGCGCGCCACGATGTGCGCGCGAAAACCTCGGGGGTGAAACTGTTCCACCACGAGATGGTCGGCGAGCTGACCCTCTCCTACGAAAGCTTCGCGGTGAGCGGGGCCCCGGGCCAGTTGCTCTTCGTCTACCACGCCGAACCCGGATCACCGTCGGAGCATTCGTTATCGCTGCTCGGCAGCCTGTTCACGGAGCACTCCCCCGGAATCGAATCCCACCCGGCCGAGAATTCCACCACCCGCCACCACGGATAAGCCTTCGCGCAGCTGTTCACAGGTGACGTTCCACAGCGTGGATCACGTCCGCGACCAAGTCGTCGAACAGCGCATCCGCGTCGAACCGGACTTCGGCCCGGGCGCGGCGCAGCAGCGGTAGGTCCAGCTCGGGATGGTGGTCGAGCCAGACTTCCGGCACCGGATACTGCTCGGCTACCGGGGCTCCGGCGTCCGCCCGGTAGTCCACGAAGAGAATGAAGCCGTAGAGCCGCACCATCAGATTGCCGTGCACCAGCAGGGCGTCACCCAGGTCGAGACCGACCGCGGTCAGGAATTCCAGGAAGGCCTCCGGCGCGGTGAGGCGCTGGGCAGGTATCCGCGCGTCACCGATCTGTTCCTCGAGCGACACCAGCAGGGCTCTGGGGTGGCGCCGGCCGATTGCCCGATGCAGGTGGCAGAAGTCGCGCAGACTCGTCCGCCATTCGCCGGGATCCAGATCCGGTCCCGGCCAACCGGACAGCCAGAGCTCCACCGCCCGGTCCACGACCTCCTGCCGGTCCCGCACATGCCGGTAGACGGCGCGAACAGTCACGCCGAGGTGGGCGGCGAGATCCTGCATCGTCACCGCGGCGAACCCGGATCTGCCCGCGAGTTCGAGCATGGCGGCGGCGATCGATTCGGCGTTCAGTGTCGCGCGACCGGCACGGTGTACCGGACTGCGGCGCCGGCGGCCCGGCGGTAGCGATTGGGACACCGATGTACGGTACCGGCAGACCGTTGACGTTCACAACCCGTTGACATCAAGCGACGGTGTTCCCACACTGGTGAGGCCACCGGCCCTCCGTGGAATCAACCGCGCCCGACGAAAGGCAGCCTGATGAACGCCGGCACGCTCCAGAACCCCGCACTCGACAGACTGGTCGCCGATCTACAGACCCGCAGCGCCGAACAGGTCTCCTCGATCACGAGCTACTTTGCCGACCGGGCAGACCGCGGCGATGCCGCGGACCTCACCGAACTCGATACACGCGCCAGTGATTTCCTCGCCGACAAGCTGGTCGCCCTCGAACACGACAAGGCACTCCTGTGCCATCGGCTGTGCCTGGCGATCCGGGCTCGGCGTGTTGTCGAGATCGGCACCTCGTACGGCGTTTCGACCCTGTACCTCGCCCAAGCGGTCCGGATGGTCGTCGAGGCCGAGGGCGGCATCGGAGTGGTCATCGGCACCGAACACGAACCGGCGAAGGCCGCAGCGGCCCGCGAAAACTTCCGCGTCGCGGAACTGGACGCCTACATCGACCTCCGCGAAGGCGACCTTCGCGAGACCTTGCTCGACCTGGACGAACCTGTCGACCTCGCCCTGATAGATATCTGGCCCGCCCTCGCCCGCCCGGCACTCGAGCTGCTCACACCCAGAATGCGCGGGGGTGGCGTGCTCCTCATCGACAACACCGAGAACAGGCCGGAAATCTACCGGGACGCTTTCGAATACATCGATGACCCGGCCAACGGACTGCTCACTCAGACCCTGCCGTTCCGCGGTGGCCTGGAGATGATCGTCAAACTGTGACGGACCCGGCGGGAACGCGGCCGGGCTCAGGCGGACAGTTCGGTGACGACCTTCTCGATTCTGCGGACCCTGGTCTCGGGGCGCTTGGCGGATTCGACCGCGATGACGTGCGCGCGGCGTCTGCTGTAGGAGAGCGCCTCGAACGCGTCTCGGGCGCGCTGATCGGCGGCCAGCGCGGCCGCCATATCGTCGGGGACGGTGACCGTCCGTTCCGCGGTATCGAGTTCGATACCGACCGAGACGGTCTCGCCGGCCGAGACGCCGGCCGACGATCTGTTCTCGGCGTTCAACGGGATCATGTACTCCCCGCCGTAGACGGCGACGGTGCTGCGATACGTGTGGCCGCCGATGCTGACCAGCACCTTGGGTTTCTTCCCGCTGTCCAGCGCGTCGACCACCCGGGCGGGCACCCGGAAACCGGTGGCGGTCTTACCGCCGAGTTCGATCACAGTGTCGAAGGTGAGCATCGGTTCCTCGCGCTTCGGCCGACTCGTCACGTATCGGCCAGCTTAATCGGACGGCGGCGATTAGGGTCGGAGCATGGGCAGCGGCACGGCAGTGGAGCTGACGGTGGGCGACCGCGAGGTGCGGATTTCCAACCCCGACCGGGTGTACTTCCCGGAAACCGGCGCCACCAAGCTGGATCTGGTGCAGTACTACCTGAGCGTGGGTGACGGGATCGTCAACGCGCTCCGCGACCGGCCGTGCATGCTGCATCGGTTCCCGAAGGGGCTGGCGGGCGACAAGGTTCATCAGAAACGGTTACCGGCCGGCGCGCCGGAATGGGTCCCCACGGTGCGGGTCTACTTCCCGCGATACAACCGGCATGCCGACGAGTTGTGCGTACAGGAACTCGCCGATGTGGTGTGGGCGGTGCAGATGTCCACGGTCGAATTCCATCCGTGGAACTCCCGCCGGGCCGATACCGAGAGCCCGGACGAATGGCGCATCGACCTGGACCCGATGCCGGACTGCCCGTGGTCGCGGGTGCAGCGCGTGGCCGGGGTGGTGCACGAGGTGCTGGACGAGATCGGCGCGGTGGGCTGGCCGAAAACCTCCGGCGGCGCCGGGCTGCACATCTACGTCCGGATCGCTCCCGAGCACGGATTCCAGCAGGTGCGCCGGGCGGCGCTGGCCTTCGCAAAGGAGGTCGAACGCCGCGTCCCCGACGAGGTGACCACCACCTGGTGGCGCCGCGACCGCGACCCGGAACTGCTGTTCATCGACTACAACCAGAACGCCCGTGACCACACCATCGCCGCCGCCTATTCGGTCCGCGGGGTCCCGGCAGCCACCGTATCCACCCCGGTCACCTGGGCCGAAATCCCCGACATCCACCCCCGCGATTTCACCATCACCACCGTCCCCGACCGCTACCGCCGCCTCGGCGACCTGCACGCGGGCATCGACGACGCCGTCTTCGACCTCACCCAGCTGATCGACTGGGCCGACCGCGACGAAGTCGACCTCGATGAGGACAGCGACGAGAGCTAGATTCCCCGAGCCATATCAGGTCGGGGTGGCGAGGGCGAAGGGCAGGACCGCGGGGGCGCCGGCGCGGCGCAGGGTCCAGGCGGCGACCGTGAACGTCCAGCCGGAGTCGGTGAGCGTGTCGACCAGGAGGATCGGGCCGTCGGCGGCGGTCAGGTCGGGGACCTCCCAGGAGTCGTACAGCGCGGCGACCCGGTGCGCGGAATTCACGGCCGACACCGGCGGGAGGTCGGGACGTGTGCGCAGGACGCCCAGGTTACGGAGGCGGCCGATGGCGGCCAGTCGTTCGGCCAGGGAGACGGTGAGGGTGGGGCGGTCCGGGGATTCCAGGGCGAGCACCGCGGTGGGACGGACGGCCCAATCCCATTCCCGGAGAACAGGAATGCAGGCTTCGACCACTTCCTCCGGGACCGGGCCGTCGGGTCCGTCGAGGACGGGGCGCAGCCGGCGGCCCCAGCCGAGGGAGTTGAGGCGGCCCAGGACCCGGCCCGTTTCGGCGCCGGCGGTGATCTTTCCGGACAGCGAGATGCCGAGTTTGGCCATACCGGTCGGCCACTGTTTGCGAGGTGCCAGATCGACACCGGGCCGGTCGAGCCGGGCTCGGGTGGCGGCTACCGCTTCGGTGTCGACGGTGGTGTCGCGGTGCTCTCCGGTGCAGTTGTCACAACGGCCGCAGGCGCCGGTACCCGGCGGCGCGGCGGCGAGGGACGGATCGTCGAGCTGGTGGCGCAGGAATTCCATCCGGCAGGCAGTGGTGCTCTGGTAGTCGAGCATCGCCTGCTGTTCGGCGGTGCGGGCCGCGTCGAGGCGTTCGTAGCGGTCGGCGTCGTAGGTCCAGGGTTGCCCGGTCGACAGCCAGCCACCGCGCACCCGGCGGACGGCACCGTCGACATCCAGCACTTTCAGGACCATATCCAGGCGGGAGCGGTTCAGCTCGACCAGCGGTTCGAGCGCCGCGGTGGATTGCGGGCGTTCGTGGTCGAGCGCTTCGAGGACGGAACGCACCACGTGTTCGCGCGGGAAGGCGACGGAGGCGAAGTAGCTCCAGATCCGGGTGTCCTCGGGGCCCGGCAGCAGGACGACCTCGGCGCGTTCGGTGGCGCGGCCCGCGCGGCCGACCTGCTGGTAGTAGGAGATCGGCGACGACGGCGCGCCCACATGGACCACGAAACCGAGATCGGGTTTGTCGAATCCCATCCCCAGCGCGGAGGTGGCAATGAGGGCTTTGACCTCGTTGTCCAGGAGCGCGGCTTCGAGCGCTTCGCGTTCGGCGGGATCGGTCTGGCCGGTGTAGGCGGCCACCCGGTGGCCGTGCGAGGTGAGCACATCGGCGAGGTCGTGGGCGCCGGCGACGGTGAGGGTGTAGACGATGCCGGAACCGGGCAGCTCGTCCAGGTGACCGCTGAGCCAGGTGGTGCGCTCCACCGCGTCGTCGAACCGGACCACGGACAGGTGCAGGGATTCGCGGTCCAGGCTGCCGCGCAGGACCAGGGTGTCGGTGCCGATCTGGCCGGCCACATCGGTGACCACGCGGTCGTTCGCGGTGGCGGTGGTGGCCAGCACCGGCACATCGCTGCCCAGGTCGGCGATCAGGGTCCGGATCCGCCGGTAATCGGGCCGGAAATCGTGACCCCAGTCGGAGACACAGTGCGCTTCGTCGATGACCACCAGGCCGGCATCGGCGGCCAGGCGGGGCAGTACCTGATCGCGGAAATCGGGATTGTTCAGGCGCTCGGGACTCACCAGCAGCACATCCACCGACCCGGCCGCCACCTGCTCGTGAATCTCGTCCCATTCGGTCACATTGCCGGAGTTGATGGTGGCCGCCACCACCCCCGCACGCCGGGCAGCCGCGACCTGGTTGCGCATCAGCGCCAGGAGCGGCGACACGATCACCGTCGGGCCGCGCCCCTGCGCGCGGAGCAGCTTCGCGGCGATGAAGTACACGGCCGATTTACCCCAGCCGGTGCGCTGCACCACCAGGGCCCGGCGTTTGTCCACCACCAGCGCCTCGATCGCGACCCACTGGTCGTCGCGCAGCCGCGCGGCCGGACCGGCCAGTTCGCGCAGCAGCGCCTCTGCCCGCTGTCGTAGTTCGCCGGCGACTTCGCCGGCCTCGCCCTTGGTGCTGCCCGGTGCGGTCGTCATACGGCCATACTGCCGGAGCTCACCGACAACGCCACTGCTCCGGGCCGTTGTCATCTACCGCGTCCGCCAGCCGGCCGAGCCATACATCCTGGTGATCAGCCAGCCGTATCGCGAGCGGAAGCCGCTCGAAACGACAGGCGAAGCGCATTCCTTCGTCCTCGTCGCCGCCCGTCACACGATGCGTCCAGGAATCCGGAGTGGCCGGAGCAGCCCGAAGGTGGAAGAACGTGGTACGGCGCGATTGCCGCGTGCCGGGATGCGGCCGGTGGTCCGTCGCCAGGCATCCCGCCACGACGGTATCGAGCAGGCCCGTCTCCTCCGCTACCTCGCGCAGGACCGCGGTCTCCAGCTCCTCACCGGGCCGCACGCCCCCGGCGGGTATCTGCGTTCCCGCTTCCGGCATATCGATGTGGTCGAAAACCAGCAGATCGATATCCGCACCACGGCAGCGAGTCACATAGGCGGCGACACGTATTCTCGGCTGCTCCACCGAGGCATTGTGCCGGGTGTCAGCGGCGGGCGAACAGTACGGCCGACGCGACATAGCCGACGGCGGCGAGCCCGGCACACCACAGCACGGCGAGGCCCGCGGTGTGCTGGGGAGTACCGGTGAGCAGGCCGCGGATCGCGGTGAGGACCGGGGTCGCGGGCTGGTGGTCGGCGAAACCGCGTAACCAGGACGGCATGGTTTCGGTGCGTACGAAGGCGCTGCTGATGTAGGGGATGAACATGATGGCGTAGGTGAACCCGCCCGCGGCCTCGGGCATACGGGCCAGCAACCCCATGGACACTGCGATCCAGGTGATCGCGAGCACGAACAGCGCGATGATTCCCGCCGCGGCCAGCGCGGCGCCGATACCGGCGTGTGGCCGGAAACCGAGCAGTACGGCCACCGCGACGAGTACGCCGATGACTGCGAGATTGCGCACCACGCCCTCGACCGCATGCCCGGTGAGCAGCGCCTGCCGGTGGATGGGCAGGGTGCGGAATCGGTCGACCGCCCCGGACCGGATATCGGTGGCGACCCCGGTCGCGGTGATGGAGGCACCGAAACCGGTGCACAGCAGCATGATTCCGGGAACCACATAGTCGATGTAGCGCATGCCGACCTCGATCGCGCCACCGAAAACGTAGACGAAGAGCAACATCAACAGGATCGGCAGCAGCAGCGAAATCAGCAGTGTGTCCCGGCCGCGCACGCTCCGGCGCAGGGCCCGGCGGAACATCACCGCCCAATCGGAGAGGGCTCCGGGCACCACAGGGTATCGGGTTGTACCGGCGTGACTCATCTGCCGCCACCGGACAGGGCCCCGCGCGTCCGGCACGGGGCGACCACGGCGACCGACGGGATCCGTCCCGCAGTTCGCCGCGCCGGGCGCACCCCGCTCACCGGCCTGCGGCCTCGACGATATCGGCCGTGCGGGTGGTCGCATCGGACCTGGCTCGTAGTGATTCGGCCAGTAGCGCGGTGCGGGCGGCGATCGACGGATCCAGCAGAGTGCGTACCGCGGCGGTCAGGCGGTCGGCCTCGAGTTTCGCGAAGGGCAGATGTACGCCGACCCCCAGGCGTTCCACCTGCCCGCCCCACATCGGCTGGTCGAACGAGACCGAGCAGACCAGGGTCGGCAGGCCCGCTCGCAGGCTCTCGAACGTGGTGCCGATTCCGCCGTGGTGTACCGCGGCGGCGCAGTACGGGAAGATCAGATCGTGGGCTACCGGGCCTACCACCCGCACGTGCGGGCCGGCCTCGGCGTTCGCCGCGTCCAGGTCGCTCCAGCCCGCACTGACCAGTGCCCGGCGGCCGAGCCGCCGGCTCACCTCCGCCACCATGGCCAGTACCCGGTGGGTATCGCGGATCGGCATACTGCCGAACCCGTAGTAGACCGGCGGTTCGCCCTCAGCAGCCCAGGTGAGCAGATCGCTGTGGTCGTCGGCGAGTTCACCCACGGCTTCCCGGGCCGCCCGCGGCAGGGCCAGGAAGCCGACCAGTGGCCGACGGGCACCCCAATCGTCGGCGAGCCCGGGAACCAGTGCCGGATCGTAGATCTGCACCTCCGGGACGTTCCGGGCGGCGAGCATCGCCGCCGGACTCCGCGTGGTCCGCGGCAACCCCAGCTCCCGGCGCAACTGGTTGAGGTACCGCATGAACACCAACCGCCGCAGATTCTCCGCGACGGCCCAGGTGGCCCGGTTCACCGGCGCCGGCGGACGCCAGCTCGGCGGTAGTGCGCCCGGGAACGGGTAGGCGCCGGTTTTGCGGCCGGGGAAACCGTGCATGGTGACCATCGGCGTACCCGAGGCCTCCGATACCGAGGCGGCCCGGTCCTCGGTGAGCAGCGTCGAGACGATCACGTCCGCGCCCGCGCACACCGCGATCACTTCGCCGTTCATCTGCTGCGCGTATTCGGCCATCTGCTTGCCCACCAGCTGCATCAATCGCAGACTGCTCCCCGCCGCGAGCGCTTTCTGCCCCTCGTCGGAGGAGTACAACTGCTGGACGTCGGGCCCGCAGGGCTGTGCGGCCAGGCCGGTGGCCGCGGCGAAATCGACGAGGTTGGGGGGCGCGCCGACCATCACCTCGTGGCCGCGGGCGCGCAGTTCCAGCCCGAGCGCGAGGGCGGGTTGCACATCACCCCGGGTTCCCGTCAACGGAATCGCAACTTTCATCAAAGCTCCCTGACTACCGTGGCGACATGCATATCGCGCTGTTCACCGATTTCCACCCCGGGACCGTCGGTGGTATCCAGACTTCGGTCACTGCCCAGTGCCGAGGCCTGCAGCGCAGCGGGCACCGCGTGACCGTATTCGCCGCTCCCGGCCCGGAATCTACCGGGCCGGACCCGGACCTCGTGGTTCTTTCGGGTGTGCCGGGTCTCTCGGTGAACGGTTTCGCGACGGTCCTGCCGACCCGGGCGAACAACCGGCTGATCGATACGGTGTTCGCCGCGCGGGGTCCGATCGACCTCGTGCACGTGCACACCACGTACGGGGTGGCGGTCGCCGGGGTGAAAGCGGCTCGGCGCCATGGTATTCCACTGGTCCAGACGCTCCACAGCCGCGACGACGTCTTCATCGAGAACACCTCACCCGCGCCGTACCCGGCGGCACTGGCCCTGCGCGTGCTGCACGGCAGGTTCGTCCCGCACCGAGGACGGATGCCGGTGAACCCGGAATCCCGCGCCGCTCGGCACGCCTGGTGGACGATGACGGCCCAGGCGCAGGCGGCCGACGCGGTGATCGTGGTTTCGGAACATTTCGCCCGGCGGTTACGGTCACACGGATACACCGGCCCACTTCACGTAGTGTCCAACGGAATCGACGACAACCTCCTCGACGACCTCGGGCCGAGGGACGACCGCGCCACCGCACCCGCCACGGTCACATCCGGCGAACCCGGCTCCGACGCCGCCGCACCCGACACGGCCACCTCCGGCACGCCCGCACCCGCCATGACCGCATCCGACAGCCCGGTCCGGCCTGCGGGAACCGGCGCCGACAAGCACGGGCCGGGAACCGGCGCCGACGGCGACGGTGTGAGAGGCGGTACCGGGCAGGAGACTGAGGACTCGGCGGACTCCGCGGATTCGGCGCACCGGCTGCGCGTGTTGTGGTGTGCGCGGCTGTCCGCGGAGAAACGTCCGCTGGCCGCTGTCGAGGCAGTACTCCAGGTTCCGGACTGCCGCCTGGACGTCTACGGCGACGGTGATCAGCTCGCGCCTGCCCGCGCCCTGGTCGCGGCCCGGGGCGCGACCGGCAGAGTGCGTTTCCACGGTGCGCGGCCGAATGCTGAATGCCTGCGCGCCATGCGCGAGCACGACGTGTTGTTGTTCCCCTCACGAGGTTTCGACACTCAAGGGATGGCTTTACTGGAAGCGGTGGCCACGGGGCTGCCGGTGGTGTACTGCGACCCGGACCTGAGCGAGTCGGTCCCCGCGGGAGGCGGGATATGCACGCCGGATCCGGGACCGGGCGCCCTCGCCGCGGCACTACGCGAGCTCGCGGCAAAACCGGACTGTCTCGTGTCCATGCGAGAAAGGCTTGCTGCCGAACAGGATTCGGTCCGCCAATCGAAGCTCACCGCGCGTATCACGGAAATCTACGGCGGCCTGATCACCGATAACCCCTGCCGCCGGATGCCCCGCACCCTCGCCGAGGTCCCCACCGCTCCCGGTCGCCTGCCGCTGCTCGGCCACAGCGCGGCCGTGCTCGGCGACAGTCTCGGTTTCGTACGTTCGCTCGCCGCGGCGGGCCCGGTCGTGCGCGTCTATCTCGGCCCCCGGCCGGCCTATGTGCTCACCACCCCGGATCTGGTCCGCCAGGTCGGGTTCGGTACGGCCGGTGAATTCCAGCGCGAGGATCTGCGCGTGGCCGTGCACGAGGTGATCCGCGGCGCGTCCAATGTGCTGACCGGCACCCCGCACGAGTTGCGCCGCCGGATGATCGCCCCGGCCTTGCGGCAACGCCGGCTGCACGACTACGCGACGGTGGCGGCGGATCTGGCCACCGCGTGGGCGGCGGCGCTCCCTGCCGGCCGTCCGGTGAATCTTCTGGACGAGGCGCACCGGCTGGTTCTCGACACCCTCTCCTCCACCCTGTTCACGGCCGATTTCGGGGCGGCCGCCAAAGACGAAGTGCGCCGGAATGTTCCGTGGCTGCTGGGCCAGGTGGTCCAGCGTGCCGCGCTGCCCGCGCCCGTACGCCGGTTGCGCGTGGTGGCGAACCGCCGTTTCGCCACCAAAGCCGCCGCGCTGCGCGCCGAGATCGGTGCCGTGGTCACCGCCTATCGCGCCGCCGACCACGATTTCCACGACGTTCTGTCCGCCCTGGTCCGGCACCGCGACCCCGAGACGGGTACGACACTGAGCGACGAGGAGATCATCGACGAACTGATCCTCATGCTCGCCGCGGGTGTCGGTTCCACCGCCTCGATCCTGGCCTGGGTCTGGTACGAAATCCTGCGCGATCCGCAGATCGCGGGCACGGTGCGCACGGAACTCCGCACGGTGGCCGGCACCGGCCCGGTCCGGCCCGATCATCTCTACGCCCTGCCCTACCTCCGGCAGGTGATCCTGGAAACGCTGCGGTACTGGGGACCCTGGGTGAGTATCCAGAATGCCTCCGGCCCGGTCACTTTCGACGGCCTGACCCTGCCCGGCGACGCCACGGTGGTCTACAGCCCCTATCTGATCCACCACGACCCGCGCTACTACCCCGACCCGGGCACGTTCGACCCCGATCGCTGGTCGCCCGCGCGCACAGCTCAGATCGACAAGAAGGCGATCCTCCCGTTCGGCGTCGGCACCCGGCATTGTCCGGGCAATAATTTCGCCGTCATGACCATCACCCTCGCCACCGCCGCCCTGTTCACCTGCTGGACTCCGGTCCTCCGCCCCGCTGCTCGGGTGCGGCCGTCCAACGGTGACTTCGTCCCCGCCCCGTCCCGGCTACCGGTGACGCTGACTCCCCGCAACAGCTCGTGGAAGTGATATCGCCGTCGTTCATCCGAGCAGTTCGTCGGCATAGCACCAGCGCCATGCCTCACCGGGTTCGACGCTGCGGATAACCGGATGGCCGGTGGCGGCGAAGTGACCGGCGGCGTGGTTTCCCGGCGAGGAATCGCAACAGCCGATATTCCCGCAGTCCAGGCACATGCGCAGATGCACCCAGGTCATGCCGAGGGCCTCACATTCCGCGCAGACGTCCGGTCCGGCCGATTCGCAGATCAGGGGTGCCGCGCGCAGATGCGCGCAGCCGGCCGCCGTGTCGCCGGGGCCGACCAGGGGTTCGATCTGCTGTTCGTCCTCGGTTTCGTCGAATCGGTCGATCATCGATTCCTCGAGGTCGAGCCGGGCCAGCACATGCTGCAGGATCTCGTAGTCGGCCCCGCCGGAATCACGGACCTGCAGGACTGTTTCCCGTTCGGCGCGCAGCATCTCCAGGCGCAGGCGGCGGTATTCGGCGGTCGGCGTGGTCTGTTCGGCTTCGGGCCGGCCCAGCCGCTCCCAGGCGGCGTTGGTCCGCCACGCCACCCGGTCGCGCAGTGAGCGCACCACTTCGGGCGGTGTGTCGGGGCCGACCGCGGCGTCGAGTGCGGCGAGTCCCGCCGTGGACGCCTGGCTGAGCAGTGTCGCTTTCTGCAACGCGTCCTCGGCGCGGCTCGGCCCCCGCAGCCGCAGCCGCCGCACCAGCCACGGCAGCGATGTCCCCTGCAGTAGCAGCGTGCCCGCGACGACCACCAGAGCCAGCAGTTTGAGCACCGGCAGCTGCGGGGTATCGGCCGGTAGCAGCAGCACTGCCGCCAGGGTCACCACCCCGCGCATACCCGCCCACGACACCACCGTCGGGTGGGTGAACGGCACTTCCGGCCGGCCGGCCGCACGCTGGAGCAGTGCCCACGCAAAAATCCACACCGGCCGTGACAGCATCACCGCCAGCAGAACCGCGAGAGCCGTGACGATCAGGGTGCCGTGGTCGAGTCCGCTCTCCCACGCGCCCTCGACGATCCCGCGCACCTGCAGTCCGATGATCAGGAAGACGGCACTCTCCAGGAGGAACTGCGCAGTGCGCCAGTTGATGCGCTCGGCGGTCCGGGAGGCCGCGCTCTGCCAGATCTGCGCATTGTGACCGAGGATCATCCCGCAGGTCACCACGGCGATCACCCCGGAGGCGTGGATCTCCTCGGCGGGCAGGTAGGCGAGGAAGGGCGCGAGGAACGACAGCGAGGTATCGAGCACCGGGTCGGTGATCCGCCGCCGCAGCACCGCGAGCAGGTAGGCGACCGCGATACCGACCACCGCGCCGCCGCCCGCGGCGAGCAGGAAGTCCCCGCCCGCCTGCCACAGCGATACCGCTCCGGCCGAGGCGGCGATCGCGGTCCGCAGCGCCACC
Source organism: Nocardia sp. NPDC051750 (assembly GCF_044453135.1). NCBI lineage: Bacteria > Bacillati > Actinomycetota > Actinomycetes > Mycobacteriales > Nocardiaceae > Nocardia > Nocardia sp. NPDC051750. Next base: position 415,841 of record NZ_JBITCK010000002.1, on the reverse strand, counting down.
AGCGCGGTCGCGTCGTTGAACAGCGATTCGTCCTCCAGGATGGTGACGATCCGCCGCGGCATCCCGATCCGCCGCGCCACCGCCGTGGCGGCCACCGCGTCCGGCGGCGCGACCACCGCCCCCAGCGCCACCGCCACCGCGAACGGCACCGGTAGCAGCCACCACACCACAGCGGCCACCGTGAATGTGCTGAACAGCACCAAGCCCACCGACAGCACCGCAATGGTGCCGATATTGGCCCGGAAATCCACCAGCGAGGTCCGGATCGCCGCGGTGTACAGCAGCGGCGGCAGCAGCCCGAGCAGCACGATCTCCGGTTCCAGATGCACCGCGGGCACGACCGGCAGATACGAGGCCGCGACCCCGGCCAGGGTCAGCGCCAGCGGTTCGGATACGCCGAACCGCCGGGCCAGCGCCGCCACCACCGCGGCCGACGCCACCAGGACCACCAAGCCGATCGCAATGTGCACTCCGAAATTCTCGCAGGCCGGTCCCGGAAGCTCGGACGCCCCGTCCGCCCGATGAGTGTCAGGCGGGAACCGCGGCCTGCGCGATCAGAACGAGGTAGAAGACCACGATGAACAGGACCGCGGGCGCCACGGGGTATTCGGCGTCGCGGTGGCGCACGAACCGGACCGCACCGTAGATCGGCAGCAGGGCCGCCGGGATCGGCAGTAGTCCCAGCAGGCTACGCAGGCCCTCGTACTCCCACGGCCGCACCAGCCACAGGTCGGCGCCGAGCGCTACCGCGACGAAGAGCAAGGAAACGGCACAGCTCGCGCCGGGACCCAGGAGATTCGAGTAGTAGTGCTCCCCGGGACGTCGCTCATGGGCGGTTTTACGAGCGAACTCGAATTGCAGGAACGCGCCCGCGAAGATCACCGCGACCGGGGCCAGGGACCAGAAGGTCGCCGGGCGCCCGTCGCACACCGCACACGGTTCGTAGGAAGCCCAGCCGGCGGGCACGCCGGTGGTGTCGAGTACGGACAGCGCTACGTAAGCGGTGATCAGCAACTGGACCGGATAGGTGATCACGAGGTTGGCGAGGATGTTCTCCCGGAGCCGGACCGACAACCGCTCGACACCCCACAGGGCCAGTCCGTAGAGCAGTACGACGGCGACGGCGATCGCGGAACGCGCCGAGAGCAGCAGGCTCGCCGCGATCGCGCCGACGGCCAGGACCGCCATACCGAGCCGCAGGTCACGCGCGGTGACCGCGCCGGTCACGAGAGGCCGGTCCGGATTGTGCACCCGGTCGTACTCGAGATCCTTCTGTTCGTCGACCATCCGCAGGTACAACAGGACAACGGCGACCACCACCACCCGGCACAGTGTCGCCCGACCGGGTCGCCAGGAGTCCCACGGTGCCGTGAGCAGCACGATGGTCGCCTCCAGTGCGAAAACCCACAGCACTCCGTAGAGCAGATAGTGCGGTTTGTACATGACCGCGGTGAAATGCAGCAGGCGCCGCACGGTACCGGCCGGCTCTCCGGAACTCATCCGCACCCGCCCGGCCGCCTGGTCGATTCCCGGACAGCCGCGTTCATCCCGCCGCGCCGGCTTCCAGGAAGGCGAGATCCAGTTCGGCCGTGGTCGTATCGCCCTGCCGGATCACGCAGTGTGCCTGCGCGTGGCCCGCAGCGGTCGCTGTCGCCTCGGCCCGGCATTCCGTCGCCAGATCCAATTCCGTGAAGCGATCGAAACGGCTCGCCACACCGATCAGCTGCCGACGCTCCGGCCCGCCGGGCAGCGACAGCAGCGCGGTCTGCCGGGACGCCTCCAGCAGCGCACTGCCGGGGATGTGGTCGAGGCGGTGGTCGAACAGGAACGGGTGGCTGGGATCGATGGCCAGCGGCGCGGCTCCCCGATCGCCGTCCCGCTCGACGGCGCCCACCACCACATTGCGTGGATCGCGCCGTCCGACCGCGGCCGGATCCGTGGCCGCGACCGAGACCGCCGGTCCGACGACAGGGCTCAGACCCTGGCTCTTCCGGAAGACTGTGCGCAGGCCGGACCATTCGCCCGGGGACACCCAGGAGAACGAGCCGTCCACTGTCGTCAACGGCGTGCCGTCACAGGAGATTTCGAGGATCATATCGATCCCGCACACACCGGCGCCGGTACCGTGCAGTTGCACGACCTCGACGCCGAGTACCAGATCGGTGGGTTCGGGCCCGCTCACCCAGGCCGGTCCGGGGATTCCCGTGCCGTTGAACGTCCGCACCAGGAACACCGCATCCAGCGGCACCCGATAGAACTCGTGCGTGATGGCGATGGCCGTCTGCCGCGCGGTCTCCATCACCGCCAGCAGATCGTGCCGGCCGGCGAGCGCGCCGAGATGGTCCCCGTAGTAGGCGTGCATCCTGGGCAACTGCGCACCGGCCACGAACCGTCCCGCGGCGCGCGCGGCCAGGGAGGTGACGAAAACCTCCGAGACGGCCGTCCGGTGGGTCAGCTCCCGGCGGATCGGCTGCTGGTAGGAGACGTCCGCCTGCACGGCTTCCACACTCATCCGCGTTCCTCCCGCCAGTCCGCGGCGGTCACCGGCGGCAGGGTTTGCGGGCCGGTACCGACCCGCATGGGCAGGACATGGGAGCCGAGCACCACGGCCGACCACGGGTCTATTTCGTGGCCGGCGACCAGGGCCCGGGTGAGTGCGGCGGCGGGGTGGGCGGCGAAGTCCGGTGGGGCGGGGGTGCCCGCGCGGTCGAGATCACGGCGAATCCGGTCGACGGCGACGGCCGGGTCGAAGGACCGGCACGGGGTGCGCGCGTACAGGGCGTCGGCGAGCTCACGTGCGGTTTCGGCGTGGCTCGCGCCGGTGTAGGCGCGGCCGATCACTTCCGCGCGCTGGTTCTCGGCGAAGTAGATCGCGAGTTCGCGGAGGACGTCGGCGGGGTCGTCCGGGGTGTGCACCAGGTTGAGCAGGAAATTGTGCTGTCCGAGCTGATAACGCAAGTGCCCGGGTTGCCGCTTCCGCGGATCGGTGGGGCCTTTGGCTTCGGTGAGCCGGATCGGGGCCGGGACGTCATCGTCGGTCCCGCTGACCACGAGCAGCAGGGCGTCGGAGATCGCGGCCAGCAGCTCGGCCAGGCGGCGGCGCTCCGGCGAAGCGATGTTCCAGGCGAAGTACCACAGGGCGCGCACCAGATGCCGGTTCACCGGCACGGTCTCGGCACCGACAACGCGGAACCCATTGTCGGCCAGCCATTTCAGTGTCGGTTCCACGGCGCGGGCCACAATGGCGTCCGGTTTCAGGAGCAACAGCGAATGCCGCCTGGCGAAACCGGCGGCGTCGATACCCAGCCGTGCCAGCTGTTCCACACTTTCCAGCACGTAGGTATCGGACAGGTACGCGGTGACCTTCTCCCGCTGGGGCGTGAGCGAGGTCAGCAGGGTGGTCAGGGTGCCGGGCCGCGCCGCTACGGGCGCTCGGTGATCGATCATCTGTTCCACTCCGTACCCGTTCCGGCCAGCACTTCTTCGATAGTCGGCAGTGGGTCACCGAGGTAACCCGACTCCAGGCAGTGGTCCAGCAGCAGCCGAAGGTATTCCTTGCCGGAGCCGGGCGGCGGATGCCCGACGAGTTCCTCGGCGTGTTCGGTGCCGAAGGTCTGCCGACGGGTGAAATAGCTGGTGTAGAGCGAGCCGATGCGGCGATAGTATTCGCGTTCGATCGGGTCCAGATCCGATTCGGCGAAAGTGGTTTCGGGAACGAACGTCGCCACCGCGAACGACGGATACTCGGCCAGCACATCGGAGATCTCGCGCAGCGACAAGGTATCCCGGCCGACGGCGTGCAGTGTCCGCCCGGAAGCAGCCGCGATATCGAGGACCGCCGCCGCTACCACATCGGCGACATGGTCGACCGGCGCGAGCGTGACGGTGGCGTCGTAACGACCGGGCAGCGACCGGAGTTTGCCCTCCACCATGAGTTTCAGCACGGTGTACAGGTTCTTGTACTCGCGGATCTCCCCGGTCGCCGACGAACCGGTGACGATGCCGGGGCGAACCACCGTCCAGCGCAGCCCGTCGGCCGCTCGGACGGCACGCTCGGCCGCGAACTTACTTGCCTCGTAACGGGTTCCGAACTCAGAACTGTGATCCAGCTCGTGTTCCGGGATGACTCCGCCGCGCATCCCGCACACGTAGGCGGTGCTCAGGTGGACCAGTGCGGCGTCCCAGTCGAGAGCGAGCGCGATCGCGTGCTCCGTCCCACCGATGTTCAACTCCGCGTACTCGCTGTCGGTGGCATCGAAGGCGGTGGTCGCGGCGCAGTGCACGATCGTCTCGACGCGCGCGCCGAGTTCGGCGCGCACCGCGGCACTCATCCCGAACCCCGGCCGCCGGATATCGCCGATCCGGAAATCATCCACCGCGAGGCGGTTTCCCGCGGTGCCGATGATCTCGGGTGCGGTATGCCGCAGCGCCACCACCTCGCGGCCCGCCGCGATCAGCCGCGCCACCACCTCGGCACCGACCAGCCCGCTCGCCCCGGTCACCAATACCGCGCCCGTCATGCGCGGTTCTCCCGTTCCAGACCGGCGCGGATCAACTGCACGACCTGCCCCACCCGCAGCACCCCCGCCAGCTCTTCGGGCCGGTACCCGGGCAGCCCGAAGGTACGTTCGAGCACCACGGTCAGCTCCATGAGGCGCAGCGAATCGAACCCGAGATCCTCGACGAGCCGGCTCTGCTCGGCGCAGACCGTATCCGGTTTCGGCGCCATCGCCGCAATTACCCGGTACACCTCACGCCCCATATCGGCATCGCTTACGACGGCCCGTCGCTGCCGCTCACTCATCACCGCACCTCATCGGCTCTCGGTTCTGTTCTGCGCGACTTCACACTGCACCGATGGTTCACTCGCCGCCACTCGGCCACGTCTATTCCCCTTCCCGGATATGTGGCTGCCGGCCGCCGGAGGTCAGCAGGTCGCGGGCTTCGTCGAGGGGTAGTTCGGCGTCCAGATAACCGGCCACCCGCAGCCAGTCGTAGCCGATCCCCAGGGTGCGGCGCCATTGTTCGCGGGAATCGAACGACGCCGGGAAGTTCTCTTCACCCGCGACCGCGCGCACCCGCACGACGAATTCCTCCAGCACCCGCAGCGCCGCGGTGGTATCCCCGTCCGGATCGCCGAACCGCACCTGCTGCGCGGCCCGCAGAGCGCCGAGCAATTCGTCCCGGCCGGCGAGCTGCGCGGGTAGCACCCGGGCCAGGGTCGGTGCGGCAGCGACGTCGGCGGGCAGCGGATGGACACCGAAAGCGGACAGCAGCACCCGCACGGCCATGGCGAGCAGCCGGTGCGCCGCGATCTCGGCGACCGCCCACTGACCGTTTTTCACCGCACCCGTCAGATCCTCCCGGGCGTTCTCCAGCACAATATTCGACCAGACCAGCCCCATCCCACAGGCGACGAACCGCTGCGCGGGCAGCGGCGACAGCGCCACCGGCTGATCCGCCCCGGCGGCCCCGCTCACCCCGACCACCGGAAGCGCCGGGCACGGCGGCGGGTTGTAGGGCCGCACCGGCGGACACATGGCGAGCGCGGCCGTGATCAGGGCGTCCCCGCGCCACTGCACTCCGACGAAACCCAGTCGCACGAATTCGGCCAGGTCCGGGCCGATGTCCCCGGCCCGGTCCAGGATCGCCGCCACCGATCGCCGGAACACCACCGAACGCCACGCCCGTGCCGCCGCGCCGGACAGGACGAACACCTCGCTGTCACCGCGCAGGATGTGGACACGCTCGCCGACCTGCCAGGTGGTGACACCCGGGACCCGGGCGAGGATCACCCGCCCCGGATCATCGGTAACTCCGTCGACACCGAGTTCGGCGGCGAACTCCAGGGCCCGCGCCCAGTCCGGTCCGGAGCCGCCGCGGAACTCGCGGTATCTCCCGGAGACCGAAGTACCATCGACGCCCAGCCGATTCAGCTGCTCCGGAACCCATTTCGTCTCGAGATAGGTTTCCCCGCGCCGCGCCGCCCACGACTTCACCGCCTGCAACAGACCGTCCGCCAGCCAATCCGCCGCGTCGACGCCGGCACCCAGCGCGCGCCACACCACCGCGTACCGCAGCGCCTGCCGCGCCCGGCCCGCCCACCAGCCGGCGATCCGCTGCGCGAATTCGTGATGGGTGAGCACCGCGTGCAGTTCGGTGAGATCGACCCGATCGCCCGGACGCACGGGGGTGGATCGCAGGAAACGCTGGCATCTGTTCAGCACATCCTCGTCCAGCACCGCCGGGTCCGCGGCCGCGGCGACCGTCGTCAGCTGCCGGCGTAATTGCGCGACCGACCGGGTCCGGATCTCCACCCGCCGGCCCTCGACGAACAGTACCGCCGGCAGCGTCGGCAGCTCCTCCGCGCCCGGTGCCACCACCAGGAAATCCACATCCGAGCCCGCGTTGCCGAACCCCTCGGCCAGCGACCCTTCGAACAGCACGGCGGCCCCGGCGGGAACCGTGACCCGGTCCAGCGCCGCATCCAGCAGCTGGGTGATGCGCTCGGCCGGCAGCGACGGACGCGGGGCAGCCCCCGGCGTCGCGTGCACCACCGCCCCCTCGAGGGCGCCCTCCCGGAATCGCTGCCACATATACCGGCGGCGCGGTTTACCGCTGGAGGTGCGCCAGATGATGCCGCGCGGACCGGTCACCACGGTGACGGTCTGCGCGGGCCCCAACTGTCCCGCGATGATTCCCCGCGCCTGCGCGATCCACTCCCCCGGCGCGGCTTCGGCGAACAACGCGATCCCCTGACCCCCGGCGTCGGGTATCGCCACGGCGGCCAGTTTCCCCTTGGTGATCCCGGTCTCCTGGGCGACCCGCGACTCGATATCCTCCATGAACACCGGCCGTCCGCGCACCTTCAGGCTCGACCCCATCCGGCCGAGCACGAAAACCTCGCCCTGATAGAGGAACCCGGCATCACCGGTGTACAGCACCCCGTCGGTTATCCGCGTCGACGCGGCGGGTTCCGGCGGGCCCGAATACCCGAGCGCCACCGAATCGCCGAGGACGGTCATCTCGCCCAGCGTTCCGTCGGGTACCGGCCGGCCGTCCGCGTCCACCACCCGCACCGTCGACTCCGGGGTGGAGAACCCGAGCCCGTTGATCCAGCCGGAACCGGTTACCGTATGCCCGTCCGACAATGTCTCGGCGGCCAGCACCGTCACCGGTGCGCCGAAGCGCAATGCCGCGGTGTCCAGGCGCAGTGCGGTGATCGGCCGGTCGCGGGCCGACGACGTCACCATGAGTGTCGCCTCCGCCAAACCGTAGGCGAGGGTGTAGGCGCTCATGGAAAACCCTTGCGACGCGGTGAGTTCGGCGAAAGATTGCAGATCGGCGACCTCCACCGGCTCCGAACCCACCGCCAGGGTCCGCCAGCCGGACAGGTCCAGGTCCGCGATATCGGCCGGCCGCACCCGGTGCGCCACATAGCCCAGCGCGAACGACGGTGACGGGGAGTGCTGGGCCCGGGTCATCGCCCGCAACCAGCGCACCGGGTCGCGCACGAACTGATCGGGCCGCATCAGATAGAGATCGCCCTGATTGGTGACAGTGGTGAGAAACGCACCCACCAGGCCCATATCGTGGTAGAGCGGCAGCCACGACACCATCGCCTCCCCGGGCCGCCAGTCCACCAGCGCGGAGATCATCGCGATATTGTTCGCCAAGTTGCGCCAGCTCACCCGCACCCCGCGCGGGGTTCCGGTGGACCCGGAGGTGAACTGCAGCAACGCGCAGTCGCCGGGTTCGGCGAATTCCCGCCGCGCGGGGGCAGCCGGGAGCGAGTCCGTATCGACCACCACGGGTTCGTCGGTGCGTCCGGCGGCCGCCTGCGCCTGCCGCGCCAGCTCCCGGAACTCCACAGAGGTCAGCACCAGCAGCGGCTCGGCCTGCCGGAGAATCGACCCCACATGCGCCACATACTGTTCCAGGTCCCCGTACATCGGCGGCGCCACCGGTGTGAACACACCACCGCAGGCCCAGACCGCGTAGAACGCTGCGGCACAAGGGAATCCGGTGGGCATGATCACGCAGACCCCCGCGCCCGGCCGCATACCGTGTTCGCGCATCAGCGCTGCCACCGACCAGCTCAGCTCCGCCAGATCGGGGTAACTGCGGTAGTCCCAGCCGTCACCCTCGTCTGCGAAATACACGCCCGTATCGGCGGCGGGCCGCACGAGCCAATCCCGCACCGCCGCAACACCGTCATCCATCGCCGTGACCTCCTCCGGCGAGCACCGTGACGGTGCCCGCCCCTCCGTCGACACGGATCCGCATCCCCGTCCGCAGCTTCCGGGTGCTGCCCGGCACCTGGACCACCGTCGGCACCCCGAGCTCCCGCGCGACGATCGCCACGTGGGTGAGCGGGCTCCCCCGTTCGATCACCAGCGCGGACGCCGACGGCAGCGCCGCCACCCAGCCCGGGTCCGTGCGGTAGGCAACGAGGATTCCGCCGGCCACATCGCGCGGGTCGTCCACCACCACCGCGGTTCCCTCGACGATGCCCGCGGCCGACGGGATCCCGGCCAGCACATCCCCGGGAACCGCGGCCGGGACATCGGTCAGCGGAACCCACCCCTGCGCCGCCAGCTCCGCATCCGGGAAATCGGGCCCCACTGTGGTGAACCGCGCGGGCGCCACGAGTTCGGCATCCGAGGTGCGGGCGATCTTGCGGGCCGCGATCCGGTCGCGCAGATCCGGCATCGGTACCTGGTCGTAGCAGTTGCGCAGTTCGTCCACGGTCAGATAGAAGACATCGGCGAACTCGTCGATGATCCCGCGGGCGGCGAGATCGCGGCCCATCACCCGGATCATCCGTTTCACCATCCCGAACGCGCGGGTCCGGCAGAACCGCAACCGCTCCCGGTGTGCGGCGCAGCGCGCGGTTTTGGCCCGTACCCGGTCGTAGAGCCACCGGCGGATTCCGCGGAGGTGTTCGTCGAGGTACGCGTCCGGGTCGATCGTGGTACCCGCCGGTTCCGCCGCCCCGGCCCGGCCCAGCGCGCTGCGCAGCAGGAGGAACAGCCCCGCCGGTTCCTCCCGCAGATCCGGGGCCTCCAGTTTCAGTTCGTCCACGCTGCGGTATCCGTACCGATCGAGATATTCGTCGACCTCGGTGCGGAACTCCTGGTAGCCGCCGGTGCGCAGCGCCTCGTAGGTCTGCCCGGGGTCGGTGGACAACAGCAGCGCGGTCAGTTCCGGGTCGTCGTGCGCGTGCCGGGCCAGATCGGTCATCGCGCGGGCCGGTTCCGCGGATTCGATATCGGCGCCCGGGCCCACGATCGCGTACAGCAGGGATTCCGGCGCCTGCGGCAGGAACGCCTTGGTCAGGGCGAACATGGCGCCGGTGAGGGTCAGCAGAATCGCGTCCAGCACCATCATCGGACCCCACCGCAGCACGAGGTCCCGGTCCACCCGGCGATAGGCCGCGTAGGCGTGTTCCCCGTGCACATAGTCCATCGCGTCGTAGCGGTCGTACACGCGGTAGAACTCGTCACAGAATTCCCGCATCATCGCATCGATACCGAATATCCGGCGGAGGTAGACGACGGTGGTCCGGGCCCGCGACCAGGCCCGGTGCACCGGCGAGCCGAAGGTGAAGGGGCGCAGCGTATTCGCGATATCGTCCGGCAGCGGTTCGGCCACACCGAGCGCCGCCTCCAGCACCTTGCGGTTCACCGCGTACCCCGGCGCGATTCCCACCATCCGGTACCAGTGCAGCAGGTTGTAGTACACGCGGCCGTGGAAGCTGCCGAGCAGGTACGGGGTCCACGAATCCGTCTGCTGCACCTGTTCTTCCGGCACGCCGAGCGATTTCGCATAGCCCCGGTAGACGCGGCCGTAGATACCGGCGGCGACGGTGAAGGTCAGGGGCGAGGTCAGCCCTTGGAAACTTTCGATGATGTTCGAGTTGTCCCAGATCCGCATGTCGCCCGGCGCCACCGGTTCCCCCGCGCCACGCAGCACCACCGCACCGGCCGGACCGCCGTGAACCAAGCGCAGCCCACCGCGTCCACCGGCCTCTCCGGCGGACGGTGGCCCGGGCGAATCCCGCAGTGCGGTGATGGGCCGCGCCTGCAGGAACCACAACCCATCGGCATCGATCGCCCACTCGATGTCCTGCGGCCCGCCCAGCGCACGGGCCAGCGCCCGGCCCCGGCCGGCGAGCACCGTCACCTCCTCGTCACCGAGTACAGGCGCGCTCCGCCGCCGGGCCGCCACCTCGCGCACCACCACGCCCGGCCCGTCGGCGGCCACATACTCGACGTCCTTGTCGCCGACTACCCGGTCGACGATCTCTCCCGCCGCGTCCACCACCGCCGTGTCGGCGTCGACCGCCCCCGACACCAGCCCTTCCCCGAGCCCGTACACGGCGCTCACCACTGTCTCGTCCGCCGAACCGGTCGCCGGGTTCCGGGTGAACAGCACCCCACCGGCCCGCGCCACGACGAAACGTTGCAGCAGGACAGCGATCTCGGTCGCCGGCGTCCGGCCTCGCGCGAACGCATACCGGACCACTCTTTCGGCGAAACACGACGCCCAACAGGCCCGCACCCGATCCTCGACCCCGGCCGCACCGGTCACATTCAGATACGAATCGAACAGTCCGGCAAACGAATCCGTGTCTCCGTCCTCGCCCACCACCGACGACCGCACCGCGACGGCCCCGCCGCCGAGCCGCGCGTACGCGGCCCGCACGACCTCCCGCGATTCGCCGAAAGCCGCGCTGGGTTCTCCCGCCAATTCCGCCTGTATCCGCCGCGCCAGCCCCAGCGCCGTCTCGAGATCCCCGGCCCGCCCATACGCACCGAGCAGCTCCCCCAGACCGGCCGCGGCCACATACCCCGCGAAAACATCCGTGCCGAGCACCACCCACTCCGGTACCTGCGCACCCGCCGCCCCCAGCGCATACAGTCCGCGTGCCTTGCCTCCACCGAAAGCCGCGATATCCGCTTCGGCGTCGTCCGCTCCGAGCACCCGCAAGAACCGACCTCCAACCCTGTCTGCCGCAGCAGAACATCGTTGCCCGTTCCGCATGAGTAAACCCGAGGATCAACCTGTCTATCGCCTAATCGGGCCTTGTGTTAACCCACAAATTCTCCGGCGCGCAGCCTTCGCGCCGGCCGTGCGCGTGCCGCGGATGCGCCCCGCACCACCGGACCCAGTAGGCTGTTGTGGCCCGCGCAGGTATCGGTGAGGATGTGATTCCGCGTGAGTTGGAGCCTGACCCCCGACGAATTCGCGCATGTATGGCGCCAAGCCGACCTGGACCGGCTCCCCTATCCGCTGCGTGTCCTCGAATCGCCCCGCACCGAGCGCGACGCCCAGCTCCTGCGGGCCGAACTCGCCCAGCGCCTCCCACCGAATCCCGACCTCGACGCCTGCCTGCGCATCCTCGCCGCCCCGCAGACCCGCGTGATCGCCATCGGCGCCACCGCCGACCCCGGCCGGGAACTGCGCGCGCTGGGTTGCGTCGTCTACGACCGCGCCGTACTCGCGGTACAGGAACCCGGCCGCACCCCGGAGTTCGGCGGCACCATCCGGTTGTCCATCGGGCACAGCGCCAAGCTCGGCGCCCGCTTGGCGGCGGTACTGCCGGATTCGCGGGCAGGGCGTCAGCCGGCGCGCACCGCCAGCGCCGCGGCGGTCCGCGATACCGAAACCGTTGTCCAGGAAGAACGCGCCGCCGCACCGATCCGCAAGCTGCTGCGCGCCCCGCACACCGCACAGGGCCATATCCGGATCGAAGCCCATCTCGACCAGCCGAAACCACCCCCGCCGCTGCACTACACCTGGCTCGACCTGGCAAACGACGGCCGCTACCTGCTCAAAGCCGACGAATCCGTGCATATCGTGCCCGCCTCCACCGAACAACTCGCCACCCACCTGCAGAAGCGGATCCCGGCCTGACGAGGCGATCACCGCCGACCCTCTGCCCGCGGCGACCGGTTGCGGCTAGGCTGAGCGGGACCGACGGAGGGGTACGCCAGTCATGATCGAAGACAGCCGAGCCGAGATCATCCGGTTCCGACAAGCAGCCCATGCGGGAACCGTCACATTCGATCCGGAGGCCGCCCGCCGCTGCGCGGAGTTCTACGACCGGCAAGCCGAGAAACTGATCTCGCTGCGGCAACGCCTGGAAGATGTCGCCGACCCGCGCGGATTCGGCGGTCTGATCTCCGCCGAGCAGTTGCAGGCCGGTTTCGGTCACAAGGCCCGCGACGCCGCGGCCCTGCTCGACCACTACATCGAAGCCGCCTACCGCATGAAGGAGGCGTTCCTGATCAGCGGCGGCCTGTACGAGGAAGCCGACGCCGCGAACGCCGCGGCCATGCGCGCCGTCGAAGCGAGGATCACCCGATAATGCAGCCTTCGCTCCGGCCTCCGCCGACCACAGGTACTCCCTCCGGAAGAGGTGCGAACATCCCCTTCGCTGCGGCCTCCGCCGACCCCATGTACTCGTTTCGAAGAAGGTGCGATACCTCCGCCGACCATATGTACTCGCTCTGAAGGAGGTTCGATGAGCGGCAGCGACCCCGACTACATCAGCGCGATGGAGCATTTCGAAGCCATGCGCCACGCGGATATCTACCAGGCCACCCAGCAGATCGACGCCGGGGAGATCCTGCGCATCTCCGGCACCTGGATGCACACCGCCGCCACCCTGCAGAGCACCTTCCCGCTCACCCGCGCGAACGCCGACCTGGTGATGAACGAAGCGGAATGGGAGGGCGAGGCCGCCGACGCCGCACTCGCCTGCACCCGCAGTTTCTCCGAATCGATCGAGGAACTGGCCGGGGTGATCGGGCAGGTCGGCCTGCGCCTGGGCGCGGTGGCCGCGGCCGCGGAAGCGGTGAAGATCGCAGTGGTCCCGCCCGGCGATACGGGTCCGGTCGGCGCGCTCGCCCGCCTGCTGGAAGCGGCGAAGGTGATCGACGCGGACATGGTGCAGGAGGTTCTGCGCCAGGAAGCGATTCTCACCATGAACATGGTCTACAAACCGGCGTACACCGCGGCCGGCAGCGGCGTCCCCGCCCTTCCCGAACCCCCGCCGCCCCCGGGCGCCCTGCCCCCGCTGTCCCCGCCCATCGCCACTCCCCAGGTCGCCCCTTCCCCCGCACCCGAACCGTCGTCCACCGGCACCGCGCCGGAAAACGAAGCGTCCGACCTGCCCGACCAACCGGGCACCATCCCGGCACCCCCGCCGCCCGCCGGACAGGCCCCGGCGCCGGAAACGGCTCCGCCCCACGATGCCCCGGACACCACTCCGGATCCTCCGGCACCGGTTCCCGGACAGGACGCAGAACAGCCGCCCGGCCCGACCGAGCAATCGACTCCGACCGCGCCGCCTGCACCCCCCGCCCCACCGGAAGCACCGGCACCCGCCGAGCCACCGGCACAGGAGCCGCCACCGGCCGCAGCCGCACCACCCGCACAGAACCCGACCGGTGTCCCACTCTCCGACCCGGAGGGCCAACCCGGGATCACCGGACCGGTACCGGGCGGCCGCGCACCGGATCAGCCCGGGGTCATACCGCCACAGTCGTGAGGGTTGTCCAGCACGGCGCGGAGCAGTTCCTCGGGCGTTCGAGCTGGGAAGTAGCCGGTCCGGATGGCCGACCGTGGACTGATCGAGCGCATTCCGGGTCTGGGGCGGGCCCGTCCGGCACCGCATCAACTACGTCTTGAGCGCGACGCCGCCCGTCATGAAGCGGACACCGACGGTGGTGGCGTCGATGACGATCTCCTCCGGCCGCCAGAGCGGTAGGGGAACGATACCCGGCGGGAGGATCTCCAGTCCGTCGAAATACTCGGCCAGCTCCGCAGGCGTCCGCACGCGGCCCGTTCCGAGCTGCGACAGCAGCACCTCCTCGAGCTGATCGCTCTCCGGGGTATCGCTGAGCCGGGTGAAGTTGGTGATGAAGAAGTACGAACCGGCCGGCACAGCATCCCGCAAGGTCGCGACGATCCCGTTCGGATCCTCCTCGTCGAGAAGGTGGTGCAGGATCCCGACGAGCATCACGCACACCGGCTTGTCGAAGTCGATCAGCTCCCGCACTTCCGGGAGCGCGAGCACCTCGTCGGGCTTGCGAATATCCGCGGTGACCACCCGCGTATTGGCGTTGTTCTCCAGGAGCGCCCGGCCGTAGGCGAGCACGATCGGATCGATATCGACGTAGACGACCTTCGCATCCGGATTCACCTCCTGCGCCACCTCATGCGTATTGCGCGCGGACGGCAGGCCGGAACCGAGATCGAGGAACTGCGTGATCCCCTGCTCAGCGGCGAGATAACGCACCACCCGGTGCAGCATCGCCCGGTTGTGCAGCGCAATCTCTTTCAGTTCCGGCATGACGGCAAGGCTCGCCTCCGCCACCTGACGATCGATCTGATAGTTGTCCTTACCGTTCAGCATCACGTCGTACACGCGCGCGGCGGTCGGTGCCCCATCATCGAAAACGACGCTCTGGGACTGTTCTGACTCTTCGGTGGACATCGACAGCCTCTCGTCACAATCAGCAATAGCCGTCGCCAGCATAGCCAACTGAGCCTTCCTCCGGGCTGTGAGTCACCGTCGTTCCCGCTGCCGTCCGGCGACTGAACCGATTCCGCGACAGAATGTTTCGAAGCCTGCTCGAGTATTGCCGGCCGCCGGCACCGAGGATTTCCGAGTGCGGTCGCCCACCTCCTTGTGGAGCGACGTCGGGCGGTGACCCGAGAGCCTCAGCCGAAACCCGGAATGGCGGAACCGGTCGGAACCTGGGACCGTGGATAAGCACCGGCCAGAGTCCAGCCCATGGGCGCCCCACCCGCACACCTGGGGTTGACGTCGCGCGTAGTGTGCGGCTCGAAGACCTCTGACCAGGGCAGAGATTCGAAGGTATAGACAGGCGGCGGTGGCGTGGCCGGGTCGACCGGCGGCAGCGGCGGGTGGAATACCGAGCAAGTCACGAATCCGTGCACGATATACGCCTCACCGTTGCCATTGGTGCACCGCGCCCCGTCGCAGTGAACCCCCGGCGCGAGGTCGACCGCGGCGGCGCCGGGAACAGCGACACCGACCGCGGCGCAACTCGCCGCGGCGATAACGGCCACACGAAAAGCATGCCGAAACTGCATAATTCCCCCTCGGAAAGTCGTTCGCCACCGACGCTATTCGCTGATCCCGTGCAAATCAAGGGTAGACAACCCAACCGGCCGAACTCCGGCGCGACGCAGCGGAATGCCGGCCGATCCAGCCCTACACCTGCCGCGACCACCGCGATCAGGGCTGCGGCAGTTGTTCCACTACCCGCCGCGTCACCTCGTCCAGGACGAAGGCATTACTGCCATGGACGGAGACCATCGGTTCCGAACCGTCCGAGGAGGACTCGGTCTCGTCCGGCAACGGCGACCCGACAACGGCGTTGTAGGTCAGATGACCGTCTCCGCCGTCGTAAACGTCGACCGGGTGCCCGGCAACGGTGAACGCGACTTCCCTTTCCACACCGGAAATTATCGACTGGTACTTGTATTCCATCAGGATCTCGTCACCTCGATAGGTGAACGAGCAGTTCCACAGTGTCTGTGCGTCACCGAGTACCACACCATCCAGCGTCCTGGGCACCGCGCACGGATCCTGTCCGGTGAGCGCGGTGACCTCCATATCGGGCGAGGTTCCGTGCGCAGGCTCGGCAGCCAGTTGCGTCAGCGCGGTGGACAGCAACTGTCCGACGACCGGGCACGGATCGGTATCGGGCCGCGTAGTCACCTGCAGGTACAAACTCGCCGTCGACGGATACCGGGCCGTGGACGAGCAGGTTCGCCGGGTGAGCTCGGCCGGGTCTACATCAGGTTGGGTATCGCGGTCCGAAACCGTCCACACCGTAGCCTCCCCCACCGTGCTCGTAGTCCCGTACGGCAGCTCGGCATCCCCGCGCACCGGATCCACGGCCACACTCCAGCTCACAGTGGTCGCCTCGGACTCCCCCACAGCCCCCGAACTCGCCGCACACTCACCCGGACCCGTTGCGCGCACCGAGACCTCACCCAGTGAGGCCAGATCCTCGCGCGGCAGCAGGGCACACACATCGAGAGCCCGGGCACGCTGCCGGACCTCGTCCAACTGCTCGGCATTCTGCGGGACCGCAACCCACAGAGCATCGAGACCAGCCTTCGACGATTGCGATTCGGAACTGCACGCGACCGCCGCCACCAGAACGGTGATCAGCAGAGACCAACGGAGCACGATTCCCCCTCGAAGACGCAGATAACCGGCAAAATCCTACCGCACCTCCCGAACACGGCCGGATCGTCGCCCAACCCTGCGACACAAGGGTTTCGAACCCCGACCCCCCTGCACGACAGCGCGCCGCGATGTGCTGTCGGCCTCCCACATCCCCCCGCAGGCCGCACCATCACCCTCCTCCGCGCCTGACACCGACGCCAGCTTCTACCCACACCTCAGAAGCGGTCACAGAGCCCGGTATCGCCGCACCGAGCCGTTCCGTCCGGTGCGAACCGGTCATAATCTTGTGGCCCTCCCGGCGAGGGTGTTGGTGCGATAGGGTGAGCCCGTACAGAAGGGGGGATTCAGATGACCGGTCCACTGAACAATCCGGGATATCACGCTCTGCGACCGACTTCCGGATACGCTGCACCGTCGGGCCTTTCGCCACAATCGTCGAACAACGGAACTGCCCTGGCGGCTGCCATCATCGGCTTGCTCGGCGGAATCGTCGCTACCGTGCTGGCGGTCAATTCCTATTTCGCGTGGCGGAATTATGTCGAGATGATGGATGAACTCAACGACGGGATGCCGTCATCCATCGTGCCCGACCGGAGTCTGTTCGGGTATGTGCTGGCGTTCGCGGTGATGGGGGTCCTCCTGCTCGCCGGCGCGGGATTACTGTTCGCTAGGACTCAGCTCGGCCGGGTACTGCTGATCATCGGTGGCGCGGTCGGAGTGCTGGCCGCATTCGTCCCTACGCTCGGTGAGTTGACCGAATCCGACCATGTCCCCGAACTCGGCCTCCTCGTTCTGCAACTGTTCATGTCCGCCGCGCTGGCATTCGTCCCCGCGGCGGCCGCTGTGCTGGCCGCCCTGCCCGCAACCGGACGCTGGATCGACGCACGCCCACGATGATTCGGGCTATTTCCGAAGGGAATCCGTTCCGGTCGACCAGCAACCCGTCCACAACCTGCGATCGACGCAGCACGGCTCCGAGATCACTGGCCATACCCGTCGGCATCGTTCGAACAGGGATCAGCTCAGTAGTCGCATCGGCGCGCCGATAGTGGCCAGACCGCCGATGATCCATTGCTTGACCAGCCGCCCCAGACTCAGGTACCTACCGTCCTCGCATACGACATGCGACGTCGCTCCCGGATGCCAACTCGGAGCGCACACCAGACGCTGGGCCTTCCCCGGCGCCTATCCGCTGTCCCAGGTCCCCACCGGCTCCGCCGGTTTGGGCATCGGCTGACCGGTTGGCGTCGAGATGCACTACCTGTCTCCACCTCCGTGGCAGCGAACCGTCGTCATCGAGCGCGACGGATCGACCCGTTTGACAGTTCAACTCCTGAGGTGCACGATGATCCTCGTTTGGGTTATACGCTACGGGGGGAATAATGCCGGTTCGCGGCCAGTGTTCAGCTCCCGCAGAAGAATTCAGTTCGACAACGAGGTGCTGCGATGACGAATGGGGGTTGGTTCAACCATTATGACGACCCTGATGATGATGCATGGGACGATGAGCCGCTGACCCCAACAAAGTGGGGTGCCGGCAATTCACATCCAACGCAGATGCCGGCCCCCGTTCCGCCGCCGCCTCAGCCCCCTCTCTCCGGACCGGAACCGAATCGCGTAGCCCCCGCCTCGCCGCGAACACATTCGGACTCGGAGTTACCTCGAACCGGTCCGGCGCCGCAGCATGTCAACCGGAAATCAGTTCTGGTAGAAGTTCAATGCGGTTTGGACGGGCTGCCGACGGCCATCACACTCAAGTCGTCCTGGAAAACTGCGTTTACTCCAGCGCAGTACGGACAGTCGATCATGGACTCCTACTACTTCGCAGTTCAGGAGTTGGTATCCAAGATAGTCGAAACCGGAACGATGCCGCCGGCGGCAATATCGTCATTACGTGATGCTGCACCCCTTTTGCTGCGGACCCGGACTCATGAGGAATACACGAGTCTTTATAACGAGTTGTTCACCCAGTCTGTACACACAGTGTACGGTCCCGGCCGTAATCGATACGGCCAGCCAGGGCTGGTCGTAGCCGCGAAGCCCTCACGGTTGATATCGGTCACCATCGACCCGGACTGGGCTGGGACTGTCGACGCAAAGTATATCGCGCAGGACATTATCGATTGCTGCGCGCATGTTCGTGCACAGAAGCCCGAAGTTATTCGCGATACCCAACTGGACCACGAGTCCGACCGCGAATTGGCTGCGCGTCTCGTTCGGCACGAACGAACCCTTCTGCAGAATGGAATCTGAGCGTGAGTGACCTGAAAGCAGACCTCGACCTACTGGAACGGGCGTCTCAGGCATGGCTGACGGAGGCTGCTCCGATCTTGAGAGAGGCGGCCGGTGCCATTGAGGAGCTGAAGTATACGGAGGTGCAGTTCGGTGTTCTTTTCATGCCCGCTCACCACGCGTACCTTCCCGTTGCTCAATTCATCCAAGATCGGTTGAATGAGGGGGTCGCCTCGTTCGAGCAGGTCGGGAACGCGCTGCATTCCGCTGCGGCGAGTTTCGGTTTGCAGGAGTTCCAGAATGAACAAGCGCTGAACCAGATTGCGGGAGATACGGGCTACTAGATACGATGACAGAACTTACCGAAGAAAAGCTGGCCGAAATTCGGGATCTATTCATAGAAAAGGTCGAGGAGGTAAAACAGTTACCCGACCGAATAAATCACGAGTTCGATAATCTCAGGTCTTCGGCTCCCGGACTCTACCTCATGCTGACGGGTAAGCGCGATGATGCGCAGGCGAAGCTGAAGGAACTACTTGACGAGCTGGTGCCGGCTGTGGAGGGGATGTTCGCTCCGTGGCTATTCGTCGACTACGCGGCGAAATGGCAGGCATTGGGCGCTAAAGTTGCCGGGGCTACCGCCACCCTTAATCGCCATGATCTCAATATGGAAGGCGATTGGGATGGAAATGCCTACAAGTCATATACTGCTTCGAGAACTGCTCAATTGGCAGGAGTTGACGGTATAAAAACCCTGTGTAATCTAGTGCACGACGAGCTTCTCGCGGTGGCGGAAGACGGGCGTGTTCTATATTCGAACATAATCAATAAGTTGGCTACGATGGTGGGGGAGGTGGGCATAGCCCTAGGTGAGGCAGCTTCAACGGCCGGGGCTTCTCTGGCTTGGGGTGTTATCAACCTCAATAATGCTATTGTTGCCGGCTTTGAAATGGTCGTTCAGGCGATCACCGATATGGGCGAGGTGGGCACAAAGGTGTATCTCGCAATTCAGCATTTCAATAATATGATCACGAATCCGGCCGGCATGGTAGCAGATCACGGAAAGACGACCTGGCCTACCGCGGAAGCGCAGGAGTATGACAATCAGGACGATAACTGGGCGCAGAGCGGAACCGGGTAATGAAGCGCAATCGATGCATGAATGACGAGGGATTTGAAGTCGGTATAGTGTCTCGTAGATCAGAGATTCCAACCCGAATAATACTTGCTTGTGTTTGCGTAGCATTACTGGGCGGTTGCACCTCCGGTACAGTCGCGGATCCTGTGGTGGAGTTGAGCACGCCGGGGACCGCAACCGTCACTGTCGAAGAAGAATGCCCACCGGCCGCTGAACCGTCAGATGAATACGAGACACAGCTGCACGCAATACTGGCGCCAATGGAACTTCCCGAAGGGACTTGCTTTTTCGCCGTCTATGTTTCGGACCTACCTGCAGGGCCGGAGAAACTCTCGGTGATGGTCAGTCTGGCGGTCCCATCGTCTAATGGTCCGGATGATCTCCGATCGGTCGCAACCGATATCGCGCATGTCCTGAAAGAGACCGAGCTAGGGCGTCGTACAGCCGATCTCAGTGTCACCAATTGGGGATTCGACGAAGCGAAATACGACGATTACCTCATAGATGAGAACTTCGCAAGCAATCCGTGGGACGGCAGTTCTTCTCGACAAGCTGAGTTGGCTATATGGAGCATCGGGTCAAAGTTCTGAGTGTCAATATATGGACATGAGACCTCCCACAGATTGTCGTCAGGAGATTGTTGAGGTCGTCAGGTCCGACTCGGCGAAGTGGAATCGGGCGATCGGCTTCGTGCTGCTTCGGGGATACACGGCGATCCTTCTTCGCTGTGCAATGATCAGACGTTCTTTCTTCAAAGAACATCCGACGAGCACTTACGGGGCATCGCCCGGTGAACAGCCGAGCCGCCGCTGCGGCCCGCCCTGCCAGCGGCACTCCACGTGGAATGCCCGGTATGCCCGGCATGATGGGCGCTGGTGCCCGCGGCAACAATTCCGATGAAGAGTCGAGCAAGGGCGTACCCGACTACCTGATCACTCAGGAGCACGGCGACGAGCTCACCGGCCTCGATTCGCCGCCGCCGGCCGCGCCGCCCGTGATCGGCGAATGAGACGCGCGGACGGAACACTCGGGGACAGGTCGTACAGCGTGAACACACACCGGCTGTGGCGGTTCACCGCGCTCGAATTCCGGACCTTGTGGGAGGGCTCGACGGGGCGCGATGTCCTGCCCTATCCGCTGAAGTACGAATTCACCACCCGGTTCCGGTCGGAGACACTGGCGTTGAAGCGCAAGGCTGTCGACAGCGTACGACCTCGGTTCGACGACGATCTGGTCCGGGCGCTCGAGGTGCTGCTGGCCCCCGAGGCCCGGATCGAACTGTTCGGGCGCAACGCCCGGCACCGGTTGCGGGCGCATGCCGCCGTACACGACCGGCACGGCATTTTGGCAGTGCAGGCTCCGGGCGCCGATGACAACACCGGCGGAGACATCGGTCTGGCTTTCCTGCCCAGTTCCCACATCGCACGCGCCGTGACCACAGTCCTCCCGGAGTGCGGACCAGGACGAGGAAAGACACTGCAGGTGCCGGTCGCCGAACTCGAGGCTCCCCCGCCGCCGGTCCGGGACGCTTGGCGCCCGACCGAGCGTGAACAGTTCACGAAACTGCTGGGCTCCCCCACGACTGCGGTGACGCATATCGGGATCTACCCGTGGGGAAGTCCCGGTAACCGGCACATCCAGGGCCGCAGAGATTTCCAGATCAACGATGTCGACGGTGACGGGCGATATGTGATATTCGGTGACCGGACGATCATCGCCAAGCCCACAACAGCCGATCGGATCGCTGCGCCCCTCGCCGACATGCTGAACCGCACCCTTACCGAGGTCCGGGACGGGGTGCATCCGCAGCCCTGAAAGGGCCCGCCGGAATCCGGTCCGGGATCTTGCGGTTGCCGGAGAAGCTCGGACACCTGGTGTCCGGTTCCTGCTGGGTATGGACAATCAAACCTCCTGGTGCTTATGGTCGTGGTGCGTCTAGCCGATGCCGGATCAGGCTGGGGCGGTGGAGATTTCTGGGATATCCCCGTCGGGCGCGTTGCCAGAGCATCATGTTCGGTCTTGCGTTGTCACGGAATCGGTCTTCAACGCCGATATTCCGGCGAAACCGCAGGACAGTTACCGCTCTGGAACATGCTTTCGATGCAGAAACCATCGCGTTGACAACCAGATTGGGGGCTCGTCACATGTCGGAATCCGGAAGTACTCTGCCGCGACGCCAACTCGGACGCTATCTGCGGGAGCTGCGGCTGCAGACCGGGATGACTCTTGCAGAAGCCGCGCAGCGTATCGAGCGGTCGATCAGCACTCTGCAGCGGCTGGAGACCGGTCAATGCGACCGGATCAGGCTGATCGATGTGCGAGAGCTGTGCGGTCTCTACAACGCCGACGAAACGGAGACCGACGGAGTACTCGGACTTGCCCAGCAGGCGTCGGTCAAGTCCTGGTGGCATGAGTTCGGGAATCTTATTCCGGACAGTTTCGACGTATACATGGGTCTGGAGGCGGCGGCATGTCGTCTGACCGCATATGCCCCCGATGCCGTACCGGGCATCCTCCAAACACCGGGCTACGCCCGCGCTTTGCTGCACTCCGCGCTTCCGGAGGAGAGCAGCGAGGGTATCGAGCAACGCCTTCGACTGAAGATGAAGCGGCATGGGCTCATCACCCGTAAGAGACAACCGACCGAACTCGACGTCGTTGTCATGCAATGTGCACTACACAGGGTCGTCGGCGGGCCGAAAGTCATGTCTCCGCAACTCCGGTATATCGCCGACATGTCCACCCGGCCCAACATCTCCGTACGTGTACTGCCATTCGAGGCAGGTATCCCGCTGGGGGACCCCATGAACCAGTTCACTGTGCTGAGCTTCGGAGTCGATAAACGAGGCACTGACGTCGAGCCACCAGTGGTGTATTTGGAGAGCTACACCGGCGAAATGTATTTGGAGAAGCCCGATGATGTCCAGCGCTACTATGAAGCCCAGCGGGCTCTTGTGGACGCAGCACTGGATGAAAATGCAAGCAGGACCCTGCTTCGGCAGGTCGCAAAGGAGTTTTCCTCGTGAGTGACGAGTACGACGTCGGCCTAGATACTGCCCTGTGGCGCAAGAGTTCTCACAGCTCAGCCACTAGAGACTGCGTCGAGGTCGCATTCCTGGACAGCGGGCGTACCGGGGTCCGCGACTCCAAGAACCCCACCGGCCCGGCTCTGATCTTCGCCCCACAGGCTTGGACAGCCTTCACAGCCGCCCTCGCCGATGGCGACCGCGTTCGGTGAGCCGCTTCGGACCAGGTGGGCGGCGACCTCGCCTCCCGCTCGTGGGACGCCCTGCCGCCAGCTCAGGTCCGCAGATATTCGTCGACATTTCCGGTTGGGGCGGCTCTCCATGAAATCGATCAGTGTCGGCGAACTGAGTCGGAACCTGTCCGCCGTGATCGCGGAGGTGGAGGCCGGCGAGGTCTACGAGCTCACCCGGCACCACCATCGGGTGGGCTACATCGTCCCAGCGGTGTCGTCGACCCAGATCATCCCGCGCGCAGTGGAAGGCGGAGCCGAAGCCAGTTCGATCGCACGACATGAACTGGGGACTGCAGGGGCGGTCGAGGAACTTATCAACTCCGACAAGGGCGAGTGGTGAGGTCGACGAGGCCGGTGAGCCGCAAGGCGACTTCTTATGCCACCTTGATCACAACCTTGCCTGCTGTGTGACCGTTCTCAACGGTGGCGAGGGCGGCCGGGGCGTCGGAGAGCGGATGGACCGCGGTGATCACGGGTGCGAGGACTCCGTCGAGGGCCAGCCGGGCGGACCGCTCGAGGTTCCCGCGGTCGAGGCGCCGTACGACGAAACGTCCACCGAGTTCGGACACCGACGCATCGCCCACGGCGATGACGTTGCGGGCGTGCCGGGCCAGCGGAGCGACTGTACGCAGCGCAGTGCCTCCTACCAGGTCGACGATCCCGTCGACGCCGTCCGGGGCCGGCTCGCGTACCGCGGCGACGACGTCGCCGGCGTAGTCGATGAACTGCACGCCGATGGCCTCGGCGTGCTCGCGTTTGGCGGCGCTCCCGGTGCCGATCACTCGCAGCTCGCGGGCGCGGGCCAGCCGGGCGACGGCGAGGCCGACCCCACCTCCGACCCCGTTGACCAGGATGGTGGCACCGGCGGGGAGATCGAGCTGGTCGAGCACATCCACCGCGGTCGTCCCGGCCACCGGAAGCGTTGCCGCCACCGTCGCGGACAGACCCGCCGGAATGCGTGCCGTGTTGTCTGCGGAGAGCACCGTCGTCTCGGCGTAGGTGCCGCCACCGGTGAGTGCGAAACCGAAGACCGCGTCACCGACTTCGAGCCCGTGGACGTCCTCGCCCAGGGCGAGCACGGTGCCCGCCGCCTCCATGCCCAGCACGCGGGGAAATGGACGGCCGCCGTCGAGTCCGGGGACCAGACCCGCGCGCAGCAGGTAGTCGAGGGGATTCACCCCGGCGACGTCGACCCGGATCAGTACCTCACCGCGCTCCGGGGCGGGGTCGGGGCGATCGAAGAACTCCTGCACCTCGGGCCCGCCATGCTTGCCGAAACCCCACGCCTGCCCCATTTTCCGCTGCCTCTCGGGTGACCGGCCCGGTGGTTCCGGGCCCTGCGGCAATCCTCACCCCTCACATCTATGTAAGAGGCAACCGAGTGAGAGGCAGGCCACAGCATCGGGTCGGCTATGCGACCGTTTCCGATGCGGTGGAGTGCTCCGTCCGGTACCGGGCATTGGCTTCGATCAGCACGTCGAGCGCATCGCTGGGACCGATGCCGGGTCACCGGCCCAGGATGAGCGATGAGGCACGTGGGAGCTATGCCCGCACGAGTACGCTCGGGTGGCCCGAACCGGGCATCGGTAACGGCGACGTGGGAGGGCTACATGCGGTATTTCAACACCACCGGCCCCTGTGATCCGGAGTTGCACTACATGGTGCCGGCGATCGAGCGGCTACCGCAGGCCCGGCAGTACATCACGTTCGGCCAGTACTTCGTGGTTCATGCCCCACGACAGACCGGGAAGACCACCACACTGGCCGCTTTGGCCCGGCAACTCACCTCCGAAGGCGAATACCTGGCGTTGCATTTCTCCTGTGAAGTGGCCGAATCCGCCGGGGCCGACTATGCCCGGGCCGAACGGGCGATTCTCGACCGCATTCGCCGGGCCGCCGAAATAGCCCGGCTACCGGCGGAATTGATGCCGCCCTCACCGTGGCCGGAGTCCGAACCGGGGACCATGCTGGGGAACGGCCTCGCGGCCTGGGTGGAGCAATGCCCGCGCCGGCTCGTGCTGTTCTTCGACGAGATCGACGCGGTCCGCGACGCGAGCCTGATCAGCGTTCTGCGACAGCTCCGGGATGGTTTCACCATGAATCGCCGGGGCTTCGTGCATTCGGTGGTCTTGTGCGGTTTACGGGACGTCCGCGACTACAAGGCTGCGTCCGGCGGCGACCCCACGAGGCTCGGCACCGCCGGCCCCTTCAATATCAAGGTGAAATCATTTCGAATCGGGGACTTCACCCGAGACGAAGTTGCCACACTCTACGGACAGCACACAGCCGAATCCGGGCAAGAATTCACGTCTCGGACGATCGACCTTGCCTTTCACTACAGCCAGGGCCAGCCGTGGCTGGTCAACGCCCTCGCTGCCGAGACCACCATCGAGATGCAGGTCGCCACATCCATCACCGAGGAGCACATCGAAATCGCGAAGGAGCGATTGATCCTTGCCCGCGCCACGCACCTCGATTCGCTTGCCGCCAGGCTCGCCGAACCCCGCGTCCGGCGGGTGATCGAACCGCTACTCGCCGGCGGCAGCCTGGCCGGCGGCGCCGAGTACGACGAGGCGGTGTCCTATGTGCGAGACCTCGGACTGATCACCTCGGGCAACCCCGTGCGGATCGCCAATCCGATCTACCATGAAGTGATCGCGCGCGTGCTCACCACCAATATCGAACGGGATGTCCTCGCCGAACCCAGCAGTTTCCGCTTCGCCGACGGCCGCCTCGATATGCGCAAGCTGCTCGACGAATTCGCGTCCTTCTGGAAGTTGAACGGCGACAGTATCGCCGCCAAACAGGACTATCACGAGATCGCCCCCCACCTGATCTTCATGGCTTTCCTGCAACGGGTGGTCAACGGCGGCGGCTATGTCGACCGTGAATACGGCGTCGGCCGCGGCCGGATCGACCTGCTGGTCCGGCAACCCTACACCGGCACGGACGGCATCCGGCGCGAACAACGCGAAGCCATCGAACTGAAGATATGGCCGGACAAACAGGCCGACCCGGTGGCGGACGGCGCGGTTCAGCTCGGGGCCTACCTGGACCTGCTGGAGTTGCAGAGCGGGACCTTGGTGATCTTCGACCGTCGCACCGACGCGGCATCCATCGTCGAGCGCACCCGATTCGATGTGATCACCACGCCCGGCGGGCACACGGTCACGCTTCTGCGGGCGTAGCAGATCGCTCTCGGTACCTGCTGCTCCAGCCCTGAGGGTCGGCCGAGCGGTGCGACCGGAATTCAGCCGGTACTGGGTCGGATCGCTGCCGGATCACCTTGCAGGGTCTCGCGGAGTCGCGAATAATACTTCCGCGCAATTGTTTTCACCGGAGACAGCCGGTACCAGAGCCTGACTCCGAGGGACCGGCCATTATCCGAGCGGCGCGGCAGGCTACTGCGATGCGCCGTTTGTGCAGATCAGGGGGGTTGATGCTCGATCCACGGGTTATTGCGGTTGTCATCCGGAACAAGGACGACCTGGGCCAAGAGGACAAGACCCTGGACATCACCGAGTTCGATCCTCGGCCCGAGCGGGCCTTCGTGCGGTACGGCGGCCCCAAGATCTACCCCTTCCGATGGGAACGAGTGACTGTTCTGCAACAGCCCCAGCAGATTTCGGTGCAGCCACACGAGGTCCTTCTTGTCGACGGCTCCCCCGTCGACGCGCGCGAGGCGTATGTGTTCACCGGACCACCGGATACCGGATCATGGTGGCATGTGCTGGACCGTGCGAGCACGTGGACCGCCTGCAGCGCAGGCCGCGTCCAGGTGGTGCGGAATGCTGCCGGTACCGCCCGCGCCAAAGATGTTCTGGCGTATTGGCGCGAGATAGCGGGGCGGTCGACCGGGGACGGCGGCACCCTCCTGCAAAACCATCAGGGGCTGAGCTTCGTCCATCCGGAAAGCGCACTCACCCGGATTCTCGAGAAGGGCCCGATCGAGCCCCGGACGGACGACGAGATCCCCCTGCCGGTGTACCCGTTCCGCACCAATATCAGCCAGAGCAAGGCGGTGATGCGGGCCCTGCGATATCCGCTGTCGGTGATCGATGGCCCACCGGGCACCGGGAAGACGCAGACGATCCTGAACATAATCGCCTCGGTGATCTGCCGGCCGGGGGCCACTGTGGGATTGGTGTCCTTCACCAACTCCGCCGTCGACAACGTGTTCGAGAAGCTGACCGGAGAAGGCTTCGGGATGGTGGCGGCGAACCTGGGCAAGGCCACCAAGCGGCGGGAGTTCTTCGACAGCCAGGGCGCACGGAATGCGGCCGTCGACGCCATGCTGCGCACCGGCACGGAACCCACCGAGCAGGCGGCAGACACCCTGCGCTCCATGACCGAGCACCTGACCGGGCTCCTCGAACAGGAGCGTAACCGCGCCGAGCTGCGAAATCAGCTGCACGCGTATCGATTAGAACAACGCCACTTCCAAGCCTTCTTCGACCGTCACGAGGTGCCGGACGCCGATAGGCTGCCGCTCTTGCGCCGCTACAGTGCGAACAAGCTGCTCGATTTCATCGCCGACACCGATCCCGCCTGGATCCGCGAACGCGGCTGGGTACGGCTGATCGCCGCCATGAACCGCTATTTCAAGTACTGGGCGCTGCGCAAGGTCGATGCCGACGATGTCGATATCGTCCTGCAAATTCAACGCCTCTACTACGACAAGAAGATCGCCGAACTCGAGCGCCGGGTCGACCGGCTGACCAAAGCCCTCGACGGCCGGAATTTCGAAGCGCTGCGCGCCGACCATACGAAGCTGTCCCAAGACCTGCTCGCTGCGGCATTACGCACCCGATACGGATCGCTCACCCGAACCGTTCACACTTCCCGGTATCGGCACAATTTCGCGCAGTTCAGCCAGGACTATCCACTGATCCTGAGCACCTGCCATTCGCTACCGAACAGCATCGGATCCTCGACGCTACTGGACTACCTGATCATCGACGAAGCCTCACAGGTGGATCTGGTGACCGTCGCCCCGGCGCTGGCGTGCGCCCGGAACCTCGTCATCGTCGGCGACCTGAATCAGCTGGCGCCGATCGACAAGAAACCGGCCGGCCTACCGCCCGCACCCGACCCGGACTTCGAATACACCCACAGCATTCTCGGCGCGATCATCGACCGATACGGCGACGACGTCCGCCGGACCATGCTGCGCGAACACTATCGGTGCGCTCCGGACATCATCGAGTTCTGCAACCGGAGTTTCTACTCCGGCGAGCTGATTCCTTATACGAAACCGGCGCCGGGTATCACCGCCATGGCAGTGGTGCGCACCAGCCCCGGTAATCACATGCGTCAGCGCTACAACGATCCCGAGTCGAACGGCCGGAGCAACCAGCGCGAGATCGATGTGATTCTGCACGAAGCTCTCCCGTGGATCGCCACCGATATACCGCCCCATAAGATCGGGGTCACCACTCCGTTTCGCCGTCAGGCCGACAAAGCCGCCGAAGCGCTGATCGAGGACATCGAATCCGACACCGTGCACAAGTACCAGGGCCGGGAGAAGGACGCGGTTGTCATGTCCACAGTGCTGGACGATCGGGCCGGTGACGGGGTCGTGCAGTTCGCCGATGACCGCCGGTTGATCAATGTGGCCGTTTCCCGGGCAATGCGATCGTTCATCCTGGTCACGCATCCGTCCGAACTGCCGAAGAGCCGGCATATCCGCGATCTGATCGGCTATATCCGGTATCGGGATCCGGACGACGTCGTCGACAGCGATGTGGTGTCGATCTTCGACCTGCTCTACAGCGACTACAACGAGCGCCGGCGCAGAAACCCGCGCATCTTGTGGGGAGAAACGGGCTGGGACTCCGAAGATATCGCCCTCACCATGCTCACGAAGGTGCTGAACGAGCCCCGATACCACCACCTGGCCGCGGCAGCGCAGGTCATGCTGCAGAACCTGCTTCCCCGCGATCTGGAACGCCTCGACGCGTCGCACCGCGAATTCGTCGGGAACAGATCATCGTTCGACTTCGTCATCTTCAACCGGATCACCAATGTGAACTTGGGGGCCATCGAAGTGGACGGCTTCAGCACCCACGAGGCCAACCCCGAACAACTCGCCCGCGATGCGTTGAAGAACGAGATCTGCCGCCGCTACAACTTCCCACTACTGCGCCTGGCGACCACCGGAAGTAACGAAGAGGGGCGGGTCTGCCATTTCCTGGACCGCCACTGCTGAACCGAATACGACAGCCACGGACTTTACGAGCTTCCCGCCGAGGAAGCCGACGATCTCGACGGGAGGGTTACACGCATGGTGACGGTTACCGTCACTGCGACAGGGCAGGACTGTCGGGTCGCTTTCAGCGAATACGATCCAGATCTTCTCGAGATCTTCAAGTCGAAGGTTCCCAGGGGAAGTCGCAAATGGGATCCGGACAAACGTGAATGGCGCGTCTCCAGCAATGTCACGGAGCTCTGCACGGAACTCGAACGAGGCGGGGCGAAAGTCGCCAGAACCGGGAAACAACACACTACCGGGACGACGGAGTCGGACACGGCAGCGTCCGCGGATCCCGGCAGCGCCGGCGACTGGAAGCGGCAGTACGCGGCACTGAACATCGCTGCCGGGCATATGCAGGCCGAGATGGTGCGACTGCGCGAAGAAGTGGAGCAATTGCAGAAGGCCAACCAGCAGCTGGAAGCACAGCTGCTGGGTGCGGAAGACCCTGCGCCCGCCTCCGGCAGTTGGGCAGAACAGTTGTTCCACGCGGTCGGCCGGGAGCGCCGGGACAAGGTCCACCGGGCCCTGGCGAGAATTTTCCACCCCGACCTCCAGGATGGCAGCAAGGTGTTGATGCAGCAGTTGAACGACGCCCGGGACAAGTAGCGCGGGTCGGACAAGGGCGGGAGCGTTCGAAGCCCAGCCGGTGCGGACGCTGGGCGTAGGCGCCGTGCCGTTCAGCCGGCGTTGGGGAAGTCCTGTACCCAGTGGAATCGGTCATGGTTCAGGGGGAAGGTTCCGGGGTCGACCGAGCTCAGTTCGATCCGGGTCGGCCGGCCGTCGAGTTCCCCTTCCAGGTAAAGGTTTTCGGAATCGGGGCGGGTGTAGGTGAAGGTGGCCGGTGGCGTCTCCGTACCGGGCGCGGTGGTGACGGTTAGGGTCTGTGCGGCCGGGTCCAGCTGTGCCGGGACGTCGACCAACCGACCGTCCATTCCCTGGATGGTCGCCGCACCGTTGTATTCGAGTACCAGGCGCTGCCAGCGGGTCTCGTCGGTCAGGAGCGGTGGTACCGGCTGTCCGTCGACCCGGAATTCGGTGACCTCCCACAACCCGTAGAGTTCCGGTTTCGGTGCACCGCCGCCGAATTCGTGCCAGCTCGTCCAGCCGATCACCGCGGTTCCCGCCACCAGCCAGGCACCGATCGCGGCCTGCGCCCAGATGGCGTACCGGTTGGCCCGGGCGGTGGTGAACAGTGGTGGCTGAACCGCGGGGTCGGCGCGGCGGGCCAGCAGGAAGAAGTCGGCGAAGCGGCGGGTCTGCGGGGCGAGCAGGATCAGCGCGAACACCAGCAGGTGGAAGGATACGAGCTTGACCGGGACGTCGAAGGTCATGTTCAGCACGAAAACCTGCGCCATGCTCACCACGCTCAGCATCGCGCCCAACGTCGCGGTGCGCGGTAACAGCAGCAGTAGCCCGCCCGTGAGTTCGGCGACCCCCAGCAGGATTTCGTAGACCGGTGAGCTGCCGACCTGCAGCCACAGCACGGACATCGGCGTGAGCTGCCCGTACGGTTCGATCAGCGTCGAGAGGGATGGCGGCGGCATCTGGCTCGGTATCGCCTTGGCGATACCGTAGAACAGCATCTGCCCGGCGAGGCAGAAGCGCAGTCCGGTCAGGAACCAGGCGGCGAGACGCGGATATGCCGGGCGGCGCCGGTCCAGCACCGACCAGACGAGCGCGACCGTGGCGGCCACTACCGCGGTGCAGAACACCATCACCCAGATGGCGGTTTGGTCACCGCTGCCGGAGTTCTGCTGGAATACGGCCTCGACACCGAACACCGTCCGGCCGACCCACTCCAGTACGGGCGCGATCTGCAGCAGCGGCCAGATCGGCGCGTTATCGGGCAGCCATTCGTTCAACGCCGCGATGAACACGAACACGAACTGCCCGATCAAAACGGAGAACAGCACCGTATAGACCACGCCGAAGCGGAACCCCGCCCGCGCGACCCACGGCCAGCGCACCGGCGGCGCCGCTTCCGGGCCGGGGGCGGCGGAGCCTTCACCGGATTCGACGACTGCCGTATCGACCGCGCTCACACCACACCTCACTGTCCTGCCCGCGACCCCGGCATCACGTTGTCCACCCCGCCGGGCTTTGCCATCGAACCTATGCCACCCGGGGAGGCAGGCGCCTCCGTGACAACCCCCATCCCGCATCCTCCGTAAGCAGTAGGTTCCCCGGCCCCTCCGCTATATCCGGGTGCCGACACCGATCAGAGTGGTGGCGTCGAGTTCGCGGATTCCCGCGGTGTCGAGGGAGTTCAGGTAAGCATCGCGGACCGCGGTGATCTGCGGCTCGTCGAGCCCGGAGAGTGCCCCGGCGTAGCCGGAACCGGTGACGATCAGCCACGCGATCTCGGGGGTCAGCGGGAGCCGGAGTTCGTGCTCGGTGACCGTGACGTCGGTGAGGCCCCGGTCGCCGAGCCAGGCGCGGAAGGGATCCGGCTGGTTGAGCCGGTCGACGAGATGCGGGGGCCGTGGGGGTGGCGGTGCCGCACCGGTGACCGCGGTGACCGCCGCACCGAGATGCTTGCCCGCGGTTTCCATGGCGCCGCGCCGCCAGATCGTGAATCCGGCTCGGCCGCCGGGGCGGACGCGGCCGACCAGATGATCGGTTCCGGTGGTCATATCCGGGAAGAAGAAGATCCCCAAGACAACCTGGACCAGGTCGTAACCCTCGCCGGGCCAGGCGGTCACATCGCCGATCTGCGGATGCAACTGGGCCGAGCCGGATGCTCGCCGGCGCAGAACATCGATCAGGGCCGGCGAGAGGTCGACGGCATCCACGCGGCCTGCCGCCCCGACCCGCTCCGCGGCGGGAAGCGCCGACGCGCCGGTGCCGCAACACGCATCGAGCACCCGTTCACCGGGCCCCGGGGCAGTGCGCTCCACGGTGGCGGCGGCGATCGGCCGCCACAAGTACTCACCGAGGCGGTCGAAATCGGCGGCGGCGGCATCGAAAGCGCGCGTGGAGCGATCATTGACGGACATGTCCGTAACGATAATGGTTTTCAAATTTTCGTGCGCGCCTATGGTGGGGACGTGGAATCGATACCGGATCCGGCCGCCGAAGCCGCCCCCGCTGCCCGGGTCATCACGGATGTGCTGGCAGACGGGCTGATCGGACTGTATCTGTACGGCTCCGCGACGACCGGCGGGCTGCGCCACGACAGCGATCTGGATTTCCTGGCCGTGGTCGGCAGCAGCCTCGACCATGCGCTGCGAAAGACATTGGCCGGCAAGCTGATGCAGGTGTCCGGCCGGTGGCCGCGGTCGGGTCCGGCCCGCCCGGTGGAACTCACCGTGGTGGTGCGCGACGATCTGGTGCCCTGGCGGTTTCCACCGCGCTCGGATTTCGTGTACGGCGAATGGTTGCGTGACGACTTCGAGCGCGGTCACCTGCCGGCCCCCACCGAGGACCCCGATCTGACGATTCTCACCACCATGGTGCGCGATTCGTCGCTGACCTTGTCCGGCCCGCCCGCCGCGCGGGTACTGGACCCGGTCCCCGCCGGTGACCTCTTCCGCGCGATCACCGCGGGGCTGCCGGAATTGATCGCCGGCGCGGCCGGAGACGAACGTAACGCCGTCCTGACGGTCGCCCGGACGTGGGTCACGGCCGAGTCGGGAACCGTGTTGTCCAAAGCCGAGGCCGCACAAGTCCTCCTCCCCCGCCTGCCCGCCGAGCACGCCGCAGTGCTGCGACTCGCGCGGGCCGGTTACCTCGGGGAGGCGGCCGACGAGTGGGCCGGCCGCGAGGCGGACGTGGCCGCGTTTCTTCAGTACTGCGAAACCCGGATCACGGCAGTCTGCGTGCACGTCGAACAGGACCGGCTGTCCACACCCGCCGGTGAGGGTCCCGGGCGGGACCGGCCGTAATGGATCGGGCCGCGTTCGCGGCCCGATCCACCCCGCGGAATCCGCCTACCAGGGAATCGGCCCGGAGGCACCGATGAAGGCGCCATCCGTGCACGGGTCGGGAGATTCCGCGGCCTCGAGCACTATCCGCGCGGCGTCGTCCGCTGTCGTCGGCGCGTCCGCGGCGGCCGGGGCCAGTTCGGTCGCGACGAAGCCCGGGCATACCGAGGTCACTCGCACCGGAGTATCGGCGAGCAGTTTCGCCAACCCCACTGTGAGGCTGTTCAGGGCCGCTTTGGACGCCTGATATCCCGGCACCACCATCGAGTAGTACTGCGATTCCGGGTTGCGCTGTTCGGTGAGCGAGCCCATCTCGGTGGAGATATTGACGATGCGCCCCGACCGAGCCTTGCGGACCAGCGGTAGCAGGGCCTCGATCACATTGGCGGGGCCGAAGGTGTTCGTCATCAATGTCTCGGTGAACGCACCCGGGTGCGCGAAGTTCACCGAGCCCGAAACCGTCGCTTCGGGCAGAATGCCGGCATTGTTGACCAGCACGTCGAGGTGACCGTGCCGTTCACCGATCGATTCGGCCAGGCAGCGGGCACTGTCGACCGAGCACACATCCAGCAGTTCGCCCTCCACCGCGAGGCCTTCGGCCCGCAGCTCACGCACCACGGCGTCCACCGCTTCGGCCCGCCGGCCGGTCACGATCACCCGGTACCCCTTGCGGGCGAACGCCGTCGCGGTCGCGCGCCCGATTCCGCGGGTCGCCCCGGTGACCACCACGATATTCTCCGACATCCCAGTCCCTTTCGCGTTTGTTCGTGTCTCTATGAGCAAACGCGATACCTCGCTGTCACGCTGGCAGGAAATGGCCGTCGCGTTCGCAGCCAGGATTGGCAGCCGACTCACACGCCACCCACCTCACACGCCGCACCGCAGCGGATACTCGACCTGGTCGTACGTCCAGTTAGGCGTCCGATAGCATGGCCGGTGGTCGCACTGCGGCCCGCGGCGTGATGAGGGAACCCGGTGGGATTCCGGGACTGGCGCGCAACGGTGACACCCGTGCAGGTGAAGTCCGATCACTCACGCGCCGCCCGACGCCGGCCTCGCGCACAGGCCCAGATGCAAGGAGTCCACGCCTGATGCGGTCGTTTCCGCTGATCATCGCCGCCGTCCTGTCCGCCGCGGCCCTCGCCGGTTGTTCGGCCTCCGACGCCGGGACCGCCTCGGATACGGCACCCGGCGCGACCGGCTATCCGCTGACGGTCAGCAACTGCGGGGCGGAGGTCACTGTCGACGCTCCCCCGCAACGCGCTGTCGCCCTGAACCAGGGGGCGGCGGAGATCATGCTGTCGCTCGGCTTGGCCGATCGCATGGTGGGCACCGCGACCTGGACCGATCCGGTCCGGGAGAACCTGGCCGCGGAGAACGCCCAGGTCCCCCGGCTGGCCGATAACAAGCCGTCGTTCGAGGTAGTTCTCGACAAGGAGCCCGACTTCGTCGCGGCATCGTTCGGCGGCACGCTCGGCACCGGCGGGGTGGCCGAGCGGGAGCAGTTCGCCCAGCTGGGTGTGCCGTCCTATCTGTCGCCCACCGATTGCGACGGCAAAACCGATGTCAGCGTCAACGCCGACGGCGCCCGCACCGAACCGCTGACCATGGATTCGGTGTACAAAGAAATCCGCGAGCTGGCCGCGATCTTCGATATCCGGGAGCGCGGTGAGCAGCTGGTCACCGAATTGCAGACCCGGTACGACGCCGCGGTCGGCCGGATCGCGGCCCGGGATATGTCGCTGGCGTACTGGTTCGCCGACACCTCCACCCCGTACATGGCCGGGTGCTGTGGATCGTCCGGGATCATCACCGAGGCGGTCGGCGCGACGAACGCCTTCGCCGACACCACCAACGAGTGGCCGCAGGTGAGCTGGGAGACCGTGCTCGACCGTAACCCGACGGCCCTCGTCCTGGCCGACCTGAGCCGGCGCAGCCTGGCCGGCGACGCCCTCGACAGCAAGATCTCCTTCCTCGAATCGAATCCGGTGACCGCGCGGCTGAGTGCCGTGCGGGACAAGCGCTACATCGTCGTGAACGGCGCGGATCTCAACCCGTCGATCCGGACCGTCGACGGGATCGAGAAGGTCGCCGACGCGCTGGAGCGGTGGGGTTACGGTTCGTGAGCCCAGCAGCACCGCCGGTTCCCACAGCTGTCCGGGTCACCCGCGCGCCCGCCACGGCCGCGCTGGTGCTGCTCGGGCTGGCCGTGCTCGCCGTCTCGATGGCGTTCACGATCACCATCGGTCCCGCGGACCTGTCCATCGGCGATGTCTACGGTGTGCTGTTCGAGAAACTCGGTGTGGGCACCTCCGGGGTTTCCGCCATCCGGGAAGGCATCGTCTGGGAACTGCGGCTGCCCCGCACACTGCTCGCCGCGATCTGCGGCGCCGGATTGGCTGTGTGCGGGGCCATCATGCAGTCGCTGCTGCGCAACCCGCTCGCGGACCCGTTCGTCCTCGGTATCTCCTCCGGCGCGTCCACCGGTGCGGTGGTCGTGGCGGTGCTCGGCGTGGGTGGCGGGCTGATTTCACTGTCGACCGGCGCCCTGGTCGGTGCACTGGTGTCGTTCGGGCTGGTGCTGCTGCTGGCGGCGGGCGCCGGGGGTGGTTCCGCGAAGGTGGTGCTGGCGGGGGTCGCGGGCACCCAGTTGTTCTCGGCGCTCACCTCGTTCATCGTGCTCTCCTCGGCCGACGCCGAACGCACCCGCGGCATCCTGTTCTGGCTGCTGGGCTCGCTGGCAGGCGCCACCTGGACCGATGTCTCGGTCACCGCGCTCGTCTGTGCCGCCGGGTTCGCGCTGTGCTGGTGGCAGCATTCCGCTCTCGACGCGTTCACCTTCGGATCGTCGGCGGCGGCGACACTGGGTATCGCCGTCGGGCGGATCCGGCTGCTGCTGCTCGTGGCCACTGCCCTGATGACCGCGGTGCTGGTCAGCGCGGCCGGGGCGATCGGTTTCGTCGGCCTGGTCCTCCCGCACGCGGCCCGGTTCCTCGTGGGTCCCCGGCACAGCCGGCTGCTCCCGGTCAGCGCCGTTCTGGGCGCGGTGCTGCTGGTATGGGTCGACGCGCTCGCCCGGACGGTCTTCGCTCCCCAGGAAGTGCCGGTCGGGGTGGTCACGGCGCTGATCGGGGTCCCGGCCTTCGCCCTCCTGCTCTTCCGCACCCGGAGCACCGCATGATCCGGGACGCGCAGCACAGAACCCGGCCTCGGTACCGCCCGGCGGATCACACGAACCAGCTCGAATACCGCAAGATTCCGGGGACGCTATGACGCTGAGCGCCGAAAACGTGTCCTGGACCCGCGGCGGCAACCTGGTCGTCGACGATGTCGATATCCGGCCGCGCGCCGGGCAGACGGTCGGCCTGCTCGGGCCGAACGGGTCCGGGAAATCCTCGCTCCTGCGGTTGCTGGCCGGGATCTCACGACCCGATCGCGGCACCGTCGCCCTCGACGACACTCCCCTGCACCGTCTCGGCCGGCGAACGCTGGCCCGCCGGATCGCGATGGTCGGCCAGCACGCGCACACCGACGTCGATATCACCGTCCGCGATATCGTCCGCCTCGGCCGGATCCCGCACCGCGATCTCTTCGGCACAGATCCGCAGGAGGACGAGACGCTCGAGCGCGTCCTGCACGCCACGGGTCTCACCGAGCACGCACACCGCACCTGGCACACGCTCTCCGGTGGCGAACGCCAGCGCGCCCAGATCGCCCGTGCCCTCGCCCAAGAGCCCACCGAGCTGTTGCTCGACGAACCCACCAATCACCTCGATATCGCCCACCAGCTCGAGATCCTCGACCTGATCACCCGCCTGCCGATCACCACGGTGGTCGCCCTGCACGATCTCAACCTCGCCGCCATGTTCTGCGACTACGTACTGGTCCTCGACCGCGGCCGGGTCGCCGCCCACGGGCACCCGGCCGATACCTTGACCGCGGAACTGGTCCACGACGTCTACGGTGTCCGAGCCACCGTCACGGTCGACGACGGTGTACCCGTCATCCGCTACCGCCGTCCTGCCTCGTCCCAGCTCCCGGCCGGCAGGTAGTACCGCCGGGGTCGAATGTTGCCGGACAACCATGGCGCGGCAATACGGGTAAACCATTCGGGAAAACACATGGAGACAACGGGTCCTGGTGCGTACAGTTCCGGGCACGGCACACCGCAGCGGGTGGGCCGGCGTGAATCGGTTTTCGGTCTACCGGCGCGGGTTCGAATCCCGCCACACCCCGCGCGGGGTCTGTAGCTCAGCGGATAGAGCAGTAGAGACTCCGGTTACATCACATGCCCACCCGCCTGCCCGTGCCGCGCAACGAGAACGGGCCGACGCCGGCCGGTTATCTGGCATAAACGGGTTCAACTCCTGCTTGTGCCGGGGCAACCCGGCGCAGTGCCACCTCCGCGTGAGGTGGGTGAATTCCGGCCGGCACCACCATGCCCGTTCTCCGCGCGCACTCGCACACAGTGGGGAGCGGGCCGGACGCCCGTCGGTTATCTTTCGGGTAGATCATCCCGGCGGGCACCACACACGCCCGGCTCCCCGCACGCCCGTACTCCGGGCCGACGGAAGGGGAACCGATGGACGCACTGACCGGGATCAACCTGCGCAGCACACCGCAGCGCGAACAGGCCGACCCGCGGCAGCTGCCGAACAACGCGGGCGGCTGGGTCTTCGAAGTCACCCCGCAGGTGCGGCTGCGCCGGTTCCTCACCCTCGGCACCGATGGGGGCACCTACTACGTCGGCGCGCGCGAACTCACCCGCGAAAACGCCGCCGTGGTGGTGGAATTCGCCCGGGAACGCACCGCGGAACTCGTTGCCGAGATCGTCGAGATCTCGGTGTCCGGACGGGCGCCGCGGCAGAATCCGGCGCTGTTCGCACTGGCGGCCGCGGCATCCCTGGGTGACACCGACGGCCGGCGCACCGCATTGGACGCGCTGCCCCTGGTGGCGCGCACGGGAACCCACCTGTTCCTGTTCGCACGCTATATCGAGCAGTTCCGTGGCTGGGGCCGCGGCCTGCGGCGGGCGGTCGCGCACTGGTACACCAGCCGGCCGCTCGACGATATCGCCTACCAGGCCGTGAAGTACCGGCAGCGGGAAGGCTGGACCCACCGCGACCTGTTGCGCCTGGCCCACCCGGAAACCACCGAGGACGAGCGTAAACGGCTGTTCGACTGGATCTGCGGGCGGCAACCGGCGCTGGACGGGCTACGGCTCGTCGAAGGGTTTCATCGGGCGCAGACCGCCGAGGTCGCCGGAATTCCGGCGCTGGTACGCGATTACCGGTTGTCGTGGGAGATGCTGCCCGATACCGCCCTCACCGAGCCGGCGGTATGGGAAGCGCTGCTGGACAACGGTCTTCCGCAGACCGCGCTCATGCGACAGCTGCCCCGGCTGACGAAACTCGGTCTGCTGGATCCGATGAACGCGCGCATGCGTGCGGTCGCCGAGCAGCTGGCGGATCCGGAGCGGTTGCGGCGTGGCCGGGTACACCCGGTCAACGTGCTGATGGCGTTGCGCACCTATGCCTCCGGGCGCGGGGCGCGGGGCAGCGGCACCTGGACAC
Source organism: Nocardia sp. NPDC051750 (assembly GCF_044453135.1). NCBI lineage: Bacteria > Bacillati > Actinomycetota > Actinomycetes > Mycobacteriales > Nocardiaceae > Nocardia > Nocardia sp. NPDC051750. The sequence continues at coordinate 377,226 of NZ_JBITCK010000002.1, read as the reverse complement.
CGGTGGCGCCGATCGTGGATGCCCTGGACGCGGCGTTCTATGCAGCGTTCCGGACGGTGGAGACCACCGGCAAGCGGCATCTGCTGGCCTTGGACGTCTCGGGATCGATGACGGCCCCGATCGCCGGGCTGCCGCTGTCGGCACGGGAGGCAAGTGCCGCGCTGGCGCTGGTCACGGCCGCGACCGAACCCGAGCACAGCATTGTCGGGTTCACCGCCGGCGGCGGCGGGGCCGGTTACCGGGACGGAGTGCTTTCGCCCCTCGCGATCAGCCCGCGGCAGCGTCTCGACGACGCGATCCGTGCGGTCTCGGACCTGCCGTTCGGCGGTACGGATTGCTCGCTGCCGATGCGCTACGCACTCAACCGCAGGCTCGAGGTGGATGTGTTCGTGGTGCTGACCGACAACGAGACCTGGGCCGGGCAGGAACACCCGCACCAGGCGCTGCGCCGCTACCGGGAACAGGTCAACCCGCGAGCCAAGCTGGTGGTTGCCGGAATGACCGCGAGCAACTTCACGATCGCCGACCCGAAGGACGCCGGAATGCTCGATATCGCCGGTTTCGACGCCGCCGTCCCGGCACTGCTCGCCGATTTCGCCCGCGGAGTCTGAACGCCGTCCAAAAGTCGGCGTCGCGGGTCCGGTGCCCGGGGGTCCGGTGAGCAGTCCACCCGAGCCTCGGACTACGCCACGGCCCCGGCCATGATCCCGGCCGGGTGCCGCGCCGTGGTCCCCACGCCACCTACGCGTGGTCCGGTGGCGTGCTCAGGCTCGCAGTTCGGGTCGGCAAACAGGCTTTTCAGCTACAGCCCTGTGAAACCCGGATGGCTCACCGGGGCGCTGAGTAGTCCGGCGCACGCGTCGGTGAGGAAATAGCCCAGCGCCGTCCACTGCGCGGGCTGCGAACCCTCACTGATCCGTGCTTCGTATTCGGCGCAGATATCGGTGATCATGCGGCCCACGATCCGTTCCCGTCCGGCCTGCACCGATGCCGGGACCGCCGACAGTGATTCGTCGATCCGCGCGAGGAGTCGATCCGAGAGCTCGTCGGACCGGGCGGATTCGGTGAGCATGGCCGCGGTAGACGGCGTGGTGGCGAGTTGGCGCTGGAACCTGGCCCGCCAGGTGGGCGTGGGCAGGGAGCCGATATGGCTGGTCACCGGCAGGATCAGGCATTGCAGATACTCGGTGAGGGTCGGGTCTGCCGGGAGCTGCGCGAACAGATCGGCACGGATCCGGCTCACCGGCTCCCGATGCCGGTCCACCAGCGCGCGCAGGAGTTCGTCGCGGCCGCCGAAGTGGTAGGTCACGGCCGAGTGGTTGGACTGGCCCGCGTGCTCGGCGATGCGCCGGTTGGATACCGAGTCGATCCCGTGGGCCGCGAACAGTTCCTCGGCGGCGTCGAGGAGAGCCTGCCGGGCCCGGTCACCGCGCCGTCCCATCGTCTGGCCTCGCTTTCTGTCGTGCCCGTGCCTGCCGCCAGGTTCTCATCCTGCCGCCATGTCCCGGGCGTGCGGCTGCGATCAGTGTCACAGCACGCCGGTTACGCCATTTTAAGTCAAGTGGCGTAAATTGGAGCGCATACCGGGTGTGCGGTCCGAGGGAATCGATGATGCTGCCCCGCCGCCGGAAAAACCCATCGATCCTGTGCCGAACCCGCGGGTTCGCGTCTGCCCACAGCAAGGAGTACCGCGGTGACCGTTGCGCCGACCGAAACCGAGAGCCCGCCCTCGGCCGAAGAGCTGGAAGAACTGGACCGGGAAGAGCTCGCACGAGCCAAGAAGGAGAAGATCGGCCGCATCGTCGGCATGTTCGTCTTCCCCTTCCTGATGGTCTCCATGATGATCACCGGGTATCTCGCCGCCATGCACGCGCCCGCGCCGAACAATATGCCGGTCGCGGTGGCCGGCCCGGGCGCCCCCGAGTTCGCGACGGCACTCGAATCCGATCAGGGCAAGGCGGTGGACGTCCGGGTGGTCGGCAGTGACGCCGAAGCCCGCGACCTGGTGTTCACCCGCGAGATCACCGGTGCCGTCTCGCTTCCCGCCGGTTCCGGCGGCACCGCCGCGGTGTACACCGCCGGGGCCGCGGGGGCCTCCCAGTCCTCCAGCGTCGGCCAGGTTCTCACGGCCCAGGTCGTCGCCGATGGTCTACAGCCCGAGGCCCGGGATCTGGCACCGTTGCCCGCACACGACACGGCCGGTATGGCGGTCATGTTCATGACTACCGCGCTGATGCTCGCCGGATATATGCCGCTGAGCCTGATGCTCTCCTCGGCACCCGAACTGTTGCGGTTCCGGCGATTCGTACCGCTGCTCGCCGGCTGGGCCGCGCTGACCGCCGGACTGGTATGGCTGGTGGCCGGCCCGATCCTGGGTGCGGTCGAAGGTCATACGGCGGAAGTGCTCGGCATCAGCTGGCTCGCGGTGTTCGCGGTGGGTTCGGTGCAATTGTTCCTCTCCCGGATCTTCGGGCCGATGGCCGTCCTGGTGGGCATGCTGTTCCTGATGGTGCTGGGTGTGCCGGCATCGAACCTCGGCATGTCGATCTACAGCCTGCCGTCGCTGTACCCGGTGCTGCACAATTTCCTGCCCTCGCCGGCTACGGGTGAATCGCTGCGATCGGTCCTCTATTTCGGCGGCAACGGGCTGGCCGGCCACCTGGCCGTGCTCGCCGTCGGCGCCGGGATCGCACTCCTGGCGACTCTCGGGCTCGACGCGTTGAAGCGCCGCCGCAACCCGGACGCCGCACCGCTCGCCCGCACCGTCGAATCACTGCTGCCCGGACCGCGGCCCCGCACCCGGGTGCACTACGCACTGCTCGCGTTCTTCCCGCTGGCCATGATCGGGATGATGCTGACCACCATGCTCGGGGCGATGTATCAGCCGGCGCCCAAAGAGATGCCGGTGGCGGTCGTGGCGGCCACACCCGAGATGGCCGGCCAGGTAGTGCAGGGTCTCGACCAGAACATGGCCGGCCTGTTCGATCTCCGCGGCCTCACCGACACCGAAGAAGCCCGCGAGATGGTCGCCGACCGCACGATTTCCGCGGCGTATGTCCTGCCCTCGGCGGAGACCCCGCATGCCACGCTGATCACCAACGAAGCCGCCGGGATGAGCCAGCAGCAGGTGGTGCAGACGGTGTTCGGTCAGGTCGCGGCGGGACAGCATATGCCGCTGGAGACGGAGAATGTGGCAACCCTGTCCGACAGCGACACCATGGGCACGGTGAGCATGTATCTGGCAATGGGCTGGATCATGTCCGGTTTCCTGATCATCATCGTCGGCTCGACCGCGGCGCCGATGGTGATGGGGCTGCGCACACTGCTGCCGATTCTGGCCGGCTGGTCGCTGGGGATGGCGGCGGTGGTCTGGGTGATCGCGGGACCGATCGTCGGCGCGGTGCACGGGCATTTCCTGCCGCTGCTGGGTGTCGGCGCCGTGGCGATATTCAGTACGGCCCTGTTCACCACGATTTTCGTCCGGGTACTCGGCATGCTGGCCGTGCTCCCGGTGATCGCGGTGCTGATGTTCCTCGGCGTACCCGCGTCCAACGGTGCCATGTCGATCTATATGGAACCGGAGATCTTCCGGGTGCTGCACGATGTGCTGCCGATGCCCGCGGCGGTGGAATCGGCCCGCTCGATCCTGTACTTCGACGCCGATATCGTCGGCACTCATCTGACGACATTCGCCTTCTGGGCCGCGATTTCGCTGGTCGTCGTGGCGGTGATCGACCGGTTCCGCCCCCGCAAGGAGGTCGCGACCGCCACCGCCGACGTCGAGAGCTGAACCGGCAGAGCGCATCCGGCCGGACGATCCGATCCGTGATCGTCCGGCCGGAGCCGGGCGCACAGGGCACTTCCGGGCGCCGGATGGCGCAGAGACGCCACCCCTCGCGCACGAGGCGGAGTTGCCGGGCGATTGCCGATATCATCACAGTCGCCCGATGCACTCCTGAAGTACAGGTAGTACCGATGACAACCCAGCCGCGCACCATATCGCCCGATCTGCCGGAGGCCGAGGCGGGTCCGGACACACCGCCGCACCCGCAGCCGGATCAGCCGCGCGGCTACTTTCCGCCGCCCCGGGAACTCCGCGGCAACCTCAACGGCTGGACCTATCCGGCGGTTTTCCTGGTGGCCATTCTGGCGACATTCCTGCTGGCCCAGGCCGGACTGTCGCTGAAGTCCGGCGAACCCGTGCTCACGGCCTTCCACGTATCGGCCGCGGTCTGGGTTGCCTCTTTCCTGCCGATGCTCTCCGCGACCTCGCGGGGCCGGTCGCGGATCCGGATCGACGGTGCGCGGTTCGCCAACGACCGGGGCGCGCTGGTGATTCGCCGATCGCTCGGCTACGAGGTCGCCCTGGTGGTCTGCTTCCTCAGCCTGGCCGCGTTCTGCGCGATCTTCGGTATCGGCACCCACACCGGAACCCTCACCCTCCCGCTGCACCCGCCGATCCCGCCCTGGCTCGCGATCACGGTGGCGGTGCTGCTCCTCGGATACCTCGGTGTCTACGCCCGGCGCCCGGAAATCCGGCGTCTGGTACTGACGCCCATGCATATCGTGCTCCCGACGAAAACATCCATCGGGAACAGGGTGAGCTGGACCGCGGTCGAACAGATCGCGGTGGTGTCGCGCAACAATTCCAAGGGCACCATCCGGATCCAATCCCCCGGCCGCCGGGCCGGCAGCAACAGCACCAAACGTATCCACGCGGAAAAGCTCTCCATCGGCTCGGCGGGAACGTACTGGCTGATCCGCTTCTACCACGAACACCCCGAGGCGCGCGGCGAACTATCCGACGACCGTGCGGTCGCGCGGCTGCGCGAATACGGTGTCGTCGACTTCTCCCGCTAGCCGCAGCGGTCTCCCCCGGCGGCGCGGCCACTGTCGGTAGGCTGGCGCCGTGACCGACGCGCTCCCCGAAAGTTCCCCGATCGCACCGCAACCCGAGGGGATCGCCCACTTCGAGAGCGCGGCGGGCCGGGCGCGGTTCACGGACGCCTACCGGGACGGTATGGCCTTGCTCCCGGCCCCGGCGGAGACCCGGGTCCTGAACACCTCTTTCGGCCGGGTCACCGCGTACCGCTTCGGACCGCCGGCTGCCGAACCCATCGTTCTGCTGTCCGGCCGGCAAGCCTCGACACCCATGTGGCGGGGCAATATCCCGGGCCTGACCGCGCACCACACCGTATGGTCGCTGGACAGCCTCGGAGAACCCGGCGCCAGCGCGCAGACCGCGCCGATCTCGAGCCCCGAAGACCACGCCGACTGGCTGGACCAGGCCCTCGCCCAGCTCGACGCCGAACAGGTCCACCTGCTCGGCGTGAGTATCGGCGGCTGGCTCGCTGCCCAGACCGCCATCCACCGGCCCGCCCGGCTCGCCTCCGCGACACTGCTCGACCCGGCCGTCACCTTCGCGCCGATCACCTGGAAGATGATCGTGGTATCGCTCGGCAGCGTGATACCCGGCCTTCCGCGGCGCGTCCGGGAATGGTTGCTGAGCTGGATCTCGGGCGGCGCGAAGGCGGACGATTCGGTCCCCGAGGCGCGCCTCATCGCCTCCGGTATGCGGGACTTCGCGCAGCACCCGGTCCAGCCGAAACAACCCACGCTCGACCAGCTGCGGTCCATCACCACACCGCTCCTGGTGATCCTGGCGGGGGCGAGCATCATCCACAACGCCGACCGCGCCGCCGAGCAGGCGCGCACAGTGCCCGGCGCCGAAGTGGAGATATGGGCGGGACGTTCCCACGCGATCAACGGTGAAGCACCGGCGGAGATCGCCGCGCGAGTCGATCGGTTCCTCGCCGATCTCTGATCTCACAGGTCCGGTCGGTATACTCCCCCACGGGCACTACCGGTGCGGATACGCCGATAGTGCCCGGGCCGGCTATCGCGCGAACGACACCGTCTTCTCCTCCGTGAATTCCAGCAGGCCCGACAGACCGCCTTCTCGCCCGAGTCCGGCCAGCCCGAACCCGCCGAAAGGCACCTCGGGGGTGTTCGGGGCGCCGTTGTTGACTCCGACGATGCCGATATCGAGGCGGTCGGCCAACTGGGCGGCGCGTTCCGTATCCGCCGACATCACGTATCCGCCCAGACCGGTGTTCCAGCCGTTGACCTCCGCGACGACTTCGTCCTCGGAGGTGTACGGCCGGACCGCGCACACCGGTCCGAAGATCTCCTGATGCCACAGCGGCGTATCGGCGACCGCCTCCACGAGCGTCGGGGCCACGTAGTGTCCGTGCCCGGGCCCGACCTCGCTGCGGTCGACCGGGCAACCGTCCGCCGCGGCGCGCGCTACCAGGTCTTCCAGCCGCTCGGCGTGCGCGGCCCGCAGCATGGGGCCCACATCGGTCCCCTTGTCGGCCGGGTGTCCGGCAACCAACGCGGTGATGCGGGTACGGAGTTCGGCGACGAAGTCCGCGTAGTGGGATTCATGGACGAAAACGTTGTTCGCGGCGATACACGACGCCCCGTTGTTGCGGAATTTGGCGATCAGCAGCGCTTCAAGGGCGGCGCCGGGGTCAGCTTCGGCGGTGACGATGAAGGGGCCCTTGCCGCCGAGTTCCATGGTGACACGGGTCATCGAAGCCATGGCCCGCTGAGCCACCAGGATGCCGACCGGAGTGGAACCGGTGAAGGTGACCGCGGCGATATCGGGCGAGTCGACCAGTGCGCTGGTGAGCTCGTCACCTGCCCCGACCACGACGTTGACGGTGCCGGGCGGAAGATGCCGTTCACAGATCTCGGTGAACGCGACGCTCGTGAGCGGGGTGAGCTCCGAGGCCTTCTGCACGACGGTACATCCAGCGGCAAGCGCCGGAGCGACCTTGCGCGCGGGGATCGACAGCGGGAAGTTCCACGGGCTGACCGCCGCGACGACGCCGACGGGCCGGCGGGTGGTCGTGAAGCGGCGCTGTGCGGTGACGAATCCGCCATCGCCGGGCATGGTGGCGGCGTCGGCAAACCATTCGAAATACTGCGCCGAGAAACCGACCTCACCCACGGCTTCGGCCAGGCGTTTCCCGGATTCGGCGCTGATCGTGGCGGCCAGCGCCTCGGTGTTCGCGCGCAGATCCGCGGCGATGGCGCGCAGTGCGGCGGCACGCTGCCGGGGCGGAGTGTCCGACCATTCCCGGAACGCGCCCGCGGCCACCGACGCGGCCCGGCGCGCGACGTCACCGGTCACCCATCCGACCCAGGCGAGACGTTCACCGGTAGCAGGGTCGGGAATATCGTGCGGGGTCCCCTCGATCGCTTCTCCGCCGATGCGGGCGCCCGCCACAACGGTCTCAGTGGACGGGGACGTCAGGAGCTCAGTGGGCATTGCGAGTTCTTTCCTCTCGGTGGATACGGAAGCGGCGCACAGTGCCGGGGTCCAGTTCGACCCCGAGTCCCGGGCTGGTGGGCAGACGGATCGCACCCTCGGACAGTTCGGGTCCGCGCGCGAGCAACTCGGTGCGCAGCGGGTTCGGCCGCACATCCACCTCGATCCAGTCGACCCGGTCGTAGGCGGCGCCGAACTGGGCGCTGGCCGCGATCCCGATTCCGCTCGAATAGCAGTGCGGTGCGATCCGCACATCGGATCGGATCGCCGATTCGGCGACCGTGCGGGCGATGGTGAAGCCGCCGGATTTGGCCAGATCGGGCTGGATCAACGTGACCGCGCCCGACCCGATGCGGCTCTCGAAATCCTCTGTTCCATAGACGTTTTCACCGGTGGCGATCGGTAGCGATACCGCGGCGGCCAGCTTCTGCAGATCCTCGACCCGGTCGCCGGCCAACGGCTCTTCGATCCAGCGCACGTCGTAGTCGGCGAGTGCGTTGATCTGCTCGGTGGCCGCGGCGACATCCCACGCCTGGTTGGCATCGGCGAACAGTTCGATGTCCGCGCCCACACAGCCACGTGCGGTCGACAGCGTCGCGCGGTCGCGTTCGGCGCCGAAACCGATTTTCGTCTTGATCGCGCGATAACCATCGGCGAGCGCGACCGCGCAGAGCGATTCGATATCGGACGGGCCGATCCCGCTGGCGTAGGCGGGAACAGACGATCGTGACGCCGTCCCGGTCAACAGTTCGTGAACGGGTTTCCCGGCGAGTTTCCCGGCGATATCCCACAGCGCGATATCGATACCGCTCAGCGCCTGCCAGATCGGCCCGATCGCCCCTGCCTGCCGGCCGACCGGAAGCAAGCGCCCGCACAGCAGCGCGAGGACACCTGCCGGATCGCTCGCGTCGAGCCCGAACACCAGCGGCGCGATACCTTCGGTGAACGTCGACAATCGTTCCGCATGCGACCAGCCCGGATAGTTGAGCCAGCTCTCGCCGATCCCGACGACACCGCCGGCCTCGACCTCGACCAGACACACCCGGCGGTCGGTCAGCGTGCCGAACGACATCGGAACGGCACTGTCGACCGGGGCGGACAGAATCGAGACGGTGAGGCGTTCGATCGGGTACCCGGAGGTCATTCGGCGGCCCGGGTCAAGGCCGCGTAGGCCTTGATGATCGCGCCGGTATCGCGTGCGCCGAGCCCCTCATCGAGCCCGACGTCGTTGATGCCGACGATCGCGGTGGCCAGCGGACTGGGCGTCCCGGATTCCTGCGCGATATCGAGTGCGAGTCTGTTGTCCTTCGCCAGTAGCGCCAGAGCGAAGTTCGGGTCGTCGTCGGCGGCGACCATGCGCGGGCCGAGTTCCTTGAACAGGTTCGACACCGTGGCGGCGCCGGAACGTGACACCGCGTCGACGAAGGTCGCGCCGTCGACTCCGTTGCGTTCGCAGAGGGTGAGCGCTTCCGCGGTGATCGCGTTGATGGCGCCGAACATCAGGTTGTTGGCGATTTTGACCACCGATCCCGCGCCGACGTCACCCACCCGTTGCACGGCCGACGCGATCGTGGCAGTGAGTGCGGGGGTGATCTTGTCGATCGCTTCCTCGGTACCGCCGCAGACGAGCATCCACGAACCACATTTGACCGGCCGGCCCAGGACGGGCGCGTCGATGTAGGTGATGCCGTGTTTCTGCAGATCCGCCGCGACCTGCCGGGCGGTGGTGGGGTCGATGGTGGACAGATCCACGACAACCGCGCCTTCGGGCGCCGCGGGCAGGACATCGTCGGCGAGGGCGCGGACGTGCTCGGGCCGGGGGACCGACAGCAGGATCAGGTCGGCATCGGCGACCGCGGTGGCACCGTCGCCGGCCACGTCCACCCCGGCAGCGGCCGCGGCATCCCGCGCGGCGCCCACCGGGTCGAAACCCCGGACGTCGAAGCCCGCCTCGCGGGCGGCGACGGCCACCCGCCCGCCCATCGTGCCGAGCCCGAGTACGCGGATTCTGGTGTTCATGAACCAACCTTCCAGTTGTTGTAGGAATTCGTGTAGATCGACGTGTCGACGAAATCGGCCGGATCGACGTACCTGTCGATACCGCCGATCTCGACGAAAATCCGTTCGATATTGCCGATCTGGCGTTCGAGATCGCCCGACGCGTACATCTGCGCCCATTCGTCGTTGGTGTACAGGCGGGCGAATTCGAATCGGCGCAGGGTGTCGTCGAGTGATTGGCTGTCCGCGTAGGCGGCATCGTGGACGATGGTCAGCGCCCGCTGCCGGTCGTTGATCAGCAGATCATTCGCCTCGAGCCAGGCGCCGGTGATCTTCGACAGCAGTTCGGGATTCGCCTCGTGAAAATTGTTGTTGGCGACCCAGCCCCCGACGATGGACGACTGCGGATAGTAATCCTTGGCCGATGCCACCATTCGGGCGTCGGGCATCTGCTTTTCCACCGTCTCGTCGAAGGGAACCCACAGCGCCACGGCGGGAACCTGACCGGAGACGAATGCGCTGACCGCCGATGGCAGATCGGCATTGATGATCTTCAGGCTCGATGGATCGACACCCTCGGCGCGCAGCGCGTTGTGCAGGAACACGTGCGCCGTGGTCCCGCTGGCCGTAATCACCTGCTTACCTTTCAGATCGGCCACGGATCGGATGCCGGACGACGGTGCAGCCCACAGTTGCGCGGTATCGAATTCGATATCGTTGGCGAGAAACACCTTGCCGACACCCTGCGCCGGGAAATTCGACAGCACGGCGCCCATCACCGCGACATCGACCGATCCGCCGGAAAGGGCCTGGCTCAACGCGGTTCCGGTATCGAACTTCACGGGTTCCAGCGCTACACCGTGCTTTTCGAAAAGGCCCTCTTCGAGGCCCAGCCACATATGGGAGTCCACCGCGAGGGTGTGTAAGTAGCCGACCTTGATGACCGGTAGCCCCTCGGGGGTCGTCCGTGGTCCGGATGTTTCCAGCGCACACGAGGTCAGCAGGGTGAGTACGCCCAGGAGGGCGAACAGGGCGGTCACGATCCGGCGCGGACAGGGGGCTCTCATCGCGACACCCCGGCGGCCTGGTCCGATTCGTCACGCAGGAGTTTCTCGAGGTGGCGTCGCAATTCGACGAAGGCCGGCGAAAGTCTGGTTTCGGCCGACCGCGGGAAGTCGATACCGATCGGGACGGTTTCGCGAACCCGGGTGGGCCGGGCGCTGAGTACCACCACTTTGTTCGACAGAAAGATCGCCTCTTCCACACTGTGGGTGATGAACAAGGCGGTGCGCTGTTCGGTCAACTGCGTCTCGTGCAGCAGTTGCTGCATACGCTCACGGGTCTGCGCGTCCAGGGCGGCGAACGGTTCGTCCATCAGCAGTACCTGCGGATCCGTCGCGTAGGCGCGAGCGATCGCCACCCGCTGGCGCATACCGCCGGACAATTCCTTCGGGTAGGAATCGGCGAAGGCCTCGAGCCCCATGAGTTGCAGGTAGCGGTCGACGATTTCGGCGCGTACGGCGCGTGGTTTGCGGTTGGCCCGGAGGGTGAGCCCGTATTCGATGTTCTTGGCGACGGTGAGCCACGGAAAGATCGCGTACTGCTGGAACACCACGCCGCGCGACGGGTGCGGTCCTTTCACCGGCACACCACCGACGCGAACCGCGCCTTCGTCGGGAGAGAGGAATCCGGCGGCCATATTGAGCAGGGTGGTCTTACCGCACCCGGACGGCCCGATCACCGAGATGAACTCACCGGGCTCGATATCGAACGAACAATCCCGCAGGACGTGCATCCGGTCGCCCGCGCGATCGTAGTATTTGCCGATGCCGTCGAAGGCGATCCGGTTGTCGGCCACGGTTTCCGGTGTCACGACACTGGTCATTTCGACTTCTCCTGCCACGCGGTCATCCGGGATTGGGCGAGTTTGAGAATCAGATCCATGACGAGTGCGGCGATGCCGATCATCACGATGCCGACGTACATATCCGGGATCCGGTAGAACGTCGACGCATCCTGGATGGCGGCGCCGAGTCCGCGCTGCGCCGCAACGAGTTCGGCCGCCACCACCGTCGCCCAGGAGACGCCGAGGGCGACCCGGACAGCGGTGAACAGGTGCGGTACCGACGCGGGGACGACACCGCGAGCAAAGATCTCCCAGCGGTTCGCACCCAGTACCCGCGCGGCCCGGATCAGCAACGGGTCGATACCGGAGATCCCCTCGAACAACACGATCACCGCGGCGAAGAACGAGGCATACACCAGGATCGAAATCCGCGCGGTTTCGCCGATGCCGAAATACACGATCACCAGCGGGACCAGCGCGATCGGGGGAAGCGCGCGGAAGAAGTTGACCAGCGGTTCCACCATCGCCCGCAGCGTCGGATACCAGGCGAGCAGGAATCCGACCGGTAGTGCCGCGACCGAACCGATGATCACACCGATCATCACGCGGGTGACGCTGACCCGGATATCGAACAGCAGGTCCTGTTCGGTGAACAGGGTCCATGCCGCGGTGATCACCTCGTCGGGACGTGGAATACCGCGGCCGGAGACGATTCCCGAGACCGATACCGCGTACCAGGCGGCGATGGCGATCAACCCGCCCGCGAACCCGAGCGCAACACGCCGGGGGGAACCGCCGTCTCCCGTTCTCGGTGGTCGGCGTCTCTTCAGAGATATTCGATCGGTGCTGGGGCTCGTGATCGACATTGCGCACACTCCTCTGACCCCCGGCGGCCGCGAGGACGAGGCTCCATGCAGGAATCTCACCTCAGCCGAACGGGCGATTTCATAAAATCTGACAGCTGCTTCAAGCCGTCCAGCAAAGCCGGAACCAAACAATGTGTTGTTTACCAGTAGGTTCCTGAACCTTGTGATTCACACCATAAGGTAGATTTTGTGTAATCACAAGGTATAGTCGGCGGCAGCAGCGACAGCGGCAGTCGGCTGATCAGTTCCAGCCGGCCTGGCCCCCGCGGGGGCGACCGAGAGCAAGGGGAGTCCAGGTGTCCACAGCACGACCGGAGAGCGGTCTGGCAGAACACGCGTACCTCTGTCTGCGCCGGGCGATACTCGACCACAGATTCGAACCGGGAGAGCGACTGTCGGTGGCAGTCGTGGCCGAGCGGCTCGAGGTCGGCAGGAGTCCGGCGCGGGAGGCTATCGCCCGCATCACCTACGAGGGCCTGGCCCAATTCGAACCGAACAAAGGTGCCGTTGTCGCGAACCCGGATCGTGGTGAACTGGTCGAGATCTACGAGGTCCGCGAGGTACTGGAAGGACTCGTCTGCCGGCTCGCGTCGCAGCGCGTCTCCGCCGCCGACCTGCGCGATCTGCGCGCGATCCTCGCCGACCAGCGCGCCGCCATCGACAGCGGCGATGTGGCACGTCACTACACCGTCGATATGCGCTTCCATGCCCGCATCCGCGAAATCGCCGCGAACTCGAAGCTGGCCACACAGCTGGATCTCCTCCAGGATCAGATCCGCTTGGCGATGTCGACCACCCATCGCTCACCCGGCGGAATGCCGCTGGCCCTCGCCGAGCACCACCGCATCGTCGATGCGCTCGAGTCGAGGGACGTGCTCTTGGCCGAATTCGCCGGGCGGGGTCATATCGCCCGGCTCCGGAAGGAACTGGCGACTGTCGAGGCATCTTCGGCGACAGCCGGTTCTTCCACCGCAGAGCCACTGCTATGACCCGGGGGTCCCACGGATCGGCTCCGGGCACGACCCTGCCGGAGCCTCACCACGACGAACCCGACCGGGAACCGGACTATCGGTTCACCCTGGCCAACGAACGAACCTTCCTGGCCTGGATTCGTACCGCGTTCGCCCTGCTGGCAGGCGGAGTTGCCGTCGGACAGCTGTTCACCGGTGAATTGGATCCGGTCACGCACCGGATCTTGGGCGGGGTATGTGTCGTCTTGGCCGTGCTCGTCGCGGTCGGGTCATTCCTGCGCTGGCGACAGGTGCAGGCAGCCATGCGCCGCGACGGGCCATTACCCGGCCCGGTGATGGTGAAACTGCTGGTGATCGGGGTACTGGTAGCGGCAGTCGGCTGCGCGCTGCTCATCGGCCTGTGAGCGGCGCGGGCGTCCGCGACCCCGGACTGCAACCGGAACGCACCGTCCTGGCGTGGCGCAGGACCGCACTCACCGCGGTGGCGGTGGGACTGCTGCTCACCAAGGTTGCCGCGCAACATGCCGATCCGCTCGGCATCGCGACGGTCGCTGCGGCGGGCCTCTCCGTCGTGATCCTGGCCGTCGGCCTGCATCGCCGGCGCGGCCGGCAGGGTCCGGAACAGGTACGAGCGATGCCTACGGGCTTCATGGCACTGATCGCCGCGAGCGCCGGTATGCCCGCGCTGGGCGCGCTCGCGGGCTTTCTGTATCCGATATTCGTCGACTGAACCGTGCCGGCGCACCCGGTCCGGCCGGCCCACCTGCGCCGATTAGGCTCCGGGAATGGTCCGGGTACGGCAGATGCACGAATGGGCGGTGACCGAGGACGAGGCGATCGCCATCCAGCAGGGGCTGCGCGAGCGGGTTGTGGTGCGCGACGAGCACGGCCCGATCCGGCGGGTGGCCGGATTGGATGTCGCCTACCGGGATCCGGATATCGCGGTCGGGGTGGTGACCGTCCTGGACCTGGAATCGCTCGCGGTTCTCGATCAGGCGGTGGTCCGTGAGCGAATCGAATTCCCATACATATCAGGACTTTTCGCATTCCGTGAGGTTCCCGCGCTGACTCGCGCGCTGGAGAAACTGACGGTGGAACCCGATGTGCTCGTCTGCGACGGTCACGGGCTCGCCCACCCGCGCCGGTTCGGCCTGGCCGCACATCTGGGCGTACTCACCGATCTGCCGAGTATCGGCGTGGCGAAGAACTCGTACGGTGCGGCCACCGAGCCCGGTCCGGCACGGGGCGATCGGAGCGCAGTCACCTCCGATGGCGAGATCGTCGGCCGCGTCCTGCGCACCCAGCCGGGGGTCAAACCGATCTATGTGTCGGTGGGGCATCGCTTCACCCTCGATTCGGCCTGTGACCTGGTATTACGCCTGGCACCGCGCTACCGGTTGCCCGAAACCACTCGCACCGCCGACCATCTGGGGCGCATCTCCTGACGGAGATCCGCAAACCGGGTGACCGGCGGCGGATCACGCGATAAACGTCCTGCCCCGATATCTGTTGCGGGATACGCCGGCCCGGTTCGGGCGGCGGCGAACTCGTTCCGTACCGGATGACACCGTCGAGGCCTCAGGCGCCTCCGCGCCGATCCGGCAGATCGGGCGAGTTCCCCCGCGACCTCACCTGGCCCCGGGCGGAACGCTCACACCTTGACGAGGTCGTCGGCGTGGATCACCGGTCGCTGCATACTGTCCGGCAGTTCCCGGGTGGACCGGCCGAGCATCGTCGCGAGTTCGGCCGCGTCGTATTCCACGACACCCCGGGCGACGATCGCGCGATCCGGGCCCACCAGGTCGACCACATCACCCCCGTGGAATCGGCCGCGCACCCCGACGATCCCGGCCGCCAGCAGCGACCGCCGGGCATGCGCCACGGCGCGGACCGCTCCCGCGTCGATGAGGATGGCGCCGCGACTGTCGGCCGCATGCCGGACCCAGAACCTGCGGGCCGACAAACGCACCGGGCGCGCCGCGAAAGCCGTACCGACAGTTCCGGTTCCGAGCGCGCTCGCGGCCTCGGCGGCCGCGGCCAGCAGCACCGGGACGCCCGCGTCCGCGGCCAGCCGGGCGGCGGACAGTTTCGAGGCCATCCCGCCGGTCCCGAGCACACCGCCACTGCCGGCGATCACCCCGTCCAGGTCGGCGCTGGTGCGGACCTCCGCGATGAAATTCGCGTCGCTCTTACGGGGATCGCCGTCGTACAGCCCGGCGACATCGGAGAGCAGGAACAACGCGTCGGCGCCCACCAGGTGGGCGACCAGCGCGGCGAGCCGGTCGTTGTCGCCGAACCGGATCTCCTCGGTGGCGACCGTATCGTTCTCGTTCACCACCCCGACCGCACCGAGCGACCGCAACCGGTCCAGGGTGCGCTGGGCATTGCGGTGGTGCTCGCGCCGGGCGAAATCGTCGGCGCTGAGCAGCACCTGGCCGACGGTCCGGTCGTAGCGGGCGAACGAGGTGCCCCAGGCATGGGCGAGCGCGAGCTGACCGACACTGGCCGCCGCCTGTTTGGTGGCGAGATCGCGGGGCCGCCGGGTCAGCCCGAGCGGCGCCAGGCCCGCACCGATCGCGCCGGAGGATACGACCACCACATCGGATCCCGCGCGCATCCGCGCCTCGATGGCGTCCGCCAGCAGATCCAGTCGCGCGGTATCGAGACCACCGTGCAGGCTGGTGAGCGCGGACGAACCGATCTTCACCACGACCCGCCGGGCACCGGCAATCGCCTGCCGGGCATCACTGAGTTCTGGGGAGAGCTGGGTCACGGCCGTGCCCCTGCTCCGCGGTTACCCAGGTTCACCTGCCTACTCCTCGTCTTCCTCGTCCACCAGACCGCGCCGCACCCGCGACGCGTGTTTACGTTCGGCGGCACTCACTCGGTCGGTCTGTTCGAGCCGGATATCGGTGCCGCGGCCGGTGGGCACGATATCGGCCCCGGCCGTGATCTGCGGTTCCCAGTCGAAGGTGACATCGCCGATGGTCACCGGCGCACCCGGTTGCGCGCCCAGCCGCACCAGTTCGTCCTCGACGCCGAGCCGGGCCAGGCGGTCGGCCAGGTACCCGACAGCCTCGTCGTTGTCGAATTGGGTCTGCCGCACCCAGCGTTCGGGCCGGGTACCGCGAACCAGGAACCCGCCCGGCTCGTCCGGATCCGGCCGCACCGAAAAGCCCGATTCGTCCACCGCGATCGGGCGGATCACCGGACGTTTCGGCGCGGCCTTCGGATGGGCGGTGCGGTACTCCTGCACCAGCTCGGCCAGCGCGAAGGTCAGCGGCCGCAGACCGGCGTGGCTGACCGCGGAAATCCGGAAGACCGGCCAGCCGCGCTCGCGCAACTCCGGTGTCACCAGATCGGCGAGATCCTCGGCGTCGGGCACATCGGCCTTGTTCAGGATCACCGCCCGGGGCCGGTCGGCGAGGTCGCCCAGGCTCGCGTCGCCGGTCAGTGCCGGTTTGTAGGCGGCGAGTTCGGCTTCGAGGGCGTCGATATCGGAGATGGGGTCGCGGCCGGGTTCCAGCGTGGCCAGGTCCACCACATGCGCCAGGACCGCGCAGCGTTCCAGATGGCGCAGGAAGTCCAGGCCGAGACCGCGGCCGCTGCTGGCCCCGGGGATCAATCCGGGGACATCGGCGATGGTGAAGGTGGTGTCGCCCGCGTTCACCACTCCCAGGTTCGGAACGAGGGTGGTGAAGGGGTAATCGGCAATCTTGGGTTTCGCGGCGGAAAGCACCGACACCAGCGAGGACTTCCCGGCGGACGGGAACCCCACGAGACCCACATCGGCGACGGATTTGAGTTCGAGCACCACATCGCGGACCTCGCCCTCCTCCCCGAGGAGCGCAAAGCCGGGCGCCTTGCGAGCCCGCGACACCAGCGCCGCGTTCCCCAGGCCGCCGCGCCCGCCCTTGGCGACCACATACCGGTTACCGGCCCCGACGAGATCCATCAGGACCTCGCCGTCCGGGCCCAGCACCACGGTCCCGTCCGGAACCTTCAGCAGCAGCTCCGAGCCCTTCTTCCCGTCCCGGTTCCCACCCTCGCCGGGTTTGCCGTTACCGGCCTTGGCGTGCGGGTGGAAATGGAAGTCCAGCAGCGTATGCACATTGGCGTCGACCTCGAGGATCACATCCCCGCCGTTCCCGCCGTTCCCGCCGTCGGGCCCGCCGAGCGGTTTGAACTTCTCCCGGTGCACCGACGCGCACCCGTGCCCACCCTTGCCGGCACGGACATGAAGAACGACACGGTCGATGAACTTGGCCATGGCCGGATCATCCTCCTCGGGATAGTCGAAGGTCGGGAAGGCACGACGGCCGATAGGCGATCGCGCCCGGGGGGCGGCTACGGCGAACCGTAGAAACGCGAAAAGCGGGTCGAGGGTGAATCACCCTGACCCGCTCGCTGTGGTGGAGTCGTCAGCCGGTCAGGCTTCGACCGGCTCCGGCACCACGATGTTCACGGTCTTGCGACCACGCTTGCTGCCGAACTCGACAGCACCGGCTTCCAGCGCGAACAGGGTGTCATCCCCGCCGCGGCCGACATTGACGCCGGGATGGAAGTGGGTGCCACGCTGGCGTACCAGGATCTCGCCGGCCTTGACGGTCTGCCCACCGAAGCGCTTCACGCCGAGCCGCTGGGCATTGGAATCGCGGCCGTTCCGGGAGCTGGACGCACCCTTCTTATGTGCCATTGCTGATACTCCTTCAGCGCGGGCCGGTAAGCCCTGCGAGTCGTTACTTGATGCCGGTGACCTTCAGGACCGTCAGCGGCTGACGGTGTCCCTGGCGCTTGTGGTAGCCGGTCTTGTTCTTGAACTTGTGGATGCGGATCTTCGGGCCCTTGGTCTGCTCGACCACCTCGGCCGACACCGAAACCTTCGCGAGCTTGTCGGCTGCGGTGGTCAGCTCGGCCCCGTCGACGACGAGCACCGGCGACAGTGCCACGGAGGTGCCCGGCGCACCCTCGATCTTCTCGACCTTCACCAGGTCACCGACCGCGACCTTGTACTGCTTTCCGCCGGTCTTGACGATCGCGTACGTTGCCATCGGTCGGCTGCCCTTCTTCCTGTAGTGCTCGGCACTCGTTCGCACGGCCGGATCTCGGTTTCGCACCGGGATCCACCGCACGACTGGTCTGATAATCATCGCCGCCTCAGCATCTGGTGGCTCTCGGTATCGGGAACCGGCCACGGAACAGCATGCTGCTGCCGCCGGGCAGCGACTGGCCAAGATTACAGGATGCCGGTTCCCGCGACCAAACCGGACCCGTTCCCGGACCCGGACCCACCCCGACGGCGGCCACCCCGGACCGAGCCGAAGACCGACCTCACTGCCACCGCCGCACTCTCCACCGCTCCTCCGGACCGGGGCCCTGTCGACACCTCGTATAGACGCCGTCCCCGGGCAACCCCGGTCCCGGGCCGCTCCGGGACCGGGACCGATCCGAAATCGGACGGGAGCGTATCTCCATACCTCTTCTCGGGCAGACACGCCGCTCACTGTGCCCCGCTGTGGACCAGCGCGCGGTAATCCGGGCCGACCCGAGACCCGGACCCGGCCGGAGCCGACGCAGGACCGGTGCCTGTCGCGTCCGGTCGCCACCCCGGTGCGGCCTCCTCCCCGAGCAGCCGGGTTACCGGACCGCTTCGAGTCGATCTCCATCTGTCTCGCGAGCGGATCCCCGGGCCGCTGCGCCCTCGCGGTGCACGGGTTGCAGAAGCGGCCGACGCGGGACCCGGCCAGGACAGAGACGTGACTGCCCTACCAGTGCCATCGCGCGGGTACACCCGGCGAACGACGCAGGGAGACGCGGAAGCGCCCGGCCCCGCTTCCGGGGCCGGGCGCTCTCCGGCTGGAATCAGCTCTCTTCGTCGACAGGCGGTCCGGCCGGACGCCCGGCGGCGCGGCGGCGGACCCGCCGGGCCGGTACCTCGGCCTCCGGCAGTTCGGCCGCGACGTCGGCGACCGGTGCGGCCGGCTGTTCGTCCGCGGCGAGTACGAACACCGCGGCCGAACTGTCGGCTGCCGGTGAAGCGGTGGAACGGGCGACACGACGCCGGCGCCCACGGGCCTCCGGAGGGCTGTCGGCCGCCGGACCACTGGTTGCCTGCTGCGCGGAATCCGGCTCCGCCGTGCGTACCGGGGTCGCGTGAGCGGTCCCGTTCCGGCCACTTGTGGATCCCGGCTCGACCTGCGTGGAGACACCGTTACTCGTCGATTCCGCGGTTGCGGCGGCCGCCGCAACCGGCTCCCCGCTGTCCGAGGGGCTCTCGTCCTCTGTAGCGGTGGATCCGTCGGTATCCGATTCGGCGGCAGGCGCTGGTACGCCACTGTCCACTGTCGTGTCACCCACGGTGGTAGCAGCAGCTGCCTCAGCCACATCCGGCCCAGTGGTCCCGGTCTCATCCACAACGGCCTGGGCCCCGGACGGCCCGGTGGCCGCGGCCTCATCCGAACCAGCGGTCGCGGCCTCGGCCGCATCGGGCTCAGCGGTCGCCTCGGATGCGGCGTGCACACCGCTGCCGTTCGATTCGGCGGCCGGACGATCACCGGACCCCGCGGCACCGGCGGACCGGCGGACCCGGGTACGGCGCCGGCGGGGTTCCGCAGCGCCTCCGCTGTCCGCGGCACCGGTCTTGCCGGGTTTCGTGTCACTACCGGCCGCTGCCGACGCGGCGGGCGCCTCGGACTCGACCTGATCCGCGGGTGGCGCCGTCTCGTCGTCCGATTGGTGCGCGGCCATCGCCAGCGCCACCGGATGGGCCCGCTTCGCTGCCGCGTCTTCTTCCGAGACCTCGGCCACGGGTGCCGATACGGCAGCCGCCGGAACCGGTGCCGCCTTATCGCGATTACGGCGCCGCCGCGAACCCGATTCGCGGCCCCGCCCGGAGCTGTCCTCGGCACCCGACTGCTCCACCGGATAGCTGTGCACCAGGATGCCGCGGCCGTGGCAGTGCTCGCAGGTCGTGGAGAACGCCTCCACCAGGCCCGTACCGAGCTTCTTGCGGGTCATCTGCACGAGGCCCAGCGAGGTCACCTCGGACACCTGGTGCCGGGTGCGGTCGCGGCCCAGTGCCTCGGTGAGCCGGCGCAGCACCAGATCGCGGTTCGATTCGAGCACCATATCGATGAAATCGACCACGATCATGCCGCCGATATCGCGCAGCCGCATCTGCCGCACGATCTCCTCGGCGGCCTCCAGATTGTTCCTGGTGACCGTCTCTTCCAGGTTGCCGCCGCCGGAGCCGGTGAACTTGCCGGTGTTCACGTCGACCACCGTCATGGCCTCGGTCCGGTCGATCACCAGGGTGCCGCCCGAGGGCAGCCACACCTTGCGGTCCAGCGCCTTGGCCAGCTGCTCATCGATCCGATAGGTCTCGAAAACATCGGCGCCGGTGCTCTCGTGCCGGGAGACCCGCGCGAGCAGATCGGGGGCGACGGTGCCGATATAGGTCTCGACCGTGTTCCAGGAGCGTTCGCCCTCGATCACCAGTTTCGAGAAATCCTCGTTGAACAGGTCACGGACCACCTTCACCAGCAGGTCCGGTTCTTCGTAGAGGGTTTTCGGCGCGTTCGACTCGCCCTCGGCGGCCGCGGTGATCGTGCGCCAGGCCGCCTGCAACCGTTCCACGTCGCGGGTCAGTTCCGCTTCGCTGACACCTTCGGAGGCGGTCCGGATGATCACACCGGCGTCGGCGGGCACGATCTCGCGCAGGATCTCCTTGAGACGTTTGCGCTCGGTATCGGGCAGTTTGCGGCTGATCCCGGTGGAGGTACCACCCGGTACGTATACGAGGAATCGACCGGCCAGGCTGATCTGGGTGGTCAACCGGGCACCCTTGTGGCCGACCGGGTCCTTGCTGACCTGGACCAGCACCTGATCGCCGGGTTTGAGCGCCTGCTCGATCTTGCGTTCCTTACCGCCGAGCCCGGCGGCCTCCCAGTTCACCTCACCCGCGTAGAGCACACCGTTGCGGCCCCGGCCGATATCGACGAACGCGGCCTCCATACTCGGCAGCACGTTCTGCACCTTGCCCAGGTAGACATTGCCCACCATGGACGCCGACCCGGTACTGGTGACGAAATGCTCGACCAGGATGTTGTCCTCGAGCACCGCGACCTGGGTGGCCGACGGATGCCCGGGGAATTCCTTTTCCCGGACCACCATCACCCGGTCGACGGATTCGCGCCGCGCCAGGAATTCCGATTCGGTGAGGATCGGCGGGCGCCGCCGGCCGGCCTCGCGACCGTCGCGCCGGCGCTGCCGTTTGGCCTCGAGCCGGGTGGAACCCGTAATGCCCTGAACCTCGTCCACGGTGGCGCGGGCCCGGGTCTTGTTCCGCGGCTCACGTTCGTGAACGACCGTATTGGGCGGATCGTCCTCGGCGGATTCGGAGTCACCGGACTCGCCGGCGCCCTTCCGGCGGCGGCGACGCCGGCGACGCCGGCTCGAACCGCCGTCCGATTCGTCGTCCGCATCATCGGATTCTTCGGTCTCGGCCGTGGCCTTGTCCTGGTCGGCCTCAGCGGGGGTCTTGTCCTCGGTCTCGGCGGCAGAGTCCGGCGACTCGGCGTCCTCGGATTCGGAGTCACCCTCGTTCTCGGACTGCTGTTCCCCGCGACCCCGGCCGCGACCACGCCGGCCGCGCCTGCGCCGCCGGGGCTGATCGTCGGAATCGCCGCCTTGATCGGACTGGTCGTCAGCGTCTGTCTCGACATCGGTATCGGTGTCGGTGTCGGTGTCCGTGTCGGCGGCCGGTTCGGGCGCGGGCTGCTGCTCGGCCTTGCGCCGCCGGCGCAGGTCCTCGGCTGCCGCCGCATCCGGGGAGAGGAACAGCGGGGCCGCGACGACCGCGCTTTCGAAAACCATCGGTTCGACCGAGGCGGGTTCCTCGCGGACGGGGCTGGCGAACAGGTTCGCGGCGGCGGTGAACGCGGGCGGGGGTGCCACCGGGGATCCGGTGGTCACCGTGGCCGAGACGGATACCGAGGTGGTCCCGGCGGGTTCCGATGATTCTTCCGCAGCCGACCCGGTCCCCGCACCGCGGTCGCGCTGCGCTGTATCGGTTACCGCGGCCGTTTCGCCGGACCCGGCACTATCGCCGGACACCGCGGCGGTGCCGGTCTCGGCGGCCGCGGCTGTCTCCGCTTCGGGGGCCGGGGCGAGCCCGGTCCCGGAGGCCACTACATCGGGTGTCTCGGGTTCTTCCGGTTCCCATACCGCCGCGCCCGCGGACACCGTGTCCACCCCGATGCCAGGGATTTGCCCGGAACCGCCGCCGGGCGTGACAGCGGCACTCGCCGCCTGCTCCGCCCCGGTAGCAGCGGCCTCGGTGCCCGTAGCGGCAGCGGAAGTGGCGGCGCCGGCGTCGCCGCGACCCACTCCGGGGCCGGGGACCTCGGCGCCGGCCGCTCCGGGCTCCGGCGCGGCGCCGGCCGGATCGAACAGGCCCGGTTCGGCGGGGGTCAGGTTGGGGGTGGTCAGCGAGTCACGGACCGATTCCGCGACCGCCCGGTCCACACTCGACTGCGGGCTGCGGGCCTCGGCCCCCAGTTCGCTGAGTTTGGCCAGAATGCGCTTACTGGTCACACCCAACCGTTTGGCGAGGGCATGTACTCGGATTCGCTCCGGCAAGTGATCGTCATCCTGTGATGTTGTGTCCAGCGGCTCTTGATCGGCCACGAAGTCTCCTCGGGCCCCCGGGCGCGTTCCTCTACGAGTGACGCGGCCGTCGCGGGGACGCTTTCCGTCCGCCTCGCGCGGTTGCGCAAGGTCAATGGTCTCGCCCCGCGTGCCCGGTTATCTCCACTATCGAACGTCGGTCGGGCTAACTGGCCACGCGGCGCCTGGCATATGGCTGAACCCCGCGGGCGAGCACTCGTCCAGCGCGCCGGGCAGACGCAGCCGAGGTCTCCGGCTGTACGTCCGCGGCAGCGATGGCGGCATCGTTCCGCAGTGTGTCATCCGATCGCACCCTGGGTGGAGCGCAACCATGTACCAGTATCCCACACCATGCGCCAGGTGTTCGCCATGGCGCTGCGCAAGGCACTCGCACGGGTCCGGACAGCCCGTTACCGGGCGGTGTTCAGAGTGGGAATTCGGGGAACCAGAGGGAGATTTCACGCTTGGCGGAGTCGGGCGAGTCCGACCCGTGTACCAGGTTCGACTGGGTTTCCAGACCCAGGTCACCGCGAATACTGCCGGGGGCGGCTTTCTCCACCGGATCGGTGCCGCCGGCCAGCTGCCGGAACGCGGCGATGGCCCGCGGGCCCTCCAGCACCGCTGCCACGACCGGGCCCGAGGTGATGAATTCGATCAGCGAGCCGAAGAACGGCTTCTCGGCGTGCTCGGCGTAGTGGGCGCCGGCCAGTTCCTCGCTCACCTGCTTGAGCTCGAGGGCCGCGATCTTCAGCCCCTTGCGCTCGACCCGGCTCAGCACCTCGCCGACATAACCGCGCTCGACGCCGTCCGGTTTGATCAG
Organism: Nocardia sp. NPDC051750; assembly: GCF_044453135.1. Lineage (NCBI taxonomy): Bacteria > Bacillati > Actinomycetota > Actinomycetes > Mycobacteriales > Nocardiaceae > Nocardia > Nocardia sp. NPDC051750. Next base: position 353,723 of record NZ_JBITCK010000002.1, on the reverse strand, counting down.
AATCAATGTCTGCTCTGTCACGCGGCCAGCCTAATGGGCACAGCTGAGCGAAGCGCACTCAGCCGGGACTAGGAACTGCCGCGTGGCCGTTGGCTGGGCAGGGTCCCCGCCTCCAGGCGCCGTTTCACATCGGAACGCAGTACCAGGATGAAAATCCATACGGCGAGGAAAACGACTCCGATCACCGCGATCGAGATATGGAAGATGCCGCCCGCCAGGACCAGCACCTGCAGGCCGAGGTTGAACGGTACGGCCCAGGACCGCCGCTGCAGCCCCGCACCCGCGATCATCAGCGCGGCCAGCACCACCAGATAGGTCCCGGAGGCCCAGGTCACACCGCCGGCGATATCGGCGACCACCGGTAGCGCGAGCAGCACGGTGATCGCCTCGAGCACCAGCGCCCCGGCCATCACCCCGCGCAGGCCCTTCCACGGATCGGGTGCGGCAGGTGAGGGCTCCGACCCCGCTGTCTCTGGCTCACTCATGATGTACATATTGCGCCGCCTCCGCCGTCGCACGTTCGCTGCCCCCGGCCCTCGCCGCCGAAGGTATTGCTCAGGCCGGGTCCTTGCCGAAGAGGGCGCGGGCAGCGCCGGCCGTCACCACCGACCCCGTGACGACCACACCGGCGCCGGACACCATCTCCCCGGACTCACCGACCTCCTCGGCCAGCGCGACGGCGGTTTCCAGCGCGTCCGGCAGCGCGGCGGCGGCGACGACGCGTTCGTCGCCGAAACGCTGGACGGCGAGGTCGGTGAGCCGGTCCACCGGCAGGGCTCGGGGGGAGCCGTTGGTGGTGACGACGATCTCGTCGAAGACCGGTTCGAGGGCGGCGAGGATGCCGTCGGCGTCCTTGTCGCCGAGTACCGCGACCACGCCCACCAGTTTGCGGAAATCGAACTCCGCGGTGAGCGTCGCCGCCAGGGCGGACGCGCCGGCCGGATTGTGGGCGGCGTCGATGAAGAGCGTGGGCGCATTGCGCATCCGTTCGAGCCGGCCGGGACTGGTGACCGCGGCGAACCCGGCGCGGATCGCGTCGACATCGAGTTGGCGCTCGGCGCCCGCCCCGAAGAACGCCTCCACCGCGGCCAGGGCGAGTGCGGCATTGTGGGCCTGGTGTTCGCCGTGCAGCGGCAGGAAGATCTCGTCGTACACACCGCCGAGCCCCTGGAGTTCCAGCTGCTGGCCGCCGATCGCGATCCGGCGGGACAGTACCCGGAACTCCGCGCCGGCCCGCGCCACGGCCGCGTCCACCTCGACGGCCCGGCGCAACAGCACCTCCATGGCCTCGGGGTCCTGTTCAGCGATGATCGCGACCGTATCGGTGGTGATCAGTGCTTCCGGAGCGGGTTTGATGATCCCGGCTTTCTCCTTGGCGATGGAGGCCAGGTCCGGGCCCAGATAGTCGGTGTGGTCGAGACCGATCGGGGTGATCACGGCGACCTGGCCGTCGATCACATTGGTGGCGTCCCAGCTGCCACCCATCCCGGTCTCCACCACCGCCACGTCGACCGGGGTTTCGGCGAATGCCGCGTAGGCCATGGCGGTGAGGATCTCGAATTTGCTCATGGCCGGGCCGCCCGCGGTGGCCGACTGGGCGTCGATCATCTCGATATAGGGCTGCAGTTCGCGATACAGCTCGACATAGTGCGCCGGGGTGATGGGCCGGTTGTCGATACCGATCCGCTCCGTGGCCAGCTGGAGGTGCGGGCTGGTGAACCGGCCGGTGCGGCGGTGCAGGGCGGTGAGCAGGGAGTCGATCATCCTGGTCACCGAGGTCTTGCCGTTGGTCCCGGCGATATGGATCGCCGGGTACCCGCGTTGCGGCGAGCCCAGCACATCCATCAGCGTCGAGATCCGGGCGAGCGACGGTTCGATCTCGGTTTCCGGCCAGCGCTGATCGAGCTCCGCCTCGACCAGCGCCATCTCGGCCAACTCCACCGGCGACGGACCGGTGCCGAGCCGGGCGCCACCGTGCTGCGGCTCCGGTTCCGGGTTCGGTTCGTGGTCGTTCACTTGCCGCTCAGCTCGGCCAGCCGGGCCCCGATACGGTCGACCTCGGCGGCGGCCACCTCGCGCCGCGACCGGATCTTGTCCACCACCGGCTCCGGCGCCTTCGCCAAAAACGCTTCGTTACCGAGTTTGGCGTCGGTACCGGCGAGCTCCTTCTGCGCGGCCGCGAGATCCTTCTCCAGCCGGCGCCGCTCGGCCACCAGGTCCACGCTGCCCGAGGTGTCCACCTCGACCGTGACCGTGGTTCCGCTCAGCCGCACCTCCACCGACGCGGTGGCCGCGAAACTCTCCCCCGGTTCGGTGAGCCGGCCCAGATTGGCGACCTCGGGATGCAGATGGGCGATCCCGGCGGTGTCCAGGCCGAGCACCCGGGCGGCCACCTTCTGCTTATCGTTGAGCCCTTGGTCGCTGCGGAAACGACGGATTTCGGTGATCAGCCGCTGCAGATCGGCGATCCGCTGCGCGCCGGCAGTATCGGCGGCGACCCCGGTCGGCCGCGGCCAGGACGCGATCACCACCGATTCACCGCCGGTCAGCGCCTGCCACAGGGATTCGGTGACGAACGGGATCACCGGGTGCAGCAAGCGCAACACCGAATCCAGCACGGAGCCGAGCACCACGCGGGTGGATTCGGCACGCGCCTCGCTTTCGGTGAACTGGACCTTGGACAGTTCCAGATACCAGTCGCAGAGTTCGTCCCAGGCGAAGTGGTAGAGCGCCTCGCAGGCCTTGCCGAACTCGTAGGCGTCGAAGGCGGTATCGACCTCGGCGATCACCTCGTCGAGCCGGTCGACGATCCAGCGGTCGGCGTCGGTGAGCGAATCGCGCGGCGGCAGGTCGCCGGGGCGGGCACCGTTCATCAGCGCGAACTTGGTGGCGTTGAACAGTTTGGTGACGAAACTCCGCGAGGCCAGCGCATGCGGTTCGCCGACCGACAGATCGCCGCCGGGCTGAGCACCGCGGGCCAGGGTGAACCGCAGCGCGTCGGCGCCGTAATCGCGGATCCAGTCGAGCGGGTCGATACCGTTACCGCGGGACTTCGACATCTTCTTGCCGTACTGGTCGCGGATCAGGCCGTGCAGGAACACATCCCGGAACGGGATCTGATACGCGCCGCCCTTACCGGTGGCCAGCGCGGCATCGTCGGCGACGAACGTGCCGAACATCATCATCCGCGCCACCCAGAAGAACAGGATGTCGTAGCCGGTGACCAGCACACTGGTCGGATAGAACTTGGCCAGTTCCGGGGTGGCGTCCGGCCAGCCCATGGTGGAGAAGGGCCACAGTCCGGAGGAGAACCAGGTGTCCAGGACATCCGGATCCTGCACCCAGCCCTCGGGGGCCTCCTCATCGGGACCGACGCACACGACCTCGCCCTCGGGGCCGTACCAGATGGGAATCCGGTGGCCCCACCACAGCTGCCGCGAAATACACCAGTCGTGCATCTCGTCGACCCAGTCGAACCAGCGCGGTTCCTGGCTCGCCGGGTGGATGACGGTATCCCCGTTGCGCACGGCATCCCCGGCGGCCTTGGCCAGCGACTCGACTTTCACCCACCACTGCATGGACAGCCGCGGTTCGATCGGTTCGCCGCTGCGTTCGGAATGGCCGACACTGTGCAGGTAGGGGCGTTTCTCGGCGACGACCCGGCCCTCGGAGGCGAGCCGTTCGCGCACCTTCACCCGAGCTTCGAACCGGTCCATCCCGTCGAATTCGGTGCCGGTACCGGTGATCCGGCCGCGCTCGTCCATGATCGTGGGCATCGGCAGGTTGTGCCGCAGACCCATCTCGAAGTCGTTCGGGTCGTGCGCGGGTGTGATCTTCACCGCGCCGGAACCGAATTCCGGATCGACGTAGGAGTCGGCGATGATCGGAATCCGCCGCCCGGTGATGGGGTGTTCGAGGGTGGTGCCGATCAGGTCCCGGTACCGGGGGTCGTCGGGGTGCACCGCCACCGCGGTATCGCCGAGCATCGTCTCGACCCGGGTCGTGGCGACGATGACATGCGGTTCGGCATCGTCGAGCGACCCGTACCGCAGTGACACCAGTTCACCGGCGACCTCGTCGTATTTGACCTCGATATCGGAGATGGCGGTACGCAGTTCCGGCGACCAGTTCACCAGCCGCTCGGCCCGGTAGATGAGGCCGGCGTCGAAGAGCCGTTTGAAGATGGTCTGCACGGCCCGGGACAGGCCCTCGTCCATGGTGAACCGGTCACGCGACCAGTCGACGCCGTCACCGAGGGCCCGCATCTGCCCCTGGATCGCGCCCCCGGACTCGCGCTTCCAGTCCCAGACCTTCTGCACGAACAGGTCGCGGCCGAAATCCTCCTTGGTCTTGCCGTCGACGGCGAGCTGCTTCTCCACCACCGACTGCGTCGCGATACCGGCGTGGTCCATTCCCGGCAGCCACAGCACCTCATACCCCTGCATGCGCTTCCGGCGCGCGAGGGTATCCATCAGGGTGTGGTCGAGGGCATGGCCCATATGCAGCGTGCCGGTGACATTCGGCGGCGGCAGCACGATCGAGTATCCGGGCGCGGAACTCTGCGGGTCGGCGGTGAAGTAACCGGCGGCTACCCAGCGTTCGTACAGGTCGGCCTCCACCTCACTGGGGTTCCAGCTTTTGGGGAGGGCATCGGCACGATTACGCGTATTGTCAGGGGCTGCGCTGGTCACGCCAGAATTCTAATGTTCCGGGAGAAATGGTTTTCGCAGGGTGCGCGATAGCGGATCGCTCTCGATACGAGTCCGGATCCCGGTCCCGGTCCCGAATAGCCGAAGGCGGAGCCTTCGGTGGATGAGGGACACCGAAGACTCCGCCTACATGAGACAGCCTACCGCCGATCGGCGGCGCCGATCCTAATCCATAACTAATTCTCAGCTTGACCACCGGAATTCTCAGATCCGTCACAAGCCCCCTCTGCGTAGAGCCGTGCGGTGAACAAACCCGGGACCTCTGCGCCCGCCCCGCATTCCTCGGACCGCGACGCCAGGGGCAACGCCAAAAGATCCAGTCCGGTGGCCTGCCTCGGATCCGACTGCCGGGCCGGAGAACGCAGCGGCCAACCGGCCAACGGTGCGTCGTGCTTCCGGATTTTGTCTGCTGCCCTGCTCGGTCCAGTCAACACCGGTGGCCGGGGTCAACAGGGCCCCCGACCCGCGCCGCCGGAAGCGGCGCCATGGACACAGTTGCCGAAATCGATCTCACTGGGGACCCTGGATCACGTGAACCCCCCGCTCGACTCGGTCCCGTTGTATCCGCCCGAATCCGTCTTCCCCGAATCGGATTCACTTGTACTGAACCCGCGGGGTGTCGTGGATCTACGGGGCCGCCGCACCGGGGAGTTGCGGTATCCGCCCACGGCCACAGTGATTTTCGCCGGTATCCCGGGTGCGGGTAAGAGCACCGCGCTGCGCACACTGTTCGGCTCCGGCCCCGAGGATGAGGGCCCGCCCGCGGGCCCCGGCGGTTCGCTGGTGATCGATTCGATCCAGGCGCGCAACTCCTGGCGGCGCCGACTGGCCTGGTTGCCCTATCCGCTGTGGCGTCCGGTGGTGCATATGGTGCATTTCCGCCGGATCTGGATCGCCCTGCGGGACCATACCGGCCCGGTGGTGATCCACGATTGCGGCACTGTCGCGTTCACCCGGCGCATGCTGACCCGATGGGCTGCCCGGCGCGGCCGTGAACTGCATATGGTGCTGCTCGATGTCCCCGCCACGGTCGCACGGGCCGGGCAGTACGCCCGTGGGCGGCGCGTCGGCCGGGTGTCGTTCAACTGGCACGTCCGGCGCTGGAGACGCCTGCTGGATCAGGTGGAGAGCGAAGCGGGCCCACTGCCGCGGCCCGAGTCGGTAGTGGTCATGGACCGCGCCACCATCGACCACCTCCGCGAAATCCGCTTCGCCGCCTGATCCCGCCGCAGTTCGAGCCGACAGCAAGATCTGGTCCCCGCCCACAGGTGTTCGAGAACCTCCGTGCGCCCAAAAGCATGGACTTCGCTCGGCGTACCTCAATGGTTCGGGGCCCGTCTCGGTTCTGGACTGACGGAGCGGGGGAGCGAAGCGGAGGAGCGGAGGAGGGAAGAACCGAGACCGAGGGGGCCCCGAACCCGCCCCGCCGGAGGCGGGGCAATCAATACAGCAGTGTCAGCGCGCGGGGCGCGATCCGCGCCGTCACCGGTAGCTGCCCGGCGGGTTCGCCGTCCGCGGTGGCCGGAGCGTCCGGTGCGGTCAACCGCACCGATTCGACCCGATACTGGCTGACCGCGGGATGGTCGATCCGCTTACCCGACGACAGCGCGGGCAGGATACGCAGCATCTCGAGGTGTGAAACCTTGCCGACCACCGTCACATCCAGCAATCCGTCGTCGCAGACCGCATCGGGACAGATCCGCATACCCCCGCCGTAGGTGGTGGTGTTGCCCACCGCGACCAGCAGCGCCTCGGTGTCGACAACGGAATGGTCGCCGCCCAGTTCGATCCGGTACGGCACGGTGGTGCCGCGGGTGATCTCGGCTACCGCGGCGAAGGTGTAGCGCAGCCGGCCGCGCGGCCGGCGCATCCGGTTGGCCCGCAGGGTGACCCGGGCATCGAAACCGGTGCAGGCGACGGTTGCGAACCACATGGGTTCGTGCCCGCTGGGTTCCAGCCGGCCCAGGTCGATCGTGCGTGCCCTCCCCTTCCGGACCAGGTCCGCGGTGAGGCGCGGATCGTCGCCGATCCCGAATTCGCGGGCCAGATCGTTGCCCGTGCCCGCCGGCACCAGCGCCAGCGGCACCGCCGTCTGCGCGAGCGGATCGAGAATGGTGGAGACCAGCCCGTCCCCGCCGACGCAGACGACCACGTCGGGCGGCCCGGCGGTCAGTGCCGCCCGCAGGCGCTCCCGGGTTTCGGCGGCGGAGGGAGCGTGGATCTCGAGGATCTCGATCCCCTCGCGGGCCAGCTGTTCGACCACCGTGTGCGCGGCGTCCCGGGCCCGGCCCTGGCCGGCAGACGGGTTGGTCACCACGGCGACCGCACGCACCTCGCGGAGATCGGCCCCGCAGCCGCTGACCTCGGTCAAAGAACCTCCATCGGATGGCCGCAGCGAAGGCGGAGGTATCGCATCATGGCAGCAGTGTGCCAGGGTTGAGGATTCCGGCCGGGTCGATTTCGCGTTTCACCGCGCGCAGTATCCGGACTCCGAGCTCGCCGATCTCGTCCGGCAGCCAGGCGCGATGGTCGGCGCCGACCGCGTGGTGGTGGGTGATGGTGGCGCCGGCGGCGGCGATGGCGTCACCGGCGGCCTGTTTCGCGTTCCGCCACTGCGTGATCGGATCGTCGGGGAGTTTCGCGACGACCGTGAAATACAGCGAGGCGCCGGTCGGGTACGTATGCGAGATATGGCACATGACCAGCACGGGCTCGCCCTGCGGCGACAGCATCTCAGTGAGCGCGGCGGTGACCCGGGCCTTGAGTTCGCCGAGCCGGTTCCACGTGGTCGCGGTTTCCAGGGTTTCGCACAGCACCCCGGTGTCGAGGAGGGCGTCGCGCAGATAGGGCGCCCCGAAACGGCCGTGTTCCCAATCCCGGGCGGGCCCGGGACCCAGTTCGGTCCCTCCGGCCGCGCGCAGCAGCTCGGCCGCCTCGGCACTCCGCGCGGCAACATGGGCCGCGCTCCCTTCGAAGGTGGTCACCGCGAGGCAACCGGAAACCGGTGTACCGCCGACATCTTTGGAGCGCGCCAGATTCAGCCCGGTTTCGGCCTCGTCCGACAACCGCAGCACCGTGGGAGCGGCACCGGTCTGCACGACCGATCGCAGCGCGGCGGCGCCGGTCGCGAAATCGGGGAAGGACCAGGCCATATGGGCCGTGGTTTCCGGAACAGGATGGACCCGGACGGTGACCTCGGTGAGCACCCCGAGCGCACCTTCGGAGCCCACGAACAGCTCGCGCAGATCCGGCCCGGCCGCCGATGCGGGCCCCCGGCCCAGCTCCACTGTCCCGGTGGGTGTCGCGACCCGCAGCCGCTGGACCATATCGTCGAACCGGCCGTACCCGGCGGACGCCTGGCCGGACGACCGGGTCGCGGCGAAACCGCCGATGCTGGCGAATTCGAAACTCTGCGGGTAGTGCCCGAGCGACAGCTCGTGCGCGGCGAGCAACTGTTCGGCCCGCGGCCCGGTGACTCCCGCGCCGAATGTCGCGGTACCGGAGACCGGGTCGAAGTCCAGCAGGGCGTCGAGGCGCCGCAGGTCCAGGGCGATCACGGTGTCGAAGCGGCCGCGCACCGGGTCGAGGCCACCGACCACGCTCGTGCCACCGCCGAACGGGACCACGGCGATTCCGTGTTCGGAGCAGTACGCGAGAACGGCGGCCACCTGCCCGTGATCGGCCGGGTAGACGACGGCGTCCGGAGCGTCCTGGGGACCCTCGACCCGCCGGCGCAGCAGATCGAGCGTGCTCTTACCGCCCGCGTGCCGTAACCGGGCGGAGTGCTCGGTGGAGACGTGCCCCTCCCCCACCAGCCGGGCGAGACCGGCCCGCCGGTCCGTGGACAGGACCGGCGGCCGAAGCGGCACATCGCCCTCATCGCGACGCGCCACCGGTTCCCCGGAGACGCCGAACACCTGACCGAGCAGACCGCGAATCCGCTCCGGCAGCGGTGTGTGCCCGGCGGGAACGCCCCAGGCGTCCCACACCATATCCGGCCGGACCGCACGCACGGCCGGTTCTGCGTCGGTCTCGCCCTGACTAGTGGTCATGCGTTACAGTTTGACATGTTCTGTCAAGTAGTAAACTCGAGATGAGGTCGTTCCGTGCCCACCGGCACCGTCCCCCCGGACCCCGATACCGGTTCCGTCGACCGGACCATCCTGGATGCGGCACGTGACTGCGTCGCGGAATTCGGAGTCCGGCGCACCACCCTCGCCGAAGTGGCCCGCCGGGCCCGGGTGAGCCGGCCCACGGTCTACCGCCGCTGGCCGGACAGCGGCGCGCTCATCGGAGAACTGCTGGTCCGGGAACTGCGCACGATCATCGCGGCGGCCATGCCCGCCACCGGCACCGCCCGCGCCCGCCTGATCACGGGCGTGGTGACGGGCGCGGCGCAGGTTCGGTCGAACCCGTTGTTCGGCAAGATCTTCCGCACCGATACCGACCTCATGCTCACCTACGTGTTCGGCCGGCTGGGCCGCAACCAGCGGGTACTGCTCGAGCTTTTCGTCACCGGTATCGAGGACGGGCAAGCCGACGGGTCGGTGCGTCCCGGCGACCCCGGACAGCTGGCGGCGATGGTGCTGCTGATCGCGCAGTCGGCGGTGCAATCGGCGGCCACGGTGGCCGAACTGCTCGACGAGCCCGCCATGGACACCGAACTCCGGTATGCCCTCGACGCGTACCTCGCGCCCGGGGTCCCCTCGCCCAGGAAGGAGTAGCGCACGGCCGCGCGCAACACCCGCCGCCCTGCTGGGCGCCGTGCCACGAAATTATGGTCACCAACCCCTCCCGTTCCACCGGCCCGGCGCTCAACGCGGACCGGCGCAGCCGGGAACTCAGCGCGCTCGGCGACGAACCCACCGTGGACCTGCTGGTCATCGGCGGTGGCGTGACCGGTACCGGAGTCGCGCTCGACGCCGCCGCGCGCGGAGTGCGCACGGTTCTGGTGGAAAGGCACGATCTGGCGCACGGCACCAGCCGCTGGAGTTCGAAACTGGTACACGGCGGCCTGCGCTACCTGGCGAGCGGGCGTATCGGGATCGCGCACGAGAGCGCCGTGGAGCGCGGAATCCTGCTGCGCCGCAACGCACCCCATCTGGTGCGCCCCCTACCTCAACTGGTGCCGCTCCTACCCGGGATCGGGTTCTCGTCGCAGGCGCTGATCCGCGCCGGCTTCCTCGCCGGAGACATCCTGCGCGCCGCCGCGGGCACACCGAGCGCACTGCTGCCGCGATCACGCCGGGTGACGCGGGCCGAAGCACTCCGCTCGGCCCCGACCGTCCGGCAGGAGGGGCTGCGCGGCGGACTCCAGGCCTGGGACGGACAGCTGGTCGACGACGCCCGGCTGGTGGTTGCGCTGGCGCGGACCGCGGCCGCACACGGCGCGACCGTCCTCACCCGGGTCGCCGCCGAGGGGGTGACCGGCGCCGGGGCCACGCTGCGTGACACTCAGACCGGCGAAACCCTCACCGTTCGCGCGGCGGCCGTCGTCAACGCGACTGGTGTGTGGGCCGACGAGGTCGATCCGAGTATCGAACTGCGCCCGAGCCGGGGCACCCATCTCGTCTTCGACGCCGAATCCTTCGGCGGCCTCACCGCGGCGCTGACCGTCCCGGTCCCCGATTCGGTGGGTCGCTTCATCTTCGCCCTGCCCGCACCGCACGGCCGGGTCTACCTGGGCCTGACCGACGAGGACGCGCCGGGCCCGGTCCCCGACGAACCACACCCCACCCCGGCCGAGATCGATTTCCTGCTCGACACGGTCAACACCGTGCTGCGAACCCCGCTGACCCGCAGCGATATCCGCGGCTCCTTCGCCGGCCTGCGCCCCCTGTTACGCACCACCGGCGACGACACCGCCGATATCTCCCGCGAACATGCCGTCCTCACCGCACCCACCGGGCTGATCACCGTGGTCGGCGGCAAACTCACCACCTACCGCAAGATGGCCCAGGACGCGGTCGACACGGCCGTATCCCATGCCCGCCTCCCCGCCGGGCCGTGCCGGACCACCGATCTCCCGCTGGTCGGTGCGGTCGGCGGGGGCGCCCGGGACCGGCTGGCCGCACCCCGGCTCCTCATCGAACGCTACGGCGCCGAAGCCCCCGCGATCGCGGCCCTGGCCGCCGAGAACCCTGAACTGGCCGAAGCCGTCGCGCCCGGAATAGATGTCCTGGCGGCGGAATTCGCCTGGTCATCGGCCCAGGAAGGTGCACTGGACGCCGATGACCTCCTGGACCGGCGCACCCGGATCGGCCTGGTATCCGACGACCGCGCTGCGGCCCACCCGGCCGCAGAGGCCGCGGTCGCCCGGAGCGACTGACACCGGACGCTACTCGCCCTACTCATGTCATTCACCACGTGAGACGGTGCCCGATCCGCTGCCCCCGGCATTCGGGCAGTACCGACGCCCGGTCTATATGGGCGTACCCGTCGACAACGCTCACGATCAGGTATCCCCACCGGCTCGGAGTTCCGCGTCGCTCCGGGCTCCCGGGCCCGATGACACGTATTCCCACGCGGGGACGGACGCAGACATACAGGCCCGCGGCCACCGATCCAGACCGTGTGCGATCTCCTCGGACCGCACGGCCCGCAAACCAGGGGTCTCCTCGGCGGGTTCGAGGTACCGGAAACCCAGCCGCTCGTAGTAGGGACCGTTCCAGGCGACCTCGGTGAAGGTGGTCAGGGTGATCGCCCGTAGCCCCCGATCGGCCGCCCAGCGCACCGCACAGTCGATGAGCCGGCGCCCGATCCGCTGCCCCCGGCATTCGGGCAGTACCGAGACCTGGTCGATGTGGGCGTTCCCGTCGAGGATGCTCGCGATCAGGTACCCCATCGGCCGGCCACCGCTCTCCCAGAGCCAGGCGCGGCTGTCCAGAACGAACTCGCCGAGTACATCCGCGGTGAGCGGTTCGTCCCCGGCGACCGCGGCCATCCCCGCGGCCACGAACGATTCGCCGGCCCGCACCTCGATATCCTGCAGTGCCGGGATATCGGCGGCGGTCGCTTCTCGGATCATGGACACTCCTACCTTGCCGCGCGGACCCGCTGCCCACGCTCCCCACAGCGAACCACCCACCGGGCCGGGGCAGCGGCCATCGACACAGATCATCTCCGGACCGGGTAACAACTCGGCATCTATGCTGGATGCGGTGATCTGCCAGGAAGGAGCCCCGGGTGCGCGTTGAGACGTCCACGATCGGTATCGCACCGGGTGAGGGCCTGGTCGCACGCTTCGGCGAGGTCGTGATCTACCTGGTGGGAGCCAATGCGTCCACCGAGCGGATACTCGGCGCCGTCGAGGCGGTGGCGGATGTGGAGCATCCGGGTGCCGCCATCGCGCAGCGGCTGGCCGCGGTCGTTTTCGGCACCGGCTCCGAACCGCCCCCGTTCGGCCTGGTCGCGCCCACCGCCGACGGCACACTGATCCTGCTGCGCGGGCCCGTCTCGGCGATGATCTCCGGCGCCGAGGGTTCCCGGAAGCTGGTCGGCTCGCGGGCCTTCACCTGGGTGGACGAGATCGTCCGCGACCCTGTTCGCACGCTGTCGGTGGGACCCGGGCCGGACGCTCAGGTATCGCCGTATCCCCGGACCGATCTCCGCGCCGGGGTCGTGCCCGGCGGTGGTTTCGTCATCCATGCCGCCGTCCGGCGCAGCGGTAAGAAACACAGCCGGGCCGCGACGAAGGTCGCAGCGGGTGAACCGGTCGCGACCGCACCGGCCGGTCTGGCCGCCGGCGAACCGGAACCGGTGGTGGACTCCGGTCCGCGCACCGGCCTCGCGCCGGCCCGCACCGCGGAACCGCTCCCCGGCACGCGGGCCTGGTCGGCTGTCCCGGCACCGCAGCGTGCGCCGGAGCCGATCCGGTTGCGCAAGGAGCCGGCGAACGCCGCACAGAACAACGGCGCCGCACCTCAGCAGGCATCCGCTGCCAGCCTGGTGGCCGAGGACGGCACCAGCTATCCCCTCGACCGCGCCTACGTCATCGGCCGCGGCCCCTCGGTCGACGAATCCATCCGCCGCAAAACCGCCGATCCCTTGGTACTGCAACGCGACCGCCACATCTCCCGCGTGCACGCCTACCTCTCGGTGGACGCCGGCAAAGTGTTCCTCCGCGACGCCGGCACCGCCGCCGGTACCTTCGTCTCGACGCCCGGCGAACCGCGCTGGACCCGGATCGGCCAGTCCCCGACCGAATTACCGCCCGGCGGGCGGATCCGGATCAGTGAACAGGTCCTCACCTACCAGCCGGAATCCCCGCACGCCGCCACCTGAGCGGCGCGCCCCGGTCCACGCCCGACCGGCCCGCAGCGCACAATGGCGGTATGCACCGCAACGGCCCGACCGACGATATCGACGAATCCGCGCTCACCATCACGCCCCCGAAGGGGCAGGCGGCCGGGGTGCGGGCGGTCGGGGTCGCGTTGGGGCGCGCCGTCTCGGATATGGGTGTCATCCGGACCGCCCGGACCCTCGCCCGGGTGAACCAGGTACACGGTTTCGACTGTCCGGGTTGCGCCTGGCCGGAGCCGACCGGGCACCGCCGCCCGGCCGAGTTCTGCGAGAACGGAGCGAAAGCCGTCGCCGAGGAGGCGACCCTGAATACCGTCGGCCCGGAGTTCTTCGCCGCCCACTCGATCGCCGATCTCGCCGGGAAGTCCGGGTACTGGCTGGGCCGCCAGGGCCGGTTGACCCACCCCATGGTGCTGCGGCCCGGCGATACCCACTACCGACCCCTCTCGTGGGAGGAGGCCTACCGGCTGATCGCCGAGCAGCTGCGCGCGCTGGACTCCCCGGACGAAGCCGTGTTCTACACCTCCGGCCGCACCGCGAACGAAACCGCGTTCCTCTATCAGCTGCTGGTCCGTAGTTTCGGCACGAACAACCTGCCCGACTGCAGCAATATGTGTCACGAATCCTCGGGTGCCGCGCTGACCGGTTCCATCGGGATCGGCAAGGGCTCGGTGACCATCGACGATTTCGCCGCGGCCGACCTGATCCTGGTGGCCGGCCAGAATCCGGGCACCAACCATCCCCGGATGTTGAGCGCGCTCGCCGACGCCAAGAAGTCCGGCGCCCGGATCATCGCGATCAATCCGCTGCCCGAAACCGGTCTGCTCGGTTTCCGGGACCCGCAGACGGTGCGCGGACTCACCTCCGGTGTCGATATCGCCGACGATTTCCTGCAGATCCGGCTCGGCGGCGATATGGCACTGTTCCAGGGGCTGGCGAAACTCCTGTTCGAGGCCGAGGACCGGGCCCCGGGCACCGTCCTGGACCGCGCCTTCATCGAGGCACACACCGCCGGTTTCGCCGAATACGAGCGCCACATCCGCGCGGTCGATCTGGACACGGTCTGCGAGGCCAGCGGTCTCACCCGCGACGAACTCGCCCGCACGGCCGACCTGCTGGCCCGCTCGGAAAAAACCATCCTCTGCTGGGCCATGGGCCTCACCCAGCACAAACACGCGGTCGCCACCATCGAGGAGGCCACCAACCTGTTGCTGGCGCGCGGCATGATCGGTAAGCCGGGGGCGGGTGTCTGCCCGGTGCGCGGCCATTCGAATGTGCAGGGCGACCGCACCATGGGTATCTGGGAGCAGATGCCCGAACCGTTCCTCGCCGCCCTGGACCGCGAGTTCGGGATCACCAGTCCGCGCACTCACGGATACGACACCGTAGCCGCCATCCGCGCGCTCCGCGACGGGCGTGCCCGCGTCTTCTTCGGTATGGGCGGGAATTTCGTGGCCGCCACCCCGGACACCACCGTCACCGAAGCCGCGCTGCGCAATTGCGCCCTCACGGTGCAGGTATCGACCAAACTCAACCGCAGCCATGTCGTGCACGGTGCCACCGCACTGATCCTGCCGACTTTGGGCCGCACCGACCTGGACATCCAGGACGGCCTCCGCCAGCAGGTGTCGGTGGAGGATTCGATGTCGATGGTGCATCTGTCCACCGGCCGCCTCGACCCGGTGAGCGACGAATTGCGCAGCGAGGTCGCGATCGTCTGCGAACTCGCCGGGGAACTGCTCGGCCCGGATCATCCGGTGCCCTGGGAGCAATTCCGCGGCGATTACGACCGGATCCGTGACGCCATCGCCCGCGTGGTCCCCGGCTGCGCCGAGTACAACACCCGGGTCCGGCAGCGCAACGGTTTCGTGCTCCCGCATCCGCCGCGCGATACCCGCGAATTCCGGACCGCCACCGGAAGAGCCAATTTCGCGGTGAACACACTGAGCTGGGTCCCGGTGCCGCCCGGCCGACTCGTCCTGCAGACGCTGCGCAGCCACGACCAGTACAACACCACCATCTACGGCCTCGACGACCGCTATCGCGGCGTCCATCACGGCCGCCGGGTGGTGCTGGTGCACACGGACGATATCGCCGAAATGGGTTTCCACGACGGTGATCTCGTCGATCTGATCGCAGAGTGGACCGACGGTATCGAGCGTCGCGTAGAGGGTTTCCGGCTGGTCGCGTATTCCACGCCCCGCGGTAACGCCGCCGCCTACTATCCCGAAACCAACGCCCTCGTCCCGCTCGACCATGTGGCGGAACGCTCCAATACTCCCGTGTCGAAGGCAGTCGTCATCCGGCTCGAACCCCATATCCACCGGTCATAATGAGCAGAGTCACCGCGCGACGCCGGATGCGACGGATCACCCCCTCCGGCGAGATCACCCGCCCCGATACCCTGGCCGTCGAGGAACCCCTGGAAATCCGGATCCGCGGCGAATCACTCACTGTCACCATGCGCACCCCGGGCAACGATATCGACCTGGTGCACGGTTTCCTGTTCGGCGAATCCTTGATCGCCGACGCGGCCGATATCCACACCGCCCGCTACTGCGCCGGGACGGACGACGCGGGCCACAATACCTACAACGTCCTCGATCTCGGCCTCACCGGCCCGGTCGCCCTGCCGAGCCGCCCTTTCCTGACCACCGGCGCCTGCGGCCTGTGCGGGAGAACCGCGCTGGACGAGGTCCGGCAGCGCAGCCGCCACCCGCTCCCCCCACCCGAGCCGCTGGTCGAGGCCGCGGTCCTGGCTCGCCTGCCGGATGCCCTGCGCCGGCGGCAGTCTGTTTTCGACGCCACCGGCGGCCTGCACGCGGCCGGCCTGTTCACCACCACCGGTGATATCTTGGCGGTGCGAGAGGACATCGGCCGGCACAACGCCGTGGACAAGGTGATCGGCTGGGCCCTGCGGGAGAACCGGATCCCGGCCACCGACCTCGTTCTGGTGGTCAGCGGACGCGCCTCGTTCGAACTCGCGCAGAAGGCGGTCCTGGCCGGTATCCCGATCCTGGCGGCAGTGTCGGCACCCAGTTCGCTGGCCGTGGACCTGGCCGCCGAATCCGGGCTCACGCTCGCCGGATTCGTGCGCGGCGACACGATGAACATCTACACCTGCCCCGAGCGCATCAAGGGGTAGTCGGCCAGCTCCAGATCGTCCTTGGCGTCGGCGGCGTACTTGTCCATCAGGTCGAACCAGCGCGAACCGAGGAACCAATTGCGCAGGCGGAGGCCGTAGGCGGTTTTCGGGGCGAGGAATCGACCCGGATTGCTGTTGCCTCCGAGCTTGGTGTACCCGCGCATAATCCGGTCGTAGCGTGCGAAGGCCACCGTGTGATCGCCCCCGGCGGAAGCGAGTTCGCCGGCCAGCACATAGGCCCCGATAACCGCGAAACCGGTGCCGAATCCGCCGAGCGCGTTGCCGTAGCCGCTGTCCCCGACCAGCGCTACCCGCCCGGACACGTACGTGTCCATCCGCACCTGGGCCAGCGCGTCGAGATAGAACTCGTCGCATTCGGGGAGTTCCGCGAGCATCGCCGGTACCTGCCCACCCAGTCCGGCGAATCGCTCGATCACGGCGCGCCGCTTGGCGGCCTCGTCGGTGAAGCCGAGTTCCGCCGAGGCGAACATATACATCTGTTGCGCCTTCGGGCCTCCGTGTACCGCGAGCAGGCCCGGAGCGCTGTATGCCCGGGCCACCCGCCGCCGAGGACCGTCACCGCGTTCGCCGGCGAGTGGTTCCCCCGCGATCGCGTAGTAGTACCCGCGATGCCGCACGAACTTCTCGTCCGGCCCGAATACCAGGCGGCGCACTCGGGAACGGATCCCATCCGCACCGAACACCAGATCGAAACGACGGTCCGGACCGTGTTCGAATTCGACCTCCACACCGCCGCCGGTTTCGCGCAATGCGCTGATCGAATCCCCGAAGACATAGGTGCAGCGCTGTGCCGTCGGCCGGTACAGGATCTCGGCCAGATCGCCCCGCAGGATCTCGACGTCGCCGCCGGTGAAATCACCCGATATCCGCGCCTGCTCCCGGCCGTCGGCGGCGACGAAGACCATATCGGTGGCCCCGGTCCGGCGCCGCTGGATCTCGTCGAAAATACCCATCCGCTCCAGCACGGTGCGGTGCACATCGCCCTTGAAGTCGACAGCCTGGCCGCCCGGGCGCAGCGACGGGGCGCGCTCGACCACCGTGACATCGAATCCGGAGCGGTCCAGCCAGTAGGCGAGCGCGGGCCCGGCGATACTCGCGCCGGAGATGAGAACAGTGCGGTTCTGCATGACGATCTCCATCCAGGATATGCGTCCGCCGGAAACTGTTTC
The DNA here is from genome assembly GCF_044453135.1 of Nocardia sp. NPDC051750. Classification (NCBI taxonomy): domain Bacteria; kingdom Bacillati; phylum Actinomycetota; class Actinomycetes; order Mycobacteriales; family Nocardiaceae; genus Nocardia; species Nocardia sp. NPDC051750. The sequence continues at coordinate 336,378 of NZ_JBITCK010000002.1, read as the reverse complement.
CGCCGGACGCCGATCAGCGTATGGTAGACACAGTTCCACGTCAACCAGATTTCGAGAGGCATCCGATGGCGACCCCGACCGTGCTGGAACTGCTCTGGGGAACGGAGCGGCGACCGACCCGGGGGCCCAAACCCTCCCTGACCCGGACCGCGATCGTGGCCGCCGCGATCGAGCTGGCCGACGCCGAGGGTTTGGCCGCGGTGTCCATGCAGAAGCTGGCCGATCGGCTGGGCTACACCAAGATGTCGCTCTACCGCCACGTGCCGGGCAAAGCCGAGATCACCGCCTTGATGACGGAAGCGGCGATGGCCGGCCTACCGGAGCTGGACACGTCGGGGCCGGAACCGTGGCGGACCGGCCTGCACTCCTGGGCACACGCGAGTTTCGAGCGGTACCGGCGCCATCCGTGGGTAATGGAACTGCTCGTCGGCACCCGGCCCGTGGGCCCGAACGAACTCGGCTGGACCGAGGCCGCCCTGGAGGCCATGGCAGATATCGCGCTGACCGGCCCGGAACGCCTGGACATCCTCGTCGTACTCAACGGGCACGTGCGCAGCCTCGCTCAACAACTGATGGGCCCCGGAGCCACCGAACAAGAATTCACCGGGGCCATGGCCGCGGCCCTGGAATTGGCGGGCGACCGCTTCCCACGGCTGATCGCGGCGATATCGGACACTCCGGAAACGCGGCAGCCGACCCAGCGGACACACCAGCGCGGTGACGCCCTCGAATTCGGAATAGAGCGCATTCTCGACGGAGTGGCAGCCCTACTGACTCAGCGCACCGGCAGGTGACGGCGTATCTCGCGCCGGCTTCCCGCGTTCCGCGCGACTTCCGCGATCACATTCCCGGCAGCCGGATCCCCCGGTCCGCCGCCAGCCAGGCCAGTTTTTCCGCCTCGTCGATGGCGACCGCGACATAGGTGCGCCAGCCCTCGTCATCACGACGCAGCAGGTATTCGTAGTCGCTGTCGGTGAGCAGGACATCGTCACCGTCGTAGAAATGCCAGCGCACCCGGATACGCGCCAGTACGGGAGTCAGCTCGACGCATTCCAGCACCGCATGATCCACCCGGGAAAGCCCGAGCATCTGATAGATGGGGTGCGCCTGGGCGAGACCCTGCGCCATTTCCTCCCGCGAATGCAGGGCACCGACGAATTCGTCGCTCACGATGGTGCCCGGTATCCCCCATAATGCGGCAGTACGCTCGGCGTCGTAAGCACTCAGCGTGGACTGGTACTCGCCGAGAAATGATTCGATTTCGTCACCAATGGACATAGTGCCACCTGGCCCGCCGGGCCATGCCGGTCGTTTCGCCTGACGACCGGCTCGGCCGCGGCCGGAGTTCGGAGCGTCCGGAACCGGACGCTCCCCTCCTCAGTTGGCCAACGCCTCCAACAGCGCGGCCCGCTGGCGGGCGCCCAGGCCACCGATCCGGCGATCCTCCGGGATCTCCGCCTGGTCCATCAGCTTGGCGGCCTTCACCGGGCCGACGCCCGGCAGCGCCTTGATCACGGCGACCACCTTGGTCTTCTTGACCAGCTCGTCGCTATCGGCCTTGCGCAGCAGATCGGCAACCGAAACCTTGCCGTCCTTCACCTGACCGATCAGTTCGGAGCGCGCCTTGCGCACCGCCGCCGCTTTGGCCAGAGCCTCCGTGCGTTGTTCCGCGGTCATCGTTGGCAGTGCCATGTCTCCTCCGCTTTCACTCGTCGCTCGAACATCTGGTTGACCGGGTCGATTCAACATCACAATACCGACACCGAACCGCCGACACACCGGCCAGACCTGCAGTCATAGCAATGATTTCTGATTCGGCTCCGCTGGTTCCGGCCGGAACCGGACCGGGCGGTGGTCCGGAAATATCCGGTTCGGGGCATTGCAACACGTAACATTTCCCGTCCCCGCAACGAAAATCCTGGCAGACGCATCCCCTGTACGGCGGCGATTCAACGGAGAACCGAGGGATCAACGCAGATTCCCGCCCGCTGTGCACGGTATGCGCTGTGATCAGGCACTTCTTCCCCAGAACACGGTCCGGGCCCTTTTCGGCCCGAGTTCACTGCTGTGCGGTTTCCCTGTACCGGTACCGCGCACAGCTGCTACGCTCCCAAACCTAGAACACGTTTCAATTCGGAGGAGTGGCGATGGCACGGGAGATCCGCGACGTAGTCGAGCAGTACGTGAAGCTGGTCGGCGCCGGACCGACCGAAGAAATCGTCGACCTCTACGCACCGGATGCTGTCATCGAAGACCCCATCGGCACCGAGCCCAAACAGGGCCACGATGCCATCCGCGAGTTCTACGACGTGATCGCGAGCCTCGACCGGGAAACCTCGCTCGCGCCGGACACCGTACGAATCGCCGGAAATCATGCCGCCTTCGTATTCACCTTGATCACCAAGGCCGGCGGCCGGCGGATGACCCTGAGCCCGATCGACGTCATGGAGTTCGACACCGAAGGCCGGATCACCCGGATGCGCGCCTACTGGAGCGCCGACGATATGGCCGTCGAACCCGAATAGAGCAGCGGTGCGACGACTCTACTGCGCTGAGCCGCCGCATCGCCGACCCCGGGCCGCCCACGACCGGCCCATGGCCCCCATCACGCGCCGGACCCTGATTTTCCCGGGTCCGGCGTGCCGGGCCGATATCGTGGGCGCCCCGGGCGTCACGCCACGGAACCCTGTCTCGTCCAGGTAGTAGGGACATCCCCACTCGAACGAGGAGATCCGATGAGCACTTCCCGTATCCCCGCCCTCGCCCCGACGGACGCCGGACTGCTGACCAGGGTCATGTACTGGTTCGCGCGCCGCAAGATAGGTGAGGTGCCCGAGCCCTTCGCGGTCAGCGGCCACCACACCGGGATTCTGGTCGCCGGTGGCGTCCACGAACTGATCGTCGAGCGGGTCTCGAACAAGCTGCCCGCCAATATCCGGGAGATCGCCGTATACCGGACGGCCTGGACCGTCGGCTGCTCCTGGTGCGTCGATTTCGGCACCATGCTGCAACGCCTGGACGGACTGGATATCGACCGGCTCCAGCACATCGACGAGTACGAGACCTCGCCGCACTACACCGACGACGAGCGGGCCGCGATCGCCTACGCGGACGCGATGACCGCCACGCCGATGACGGTCACCGACGAGCAGGTCGCCGACCTGGAACGCCGCTTCGGCCGGCCGGGAGTGATCGAACTGACCTACCAGATCGGACTGGAGAACTCGCGGGCCCGCAACAACCACGCCCTCGGCATCACGGCACAGGGATTCAGCACCGACTCGTGCCGAGTGCCCTGGGCATGAGCGGGTCAGGCCCGGAGGCGACAGCGCAGCGTCACCGCGCAGACATCGCCTGACGGCCGCTCAGATCACCCAGCACGCGTAACCGATGTGTTCGCCGCGACCGACGAACACCTGAACGTACGGCGCGGGATCACCGCCCGGCTGGGCCGCCTGCAGGGTGTGATCGCCCTCGTAGCCGGGCACCCACTGGACCAGTGCCATCCCGCCTCCCGCGGGCGGGACGGTGGCGAACGGGACCCCGTTGTCGTAGAAGGTCACCGGGGTCACCGCTTCACTCAGCCGGGCCCGCACGGTGTAGGTGCACCCGGTGCCGTAATCGGTGCGGATCCCGGTGTTCAGATCCGGCATCACGCTGACCTGGACCACGGTGGCGGCGGCCGGCGGGGCGCCGAGCACGGCGGCTGCCACTACTGCCGCGAGCACACAGAGAAAGGCACCCGCACGGCCGAGCCGTGCGGGTGCCTCGAGCTGATCACATCGATCGCGCCGGATTCCACCGATAAGCAGTGTCGCCATGACCCGCTCCTACATCGCCCGAATGTCGAGTGGTCACCGACCATACCGCGCGGCAGGTGCCGGTAAGCCCGAATCCGGTGTCGGAACGGTTGCGGCCCGGCCTCAGGCCGACTTGTCGCGGCGCTCCGGACGCTCCCGCTTCCGCGGCACGATGGTGGGCAGCACATTGTCGTTGACGGTATCCGCGTCCACGACCACCTTGGCCACATCGTCGCGGCTCGGGATATCGAACATCACCTGCTGCAGCACCTCTTCCATGATGGCGCGCAGCCCGCGCGCCCCGGTGCCCCGCAGAATGGCCTGATCCGCCACGGCCTCGAGCGCGTCGCGGGTGAACTCCAGATCCACCCCGTCCATCTCGAACAGCCGGATGTACTGCTTCACCAGTGCGTTCTTCGGCTCGGACAGGATCTTCACCAGGGAATCCTTGTCCAGGTTGGTCACCGACGCCACCACCGGCAACCGGCCGATGAACTCCGGGATCAGACCGAACTTGATCAGATCCTCCGGCATCACCTCGGCGAAATGATCGGTGGTATCGATCTCGGCCTTGGACCGCACCTCGGCGCCGAACCCGATCCCCCGGTGACCCGTGCGATCGGAGATGATCTTTTCCAGACCCGCGAACGCGCCCGCCACGATGAACAACACATTGGTCGTATCGATCTGGATGAACTCCTGGTGCGGGTGCTTGCGCCCACCCTGGGGCGGCACACTCGCCTGGGTTCCCTCCAGAATTTTCAGCAGCGCCTGCTGCACACCCTCACCCGACACGTCCCGGGTGATCGACGGGTTCTCACTCTTACGCGCGATCTTGTCGACCTCGTCGATGTAGATGATCCCGGTCTCGGCGCGTTTGACGTCGTAATCGGCGGCCTGGATGAGTTTGAGAAGAATATTCTCGACATCCTCACCCACATAACCGGCCTCGGTCAGCGCGGTGGCATCGGCGATCGCGAACGGCACATTCAGCATTTTGGCCAGTGTCTGCGCGAGATAGGTCTTACCGCAGCCGGTGGGGCCGAGCATCAGGATATTGGACTTCGCCAGCTCGACGACTTCCCCGCGCGCGTCCCGGCTCTTGTCGCCGGCCTGAATGCGCTTGTAGTGGTTGTAGACCGCCACCGCGAGCGTGCGCTTGGCAGTGTCCTGCCCGATCACGTAGTTCTCCAGGAAATCCCGGATCTCGGCGGGTTTCGGCAGCTCGTCGAGCTTGACCTCACTCGATTCCGCCAGCTCTTCCTCGATGATCTCGTTGCACAGATCGATGCACTCGTCGCAGATGTACACCCCTGGTCCCGCAATGAGCTTCTTGACCTGCTTCTGGCTCTTTCCGCAGAACGAGCATTTGAGCAGATCGCCGCCGTCGCCGATGCGCGCCATCGTGTGGGTCCCTACTTCCTTGTTCGCGTGCAACCATCCGTCCAGCTGTCAGCCGGCCGCCGCCCACGGGGGGAGCGAATCCGGCGGAATCACCCGGATCGAAGGGCGGTGCTGTCAACCGGGAACACAGGTCCCTGGGTTTGACCGTACCCGGTGTGTGCGATCGGGGTCGACAACTCGGGCAGGTTTCTCGTCGCGGTTGTGCGGGGATTCACGCGGATACGGCGTCGGCGCGCGATTTCCGCCGACCCGCCGGGCCGGGGCGTGTCGCACGCTCCGGCACCTCTCCGCTGCGGCCGGGTCCGCCCCCGGCCGGCCCGGCGCACCACGTACACACGGCGCGCCGGACCCGGATGACACCTACTTCTGAGCGCTGAGCTTCCGGTAATCGAACACCGTATCGATGATCCCGTACTCCTTGGCCTCCTCGGCCGTCAGGATCTTGTCGCGGTCGGTGTCCTTGCGGATGGTGTCCGCGTCTTTACCGGTGTGACGGGCCAGCGTGGTCTCCATCAACCGGCGCATCCGCTCGATCTCCGCGGCCTGGATCTCCAGATCCGACACCTGACCCTGGATACCGCCCTCGACCGACGGCTGATGGATCAGCACCCGCGCGTTCGGCAGGCAGGCCCGCTTACCGGGAGTGCCGGCGGCCAGCAGCACCGCCGCCGCCGACGCCGCCTGCCCGAGGCAGACGGTCGCGACATCGGCCCGCACGTACTGCATGGTGTCGTAGATCGCCATCAGCGACGTGAACGAGCCACCGGGAGAATTGATGTACATGGTGATATCGCGGTCGGGATCCAGCGATTCGAGCACCAGCAGCTGCGCCATGATGTCGTTGGCCGACGCATCGTCGACCTGCACGCCGAGGAAGATGATGCGCTCCTCGAACAGCTTGTTGTACGGGTTGGATTCCTTGACGCCGAAACTCGAATGCTCGATGAACGACGGCAGGATGTAGCGCGACTGCGGGCCCGCCGGGGCAAGACCGCCGAGGCCACGAGGAACGTTCGGATTGGCCATATTCGTCTCCAAGTCTGTGAGTGAGCTGTCCGCCGGACGGATTCGCGGATCCCGGCCGGCCACCCGGGCCGGATCCGCGAACAACGCCCTAGTTGCTGCCCGTGCCGCCCGCCTGGCGCGCATTGGTGATCACCCGGTCGATGAAGCCGTACTCCAGCGCCTGGTCGGGTGTGAACCAGCGGTCGCGGTCGGCGTCGGCATTGATCTGCTCCACCGGCTTGCCGGTGTGCATCGCCTGCAACTCGTTCAGCTCACGCTTGGTGTAAGCGAACTGCTCGGCCATGATCGCGATATCCGCGGCCGAACCGCCGATACCGGCCGACGGCTGATGCATCATGATCCGGGTGTGCGGCAGCGCAAAACGCTTTCCCGGCGCGCCCGCGGTCAGCAGGAACTGCCCCATGGACGCGGCCAGACCCATCGCGGTGGTCGCGATATCGCATTCGGCGTACTGCATGGTGTCGTAGATCGCCATACCCGCGTTCACCGACCCGCCGGGCGAGTTGATGTACAGCGAAATATCTTTGGTGGGATCCTCCGCCGACAGCAGCAGGATCTGCGCGCAGATCTTGTTCGCGATGTCATCGTCGACCTGGGTGCCGAGGAAGATGATGCGCTCACGCAGCAGGCGCTCGTACACGGAATCGCTGAGATTGAGCCCAGCGGTCGGAGCTGTCATGACCTCGGCTTGGTTGATTGTCACGGATACCTGCCTTCTCTCGCCGGCTCGTTGCTGTCACAAACACTAACGAAACGGGGGGTGACCGACGTCCCGGTCCCGCCCCACTTCGCTCAGAGCGGAATATCTCTCGAGGAACCACGGCGGAAGCCCCGGGAGTCCGGGCGGCGGCATACCAGGGACAGGGAAACGTTCCCGTGTTGTCTCTGGATTGCCGACACCGCCTCTGGTCCCAGGGCTTCCGATCCGTATATGCCTCGTATGGCTTACTCCGCGGTGGCCTCGGTGGACTCCTCGTTCGCCTCGTCCTCGGCGGCCTTCGGGCTGCCGAACATCTCTTCGGTGTCGACGGTGTTGCCGTCCGAATCGGTGACTGTTGCCTGGACGACCACGCCCGCGAGGGCCTTACCGCGGCGGACATCGGCGAATACCGCGCCCAGCTGGCCCGCCTGCTGCACCTGCTGGATGAACTGCTCGGGCGCCATACCGTAGCGCTGCGCCTGGAACAGGATGCGCTCGGTGAGCTCCTCCTGCCCGACCTGGGTGCCCTCGGCCTCGGCGACGGCGTCCAGCAGCAGCTGGGTCTTCACCGACTTCTCGGCGGCTTCCTTGGTATCGGCGTCGAACTCCTCGCGGCTGGAGCCCTGTGCTTCCAGCGCCTCGGCGAACTTGGCCTCGTCGTGGTCGAAACCGTGGACGGCGTCATGCTCCACGGCGTCGATCTCGGCCTTGACCACGGCTTCCGGCAGCGGCACCTCGACGGTGTCGAGCAGCTTCTCCAGCACCTGGTCGCGAATCTCGCCGGCCTGCTGCACCTTCTTCGACTGCTCGACCCGGGTCCGCAGATCGGCCTTCAGCTCGTCGATGGTGTCGAATTCGCTGGCGAGCTGGGCGAATTCATCGTCCGCCTCGGGCAGTTCGCGTTCCTTGACCGAACCGAGGGTCACGGTGATCACCGATTCCTTACCGGCGTGCTCGCCGGCGACCAGGGTGGAGGTGAACTCCTTGGACTCACCGGCCGACATTCCGAGCAGGGTCTCGTCCAGGCCCTCGATGAGCTGACCGGAACCCACCTCGTGCGACAGCCCGGTGGTCGCCGCCTCCGGGACCTCCTCGCCGTCGACGGTGGCCGCCAAATCGATGGAGACGAAATCGCCGTCCTGCACAGCACGTTCGACACCGGTGAGGGTGCCGAACCGCTGACGCAGCGACTTCAGCTGCTCCTCGAGGTCCTCATCGGTGACCTCGATGGCATCGACGGTGACCGCGATGGTGCTGTAGTCCTCGGGGAGGGTGATCTCCGGGCGGATGTCGACCTCGGCGGTGAACGCCAGCTCCTGCCCGTCCTCGATTTTGGTGATCTCGATCTCCGGCTGCCCGATGACCTTCACCTCGGACGTGGACACGGCCTCGCTGTAGCGGCCCGGCAGCGCGTCGTTGACGACCTGCTCCAGCACCGCCCCGCGACCCAGGCGCGCCTCGAGCAGCTTGGCCGGCGCCTTGCCCGGACGGAAGCCGGGAATGCGCACCTGCTTGGCCAGGGCCTTGTAGGCGCGATCGAAGTCCGGCTTCAGCTCCTCGAAGGGCACCTCGACATTGATCCGGACCCGGGTCGGGCTCAGCTGCTCGACGGTGCTCTTCACGGACATGCTCCTTGTTCTCGTCGGTTCGTCTTCTCGTCGGCCCCGCACGTTATCCGTGCCGGTATCCGGTTGATGGCGCGTGGTCTGGCGACGGCACGCGGGTACGCGCCCTCGGCGTACCATCCGGAACGGCGAGCACCTGCGGTTTCACGCGCCCGGGATACGCATCCCGACCAGGGTAGTTGACCGGGTCGGGCGCGCTGCTCACTGGGGGACTGCGACCGCGTCCGTGACGAAGACCAAGGTCTCGTTCGGCGGTACGCCGTTACCGCCGGCACCGTAACCCAGTTCGGGCGGGATGATCAGCAACCGGCGGGCACCCTGCTGCACGCCTTCGAGGCCCTGTTCCCAGCCGGGGATGACCATGCCGGAACCGAGGGTCAGCTCGAACGGTTCACCGCGGTCGAACGACGAATCCAGCTTTTCCTTGTTCGACCAGGTCACCAGCGCATAGTTCATGGTCAGTTTGTCACCGGCGGCCGCACCGGGACCCGAACCGGGAACGAGGTCCTTCACCACGAGCTGTTTCGGCGGATCGCAATCATCCGGGATGGTGATCTCCGGAACCTCACCGAACCCGCCGGTCACCCCGATATCGTCGGCCGTGCATTCCCGGCCCTTCGACGCGGACGGCGCCCCCTGCGCGGAGGCACCCGTCGGCGCGGCCGCCGCGCTGGTCGTTGTCGCGGTGTTGTCGGAGCCGTCGTCCGAACCGCACCCGGTGAGCCCGAACGCAACCACACCCGCGGCCACAGCGGCGACGATCCTGCCGAATTTCTGCATAGAACGCACACTATGTCGATCGCGCCGCACCCCACGACGCGGGGCTGTATCTATGGTGCCCCTTCCGGCAGCGTGGGTCGGAGCCCTGTCGATTCCGGCCACGGGTACGAACCATCAGGCCGCCTCCCGCACATCGGTTATCGCCCGATTGCGCGGGTATGCCGTCCCGTGAAAGCGGACCGAGCGAGCGGCCGCCGACTCCACACGCGTGAACCGGACACGGGCTGGCACACCTCCAGCTATCGTTGTGAAAGACCACACCGCGTGTGGGCGGCCCGGCGCGACCACGACCTCCAGGAGGTTCGGCGTATGACGCAGTTGGCACGAGCAGGCGGGGACACTGCTGCCGACAATGTGGGCGGTGACGGGGGTGAATCCATTGCCCCCCGGCCCTATGTGCTGTCCGCGACTGCGGAAGGTCCGCTCGATCCCGACGAGTTGGAGACCCTGGACGCGTGGTGGCGGGCCGCCAATTACCTGTCCGTAGGGCAGATCTATCTGATGGCGAATCCGCTGGTGCGCGAACCTCTGGCACCCGAACAGGTGAAGCCGCGTCTGCTCGGCCATTTCGGCACTGTGCCCGGCCTGAATCTGGTCTGGGTGCACGCGAATCGGGCGATTCTGGCGCGGGACCTGGACGCGGTGTTCGTCGCCGGGCCCGGCCACGGCGGGCCGGGCCCGAACGCGTGCGCTTGGCTGGAGGGAACGTACTCGGAGCTCTACAGTCATGTGCCGCAGGACGCGGAGGGAATGGGCGCATTGTTCGCCCAGTTCTCTTTTCCCGGTGGGGTGCCCAGTCATTGCGCGCCGGAGACACCCGGTTCGTTCCACGAGGGCGGTGAGCTGGGTTATTCGTTGCTGCACGCATTCGGTGCCGCACTGGACAACCCGCATCTGACAGTCTTCTGCGTGGTGGGTGACGGCGAGGCCGAGACCGGGCCGCTGGCGGGGAGCTGGCATGCCAACAAGTTCCTCAACCCGGCGCGGGACGGGGCGGTGCTGCCAATTCTCGCGCTGAACGAGTACAAGATCGCCAATCCGACGCTGCTGGCCCGTATCCCGGAATCCGAGCTGGTTTCGCTGCTGCGGGGCAACGGTTACGAGCCGCTGATCGTCGCCGGGCGGGACCCGGCCCGGGTACACCAGGACCTGGCCGCCGCCATGGACGCGTGCCTGGAGCGGATCGCGCAGATCCAGCGGGCCGCCCGCGACGGTAGCGACACCAGCCGTCCGCAGTGGCCGATGATCGTCCTGCGGACCCCGAAGGGCTGGACCGGGCCGCCGCAGGTCGACGGGGAACCGGTGGAGGGCACCTTCCGCGCGCATCAGGTGCCGCTGCCCGCGGCCCGCGGCGATGCCGGGCATCGGGCGGTGCTCGAGCAGTGGCTGCGTTCCTATCGCCCGGAGGAGTTGTTCGACGAGGACGGGGCCCCGGTCTCGGAGCTGCGGCGGCTGGTGCCGATCGGGGCGAAGCGGATGAGCGCCAGCCCGGTCGCCAACGGCGGCGCACTGGTCCGCGACCTGCGGCTGCCCGAGTGGCGCGACCATGCCGTGGATGTCAGCGAGCCCGGGCGGAGCAGCCATGAGGCGACCCGGGTGCTCGGCGGCTGGCTGCGCGAGGTCACCGAACGCAACCCGGACAATTTCCTGACGTTCGCGCCGGACGAGCTGGTCAGCAACCGGCTGCAGGATATTCTCACGGTCACCGGCCGGAACTGGCAGGCCGAGATCGGCGTCCACGATGTGAAACTGGACCGCACCGGACGGGTGATCGAGGTGCTGTCCGAGCATATGTGCCAGGGCCTGCTGGAGGGTTATCTGCTGACCGGCCGGCACGGCGTCTTCACCTGCTACGAGGCGTTCGTCCATATCGTCGACGCGATGTTCAATCAGCACGCCAAATGGCTCGACGCCAGCGCCGCGGTGCCGTGGCGGCGCCCGCTGGCGAGCTTGAACTATCTGCTGTCCTCGCATGTCTGGCGGCAGGACCACAACGGTTTCACCCATCAGGACCCGGGCTTCCTCGATGTGGTGCTGAACAAGAAACCCGAGATAGTCCGGGTGTATCTGCCGCCGGACGCCAACACCCTGCTGTCGGTGTACGACCACTGCCTGCGCTCACGGCACTACGTGAACGTCGTGGTGGCCGGTAAACAACCGCAGCCCGATTGGCTGTCCGCCACCGATGCCGCGTTGCACTGCGCCCGCGGTATCGGCATCTGGGATTGGGCGGGCCACCGCGACGAACCGGCCACCACGCCGGATGTGGTGCTGGCCTGCGCCGGCGACGTGCCGACCCTGGAAACCCTCGCGGCGGCGGCGATTCTGCGGGAGAAACTGCCGTGGCTGCGGGTGCGGGTGGTGAACGTGGTCGACCTGATGCGACTGCTGCCCACCGAGGAACATCCGCACGGATTACCGGACAGCGAATTCGATACGTTGTTCACCCTGGATTCGCCGGTGATCTTCGCCTTTCACGGCTATCCGTGGCTGATCCACCGGCTCACCTACCGGCGCACCAATCATGCGGGTCTGCACGTGCGGGGTTACAAGGAACGCGGGACCACCACCACGCCCTTCGATATGGTCATGCTCAACGACCTGGACCGGTACCACCTGGTGATGGACGTGATCGACCGGGTTCCGGCGCTGCGTCAGCAGGCGGCGGGGTTACGCCAGGAGATGGTGGACGCGCGCCTGCGGGCCCGGACCTGGACCCGGCAGCACGGCGAGGATATCCCCGAGGTGGCGAACTGGCGCTGGCCCGGATAACCGGACCGGCCGGCCCGGGTGAAACTACCTTGCCGCACCGGTGGCGCTCGGCGACGATCACAGCATGCTGTTGACGATCACCTGCACACCGGACGCGGACAGCGGTACGCCCGCGACCGATCTGGGGTTCCTCCTGCACAAGAACCCCGACCGGGTGCAGGAATTCGGATTGTCCTACGGCACAGCGCATGTGCTCTATCCACACGCCGCACCCGACCGCTGCACCGCGGCGCTGCTGCTCGAGGTGGACCCGGTGCGGCTGGTGCGCGGCCGGTCCCGGGAGACGCAGGCGTTCAGCCTCGGACAGTATGTGAACGACCGGCCGTATGCGGCGTCCTCGCTGATGTCGGTGGCGATCGGCGCGGTGTTCCGCAGCGCCCTGCGCGGCGACTGTACGCAACGCCCGGAACTTGCGCGCACCCCGTTGCCGCTGCGCCTCGAGCTGCCCGCGCTCGGCTGCCGCGGCGGGCCGGAACTCGCCGAACGTATTTTCGCCCCGCTCGGCTGGTCGGTGACCGCGACACCGCTCCCCCTCGACCCGGCGTTTCCCGAATGGGGTGATTCGGCCCATCTGCGGCTGGTCCTCACGGGAACCGTGCGACTGGCGGACGCACTCAACCACCTCTATGTCCTGCTGCCGGTCCTCGACGGCGCCAAGCACTATTGGCTGGATGCGGCCGAGGTGGACAAATTGCTGCGCGCCGGCGGCGCCTGGCTCGCCACCCACCCGGAGCGGGCCTGGATAACCCGCCGCTATCTGGCCCGGCGACACTCCCTGGTCCGCACGGCACTGGCCCGGCTGGCCGAACTGGACGCGTCGGATCCCGAGGAGCTCGGGGCGATCGACGAGGAACCGGCAGCCGGAGAAGATTCCGGGGAAAGCCTCGCCGAGGCAGCTCCCGCTATCGGCCCGGACACCACCGAGCCGACCTCCACTGCACGGTGTGACACCGGCGAACCTCGAACCAACGATGCAGCTGCGGTGAATCACACCGCCTCGGATACTGCCATCGAAGCGGTAACCGGCGCCCCGCGCACAGAAAGCCCTGTCGCGGCGAGTGATCTCGACGGTGGGGCCGCCGGAAGTCCCGCTTTCACCGCACCTACCACCGGCGACGTGCCCCGGCTCTCGCTCGCGGTGCAGCGGCGTGCGGCCGTGGTGGCCGCTCTCCGGGACACCGGCGCCACGCGCGTCCTGGACCTCGGCTGCGGTGAGGGCGCACTGCTGCGAGACCTGCTCGACGACAGGTCTTTTCAGGAGATCGTGGGTGTCGATGTCTCGATGCGAGCGCTGTCCATCGCGAGGCGGAGGCTGCGGCTGGACCGGCTACCCGAGCCGGTCGCGCGCAGGCTGACTCTGCGGCAGGGGTCGCTCACCTATACCGACAGCGCATTGCGCGGGTTCGACGCGGCCGTGCTAATGGAGGTCATCGAACATATCGACCCACCGCGCCTGCCCGCGGTCGAGTATGTGGTGTTCGGTGCCGCGGCTCCGCATTCGGTCCTGGTCACCACACCCAACGCCGAATACAACGTCCGGTACGACGGTCTGCCGGCGGGCCGTTTCCGGCATACCGATCACCGGTTCGAATGGACCCGGGCGGAATTCCGTTCCTGGGCGCAGCGGATCGCTGGGCATTTCGGCTATCGGGCGCGTTTCGCCCCGATCGGCGCCCCGGACCCCGAGGTCGGGCCGCCGACCCAGCTCGCGGTGTTCACCCGCACCCAGAACGACACCGAAGGAGCAGCGCAGTGACCGATCTCGCCGTACCGGACCTGTGCCTGGTGGTGCTCATCGGCTGCACCGGCTCGGGGAAATCGACCTTCGCCCGCACTCATTTCCCGCCGACCTCGGTGATCTCCTCCGACTTCTGCCGCGGGCTGGTGAGCGATGACGAGAACGACCAGGCGGCGACACCGGAGGCATTCGCCCTGCTGCATCACATCGTCGGTGTGCGGTTGCGGCGCGGGTTGCGCACCGTGGTCGACGCCACCAATGTGCAGCCGGGCGCCCGTAAGGAACTCGTCGCGCTCGCGCGCGACCACGATGTGCTGCCGGTGGCGATCGTGCTGGATGTACCGGATTCGGTATGCCTGGAACGCAATGCACACCGGCCCGACCGGTCCGCCCTGGGCGCCCACGTGGTGCATCGCCAGCAGCGCGAATTGCGTCGTGGCCTGCGAGGGCTCGAACGGGAGGGGTTCCGGCGGATCCACACGCTCCGCGGCGTCGACGAGATCGGCGCGGCACGGGTAGTGGACGAACGGCTGTGGAACGACCGCCGCGACCTCACCGGTCCGTTCGATGTGATCGGCGATGTACACGGTTGCCGGTCGGAGCTGGAAACACTGCTCGCCGCACTCGGGTACCGGATCGGCCGGGACGAGGCGGGCCGGGCCGTCGGGGCCCGGCACCCGGGTGGCCGGACCGCGGTGTTCGTGGGCGATCTGGTCGATCGCGGACCCGATACACCCGGTGTGCTCCGGTTGGTGATGGGGATGGTCGAGACGGGCGACGCCCTGTGTGTCACCGGGAACCACGAGAACAAGCTCGTGCGCGCCCTCTCCGGCCGGAAGGTGAAACCGACGCACGGGCTGGCCGAATCGCTGGCCCAGCTCGACGCCGAGGACAGCGCGTTCCGCACCACGGCCCTCGAATTCTGCCGGGGACTCATCAGCCACTATGTGCTCGACGGTGGGCAGCTGGTCGTGGCACACGCCGGCCTGAAAGCGGAATATCACGGCCGCTCCTCCGGCCGGGTCCGGTCGTTCGCCATGTACGGCGAATCGACCGGGGAAACGGACGAATTCGGTCTGCCGGTGCGCTACCCGTGGGCCGAGGACTATCGCGGCCGCGCGACCGTACTGTACGGCCACACCCCGGTCACCGATCTGCGCTGGGTGAACAACACGCTCTGCCTGGATACCGGGGTGGTGTTCGGCGGGCAGTTGTCGGCGCTGCGGTATCCGGAGCGGGAAACCGTATCCGTACCGGCCGAACAGGTGTGGTACGAACCCATCCGCCCGCTGGCACCGGTCGGCGGCGGACCGGATGCCGGGCTCGCCCACCGGGACCCCGGCATCCTGGACCTCGACGATGTCGTCGGCCGCCGCGTTGTGCAGACCGGCCATCACGGCCGGGTGGGCGTGCAGGAGGAGAACGCGAGCGCGGCTCTCGAGGTGATGAGCCGATTCGCCGTGGACCCACGCTGGCTGGTGTACCTGCCGCCGACGATGGCCCCGTGCGCCACCTCGGAGTTGCCGGGCTTCCTCGAGCATCCGGCCGAAGCGTTCGCCTACTTCCGGAGCGAGGGCGTGACCCGGGTGGTGTGCGAGGAGAAGCATATGGGGTCGCGCGCGGTGGTCCTGCTCGCCCGCTCCCCCGAATCCGCCCGCCACCGGTTCGGCGTGGAGCACGGCACGGGCATGATCTACACCCGCACCGGGCGGCCTTTCTTCGACGACCCCGGCCGGACCGAAGCCGTACTGGCCCGGATCCGCGCGGCAGCGGAATCGGCCGGCCTGTTCGGCGAATTGAACACCGGCTGGCTCCTGCTGGACACCGAGATCATGCCCTGGTCGGCGAAGGCACAGCAGTTGCTGCGCAACCAGTACGCGGCGGTCGGCGCCGCGGCGCGGGCCTCGGTGGGTGCCGCCGCGGAAGTTCTGGCGGCGGCAGCAGCCCGAGGGCAGGAGGTCGGCGACCTCCACGACCGGATGTCCGGCCGAGCCGCCGATATCGACGCGTTCACCCGTGCCTACGGCCGCTACTGCTGGCCGGTGGACGGTCTCGCCGGGTTGAAAGTGGCGCCCTTCGGCCTGCTGGCGGGCGAGGGAACGAACTATGCGGTACGCGACCATCACTGGCAGCTCGAAAGGATCGACCGGCTGGTCGCCGCCGATCCGGACCTGCTGACTCCCACCCAGCGAATGAACGTCGATCTCACCGACCCGGACAGTGAAGCGGCCGCCACCGAGTGGTGGTTGTCGCTGACCGGCCGCGGCGGGGAAGGCATGGTGGTGAAACCGGTCGACGCCCTCGTCCACGCAGCGCCGAAACCTCGCACGCGGTACACGGACGAACCGGGGGCGGCCGGCATCGACGACCGGCGCACCGGCCATGACACCGATCGGGAAGGCCCGGACCGGACGGGGGCACCGGCCTCCGGCGGTCCGGGCGCGGCGAATCCGGCGGCGACGCCGGTGGGCCGGCTCGTGCAGCCGGGGGTCAAATGCCGCGGGCCGGAATACCTCCGCATCATCTACGGCCCCGAGTACCTGCGTACCGAGAACCTGCGCCGGTTGCGGGCCCGCGGCCTCGGCCGGAAACGTTCCCTGGCACTGCGCGAATACGCGCTGGGCCTGGAAGCGCTGGATCGCCTGGCGGCAGGCGAACCACTCTGGCGGGTGCACGAGGCGGTATTCGCGGTTCTCGCGCTCGAATCGGAACCGGTCGATCCTCGGTTGTAGTTTCTGCGCCGCCGCCGGCGCAGGCGAGCCCCGACTGCACCTGATTACGCCGCCTCCGGCGTGGTAGCCGGCTGTCCCACCGGCGGGGAACACCGGACCCCGTAGACCGCGATCCGAAACCTTCCCAATCACGGGAAAACAACGCGCGCCGAATCAAACACTCGTGTACCGTACCGTTAGACAGCGGCACATTGGACTACGGACCCACATTCATTGATCCGCCGTATAAGTCCAGCCGCCTCAACGGAATGGAGACCATCATGACCATCGCTCGTAACCACGGACTGGTGAAAAAGTTTGCCGCGGCCGCGGTGCTGGCCTGCGCGTTCGCCATCGCGCCCGCCGCGCTGGCCCCGCAGATCGCCCACGCCGATGCCCCGGGCCACAGCACCCGCGGCGATTCGCACCCGGGCCTGGGCACGTACAACGACACCCATGACATCCCCAGCGATCCCAGCAACCGCAGCGAACCCGTGCACGCGATTCCCGCGCAGCGCAGCGAAACCTACGAGAGCAACGGCGGATACCACGACATCTGCGCGTACAAGCCGTACTTCTACGCCTGCCGCTGACCCCGGTGACCGATGCTCACTTCCGCGCTCTCGTCACCCGCCGGTCCCGCCGGCGACCGGCGGCGGCCGTGCGTTCGAGATCGACGGTCTCAGCCAGCTCGGCGGGAACATAGCGGGGGATATCGCGGCGCGAGGAAATCAGCAGTTTCTGCCGGATACTCGCGACCTGCGCATCCACGGTCCGCACCGAACTTCCCCGCCGCTCGGCGATACCGCTGTTCGGCCACCCGGCGGCGGCCAGCACCGCCACCTCACGTTCCGCCGGTGACAGCCCATTCCAGCCGGTGACCTCCGGGAGAACCGGCGCGGAACCATCCACGGGACGCACCGGCCAGCGGCTCCGCACATACTGCTGGAACATATCGCTACCCGGCCGGAACCGGCCACCACGCTCTTCGGCCGCCGCAAAATCCGTCGCGCCGATGATCGCGGTTGCGGCCTGGGTGGCGCGGCGGACGCCGAGCACCATCATCGGCACCCGCTCGACGCAGACCCCCATCGCGCGGTGACAGGCCCGGAAAACTCCCACCAGCCAGGCCAGTTCGGTAGCCCGGACACGGACCGCGGCCACCGTCCCGGCGGCCGCCGGATCCAGCGTCAGCAGCTGCGTGAGCACGACCATGCACACCGCTACCGACCAGGACGTCATCCACATATCCCGGATCGCACATCGGCCGGACAGCACCGAATACGCCGGCTGGAGGGCAGCGGCCGGATCGTCCGATCGCGCCAGCGCCAACGCCCGGGCCACCCGTGCCCAGTGCGCCGCCAGCGCGGATTCCGAGGCCACCGAACGATCCAGGTGCCAGCGGGTGATCTCGTCCGCCTGTCCGGGATCGCCCAGCATCGACGCCGCCAGCGCGGCGAAGACCATACCGCGCTCGACTCCGATCCGGTCTCCCAGCGCACCGAACTTGCGCCCCGCCCGGTCGAGAACCGTGATCGCTCGCGGATCCAGCCGGAACAGCATGAGTTCCAGGCCCCAGATCCATTCCACCGAGGCCGGTAACCCGATATCGACTTCGGGATGCTGCCGCCAGGCACCGTCGGCGGCGTATCCCGGCAGACATCCGGCCACGCATTCGTCCAGGAGTCGCGCCGCACGCTCGTTCTCGCCCTGCCACAAGTAGAACCAGCCGAGCAGAGCGGTGGCGCGGATATGGTGCGGGCTGCCGGCGCCGTCCCGGGTGACCTCGAGTGCCGCGGCGGTGAGCCGCGTCAACGCGCAGCTGCCGCCTTTCACGAACGGTACCCAGACCGACAGCAGCACCGACGCGGTTTCCAGGCCGATCAGTGCTTCCCCCGGATCGCCGAGACCGGTTTCTATTCCGATCAGGATGTCGTCCCAGGACGCGCGGGCCCAATCGAGCCAGGACTGCTCGTACGGCCCGTACCAGAGGGATCGCGCCTCGACCACCCGGTCCCGGTAGTACCGGCGGTGCCGCCTCGCCAGCCGCACCGCTTCGGCCGGCTCCCGGCGCAGCCGGTCGCCGGCGAACACGCGCACACTCTCGACCAGATACCAGCGGATACTGCTCTCGGTGCGGAAGGTCGAGACGAGCGAACGTTCGGCCAGCCGCTCCAGCAGCGGAGCCACCCGGTCGGCGGGCAGCAGGTCATCGGCGCAGATCGCGACCACCGCATCGAGTTCCACACCGTTGCGTTGCGGCTCCACACCGTCGGTTTCGTACCCGGCCGCGAAGACCGACATCCGGCGCAGCAGCAGCTGTTCCTCCGCACAGCACAGGTCGAAGGACCAGGCGATCACGTCGAAGACACCGCGGTGACGCCGCTCCGTCCCCGAGCGCGCACCCTGCGACCAGCGCATTCGCCGGTCATCGGTATCACCGGTGAGTTCGGCGAGCACCATCGCCGGTGGCTGATGCCGCAGTCGCGCGGCGGCCAGCCGGATGAGCAGCGGCGAATGCTCGACCCGGCGGCAGATCCGGCGCACCGCCGCGAGTTGATCCGGATCGCCGGAAACGGGCCGGCCGGTGAGTTCCGCCCGGTGCCGGAACAGTTCCAGCGATTCGGTGGGTGACAGCGGCCCCACACAGACGATGTACTCGTCGGCCCAGTTCACGGGTTCCCTGCTGGTGGCCAGAATCGTCAGGCCGGGCGTGGTGGCGAGCAGGTCGATCACCGCCCGGCCCACAGCCGCGAGCACATGCTCACAGTTGTCCAGGACCAGGATCGCGCCGTCGGCGACCGGACCGGGACGCGCGATGCCCATACCGACATCCAGCGAGCCCGGATCGCTGTAATCGGTCCGCACCACCGACCGCAGGAC
This sequence comes from Nocardia sp. NPDC051750, assembly GCF_044453135.1. NCBI lineage: Bacteria > Bacillati > Actinomycetota > Actinomycetes > Mycobacteriales > Nocardiaceae > Nocardia > Nocardia sp. NPDC051750. The sequence goes on along the minus strand of NZ_JBITCK010000002.1, from coordinate 316,939 downwards.
GTTCTCGGCCGAATCACCGCAGTCGCGTTCCAGTTCGGCCAGGCGGGCCCAGTACACGGGGCGGCCGGGTTCGATGCGGCGTAGCGCCTCGGCGGCCAGCCGCGTCTTACCGATACCGCCGGGCCCGACGAGCGTGATCAGGCGCGCGTTCCCGGACCGGAGCAGGTCGCGTAGGCGCGCCAGTTCCCGTTGCCGGCCGAAGAACTCGGCCGTCGCCACGGCAGGCGCCGCACGATCCGGGTAGATCACCGCCATGCAACGTAAATTAGTGCACGCCACCGACAGTTGTATGGTCATCCCGTATATTTACGGTTACCAGAGGTTAGGGACAGTCGGCACCGTCAGCACAGCGCGTGTGCCGAATTCCGGTAGTGCATCTGGACCACGGCGCTGTCGAAGGTCAGGACGTCCATCAGGCGGAGCCCGGCGGTGTCGACCGGCGACCGGAACAGGGGTACCCCGCCCCGCAACAGCATGGGGTGAACGAAAAGCCGGTACTCGTCGACCAAATCGTGATCGAGGAACGCCGCCGCGGTTTCGGCGCCACCGAGTAGCACCATGTTCTGCCCCGCCTCCTTGCGCCTGTTCACCTCGTCGACGAAATCGGCACCGATGACCTGTGTATTCCAGGACGGTTTCCGCAGCGTCCGGCTGACGACGAGTTTGGGTGCCGCGCGCCAGAATCGCGCGAATTCCACGTAGAACGGCGAGACCGGAGCGAGATCGGCGGTCGGCCAGAACGCCGCCATGATCTCGTAGGTCTTGCGGCCGTATACCAGAAGGTCGGCCTGCCGCAGTTCGTCCAGATACGCGGTACAGAGTTCCTCGTCCACCACCGGCCAGTGGACCGCCTCATCCGGTCCTTCGGCGAATCCGTCGAGTGAGATCTGCATCCACAGTGTCACGCTTCCCATGCCCCATGCCTCATCTACCAGTTCGGATACCAGCAGAGTGTGCCCGCGATCGGGGGACGGGCGCATCGGTAGACGGCCGGGAACATACCTAGGTATATGGAAGGCGTCCGGGAGGGAAATGAAGAGCCGTCAATCAATGTACCGTCGTTCAACGAATACCCGCGCAGTCCGTTCCCACCGACAGGAAGCCGGCCACTCGCACCGGCGTCATTCCTCCGGCGGAAGTTCGGACAGTTCGCTGTCACTCTCGATGTGATGCGCCACGAACCTGTTCACCAGCTCCGCGGCAACCTTTCCCGGCATTGTCCGGGTTACCTGCAGTTGTCCGGTCAGCTCGGTCAGATCGGCGGCCGAGCGCTCCGATTCCCGGTACTTCTGCCAGGCGGTGCGGTGGAAGAGGTCGACGAAGCGCCGCGCCATGCGGTCGCAATCGGCACGCATACGCTCGAGTTCGCCGAGAATGTCGGCATCCGTGGCGCCGGCCGCCGTCAACTGCTCGGCGAATCGGATGAGCTGCCGGTCAGCGGGCCGATAAGTGGCGGCATCCACCGGCTCGTACAGACCCGCGGCGACTATTCGAGCCAGCCCGTTGGGTACCGATGCGTACCGCTCCTGGAGCTCGGTCGCAGGGATGGTGTCACCGGCCGGGGCCGACTCCCCCGCGGATGGTTCGCCCATTTCCGGACCACCGAGCAACGCGCCGACACCCAGGATATCGCCGAGGTCGTCACCACGGTCCCACGCCTGGAGTAGTTCCTTGATGCCGTTGAGCTTGATCCCCCTGTCGAGCAACCGGCTGATCGTGCGCACCCGGTTGAGGTGATCGGGGCTGTAAAAGCCTGTCCTCCCCTTGACCTGCGGTGGGGGCAGGACCCCCCGTTCGTGATAAACCCGCAGGCTGCGCACGGTCGTACCAGCGGCGCGCGCCAGTTCATCGATCGTGTACTCCACACCAGCAGCCATATATCAAGGAAACCACACGGCGACCGTACCGACCGGCGGCGGACACGAACGAAATGTCCGCTTCAACCTGTGTTGGTACAGGGTTTGCTAATTTGTCGACCGCCGATCAATGGTCCGTTGTCCATGGGTACGCCGTTCGTCTTCCGACATTCCGCCCCACACGCCGTACGGTTCGCGCACTGCCAGCGCGTAGTTCCGGCAATGTTCCAGAACCGGGCAGCTGTCACAGATCTGCTTCGCCCGCCGTACCCGGGCCGCGCGGGCCCTGCCGCGCTCCCCTTCGGGATGGAAGAACACTCTGGATTCCAGGCCACGACAGGATCCGCGCAACTGCCAGTCCCATACGTCCGCGGCCGGACGCCGATCATGGATCACGGTGGACATTCACACTCCTCTGCCCGCAATTCTGTCGCTCAGCGTAGTTACTCCCCGCCGCTGGGAACCGGATTCACCGGAATCACCGGAGGGCTTCCCGGCAGTGGCGAACCGCGTCGCCGCAACCGTCCTATTCTGCGAAGATGAGTGAGTTGCCGGGGGCACGGATCACCGCGGAACAGCGCGACCGCGCACTGCGGGAGCTCGCCGATCATCTGGGCTCCGGCCGCCTGACACTCACCGAATACGACGAGCGCGCGACCGCGGTGGCGGCCGCGTCCACCACCCCGGACCTGGCGGCCGTTTTCACCGATCTCCCGGTAGCGCTGCCCCCGCCCGCACCGCGGCAGGCCACCGATCCCGCGCTCGTATACGCGCTCACGGCCGGCGGTGCGGCCGCCCTCGCCCTCGTCCTCGCGCTCGTCTTCGGCGGCTGGCTGTGGCTCGTGCTGCTGGTAATCGCGCTGGTGGCGGCCCCGCCGGTCGCCTCGGTCGTGCGGCGGCGGGTGCCCCGGCGTCCCTGATCACCACCGGGTGTTCGGGCGGACGCTGTTCGCCAGGTCCACCAGGCGGTAACGGTGCAGCCGCCCGGGGGCACGGCGGGCCAGTGCGCGGAGCCGGGATTCGAGACCGCCGCGCAGACCGGGGACGGTCAGCGGGTAACCGAGCAGCGTGGTTTGGGCCGCCGCGGGACGCATCCGGGACCGCAGCCATTCCAGCCCGGCGCCGACCACCACGACCTGCATCTGCAGTGCCCGCGGCTCGTCGGCGATTTCCAGCCGGGACGCCGCCTCCAGCAGATCGGCCTCGGTGATCTCGCGATGCGGTCGCGACACCAGCAGGAGACTGCCGGTCATCCGCGCGGTCGCGTGGTGGCGTGACGTATCGGGCACCGCGTCCAGAACCTGGACGGCCGGCAGCGGTTCGCCGTCGGCCGCCAACCGGCGCGCCAGCCCGAAGGCGGAGCTGACCACACCGTGGTTGGTCTGCCAGACCAGCCGGTAGAAGTACTCGGCCGCCCGGTGCCAGCGATCGGAATCACCGGGCTCGTCCAGCGACTGCAGGACCAGTTCGGCGGTTCCGGCCAGCGCCAGCGCGGGGGCGATCTCGCCGGGGAGCATGGTGTGCACCTCATCGAAGTGCAGATAGGCGCGTTCGTAATACCCGTCCAGCAGCGCCGTCACGCCGGCGAACCATTCGATCCGCCAGTCGATGGCCGCGCGCGGGCGCAGCGCGTCCAGCAGCGCCAGCGCCGACTCCCGATCGCCCAGGTCGAGGTGTGCGCGGATGGCGGCCAGCGCTCCTTCGACCTCGAATGTCTCCGGGGCATCGATGGTGCCCGCGGCGATCCGCTCGGCGGTCTGTTTCAGCGAATCCAGGGTCTGGCGCGCGTCACCGTGCAGCAGCGGTGACAGCAACTCGACGCTGGGATCGTCGGCATCGATCAGCGGGACCGGCAGCGCCGCTACCACCGCGGCGGCATCCAGCCCGAGACTGCGATGTTCGCCGTCGACCATCCCGTCCGTCTGCCCGATCAGCGTGTCGATTCCGAAATCACCACGCAATGACCCGAATTCGACCGAGGCCTGGGGATGCTCGCGGCCCGTGTCGGCGGCCAGCACCATCCGCAGTACGCCGGCCATCTGGCAGTACATGGCATAGGTGGAGGGAAAGCGGCGGCTCGGATCCGGATGCGTCGCGCGCACCAGCAGCCGGTGCAGGCACGGGTAGCGCGCCAGGAGGGGGTATTCGTCGGGTGTGGGTGTCTCCGTGCGGTAGTTGCCCTGGGCATCCTTGCGCAGATCCAGGATCAGCGCGGCGAGTGTGCGTCCGGCCGCGTAGACGTCGGTAGCGACCGTCGGGCCCGTCTCGATGATCTCCGGCGCCTGATAACCGGGTGTGCCGTAGATGCTGCCGTAGGACTCCATCGCCGCCACGGCGCCGAGATCGATGAGTTTGACCTCGTCGTCGGTGACCATGATGTTGTCCGGCTTCAGGTCGTTGTAGGCCAGACCGAACGAGTGCAGGTAGTCGAGGGCGGGCAGTACTTCCATCATGTACGCGAGGGTCTCGGCCACCGGGATACCCTCCGGGCCGGCCAGATCCATCACTTTCTTCAACGAGCGACCGCCGACGTACTCCATGACGATGTAGCCGTCGGCCACCTCGCGATGGGAGCGATGCTTGACGAAGTTGTGGATCTTCACGACGCCGGGATGGGTGATCTCCGAGAGGAACTGGCGTTCGGCCAGCGCCACCACATGCGCCTCGAAATCCTGCGGGTTCTGCAGCCCCTTCAGGACCACCCAGCGGTCGCTGACATTGGTATCGACCGCCAGGTAGATCCAGCCGAGGCCGCCGTGCGCCAGACAACCCTTGACCACGTACTGTTCGGCCACCACTTCGCCCGCGGACAGCGCCGGCAAGAAGTTATAGGAAGAACCGCAGCTTCCGCACTCGCCCGCGACCGCTCCCGGCCCCTCCGGACCGGACCGGCCGGTGGGCGCCTGGCATTTCCAGCAGAAGCGTTTGTGCTCGGGAACCACCGGATCCTCGAGCACCGCGGTGGCCGGGTCGACCGGATCCACGCGCGGCAGCGCCACCAGGCTCGCGCCCAGCCGCCGCGCACTCGGCCGGGAGCGAGCGCTACGTCCGGACGGCGACTCGTCCTCGAACGCCGCGAACAGGTCGGCGTCGGCGAGTTCGTCTTCGTCATCGCCCAGCAGCAGTGCTTCCAGGTCCTCGTCGTCGTCCGGGCCGCCGAGGCTGTTGAGCCGGGCGATATCGTCACCGGTGAGCGCGGCCACGGCGCGGTCGAAATCGCTGAGACCCGCAGGTTCCGGGCTGTTGCCCGCCGGCGGCTCGGAAGGACTGCCGGTATCCGGGGGCGCGTCGACCGCCGGAGCCGGGCCCACGGTGACCGGCACGAAGATCCCGGCGGCGCTGGGCGGTGTTGCGGCGTCGGAGGCGCTGCGCGGGCCGGTCGCACCGGATTCGGCGAGCAACTCCTCGGCGGCCCGGGTCAGGTCCGATTCCGCCTCCGCGCCGCGATGGGCGCTTCCGGTACCGGTGGTGCGTAGCGTCGACCACGTATGCGCGGCCCGCCGCGGCATGGCGGCACCGCGGATCCGCCGCTTCGACCAGGGCGGCGGCAGCGGGCGCTCGGATGAGCTGGGATGCTCTGGCATACACGACCTCTCAGACCCACTGGTTGAACCGAGAGTCCATTGTGATCCTGCCGCACGAGGGCCGGAAGGGCAGCGTTCCCTTTCCTGGGAATGCAACATCCCCGGGGCCGGAGCCCCAGGGATGTCATGGATTCTCGGACTTACTGACTAGTTCCCGTCGTCCGGTTTGTCCAGGATGCGCACCGCGCCGGTCGGTTCCGCGTCCGCCGGGGCAGGCACACCGCGCTGCGTGACCAGTTCGGTTACTCGTTTACGAGCCAGGAACCAGCCCCCGACCAGCGCCGGGACCCCGACCACCAGCATGGCGATCACCGCGGCCCGCTGTTCGACCTCGCTGCTGAACAGCATCAGCACAACCACACCGACCAGGAATACGAGCGTGGCGTAGCTGGTGTACGGGGTGCCGGGCAGGCGGAACCTGGGCCGGGTCACCTTGCCGTCACGCGCCCATTTCCACAGCTGGAGCTGGCACAGCACGATGGCGGTCCAGGAGAAGATGGTGCCCAGCGCCGAAACGTTCAGCACGATCTCGAACGCCTGCTTGGGCACGAGCGCATTCAGGCCCACGCCCGCCAGGGCGATCACACCGGTCGCGAGAATGCCGACATAGGGGACACCGCTCTTCGACATGCGGCCCGCGACGGCGGGTGCGCTGCCGTTCATCGACATCGACCGCAGGATCCGGCCGGTCGAGTACAGGCCGGCGTTCAGGCTGGAGAACGCCGCAGTCAGGACCACCAGGTTCATGACCGAACCGGCACCGTCGATACCGATCTTCGAGAAGAAGGTGACGAACGGGCTCTCACCGTCTTTGAAGGCGGTGTAGGGCAGCAGCAGGCCGAGCAGGACCAGCGAACCGACGTAGAACAGTGCGATACGGGCGATCACCGAATTGATGGCGCGCGGCATGATCTTCTCGGGGTTCTCCGCCTCACCGGCCGCGGTGCCGATGAGCTCCACCGCGGCATAGGCGAACACGACGCCGGTCGTGACGACGATCAGCGGCAGGAATCCGGTGGGGAACAGACCCCCGTTGTCGGAGAGAATGCTGGGACCGGTGGCGTGACCTTCGATCTCGAAGCGGCCGGCCAGGAAGATCGTGCCGATGATCAGGAAGCTGACCAGTGCGACAACCTTGATCAGCGCGGCCCAGAACTCCAGTTCACCGAACCATTTCACCGAGATCATATTGATCGCGACGACGATCACCAGAGCGATCAGCGCGATCGTCCACTGGGGTATGACCTCGAAGGCTCCCCAGAAGTGGACGTAGGTCGCGATGGCGGTGATATCCACGATGCCGGTCATGCACCAGTGGAAGAAGTACATCCAGCCGACGCCGAAAGCCAGCTTCTCCCCGTAGAACTCCCGTGCGTAGGAGACGAACGAGCCCGAGGACGGGCGGTGCAGCACCAGTTCGCCCAGGGCGCGCAGAATGAAGAATACGAAGACGCCGCAGACGGCGTACACCAGGAACAGGCCCGGACCGGCATCGTGGAGCCGGCTCCCGGCGCCGAGGAACAGCCCGGTACCGATGGCGCCACCGATGGCGATCATCTGGAGCTGCCGGGGGCGCAGGGATTTGTGGTAACCCGCGTCTTCGGCGTGCAAACCGTCCGCCGGCGCCTCCTGTCCCCGAGGCTCTTGCACTGTTGTCATCGTCTTGCCTTTCGAGTGGCGCAGATCATGTCTGCGAGCAATGTACCGCTGTTTAGCGGCACGCTCAACAGGTAGCCGCTCGATGTCGTGAACCGGGAAACCGCCGCGTACCGGCGGCAGGAGGTTTAATCCCAGGTCAAATGCCCGATTGATCGAGCCGCTGAACGTCGATACGCTCTTCATGTCAACTGCTGAGGGAGCTTCCAGATGGCCTGGTTCGAACGCGAGTTCATCGCAGTCCCGGAGACCGGTAAGAACCAACTCGTGTACAAGTGGCCGGACGTCAATATCCGCCGCTACTCACGCGCGACGGTCAACGCCGACGAGATCGCGCTGTTCCTGAAATCGGGACAGGTCATCGGCGCGCTGGGACCGGGGCGTCATCGCATAGACGCCGACGAGCTCCCGGTCCTCGGCGCGCTCGTCGATACGCTCTCGGGCGGCAACTTCTACCGGGCGGAACTGTATTTCGTCTCCACCCGCGAATTCGCCGGCCTGAAGTTCGGCGGCCGGCTGGCCGATATCGCCGACCCTGTCAGCGAACAGGTGGTGACCCTGCGAGTATTCGGGGAGTACGCACTCGCGATCCGCGATCCGGCAGTCCTGCTGACCTCCCTGACCGGAACCACCGACCTCGCCGATCCCACGGCCGTGCACTCCTGGTGCGCCGACCTGCTGCTCAAATCCATGAAAGTCGCCGTCACCCGCGGTGTCGCGCAGGGGCGCTGGCCCGTCGTCGGGCTCTCCGGATCACTGCCCGATATCGAGGCCGCGGTGGTCGAGCACACGAACATCGCACTGTACGAGTACGGGCTGCGCATACCCCGATTGGGCAATTTCGATATCACTCTCGCACCCGAGGACACCGAGCGACTCAAGCGGCTGGCCAAGGATGTCACCTATATCCGGCTGGCCGGCGACTTCCGCCAATACGCGGCCGGTGAGCTAGCGCTGGGCGCCGGACAGGGGCTGGCCCAGCACGGGCACCACGAGGGGGTTCTCGGTGCCGCATTGGGAATCAACGCGCTGCAGCAGTATCCGGGTGGAGTCCCGGCCCGGAACCCAGACGTCGCCGCGCCGGCCGAACCTGCCCGGCAGGCGGCCCTCCCCGGCCCCGATCCGCAGGGCCCCGCCTGTGCGCGCTGCCGGACCGTCAATCCGGCCGGAGCCAGCTTCTGCATCAGCTGCGGTGCGGGCCTGGCCACCGCGGCGCCCCCGCACTGTCACGGATGCGGGGCGGAACTCGTCGCGACAGCACGGTTCTGCGGATCCTGTGGCGTTGCGGTCCACCTGCAGTAGAGTCCCGCCGACGCCAGGGGCCGGGTGATCCAGTGATCACCCGGCCCCGTCGCACCTGGGTCAGGTAGTGCCGATCACGGCGACAGCACCGGGGTCGGCGCTGCTCACCAGGCTGCGCACCTGCCGCGCCGCCACCGAGAGCGTGGCCAGGTCATAGCTTTCACCGGCGAATATCTCGGCGAGCGAGGCCCGGGCCCGGGCCAGCCGGGAACGGTTCGTCGACTCCCAGTAGGCGATCTGTTCCCCGATCCCGTCCCCGGGCTCGCCGGTCGCCGCGATATCCAGAGTCAGCAGACGCAGCGATTCGTAGAGATCGTCGCGCACCGCGAGCCGGGCCAGGGTGGGCCAGCGCTGTCCCTGCTCCACATCGCCGACCGCCGTGAGCAACCGGTCGATCTGGTAATGCGAACTCAGGGCGCAATAGAGCCCGGCCGTCCCCGGAAGTTCCCGGCCCGCGATATCGGCGATATCGAGAATATCGAGCAGCGGGAACTGATGGATGAGCCGCAGCACGTCGGTGGCCAGATCTCCGGGTGCGCCACGCGCCACCAATTCGGCGGACGCGCTCGCCAGTTGCGCCTCCAGATGGCCGGGAAGCCACTCCGGCATCCGTGCGGCGAGCTCGTGCACCCCGTCCCGGTACCGGGCGATATCGGCCCCGATGGCAATGGGCTGCGGGCGGTTGAGCAGCAGCCAGCGGGCCGCCCGGGCCAGTGTCCGCCCGGCCTCCAGTTCCAGTTCGTCGCGCACGGCCGTCGGCATCGCGGTGCCGCGGATCCGCGCCCAGACGGCCCGCAGGCCGAAGATCTCGACCGCGGCGGTAAAGGCGCGCAGGGCGTCCTCGGTGGTCGCCCCGACCTCCTCGGCCAGCTGGAAGGTGAAGGTGAGCCCGCCGTAATCGACCAGTTCGTTGACCAGCACCGTCGCGATGATCTCGCGCCGCAGCCGGTGACGGTCGATGGCCGCGGCGAAACGCCGGCGCAGCGGGGTGGGGAAATACTCCGAGAGGACCGTGGCGAACGCGGGGTTCTCGGGCAGATCACCGGCGAGGACATCGGTTTTCAGCGCCAGTTTCACATGCGCCATCAAGGTGGCCAGCTCGGGCGAGGTCAGACCGGACCCGGCGGCGATCCGCCGTTTGATCTCCGCGTCCGAGGGCAGCGCCTCGAGCTGCCGGTCGAGGCCGCGGTTGTTCTCCAGGTCGGTGAGCATCCGACGGTGGACCACCGTATGCGCCGCCGCGCCCGCACGGGACAGGCCCATCCGGAAGTTCTGCGAGACATTGTCGCGCAGGACCAGTGCCGATACCTCGTCGGTCATTTCGGCCAGCAGCGGATTGCGTTCCGCCGCTGCGAGTTCACCGCTGGACACCACGGTGTCGAGCAGGATCTTGATGTTCACCTCGTGGTCGGAGCAGTCCACGCCCGCCGAATTGTCCACCGCATCGGTGTTCATCCGGCCACCGAGCCGGCAGAACTCGATCCGGCCCAGCGAGGTGGCGCCGAGGTTGCCGCCCTCGCCGACCACCTTGACCCGCAGCTGCCCGGCGTCGACACGGACCGCGTCGTTGGACTTGTCACCGACGTCCGCGTGAGTTTCCTCGCCTGCCTTGATGTAGGTGCCGATCCCGCCGTTCCACAGCAGATCGACCGGTGCGGTGAGGATGGCCCGGATCATCTCGGGCGGCGACAACCGGGTCACCGAGGGCGCCAAGCCGAGGGCCTCCCGGATCTCCGGGGTGACTGCAATAACCTTGGCGCTCCGGTCGAATACGCCGCCACCCTTACTGATCAGCGCCGGATCATAATCGGCCCAGCTCGACCGGCTCAGCTCGAAGAGCCGCCGGCGCTCACGGAAGGACCGCGCGGCGTCCGGGTCGGGGTCGAGGAAGATATGCCGGTGATCGAACGCGGCGATCAGCCGGATGTGCTCGGAGAGCAGCATGCCGTTGCCGAAGACGTCTCCGCTCATATCCCCCACGCCGACCACCGTGAAGTCCTGCGTCTGGGTGTCGATATCCATCTCGGCGAAATGCCGTTTGACGCTCTCCCACGCACCTTTCGCGGTGATCCCCATGGCTTTGTGGTCGTAGCCGACCGAACCGCCCGAGGCGAACGCGTCGCCCAGCCAGAATCCGTGGCTCGCCGCCACCTCGTTGGCGATATCGGAGAAGGTGGCGGTGCCTTTGTCCGCGGCGACGACCAGGTACGGATCGTCGGAGTCCCGGCGCACCACGTTGTCAGGGGGAAGTATCGCGGCGGTCGCGCGGTCGAGATTGTCGGTGATATCGAGCAGTCCGGCGATGAACATGCGGTAGCAGGCCACGCCCTCGGCCTGGCGCAGGCGCCGGTCCTCGGCGGGGTCACCCGTACTGCCGGGGGTGCGCTTCACGACGAAACCGCCCTTGGCGCCGACCGGTACGATCACCGCGTTCTTCACCGCCTGCGCCTTGACCAGCCCGAGGATCTCGGTCCGGAAATCCTCCAGGCGATCCGACCACCGCAGGCCGCCACGGGCCACCGCACCGAATCGCAGGTGCACGCCCTCCATCCGAGGGGAGTACACGAAGATCTCGTAGCGCGGCCGGGGCTGGGGCAGGATCTCGAGCTGCTGCGCATCGAATTTCATCGACAGATAGGGCAGCGGCTGCCCGTGCTCGTCGCGACGGAAGTAGTTGGTGCGCAGGGTCGCCGAAATCAGCGCCAGCACCGCCCGCAGCACCCGGTCGGCGTCCAATCCGGTCACCGCATCGATATCGGCCTCGAGCCGCTGCGTGGTCGCCACCGCTCGCGCGGCCGCGTCCGTGGAACCCGCCGGGTCGAAGCAGGCCTCGAACAGTTCGGTGAAGCCCCGGGCGGTACCCGGATTCGCCAGGAGTACCCGGGTGATACCGGCGGTGCCGTAACCGAACCTGGCCTGTCGCAGGTACCTCGCGTAGGCCCGCAACATCACGACCTGACGCCAGTGCAGACCGGCCCGCAGCACCAGCTCGTTGAGTGCGTCGACCTCCGCCGCGCCGAACCACATCGCTTCCACGGCATCCTGGAATCGCTGCGCGAGCCCCTCCGCAGGCAGGTCCCCCTCGGCGAACGAATCGTCCGGATCCGCCGGCTGTTCCGTCGCGCGCACATCGCGCAGCAGGTCGGCGGGCACGCGGACGGCGAAATCGTAGATCCACCGCCGGCGGCCGTCGCCCAGGGTGAGCGCATAGGGCCGCTCCTCGACCACCTCCACCCCGAGACTGTGCAGTACCGGCAGCACCCGGCTGAGCGAAACGCCCGCACCGGCCACATAGAGCACGAATCGCCAGGAGCCGTCCGGGGCGACGGCGTTGCGGTACAGCACCGTGGCGATGGCGCCGTCCTCGAGTTGTTCGAGCCGGCGCAGATCGGCCAGTGCCAGTTCCGGTTCGAACTCCTGCTGATAGCTCGGGGGAAATGCGGCCGCATACTCCCGGATCGTCGTCCGGGAGATATCCGCCGCACCACCGGCCGCGGATTCCAGGCGATCCGCCCAGCTGCGGGTGGTCGCGAAGAGCAGGTCCTGGATCCGCTGGCGGTTCTCCTCGGAGACATCCGCCGGCGCCGCGCCCGGGCCGCGGTGCACCGTGATGTACACAACGGCCAGTTCGGATTCGGTGACCCGGGCCGAGTAGCCGATCCGCCGCCCCTGGAACTCACTGCGCAGAATATCCTGCATGCGCAGCCGAGCCTGGCTCGAATACCTGTCGTTGGGCATATAGACCAGGCAGTACACGGCGCCGCTGCGGGTGTCCTCGCGCAGGAAGAGCCGTATCTGACGACGCAGCCCCAGATTCGCGACCGCGGATACGGTATCGAACAGCCGGCCGAAATCGGCGGTGAACAATTCCGCGCGGGGGAAGCTCTGCATCACCTCGAGCATGCTCTGGCCGGAGAACGAATTGAGATCGAAGCCGGCCGATTCGATGACCCGGCGTACCCGGCGCGAGATCACCGGGATATCCAGGATGTCCTCGTGGAGCGCGGTGACCGTGAGCGTGCCCACGAAAATGTGCTCGCGGGCGGGTAGGAGCGGGACCCCGCCGCCCGCCGGTTCGCCGGCCTGCTCGAGGACACTCACGAAATAGAGCTGCGACGATCCGGGGACCGCCGAATCCGCCGAACTGGTGGTGACCCGCAGGCGATCGGGAACGGTGTCCGGTATCCGGATATCGGCCGGCGATCCGTCGCGCAGCACACCGAGCCCGGCATCCCGGACGAGATGTGCCGCCACCGCCGAATCCAGGGCTTCCGGCGCGGGATACACCTGCCGCCCGGTGTAACCGAGCAGGCTGAAGTGCCCGTCGGCGAGCCAGCGCAGCAGATCGGCATAGTCCGCGATTTCGCTGTCATCGGCCTGGTCGCCGGTGGCGTCGAGACGTTCGGCCACACCGACCAATGAGTCGATCATGGCCGGTGTGTCCTCGTCGACCGCCCGCAGTCCGTCGAGCAGCTGCGGTATCTCCCGCTCGATCCGGTCGAGCAGGTCATCGGTGATCGGCGCGGCGAGTTCGATATGGATCCAGGATTCCGGGGTCGCGGCTATCGGCGCGTCGGCCGTGCTGTCCGGCCGGCCCTCGCCGTCGCGCGGCGCGATATCCCGCAGCAGTCCCCGGCTGTCGCGCACCACGTCGAAAACGGGGTGGACGACCCCGGTGATCGAGGCCCCGAGCTGGTTCAGCCGCGACGTGACGGATTCGACCAGTAGCGGCATATCGTCGTTGACGATCTGCAGCGCCACCGCGAGCCCGCTCGGGTCCCCGGCCCGATAGAGCCTGCTCACCACCCGCCCCGACGGCCGTTGCGCCGCGAGTTCGAAATGGTGTGCGAGGATGCGTTCGGCCCGGTCGGCGATCGCCCAGGCGGCCGTCTCCGTTCTACTCCAGCGGAAGTAGGCCGATTCGAGTTCGCTCGGATCACCCCGGAACCGCTTCTGCGAAATCGTCTGCTGCAGTGTCGTCACCGTGAAACCTACGCCTTCCCTCACCGACCGGTCGCCAATCAAACCGGAGTTTAATGTACCGTTGTCCAACGGTACATTATTGGTGAGCTAAATCCTAGGGATAGCTATCCGATACCGCCGAGGCAGCGGGGAAAGTCAGCCGCCCAGCAACCCCGAACGGGACAGAAAGGTTTGTGCCGCAGCATTGTTCGTGAACGAACCGGTATCGATGCGCAAACCCGATCCGGTATCCGCGTACAGCACCGCCGAGGACGCACTGATCGACACGAACACCGTGCTGTCGGACACCACACTGCCGCCGGCCGCCCGCCATTGCCGCACGATTCCGGCGAGCTCCCCGGGCGGCACGGTCTGCACACGCAGCGGTAGATCTCTCCCGCCGGTTATCCCGCCGGAGAGCAGTGGATCGGCCGCCGAGACCACACACCGCTCGACACCCGACGCGGATTCGGGCGGCTCGCAGGACGCCGTCGCCAGCGTGCCGGGCAGTGTAGGGGCGGGCGCGCCGGGCAACCCCGGGTTCGCGAATCCGCCCGGCATCCCCGGGAGGGAACAGGAACGGATCATCAACACAACGAGCAGAATCAGCGCGATCACCAAGACCCCGCCGGCCGTTCGCCACTGCCACGCCGGATGATGTTTGCGCACGAGTTTTTCCGCCTCGGGCACAATCTTTTCCGCTTCGGGCACCAACCGCGACCGGATGGCACCCACCAGGGAACCGGCCACCGCGGCCGGATCCGGAACGTGACCGCGCGCCTGATCGTGACCCGGCGTGGCCGCAGCCGGCGGCGGAGACGCGGCCGCCGCCCTGTCCGGCGCCGGCGCCCCGCAGTGCGCGCACACCGCGCCGTCCACCGGACTACCGCAGTATCGACAGTTCAGCCCGGCCACCGCCGATACCTCCTATTGCCCGGTGATGACGATCGACGAGATCGCCACCGTATTGGCGGACGATTCCCCACCGGACTTCAAAACGGTGAGAACGATCTCGCTCGCGGTCACCGGTGGCTCGATCTTGGTCACCACCAGCGAACGCTGATCCAGCGTCTCCTGGGTGTAGGTCGTCTTGTCGTCGTCGAATTCGTAGGACACCCGGCTCACGGTCCGGAACTTCGACCACTGATCGGTACCGTCACTGCCGACGTGGTCCCAGCCCGGCACGATCCCGATCGAATCCACCTTGAATTCCTTGCCGAGATCGATACGCAGGATCTGGCCGTCCACCTTGTATGCGCGGACACACGACCACGCCTTGTCCGGCTCGCCCGAAAAGGCATCCATCCCTTCGGTACTACCCGGCGGACACTGCGCTTGGGCGTCCTCCACCTGGAGGGTCCCGCCGGTCTCGGCCACATCGGTGGGTGGCGGCGCCGCGGCGGTGGGTGCCGGGGTGACGGCGAGCGGCCGCGTCTGCTCGTCGTTCTCCCCACCGGTGAACACGAGCAGTACCACGATCAGCAGGGCCACCACCGCGGCCACCGCCAGCGCCACCCGGGGTTTCCGGAGCTGGGTGGTGACCTCTTGCACCATCTGTTGCGGCGATGACTTCTCGTTCTCCGCCGGGCCGGCCTCCGCTGCGGACTGCTCCGTGGTCTCCTGCCGGTCCTGGGCCTCGCGGTTGATCCGGTCCGCGGCGGCCTGCGCGTAATCGGGTCCGAAATCATTTCCGGCTGTGGCAGTCTGTCCGCTCAGCAGCGCATTGATCCGCTCGCTGGCCGACGGGCCGGCCGACGATCGGCGCGGCATCGAAACTTCCACCGGCTCGGCCCCCAGGGCGGCGGACAGATCGTCGTCCCGGCCGAGCCTGTCCTGCGGGCCCGATTCCGGTCCGGCGAACAGAGAACCGTCGAGCGGGGGCGTCGATACACCGGCGGGCGCGGAGACCGCGGAAATACCGTCGGCCGGATCCGCGTCGATCTCGTCGGCCGGATCGATATCCAGATAGCCGAAATACGGATCGGAGAGCAGCGCGTCGAGAATCGCACCGCGATGGCGGAGAAATACATCTCCCGGATCCGCGTCGGGCATAGCCGGATATTAGCGGCTTTCCCCCCGCCCCTTCGGTTCGCTATTCCCGCGTCGGAGAACACCCGGCTGGACGCCGCGGTCACAACCGGCTATCGAACGAAATACTCCGGTGGCACATCGAATACCCGCGCCAGCGCGATGATCAGATCCAGTCGCGGAATCGCGTCACCGTGGATCAGCCGATACAGGCCCGACTGGGATACCGGAACATCCGGGTACGCCAGCTCCAGGTGCTGGGCCAGGGAGTACAGGGTCAGCGAACGGGTCGACCCGTCGTCGGTGGAAACCACCGATTCGGCGATCAACTCCGACAATCGACTGGAAAAGATCGCCGCCGCCGCCCGGCGGGGAGTCAATTCGTCTCCATTACCCAGGTGCTCGACAGCGTCGACCCCCGACTGAGAATCCTCCGGCGTCACAATGAACGACATTACCTGTCCGTCCGAATCAGCGGGCGGGTCGCCCGATAGGTCGCGAAAGCGGTGTGGTCGCACCGGCCGGAGCCGGTGGCGGCGATATCGGTGGCCCCGGCTGGACGATGTCGAGGTAGCGGGTCTCCCCACGCGGTTCGATGAGGTTCACCCGGACCGTCCGCATCGGGATGCTCACATCCAGCGCGCTCTCACCGACCTGCTCGATGGCCAGATCGGCCGAGCGGCTCCGCCGCCCACCGGGATCGCTGATCGACACCGCGGTCGGCGCCGCGGTGCCCTGTACCGGAACCTGGTCGAACACCGCGATCGTTGCCTCGGCGCCCGGGATCTGCTCCTCGCCACCGGATTCGCCCGCGAGCCACAGCGACCGCGGATCACCGACCGCGGTGACCAGATGCTGCCAGCGTTGCGGCCGGCTGGTGTGGATCTCGATATCGGCACCGGTCACGGTCGCACGCAGAATGATCTGCTGGGCCACCGGCAACTCCGCGTGGACGTCCACGGAGCGACGGCGCGGGTTGTAGCGAGCGGGATCGAACAGCGGCATCGCCAGCCGGTGTCGCGGCTGACCACTGATGGCACCCAGGATCTGGCCGTTCGGCCCGATCGGGACGGCCAGGGCCGCGGCGATCTCCTCGGGTGCGGGGGCCACGGCGCGTTCGTCCCGGGTGAGATCCCGGACGCAGGTTCCGGTCGGTAGCGTCGCCCGGAAAGCGGCCAGCTGCTGCCCCGGTAGCCGGCGCAGATAATCGGGCAGCACATCCTCCATGGCCGGCCCGACGTACCGCACCACGGCGCGCGGCCCGTCGTACACCCCGGAGAGACTCACCACCAGAGTGGTGCGGCCGTTGCTCCAGGTCCAGCAGTCGTCCAGGGTGACGTCGTCGAGCCGGTGCCAATCGATACCGAAGCTGGTGACGAAGCGGCCGGGCACCGAGGTCGGCAAACAGTGCCACGCCTCCCGGATCTCGTCGAGCTCGGTGCCGGAATGCAGTGTCCGGAACGCATCGGCCAAGGCGTCGGCGGGCAAGGCATGGGCGGCGACACCACGTTCCCGCAACCGGCCGGCGATACGGTGGGCGGCGGTGGCGAGCGCCTTGGGCGCCACCACCGAACAGGGACCGCGTTTGGTCAGCGCGGCCAGATTCCGCTGCTGGTCCAGGCGCACCACCAGCCAGGTCAACCGGTTCCCCACCACCGGATTCGGCCCGATCAGCTGGTCGTAGAGCATGCTGTAGCTACCGGCGGAACGCACCCGCTGGCCGGTGGTGACGATATCGATATCGACCGCGATGCCGTACTGGTCGAGCATCGGGAGCAGCGCCCCCACACCCACTGTGTCTTCGGTGTACACGGTCTGCTCGGCGATCACCGTCGGAAGGTCCAGGTTCGGCGCCAGCTGGATCATCGCGACCATGATGTCGCCGTCCACCTGGATACCGCAGACTCCGGCGGGCACCCGGATCTCCCGGATGGGCGGCAGCCCCGCCAGCGCCGCGGCGCGGCCGGCCCGTCCGCGCCGGAAGCCGGCCCAGTCCAGCACCCAGCGCACCGGGGTCCGGCCGCGGACCCGCACCGTCACGGACAGAATGACGAATCCGAAAACGACCGCGCCCACCCACAACGGCGTCTGGGGGGTCAATCCGACGGCCACGACACTGCCTCCGACCACAGCACAGGCGAAGGGGCCGCGTTCCACACCGGCGACCCGCTGATCGGGCACATTCACCGCGCCCTCCGCTGTGTGCCGCCCCAGTAAGCGGCTCCCGCACCGAACAGAACGGCCACCACGATCACGATCGCCGCCGCCAATCCCGGCTTCCGGTCCTCCGCCCGCTCGGGCGGCGGCAACTCGAGCACCTGGGCCTGGAAAAGTCCTGCAGGCGGTTCCGGTGGCGTCCGGTAGCTCAGTGCGCGCAGCGGATCGATCACCCCGGCGCCCACGGCGTTATCGATCCCCCGGGCCGGCGCATGTGCACTGGCCTGCAGCCGGGAGGCGATTTCGGCGGGCGTCTCGTTGGGAAAGCGGGAGCGCAGCAGGGCCGCCACCCCGGCGACGTAGGCCGCCGCGAAGGAGGAGCCGCCCACCGGAACCAGCTTGTCGGGCGTTCCGACCCCGTTGATGAGTCCACCGCCGCCGGGCCCCAGCGATTCGATCCCGGTGCCGGGCGCGGCCACCGAAATCCATGGGCCCGTGAGTGTTTCGTCCGGAACCGCGCCGTTGGCCGTGGTGAACCCGACAGTGAGTACCGCGGGACTGAACCATCCGGGGGTCGAAATCGTCTTCACGCCGGTCCAGTTCCGCGGATCACCGGGCCGGCCCGGATCGATCTCCGGATTCTGCTGGCACTGCCCGCCGCCGGTATTGCCCGCCCCGGCGACGATCAGCGCACCCCGTACATGGACCGCGTAACCCACGGCCGCGGACAGCATTCCCTGGTCGATACCCGCGTCTGCGGCTACGCAGGTGGGTACCGGGACCGCGATGATATTGGCGCCTTGGTTGGCGGCGTGGGTGATGGCCCGGGCCAGGGCCCGGATCTCCAGCACGGCCTGTTCCCGCTGATCGGCCGAGGCCTGCTGTAAGCGGAAGGCACCGGATCGGTACCTGATGGAGATGATCCGGGCGTCCGGGGCTACCCCGCTGAATCCGTCGGCCGGATCGGCCGCGGCGCCGATGATCCCGGCGACCAGGGTGCCATGGGCATCGCAATCCGTGAGCCCGTCCCCACCGGCCGCCACGTAGTCACCGCCGCCGACCAGATTGGGCAGCCGCGGATTCGGTGAGGCCCCGGTGTCGAGTACCGCCACGGTGACGCCCGCCCCGCGGCTGAGCGAGCGGGCCCGGGCGAGGTCCAGCGCCAGCTCCGGGGGTGGTACCCGAGAGAGGTCGGTCTCCGGCAGTACGCCTGCCGCGAGACACCCCTTGTCCTGTTCGGTCGGGCGCTCCGGGCCGGGCGGGCCGTCCTCCGGAGGGGGGCCGACCACCACTTCCGGCGGTTGGACGGCCAACGCCGGGGCCGCGCTGGTGAGCACCACCAGGCCCGCCAAAGCCGTGATCACGGCCCTGCCGAATTTCATCAGAGCCCCCGCATGGCGGTGTACACGCCCATGATCCAGAAAGCGATGACCGGCACGATGACAATGAGCAGGTATTCGATGATGTCGATAATGCGCCTGGTCACCGGGTTCAGGCGCACCCCCGGAAGCCGGAGGGCGGCGACGCAGGCACCGCAGGCGATGATCCCCACGATCACCACGACTGTCAGCCGGGCGAACGACGTCTCGTAGTGCCCGACCAGCACCGCGGCAATGCCCAGGACGACCACGGTCGCACCGCTGACCAACGCGATCGCCTGCACCCGGTCGGGATACCAGCGCGAACGCATGGCGAGGAGCCCGGCCACGGCCGCACCCATGATGATCTCCCGGATCCCGCCGGGGCTGACCACGGCACAGATCACGGTCGAGATGGACAGCAATGCCGCGATAGCTGTCATCAGCCCGCGCAGACTGGTCACCGCAAGACGCGCCCGGCTCTCGATACCGTCCTCGTGACTCTTGCGCCGCTGTTCTGCCTCCGCGGATGCTTCGGCGTCCAGATCGCCGTCCGGTGTGGCGGCGGCGTCGAAGATATCGGTGAGGGTCGACGGGGAAACCTCGCTGCCCGGATCCGGAAGATCGGGTGGCCGGATACGCGCGATCGCCACCGCGATACGCGGCGCGATGCTCAGCAGGATCAGCCCCACGAACACCGCACCACCGGCAACCTGCCGGGGCAGCAGATCCGCGTACGTCATCGGGAGTACCGCCGCGGCCACCACTACACCGAGTCCGGTCACGGCCATCAACGTGGCGATACCCGAACCGGTCGCCCGCATCAGCCCGACCATCGCCACGGCCACCACCACGGCGCCCGCGGCGATATTCGCGGGCGCGAACGGACCGGGGTCACCGTAGGCCGGTGGTACGAGCATCGCGCTGCCGGCGAACAGCAGCGGCACCGAGGTCAGGGCCAGGCCCAGGGAGATCCGCTCGGCCGCACCGCGGTTGCGGGCGACGAAAGCACCGGCCCAGCACAGCATGCCGAAGAGCAGCGCCGGCAGACCGCACCACAGCAGCGATCCGGTCTCCGTCCACATCCACGACAGCAAGGTGGCCAGCGCCACCGCACCGATACCCAGCACACTCAGGCCCACCACGGCGGCGGTGTCACCGTCGAATTCGGCGAATTCCTGCTCGTTGATCAACGCCAGCGCATCGGTGATGTCCTCCACGACCGGCGTGAACACTTCGGCGGATTCGACCGTGGCGAGCATGAGCGCCGTACCGTCGGCGATCTCGTGATCGGCCAGGCTGCGCCAGCGCGGCATCGGCTGCTCGCCGGGGCGGGCCAGGCTCCACTGACCGCTCGGCGGCGTGAAATCGACCTCGTCGTCGTCGATGGCCGCGGACAGCACACCGATCAGGTCATCGATGAACGTTTCGATGGTGAACTTGGTCGGTACCACGACGTCGACCTGGTAGCTCGCCACCATCACGGCGATCCGGGCGCGCGCCACCTCCGCCGACGCGGGACCGCCGCCCCCGGCGGCGGCCGGTGGGGCGGCGGTCTGGACTGTTGTCACAGTCGTCCTCCAGCAACCGCCGGTCCTACCTCGTAGCCGGGGAAATCATCGGCGAGACCGGCAGCCAATTCCTCGAACGCCAAAACAGTTTCTTTCTCCAGCAACCTCAGGTCGACCTCACCGCCCTCTGCCAAATGCGAATCGAATGGTATCCGGCAGGTGGGCCGGTGCGCACTGGCGAACAATTTCTCGATCGCCTCCACGTCCACGGTGGGTTTCACCGGCTGATGATGGACGATCGCCACCACCGAGGCGGCGATGAGGTGATCGAAACCGTGCGAGCTCAGCCAATTCAATGTCGCGACGGCACCCGTCACCCCGCCGACGGTCGCGGGGGTGACCACGAGTACCGCGTCACTGGAGCGCAGCACCATATCGGTCGCCGAATCGAGCACTCCCGTTCCGCAATCGACGATCAGCAGGTTGTAGTGCTTGCGCAGAATCTCCACGCCGGTCGCGTATTCGGTACCGGCCAGCGCGGCGGAGGCGTCGCTGTTCCACGGCGAGGCGACGACGGCCAGATCTGCCGCATTGACCGCGGTATAGGCGTGTACGGACGAGAACGAATCCAGAGACGGTGCGGCCGCGGCCAGGTCGCGCAGGGTCAACCCGTAGGGATGACGCACGGTGCGCGTGGAGAGGTCGCCGAAATCGGGGTTGGCGTCCACGGCGGCCACCCGATCCGGGCGCATCCGCGCGAAGGTGGAACCGAGGGCGGCCGTCGTGGTCGTCCGGCCGACGCCGCCCTTCACGCTCACCACCGCGATCTGGTAGGGCGTGGTCAGCGCACGGCGGACCCGGTTGCGCCGCTCCTCGGCCCGCTGTTCGGCGGGCGACAGTCCGAAACTGAATCCGACCTTGTTCAGTGCACCCCGTACCCCGGCGTTGGAGCGCAGATGCACCTGGCGAACGGCGGCGATATCGGCCAGCAGTTCGGGCGAGGCGAGTGCGGGCGGAAGGACCGCCGACCGATTGTCGTAGGCGGGCCGCGCGATCCGATCCAGCACCCGAGCGGGATCGCCGGCCGGCGCGCCCTGGGGCGAATACCCCTGGGGCGAATATCCCGGCGGCGTCGCCTGGGCCGGATTACCCTGCGCTGCCGACTGCGCCCGGTCACTCGAATAGGAGTACCCGGCGGTGCCTGCCGTCTGGGCGCCACCCTGCCACTGTCCGGCCGAATCGACGGGCGGCGGCGCGGCGGGTCCCGGCTGGGGAGCGGCCGGCGGCGGGCTGGATGTGGTCGGACCGGCCGGCGCCACCGGAGGTCCGCCGTCACCCCGCGATCGGCCGTGTTCCGGGGCCGGCGCCGCGACAGATTGCGGCGGAACCTGCCCCGACGCGGCGGGCGGCACCGGCGCGGCGGGCGGCACCGGCGCGGCGGGCGGCACCGGAGGGACCGGCTGTGCCGGGCCGGGCGAAACCCCGCCGGTCTCCGGCGGTACGGACACGCCGGTCGGCTCCGGCGGTGCGACCGCGGCCGCTGGTCCGGCCCCGTCCGGGCCCGGCCGGGCCCGGCCCGCGGCATCCGCACCGGCGACTGTGGCGTCGGCGGTTTCGTCGGTGGTCTGCTCGACCTGCGCGAAGTAGGCGTCGTATCCCCCCTGCGCCAACGCCGATGCGGCCGGGTGGCCGTTCGTTGTCGATGCTCGGTTCATAATCGTCGTCCTCTCGTCGAGCACAGGGACGTCACGGGGTACGGGACGTATCGAACCAGCTCCGACCGGGCAGCAGTTCGACCAGGGCGTCGATACCCGCCTTGATCGCGGCATCGTCGCCCGGCTGGAAGGTCGACCATAGCTGCCCGTCCATAGCAGCGCGGGGGTTCACTATCAGCCGACCGGTCATGGTGTCCAGGATATTCACACCCGCCCGGGTGTGGATCGATCCCGAACCGCCGTCACGATGTTCCACCATGACGACCTCGGCACGGCGGACCACCTCGGTCATCGCCCGGGTGAGCACGCCGGCGGCATGCGGGGTGGCGCCGAGCTCGCACAGCACCCGCCGCCTCTCCACCGGATCGTCCGGTGCCGCGGCGAGTTCCTCCACCGGCGCCGATATCGGCTCGAACTGAAGCAGAGGGTAGTCACCCAGCGCCGATTTCACCACGGCAGCATGAGTATTCAGTTGTCGTCCGTGATGGAACACCGGCTGGATCACCACGTGGTCGTCGCAACGGACCGCCAGAACATGGTGTTCGCCGTGCCGTACCAAGGACAGACGCAGCATCGTCGGCTCGTGACCACCGAGACCGTTGTCCATTACCCGCACCGCGAGTTCCATATCCGGGCGGTGCAGGATCTGCAGCCATGCCTCGACCGCAGGATGCACCCGGCCGTCCTCGACCACGCCCGCTTCCGTGAGCTGGTCGGTAACGACCGCATGCACCCTGTCCCGCTCCGCGATATCGGGGATATTCGGGAAGAGGGCGAGAACATCCGGATAGGAGTCGATGCCGGCCATGTTCTGCAGAACGAGGGCGGCATCGACGTTCAGGTCGACCGCGGTCGGACCTGTCTCCGATTCCGATCCGTATCGGTCTCCGGTGACCACGGGCTCCCGCCCGAACCTCGGCGAATCCCGAATGGAATCGGCCGAGGTCATGCCCGGAACATGGACCCTACGGACATGTCCACGACGTCCATGTCGCCGCCCTTGGTCGATGTCCTGATGATCTTGCCGTTGAGGCCGGCCAACGCAGCCTCGTACGCATCCAGTTTTCGTTCCAGCATATCGGTCACTTCGGTGTAGCCCTCGGCACCCGAACCCTGGAAGCCCTCGAGCAGAGCAGCTTTCAGCTGACGCATGTTCGCGATGTTCTGGATCATACCTTCGACGACCGCCGAGACCCGACCGGTCGATGCTTCGACTTCTCCGTAGTTGAATTTAATGGCCATGGGAATCCATCCTTCTTTTGTTCGGCGAATCGGGTGAGCTCAGGCCCAGGAACTCGTATCGACCTTTTCCTGCACTCCGTTGTTCCAGGTTCCGGTCCCTGCGCCGGTGTCCACAACGCCGTCGTTGCCCATCTCGAAGTTGACCATCCCGGCCCCATCGAGGTCGGCGCCGTCGAGTTTCACCCCGGCCTGCTGCATGTTGTTCACGATGTCCTGCAGGAATGTGGCCAGCTCGCGACCCTTCTCGTGCGAATTGCCGAGCGCGGTGTAGATCGCCGTGCCAGTCGATCCCGTCACCGCGGCCTGCAGCTCGTCCTGGGTGCCGACCAGAGCCTTGAGATGACTCTCGAGCTCGCCCAGACATGCCGCGGTGTGGTTCGCCGAGGAGTACATCTGTTCCGGATCGATAGTGGTCCAGTTCATATTCTTTCCTTTCAGGGAGGATGAAGAACCGCTTCGCTGCTCTCAGCGAAGCGCGTGATCAGTGCGGCTCGTGCCGACGCTCGTCGTCACTGTCACTGTCCAGTCGCTCGAGCACGCCCACCAGCAACGCCTCCGTGTCGTCCACGATGAGTTCGTCGTCGGATTCGTACTCGATGACTCCGATGGCCGGTGGCCGTTCCAGCACCGGCACGTCGACTTGTTCGCCGGGTGCAAAGACCTTCCCCGGCTTGTCCTCATCCTCCTTTCTGCGTCGTCGCATCCGCGCTGTCGGCGCACTGACACGGGTCGGGGCGGCCGGCCGCCCCAGCGGCGCTGTGCCCGTACTGGCGCCGAATGCCGTCCCGGTGCCCGGTTTCCAGTTGGCCGGCATCCGGAAGCCGGTGGACGCACCCGACATCGACCCGAGACCGCCACCGACCATCCCGAGACCCACCAGGCTGCCCACTCCGCCACTCATCGCGGCGAGCGTCGGCGACGAGTACGACGTCCCGTCCAGCACGTCCTGCCCGAAGGACTCCGGGCCGAACTGACCCGGATCCGTGGGGTTGATCAGGTCCTGCACCATCGGATCGGTCAGCTCGGGTGGCAGGTTCTGGGTGGGATCCGCGATCTGGTCCGGTACCGGATCGGACGACCCCACCGGATCGGTCACGCTGTCACCCCCCGGTCCGGTGGCGTCCGGACCGGACGGGCCGGACCCGGGGCCCGGCCCGTTCTGCAGCAGCTCGTTCAGCACTCCGGTGTGGTCCACCGGTGCCGAGCCGGACAGCGGCTGCGACCCCAGGTTCGGACCGTTGACGATCGGCGGCGGCGGCTCGATCGGAATCGCGAGCAGATCCTTGACCGTCTGCGTCGCCTGGATCTCGTACCGTGCCATCGACTTGCCTGCACGTCGCTTCAGGTCCAGGTACTCCAGTTCGGCGGCCGCCACCATCAGCGTCGCTACGCCCAGGCCCAAACCCATGCTGCTCGCACTGGCCGTGGTGAGAGCCGCACGAGCCGCGGCGCGTTTCTTGATGTTCGCCAAGATCTCGGGAAAGGTCGGCATACTCGCGATGGCCTGTCCGTGATCCCGTGCCGAGTCCTCGGCGATTCGGGCGATATCGGCAGCCAGCGCGGCCTGGTCGCGTACCCAGGAAGAATGGTTGCGAAATGCCGCCTGGGCACGCTTGGAGGCCAGCCCTTCCCAGGAATTGTCCATATCCACGGTCGAGCTGTCCGTGCCGTTCGCCGCGTTGTTCAACGCGTCACCGATCTGCGAATACGCGGTCGCCGCCCCCTTCAACGGTGCGGCACCCGGCCCGCTGTGCAACATGAGCCAGTTGACCAGCGGAGAATAGGTAAAATAGTCGACGAACGGCATGACGACCTCGTACTCGCTACGGCGAAACTAGGAACAACCGAAATTCGAACCGGCGTCGTTCACGGCACTTCCACAGACCTCATCGCTCACCTCGTAGGTGATTTCCGCGGGAACCAGTGTCTGACTGCCGATCTCGTGCTCCACTCCCCCGACGCCGAGATTCGGCAGGAATGCCAGCGTGATGGCCTGGAAGGCCGTGGACTGCAGAACACCCGGGACATGCGGTCCGGGAGGCAGGGCCGCCGCGGCCGACGCCTGGCCGGTCAGGTACCCGGCCAGCGTCGACTGATCGATTCCGAGGTCGGCGCTGATCTTGGAGAGTTGTCCTTCGAGAACTGACAATGCAACCATGGATGCCTCCTGAGGATCGCTGCCCAGTCATCAGTTCGAGCAGTTACATACCCAAAGCTAGGCTATTCCCAGCTTTGGGTATGCCGCCGATATCTCCGGCTCACTCCGGTGTCCACGCCGCCTGGACCAGGTCCTTCGACGAGCTCAGCGGCTCGACGAAAATACCCCGCCCGACAGGCTGTTTGGTGGCCTTCACATCACCGATGAGCATGCCGTCCAGCCGCGAGCCGTCCATGATCACACCGGAACTGTTGAGGTTCTTGACCTGACCGAGCACGCTGTCGTACATCGCCGAATCCGCCTGTGCGATATTACGGGCCGCGATGACGTGCAGGCCGGTATCCCGGCCGTCCACGATGAGGTCTTTGATCGGATCGAGCGGATTGAGCTGCCCGCGGGGAGCCACCATGTGGTAGTCGTCGATCACCACGAAGATCTCCGGGCCGCTCCACCAGGAACGCTCCCGGAGCTGCTGCGCCGTCACGCCGTCCGGCGGTCGGCGGCCGCGCATCTTGGCGGCGAACGAGGGCAATCCCTCGGCGAGGTCGCGGGCGCTGGTGAGATAGCCGATGAGCTGCTCCTGGGGGACCACATCCATATGCCGGCGCCGGTAGTCGACCAGCAGGACGCGCGCCTCGTCCGGGGTGAAGCGCAGCGTGATCGATTCCAGCAGAGCGGAAACCAGGGTCGATTTCCCACAGCCGCTGGAGCCGAGCACGACCAGATGGGGTGACAGCCCGAAGTCCATCACCGCGGGCGCGAGGTCGCTTTCCCGCACACCGAACGGCACCCGCAGTTTCTCGGCCAGACCGGTCGGCGGCGGAACATGCTCCAGGATCCGGGCGAGCGGAACCTGGCTCGGCAGCAGGCGCACTTCCGGTGCGCGGCGATCGCCGTAGGTCCGGCGCAACTGCTCGATCACCGCGGCCAGCCCCGCACCGGCCGTCTCGGGGTCGGGGTCGGCGTCGGCGCGCGGCAGCGCGGTCAGCATATGCAGCGCTTCACTGGATACGCACCGCCCCGGCCGGTTGGGCGGAATCGAGGCCACCACATTGCGATGTCCGCTGAAGGCGGTATCGGACAGGTCACCCAGCCGCATCTCCAGGCGCGTCTGGAGCAGGTCCTTCACGGCGGGGCGGATCGCCGCCCACCGGGAGCTCGCCGCCACCAGGTGGACGCCGTAGTTGAGCCCCTGGACCGCGATGGCTTCCAGCGTGGGCATGTACTCGTCGTAGAACGGGCCGTTGACCGCGAACCCGATATCCCAGCCGTCCACCACGAGGAAGACATCGCCGTGCACATCGCCGCGCGCCGCCAGCTCGGCCGTGCCCTCCGGAGTGAGCCGCCGGCGCCGGAACTCGCGCATCGTGTCGATGCCGAGGTTGTCGAACAGCGCCTGCCGGGCCGCGATCAGATTCTTCACCAGCGCGAACGTCCGGCGGATCCGGTCGACGTCACGCGCGGCGGCCACGGCTCCCACATGGGGCATGTTCCGCAGGCCGGACAGGCCACCGGTGAAGTCGATGCAGTAGAACTGGACCTGCTCCGGAGTATGGGTCAATGCCGCTGCCGTGACCAGGGTTTGCAACGCCGTCGACTTTCCGGACTGCGGGCCACCCACCACCGCGACATGCCCGCCCGCGGCCGACAGATCGACCGCCCAGACGTCCTGCCGCTGCTGACGCGGCTTGTCGACAATGGCCCACGGCAGGTGCAGCGTGCCGTGTTCCACCGCGGAAACGAGCCGATCCAGGGTCGCCGGAACCCCGAGCGGCGGCAGCCACATCTTGTGCGCCGGACGGCCGTGCCTGGCGAATTGCGCCAGCACCGTTTCCATCACCGTCACCGCGTCGTTCTCCGGCTCCGGTTCCCGAGCCGGCGCGACCTCGATCACCGGCTGGGCAGGGCGGATATCCGCGATGAACTCCGAGGTGAACCGCTGCGGCGGCCGATAGCCACCGCCGGGGCGCCGGGCCCGCTGCGCGCTCACTGCCGATGTCTGCGCCGGCGGGGTGTACGAACCACCGACATACGCGGCCTGGAACCGCTGCAGGTCGCCCGCGCCCACGCGCAGATAGCCGGAGCCGGGCTTCTTGGGCAGGTGGTACGCATCGGCGGTGCCGATCGCGTCCCGGGAGTCGCTGGTCTGGTTCGTGCGCAGGGCGATTCGGTAGGACAGGTGCGCTTCGAGCTCGCCCATCCGGTTCGCCGGAACCTTCTGCGAGGAGAGCAGCAAGTGGATGCGCAGTGACCGGCCCAGCCGGCCGATCGCCACGAAGAGCTTCGCGAAGCTCGGATGCTGCTCCAGCAGTTCGGCGAACTCGTCCAGGATGATCAGCAGGGTCGGCAGCGGTTCGAGCTGTGCGCCCTGCTCGCGCGCGCGTTCGTAGTCGGCGACACTGGCGAGGTTTCCGGCGTCGCGCAGAATCCGCTGGCGACGGGCCATCTCGCCGTTGATGACGTCTTCCATACGGGTGACGAGATCGGCTTCCTCCTCCATATTCGTCACCACCGCTGTCACATGGGACAGCCGGTCGAACCCGAGGAAGGTCGCGCCACCCTTGAAGTCGACCAGCAGCAGATTGAGCTGGTCCGGTGAGTGATGGGCGATCGCGGACAGCACCAGGGTGCGCAGGAACTCCGATTTGCCGGAGCCGGTGGCGCCGATACACATCCCGTGCGGGCCCATACCTTCTTCGGCGGATTCCTTGATGTCGAGGTGAACGACCTGACCGCTCGGATCGTGGCCGAACGGGATGCTGAGCCGGCTCCGGTCGATATCGCGCCGCCGCGGCCACTGCAGATCGACCCGGACAGCACCGGGGTCGGTGATGCCGACCATCTCTTCCCAGGAGGTTCCGGCGCTGGCCTGTTCGGCGGCCACCGCCTCGACCACGGTGGACAGCCGGTACGGCGACACCCGGCGCGCGAGCGCCGCGGTCTCCGGCAGCGACTGGTTGTCGGCCTTGCCCACCAGCCGGTTGCCGCGCGTGGTCGTCTCGTTCAACGTCCGGTCGGCGTCGACGGTGAACCGCAGTGACCGCGGCAACGCCTGCTCCATCGGGCCGATCCGGAGCCAGGTGCAGCCGTCGATACCGGAGATATCGCGTTCGGTGGCCGAACCGCCCACATCGACGATGAGGATGTAGTGCTTCTTGTCCAGCGAAGGCTCCGCATTGGCGGAGAACGGCCCGCGGTTGAGCCGCGCCAGGGCCTTGGTGCGCAATTCCGCGACGCTGCGGTACACCATCCGCACCGTCCCGATGGCATCGGTGTCCTCGGGATGCTGGGTATGCGGCAACCACTTCAGCCAGGACCAGCGGGGATCGTCCGGTTCCATCAGCACGGCCGCGATCCCGACCTGATCGGGCCCGTGCAACACCGCGATCTCGGCAATCATCGCGCGTACCAGCCCGGCCACGGTGTCGGGGTCGCCGTCGATGCCCACCAGCGGTGTGGAGAGCAGATTGATCGCGACCGGCATTCCGCCCACGGTGGAGTACGCCTTGGCGAATCGTGTCAGCTCGACGACACCCACGGGGTCGAGGTCGGAGGTCGGGGCCGCCTCGGGCACGATCACCCGGACCTGGTTCGCGATACGACCCCGGCCGATGCGCACCCGCAGGTACTGCGGGCTGGCGACCTGCACCTCCCACATCCGTTTGCCGCCGACCAGCCGCCCGATGCCGACCGGCCCCGGATGCGTGTACTTCAGGTACTCGTGCAATTCGGCCTCGGCCTCGTGCACGGTCTTCCGATTGTTGGTGATACTGCGCAGATAGTCCTTGCGCTCTTCGTTGAGGCCCGCCGAAGTGCCGGACGCGTTACCACCACCGCCACCCCCGAGCCCGCCGCCGATCATGCCGAACATGGAGACCATCATCATCAGCGGGAAGAACAGCATCATCGGCGACATCGTGCGCCCGCTGCTGAACATCATCGCGACCATGCCGATCATGGCGGTCACCATGATGATCGGCAGGATGATCTTGAATTTCGACATCGGCACCGGCCGCGGCAGCTCGGTGGGCGGCTGCAACCGGAGTTCGGTCACCGCAGGCGCGGCGGGACCGCGGACCGCGCGGGCGGGACGAACGTATCGGCGGGTAGCACTCACGACGGTCCTCCGCTTATCCGGGCGCCCTGCAGGTTCGGCGGAATCCCGTCGTGCTGGATGAGCGCGTCCTGCACCGACAGGGCCGGGCCCACGGCGAACAACGAGACCACGGTCCACGGTGCCGGCACCGGCTGGCTGAATCCCAGGGCGCGCAGGGTCTGGTCGGATGTCGCCGATTGACCGTTCTTGATCGCGACCCCGTACCGGACTCCGCTGTCCGATATCCAGAACAACGATTCCCGCAGCGGCGACCCGGGTTCCGCCCCGGTCACCTGCACGAACTTGCCCGTGTCACGCGGCAGATAGGCCGAGTCGGCGGTATTGCCCCGCGACGCCGGCGCTGTCACAAGGTCGACGGTGCGCGGCTGTTCCCCCTTCTCCAGGGGCAGCTGCCTGCCGATAAGCACCTGAGTATGGGCGTCTGGATCGCTACCGGTGCGCGACCAGTGATAGCACGTGATCCCCATCCGCACCGGATCCATGACGTCCACGGGCTCGGCCGGATACGTCCCGGTCCCCGGCCAGTCGCCGGGCCGCAGATTCGCCGCCGCGATATCCGGGCCGATGGTCGTCGTCGCGACAGCGCCGTGCGAATCGGCGTTGCGCACGATCGAGGCCAGCACCGGCGAGATGCGAATCAGCCCGGAACTGGAGACCAGATAGTAGGTGGCCGGCCGGTCCGGAATGGCGACCGTGACCACCGAGCCCACCACCACATCGATGGCCGAACTCAACGAAATCGTCTGCCCCGCACCGGGGACTTCCGGCACCCGGATCGGTGCGACTTCGGGAATCGCGCCGATCAGCCCCTTCGACGCGGCGACCACCTGATTGGACGCATCGATCCCGAGCGCCAGCATCACCGGCGAATCGGCCAGGTTGACCGCGGCCTTGACCACGCCCTGCGTGGGCTCGTTGTAGACGAGCCAGGTCGTCTCGTCACTGCGCATCAGCCGGGCCTCGCGCCCGGTCAACTCCCGTACCGCGTCGCCGTCCACCGTGAGCGGCCCGCCGATCGCGGTGGTGTGCACCGCCGACCGCGCCAGCGTCGGCAACCCGGTATTCGGGTTCACCGGTGCGGAGGCACCGGTGCGGGCGGTATCGCATACCGTCCACTCGGAATCACGCTCACCGGAATCCACGATCTGGCCGGGCGCGCCCGGAATACCGACCCATGGTCCGCGCGGGTATTTGCCGATCTCCGCCGCGGGCGCCTCCTGCGGGTTCTCCGGGGATCCCACGATGAGCCGGGCCGAGGTGAGGTTCAGCGCCGGATGCAGCCGCTCGCCGATCCGCACATACAGGGCGCCGGTGTCCTTGTCCGCGACAATCCTCGCATCCCCCACCGGCTTGGCCGGTTTGAAGAACGACAGCACCGCCGCACCGGCCACACAGATACAGGCCAGCACCACGCCCACCAGCAATGCCGTCGAACGGCCGCGCTGCGGATCGTCGATCATGGACGCGTCCCGGCGCACCAGGGCGTGCTCGATCCGATGCAGCAGAAAGCGCCACCCCGACACCTGGTGCTTGGTCACCACCCGGAAACGTGCCACCGGTAGCAGTCCCTTCCGCCGATATCGGCCACAAACCAGCGGGAAACGCCTGTCCCCTGGACAGAGTCATTCCCACCGAATACGCAACGCCGGACCCGGTGGGAATGCGGATCTATTTCGCGGCCGGGGCCAGCCCCGCGAGCGCCGTGGTGATATCGAAGGCATCCACCGTCATCAACTCCTCATCGGTCAGCGCCGCAATGTCGACCTGACCGCGCGTGAACCGGAAGTCCCGTTCGGCTTCCGCCGCCTCCACGACATTGCGGACGAACCGCCCGTTGCCGGCCAGATCGATCAGCCGGCGGCCGTTCCGGTTCTGCTGCGACATCTCGAGGCAACGATCGCGCAGCACCTCCCGCGCCTGGTCGGAGAGAATGGAATCCTTTTTCCCCGCGATATGGTCGGCGATCTGGACCAGCTCGTCCGGATCGTAACTGGGGAACCGGATCCGTTTGGTGAAGCGAGAGGACAGACCGTCGTTGGAGGCGAGGAACCGGTCGATCTCTTCCTCGTAACCGGCGATGATGACGACCAGCTTGTCGCGATCGTTCTCCATCCGGGCCAGCAGGGTGTCCACCGCTTCCTTGCCGAACGCGTCACCGCCGGACAGGCCCTCCTGGATCAGGGTGTAGGCCTCGTCGATGAACAGCACTCCGCCGAGCGCGGAATCGATCAGCGCATTGGTTTTCGGCGCGGTGTGTCCGAGGTGGGTGCCGACCAGATCGTTGCGGGAGGCCTCGATGACATCGGCGTTCTCGACTACTCCCAGGCCCGCGAAGATCTTGGCGATCACGCGGGCGATGGTGGTCTTGCCGGTACCGGGCGGGCCCGAGAAGATCAGGTGGTTCGACCGCGAGTCCACCGCCAGGCCACGTTTGGCCCGGACCTGGTCCATCAGCACACCGGATTTGAGCCGGTCCACCTGCTCCTTCACCGAGTCCATACCGATTTGCGCCTGCAGCAGGTCGGAGGCCTCGGCCAGCAGCGCGTCCCGCTCCTCCTTGGCGGCATGCGCGGCCACCTCGGCAGGATCGTCGCCGGATTTGGGGTCCCAGGGATCGATACGAGAGGCGATCACCGCCGGTGTGGTGACCTCGAGCCGGAAGTTCTTGTCCCGAACCGCTTGCTGCCACTGCGGCCGGTCCGGCCACAGACCCGAACCCTGCAATCCCTTGAGGATCTTCTCGCCGGAGTCGAAGTCACCGTTGTGGCGCAGGATCATCCCGAGCAGATAGTGCGCGTCCGCCCAGATGTAGGAAAGGTTCCCGGAGCGGCTGTCCTCGACAATGCGCTGGGCACGCGGCAGCGCTTCACCGAAACGACCCAGGTGTGCCATGGCACCGGAGGTCATGAGTTCGGCCGCGATATCGAGCAGACCGTCCTCGATCACCGGTTTGGCCGTGCGGGCGTCGAGCACATCCGGCCACCGGCCGGTCCGGTAGTACAGGGACATCCGGACGAAATCGGCGACATCCTCGCCGCGTAATTCGTCGAGTATCGAAGCGGCTTCCTGCCATTCGCCACTATCGGCATAGGCCGCCGCCTGCGCGATGGAGATCTGATCCCGGTCCGCCATGGCGACCCGGAGTCCGTACATCCCGATCTCCACCTGGCACCAGAGCGCCCGGTCGACCAGACCGGCCCGCTGCTGGTCGCGGTACAGATTGTGCACCGACCGATAGGCACCGTAGATCACTTCGGGGCTGATATCACCGGCCATCGCCCGCCCGAGCCAGGCATCACACATATCCGGATCGAGATTCGTCGCGGCGGTGAAAGCGGCCAGAGCGCTCTGCTCGTTACGCACTCCACCGGCGACCAACCCCAAACTTTGAACGCCCGTGTAGAACGCGTCTTCGGCCCCTGACACCTCGGACTTCCCTTCCGCCGTTCCTAGCTGAAATGCACGATAAGGCAGCGTAGGCATCAGTCATCCGGGAAAACCTCCCAGAGTTGGGAATGCCCACCAGGGCCTGGGCGGCGGTTTTCTTGTCGGTCCGGTCGGGATAGTTCGCGATGGTCGCACATACACTCAAGTAAAGACCCATTATCTAACGGCTCGTAATACCGGATGTCAACATCCACACATCTCGACAGGACCTGTACGCAGGCCGGGAGGTCCGCAGCAAGCATGAACACAGGAAGAACGTGCACTATTTGCCGCTGTTGAACGGCGCGTTATTCCGTGGTACATTCTTTTGCAGATCGTCGGTCCCCTCATCCCTGACGATCTGCGAAAGAAGGCGGCCGGTGGAAACAGCGAGCCACCGGCCGCCCCTTCCTCCGCACTTCCCACGATCAGCAACCGATCCGGCCCGCGCACCGCATCCCACAGAAGCCGAACGGCCGCCTACATGACCCGGACGACCACCGCACTGGGTGGCATCTCCGAATACTTCACCGTCGAACCGGAGTACGGCGCCTCGATCACCATCCCGTTACCGGCCGCCAACTGAACGTGCTCAGGCCCCCGCGAACTGAAGGAACTGGCCGGGAACACCAGATCACCCGGTTTCACATCCCGGGGATGCACACGTTCGCCGGCGTAGATCTGCTCGTAAGTAGTGCGGGGCAGCACGACTTCACCGTGGGTGGCCTGGGCGACCGCGTACTGCGTCAACCCCGAACAATCGAAACCACCCCCCGACGGCCCCCCGGAACCACCTCCACCCCAGACGTACGGCGTGCCGATCCACGCGTCGGCGGCTCCGACGGCCCGGCCGCCGGCGGTGCGATCGGACGGTACCCGAACCCGCGGCTTCCGTTCTCGCCCTCGCCCCATGACGTACCGGGGGCGCCGCCGCCTGCGTCGGCTGACCGGCTGCGTCCGGTGCGACCGGGCGATCGGCGCGACCGGCGGCATGACCCGGGCGGCCTGCTTGGTCGCGGCATCCACATCCGCGTTCACCTGACGGGTGGCACTGGTGATCGTGTTGTGCGCCGACTCGAGCAGCGCCGGGCCACTGAAGCGGGTGTCGGCAATCGCCGTAATCGCCTGGATCCTGGTCTGCAGATCGGCGATCTGGTTGCTCAGCACGCCCCGGCCGGTCAGTGTTCCGCCACCCGAATCCGCCACCGCGCGGTGCACGATCCCCTCACGGCCGGACTGTAATTCGACGAGAGATTTGTGCGCGGACTGCAGATTCGTGTACCCGGACGCGAACCCACCCGATTGCAGGCTGATATCCGCCGCCATCGACCGAGCCAGTGATGCCGCGGCCCGCTCCGACGGCTGCCCGTCACCGTAGAGGCCGAGCAGATCGCTCAGCACGCTGTTCACATCATCGGTCAACATGGGTATGCGCCCACCCTGCCCTCGCTCATGACCGACCACCTCCCGCTCCCCGGGACCGCTATCCTTCGCCGCCCGGCCGCCACTCCCCTGCGCGGGCTGCTTCGACTATGCGGCAGCACGCCCCGAGACTACGCGCGGTCCATTCCCAGTTCCGGGAAGGCAAGAGAATGACTGCAGGAAGTCCGAGGAAGGTGGTGTCTGCGCTATGGCGACCCCTACGGCCGATACCGATCGCCGGCCCGGCGCCCCCCTCGTGCCTGTTCGGCACGATCCCGACGCCGGCGACGGCCCGATCCGCCGACCGGGTGATGACGACGGCCCGATCCGGCGGCCGGGTGATGACGACGACCCCATCCGGCGGCCCGGCGATGACGACGACCCCATCCGGCGGCCCCCGGAGCGTGAGCCCGGGCCCGAACCCGAGCGTGAGCCCGATCCCGAGCATCCGGCACCGGAGCCGAAAAAAGAGGAGCTCGACGAGGACTCGTCCGCCGACGACGATGACGACGGTAGCGGTGGAGAAGACGAGGGCAGCGGCGCCGGCAATGACGGCACCGACGACCAGGACGGTGCGGTCTCCGAGACCATCAGCACCACCGACCAGAACGACGACGGATTCGGCGACAAGGGCAGTGAGGGCAAGTACTGGGAGGTCGACCTGGTGCGACCACCCGGCGGCTCCGAAGGCCTGATCTCTTATATCGCGATGGCGGAGGCCGCCATTCAGACCGCGGTCGACCTACTCGGCCGCGGTATGCCGACACCACCTCCCGAGGTCGGCGATCTGCTGACCAAGGTCACCCGTGAAACGCTGGGTAAGGGCAAAGCCGAAGAGGCGTACCAGGACACCCTCACCAAGGTCGAGGCGAAACAGACTTCCCTGCTCGTGATGGACAACCAGGTGATCGACACGTCGATCGTCATGGCCGGCGAGCAGGACCGAACCCTGAACACGATCATCGATATCATCGAACGGTTGAACGGGGTACTCACCAAGGTCGGCAGTGCAAAGCTCAAACCTGCCATGGAGATCAAAGTGCTGGAGGTGATCGCCCAGGCAATCACCCTTGTCTACGAAAAGGTCACCGCGGTCTCCGATCTCAGCTCCGAAATGGCGGGGGGCGGCGGTGAGGAAGGTTCCGGCGGGGGCGGCACATCGGGCGGCGGCGGGGGCGGCGCCGGTGCCGCCAATGCCATGGGCGGGCTCGGGTCCATGCTGCCCATGCTCGCCATGCTGCCCATGTCGTTGATGCCGTTGGCCACCCAGATGCTGCCCGAACTGCTCAACCCGGACAAAGACAAAGACGAAGACGAAGAAGGCGAAGAGTCCGGCACGGACGAGGAATCGACGGAACCTATCGACCCGACCGCACCGCCGAGCGAGGCGACGGCGCCGAACGGACAACCCGCCCCCAACACTCCGGACGGCGAGGGGCAAACACCCCAGGACACCGCATCACAGGCCCAAGCCTGATCGGGTCACACTTCCCACGAGCTCGCCCCCACACCACCGACGCCGTACTGCACTGCGCCTACCGCGCCGACTCACCTCGGCGGGAAGTGCGCCGGGCCACAAAGCCGGCAATCTGCGGGAACGGGTCCGTCTCTCGGCGCTCGACGATCGCGACGAGATGCGGGCCGAACTCGCCGCCGCCGCTGGACACGTTCGATGTTCACGTGTGTGTAGGCGAGGGAATTAGATGCGGACCTCGCCAGGCTCAACCCAGGCGTCGGCGCCATCCCGAGTTCGGGTGTACGCGACAGCCGGGCAAGACCATCATCGGCGCTACGCCGGATCTTCGCCGGCCGTAGCGATTTGCGCGTGCGGGGAATTACTGGGCAGAGCTCCGGATTCGGTGTTCCGGTGTAGCACACCGGAACACCGGCTTCAGCTATCCCGCGCCACCGCCGCCGAATCGACTGCCCAGGAAGCCGGGCACCCGATCGGCAGCGCCCGCAACTCGCTGCCGATCGCAGACCCGTCGGATCACCGAACCTCCATGGTGGCCGGAGGCGTGACCGCGGGCGGTGCGGTGGCGCCGGGAGGCGGCGCGGCGGCGGTCACCGGCGGAGGCTCCGGCGGGGTCGCCCCCACGGCCGTATCGTTCGCATCGCTGATATCGGCGCCACTCGGGTGGAAGAAACCACGGAATTCGCCGTAGCCGCCCTGCCCACCGTCCGGTGGATTATGCGGATCCAGCGGCACCAGCTGTCCGTTGACGATGGCCTGCAACCCGGAATCGGTAACTACAACCAGCGCGGATCGGTTCTCCCACTGCGCGATATCGCCGGTGCCGACCGCGGAACTCTCCACCGAGACCCACGGGCTTCCCGCCGTGGCCTCGCCCGGGGTGCCCTGGTACGCCGCCCGGGCATCGCTCCCGTTCGGGTTGTTCAACTCGCGGTTGATCGCTTCGGAGACCACCGACGACACCCGCTGCGAAGAACCGTCCGGCAGTTTCATATCGACCATGGACTTCGGCGTATCCGATGCCGCGGGCGCCGGCGGAACATCCGTCTGGGCGGGCGGCGCGGTGGCGCCGGGTGGTGCCGCGGCCGGCGCGGCCGGAGCCGGGCCGGGGGACGGGGCGGGAGCCGATTGCGGCTCTTCGTCGCGCTCTTGCTCGTCCCGCTCGGAGTCCTCGTCCTCCTTCTTCTGCTGCATCATCTGCTGCATCATCTGCGGGATCATGCTCATCATCATCATCGGCATCATCATGCTCATCATCCCGCCGCCGCCGGCCGCCGCGCCGGCCGCACCAGCCGCGCCGGCCGCACCGCCACCGGTGATGGCGTCGCGAATGGGTTGGAGAATTTTGTCCAGCGCCGAGTCCTTGTCGTCCTTACCGTCACCGTCCTCATCGGATCCCCCACCGGTGGCGTCCTCCGGCTTCTCCTTATCGAGCAGATCGTCGAAGGTGTCGCTGAAGTCCTGGTCCTCGGTCGCCGGAGTATCGGCACCCGGAGTGTCAGCGCCCGGGGTATCGGCACCCGGGGTATTCGCACCCGGAGTATCCGCACCCGGAGTATCGCCGCCGCCCGCTTCTTTCCGGCCGGCTTCCAGGCCGCGTTGATACGCTTCCTCAGCGGTCTCCTCGCCGTCCTTGTCTTCATCGCCGCCTGGGTCCTCGTCGACCTTCGATGCCCCCCGCTGCATACGGTCCATCGCGTCCGTGTACTTCTTGTCCCAATCTTCGGCCGCCTGGTCGATATGTTTGACATAGAAGTGCCATTCCGCTTCGGGCGTCAGATAATACAGGGAGCCTTCACCCTCGAAACCGCGTTCGGCCGTCATGGCATCACCCTCTACATTCTTCCGGTAGAGTACGCGCTCACCTCCTTCCCCGTTGACGGCCATATTGGCATGTTCCATCCCCTTTCCGTCCACCTGGAACTTGTCGGCGGTCTGAGTCAGGACGATACGGTTGTCGTCCTTTTTCTCGTACCCGATCTTCTCCAGATCCAGCATGAGCCGGTCGTTGTTGAGGCCGTCTTTGATCGTGAGGAGATCCTTCCAGAGACCATCCTTGAAAACCTCGGCCTCGTGGGTGTGGATTTCTACGTCCTTGTGCTTTTCGGTGTAATCGGTCGCACGAGTATCGAGGACCTCCTTCTTCTCGGCGTGCTGGTCGATGATGTTCGACCAGCCGTCCGCCGATTCGATATCCGCCCCGGCCAGCATATTGGTAAAACCGAGCCACGACTTGGGATCACCCGAGCCCAGCGAGTTCAACCCCTCCTGCATGGCGAATTGGGTATCCTCGACGGTTTCTTTCAACATCGGAGTCGCACCCCGCGGGACCCACAGATTGACCAGACCGTTGCCGTCTGCGTCCTTGAGGTAGTCGCCCTCCCCAAGGGCCGCGGCGCCTCCGGCTCCATTGGCGAAATCGCTGTCCTCTACCTTTTTCTCTTCAGTAACCAGCTTCCGGACGTATTCTTCTCGATCCCCTTCGTTCTTCAGAGCATTATAGATTTCACGATACTCGTCAGTGGTGTGCAGATTCCGGTCGTCCTCGTCCGCACTGTTCAGAAGTTCGTCTCTGGTTCCGTCGGGCAGCCGCTCCATGAAGGCATTGAATTCTGTTGAGTTCAACGCCTTGATATCGTCGAAGTAATCATCGGCCAAATCGTTGTCCGTGTCGTTCCACATGAAGTCGTCGTGCTCTTTTTCGATTTTATCGGCGAGATCGACGCCAGCACCCATCACGTACTCCTCTGCAGTGCAGAACCTTCCGGCCCGGCAATTTCGACAATTCTCCGCTCGATCAGAGACGGCGCCACCCCGGCCGGCGGGGCGGAGACGGCGCTATCGGGATTCGCGCCGAGACCGTCCGGCATACCCGATACCGCCACACCCGAAGCTCGGTCGGAAGGAAACTGCGGATGCTCGATGACCTGACCGTATGTGTAGAACATGTCGCGCAGGACCTGCCGGTCGGGTTCGCCGGCGGCGAGGAGCATGAGCAGCTCATCCGCGCGCCGCTCGAAGAACATACGGCGCACGGCCTCCGAACCGGCCGTGTCGGGGCGACCACCGATCGGTATGTGCGACACGTCCATTCGCCGAGAGCGTTGCGCCGCGGCCATCATGGCATCCGCCGCACGCATCTCATCAACCCAGGCCGGCGGTACCGCCCCCTTGGCCCGGAGCATATCGAGAACCAGTTGGCGCTGCTCGCGATGCGCCTCGGTCTCGTCGTCCACATGGGATACAGCGTCGCGTACCCGCTCATGCGTCTCACCGGCCAACGCCAGGCAGGTCGCACGGATATCCGATTCGGCTACCGCTGACGCTTGCCGTAGCAATACTTCCGAGCCGGCCACTTCGAATCGGTCGACCAGTCCCGGGCCGGGTGCGGTGAGGTCGACAGCCGCCTCGGCGGCTGATACCTCGCCCTCGATGGCTGCTCGGTCACCGAGAGCCGCACGTACGTTGTCCGAGATGGCCATGGACGACGCCAGAGCGCTGACCCGGAACCGGCTCCGACCGGGGAGGACGGCGCTCAACTCGGCGAAGATCCGAGCCGGATCGATGGCCCCCTCCGAGGCCAGCACCGTTTCCTGAACCGCACGGCCGAAGACATCGGACCATTTCGCCGGAACCGTGACCTCCGCCGGTAGGAACAACCCAGGAGGTATCCAACCCAGGCCCTCGGCGGAGGACACCACGACAATCGGCCCGCGCCGGACCCGCAGCACCGCGACCGCCCAGCCCAGGCCCGGCTCCGAACCTGCGACGGCCGCCAGGATGGCGGAAAGGAGGGAACGGGCGAGTGCGAGGTCGTCGTCCACAGTCACACCGACGACCAACGGCGGCGCGCCCCGAGCCACACGACGCGCCGCTTCGAAAGGCCCCCTCGCCAACGGCATGGGCAGACGGCGACCCGAACCTGCCGGAGCGGGCCGATTTTCAGCCGGCGACTGCGCCGAAACGGGCGGCACCGAGGCGGGCCGCGCCGTCGGCCCGGCCGCATCGACCGGCATGGCAGACGTGACAGTGCCTGCGCGCGGCACAGCAGGGACCGGTGCCGGCGTTCCGGACGGAGCGGTGACCTGGGGCCGCCCGGAACCGTTGCCCGGCTGCGGTACCGCGGTTGGCGCCAGGGGCAGCGCGCCAGAACGGCCTACTCCGTGCGAGGCGCCGGGTGCCCCGAGTGCCGGCCCGATCGACGGTCCGGTGCCGGTGTTGTTCACCGTCGGTGTCGCGGGAATCGGGCGCCCGACGTCCGGCCCAACCGGTGGGGGGGCAGTGCCCATCGGCGCGACCGGCGGCGCTGTCTCGGTCCCCGGCGCCGGCGGACCCCCGCTGTGGGGAGTTGCGCCCGCGAAATCACCCGCTCCGGTGACACCGGCCCCCGAGTTCCGATCCGCCTCTTCCATGGCTCGCGCCGCCGTCAGCAAATTGTCCCGCGTGCGCTCATGGTTGTCCGCCTGGCGTTCCGCCCGGTCGTGGCGTCGCTGATAATAGTCTTCGAGTGCCTGCCGCATCGGGTCGGCGATAGTGCCGTGCGTGCGCTTGAAATCGTTGAGCCAGTCCCGCGGAATCTCGCCCCACTTCCGGATGTGCGCGGCGGCGGCATCGTGTTGTTCCGCGATCCTGCGCAGCTCATCCGGTTCGAGATTCAGGTAGTTGGCCATTCCCCGTCAGTCCTTCCCGCCACCTATCCCCTGCTCATTGTTCTTCGTTCCCACAGTTGGGGACTCAACCGAGCCGGGGTCGCCCCACCGTTCACGCATCACCTGAGCCAACGGCGGCCTGGAGCTCTGGTCGCTCATCACCACGTAGTACTGGCGCCGGGCGTCCTGGGCGCTCTCTCTCACCGCGGCCATAATGTCCGCGACCAGTTCGTCGTTGTCGAACCGAGCACAGGTTCCGGGTGCCAGGTACAGATCTCGCAACCGGCCGAACGCATCCACCTCGGGTATCACCAATCCACTGGGAGACGGCCGGCGCGCAACGATACTTTCGACCTTGTCGCGAAGATCGGCGATACGATGCCGCAGCTCTCGGGTGGCGTCCCGGGCAATTTTCACACTGGGATGAATATCTCTCATAGCTCCTCGGTTCCGCCGGCCACCGCCGATTCCCGACCACCACCGCACCGGAGCGCGGTGTCACTGCTCCCGGCTGTCGCCCGGGGGGCCTGGATCCGCTCCCCACGTGGGCGTCCCGTAGACATTGAGCTTCGTGGTACCCGAAACGGGCGAGACGCCGAGTCCGATCCCCGTGTAACGCCATGTTCCGCTGGATGATTCAGCTGCCCCGGTGAGCGCGTCCACCGCAGCGGTCGTACCGTGGTGCTGTTTCGCGAGTTCGTTCACGAGCGCGGTGAGATCGTCGCGTCGGCCGGCAATCAAGTGAAGGCTGACAGCAGGTGTGCCGACCCCTCGGCTGCAGCACACGAAGAACCGGTAGCGATACAGCTGCGCGGGATCGAGACCACAGCGGACGAACTCGGACTGCGCTTCCCATACCGGCTCGCCGAAAATGCGCGCCAACCGCATCGGAACCGCAACATCGCGGTGCCCGGTCTTCAGATAGATCTTGTGGCTGACGTTGCCAACAGCGTCCACCTCGAGCGCGGCACCGGCCGGTGCCAGAAGACTTTCGTCGTCCGCCACGGAAGCCAGGCCGGCGAAGCCGGGCCATTCACGACGTAAGCGCTCCAGAGCTCCGGGCACAGCGTTGAGCCCTCCGTACACCTTGAGGCGCGCGGCACACTGCGGTGCGGCGGCGTGATGGACAACACCGATCCAGGTCGCCAAGCGGTACTTCTTCGTGACCTTCGCCGGGTCGGGATAGAGCGTTGCTGCGAAAGACCGCAGCAGCCCCGCTACTGCCTCGTCACCGTTCGGCAACCAGGTGACGAGATTGTCGATGGCATTCAGCTGGGAGGCGAGGCGTTTGCCGAACGATACTTCCTGCGTAGCGGTTTCGGTGACGTAGCGGACGGCGGGCGTGAATTCGCCACCGCCGCCGCTCACGCTGACTTCGAACGGGACACCGGAAGCGGTCAGCGTGCTCGCCCGGCGACCGTCCGGGCCTCGGGCTTCCAACTGTCCACCACAGGCGCGATCCATCACGGCGCGGATCGGGGTGTGCTCGCCCGGCAGTCCCAGCCGGTCGGCGACGTCCGCCAGGTAGTCCCCCGCTGCCTGTGCCGTCGCCGTCGTCACGCCGACTCCAGTAGATCCGCCGTCATACCTGCTGCCGGCCATCCGTCGATGGCGGGGCCACCGCACCCGACGGTGGTCCGGACGTGATCACCGGAGCCGATACGGCAGCGGCGGGTGCGGAGACCACACTCGAGATCGCCGGGGCATCTGTCCGCTCCTCGGTGCCCACGGTGACCGGTGCCGGAGCGGCGGTGAACGCGGGATGCTGCACGACCTGTTCGTGTGCGTAGACAGCGTCCCGCAGCGTCTGCCGGCTCCCGTCCTCCTGCTCCAGACCGAGGAGTAGTTCGTTGCAGCGGCGTTCCCAGGACAAGGTGCGGAGGATGGCGGCTTCGTCGTCGACGCGGAGATCGCCCAGGCTTACCCGGCCGACATCCACCCGCCGGGAGATCATGGCCGCCGCGATGAGGTCATCGGCATCGTGGAGTTCCGACCACCATTCACGCGGTACGTCGGCGCCGGCCTGGAGCCGGGCCAGTATCCGGTCGCGGACACTGCG
Organism: Nocardia sp. NPDC051750; assembly: GCF_044453135.1. Lineage (NCBI taxonomy): Bacteria > Bacillati > Actinomycetota > Actinomycetes > Mycobacteriales > Nocardiaceae > Nocardia > Nocardia sp. NPDC051750. Next base: position 274,263 of record NZ_JBITCK010000002.1, on the reverse strand, counting down.
TACCCCGACGCTTTCGGCGGGGGCGTCGACCGACCGGACCAACTGGGCCTGGGCGTCGAGGGCGAGTTCCAGGCAGCGGGCGCGGACGCGGGCATCCGGCAGGGCCGCAACGCCTTCGAGTGCCGAGACCGAGCCGGTGAGACCCAGCCGGTCGACCGTGTCAGGAGTGAGGATTCGCAGGTCGACGTCGTAGGAGGGGCCGACCATACCTTCCATGGGGACGTCGGCGAGGTGCACGCGCAAACCGGGGTCGATCGGTCCGGAGGACACCAGCGCGGCGAGCGTCGCATTGGCTTTCGCGCCCCACGCCAAACCGAATTCCACCAGTACGCGTGCGGGATCGGAGACGCCCTCCCACGGGGAGCCGGACGAATCCTCGGTGCGCAGCAGCTCGTCCCAGAGCCAGGGGGTGGATACCTCTCGGGGCAGATACAGGCCCGCGGGCAGCCATCCGCGTCCTTCGTTGGAGGTGATGAAGATTCCGGCGCCCGCCGGTCCGCGCATCACCGAGACCGCCCATGCGGTGCCCACGGAGGATTCCACGGCCGCGAGTACGGCGCCGAGGAGGGTGCGAGCGATGATCAGGTCTTCGCTGACTTCCTCGCCGACCACGTAGTCGGGTTCGGCCGCCCGGTCCTTCGCCGCGGCGACCGCGGAACCGAACGGTGTCGGAGCCGCCACAACCGGCATTCCGTCGGTGGCCGAGGCCGGCGACTGTCCCGCCGCCCGGTCGTCGGCGGTTCCGGGGACGCCGAGGGCTCCGCCCGGTATTCCGGCCGCCCCGAGGGGTGGTAGTCCGTTCGTGGCAGCAGTCGCGCCGGCCGGCGCGCCGGTGGGCGGGGCCGTCGGCGGGGTCGTGGTGTTCGAACCGGAGGAATCCGTGACCGAACCGGGTGCCGCGGCGGCGGCGGTCCCGCCCGGCATACCGGGTTGGTTCGATCCGGCTCCCGGTGCGGCGCCTTCCGGTGTCGCGCCGTTGGGTGCGGCTATTCCGTCGAGGCCGGGGACACGCGAACCGGGCGCGCCACCGAGCAGGCCGTTGGAGGGGCTCTGTCCTGCGGCGACCGGCGCGGCCGGAATCGCCGCCGGAGTATCGACGAACTCGTCTCCGCCGCGGCCGATATCCGTGGCGTTGCCCTCGTCGGCCTGTTCATAGGAATCAGCGGACGCGCGCAGGTTCGCGGCGGTCTGCTCGTGTTCACGGGCCAGCGATTCCCCGGCGCGCTGACGCGCGTCGTAGTACTTTTCCAGGGCGACCTTCACCGGATTGGCGATCTTGCCGTAGGTGGGTTCGAAGTTGGCGAGCCAGTCGTACGGTGGCCGGGCCCATTCACGGGTGTCCCGGGCGACCTGATCGTGCTGGTTGGCAAGCTGGCGGAGTACCGCGGGTTCGATTTCCAGCCTCTCCGACATGCTCCCTCAATCCTTTCCCGCCACCGACACCCCTTATTCTCAAGGCTTCCCAGGATGGGGAAGCCCGCGGCGCAGCCTGTCGGTTATGCCTTCATCTCGGTCCGTGGGCCGATACCACCGTGGATCCGGGCCCCGGTTCCGGAGCGGGGCGCCCGAACAGTGGGTGGGTGAGGATCTGCGCGTGGGCGTACACCACGTCCCGAAGGGTCTGGCGGGTCACCTCTTCCGCGAGCAACAGCACGAGTTCGTTGCAGCGCCGCTGGAAAGTCAGTTCCCGCAGGACGGCCGTCGCGGACTCGCCTGGACCGTCCGCCGAATCGGGTCGCAGTTCACCCAGGCCGATCTGGCGCACATCGAGCCGATGCGCGAGAGCTGTCGCGGCGAGCAGATCGTCGGCGTCCTGGAGCTCCTCCCACCAGCTACTGGGAAACTCCCTGCCCTTCCGGATCGCCCGCAGGATCCGGAGCCGGATATCCGGTGCGCCGACCGATTCCATCGCGACCACCCCGGACTCTGCCACGCGCAGGTGGGCATCCACCGCCAACTGGAGGCAGCGCAGCGCCACCGACCCGTCCGCGACCTTGGCCGCGCGGTCGATCAGCCGCTGCGAACCGGTGATCCCGAGCCGGTCCAGGGTGCTGTCCGACGGCCTGGCGAGATCCATCTGCGCGGAGGCCGGCACCGGCCCCGCGGTCGCGACATCACCCAACTGCCGGCGCAACTCGGGGTCGAACGGCTGCGAGGAAACCAGCGCCGAGAGCTTGGCGCCGGACTTCCCGCCCCAGGCCAGCGCGAACTCGGCAAGGACGCGGGCGGGATCGCCCACCCCTTCCCAGCCCGCGTTCTCCGCTACCGACCACAACCAGGGCGTAGAGACTTCGCGCGGCAGGTACAAATGCGTGGGCAGCCATCCACGGCCTTCGCTCGAGGTGACGAAAGCGCTCACACCGCTCTGGTGCCGCATCACCGAGACCGCCCAATCCACGCCCACGAGCCAGGAGTCGACGGCCGCGCGGATCCCACCGAGCAGCGTCCGGGCCAGCGCGAGATCACCGTCCACGCGTTCACCGAGGACGAAAACCGGCGCGGCGGATGCGGCGATGACGGCGCCGACCGCGTCTTTCATCAGGTCGGCGCTGCCCTTCGCTTCCGATTCCCGGCCGGGCACCGACCCCGGCGATCCGTCACGGGCGGGAACGCCGGGTTTGCCGGTGGCAGGAGCCGAAACTCCCGACGCGGGCGCGCCCGGTGCTGCCGGCGCCTTGGCGGCTGGGGCCGGCAGCACCCGGGGTGCTTCCGCGGGCGCACCCGGAGCTTGGCGACCTTGCGCGGCAGGGGCGGTGACCGCGGGAGTACCGCCGGCCGTCATCGGTCCGATGAGCTGCGGCAGGATCGGCGGCGCAGCGGTGGACGATTCGGAGTTCCCGGATTCCGGCCGGCCGGTGGGCGACCGGCCGTAGACGGGTTCCGCGAACTCGGTCGCCTCGGTCCGGAAGTTGTCCCGGCGCGCCGTGTCCTCTTCCTCGGGCCCGTCCCGACCGGACGGCGACGACGCCGAATCCTCGCGCGCAGATTCGGAATCACCGGTATTCGCCGCGGGGCGGGTGGTCCCGCCCACCCCGGTATCGGTATCACCGGAGTATCCAGCGGGGACACTGGTGTGCCCCGCCGGTGCCGGTCCGGTGGCGACCGGCCCCGGCGGCCCGCCCGGCGGCAGATCGCGCACCTCGTCGGGAAGACCGGACGGACTGCTCTCCCGCGGCGTTTCCGGAGTCGGCGAGAAGTCCACGCCGTCCGGAAAGGTGGGATATTCGTTCTGTTCCGGTGGCCCGATCACCGGAACGTTCACCGGTAGATCTGCCCCGTTGCCGGTATCCGGCCCCGGTGGGCCGGGCTCCCCTTCGGTGGCGGCCGGCGGAGCGTCGCGCAGCGGGTCGCCGGGTGGGCTTCCGGTTTTCCAGGGCCCGGGCTGTCCCAGCGCCTCGGCGATATCGTCGAGCGACGGCAGCCCCTGCGGACCCACCGCCGCAAGCGCGGCGTCGACGATATCGAGCACCTCGGCTCGCGCCTCGGCCACGATGCGATTGGTGGTCGCGGCATCGGTCTCGGCTTCGGCGTCGTCGCCGGTTACGCCGTCGTCGTTGTTGTCGCCCTGTGTTTCTCGCTGGATCCGGCCGGCCGCCCCGGCGACCACGTCCAAGATCTGATTACGGGTCCGCCGGGTCAGTTCCGCGAAGTCACCGAAGGTATCGGCCGCCGCGGCCAGGGCGTCGGCGAAGGCCTGGGGTTTGTGCCGCATAGCGGCCATCGCGTCACGCACCGGTTCCAAGGATTCGGCGGAGCGAACGGAATCGTCGAAACCGCGGGCCGCGGCGGTCGCGTTACCCGTGTTCAACGCTTCCGCACCGTCGCGCGCCGAGGTCTCCAGGGCATTCCACGCGGCAGGAGGGATTTCCGGCCAATCGTCACCGACGATCCGGTCCCAATACGGGCTCTCCTGCTCGGGATGCACCGGTTCTCTGCTCAGGCCTCGGCGCGGCGCACGACGAGACTCGCGTCGATATCGGCATTCCCGATCGCGGACGCGCCCGCCACGGTCACATCAAGGGTTATCCGAGCCTGCCCGTCGGTGTCCTTTACGGCGTTCTCGAACGTGTCCTGCACCCACTTCAGCTTTTCCACCAGCGCCCGATCGAGTGGCGAAGCGGCAGGGCTGTGCACGATCATATCGTCGACGATCCGGCCGACGTCGCCTGTCGTTCCGGTGATCGATGTGGTGAACGTACCGCCCGCCGCGATCACCTCGCTGGGATCGTCCATATCGATCCCAGCGGATTTCCTCGTCGACTCGGCCGCCTCGGTCATTGTGCTCGTGTCCCGAAGATCTCGTTCTCCAGCGACCGGTACGCCGCCTCGGTCGGCAGGCCGAAGGAGTCGATCGTGTACGGACGGGTGCCCTTGGCTTCCATCTCCCGGCGCAGTCCGACCCTGGATTGCATATGGGCCAGCTTGGCAAGGTTGACGATCTCCGCCGCGAGCCACACGTCACCGTTCTCGCGTGCCTCGTCGGTGATGTGCATACCCACCACTTCGCCGTCACGGTCACAGGCCACCCCGACGGTGCCCTCCGGATTGAAGACCTCATGGATCGTCTTGCGGGGCGCGGCGGGAACCTCGTCCGCATCCGGATCGAGTTCGTAGTCGTCGTAGGTATCGGTCATCGCATGGTCTCCACAGTCTGCCGGTCGGGCCGGCGCTATTTTCCGGCCTCGTCGAGGGTTGCGGCGAGCGCCGACCAGGGTTCGTCGGCAATGCTCATGACATGGCTCAGCTGCCAGAATCTGGGGCCCAGGTACATCTCCCCGGTTCCGTCCGCGGACCGCTCCAGATAGTCCGAGCCCTCCATATCGGAGTTCATCGAAATCGTGGTGACCGGCGGCTTTCCGTCGTCCACGCTGATGATGTCACCACCGCCTCCGGGGATGAAACTCTTCCGCAACCGCGGACTCGACCCGAGTGCCACCTCCGCGCTGTTGGTGGTGAGGGTGATATCCGGATTCAGCAGCAGCTGGGTCGCCCACGAGCGAGCGGCGAGCTCCGGGCGGTCACCATTCAGCGCCATCATCAGCGACCCGCTCAGATCCACCACCAGGAGCGCGCCGTTCGAGGTCACTCCGACGACGACCAGGCGGCCGGTGTTCTCCGCGGCGGCGGGAAGGTCGTCGGCCGACCGGGCAGCCGAGTCGGCGCCCGTCACAGGGAACAACGTCACCATGCCGCTTGCGATATCCACGGTGAAAGCGGCCGCGGGCCCGGACGCCTCGCTCAGCGCGGTCAGCCGGGCGAGACCTTCCTCGTGCAACCAGAAGACGGCGTCGCTGACCGAGACATCACTGTCATCCACCACCGCTCCGGTCACGACACGGCCTCCGAGGTGCGGGTACCGGTGGCGGGCGCACGCGTCGTATCGTCGTCACCTTTGCCGTCGACGATGGAAGTCTCCATGATCGTCCGGTACTGGAGGGCCGCGTCCGATGTGCTCTCCCGGATCGCCGCCATGATCTCCTCGGCCAGTTCGGCCCCGGTGAACCGGGCGGCGGTGCCGGGCGCGAGATAGAGGCTGGTGAGCCGGCCCATCGCGTCCACTTCCGGAATGACCGTGCCACTGGGCGAGGGGCGCCGGGCCCGCACCGAATCGATCCGTTCCCGCATATCCGCGATCCGATGCCGCAGATCTCGGGCCGCGTCGAGCGCAGCCTGCACATCGGGATGGATATTGCTCATGCGGAACCTCCGGAACGGGTCGGCGCCTGGTTGGGCGGCGGTGGGGTCGGGGATGTCACGGTGGGTGCGATGGTCGGACGTTCGCCGATCACCTGCTCGGTGTGCGGCGTATCGTCGACATACATCAACCGATCGGGGTGCCAGGCGACCACCCGGTTGCGTTCGTTGCCGTTTCCGCCGCCGCCCGCGCCGGGCGACATCGGCATCATCGGCATATAGGGCATTCCGCTGCTGCGTCCGTACGGAGCGGACGAGGACGAGGACCCCGCGGATTCCATGACGGGGACACGGGGGGCCGACCCCAGCCCCGAACCGGTGCCCAGACCGGCGGCGGCCGTCATCGGCATCGTCCCGACCGTCACCGACTCCACTTCCGAAGGGCTCGGGACACCCGGGGCCGAGGGATATCCCCCGCCGGGCGATCCCGACGGGATCCCGAGATCGCCCACGCCGTAATCGTCGTAGTAGTCGTCGTAATAGTCATCGGAGATCTCCTCGGTGGAGGGCAGACCGTTCATCCCGGTGCTCATCATGCTCATCAGCGCGGGCATCATCTGCATCAGCGCACTGTTGTCGCCGCTGCCCTGCCCGGCTCCGGACCCCGTCCCGGTTCCCTCGCCGGTTCCGGTGCCCTTACCCGTGCCGACACCCGTTTCGGCCGAATAATTTCCGATCGTCTCGGCCGACCGCGTGTTCTGTTCCTGGAACTTGGCCAGCGCGGCCTGGATACCGACCTCGTCCTTCGAACGCATCGCGCGCACCAGTTCCTTTCGCGCGGCGATGATCTCCTCCGGGGTCGGATGCTTCGCCTTCGCGTTGGCGAAGGAATCACCGTAGGCGTTGGCGCTGTCGGCCAGCAGCGTCAAACCGTTGCCCAGCTCGTCCAGCCAACCTCGGTACTTCGTCAGTTTCTCCGCGACATCGCTGCCGACCGGACTCCAATGCTGCATGGACGAGGCGGCGCTGTCCATATCGCCCCGGGCAGTGGTCACGGAATCGGCGGTGAACGCGCGCACGGAATCGGCGAACCGGCGGGCCGGGCCCGGGCCGGGACCGCTGTGCAGCTGCTGCGCGAAAATCAGCGGGTCACCCGTCACACTCGTCATACTGCTCAGTGGTCCCGGTACCCGCCGATATCCCAGTTGCTCGACCTGTGGGACCGGGTTGGCCGCATCGGTACCGCCCGACGAGCCGATCGTTCGCGCCGCTTCGGTATCGGCCGCCGCGTACTCCACCGCGGCGGTGCCGACGTTGTGCGATAACTTCTGCACCTCGTTGAGGACGCCCAGCACACCGTTGAAAAGCCCTGCGGCCTGGTTGTTCAGCCGGGGCACCGCTTCGGCGGAAATGGGATCGGCGCCCGCCGGCAGGACCCACTCGCGCGGCAGCGCACCACCGGTGGTCCTGGCCATCTCGGCGGCGCGGGCCGCGACTGTCATCAACTCGCCCAGGTCGACGTTCAGCACAGCTTTCTCCTCTCACCCATCAGCGGATCACGCGGGCATCGCGGCCAGTGGCGCATCACTCGACTGGGGCGACGTCTGCTGGTCACCGGAGGGGGCCGCCCCGCCGTCCCCACTCGAGTCCTGCCCGGCGCCCACTTCGATACCGGGCGGGTGCAGGAATCCGGTGAACTGACCGAACTCGCCTGTACTGTCCGACATCTCCGGTGTGAAGGGCTGCAGCTCGCCGTTCACGACGACTTCCAGCGTGCCCTCCTCGGCGGAACCGAACACCACCAGCACCGCGGTGCGATCGTCCCAGGTCGCCACATCGCCCGTCATCAACTGGTACGGATCGACGCGCGTCCCGATCTCCTTCCTGTCGGTCCACTTCGCCTCGGTATCGGCGTAGGCCTCCTGGGCGTCTGTGCTCTTGATATTGGCGAACGCCTTGTCCAAGACCTTTGCCACCATTGGGGATACCTTCTGGGTGCGGCCGTCCGGGAAGGTGTACACCACACTGCCGTCCGCGCCCGGGGTCCGCGGGGGCGTGCCCCCGGCCTGCGATGATGTCGCGCCCGAAGACGGGCCGGTATGGGTCTGCGGATGAGCCGGGGCCTGCGCCTGCGTCGCAGGGGGCGGTGTCGTAGCGGCTTGCTGGGCTGACCACGGGGTGGTCCCCACCGGCGGCGCAACCGGTGCAGGAGGGGCGGCCGGCTGCTCGTACCGCGCCGGATCCATCTCGGCACGATGGCCGGCCAGATCACTATCTGTCATATTCCGCATCATGGCCTGTTGCATCATCATCGGCAGCATCGAACTCATCATCGAATTCATCATGTTCGACGACGGATCGGTTGCGGCCATGTTCGCGGGAACGGCCGGGTTTGCGGAAGCCTGCTGAATTCGATCGATCGCGTTGTCCAGTTCGGGACTCACGCCGTTGTCGGTGTCGATCGGGTCGGGAATGAGGTTGTCGAGTTCTGTGGGCGAGGGCAACGTACTACTGTCCGGCATCAGCGCCGAATTGCCGATACCGCTATCGATTTGACCGACGGCATTGGCGAGGTCGTCGCCGGATGGGTTCGTGTCCAAACCCGGGTTGCCGACGGTTGCGGCCGCCAGCTCGGCGGCGGCCTGCGCGTCGGCCATGATCCCCATCGACTCGCCGATCGCCTGGTTCAGCAGCGTCACAAAGGATGCGTCGATATCGCCGGCCGGAATCGAGGGCATCACGCCGTTCACGCCGGCGATCAGGCTCGCGATGTTCTCCTGCCCGGTCCGGGTGATCTCCTCGACCTCGGCGAGCGTCCCGGCGAGTTCGGATTGTGACTGATTCAGTCCCTTCGCCGACGCGTTCAGGGCTTGGACCGCCTGCGAGTAACCGGCCCCGCCTTCGCTTCCCGCGGAAACACCGGCGGGCACCACCAGGGCCCTGATGGGGGTTACTTTGAGATCTTCTTTCTTCTCGAGGTCGCCGAACATCTGATAATTGTCGACAAGAGAGCTGGCAAAAGAGTTGGACGCCCCTCCGTACCAGGTGGCGATCGCCTGGTTCAGCTTGTCCGGATGCGCGAGGAAACCACTGCCGGTCGCCGGAATCGACGGATCGGCGACAAAGGGCGGCTTCCCGAAAAGCCCCGCGGAGTTGGCCGCGGCGAGGCCCGACCACACCAACGGCACGGTTTCTTCACCGACCGGAGCTTCCGCGCCACCCTCGGGTTTCTCGGAGCCGCCGCCCGAGGTGTTGTGGGAGTTGTACCCTTGCCGGACCAGAGCGGAACCCAAACCTACCAGCGAATGGTATGGAATCTTGGAATCTTTCCACCAGTCGGCTCGCTTCTGATTGGCTTCCGCTTTTTTCAGCTCATCACTACTGGCAGTCTTCTTACGTAATTCATCAGCATTGTCCTTCAGATTTGTACGGTGATCTTTCAGCTCAGCGACCTTTTCATTCAACTCCTCTCTTTTGTCATCGAACTTCTGGGCAGCCTTACCATTCCCCGGGGGTCGAGTCATACCCTCATGACGTTTCAGCGCCGCCTCGGCTCGCGCCAAATCTTGGTCTGCCGTCTTCACGGCATTGTCCGCAGCCTTCAGCGCATCCGGATTCCCCAGGTCATCGACCTTCTTGGCTGCACTGTCCGACCATTTCCCCAGCGCCTTACCGACCGCCCATTTCCCGACCGCGCCACCCAGGAGACCACCGATCGCACCGGTGGCGGCTCCCTTCATGAAGCCGCCCATGGTGAACCCGCCGTCGTCGACCGCCTGCCCGATAACGCCACCAACAGCGCCACCGATGACCGCGACACCCAACCCGACAGGCGTTGTCCGCACCGCCGCGGCAATCCCGGTGAAAGCCGCCGAGGCGCCTACGTCGGCGGCGAATCCCAACCAGCCCATGCAATGCTCCTATGCGGGTGCGACGGCAATCGACTGGTCCGGTACCGGCGCAGCCGTCTGCGTCTCCGGAACCCCCGGGTCATCCGCGGCCTTCTCGATCCCAGGCGGATGGAAGAACCCGACGAACGCCCCGAATTCGCCCTGTCCATCACGCATTTCCGCCGGACCCACCACCGGCTGCAGCTGACCATCCACAACCGCTTCGAGCGTGCCGCTGGTATCGGTGCCGAACACGACCAACAGAGCGGTCCTGCCGTCCCAGACCCCGACGTCCCCGGTCATCAGCTGGTAAGGATCGACACGCGTTCCGATCTCCTTCTCATCCGTCCACGTGACCTTCGTATTCGCGTACGCCTCCTTGGCGTCGGTACGCGAGGCATTGCCGAACGCGGCGTCCAGCGCCTGCGCGACCACCGCGGAGACTTCTTGGGTTCGCCCGTCGGGGAAGGTGTAGACGATATTGCCCTCGCCCCGCGCGGGCGGCTTTCCGGGCGTCGCCGGCCCCTGCGTGGCCGGCGGTGCGGGCGGCCGGGCCGCGGGCGGCTGGGTACCCGCCGGCGGCGCCGAGGTCGGCGGCGCGGCCGCCTGCGGTACACCACCGGGTACCGGCGCGGCCGCCGGCGCCTGCGGCTGGTTCTCGTCCTCCCGCCGACGGCGCCGTGGTTCGTCCGGAACCTGGGCACGCTGCTGGTTGGCGCCCCCCATCGCGCCCATCATCGCCTGCATCATCATCGGCAGCATCATCGATTCGAGCCCCGAACCTGCGGTGCCCGCCATGGGTGCCCCGGCCGCCTGCGCAGCTGCCGCATCTCTGCCCATCTGCTCCAGTTGTTGCTGTGCCGCTTCATTCGCCTTGTCGGCTGCCGATCCCGCTGCGGAATCGGCGTCGTCACCCAGATCGATCGGCGTCGGCGATTGCAGGGTCGGAGAGTCGACTCCGGGCGCTGTGGGGATGCTGGGGACGGTGGGTGCGCCCGGCGTCGTGGGAGTGGCCGGAGTCTCGGGCGCCGTGGGAGTTTCCTTATCTTCGGGTTCTTCCGGCGGAGTCGTTTCCGCGGCCAGCGCGGCGAACAACTCCGCGTACGCGCCCATAATCGATTCGGCGCCCGCGTATGCCCCCTCGATCATCGAGAAGGCATACGAATCCTCCGTGAAACTACCGTCGGCGCCGTAGGTCTCCGGAAAGACGAATACCGGAATCTCCGCTCCGGCCGTTCCCTCATGAGTTGCACCGATTTTCTCGATGTTCTCCGGGTGGATCACCGCGAATTTTCCCAGGGTACTGACCGAGCCACGAATATCGTTCTTGCCCGCGTCGCAGTACTCGACGGTTCGTTTGACGGCAGTCGCGACCTGCTCATCGAAACTACGCAAGTTTTCGAAGCTGATCTCCAGATCACTGACACGTTGCGTATAGTTCGGTACCCCGGCCTTCTCCGGGTCAGCGATCTCGCCCGGAAGTTTCGATTCCTCGGGCAGACCGGACTCCGTAGGGTCCTTGCCGAAACTCTTCCAGATATCGTAGTAGAGGTCCGGCAGTGTGTTGTAGTTCTGTTGCATGGGCTCGCTGAACGTCAGCCCCTCCGGCCACCCGGCCTTACTGGGATCGGGCATAAGAATCTCGGGCATACGTTCCGGGCGCCCCTGCTGGCCGATCGGCGACACCGGAATGTCTCCGATATCAGCCGGATCCGCGTCTCCGGAGCCGGGCATGTCCATCGTCTCGCCCCAGTACAACCCGCCCGCACCGAGGCCTGCGCCAACAGAACCGGCGAGCCGGTTGGGAAGCTGCCGGCGAACCGACCTCAAGTACCCGCCACCCGAGCCCCGTATGAGGCCTGCGCCTCCCATTCGCCCCCGGACAAGAGCTGTACCGCTGCGCCGCGTGAAGTTACTGATCGCGGTACGCCCGGCTGCGGAGAGCCCGCCACGCAACGCGGCACCGCCGACACCCCCGAGTGCCCCGCCCAGCGCTCCCATGGCGATAGCGGCGCCGACATCCTCACCCTGTGCCCAGGCGGCGAGCCCGCCGACCGCGGCACCGGCAGCCGCCGCACCGAGCGGCCCACCGACAGCGAACCCGGCGACGCTCACCGCGCCTACCGCAATGGTGTCCCAGTTATCACCGATCCAATCACCGACCGGGGAGACAACCGCGTCGAAAAGGCCCACTGGGCTCACCTACCCATGATCAGGTCGAGGGTGGGGCTGTCCACAGCTCCAACGAATGGCCGGCCGAAGCCCGAACACCCTTACGGACAGCACTTCCGAGCAACCGAGACTCCTTCCAGACCTCGACACCATTCTCGATGATTCCCATCACCGGGAAGCCGGGCAGCGCGCGTCGCGACAAGATATTTGTCTCGGGACTGCCACGAAGGCCGGGAAGCCGATCCGGCCCGATGGACACGACCGGCGACCGACCAGGAGGAAGGCCGAATGACCCCGACCGAGCAGCAACCGGACGTCGAGAATGTCGACGCACCGGTCTGCCGGATGCGGGCTTCTTCGGCAGCCGGCCCGAGGCCGCCCAGCGGAGACGGATGTCGCCCGTCCCCGATCGGGCCCGAATGGCGCCCAGGTACGAGGAGGGAGCCGGATGTCCACTGCTGAGTGGCTACGAAGCACGGCACCGACGGACCCGCTCCGCTGGTATCCGGACATGATCGTGCTCCGCTGGCGTGCCTGGCTCACCGCCCGGCCCTGGCGCCGCCGGGCGGTGTGGATAATCGGCCTGCTGACCGCGTTCGTCATCTTCCCCGCCGCGGTCGGTATCGTAGTGGCCGGTGCCCAACCCGGCAGTGGCGTATCGCAGATCGACGGCCTGAGCTGGATGAACGTCCGGGATTCCCAGGGTGTTCCGCTGGCCAGCTATAAGTTCGACACCGACGCCGGCGGTATCTTCAACCCGGCCAACACGGTGCTGTGGACCCTGCTGGGTATCGAATTCGTCGGCTATATGGCCATCGTGACCTCGGCGATCTGGGTCATCACCTTCACCTTCAGTTTCACCTGGCTGGACATGTTCGCCTCGGCGCTCAACGGCACCGCCTCGGCGCTCGTCCGGCAGATCGCCACACCGATGGTGCTGATCACCGCCGCGACCATCGGGGCGTTTTTCGTCGCTTGGTTCATCGCGCGGGGATTGCCCACGAAGGCGACGATGCAGGTGATCACCATGCTGGGCGTGGCCGTTCTGGGTCCAGTCTTCCTGGCCGGACCGCTCGAGGACGTGATGTCGTCCGACGGTCTGCTCGTGAAGGGGCGCGATGTGGGCCTCTCCGTGGCGGCGGGACTCCAGGGCAACGGCAATCCGAATCCGCAGCAGCTCGTCAGCATCATGCAGCACGATCTGGCCGACAACTTCGCCCGTAAGCCGGTGCAGGTCTGGAATTTCGGGCATGTGGTCGACGACGTCGGTTCGTGCGAGGCCGCGTGGACCTCGAGCGTAGCGTCGGGGGGTAGCGTCCGGGACGCCATGGAAAGCTGCGGAGACGGCGCGGCCCACAACAAGGCATCGAATCCCAGTGTCGGCCAGCTCGGAACCGGGCTCATCCTGCTGATCTGCAGCACCGTGCTGATGTTGTTCGCTGTCTACCTGGGGCTCAAAGTCACCAAAGCGGCCCTCGACACGATCTACCACGGTTTCATGGCGATCTTCGGGTTCGCTGCCGGCGGCTTCATCTACGGTCCTACGCAGACCTTCCTGGTCCGCAATATCGTCGATGCGGGTATCGCCGCGGCGAAGATGGCGGCCTTCACCGTCTTCCTCGGGGTCTACATCTTGTTCATGGGAAATGTGTTCGCGCAGGCGCGCGGCCAGGTGATCTCGGTGATCGTCATCGCGTGCGCGATAGAACTCGTCGCGATCTCCCAGTTGAGCAGGCTCAACCGGAGTTTGGAGCGCGGCAACCACTGGGTCGCGAACCGATTCTCCCTCGCTATCCAAGGCAGTTCGGGCGGGGGCGGCGGCCGTGGGGGCGGCAGCGCGCTGGGTATGGGTGGCGCCCAGCTTCCCGGCGGTGGCGGCGGCGGTATGGGCGGCCTCGCCATGCTTGCGGCGCTCAACACTGTCAATGCCTCGCCGCTGGTCGGATGGCTGGCGATGCGTACGCCCAATCCGCTGAATCCGCTGGCGCGCGGAAAGAAAATGTCCGATATGGCGAACTACCGCACGGCCGATTCGCGGATGGAGTCGTACGCGTGGAGCCATATGGCGCGGGAGAACTGGCGGGGCAAGGCGCAACGCCGCGCGGCCGGTCACGGTGGCGTGGGCGACCCGTACGGGCTGGCCAACGCGCTCGACGGCTTGGGCGACAGCCGCGTCCCGGACGCACATATCGCCGCGATCGTGCACGAACTCGGCGCCAACCATTACTCGATCGAGCAGGGTCAACGAGCTCTTGCGGTCCAGCGGGCCTCGATGTCGCAGAATCCGTACGGTTTCGCCCCGCTGCAGAAAGCTGTCGCGGCGTCCTACGCTGTCGAGAACCACCTGGACCAGGACGCGGTGGCCCGCCAGGCCTTCGCGGCACAAGCCGTTATCGCTGCGAACAACTTCATCAGGCACACCAACCGCCCGGCACCGGGCGCCGCACTGGACCACGGCTTCATCAACCGGGTGCGCCGGAACTGGGATTCGGATCGCGATCTGGCCCAGGCCATCACACCGGACGAGTGGAACCGGGTGGGCCGCAATACCCGGTGGGCCATCGGTCACGAAGTGACCACGGCCTACCGGGACGCAGCGCATCGCCACATGCTCAACCCGACCGACGCCAACCGCCGGGAAATGATGCGGTGGACCAACCGGGTCGCCAACCTCGATCACATGAGTCCGGAGATGGGCCTCGACCCCTGGGATCCGTAGCCTCGCACCGCGTCGCCCACCCGCCGGTGCTCCCGGCCCTGGCCGATGTTCTCGTCGGCGCGGTTGCGCACACCCGCCGGCGAGAAACCGAGCGAGGCGGCGGCCGGACTGTGCTACATCGATCCGGCACGGAGGTGCCGAACCGACCAGCTGTCAGCATCCGGGTGGCGCCCTGCGCGCGCGTGTCGACCGGCGGGTTCACTCACCACGGTCACGCCCGACGCCCGACGCCCAGGGGCACGGTACGTCCCTTCGTGGAAGCTGCGCCAACCGGAACAGCGCGGTCACGCGTACCTGGAGATCCGGGTACAGGCCGTTCACGCCCAGCGCGCGGCTTGGTAGCTCGAGGGCAGCGCAGCCACCCGCACCACATCGCCGGTCTTGGGCGCGTGCACCACCTTGCCGTCACCGATGTACATCATGACGTGGCCGGGACCGCCGGAATCGAAGCTGCTGGACGGGAAGATCAGGTCGCCGGGCTGAATCTGATTGGCGGGCACTTTGGGTAGCGACCGGTACTGGTCGGCGGCCACGCGCGGAATATTTACCCCCGCCGCCTTGGCCGCGTACTGCGTCAGACCCGAACAGTCGAAATTGCTCGGCCCCTCGGCGCCCCACACATAGGGATCACCCTGCTGCGCCAGCGCCTCCTGGACCGCCCGCCGCGCCTTCTCCGACCCGCCCGCACTCAGGGCACCCACGGTGCCGCCGCCGAAGTTCATGTATCCCGCCGGGACCTCTTGTCCGGCGAGGTTGTACAGATACTGGTTGGTCAGTTTGTCGATTGCCGAGGCGGTTTCGTCCGCGGTCGCCTGACCGCCGGAAACAATGCCGTGCGCCTTCTGGAGGGCTCTGGTGAGGATCGCGCGGACCTTTTGCTGGCCCTCTTTGGTGTAGGCCTCGGGCCCGAGTTCCGCGAGCGCCACGTTGACCTCCCGGATCAGGGATTTCACGGCTTTCTTGTCCACCGAGTTGTTCCCGGACAGTCGCTTGATGTAGTTGGCGAGCTGGTTGTCCAGGTTGTTGAAGGCAGTGGCGGCGTTCTTCTGGAACAACTGGCGCGCCTTGATCATCTGCGCGGTTTCGCCCGAGCCGCCGGATGATCCGCCCGCCCCCGATCCGTCGGCGTCGGTAAGGCCGAGTTCCTCACGAAGCTTCTTCACCTGGGGATCGTCGGTGGGCCCGTCGCCGTAGACCTCGGCCAGGAGATCCAGGGCTTCCAGAGCCTTCTGCGCCTCCGGCGACATCTGTCCCTCGGCGGTTTCCCCACCGCCCGAACCGCCACCGCCCAGCAGGCCCGACAACGCCGATCCGAGGATCGGCAACAGGCCGGCGCCGGCCATCAGCGCCATCGGTGCCATGGTCGACAACATCTCCGGATCGACGGGTAGGCCGCCGTTCTCCGGCTCCTCGCGCTCCGCCGGCCGGTTTTCCGCGGCCGGAGGCGGAGCCGGGACGGGTTGGCCCGGCGGTGCGGCAACCGCGGGGCCGGGGGTGCCGGGCGGTGTGCCGGTCGATCCCGTCGTACCGGGTGCCGGTGCGGCGGCTCCCGGCGCGCGGGCACCGGGAGCTGTTACACCCGGCGGAGCCGTGGCCCCCGAAGCGGCTCCGTTCTGCTGCGAGGGATTCGCCGCCGGTGTGCCGGGTATCGATCCCGGGGGGCTACCGTTCCCCCGCCGTCGGCCGTCGTTCGGTGACCAGGGCGTCTCCCAGAGGGCGTCTTCGGTGCCGACAGCAGGCGCCGGGTAGGTTTCGTCGTCCGGCTCCGCGTCCGCTGCCAGCGGACCGGCTTCGGCGCTCGTCATAGCTCACCACCCAACACCCGTTTGATCCGGACATCATCGGTGGCCGGGATCGGGGCCCGGAAGAAGCGCCCGTCTCCGAGACCACCGGTCACCATTTCGCCCGCACCCACCGCAATTCCTACACGTGTAGCAGCATTCTCACGGTAGTCCCAGAAGATCAGGTCCCCAGCGGTGGCGGCAGTGGGCGTGACCTGCTGTCCGCAATACCCCTGCCGACCGGCGGTTTCCGGCAGCACCACCGCACGCCGCGGACCGTCCGGGTCACCGCACCCGCCCGGCACCGTGTCCGATCCGGCCGGTGCCGCCGCCGGAGTGCACTGCCCGGTGAGCGCGGCCGTGGAGGCGGCATAGATGACATCACGTGCCAGGGCCGCCGAGTCTCCGGAGCTTTCGTCCAGGTAGCGGAATGCCAAGTGCTGCGCACATGCCGCGGCAGTCCCGGAGTTCGGGGTCCGGACCGCACCGGGCCGTTGGTACGGCGCGGACCGCAAGGCCGACACGCAGGCCCGGTACCGATCGGAAATGTTCCGGTCCTGTGCGTCGATGGTCATCGAGGAGTACGGGTTGGTACTGGGCAGCGCGGACTGCGTGACCTCCGGCTCGGAGGTCCGGGCGGGGGATGTGGTGGCAGTGCTGGACGGGTCCGGGCCGATGGCACTGTCACACTGATTACGAAAGTCGCTCGCGCCGTGCGTGAAAACATTGCCCACCGCGATCAGCGGGCTGAACAGGCAGCAGCCGCAGGCCGTCAGGAAGACGAGCATCAGCATGATGAACTTCTTGTCGCCCCGGCGATCCCCCGTAATCGACAGCCGCCGACGTTCTCCCGTACCCGACCGCTCGCCATCCCCCAAAATCGACAGCACAGCTCAGCTCCCGTCCTGCTAGGACGTGACGAACCGGAAATCGGGACCCGGGACAGCAACGGTCATCGCACGGCCTCCGGTTCCCGCTCCGTGTGGCCCGCCACACTCGGCGTACTGGTGATGGCGGCGCCGCGGTCGGGCCGGGCCGGGCCGAGCACCTTTCCGCGGCCGATCCGGTTCAACGCGTCCCGCATGAACATCTCGCCGCGCCGCTCCTCCGGTACCTGCCGGCCGGCCCCCACCGGAGGCGAGGTCTCCTCCCGCAGGATCGACAGCAGGAACGGTGCCTCCTCGAGGTCCACACCGAGCCATTCGAGGCTGTTACGGGCCAGGGTCTCGTCGCGTTGCCGGAAGACGAAACGGTTGGGAATCAGATTGTGTGCGGCACCCTGGAAGTCGGTGGCCGGATCGTGCGAGGCCAGACCGATGGCCGCCAGGTGCTTACGGCCGTCCCGGCTGAAATCCGAGGTCACCGAGGCACCTACCTGGGTTTGCGTGAAATGGTGCGCCTCGTCACCGACGAGCAGCCCGAACCGGCCGTTATCGGACAGGAACGCCTCACGCGCCGTGACGCCCACGAGTTCGTACAGGGCCGTACCCAGGCGTTTGGTCAGCGGCAGCCGGTTGTACAGGTGCGGGGTGGTGAGCTCCTCGGCGCTCGGCAGCGCCAGTTTGTGGCTGCGCACCACCGTGGCCGCCGCATCGAGGCGGACCGGGCGCAGGCCCGGATCGAACAGCACCGGCACTCGTTCGACCACGGTCCCGAGCCGCGCCGCGAGATCCGCGTATTCCTCCAGCTCTCCCGGCGCGTCCCGCAACCGGCAGACCACCTTGTACAGATCGAGGAGGCTGCGGATCCGGTGCTGTTCCATACCTTTCGGCGAGAGCAGGCCGCTGATAGCGGCACCGGCTCCGGAGGTGGGTGAGAGATCCAGCAGCGGCAGAATGGAATCGAGCGCTCGTTCTCCCGCCACGCGTGGATCGAACAGTCGCAAGGGGTCGAGGGAAACGGACGGATTCGCCAGATCGATGATCACCGCATTGTCGATCGAAGCGGCGAAATGCTCCCATTCGCCCACCTGGCTGCGATCGATCGCGAGGAACTGGCCGCCCATATCGTGCACCAGCACGGCGATCAGTTTCAGGAAATAGGATTTGCCGGAGCCCAGTTCCCCGGTCACCGCGAACGATGCGGACAGATCGTGCAACGCCGCTTCCATGATTCCGAAGTGGATCGGTTCGAAGTTGCCCGACAGCAGATTGATCCCGATCACGGGCCCGCTGTCGTCACCGATCTGATTGGTGGTGAACGGTACGAAACCGGCCCACATATCCGAGGGAACGATATGCGCGAAATCGTCGTAGGCGCGGCGCGGCGGGCTCCCGGGCACCAGCATGGACCACAGATCCACCTGGGCGCCGACCGGTGCGGTCATCTCCACCTGGAACCGCTTGTAGCGGCGGCGCAGCGTGTTCACCGCGTCCATGGTCGCGTCCTGCGTCGACCCACCGACGGCGATGACAGTGGTGAAGGAAACCTCCGACTCCCCGCCGTTCACCTCGAAATGCTGGTTGTATTCGCCCAGCATCTGCGCCTTCGACATCAGCGTGTTCTGCGCGAAGGACACCTCCTGGTCGCGCTGGTCCATCTGCTCACCGAGCCGGCGCAGGTTGACCTCGTTGTTCTTCAGCACCGTCTCGGCCGGCTTGGCCGATACCCGCATCCCCCAGTCGACGGTGACATCGCCGAGACCTTCCAGCACCGCAAGGAATTCGCTGCCGCCCGGAAATGCCATTCCGCCGTACGGGAAGGACCGCGGGGTGAGCATCGCCTGGTAGGAGGGGCGATAGCCGGAATCCGGCTGAACGATCTTGATCACCGGTACGAACGAGGGCCGCAACCGCCGATTGCTGTCGGCCCGCGCCCCCTCGTCCAACGCCGCCGACCGGAACACCGCAGCGGTCGCGTCGTCGAGCGCGCCGATCCGCGTGGGGGCGACCGGGTCGTTGACGGCTCCGCGCGCCAGATAGTGCTCCCACAGCCACTGGAACAGTGCCGCGGGGACAGGAGTGGGCTCGAAATCGCCACCGACCCTGGATAGGATCTCGTTCGCTTCTTCCTCGTACTTGTCCAGATCTGCCCGTGACAGGGCTGTGGCGTCGATGGTGGTGGTGCTGCTCCGCCACATCCGCGACAGGGCGGATATTCCGCTGTTCGCCGCCGCGCCCACCGGTATCGACAGCAGGAAGATTCTGGTCAAGGGATTGATCGCGCGTACCCGCTCGAAGGAGGCGACCACCTCGTCCGCATAGTCTTCGCATTCGTCGAGGTCGACGCCCTCGACCATCTTGCTCAGTACGTCGATGGTGTTCTGCCGCGCCTGGATACCCAGCAGCAGCGAACCGTTGGGCAGATTGCTGATCAGCGCGTGATGCGCCATCTTCACATCGAACTTGTCACCGGCCTTACGCAACCCGTAGCCGAGGGGATTGATGAAATAGGTCGCGGTCACCAAACCCGAATGGGTGAACTGCAGATGGCCGCGAATGGCAGCGGTGGGTTGTAGGTCTCGGTTGAACCCCATCTAACCTCTGACTCCGTTCGTTGCTCGCTCTCTGATGCTCTTGACCTTCGCCCCGTTACCGGCGGCCATCGACCGCCAGTTCGACGATGCGGGGGCGACGGACTCGGCGGCAGGGGCGAGAGCCTTGCCGGTCGAGGACGACACGGGCGAGGGGGTCGGATCCGGAGAGCGACGCCGCTCGAACAACTGGAGGAACGGGGTCGCCGCGGGCTCGGCTTTCCGGGTGGCCCGGCCGGGCGAATCGCTTTCGGGCAGGATGACCACCACGGTCTCCTCGATGAACGAGGTGAGCCGGCCCGATTCCGCGGTCACCGGCATACCGGATGCCGACACCGGCTTCGGATCGCAGATCAGCCGCCCGATCCACAGCACCCGGGAACTCAAGCGAACACCGGTGTACGGGATCAGGCCGAGCCCGAAGCCGATCACGACCGTGAACGCGAGACCGACGAGGAACGTTATCGCCGGGTTGGCCGGCAGGGTCATGGCCGAGAACGAGGTGATCAGCAGCGCCAGGGCGACCCCGGCGACCTGCGGCAGGGTGTAGGGCCCGAACGGCAGCTTCTGGCCGTTCTGGGCCTTGCCGATCACCATGGGAACCCGTTTGATCGGCGTGAAGACCTTGACGACCTGGACTTGGGTCATCGATAGCTACCCACCGGGTGATCGGGCACGATGATGTTCGCGTCGCTGCGGGCATAGTTCACGAGTGTCGGCAGCATCCAGAACAGGACCGCCGCCAGGATCGCCGATCCCGCCACCCCGAGGATCTTCGCCGGGGAGAGTTTGGATTTCGCCGCCTCGGAGATCAGGACGCCCATCGACACGATGGTGATCAGGATCAGCCCCGCCCAGCGAACGAAGACCAATATGCCGTACAGGATATTGCTGAGATTGCTCATCGTGTCGCCTCCACTGTCAGTTCTGGGTGGCCGGCGGGATCTGCACGGCGGTGGTCGGAGTGGCGGTGGTACTTGCGGCGCCGTCCGTGGCGCCCGATTCCTCCCCCTGGCCCACGACGACCGACAGCGGCTCCCGCAGCGCGGGCAGCGTATCGATGGCCTGGACCTGCCACTGGCCTTCCCCCCGCACCATCGTGAGCGGATAGGCCAGAGTCGGCGCGTTCCCGGTGGTCGCCTTCGGGGTGACGGTGGCCAGCACCCGCGCACTGGAACCTTCGGTACCGCAGTGGGTGTCCTCGGCGGTCACCGAAACGGTGGACAGTTCGGAGAAATGGGCGGGTTGTAGCGCCGCGATACCGGAGTCCACCGTCACATAGCGGGCGACGTCACCCTTGCCTGTCAGGTACGCGCCCAGGAAACCCGTGGCTACCTGGGTAAAAGCGGTTTCCTCGCCGCACGGCGCCGAATACGCCTGCGCGAGATCGGCCCCCACCGCTGGAGGTTCCACCGCGGCGGGCAGAGTCAGGGCACGCAGGCTGCCCTCCGACACCGAGACCGGCACCCGGTAGTACTGCCGGGCCCCGTCCCTGCCGACCCGCACCGACACCGTCACCGACCACACTTCCACTGTGCCGCTGACAAATGTGCGCGACTGGAAGACAACAAGCGGATCGGTCACCTGCTGCCCGGTCTTGGGCAGCGAGATCTGGCGGGTGCCGTCGACGAAGCGTGCGAGTGTCTCCTGGTCCCCGGACGAGGCACCGAGATAGGTCTGGACGAAATCCTCGGCGAAGGCCCCGGCAAGCCGAGCATGTCCGGACACAGTGACCATCGCTTCGTCACCCGGCGGCTTCGGGTCCGCGGCGAAGAAGTCGTAGATGGCGTGCCCGCCACCGAATACGGCGAGCACCGCCAAGACGACGACCACCATATTGTCGCGGCGCCGGCGCGCGGCCATGCGGCGAAGCAGCGCCTCGCCCGATTCGGCGCTTCCGGCAGCCCCAGTCCTCACTCTCGAAATGGTAGGTAGCCCGGTGCCGCCCGACCCGAAGCAACCTTCCCACTACTGGGGAGTTGGGCACTGTCAGTGGACCACACTGTGCTGCGGGCGCACCGCCAGCCAGTGACGGAGCTGATCGTCGTAGCCGATCGGCCCGTGCGCGCCGGCACCGCCGTTCTCCGCAGGCGGGATCTCCTCACCCGCACGTGTCAGATGCGCGATCGCCAGTTCCCGATTCGAAAACCCGGGGTAGGGATAGAGCAGCAGAGAGGTCGGCGTATAGCCGCCGTTGTAGTTGAGTGTGCGGATGGTCGTTTCGGTGCTCTCACCGGCGCCCACCCGGGGCCCCTGCTCCACCAGACGGAGCCGGTCGCCGGGATGGAACACGTCCACCGGCCGGAACAGGTAGTCCCAGCGCATCCACGGAGCCGGGTCGGTCAACCAGTGCGAGATACTGGTGTGGGCCAGCTGGACAACGGCCAGATGGTTACCGGCACGACGATGCGCCTCCCGCAATCCGACGCTTTCCAAGGTCGGCCACACTCCCGGATCCTCGTCTGAGGTGATGTCCTCGATCAGCCACCAGGCGCCCCGGCTGCGTTCGTCGTCCCGGGTGCGCACCGTAATCCGCCACCGGGTGGCCCGCCGCGCCGGACGCAGGATCGACACCTCGAACTGGAGCTTTCCTCCGGGCCCGGGCCGATACAGCAGGTCGAGAACTTCCGCGTGCCGGTCGAATCCAGTGACCCGGTGGAAGAACTCGGCGATGGAGATACGCGGCGCATATTCCTCCGGCGCCATCCCGGAGAGCGCCGCGATACCCGGCGGCTGCACCAGGGTCTGACTGTCCAATTCCCAGGTTGCGCCCACCGCCACCGGTGGCGGCACCACCGGCCCGGCCGCCGGCCCCGCCCACCACTGCACGGCGTGCACATCACCGGCCGGCCCGAAGACCGGTCGCGTGATCAACCGGTGCGGTCCCGCTTCGGTACCGAAGGTCCGGTCCACTTCGATCGCTTGTTCCACCGACGTGCGCAGCACCTCGGTGACGTCCCGGGTGGTCAACCCGTCGTACAACGCGGGGGTCCGCGCGAGCTGTCGCTGCAGAACGCGCCGCCAATCGGCGAAATCGCGCGCAGCATCCCCCACCGAGGCCACCGAAAAACCTTCCGGCGCCAATGTTTCGACCGTTACCCAGGGGATCACTGCGCGCCCTCTCATCGCGTGCGTCCAGCCTCAACGCGGCGCGCGCCCCAAATGAGACAACGTCCGCATGAGATAATGTACCGTTGCGCAGCGGTACGTTCAACAGGGTCTCCGGATTGGTCGAGTCGGACGCTCGACAACCTCCGAGCTGGACGCCCAGCAACCCGGGGACGTCCTCGGCAGACGGACCCACGGGAACATTCAGCAATATCATGGAACCAGGGGCAGAACAATCGATTTGCCCACTACCCGGCCGTAGCCACCGGCGGCAGACCGTCCGACGACGGCGCGAGGCCGTCGCTCCGGCAACCATCCGCGTTGTTCAGCAACCGGATACCGAGCCGGGCCACCGAGTACGACGACGGCCGCGGGAGCCGGATCACCCGGCACCCGCGGCCCTCAGCTCTGTTGCTGCTGCAACGTACTCAGCGCCAGCACACCGGCGCCGGCCAGCAGGCCGAGGTCTCCCAGTTCCGAAGGGAGTGCCCGCAACCCGGGCAGCGACGGCAGTCGCGCGTGCATCGCGACGGCATTCTGCAGGGGCTTCCACAGCGCCGACCCCTTCGCGGCCATCGGCCCACCGATCATCACCCGATCGATATCCAGGAGTGCCGCCACCGAGGCGATCGCCCGGCCCAGCGCCGTACCCGCTCGCTCCAAGGCACTCACCGCGACGGGCTCGCCCGATTGCGCGGCGGCCACGAGCGCGTCGATCGAAGCGCCCCGCCAGCCCTTTTCATTGGCCCAGCGGACCAGCGCACCGCTTCCGGCGACGGCTTCGAGGCAGCCGCGGCCACCACATACGCACGGGTCGTCATAGCCCGGGACCAAGACGTGCCCGACCTGACCGGCATTACCCGTGCGTCCCACCACGACGAACCCACCGACCATCACACCCCCGATGATCGTGTCGGAGATGTACATCGACAGGGAGTCCATCACCTCTTGCGTTCCCCCGAAGTGCCTTTCGGCCAGCGCGAGACATACGCCGTCGAGCGCCAACGCCACCGCCACACCGGGAAAGAGTTTCTGCACGGATTCCACCAGCGGAAATCCGGCCTGCCAGTCCCGGACATGCGCGGGGGCGACAACACCCGAGGACATATCGATGGGTCCGGCGGCGGCGATGCCGACCGCGGTGAGCTCCCGGCCCGCCGCGACCTCCAGGACGAGGTCCCGGGTTCGTTCCCACGCCTGCCGCTCGGGAATCGGGATCTGCCTCGTCTCTTCCGGACCGACATCGTCGGCGATCTCGATCGCCGCGAACCGGGTCGGACCGATCTCCAACGCCAGAACTGTCATCTGCAACCACCAGTGCTAGGGACGCGATTTCTCCGCAATATAGTCAAGCACCGATGGTTTCGTTCGGCCGGAGCGGACGACCGAGCACAATGTGCCGCTTGGGTGCCGCCGATGCGGGCTGGTTCCGGGCCGGGCGCGGACCGTTGCGGATGATCCGCATCGGCCGCTTGTGGTCGACCGGCACCGCGCGATGACGCTCGAGATCCTCGATGACGTTACCCGAGTTGTCGTATGCGATGCCCGCCCAGATCATGGCTCGCGGTGCATCGCCCCGCTCGATGAGTGACTGCGCCAGCTTGCTGCACTGATCGAAGAGTGAACAGCCATAGCAAGTACGTATGGCGACGCGCCAGGCCTCGGGGCTCCCCGAGTCCAGGTCCCAGCCGTCCGGCAGGGACGCGCACGGGGGCTGCTGCGCGGATCGCCCCGCGGTGGCGGCGGGTGCCGGCGAAACCGGTGTGGCACTGGGCAAACGACGCAGGACCACGCCGAGGGGACGAGTGGGCGAGATAGTCATAACCGTCTCCGGAACTGCCGAGGGCACGCCGGACGAACCGATACGTGTCCCGTTGGTCGGGCGGATCATCAGGGCTGCTCGACAGTCCCCGGAAACCAAGCTGTTGTCAGCTGTATCACGTACGTTAAGCCAGCCGCGGCGGCCAGGCAAGCCATATGACGCCAAGCAACGGGACGTTGATCATTTCTTAACATCAATAAGCCACTGGTTGGCGGGTCGTTTAGTTACGGACCGTTTAACTACGGTCCCAGGTGTGGTTTGCTATAGGTATGGCTGGCGAATCCGAGTTCACGATCGACGAGCTGGCGCGTGCTGCCGAAACCACTGTGCGCAGCGTCCGCGTATACCACGAGCGCGGGCTGCTGCCCTCACCCGATGTCCGTGGCCGGATCGGGTATTACGGCTCAGACCATCTCAACCGGCTGCAGACCATCAGCCGCCTGCTCGGCCGGGGAATGAAACTCAACGGCATCCGGGAATTGCTCACCGCCTGGGATCGCGGCGATGGACTTGCCGATGTCCTCGGCGTCACCGAGCAGGCCGCCGGCGCCCCTGGGCGGCCGGCGCCGACCGCCCCGCCGCCGGCACCCGAACCGGACGAACCGGTCCACGAACTACCCGATTACGTCAAACAAGCGCTCGCCGCCAGCGACGACCCCTTCGATGTCTACCGGGTCACCAATCCACGCTGCAGCGATCTCGCCACCCGGCTCACCGACGCCGGGCTGCCCGCCGCGGCCACCTTCCACCTGGTCGAACGAATGCGCGCGGACTGTGACCGCATCGCCGAGCGCTTCGCCGCCGAGATCTTCTACGTCCTGGCCGGCCAGGCCTACGAACAGTCCGAGCGAAACCCCAAGGACCGCACGAAACTCGAAACCGATCTGGCCATCGCCCGGCTGATCGTCACCCGCGCCGCATCGGAACTCGTCGACCAGGCCTTCGGCCGGCGCGCCGAACTCCCCACACCCGATCCCGAAACCAACCGGCCCTATGCCGGACAGCCACGAGTGACGCCCAACGGCAAACAGCCTTCCCGGTCGTGACCTCGCCCGCACGATACAGCCGCTTCGGCGGCGAGTAGCGCCGGAACCCTACCGAGTATCGGTTCCGCCGGCCGCACTCCGGCCACGATGTCGGGGTGACAGGATTTGAACCTGCGACCACCCGCTCCCAAAGCGGGTGCGCTACCAAGCTGCGCCACACCCCGTACTACCCCCCGATGGGGGTGTTTTCCGGTCGGAGCGGGTGACGGGAATCGAACCCGCACCATCAGCTTGGAAGGCTGAGGTTCTACCATTGAACTACACCCGCATACATACGACTGGTTCGATCGCCACCATGTCGTGTGCATCAGCGACTGTACCCAATCCCACTTTCATTTCGCCAATCAGCCCCGGGTTCCCAGGATCGGCGAGCCACCCACCCTCTCGGCCAGGCGCCGGTGACCGGCCGGCCACGAACGCCGCGGCCGTATGACACCGGCGCTCGGCCGCCTCCGGCCGATGTCGGCAAAAAATACGAAAAAGTGTGTAACGCCGACGGTTCCCCCGCGATACGCCAGAGATTGCTGTTGTTCCGGGGTTCGAGAACTTGTTCTAGAACGCAGGTCTCCGGGCCCCACCATCTTGCTACGATCTTCTTGCCGGACGGGGTATCTGGAAAGGGGGCGGTGGCGTGCACCCGACAAGGTGGACCATCCGCACAGCAGTACGACAGAGCCGGGTCGGCCCGGTGCCGGAGACGCGCACTCGCGGCCTGATCACCTCGATCTCCGGTGATCGCGATGACTGCTGACAAGCGGCCGCCCGTCCACTCGACCGCCCGCGAGTGGGCCCTGGCCGCCGGCGCACAGTCCGATGCCGGTATCACCGCGGCGGAGATCGAACCCGTTCTCGTCGATATTCTCGAGCAGCTGCTCGAGCTGACGGTGTCCGATCCGTTCCCGATCCGGGCGGCCCGCCGGCTCGGTGCCCGCCTCTGCGCGGAGCCGCTACACCAGGTCCGGATGCTCGCCCTGGTGACCCGCACCCTGCTGGGGTTCCCGGCCGGTCCACGCGGATCCCTGGTGGCGACCCAATGGCCGCTGGTGGCCAGTCAGGCGATCGACAGTTACGCCCAGGCGCTGCAGGAGCTGGCGCTGGCGCAGCAGAAGAAGAACTTCTCCGACGAGGCCACACAGCGGGTCCGCGAGTTCGCGGCGCTGCAGCAGCGGCTGGAACACGAAGCCACCCACGACGCGCTGACCGGCCTGGCCAACCGCACCCTGCTGCGCAAGCGGGTCCGGATAATGGCCGAGCACCCGGAGCGCGGTATCGGCCTGCTGGTGGTGGATCTCGACCGGTTCAAACAGATCAACGACAACTACGGGCACGCGGTGGGCGACGAGGTGCTGGTCGAACTGGCGCAGCGGTTGCGGGAAGTGGCGCCACCGGGGACGGTGGTGTGCCGGTACGGCGGGGACGAATTCGTGCTGGCGGCCGGGATGGAGGACAACCGCGTCGCCGAACTCGCCGCCGATATCGTGCTCGCGCTCAACGATTCGGTGTGGTCCTCGGCCGGGCGGGTACCGGTATCGGCCAGCGTCGGCGCCACCTATTCGCCGCCGGCGGACCGCAGCGAACTCGCGGAACTGCTGCGGCGCGCCGACCGGGCCATGTACTCGGCGAAAACCGCCGGCGGCCGGCGCTACGTGGGCGCCGAACCAGGGGTGGGCGGCGTCGATACCGCCGTGGCGGGCTGACCGGGATCAGTCCGGCTGACATCCGGCGCACCAGAACAGGTTGCGGCCTTCCAGTACGCGGTGCCGCACCGGCGCGGCGCAGCAGCGGCACGCTTCACCGGCGCGCCGATAGACGTAGGTACGGGGCCGGTCCGGCGCGTAGGACGGCGCACCGTGATCGTGTTCCGGGCGCACCACGTGCATCTTCCCGCGGCGCACCCCCACCAGCATCAACTCGACCAGATCGGCCCACAACGCCGACCATTCGTCCGCGCCGAGCTCACAACCCGGCCGGGCCGGCGAAATACCGTGCCGGAAGAGCACTTCCGCCCGGTAGACATTGCCGACTCCGGCGACCACCTGCTGGTCCATCAGCAATGAGCCGATACCGCGCCGAGAGCGCCGGATTCGCGCCCACGCGCGGTCCGGGTCGGCATCGGGACGGAGCGGATCGGGTCCGAGGCGGGCGACGAGCGCCGCCACCTCCGGCGGGGTCAGCAGCTCACAGGCGGTGGGCCCACGCAGATCGGTACCGAACCCGCCGCCGTCACGGCCGGGCCCGGACAGCCGCATCCGCACCTGCCCCACCGGCTCGGGCATCGGCAGCGCGGATTCGGTGAACGTCCCGTAGAGCCCGAGATGGACGTGCACGAACACCGCACCCTCGTACTCGTGCAGCAGATGTTTGCCCCAGGCCTGCGCACGCAGCAAGGTCCGGCCGTCCACCCGTGCCGCGCCCTCGGCGAACTTGCCCTGCGGACTCGACACCCGCACGACCGCACCGGCCAGCCGGCGGTCGTGCCGGCGGGCGAGGCGATGCAGGGTATGTCCCTCCGGCACCGCCTCAGTGCGCGGGCAGCGCGGGCGCTTCGCCGGTCTTCTCGTAGGCGGCGAGAATATCGATCCGGCGCTGGTGCCGCTCCTCCTCCGACCACGGGGTCTCGACGAAGGCGTCCACGATCGCCAGCGCTTCCTCCCGGGAGTGCATCCGGCCACCGATGCCGATCAGCTGGGCATTGTTGTGCTCGCGTGCCAGCCGGGCGGTTTCGACGCTCCAGGCCAGCGCGCACCGCGCGCCGGGCACCTTGTTCGCGGCAATCTGCTCACCGTTGCCGCTACCGCCGAAGACCAGTCCCAGACTGCCCGGATCGGCGACGGTGCGACGGGCCGCCTCGATGCAGAAGGCGGGGTAGTCGTCCAGAGCGTCGTAGACGAGGGCGCCGCAGTCGACGACCTCGTGACCGGCCTGCTCCAGATGGTCCTTGACAGCGTTCTTCAATTCGAAACCAGCGTGATCGGCACCCAGGTATACGCGCATGCCGCGATTGTGTCAGGCCGGGTATCGGGCTCTGACGGCGGGCGGCGCCGGCGGCGGACAGCCTGCTGGGCGCTGCCGGGCGAGCACATCAGCGGTCCGCACACGACCGGAGCGAATTCGGAGATGCGCTTAGAGTCTGGGTATGCAGCCGCACGACCCTCAGCAACCGTTCGGGTCCGGTCCCGGCCCCGGCTGGTCCGCGAATCCGCCGGAGCCCGGGCCCTACCCGTGGCTCACCGACCGCTCGACTGCCCCGGGGCCTTTCCCTGCCGGCTATCCCCCGCCGCCGGGACCGGCGCACGAGCCGCGCGGGCTGTCGCCGTTCGGGATGCCCGCCCGGCACAGCTGGGAGATCCCACTACTGGTCGTGGTGGTGATGGTGACCGGGGTCGCCTATCTGCTGGCGTTTCTGCTGCTGATCCTCAACACGGTGAACGAGGGCACGGTCAACGAATATGTCCTGATCCTGGTGGCGGCACCGCTGCTGGTCTGGTTCGGCCGCGGGATGAATTATTCGCGGCAGCGGGTCAACGGGGTGAAGATGTCACCGACCCAGTTCCCCGACGGATATCGGATGGTCCAGGAGGCCGCGGCCCGGTTCGGGATGGCCTCCGCACCCGACGCCTACGTGGTGCTCGGCAACGGGCAGATCAATGCCTTCGCCTCCGGCCACGGTTTCCGCCGGTACGTGGTGGTATACAGCGACCTGTTCGAGGTCGGTGGCGCCGCCCGGGAACCCGATGCGCTGGCGTTCATCATCGGTCACGAGGTCGGTCATATCGCGGCCGGGCATACGTCGTATTGGCGGCAACTGGGCATGTTCATGGTCCCGTTCCTGCCGATCCTGGGCAGTTCGCTGATCCGTTCGCAGGAGTACACCGCCGACAACCACGGCTACTGCCATCGGCCACAGGGTGCGCAGGCCGCCATGGGCACGCTGGCGGCCGGCAAGTACCTGAACACGGTGGTCGGTTTCGACGAGATGGCCGACCGGGCCGCCCAGGAACGCGGCTTCTTCGTCTGGGTGGTGAACGCCGTGGCCTCGCATCCCGTCCTCACCTGGCGGATGTGGGCCCTGCGCGATCGCAGCAGTCACGGCCGGCTCTTCTGGCGGCCCAGCCCGGGACCACCCCCGCTCACCCCGGCGACCCCCGATTCGGTGACCTTGTCGAAGTCCCCGGTCTGAGCACGGCCCGGTCCCCGATTCCGGCCGGTCGGCGGCGGGAATCGGGGACCGTGGCAGTCAGTCGAACTGCGGGTCCTCGTCGCGGGTGCGCTTCAACTCGAAGAAGTGCGGGTACGCGGCCAGCGTCACGACGGCATCCCACAGTTTGCCCGCCTCCTCACCCCGCGGGATCCGCGACAGCACCGGCCCGAAGAACGCGACACCGTTGACGTGGATGGTGGGTGTACCGACATCGGGCCCGACCTTGTCCATCCCCGCATGGTGGCTGGCCCGCAGCGCCTCATCGTAGTCGCCGCTGTCCGCCGCGGCGGCCAGTTCGGCCGGCAATCCCACTTCGGCGAGTGCATCCGCCACGATGGCGGTGAAGGTGGCCTTGGCGTCCCCCTCCTGCTCGAACTCGGCCCGGCGGTTGTGGAACCGGGTGCCCAGGGCGGTGTACAGCGTCGGCAGGATCTCGTCGCCGTGCTGCTGGGCGGCCGCGATCGCGACCCGCACCGGGCCCCAGGCGTTCGCCATCATGTCCTGGTACTCCGGCGGCAGATCCCGCCCCTCGTTGAGCACCGACAGGCTCATCACATGGAAGCGGGCCTCGATATCGCGCACTTTCGCGACCTCGAGAATCCAGCGGGAAGTGATCCAGCACCACGGGCACAGCGGGTCGAACCAGAATTCGGCAAGGTCTTTCTTCTCGGCCGGGTCGGTCACGAGTCGGTCCTCTCCATAGGTCGTAGTCGAGCGCTGTACCGAGCAACCCCGGCGGCGGCGTTTTCGTTCCCGATCCGGCCGCTCGCCGGGACTCCATCAGTAGGCTGGCCGCAGAAGTTCGGATCGTCGCTGGAACAACTCACGACAAGGGAGTGGCATCCATGACATCTGCACGGCATTTCGTGATCGCCGGGGCCGGCCTGGCCGGTGCGAAGCTGGCACAGGAGTTGCGCGACAACGATTTCGACGGCCGCATCACCCTCATCGGTGCGGAGAACCGGCTGCCCTACGAACGGCCGCCGCTGTCCAAGGAGTACCTGGCCGGGAAGAAAACCGTCGACGAATTCACCGTGGCGGACGCCGCCTGGTACCGGGACCATGCCGTGGATCTGCTGCTCGGTACCGAGGTCACCGAGATCGACCGGGGTGGCCGCACGGTCCGCCTGTCGGACGGTTCGACCCTGCCCTACGACAAACTCGCCCTCGCCACCGGCGCCGCCTCCCGTCCACTGCCGGTCCCCGGAGCCGATGCGGCCGGTGTGTATACCCTGCGCACCCTAGAGGAGTCCGACGCGCTGATCGAACTGTTCGGCACCATCCGGCGCCTGCTGGTCGTCGGGGCGGGCTGGATCGGGCTCGAGGTCACCGCGGCGGCACGCGCGGCCGGGGTGGCGGTCACCGTACTCGAGGCAGCGTCCGGGCCGCTGCTGGGGGCGCTCGGCCCGGAGATGGGCGAGGTGTTCGCCGCCCTGCACCGGGAACACGGCGTGGAGCTGCGATTCGAAGCACAGGTCCAGCTGATCACCGTGGCCGACGGACGAGCGAACGGAGTCCGGCTTCAAGACGGGACCGATTTCGAGGCCGACGCCGTACTGATCGCAGTGGGAGCGCGGCCCAACCTCGGTCTCGCGGAATCGTCCGGGCTGCTGACCGGCACCGGAGTGCTGGTCGACGCCGGGCTGACCACCAGCGACCCCGATATCGTCGCGGTCGGCGATATCGCCGATCAGGAGCATCCCGTGCTGGGCCGCCGGATCCGGGTGGAGCACTGGGCGAACGCGCTCAATCAACCGGCGGTGGCCGCCCGGACCATGCTCGGTCTGGCCGCCTCCTACGACCGCCTCCCCTACTTCTTCACCGACCAGTACGACCTCGGCATGGAGTACACCGGCTTCGCCGCCCCCGGCGACTACGAGCGGATAGTCGTGCGGGGGGACCTCGCCGGACGAGAATTCGTGGCGTTCTGGCTGGACCCTCAGCAACGAGTCCTGGCCGGGATGAATGTGAACGTGTGGGATGTGGGCGACCGGATCAAGGAGCTCATCCTCTCCGGTGACCCGGTAGACCCGGACCACCTGGCGGATACCTCGGTCCCGCTCTGATCACGCGGCCCGTGCCACGTCAGCGGAAACCCGCAGGTGTCACCAGGTCAGGCCGGTAATCAGCTCGTAGGCCTCGACGTACTTACCCCGGGTCGCCGCGACGATATCCGCCGGGATCTCCGGGCCGGGGGGTTCCTTGTCCCAGCCGGTGGAAGTGGCCCAGTCCCGGACGAACTGTTTGTCGAATGAGCGCTGCGAGCGACCGGGCTCCCATTCGGCGGCGGGCCAGAAACGGGACGAATCGGAGGTCAGCAGTTCGTCGCCCAGGGTCAGAACGTCACCGTCCCAGCCGAATTCGACCTTGGTATCGGCGATGATCACACCCCGCTCGGCGGCATAGGCCGCGCCGCGGGTGTACAGGTCGAGTGTCAGGTCACGCAGCCGGGTGGCCACCTCGCTACCCTCCTGTGCGACCACATCGTCGAAGGTCATGGGCTCGTCATGGCCAGTATCGGAGACCTTGGTGGTCGGGGTGAAAATCGGTTCCGGCAGTTTGTCGCCCTCCCGTAGCCCGGCGGGCAGCCGGATACCCGAGACCGAACCGGTGCGCTGGTAGTCCTTCCACCCCGACCCCACCAGATAGCCGCGGGCCACGCATTCCACCAGCACCATCTTCAGCGGTTTCACCCGGATCGCCCGGCCGGCGAATTCCGGCGGCACATCGGTGGTGGACAGCACGTGATTCGGGATATCGGCGAAGAACTCGAACCACCAATTGGACAGCTGCGTCAGCAGCGCGCCCTTGTCCGGGATCGGCGTGGGCAGCGACACGTCGTAGACCGAGACCCGGTCCGAGGCGACCAGCAGCAGCGTGTCACCGTCGGTGTAGAGGTCGCGCACCTTTCCGGCGTGCACATGCTTCACGTTGTGGCTCCGATCCTCTGGTCGTTCGGCTGGAGCGGAGTCAGATGACTTCGCCTCGGGCAAACCTTACCGACGTGGCATTGTGGACAGCGGCCGTGCCCGTACCACTGTGTCCTCGAAGGAGCCCGATGTCCGCACCGAACCTCACCCGCGAACAGGCGATCGAACGCGCCGGCGTTGTCTCGGTCGAGAATTACCGCATCGACCTGGATCTGACGGACGGGGCGGGAAAACCCGGTGAGCAGACGTTCTCCTCCCGCAGTACGGTCACCTTCACCGCAAAACCGGGTTCGCGCACCTTCATCGATATCGTCGCCCGCGGTGTCCGTTCGGCGGTCCTGAACGGCAAACCGCTCGATATCGCGAACTACGACGAGTCGACCGGGATAACCCTGCCCGACCTGGCCGAACGTAACGAGCTCATCGTGGAGGCCGACTGCGAGTACTCGCACACCGGCGAAGGCCTGCACCGATTCGTCGACCCCGCCGACGACGCCGTCTACCTGTACTCACAGTTCGAGACCGCCGACGCCAAACGGATGTTCGCCTGCTTCGACCAGCCCGACCTCAAGGCCACCTTCGATATCGAGGTCACCGCCCCCGCGGACTGGAAGGTCATCTCCAACGGCGCGGGCACCGCCGACGGCGGGCGGCACCGGTTCGCCACCACGCCGCTCATGAGCACGTATCTGGTCGCCCTGATCGCCGGTCCGTACGCGGAGTGGACCGATACCTACACCGACGATCACGGCAGCATCCCACTCGGCATCTACTGCCGCTCCTCGCTGGCCGAATACATGGACGCCGACCGGCTCTTCACCGAGACCAAACAGGGTTTCGGCTTCTACCACAAGAACTTCGGCGTGCCCTACGCCTTCGGTAAATACGATCAGCTGTTCGTTCCGGAGTTCAATGCCGGCGCCATGGAGAACGCCGGCGCGGTGACCTTCCTCGAGGACTACGTCTTCCGGTCCAAGGTCACCCGGGCGTCCTACGAACGCCGCGCGGAAACCGTGCTGCACGAGATGGCGCATATGTGGTTCGGCGATCTGGTCACCATGAAGTGGTGGGACGATCTGTGGCTGAACGAATCGTTCGCCACCTTCGCCTCCGTGCTGTGCCAGGCCGAGGCCACCGAGTACACCAGCGCCTGGACCACCTTCGCCAATGTCGAGAAATCCTGGGCGTACCGGCAGGATCAGCTGCCGTCGACCCACCCCATCGCCGCCGATATCCCGGACCTGGCCGCGGTGGAGGTCAACTTCGACGGCATCACCTACGCCAAGGGCGCGAGTGTGCTCAAACAGCTGGTGGCCTACGTCGGGCTGGAACCCTTCCTGGCCGGGTTGCGCGCCTACTTCGCCGACCACGCCTACGGCAACGCCACCTTCGACGACCTGCTGGCGGCGCTGGAGAAATCCTCCGGGCGCGATCTGTCCGGCTGGGGCGCCCAATGGCTCAAGACCACCGGCCTCAACATTCTGCGCCCCGAATTCGAGGTCGACGCCGACGGCACCTTCACCTCGTTCACCGTGATCCAGGAGGGTGCCGCGCCCGGCGCCGGTGAGCAGCGGGTGCACCGGCTGGCCATCGGCGTCTACGACGACCAGGACGGCAAACTCGTCCGCACCAAGCGGGTGGAGCTGGATCTCGAGGCTGCCGAGCGCACCGTGGTCGCCGAACTCGCCGGCGTGCCGCGCGGCAAATTCGTGCTGATCAACGATGACGACCTCACCTACTGCTCGGTGCGCTTGGACGCCGATTCGCTCGATATCCTGGTGAACCGCATCGCCGATATCGCCGAACCGCTGCCCCGCACCCTGGCCTGGTCGGCGGCCTGGGAAATGACCCGGCAGGCCGAATTCCGGGCCCGCGATTTCGTGGCCCTGGTCCAGCGCGGAATCGGCGCGGAATCCGAGATCGGGGTGGTGCAGCGGCTGCTCATGCAGGCCAATACGGCGCTGCGCAGCTACGCCGACCCGGAATGGGCCGAGACCACCGGCTGGCAGGACTACGCGAACCGGCTGCTGGAACTGGCCCGCGAAGCCGAATCCGGCTCGGATCACCAGCTGGCCTTCGTCAACGCGCTCACCGGCGCGAAGCTGTCCGCCTGGCATACCGAGGTTCTGCGGGAACTGCTCGACGGCGACCCGGCCGGGGTGGGTCTGTCCGGGCTGACCGTGGACACCGACCTGCGCTGGCGGCTGCTCACCGCGCTCGCGGCGGCCGGGGAGATCGACGCCGACGGTCCCGACACACCCACCATCGACGCCGAACTGCGCAACGACGAAACCGCGGCCGGCCGGCGGCAGGCGGCCACGGCCGCCACGGCGCGTCCGATCGCGCAGGTGAAAGACTCGGCCTGGGCCACGGTGATCGGCGACGATACCGTGCCCAACATCACGGCCCGATCCATCGTCAACGGCTTCGCCCAGCCCGGCCAGGACGCCCTGCTGCAGCCGTTCGTGCAGAAATATTTCGAGGAGATCCCCGCGGTCTGGGAACGCCGATCCAGCGAGGTCGCGCAAACCGTGGTGATCGGCCTCTACCCGGCCTGGGCGATCAGCGACGACGCGGTGGCTCGCGCCGACGCCTTCCTCGCCGCCGACCACCCGCCGGCCCTGCGGCGCCTGGTGAGCGAAGGCAAGGCAGGTATCGAACGCTCGCTGCGCGCTCGCGCCTTCGATACCCATGACGCATGAGCGAGGGCCCTACGTGGTGACGCTCCGCTGCCGCCTCCGGGCCTGACTCGCTCCTGCTCTGCCCATTGCGCAGGAGCGAGGGCCCTACGTGGTGACGCTCCGCTGCCGCCTCCGGGCCTGACTCGCTCCTGCTCTGCCCATTGCGCAGGAGCGAGGGCCCTACGTGGTGACGCTCCGCTGCCGCCTCCGGGCCTGACTCGCTCCTGCGATAACTCCTGAAACGACCGACGGCGCGCCCACCAACCGGTGGGCGCGCCGTCGGCGGCTGTGGTGAGCGTTAGCGGCCGATAGCTGCCGCCATCACCCGCACCGCCGAGATGAGCCCGTCGATCAGGTCACCCTGCCGCAGCGAACTGAGCGCGGCGGTGACGCCGAGCTGGCACACCCGGTCATTGGCGCGATCCGCCACATCTTTACCGGAGCGAACCTCGACGGCGTTGCTGTTCGGGGAGACCGCGATGAGGACCGAACGCGCCGCCTCCGGCGTGGTGGGGAACAGTGCGTCCACCGCGGCACCGGCATCGGCGCCGAGATCGCCGATATAGACGTTGAACCGCACCTTGGTCGCCCGGGTTGCCTCGGTGAGCACATTGTCCATGGCCAGCCGCTCGTTGTTGTCGAACGGCGCCTCCTTGAACACGTCACCGGCCTCGTGCACCCCGGAGACCCGGCCACTACTGGTGATCGCGTATCCGTGCGGCAGTTCGGACTCGACCACCGCCGGCCATTTAGTACTTGCCACTTGCCCGGCCTCCGATCAGCGCTTCCTTGGGAGATTCGAGGGCATCGAACGCCGCATGGGACCCATGCGGCGACTCACCGGCGTCATACGAATGACCGTGCCCGGTGACCTCGTCGGTAGCACTCCACAGCACCGGGGCCGCGGTCCACTTCTTGCTCATATCGAAGTGAACCGGCTTCTCACCGGGCAGCGGCTTACCGAGATACGACAAACCAGCGATTATGAGGTAGATCCCCAGCGGGATACCGGCGAAAACCGCCACTGTCTCGAGAATGCTCACACGTCTAAAGGTAGACGATCCTCTGTAGTAGTTCGCTCGCTGGTGCTGTGTCGGCTGTGTTCTCCGACGTGTGCCCGCGACGGGGCTCCGTACCCGCCGGTGTTACCAGGCGGCGTTCATCAGGGAGTTCGCGGCCATTTCCAGGTAGTCCAGCAGCTGGCGGCGGTGATCGTCGTCGAGGATCTCGGGTTCGATCTCGGCGACCGCGATCCGCATACAGCGCAGCCAGGCGTCCCGCTGCACGGGGCCGATCTGGAAGGGCATATGGCGCATGCGCAGCCTGGGGTGGCCGCGCTCGTCGGAGTAGGTACGGGGTCCACCCCAGTACTGCTCCAGGAACATCCGCAGCCTGCGCTCGGCCGGGCCCAGATCCTGTTCCGGATACATCGGCCGCAGAACCTCGTCCGCGGCGACCTCGCGGTAGAACACCGCGACCAGCCGGCGGAACGTCTCGTCTCCGCCGACGGCCTCGTAGAAGGAGATCGTGGCCTGTTCGCCGGAAGCCGGAATACCCGAAGTCATGAACCTCTCGTTTCGCTGGATGCGCCGTCCATTGTGCCCGCGTGGCCCCGGGTTCGCAGATTCGGCGGTCCGCCCGGGGGCCACCGAGCGCAGCACCCGCCGCTTCCGAGGCGGTTGACCTCGGGCGTCGCTTCAGAGACAGTTAACCAGCCATTGTGCAAAATAACCGTGCACCGAGGGCCTTTCCATGGTCAACTGGGTCTTGTCTCTCGGCGAGATACCACATGATCTTGAAACGCAGAATTTGGGGTCGACATGAAGCAACGGACCGGCGCCCGATCACCGGAGGCGATACGCCACCGACAACTGAAGCCCGCCGACGTCCACGCTCGTGGGTCGGGGGCTCCTCCGCTGCAATTGCTGTCCGATCACGCGGTCAACCGGCACTCCACCGATACCGCATCCGATGCTCTCCACTCTCACGGCGACCCCGCCACCAGACTCCATTCTCCCCAGTCGATCAGTTGGCTCAAACGCCGCGTCCTGCTGCTCAACGCCACTTACGAACCGCTCACCGCGCTCACTGCCCGCCGCGCGATAGTGCTGCTGGTCTGCGATAAAGCCGACGCGGTACACCACGACCCCACCGGCCCCGTGCTGCACTCCGCCGGCGCCGCGGTCACCATCCCCTCGGTCATCCGCCTCCGCACCTACGTGCGCGTCCCCTACCGCGCCCGCGTCCCCATGACCCGAGCCGCCCTCATGCAGCGCGACCGCTACCGGTGCGGCTACTGCGGCGGCAAAGCCGAAACCATCGACCATGTGATCCCCCGCAGCCGCGGCGGCGAACACAGCTGGGAAAACTGCGTGGCCAGCTGCGCACCCTGCAACCACCGCAAAGCCGACAAGCTACTCAGCGAACTCGGCTGGACACTGCGCTCTCCCCTGGTCTCACCGAAGGGCCCCCACTGGCGCCTGCTGTCCACGGTGAACGAACTCGACCCGGTCTGGTTGCAATACCTGGGCGAAGGAGCTGCGTAAGCAGCGCCCAGATTTCGACAGACCGGAACGCTGGTCCAGCGAGGCCCATGATGGTCCGCTGAGCCCGGTTCTAACGTGCCCGTGATGCCTGCCGCGGCTGGGCGGTGGATTCCGTGCGCTGCGGAGCCACCGAGCCCAACGAGATCGGCCGGCATGCCGGCACACCTCTCACTGAGGGGTCAGCGTGAGCGTCCCGGCGCGGCGGCGGACCACCGACCCGTAGCGGGCATCGAGCCGGAGCCAGGTCTTGCTGGCGCGAACCCGGACGAGTTCACCGGGCGGGATCCGGGTCGGTTCCGTGCGTTCCCCGGAGTGCGGGATGAAGTCCATGGCGGTCAGCGCGAATACCACCCGCATCGGTATCTGTACCTGCTCGCGGTCCGCGGAGACAGTGATCACCGTCTGATCGAGCAGCGATGCGGGTGGGCCGTGACTCGACCCGTGCTCTTTCGCCAGATCGGCCCCGCGCTCGGCCAGTTCCACCAGCGTGCGGGCGGGAAGATCGTCGATATGCCCGAATCCGCTGGTCGGCGGCAAGGCTCCGCGCCACGCGGAGTCGAGCGAGTAGCCGAGATCGATCGGCCCGGGAAGGGCCAGGGCGGCCAGCACCGTTTCGGCGCCGACCGTCACGTCGTCGACGCCGAGCTCGGCGCCGATGGTCCGGGTCGCGAGCGCCTCGAACCCGGTGGTGACCCAGGCGGCCACCAGCCCCTCACCGCGACGCCGCATCCGGACCACCACCGCCGGATCCAGTCGCTGCGCCCGGTTGAGGAAGGTGGCGAGATTCTCGCGCTCTGCCGGGTCCGGTACCGACAGAACCCGCTGGTCGAATGTCACGAGAGAACCGGTACCGCCTCCGGGCCTGACCCGCTCATGCCCTGCCCGTTGCGCATGAGCGGGGGCCCTGCGTGGTGACGCTCCGCTACCGCCTCCGGGCCTGACCCGCTCATGCGGCCATCCACTGGGCCAGGTAGTCGCGTTCGGCTCCGGTGAGGCGGCGCAGTCGCTGGGTTTCGATATCGAAAGCGGCCAGCTGGGTGGTGGCGGTGACCGCGGCGGGCGAGCCCGCCGCGGCACCCGCGGCGCGCACCTCGTAGGCCACGGTGAAATCGACGGCGCGCAGCTGCTCGATCCACATGGCGATATCGAGCGGCGTGTCCTCGTGGCGCAGCTGGCCCCGATATTTGACGTGCAGATCCGCCAGTACGCAGCCGTTGCGCAGCGCAACGGTCGGCCGGTCGTCGTCGAACAGCCAGGGAATCCGCGCCTCCTCCAGCAGCGTCACCATGCGGGCATGGTTGACGTGCTGGAAGACGTCCATATCGGACCAGCGCACATGGACGGCGGTATGGAAGCGACGCGCCGGGGCGGCCTCGGCCACCTCGGCACCCTCACCGTTGCGGAAAACAGCACTCGTCACCGTGGTACCTCCGATTGGGC
Organism: Nocardia sp. NPDC051750; assembly: GCF_044453135.1. Lineage (NCBI taxonomy): Bacteria > Bacillati > Actinomycetota > Actinomycetes > Mycobacteriales > Nocardiaceae > Nocardia > Nocardia sp. NPDC051750. The sequence goes on along the minus strand of NZ_JBITCK010000002.1, from coordinate 234,821 downwards.
GCCCACCCCACTCACCATGCTGCGCACCTGCCGCGCCGCAACCGACAGCGTGGCGAGATCGTGGGTTCCGGACTCGAACAGTTCCGCCAGCGCCGCGCGAGCACGGCCGAGCCGGGACTGATTCTTGGACTCCCAGTATGCAATCTTCTCGTCGGCACTCTCCTCCGGGTCGCCGCCGGAGAGCACATCCAGGGTGAGCGAACGCAATGAGCTGTACATATCGTCGCGCAGCGACAGCCTGGCCAGCGCATGCCAACGATCGCCACGTTCCAGATGACTCACCGCCTCGAGCAGCCAGTCGATCTTGAGATGCTCGTTGAGCGCGTAGTACAGCGCGCCCACCTCGTCACCGGAGCGGTCGGTGATATCGGCGATATCGACGATATCGAGCAGCGGGAACAGGTGCAGCAGCCCGAAGACCTCGGTGGCCAGGTCGAGCGGCGCTCCATGGGCGACCAGATCGGCGGCATGATCGGTGAGCGTGGTGACATGGTGACCCCGCAGCCACCCCGGCACCTTGGGCGCCAGTTCGCGGATGCCCACCTGGTAGCGGTTGATCTCCGCGCCCACGGCAATGGGCTGCGGGCGGTTGGTGAGCAGCCACCGCGATGCCCGGTCCAGGGTCCGCTTGGTTTCCAGTTCGAGCTGATCGCGTACGCCGACGGTGGTATCGGCGGCGCGGATGCGGGCCCAGATAGCGTGCAGTCCGAAGATCTCGGTGACCGCCGTGAACGCGCGCACGGTGTCGGTGGCGGTGGCCCCGATCTCCTCACCCAGGCGGAAGGTGTAGGTGAGACCGCCGTGGTCCACCACCTCGTTGGCGATCATGGTGGTGACGATCTCCCGGCGCAGCCGATGTTTCTTGATCGCCGCACCGAACCGCTCCCGTAGCGGGGTCGGGAAATAGTCGGGGAGCCGTGCGCCGAAGTACGCGCTGTCGGGCAGATCCCCGGCCAGCAGATCGGCTTTCAGCGCCAGCTTCACATGTGCCAGCAGGTTGGCGAGTTCGGGGGACGCCAGCCCGGTACCTTCCTCGAGCCGGCGTTTCAGGACGGTATCGGCAGGCAACGCCTCGAGTTGACGGTCGAGGCCGCGGCTGGTTTCCAGTTCTTCGATCAGCCGCCGGTGCACATTCAGCATGCCCGGCGCTTCGGCCCGCGAGATCCCCATCAGATAGTTCTGGGAAATATTGTCCTGCAGTACCATCTGCGCGACTTCGTCGGTCATTTCGGCGAGCAGCGGATTCCGGTCGGCGATATCCAATTCCCCCGCCGACACCACACCGTCGAGCAGGACCTTGATATTCACCTCGTGATCGGAGCAATCCACCCCGGCGGAATTGTCCAGCGCGTCGGTGTTCATCTTTCCACCGTTACGGCAGAACTCGATTCGGCCCAGCGCGGTGGCGCCGAGGTTACCGCCCTCGCCGATCACCTTGACCCGCAGTTGGTTCGCGTCGACTCGCACAGCGTCGTTCGATTTGTCACCGGCATCGGCATTGGTCTCGGTGCTCGCCTTGATATACGTGCCGATCCCGCCGTTCCACAGCAATTGCACCGGCGCTTGAAGGATGGCGCGAATCAATTCCGGTGGCGACAGCGAGACCACATCGCCGGCGAGTCCGAGCGCCGCCCGGACCTGTGGACTGATGGGTACCGACTTCACCGTACGGTCGTACACACCGCCGCCCGCGCTGATCGACGACCGATCGTAATCGGCCCAGCTCGACCGTGGCAGCGCGAACATGCGGCGCCGCTCGGCATACGACGACTCCGGATCCGGATCCGGGTCGAGAAAAATATGACGGTGATCGAATGCCGCCACCAGCCGAATATGCTCCGACAACAGCATCCCGTTGCCGAACACATCCCCACTCATATCCCCCACACCGACCACGGTGAAATCTTGTGCTTGGGTATCCACGCCCATCTCGGCGAAATGCCGCCGCACACTCTCCCACGCCCCTCGCGCGGTGATCCCCATCGCCTTGTGGTCGTATCCCGCCGAACCACCTGATGCGAACGCGTCCCCCAGCCAGAATCCGTACCGCCCGGCCACATCGTTGGCGATATCGGAAAACGTCGCCGTTCCCTTGTCTGCCGCCACCACCAGATACGTATCGTCACCGTCCCGCCGCACCACCCGATCCGGTGGCAACACCTGCCCCTCGGCCAGGTCGACGTTATCGGTGATATCCAGCAGGCCGGAGATGAAGGTGCGATAGCACTCGATACCTTCCGCCATCCGGGCCTGCCGGTCGACCGCGGCGTCGCCGGTGGCCGCGGGCGGGCGTTTCACCACGAAACCGCCCTTCGCACCCACCGGCACGATCACCGCGTTCTTCACCGCCTGCGCCTTGACCAATCCCAGGATCTCGGTCCGGAAATCCTCCAGCCGATCCGACCAGCGCAAACCTCCCCGCGCCACCGGACCGAACCGCAGATGGACACCCTCCACACGCGGCGAGTACACGAAGATCTCGTATTTCGGCCGCGGCTGGGGAAGTTCGGCGATCTCCTGCGGCTCGACCTTCACCGAGATGAATTCCCGGGCGGCGCCGTCGGCGTCGGTGACGTAGTAATTGGTGCGCAGGGTGGCCAGGATCAATCCCAGCATGGCCCGCAGGATGCGATCCGCATCCAGGCTGACCACCTGGTCGATCCGCTCGCGCACCCGCTGTTCGAGTTCCGTGGCGTGGTCGGCCGAACAGCTGTCCGGGTCGAACCGGGCGGCGAACAATCGCGCGAACAATCGCGCCGTATCCGGATACGTGTGCAGTACCCGGGCGATATTGACCTGGCTGTACGGGAACCCCGCCTGCTGCAGGTATTTCGCGTAGGTGCGCAATACGGCGACCTCACGCCAGGTCAGCCCGGCCCGCAGCACGAGTTCGTTGAGCCCGTCTGCCTCGGCCCGGCCGTACCAGATGGCATCGAATGCCTCGGTGAAACGGTCGCGGACGCCGGCGGCCGGTGCTGTCGACATCCGCCCCGGCCGCCCCTGCGACACCTCGAGCAATTCGGTGTCGAGATCCTGGTCCAGTGCGGCGCGCAGCAGTTCCGTGCTCGCCAGCAGCCCGAAATCGTAAATCCACCGTTCCGCCGCGGTGCCGGCCCCGTCGGCCTCGCGCCGGATCCGATACGGTCGCTCGTCGAGCACCTCGACACCGAGGCTCTGCAGCACCGGGAGGACCTGGCTCAGCGAGATTCCGGCACCGCCGATATAGAGGGTGAAGCGCCAGGAACCCGCGGGCGCATCGGTGACCCGGTACAGATGCTGGTCGATGCTGCCCGTTCGCAGCCGCTCCAAGCGAGCGATATCGGCCAGCGCGCGCGGCGCGGTGAAATCCTGTTTGTACCCGTCGGGGAACGCTTCGCAGTAACGGCGGACCGTCTGCGGGTCGAGCACTGTGGACGCGCTCACCTCATCGTTCAGGTGGTCGTCCCAGGTGCGACTCGCTTCGCCGAGCAGATTCTGGATGCGCAGCCGCTCGGCCTCGGAGATCTCCTCGGCCGTCGAGACCCGCACCGGTTCGGTGGTATCGGCGCCCGGCAGCCGGATCGTGAAATACACACTGGCGAGTTCGCTTTCACTCACCCGCGCCGAGTAATCGATCGAAGCGCCGCCGAGTTCGCGGACCAGGATGTCCTGCATCTCCAGCCGGACCGCGGTGGTGTAGCGATCCCGCGGCAGATACACCATCGCCGCCACGAAGCGGCCGTAGGGATCGACGCGCAGGAACAACCGGACCTGCCGGCGCAGCCCCACATTGAGTACCGCGGCGGCGATGCGCCGCAGCGTTGCCGCATCGCAAGCGAACAGTTCGGTGCGCGGGAAACCCTGCATCACCTCGAGCATCGCCTGACCCGAGAACGAATCGAGGTCGAAACCGCTGCCCTTGATGGCCGACCGGACCCGCTCACCCACCACCGGAATATCGAGCACGTTCTCGTGGAGCGCGGTCACCGTGAAAACGCCGATGAACAGATGCTCGCCGCGGACATCGCCCGCGCTGCCGAGATCGGCCACCCCGATGAAGAACGGATAGACCGCCCGCTGCATGGTCACCGGGACCAGCCCCTGGGTCATCCGCAGCAGTCGCGGCGCACCGGTCCCGATGGGCACCTGGAACCCGCTCCCCGCGCCCGGGTGCAGCACTCCCAAGGCGGAATCCGGGATCATCGCGGGTAACGATTCGCCGGGTTCGTTCCGGTACCGGGCGTAGCCGAGCACGGTGAAATTCCCCGCGGCCATCCAGCGCAACAGCCGCGCGCAGTCGGACGGCGCGATATCGGCCTCTCCGGTGCCCACGGTGTCACCGGTGCGTTCGAGACCCGTGGCCAGCTCGTGGAGCAGGGAATGGATCGCGTCGGTATCGCTGCTCACCTGCCGTACGTCGCTGATCACACCCGGTACGGCGGCCGCGATCTCGTCGAGTAGCTCGGCACTGGTGGCGGGGTGCAGTTGCAGATGGATCCAGGATTCCCGGCCGGACGACGGACCGTTGCCGTTACGACCCCGATCGGCCTCGTGCGGGCGGGCCGCGACGAGCCGGCCGTCGGCATCCCGTTCCACCGTGACGATCGGGTGGATGACCTCGCTGACCGTCCCGCCCATCCGGGCGAGCAGGGCCGTGACCGAATCGACGAGCATCGGCATATCGTCGGTCACGATCTGCACCGCCGCCCCCAGTCCGGTGCCGTCGTCCGGGTGATGGACCCGCACCGATCCCCGACCCGGTTGCCGGGTCAGGGCCAGCGCCAGATGCGCCCGGAAGGTGAGGGCGACGGAAGTGATCTCGCAATCCGCCTCGTCGGTCCCCACATGCCGGAAATATCCCTCCTCCAGGGCGGGGAGGCCGGCTCGTAGGGTGTCCGGCAGTTCGGCACCCCATGCCTCGCTGGACAATTCGGACGAGACCGTCATTTCCCACTCCCTCGATGCGGTTCTTGCGGACATACCGACGCCGTCCCGAGGGTAGTCCCGCGACCGGGTAGCGGGGAAAAATCCGCGGCGTTACCCGCGGGTCAGTTTGCGATGGGTCACTCGATGCGGCCGTGCGGCTTCCTGTCCGAGACGCTCGATCTTGTTGGCCTCGTACGCTTCGAAGTTGCCCTCGAACCAGAACCACTTGGCCTCGTTGTCGTCGTCACCTTCCCAGGCGAGGATATGGGTGCAGGTCCGGTCCAGGAACCACCTGTCGTGGGAAATCACCACGGCGCAACCGGGGAAATGTTCGAGCGCGTTCTCCAGCGAACCGAGCGTCTCCACATCCAGGTCATTGGTGGGCTCGTCGAGCAGGATCAGGTTGCCGCCCTGTTTCAGGGTGAGCGCGAGGTTCAGGCGGTTGCGCTCACCGCCGGAGAGCACACCGGCCGGCTTCTGCTGGTCCGGCCCCTTGAACCCGAAAGCGCTCACGTAGGCCCGCGACGGCATCTCCTGCTGGCCGACCTCGATGTAGTCGAGCCCGTCCGAAACCACCTGCCACACCGTCTTTTTCGGATCGATACCGGCTCGGGTCTGATCGACATAGCTCAGCTGAACCGTGTCACCGACCTTCACCGTGCCACTGTCCGGTTCCTCCAGCCCGACGATGGTCTTGAACAGGGTGGTCTTACCGACACCGTTCGGGCCGATGACACCGACGATTCCGTTGCGCGGCAGCGTGAACGACAGATCTTTGATCAGCTGACGATCGCCGAAGCCCTTGTCCAGGTGCTCCACCTCGACCACCACACTGCCCAGCCGTGGGCCGGCCGGGATCTGGATCTCCTCGAAGTCCAGCTTCCGCATCTTCTCCGCCTCGGCGGCCATTTCCTCGTACCGGCCCAGACGCGCCTTGTTCTTGGCCTGGCGGGCCTTCGCCCCGGAACGCACCCAGGCGAGTTCGTCCTTCAGCCGCTTCTGCAGCTTCTGGTCCTTCTTGCCCTGCACTGCGAGGCGCTCGGCCTTCTTCTCCAGATAGGTCGAGTAGTTGCCCTCGTAGCCGATGGCGCGGCCCCGGTCCAGCTCGAGAATCCAGCCGGCGACATTGTCCAGGAAGTACCGGTCGTGGGTGACCGCCAGAACGGCGCCCGCGTACTGCGCCAGGAACTGCTCGAGCCACAGCACGCTCTCGGCGTCGAGATGGTTGGTCGGCTCGTCGAGCAGCAACAGATCGGGTTTGCTCAGCAGCAATTTGCACAGCGCCACGCGGCGGCGCTCACCGCCCGACAGGTTGGTGACCGGTTCGTCCGGCGGCGGGCAGCGCAGGGCGTCCATCGCCTGTTCCAGCTGCGAGTCCAGATCCCAGGCATCGGCGTGGTCGAGATCCTCCTGCAGTTTGCCCATTTCGTCCATGAGCTCATCGGAGTAGTCGGTGGCCATGAGCTCGGCGATCTCGTTGAACCGGTCGAGTTTGACCTTGATCTCGCCAAGGCCCTCCTCCACGTTGCCGCGGACCGTCTTCTCCTCGTTCAGCGGCGGCTCCTGCTGCAGGATGCCCACGCTGGCGCCCGGCGCCAGAAAGGCTTCGCCGTTGTTCGGCTGGTCGAGTCCGGCCATGATTTTCAGCACGCTGGATTTACCGGCGCCGTTCGGGCCGACAACGCCGATCTTGGCGCCGGGAAGAAAGTTCAAGGTGACATCGTCGAGCACGACCTTGTCGCCGTGCGCCTTCCGAACCTTCTTCATTTGGTAGATGAACTCAGCCATAGCGGTAACCCTATCCGTCGAACGTCGGTGCAGTTTCACACGTCGGCGTTCACCGGCCGGTCGCCGGCCGCCGACGTCTCCCTCATCGGATCGTCTTGTTCCCCCGCCACCCCGGCCCCGGTCGACCCAGCGTCCGGATCGGCCGCATTATTCCCGGTAACCGTCGCATACTCGGATCTCCGGCGCACCACCTGGGCGGTGCAGCGGGTGAGGTCGGGCCCCACCGTCTGGGCCCTCATCTCCAGATCCCGGCGCTCGATACCGTCGCGGGAGCGGTATTCGTTCGACCGGAGTTGCCCCTGCACGATGACCGGATCGCCGCGGCGGATGGAGGCATCGACACCGGCCACCAACCGCCGCCAGCAGCTCACTGTCAGGAACAACACCCCATTGTCCACCCACTCGCCCGAATCCCGATCGAGCCGGCGCGCGGTGCTCGCCAACCGGAAACTGAGCATCTGCTCTCCGCTCGGGAGGTCGCGCTTGACCGGCTCGGTCACCACGGTACCGACCACCGTCGCCAGAGTTTCGTACATGAGTCCACCCCTTCGTCGCGCCCGGTACTGCCGGGCCACCCCGTGCCCGATTCCCGGGAACATGTCCATGGTGACCCGCACCGCACACCCGCGGCGGACGGAATTCGGATCTGTGGACAACTTCCACTTCCGACCGAGCCTGTGGACAAACACCCGCCCCTGGGGACCGCCTTGCGGGCCGCCGTCACCCAGCCACGGCGCGGCAGCCCACCCCGCGGAGCGCCGACCCGGTCAGAGAACCGGAAGTTCGGTATTCGCCCCGCACAGCACGACCACCGGCCGCTCCCCGTCCGGCGGGACGTAGGCGCCGCTGAGAATCGCGGCCAGGGCCACCGCACCCGACAGTTCGACCACGATCCGGAACTCACGCCACAGATGGTCGCGGGCCTCGGTGATGGCATCGTCGGTGACCAGTACCGACCGCACGCCGTAGCGCCGGGCCACATCGAAGGAGATCTCACCCAGCCGCGACGCGCCCAGGGCGTCGGCGGTGATACTGGAGATCTCGACATCCACCGGTTTGCCCGCGGCCAGGGCCGAATGCATCGTCGGAATGCCCTCGGGCTCCACCCCGACGACCTGCCGGCGCCGGCCGGCCGCCGCCGCGATCCCGCCGATCAGGCCCCCACCGCCGACCGCGACCAGAATGGGCGGGCGGCCGCGCACCTGCTCCTCGATTTCGAGGCCGATTACTCCAGCCCCGGCCACCACGGCGGGAAGGTCGTAGGCGTGCAGCTGGAGTGCCCCGCGTTCCGCGGCGATCTCGCGCGCGTGCTCGTATGCCTCGGCGTAGGTGGTCCCGTGCCAGCGCACCTCGGCGCCGTGCGACCACATGGCCGCGACCTTGGTGTGCGGTGCCGATTCCGGTACCACCACCGTGCAGGACTTGCCTATCCCGGCCGCCGCCAGCGCCGCCGCGATCCCCGCGTTCCCGCCGGAGGCGATGACAACATGCTCGGGACATACCCGCTCGGACAACAGCGCGTTGTAGCTACCGCGCACCTTGAACGTGCCGCCGTGCTGCAGGTATTCCAGCTTCAACGTGACCGGCACCGGCCCGGACGGCCCGGGGACCACGGTGTGGAACACCGGGGTCTTGCGAATATGCCGGCCCAGCCGGCGACGGGCCGCCCGCACATCGGATCGGTAGATGCGACGCAAGGGTTGCACGGGTGTCAGCGGGGTCTTCTGTTCGGTCATCTACCTACTGCCCGATCTCGCTTGGCCAATTCGGCGAACATGGCATTGTGCGCGGCCAGTTCCGCGTCGTCGTCGAGTTCCGCGGCGCGGTCGGTGCGGCGGGCCAGCCGGTTATCGCTGCGCGACCACTGGATCAGCAGCGCCAGCATCACCACCACCAGCGGTACCTCGCCACTGGCCCACGCCAGGCTGCCACCGGTGCGCTGGTCGCCCAGCAGATCGGTATGCCAGTCCAGGCCGAGACTGCGATAGAACCAGCCGCCCAGCACCGTGCTCATCCCCATCAGCACCACACCGAAGAACGCGTGGAAGGGAAGTGAACCGAACACCATCCCGAGTTTGGTGAGCGGCTCCACCCGCCGCGGCTTGGGATCGATACCGATCACCACCCAGTAGAAGAGGTAGCCGCTGACCAGGAAATGCAGGTTCATCAGCAGATGAGCCGCATGAGAATCGACGAAGGTATCGAAGATCCCGCCCAGGTACAGGGCGTAGAAGCCGGCCACGAACACCACCGACGCCACGATGGGGTGGGTGAGCAGGCGCGAGACGGGGTTGTGCACGGCCGCGAGAACCCATTCCCGCGGCCCCGGCGCGCCGGTCCGGCCGGCCGGTGGGAGAGCGCGCAGCGCCAGGGTCACCACGCCACCGAGCGCCAGCAGGATCGGGGTCAGCATGGACAGCGCCATATGCGCCCCCATATGCACGCTGAACATCGCCGGTGCGTAGCGGCCGACGCCCGACGACGTCGTGAACAGCAGGACGGCGCAGCCCAGCAGCCAGGCGACGGTCCGGCCCACCGGCCAGGCGTCACCGCGGGCCCGCAATCGGCGCACCCCCAGCAGGTACAGCACCGCGAGCACGATGGCGAGCGTGCCGAAGATCAGGTCGAACCGCCAGTCGAACAGCAGCCGGGCAACGGTCGGCGGCCCGTCCAGCTGATATCCGAGCTCCACCTCGATGGGGGTGGGCACGCTGGTGGGTGGCGGTGGTGGCGTCCGGCCCAGCCCCGCCGCCAGGCCCATCGTCGCGGCGAAGACGAGCATCTCCACGCCGGCGAACCGGATCAGTGCCCGGCGGTCGCCCGGTTCGGCAGCCAGCGCCGGGAGCGCCGCGCGGCGCTGATACCAGCCGATCACCCCGAGCACCACCAGGGCAGCGACCTTGGCGAGAACCAGGCGGCCGTAGGTACTGGTGAACAGGTCGTCCCAGGGCACCCGGACCCAGGAGTTCACCACGCCGCTCACCGCGAGCACCACGAAGGAAACCGCCGCCACCGGCGAGAACCTGCGGGCCGCCAGGCCCGTATCCGTCCCGTCGCGTAGCGCGTGCACGAGCAAGGCGACCAGGCCGCCGACCCAGACCGCCGCGGCGATCAGGTGCAGGATCAGGCTGTTGGTGGCCACATCGTGCGCTCCGCCCGAGGAGGAATGCCCGGTCAACGCCAGCGGCATCATCACCGCGATCGATCCGGCGAACAGGACCGGTGTCCACCCCCAGCGCAACGCGAGCCGGCACGCGATCGCGAGCAGCAGTGCGCCGATGGCGGTGACCCGCCATGTGCCGGCCAACTCGATCTCGTCGACCACACCCCACAGGTCCTGCGGTGCGAGTATTTGTGAGACCGGTCGGCCGGTGCTGTCGGACACCGTCAGCGGTACCAGCAGCGCGGCGCAGACCGCCCAGGCCAGCGCGAGGCCCGAGGCGCGCCGCACGGCGCGGTAGCCACCGGCATCGAGGAGGCCACTGCGCTGCGGCGGAACGAGGAAGGCCGCAAACAGCAGGGCGCCCACTGTCAGCGCCGCGAACAGATCGGCCAGGGCCCGGACCGCCGGCAGGCCGTAGGTGGTGACAGGGCCCGGATCGGGGATGCCCAGCAGGCTCAGTGCCTCGGCCGCCGACGCACTCACCACGACGATCGCGACCAGCCCCGCGAGCGCTCCGGCGACCACCGTCAGCGCGACGGTGGCGACCGCCGAAGCACCCGGCCGACCGACCTCGGTGGCGGGTTCGGCGGCAGGGGCCTGGACTGACGACATAGGTTCGAGAGTAGTTCGGCGAGCCCCAACAGGCCCGGCCGGGCCGTTTCCGGGCAGCCCAAATCAGACGATCGAATGATCGCTACACTTTTCAGCTGGACACCGCGACCGTTGTCCGCCATGGTGGATGCACTGCCTCCGTAGCTCAGTTGGATAGAGCAAGGGCCTTCTAATCCCTAGGTCGCAGGTTCGATTCCTGCCGGGGGCGCTCCACCCACCCGACTGAGCTGTTCGGGCCAGTCGGAGTGGGTGTACCCATCTCCCCCGGCCCCAAACGCCCCCGATCTACAGCAATTTCAGGTTCCGGGGACCTCTCCCTCGGCGTTCGTCTCGAAGCCCGGATATCGGCAACCGGCCCGTGCGAAGCCCATCCCCGGGACCCTCGATGCCGCAGCGTCCGCTGAGGTTCACTCGAGGCAGGCGCCGCTGGTCGAAGCGCATCCGACCGCAGCGAAGACGGGGTTCGCTTAGGGTGTCCGGATGGGTTTGCCTTCGCCTACCGCCGACAGCCGCGCCGTCGTGACCGGGGCATCGTCCGGAATCGGAGCCGCACTGGCGGCCGAACTCGCGAGCCGCGGCTATTCGCTCATCCTGGTCGCCCGCCGCGGTGAACTGCTCGACGAACTCGCCGATCGCCTCACGCGCGCCCACGGCATCACCGCGGAGGTCCGCGCCGTGGACCTGGCCGATCGGGATAAGCGCGCGCCCCTCACCGAGGAACTGGCCGGCCGCGATATCTCGATTCTGTGCAACAACGCCGGCATCGCGACATTCGGCCCGATCACCGGCCTGGATCCCGCCTACGAGCGGGCCCAGCTCGAACTGAACGCGGTCGCGGTACAGGACCTGACCCTGGCCGTGCTCCCCGCGATGCTGGCCCGCCGCGCGGGCGGCATTCTGGTCAGCGGTTCGGCGGCGGGCAATATGCCGATCCCGAACAACGCCACCTACGCGGCCAGCAAGGCCTTCGCGAACACCTTCACCGAATCCCTGCGCGGGGAGCTGACGGAGACCGGTGTGCACGTCACGCTCTTGGCCCCGGGACCCGTCCGCACCGAGACGCCGGATCCCGCCGAGGCATCCCTGGTAGACCGGATGGTCCCGGATTTCCTGTGGGTTTCCTCCGAATACACCGCACGAATTTCGATCGACGGGCTCGCCCGCAACAAAAGGCGGGTAGTTCCGGGTCTGATCGGCAAAGGGATGAGCGCCGCCGGCAACTACGGCCCGCGGGCGGTCACGGCTCCTGTCGCGGGCGCCTTCTACAAGAAGCTCGGTGGCTGACCGGCCATCGGCCGCGGCGTTTCCCAGATCGTGACCACCGCGATTGCACCGCACCGGTAGCCCGGCTGATTAGGGTGGGACGAGTGTCCGACAAATTAGTGGTGTGGATGGATTGCGAGATGACCGGGCTCGATCTGGTCAACGACAAGCTCATCGAGGTAGCCGCCCTCGTAACCGACAGCGAACTGAACGTCCTCGGTGAGGGTGTGGATATCGTGATCCACGCCGATGACGCGGCACTCGCCGCCATGCCGCAGGTGGTCGCCGATATGCATGCCCGGTCCGGACTGACCGAGGAAGTGCGCCGGTCCACCGTCACTCTCGCCGAAGCCGAACAGCAGGTGCTCGACTACATCAAGCAGTACGCCCCCACCGCGGGCGTGGTGCCGCTGGCGGGTAACTCCATCGCCACCGACCGCGGATTCATCGCCCGGGATATGCCGCAACTGGACCGGCATCTGCACTACCGGATGATCGATGTGAGTTCGATCAAGGAACTGTGCCGGCGCTGGTATCCGCGCATCTACTTCGGCCAGCCGGAAAAGGGCCTGGCTCATCGCGCTCTGGCCGATATCCGGGAATCCCTTCGTGAGCTCGAGTACTACCGGCGCACGGTGTTCGTCCCCGCACCCGGCCCGTCGACCGCGGAGATCACCGCGATCGCCGCCGAGGTCAGCGCCCGCGCGGCGGACGAGATCGCGGCCTCCGCCGACGACACGGTATCGGCCCAGGTCACCACCACACCGGAAACCGATTAGCTAACGACGGGGTGGACGCGCTAGTATCTAGGCCGCCGGTGCAAATCGGCGATGGTGAGTGTAGTTCAGTTGGTAGAGCACCAGGTTGTGATCCTGGCTGTCGCGGGTTCGAGTCCCGTCACTCACCCTGAAAGCCCGAGGGCCCATCGGCCCTCGGGCTTTTTCCTTTCCGGCAGGGCGGGGTCAGACAGCAGGTTTGCTGGTATCGACCGCCGGAGGCACCTCGTCGCGAGCGCCCTGATCCAGCCGGAACGGTGGGTATTCGTCGCGCAGGAGCGAGCTGTAGACCTGCACCCGCAGCATCCACCGGTTGATGCCCATCACGAAATCGAACAGGCCCTGCGAATATCGCGCGACGAACAGCAGGCCGACAACGGCGACCAAGGTCAGCACACCGATCAGCGGAACCCCCGCCGCACTGGCCATAGCGTCGGTGTCCTCGTAGTACACGACCCAGGCGGCGCCGGTCATACCACCGATGATCAGGTAGTGCGGGATGGCCAGCAGCCACCATTTCACCAGCACCAGACCGCGATGCAGGGTCGGCGGGTAGTCGATGTCCAGATCCGCCGGATAGTTGTCGTCGACCGCCAGGGAGAACGGCGGGTACTTATCCGTCCCGGCCGGCGTCCAGGCGTAGAAACTGACACGCCACGACCACCGGATGACGCCGACGCTGTAGTCGAAGAGGGCACGCGGATACCTCCCGGTGAACAGGATCGCGAAGAAAGCGATCACCGTGACCACGGCATAACCGATGTGCAGGAAGAACAGAACGATGTAGTGCGGTATGGCGAGAATCCATTTGACGATCCACATCCAGCGCGACAGCGCAGGATCCAGATCGCCGCGGACACGGACCGGATAACCGGCGGGAGCAGACATGAGCGGGGCTCCTTAGAGAGTGCTGGCCCGGCCGGCCGATGTCAGCGCGGCCATACCCTCAAGTGTGAGCTACAACACACCCTTCCGCGATGAACGCGAAATAAAGACACGCCATCGAGATCAAGTCACTCCGGAGTCGGCGAGCCGCCCGCGCCGATGACTAGCGAACCGGAGCGTCGAGCCCGTCGAGCGCACCCAGCCGGGGCAGCGAACCCGGATGGTGCTCGTTCAGCCAGCCGATCAATTCCTCGCGCACCGCGCAGCGCAGCGACCACACCGCGTCGGAATCGCGGCCCGTCATCGACGCTCGCACCTCGATGCCGGTGGGAGTGCTGTCGGTGACCAGCAGGTTCCAGCTGCGACCGTCCCAGTCCGGATGATCGCTCAGGTATTCGTAGAGATGGGTGCGCAGCTCGGCCACCGGCGTGCTGTGGTCGAGGTGCAGGAACACCGTGCCGGTCATCTCCGTACCGCCGCGGGACCAGTTTTCGTACGGCTTGCTGTTGAAGTACGACACCGGCATGGTCAGCCGGCGATCGTCCCAGATCCGGACGGTCAGGAAGGACAGCGTGATCTCCTCGATGGTGCCCATCTCGCCCTCGACCACGACCGTATCGCCGATCTTCACCGAATCACCGAAGGCGATCTGCAGACCCGCCATCAAGTTACTGAGCGTGGATTGCGCCGCCACACCGGCGATGATGCCGATGATCCCGGCCGAGGCCAGCAGCGAGGTGCCCAGCACCCGCAATTCGGGGAACATCACCAGCATGGCGATCGCCGCGGTGGCGACTGCGAGTACCGAGCTGGTGATCCGGCGGATCAGCGTGAACTGGGTGTTGAGCTGGCGCACGCGACGGGGGTCACGGGCCCGGCGGGAGTAGGTACTCAGCAGGCCGTCGGCCACGGCATCGGCGATCCGCACCACCAGCCAGACCGACGACATGGTCACCATCGTGGCCAGGACGCTGAGGATGACCGTGTCCTGCCGCAGGTTCAGATCGGCCAGCGGGTAGGTCACCCGGAGTGCGGCGAAGCCGAGGAAAAGCTGCAGCGGAAGCTGGATCCGGCGCAGCAGGCCCGGTATCGCGGTCTTCGGATGCCGCGCCGACCAGTACCGCAGCCCGCGGTCGATGGCCCAGCCGATCGCGACCGTCACGGCCAGCGTTCCCCCCAGAACGATCAGCAGCCGTAGTACGTTCTCCACAGCACCCACTCCTTGCCCATCGGTTCGTTCAGAACCCCGGGAACAAGGCTACAGTTCGATAACGAGGGATTACCACCTGTCACGGGAACGTTGCCCGGCTCACTCGAGACTCCCGCACCGGGCCACCCGGGCCCGGCAGTTTGCCCGGCTCGGCCCCGCTCCGACATCGCTCAGGGGCCCGCCCAGGGATCACTCGCGAGCCTGCCCCTCCGCCGAATACAGCCGGACCTCTCCGCCGTCACCGAGGAACGCATTGACCAGCATCACTCGCTCAGCGCGCAGCACGGCGGCGTCGGGTGCGGTGGTGGTGATCGTGATCTGCGGGATGGCCGCCCAGTTCACCACATAACGTTCCGGCGGACCGGCGTCGTCCGACAGCCGCGCCAGGCGGAAAACCGAGACCGTTTTCCGTTCCATGAGTTGGCGCACCACCTCCGCGACCCGTTCGGGATCCTCCAGCGCGAACAGGAATCCGAAGGTCAGCTCCGGGGAGGAGACATAGGCGGGCACGACCCAGACGTTAGCTCATGAGTAACCGCCCGGTGTGAACTATCCCACCGGGCGGTCGCGCGACTCGATCAGAGGTGCTTGCCGCGCAGATCGGTCTCCGTGGTTTCGGACTCCACCACATCGGCGTCCACGACGTCGGCCACGAGCGGCGTCTCAGCGCTCACTGGGGAGGCGACACTCGGGCTGTCCACCACGTCCTCGTCGGTATCCACCCGCCCGGCGGTTGCCGCTCCGTCGCGGCCGTCCGTGCCGGCGGCATCGCGGCGAGCCGCCGCGGCAGCTTCGTTCATCTCGATCGCGTCGGTGACCCACTCGCCGATTTCCCGGGTCACCTCGGCCACGGTGCCGGTGATGATGCCCGCGATATTGCCGATCCGGCGCGCGCCCGAGGAGGTGAGTTCCTGGATCAGGTCCTTGTTGGCCTCGAATTTGCCGATCATCACACGCCCGCTCCGGTAGGACTCTGCTGACGCATCACGATAACACCGGTTTCCTCGCGTTTCCGCAGTACAGCGGGCAGGAATCGGGAGAACCGGGATTCCAGGAGCTGCGGCGGGAGGGCCAGCTGGAAGATCTTGCCCCAGACCGAGCCGATCTGCTTGCCGAGCGGACCGGTGTTGTAGGGCAGCCCGAACTTCTCGCACAGCGCCCGCACTTCGGGAGCGATCTCCGGATACCGGTTGGCCGGCAGGTCCGGGAACAGGTGGTGCTCGATCTGGTGCGAGAGATTGCCCGACATGATGTGGAACAGCGGGCTACCGGTGATATTGGCCGAGCCGAGCATCTGCCGGACGTACCATTCGCCACGAGTCTCCTCGGCGGTTTCCTCCTCGGTGAAGCTCTGCACGCCCGACGGGAAATGCCCGCAGAAGATGATCGAATACGCCCATAGGTTGCGCACCAGGTTGGCCGTCGCATTGCCGGCCAGGGTGGACAGGAACAGCGGACCGGAGAGCAACGGGAACGCGACATAGTCCTTGAGGACCTGGCGCCCCGACTTGCGGAGCTGACCCTTGATCAGCGGTTTGAGATCCGCCCAGCTGCGCTTGCCCTTGACGATGTTGTCGGCTTCGAGGTCGTGCAGCATCACGCCCCATTCGAAGAACACCATCAGCAGGAACGCGTACAGCGGGTTGCCCAGGTAGTACGGGTGCCAGTCCTGACCCTCGTCGATACGCAGCACGCCGTAGCCGATATCCCGGTCGCGCCCGTGGATGTTGGTGTAGGTGTGGTGCATGTAGTTGTGCGAATGCTTCCACTGGTCCGCCGGGCAGACCGTATCCCATTCGAAGACCCGCGAATTGAGGTTCGGCTCACGCATCCAGTCGAACTGGCCGTGCATCACGTTGTGGCCGATCTCCATATTGTCCAGGATCTTCGACACGCTCAGCGCGGCCACACCGGCCAGCCAGAACGGCGGCAGGAACCCCAGGTACATGAGCCCGCGGCCGGCGATCTCGAAACCTCGCTGCGCCTTGATGATGTTGTAGATGTACTCGCGGTCGCGCTCGCCCAGATCGGCGACGAGACGGTCGCGGAGTTCGTCGAGGGTACGGCCGATCTCCTCGACCTGATCGGGCGAGAGGACCAGCGGTCCGTCCTTGGTCTCGGTGAGGATGGTCATCTGTTCTCCCCTTCAGATTTCGATGTCCACGTCGCCGACGGCGGCCTGGACGCAGAGTTGGATGGGCTGATCGGGATCGGTTTCCAGTTCGCCGGTGCGCAGGTTGCGGGTGCAGCCGCTGCGCCGGACCGAGGTGCACGAGAAGCAGATCCCCATCCGGCAGCCGAATTCGGGCGTGAGGCCCGCCGCTTCGGCCTGCTCCAGCAGCGAGGCGCCGGCGTTGTCGGCCTGGACCCCGCTGGCCGAGAAGGTGGTCGTCCCGTGCACGTCCGCGGTGTCCACCGGGATGGCAGTCGCGACGAACTCTTCGGTGTGCAGGCGTTCACTCAGCCCGTCTGCGGTGAAGATCTCGCGCACCGACTCCATCAGCGGCGGCGGACCACACAGGAACGTCTCCGCCTCGGCGAACCATGGCGCCACCCGGCTGAGCTCGTCCCGGTCGAAGCCGCCGCCGTCTCGCTCCGGATACCGCAGTTCCACCGAGATATTCGGGTGGGCGGCGGCGATTTCGGTGAGTTCGTCGCGATGCGGCACCAGCTCCGGTGACCGCGCATAGTGCAGGAACACCACCGAACCGGTGTATCTCTCGTCGGCGAGGGTGCGCAGCATGGACAGCACCGGGGTGATCCCGCTGCCGCCGCTGATCAGCAGCACCCGGTCCGGCCGCTGCGAGGGCAGATGGAAGATCCCGGAGGCCGGTTCGAGATCCAGGATCATGCCCGGTTCGGCATTGTCGTGGAGGTGGCGCGATACCAGGCCGTGCGGGTGCACCCGGATCGTGAGGTCGAGGCGGCGGCGCGGATCGTGCTGGGAGTTCACCGGCGAATAGCACCGCACGTGCCGCACACCGTCGATCACCACACCCAGCTGCACGAACTGGCCGGCCAGCAGCCCGTCCCACTGCCGGGTCGGGCGCAGGCTCAGTGAGAGGGTGCCCGGTACCGAGCGGTCCACGCCGACGATCCGGGCCCGCATATCGCGGACGGTGAGCATCGGGCGCACCAGTTCCAGGTACCGGTCCACCGGGTGCGGGGTGGTCAGCGTCTGCACCAGGTCGAGGAGGGCCATCGGACTTCTCCGTCCCTAACTGTCGGTCGTCTCACGAACCATCGATCCGTTTCGGTGTACGAATGTACACTCAACTAGTGTGCCGGATACCCCGCCGGGACTGTCAACCAGGAATCGGTGTGACGCGAACGACAAGATGGAGACGAGCGAATGGTGAACGGCTGTATGCTCACTGAAATGACCGATCAGGGAGCGAGCCGCGTCGAGCGCAAGGAGCGCACCCGGCAGGCCCTGCTCGAAGGCACCCTCGCCCTGGCCGCCGAACGCGGCTTCGGTGCGCTGAGCCTGCGGGAGATCGCCCGTTCCGCCGGGATCGTGCCGACGGCGTTCTACCGGCATTTCGATTCACTCGAAGACCTCGGCGCCACCCTCGTCGACGAAGGTGTCCAGGCGCTGCGACTGGCACTGCGACAGCTGCGCCGGACACCGGACGCGCGATTATCGGAAACGGTGCGGTTCGTCTTCGGCGAGGTCGGCGCCAAACGAGAGTTGTACGGATTCTTGATCCGGGAGCAGCGCGGCGGCAGTGCCGCCCTACGTTCGGCAATCGCTCTGGAGCTACAGCTGATCGTACGTGAACTCGTGGTGGATCTGTCCCGGGTGCGGGCGCTGGACTCCTGGTCCTCGGCCGACCTGGAAGTAGCGGCCGACCTGCTGGTCGCCACCGTGACCGACGGTATCGCCGACTATGTCCAGGCCGCACCACGCGAGCAGCAGCCGATTGTCGAACGCACGATCGCGCAGGTCCGGCTCATCGCCCTCGGTATGGGCGTCTGGAAACCCTGACGTCCTCAGCCGGCCGCGGCCGGTGTGGACACTCGTGCATCGGGCGCGGACACCAGCAGCACGGCGATCAGTCCGGCGGCGAGTACCAGAATCAACCCGGCGATACCGGCCCGGTCCGCGTCGAAGGCCCACACGAACAGGCCGAACAGGCTCGGCGACAGGAACGACGCGGCCCGGCCCGTGGTGGTGTAGAGCCCGAACAACTGGCCTTCCCGTCCGGGCGGCGTCAGCCGGGTGAGGAAGGACCGCGCCGACGCCTGCGCCGGCCCGACGAACAGGGTCAGCGCCAGGCCGAAGATCCAGAACATGGCGGGCCCGGACACCAGCAACAGTGCCGTCCCGCACACGACAGCGGAGGCCAGCGACACCACGATCACCCGCTTCGGCCCGACCGTATCGTCGAAGCGGCCGGCCACGATCGCGCCCAGCGCGGCCACGACATTCGCGGCGACGCCGAACAGCAGCACATCGGAATCACTGATCTCGTAGACCTGCACCGCCAGCACCGCGCCGAACGCGAAGACACCGGCCAGACCGTCCCGGAAGATCGCACTGGCCAGCAGGAACCAGATCACTCGGCGGTCCACCGTCCAGAGCTCCCGCAGATCACGCCACAGCACCCGGTACGAGGCGAAGAATCCCGCGCTCGCCGCCCCGGGGTCGGCGCCGGTGCGCCGCACCTCCGGTACCGCGAAAAACACCGGCAGCGCGAACACCGCGAACCAGACCGCGGCCAGCACCACCACCAGCCGGATATTCAGCCCGCCGTCGGTGGTCGCCCCGAAGAGCCCACGTTCGTCGCCGTCACCGGATATGAACCCGAAATAGCAGATCAACAGCAGGAAAATGCCGCCGAAGTAACCCATTGCCCAGCCGAAACCGGAAACCCGGCCCACGGTCTGCGGGGTGGACACCTGGCGCAGCATCGCGTTGTAGGGCACGCTCGCGAGCTCGAAGAAGACGTGGCCGAGCGCCAGCAGCACCAAACCGAACCAGAGATAGTGATAATCGTCACGGACGAAGAACATGGCGGCGATCAGGGCGACCGTCACCGAGGTCAGGATCGCCAGCGAACGCTTACGATTCGCGGTCGCATCGAAACGCTGGCCGAGGACAGGTGCGGTCAGTGCGACCAGCAGACCGGCGAACCCGAGCGCCCAGCCGAGCCATGCGCTGGCGGAGATACCACCGGGCAGATCGTCCCCGACACTGTCGGTGAGATACACGGCGAAAACGAAGGTGCTGATCACCGCGTTGAAGGCGGCCGACCCCCAGTCCCACAACCCCCAGGCAACCACCCGCCCCCGCCCCACCGGGGCCTCCGCTGCCGCCTCCGGGCCCGACTCGCTCATGCTGTGCCCATCGGGTATGCGCGAGGGCCCTGCGTGGTGACGCTCCGCTGCCGCCTCCGGGCCTGACTCGCTCATACCGCGCACAGTAACGCCCCCAGCCCGGACTCGGGCAGCGAACAGCTCGGCCACCGTCCGGGATCGAAGGTGACGCAAATCAATTACATCCCGCGCGGTTTGCTTGTGGTGGGTTCCACACCGGCGTTGGATCAGTTCGCAGGCTTGTCGGAAGCGGATGCGATGAGACGGTGATGGTTCGGCCGAGGCCCGTCGGCACGTTACTCAGCAACGCCGATACGGCACGCGCTCGATGCGTGGAAACCCAGGGATTTCCGCCGTCGGCCGCCGGAAGTAGTTGGGAGCCGAACCTCTAACGGAGGGTGAGAGAAATGGTGAACTCGCAGCTCAGAGTTAGTTTTACTGGTGCGCCATCAGGGACTCGAACCCCGAACCCGCTGATTAAGAGTCAGCTGCTCTGCCAATTGAGCTAATGGCGCATGCCCCGTCGTGCGGTGCGGGACAGACATTAACAGGACCGGGCCGCAGAAGTGAAATCGATAGCGAGTCGCGCCGGTGTGACCCGGGCGACGCCGTAACGGTCGGCCCGCAGAACCCTATGTGTAGGTGGGCCACCGGAGCCGGAAATGGTGATCAACGGTTGGGATCACTTCGGCACGGCTGGCAGAATAGTTGGACGTGGTCTCGACCGATCCCGCCGCTGCGGTGGGTTCGAGGAGAGCAGTAATCGGTCGGATCCGAAGCCATCGGCGCGTAGCGGGTGCGCGCCGGGACTTGAAACGGGGTTGTTATGCGGATAGGTGATCGGCGCGGGCCGATCGGTTGGATTCTCGGACCGATGGTCCTCGTCACACTGGTAGCGCTGGTGTTGACCGGATGTTCGTCCTCGGAAGCATCTGAAGGCACAGTAGCCATCGATCGCAACCCCATCACCGAACTCATCAAGCCGAAGCTGGTCTCGCCTGTCAAGGACGGCGATATCGGCGTTTCGCCGGCGGCGCCGATGAAGTTCGAGGTCAGTGACGGACAGTTCACCGATGTGGCCCTGGTCAACGCGGACGATCAACCGGTCGCCGGCCAGCTGTCGGAGGACGGGCGCAGCTGGTCCACCACCGAGTCCCTCGGCTACAGCAAGACCTACCGGCTCCAGGCCCGCTCGATCGGTCTGGGCGGAGCCGCTACTGCGGCAATGAGTTTCACCACCACCGCTCCCGGTAACGTCACCAAGCCGTACCTGATCCCGGGCGAAGGCGAAGTGGTCGGCATCGGCCAGCCGGTGGCAATCCAGTTCGACGAGAACATCCCCGACCGCAAGGCCGCGCAGGACGCCATCACCATCAAGACGAATCCGCCGGTGGAGGGCGCGTTCTACTGGGTGAACAACCGCGAGGTCCGGTGGCGCCCCGAACACTTCTGGGCGCCGGGCACCCGGGTGGACATCGACGTGAACGTCTACGGCAAGGACCTCGGCAACGGGTTGTACGGCCAGGACGACATCACCTCGCATTTCGTCGTCGGTGACGCGATGGTCTTCACCGCCGACGACAACACCAAGATGGTGACGGTCGAGAAGAACGGACAGGTCATCCGCACCATGCCGACCTCGATGGGCAAGGACGACACCCCCACCGACAACGGCATCTACATCCTGGCCGACCGGCACGAACACATCGTCATGGACTCCTCCACATACGGCGTGGCGGTGAACTCGGCCGACGGTTACCGCACCGATGTCGACTGGGCCACCCGGATGTCCTACAGCGGGATCTTCTTCCATTCGGCCCCGTGGTCACTGGGCGCGCAGGGCAATACGAACACCAGCCACGGCTGCCTGAATCTCAGTCCGGCCGACGCGCAGTGGGTGTTCAACAACGCCAAACGCGGCGATATCACGATCGTGAAGAACACCGTGGGCGACACCCTGTCCGGGGTGGACGGCCTGGGCGACTGGAATATCCCGTGGCCGGAATGGAAGGCCGGCAACGCCCAGATGTGACGGCACGAGTGAGTCGTGATCACGCAGGGCGACCCTCGCTCATGCACCGATGACACGACCACCGCGACGCGAACACGGCGCCGGGTCCCGCGGGACCCGGCGCCGTAACCTTTCACCGGGCGGTTTCGTACAGCCGCCGCACGATGTCCTCGATATCGGGTTCCTCGATCGAGAGGTCGCGTACCTCTGCCCGCGCCGACACTTCGGCGAGCAGTTGCGCGGCGGTGATGGTTTCGGCGTCGAAGGCCAGCCGCTGCCGCAACCCCTCGGCCTCGTACGAGATCAGGTCGGCCCCCGGCAGCCCGTGTAATGCCGGGGCGGGTGTGACGAGGTCGACAACCAGTACCCGCTGCGCACCCACCGTCGCGCCCAGACCCGCCAGCGAGCCGTCATAGGCGAGGCGGCCGTGGTCGACCACGAGGACGCGGTCGCAGAGTCGTTCGATATCGCCCATATCGTGGGTGGTCAGCAGCAGAGTCGTACCGCGTTCCTGACGTTCGGCGCGCAGGAATTCGCGCAGCCGCTGTTTGGACAGCACATCCAGGCCGATGGTCGGCTCGTCGAGGATGATCAGCTCCGGCGAATGCAGGAGCGCCGCCGCGACCTCGGCGCGCATCCGCTGCCCCAGCGAGAGTTGCCGGACCGGAGTGTCGAGGGTGTCGGCCATCTCCAGTTGTTCGACCAGTTCCGCGGTGCGGGCCCGGCCGGCCGCCGGGTCCAGGCGGTGGACGGCGGCCAGGATCGTGAACGACTCGCGCAGCGGCAGGTCCCACCACAGCTGGGACCGCTGCCCGAACACCACCCCGATCCGGCCCGCCAGTTCCCGGCGCCGCCGGATAGGGTCGAGGCCGCAGGTCCGCACCGCACCGGACGTGGGCACGAGGATCCCGGTGAGCATTTTGATCGTGGTCGATTTCCCGGCGCCGTTGGCGCCGATATAGCCCACCGCCGCGCCGGGCTCGATCCGGAAGCTCATCGCGTCGACCGCGGTGACCGCCTCCCGCCGCCGCCGTTTCCCGTCGCGCCGGTACCGCACGAACCGCCGCGTCAGTTCGTCGACTTCGATGATCGAATCCGCCCCGGTCATCGCCGTTCTCCCATCTCATCCACCGCCGCTCTGATAGTGCCGGGTACCGAATCGCCACATGATCGCCGCGATCACCCATGCCCACAGCGCCGCCAGGGGCGCCAGCCAGCCGAGCCAGGAGGGCATACCGTCCGGCCCGGGTATGTCCAGCAGGGCCAACGTCGGAAAGTAGGCGGTGAAGGCGACCGGGATCGCGATACAGAACAGGACCCGCAGCGGAGTAGGGAACACCGACGCGGGCTGGGTCGCCGCGAAGGATCCGCCGTAGGTGAAACTGTTGGTCAGCTCCGCACCGTCGATCAGGAAGAACTGACAGCCCGCAGCCACGACGAACAGGCCCGCGAAGAGCACCGCGCCGCTGGCGACGGTCAGCGGGATCAGCACCACCGTGCTCGCCGACCACTCGATCTCGTTACGCACCAGACCGGCGGCCAGCACCACGATCGCGACCCCGGCCCGGGCCAGCCGGCGCAACGAGAAATCGCTGGTGATCAGCTGCAGCAGCACCGGCTGCGGGCGGAGATGATAGATATCGAGCATGCCGAGCCGGATCAGGGTCGGCAGCTTGTCCAGATGTCCGCAGACGAGCTGGGCGAGTGCGAACGCCAGATTGCTCAGCCCGAACAACAGCAGCGCGGCATCCATGTCCAGCCCGCCCAGTACCTTCGCCTGGCGGAAGAGCAACCACACTTCCGCGAACTCCACGAGACCGAGCAGCGTCGCAGCGAGTATTTCGCCCGCGAAGGACAGCCGATAGGAGCGTTGCGCCCGGATCCGCGAATTCAGCACCGCGGCATAGGGTCGCCATCGGGAGCCGACCGGCCCGGTCCGCGGTTCCGGCACGCGCACCGCGGTGTCAGCCACCCTGCACCTCCATTTTCCGGCGCCCCGCGGCCAGCAGTACCCGGCCCAGGGCTCCCACCACAAGCAACCAGAAGATCTGGGTTCCGACAGCCTGTACCGCCTCGAAACCGACGACGCGGCCGGAGAGCACATCGACCGGTACCTGCAGCATGGAAGGGAAGGGAGTGGCAGCTGCGAAGGTCCGCAACCAGTCGGGGAAGAGGTGCACCGGAACGAACAGCCCCGCGAGGAAGGGCCCGCAGGTCTGATAGAGGGTCCTGATCCCGCGTGTCTCCACCACCCAGAATCCGGCCGTGGTCAGTGCGAACAAGGCCA
The DNA here is from genome assembly GCF_044453135.1 of Nocardia sp. NPDC051750. NCBI lineage: Bacteria > Bacillati > Actinomycetota > Actinomycetes > Mycobacteriales > Nocardiaceae > Nocardia > Nocardia sp. NPDC051750. The sequence goes on along the minus strand of NZ_JBITCK010000002.1, from coordinate 210,602 downwards.
GGAAAGAGATCGCGGCCGCCAGCAGAACGCTGAGCGCGCCGAGCAGATAGGACTCCGGGGTGCCGGGCAGAACGAGCCCGAAGGTGAGCGAACCGATCAGCAGGCTCGGCACTCCGCGCGGAATCAATGTGCATACCGCGCGGCCGATATCGGCGGCCAGGTTGCTCAGCTGTAGGTCGACGGGCCGCAGGAAGTCGACGACGATATCCCCGGTGCGGATTCGTTCGGCGATTTCGAGTTCGGCGGCCATGAACTGCAGTGCTCCGAGCAAACCCTGCGAGATCCAGACATAAGCTCCGATACTGCCGGCGTCGTATCCGGCGAAACCGCCCGTCGCGCCGATCGCCGCGGCCATCACCGACGCGCGAACGAATCCGAAGACACTGTTGGTGAACAGCCCGGCGAACATGGCCAGTTTGTAGTGCCACTGCCGCCGGAAACCGGCGACGGCCAGGCACCAGTAGACCTTCGCATGCCCCGGTAGATCGGGCGCTGCACCGAGCACCGCTCACCCCCTGCCTCGTGCGGACACAAGGACGGGACCTTACCGCGCGACTCCCTTCGGGGAAAGGCTATTTCGCACCGGCCCCGGGCGGCCACCAAGCCCGGACCGTCATAGGCGGGCAGCCAGCCTCGTGCCCTGGTCGATGGCGCGTTTGGCATCCAGTTCGGCGGCCAGTTCCGCCCCGCCGATCAGATGCACCGTCATCCCGGCGGCGGTGAGTTCGGATTCGAGGTCGCGTACCGAATCCTGTCCGGCGCAGACGATCACATTGTCGACGCGGACAACCTCGGGCCGTTCGTGTTTCGGCCCGAAACTGATATGCAGACCGTCGTCGTCGATCCGCTCGTAGTTCACGCCACCGATCTGCCGCACACCTTTGGCTTTCAGCGCCGCCCGGTGCACCCAGCCCGTGGTCTTGCCGAGCCCTTTACCGAACGCCGTGTCCTTCCGTTGCAACAACACGACCTCACGCGCCGCGGGCGACGGGCGGGGCGCACGCAACTGGCCGCGCAACAGTTCGTCGTCACCGTCCACCCCCCATTCCTGTTTCCATTCATCCGGTTTCAGTGTGGGATGACCCTCGACAGTGAGGTATTCGCTCACATCGAAACCGATACCGCCCGCGCCGATCACCGCGACCCGCGAGCCGACCGGTTTCTCCGCGCGCACCAGTTCGGCGTAGGACAGCACCATCGGGTGGTCGATCCCGGGGATATCGGGGATCCGTGGCCGCACCCCGGTCGCCAGCACGACCTCGTCGTATTCGCCGGTGATCAGTTCGGCCGCGGTGACCCGGGTATTCAGATGCACCCGGACACCGGTGAGCTCGAGTTTGCGGGTGAAGTAGCGAATGGATTCGTCGAACTCTTCCTTACCCGGAATACGGCGCGCGATATCGAACTGCCCGCCGATCCGGTCCAGGGCTTCGAACAATTCGACCCGATGCCCGCGCTCGGCCAGGTTCACCGCGGCCGACAGACCCGCCGGGCCGGCGCCGACCACCGCCACGTGTTTGGTTCGCCGCGCCGGTAGCAGCACCAGTTCGGTCTCGTGCCCGGCCCGCGGGTTCACCAGGCAGGACACCGTCCGGCGCTGGAAGGCGTGGTCGAGACAGGCCTGGTTACAGGCGATACAGGTGTTGATCTCGTCGGCGCGGTCCGCGGCCGCCTTGTTCGCCCATTCCGGATCCGCCAGCAGCGGCCGCGCCATGGAAATCAGCTGGGCATCGCCACGGGTCAGTATCTCTTCGGCGATTTCCGGCATATTGATCCGGTTCGAGGCGCACACCGGGATATCCACCGCCGCGGCGATCTTGGCGGTGAATTCCACGAACGCCGCCCGCGGTACCGAGGTGACGATGGTGGGCACACGCGCCTCGTGCCACCCGATATCGGTATTGAGAACACTCGCGCCCGCGGTTTCGAGTTCTTTCGCCAGATCGATGATTTCCGCGAAAGTCTGCCCGTTCTCGACGAGTTCGGCCATCGACAGCCGGAAGATGATCAGGAAATCGGGTCCGGCGGCGGCCCGGGTCCGGCGCACGATCTCCACGGCCAACCGGCGGCGGTTCTCGGCCGACCCGCCCCAGCGATCGGTGCGGCGATTGGTGCGGGGCGCCAGGAATTGATTGATGAAATAGCCTTCACCACCCATGATTTCGACGCCGTCGTACCCGGCGAAGCGGGCCAGTTCGGCGCAGCGCACGTAATCGTCGATTACGCCCCGGACACCCCGGTCGGACAGCGCGCGGGGACGGAAAGGGTTGATCGGTGCCTTGATCGACGAGGCGGAAACGCTGCCCGGGACGTAGGCGTAACGCCCGGCGTGCAGGATCTGCAGCGCGATCTTCGCACCGGCATCGTGCACCGCGCGGGTGATCGTGCGATGCCGGTAGGCCTCGGTCCGGGTGGTCAGCTTGGCGCCGAACGGCAGCAGCCAACCGGTGCGGTTCGGGGCGTAACCGCCGGTGATGATCAGCGCCACCCCGCCGCGTGCGCGTTCGGCGAAATAGGCGGCCAGCCGGTTCACATCCCACGCCCGGTCCTCCAGGCCGGTATGCATCGATCCCATGACCACCCTGTTCCGCAGCGTGGTGCCGCCCACCTCGAGCGGGCTGAACAGCTGCGGATAACTCGTCGTCGAGTCCATCGCGGGCTCTCTTTCCGGTATCGATCCGGGCCCCCACCCGGACCTGGGGTCCTGCCGGACCTCATCACACCATTCGGTGCACGGCGATTTCCACCCCCGGCCACAGCCTCGGACAACGCTCGGTCACGACCGGGTTCGCCGGCCGGTCCGGCAGCACGAAAACGGCCCTCGATCCATCACGGAACCGTCACGAGGAAGCTAAATCCAGGCATCAGGGCGAAAAGTTTTGTGTCGTACGCCACAAGATGTTTAAAGATATTTCCCCAGGTCGCGGCCGTACTGCAACTCGTTCATTTCGGCATTCAAGATCGCGCTCAGGCGTTTCTCAGGTTCCATTCACCTTCTGTTAACCCCCTGTGACCATTCTGAGATCCGGTCGGAAACGACCTGAGGTTCGGATGGTCCGCGAACAGTGTGGACGCCGGGTTGGAAACAACCGGAACAGCTCCGCCGGTGAATACCACAGAAGGTATGGCGACAGCCGAACACGAATCCAAATTCAAATGTACTCCACCGGGAGGTGGAGATCCGCCGGCGCGGCGGCCCGGGAAACCACCCGGCACCGTGGATGCGCCCTCCGGACCCGAACCGGCCTGCGTTCGGTGTCACACAACAAAACCCGACAACAGCACAGCCATGTTTTCCGGTCGTGACCCACCGGTCGCCACCGTAGATCCGTGCTGCCCGAACCGGGCCGGATCCCGAGACCGATCAAGGAACCGAATCCGCTCATGTCCAATCACCGTTTCTCCAGCCTGCGCCGTCGCACCAAACGCGAAGCCCTGGGCTTCGCCCTCGCCACCGCCGGCATCGTCGCCGTCACCGCGTCCTCCGCGGTATCCATGGCCGACGACAGCGCACCCACCAAGGTCGCCATGGTCGCTGAGCAGCAGCCTGCCGCGGCCGTGACCGCCGAAAACGTCGCCGCTCCGGCGCCGGCCCCGGCCGTCGCTCCGGCACCTGCTCCTGCCCCGGCTGCCGCCGCTCCGGCTCCCGCTCCCGCCCCGGCGCCCGCACCGGCTCCGGCGCCCGCACCGGTCTACCCCAACAACCTGGACGGCTGGATCCGCGAGGCGCTGGACATCATGGCCAAGAACGGCATCCCCGGCAGCTACGAGGGGATCCAGCGCAATATCCTGCGTGAATCCTCCGGCGACCCCGGCGCCATCAACCTCTGGGACTCGAACGCCATCATGGGCATCCCGTCCAAGGGACTCCTGCAGGTGATCGACCCCACCTTCGCCGCGTACCACGTGCCCGGCACCCCGTTCGATGTCTGGAACCCGGTCTCGAACATCGCCGCGGCCTGCAACTACGCCGCCCACCGGTACGGCTCCATGGACAACGTCAACAGCGCCTACTGAGCCTGCGGCGCCACCACGGGCGCACCGGAAAACACAGCTCGATCACCCGAAACGGACATCTGTCGACGCAACGGCGCGTGACATCGTCCGCGAGAGTGACCAGAGGACCCCACAACGGAGTGGGTGCGCGGTGCCGTGCGAAAGCGCGGCACCGCGCATTGCTTTCTGGAGAAAGTCCGTGAACCCCCTTCTCCGATCGGCTGTTTCGAACACCGGCTTACACTCGTGCCCATGGCCGATTACGCGCACTCACCGGCCGCGGAGGCCGGTCGGGCCGCCAAGGCGCGGCACCTGGCCGGATATCTGTGGGACCGGGATATTTCGGGCCCCGAACTGCTCGACCTGCCGGACCCGGCCCGCCGCAAGCTGGCGCGGGCGGCGGGAGTCAACCCGCCGAGTAGCGCGGAAACCTGGCGGTCGGTCGCACAACTTCTCGACGACAAAGCCACCTGGGCCGCCCGTCACCCCACACATCCCGCCTCGCAACACCCTGATCGCGACGAAAAAATTCTCTGGGTCAAGCCACCCATAACCCCGTGGTGAGCAGTGTTTCGACCGCGCCACGTGAGCCTTCGGCTAGGTCACGTCTCCGGCGAACAGTGCCAGCAGCTCGTCCCTGCCCAACCGCCGAGCGACATCGACCGCCGACGGCCCCCGACAGTGAGATCGGCACCGCCGGCCAGCAGCATGCGCACGATCCCGCCCGGAACTTCGAACTCACCACCAGCCGGTGGCTGTTCCTATCTGTCGCTCCAGCTCCGGGGCCAGGGTGCGCGCGTAGCTGGCGCTGAGGTGATGTTCGTCGTGATAGACCAGGACATTTCCTTCGACCACGCGGCAGACGTCGGGGCCGCATACCGAATCCGTGAGGTCCAGCAGCTTCATATTCGGAAACGCCGCCGCGTGGACGAGAGCGGGGTTCACCGGCGCCAGCGCCGCGGTACGAGCCATACCGCAGGTCGCGCTGTCCCCGCCGGCGGCCAGGCAGTCCACGGCGCTGTACCGGACCCCGGTCGGGCTGCGCAGCCACGGCGTATCGCGGATGGCGAGAACGTTCAGGCGCCGTTCGGCCAGCGCCGCCCATACATCGAGGTACTCGGCGGGGACCACATCGCCGCCGCTCGGCCAGACCGGCGCGGTGGCGGTGGTGAACACGAACTCCGGCGGGTCGGCAGCCAAGATGTCGATCACCTGGCGGGACCAGTCACGGCAATCGGAGATATCGAGACCCCGGTATTGGGCGTCGTCACGGATATTGAGCGAACAGCCCATTTTCAGATACACGACCACTTTGATGTCGTGAACCCGGGCCAGCGCGTCCATGGCCGGCATCCAGTGCTCGGTGTGGGAGTTACCGACCATGGCGATGGTGCGTGATCCGTTCGGGTCGCCGTAGGTGCAGGTCACCACCTCTTTGTTGAACCAGTCGGAGATACAGCCGTCGCGGGTGGGGGCCGGTAGATCGTTGGACGCTTCCAGGATCGACGGCCGTAGTTTCGCGACGGGGACCTCCGCGCCGGCGAACAGCGCCTCGGCACCGGGGTATTCGTTCACCGGCAGCGCCTCGACCGGTTCGGACGGCGTGCGCGCCACCACCACCTGCCAGGACACGCACGCACCGAAAACGAGCACGCCGACCAGGCTCACGGCGACACCCGGGATACGGCGACGCCAGGCCGGGGAAACGACCGCTGCCGCACCCGACCGCATGCGCAGCGGTTCCTCGATGAACTTGTTGGTCACCAGGGCCAGGACGAGGGATACCCCGATGACCAGCAGGCCGCCGTACAGCCCGGCATGCGGTTTCCCGGTCTGCACCAGGTAGTAGATGAGCAGTGGCCAGTGCCAGAGGTACAGCGAGTAGGCGATGGCACCGAGTTCGACCATGGGCCGGGTGGCCAGCAACCGTGAGACGAGCGGCCGCCGCCCGCTCTCGGTACGGATACCGGCGATGATCAGGGCGACCGCGGCACCCACCGGAAACAGTGCGGCCGGTCCCGGGAATTGGCGCGCACCGTCGAACAGCAGACCGCAGACGAGTACCGCGCCGAGACCCGTGACCGCCAGCACGGCCGCCAGGGTTCGCCCGGCCCAACCCGCGCCGAGACGCAGCCACGGCAGCGCGGCGGCCAGCAGGGCACCGGTCAGCAGTTCCCAGGCACGCGCTGCGCTGTCGTAGTAGGTCCATTCCTGGGACACCGTCATCCAGACGGCGGCGTAGACGAAGGAGCCGGCGCCCAGGAGCACCGACAGCACCACGATCGCGGGGCGGAGCGCGGCGGGCCGGGCGACGCGCCGGCACACCCAGGCGACCAGTGCCAGCAGCACGACGATGGCCACATAGAACTGGCCCTGCACCGCCATCGACCACATATGCTGCAGCGGGCTCACCGAGGGGTCGGCCGCCAGATAGCTCTCCGCGGCACCCGCCAGGTACCAGTTCTGGTAGTAGAGGGCAGACGCGATGGTCTGCCCGGACATATTGCTCCAGGTCGAATACGGCTTGGTGACGACTGTGGCCACGGCCACGGCGGCGAGTACCACCATGAGCGCGGGCAGCAGCCGCCGCCCCGTGCGCACCGCGACCTCCCGCGGAACAACCCGGCCGGTGCGTTCCACCCGGCGCAGCAACATACCGGTGAAGAAGAAGCCCGAGAGCACCAGGAAGATATCGACGCCGCCGGACACCTTGCCGTACCAGACATGGAACGCGACAACCAGAGCGATCGCGATACCGCGTAGACCGTCGAGGTCCAGCCGGTACTCGGCCGAGGGGGCGGTGGCACCGGGCTCCGCGGCGGGAGGCTGCGCGACCGGGGGCTGCGCGGCGACGTCACGGTCCTTGATTCGCAACAACTGCTTACTCCGACCTATCGAATTCCCCGCCCGGCCCGGTTCGAGTCGGGTATGAGCAGCGGAGAACAAGCCTCGGACATAGCATGAATCCCTATCACAACGTGTGGTCCCGGGCGAATTCCGCCGTCTCACCGGAGAGCTTCGCCACTGTGGCTCGATCCGCCGCAGCACCCGGGGAGTACCCACCTACGACCCCGATTTCCCCTGTCTTATCCGGGCCATACGAGTTGACAATCGAGGCCCCCCTCACAACAGTGGTAGCCGCGCGTTCTCGGACGCTAGATCCACTCCCCAGCAGACATAGAGGAATTCATGAACGTACGCCAGCTCTATGTCAGTGCCGCCGCCGCGGGGCTGACTCTTCTGGCCGCTCCCGCCGCCAGCGCTCAGATCCTGTTCCCGCTGCCTTCCCTGGCGGGTACCGGTTCCTCGGCCGCCGACGCGGTCCTGGGCGCCACCGGTTCGGCGCAGTTGGCGCAGACCGGTTCCGCCGGCGGCGCCTTCAAGAACTGTGACGAAGCACGCGCCGCGGGCCGGGCGCCGATCTTCCGCGGTGAGCCCGGGTTCGGGCCGCACCTGGATCCGGACGGCGACGGATTCGCTTGCCCCACCGTCTGATCCAGCACCACTGCGCACGAACGCCCGGTGACAGAATTTCTGTCACCGGGCGTTGTCGTAGGTCACGGGCTCAGCGCAGGATCTTGAACAGCAGCGCGCCCGCCGCCAGCACACCCACACCGATCAGCGTGTACTTCACCTTCGGCTGATTCACCTTGGCCAGCGCCAGCTGTTTGGTGCCCTCGGCGAGCCGCTGCGGATCGGCCCGCACCGCGATCTCGTCCAGGGTGCTCGCCAGCCGCTCCCGCGCGGCTTCGATCTCCTGCTCGATCCGCTCGGTATCCTTTGCCACCTTCACGCCTCCTGTACCTGGTCTGCCGCGTCGTCCGCCGGCCGATGATCACCCCCGGGCCGCGGTTGTCACCGGTCGCGCCAGGGTTCGCGCACGAGTGTATCCGTGGACACCGCGGTCACCATGCGCTCGGCCCGATCCGGCCGGTCGCCGGCCACCACCGAACTCGTGTCCCCGCCGACGACTACCACCGTGGTACACCGCACACCCTGCGACGCGATCCGAGTCCACGCCCATGAGCCGGGCGATTCGGTACGGTGCGAAGGTGACCGACAACCATCGACTCTCCCCGGGCGATCCGGCACCCGATTTCACCCTCCCCGACGCGGACGGCAAGAACGTCTCGCTGGCCGACTACCGCGGCCGCAAGGTGGTGGTCTACTTCTACCCCGCCGCAAGCACTCCCGGCTGTACCAAGCAGGCCTGTGATTTCCGGGACAGTCTCGGTGAGCTGAATTCCGCCGGGCTGGAGGTGGTCGGGATCTCCCCCGACAAACCGGCCAAACTCGCCAAGTTCCGGGATGCCGAGCAGTTGAACTTCCCGCTACTGTCCGACCCAGAACGCAAGGTCCTCGCCGAATGGGGCGCGTTCGGCGAGAAGACGATGTACGGCAAGAAGGTGACCGGGGTCATCCGATCCACCTTCCTGGTCGATGCCGACGGGAAAATCGAAGTGGCGCAGTACAACGTGCGGGCCACCGGCCACGTCGCCAAACTCCGCCGCGACCTGTCGGTGTAGCCGCGGACCACCGCGCAGCATCCGCCGGCGCCTGCCCGGCGATAGCAGTGACCGCCCCCGCCGCCGATCCGTCACGGCCGGGCCCTCGTCGGACAGCACCGACCTTGCGACGACCGCGCGTTCGATCGTGGCCCGCCGAGTCCAGGACGCCGCGAAACCCGGTGAACAACCCCGTACCGGATCGCGCTGCTGTCGATTCATCGACGAGCGCGATCCGGTGGGGAGGTGCTCCCGGGCGATCAGTCGTAGGATTCGATCAAGCGCTCGTAGCCGTCGAGTAGCAGTCCCAGACTCCGTTCGAAGAACAGGTCCTCCCAGGCTCCCTCGTCCTGTTCGAAGGCCTGGGCCCGCACGGCAGCCGTGACGGCAGGGAAGCGTTCGGGGTCGATCACCCGTTCGAGAATGTCCCAATCGCCGTCGGATTCCGGGTTGCCGGGGTCGATTTCGGCGACGAGGCGGACCCGTCCGATCACGAACAGCGTCAGGTTCATCACCAGCTGTAATTTGATCGGTTCCGGCACCCGGGTTTGACCGAGCGCCGACAGGCCCGCCTCCAGCCATGCCATGTTGTTCGGTCCCAGCGGCGGTGCGGTCATCCGCACACTGAGCCAGCCCGCGTGCTTGGCGATCAGCCGGTACTCCGCCCACGCCCATTCGTGTAGCACCGCCCGCCACGGGGTGCCGGGTGCGGGCTCCGGAGGTTTTCCCAGCACCCGGTCCAGCGCGATCTCCACCAAGGTGGATTTGCTGTCGACATAGCGGTACAACGACATCGCGGTGAAACCGAGGCGCTCGGCGATCTTGTTCATCGACAGCGCGGCGAACCCCTCCTCGTCGGCGAGTTCGATCACGGCGTCCACGATCTGTTCCAGGCTCAGCCCGCGGCGGGGCCCTCGGGTTCCGGCCGGCGCCAGTCCCCACATGAGTTCGATCGATTTCGGGAGCGGCCGTTCGGTGTCCGCCGTGGCCGCTGCCCCTTCTGGGACGGCCATGGCCGGTCCGTTGTCCGCTGCGCTCGGCATCGATCTGATTCCTTCCGTCGGTTCCGCGACCCGGTTCGCGGTGGTCGGCAGTCCGGCCGGACAGCGGCCGGCCCGCTGGCGCCTACCCCTTCCTACCACCGGGTTCCCCGCTGTCCTTGCACCCCGCCTCAAACTGTGTACTCTCTAATCAGAATATATGCCATATACAGTTTATTCAGCATGCAGTTCTACGAACGGAGCCCACTATGACCGCCCCACCTGCCATTTCCCTCGCCGGCCTCGGCAAATCCTTCGGCGACCACCGGGTCCTCGCCGGTATCGACCTCGATATCGCGCCCGGATCGGTGTTCTCCCTCCTCGGCCCCAACGGCGCCGGGAAAACCACCATGGTGCGCATCCTGGCGACCCTGACCGGTCCGGACAGCGGAACCGCCCGGGTCGCCGGATACGACGTAGCGCACGAACCAGATCGAGTCCGGGCCGCCATCGGGGTCACCGGTCAGTACGCCGCACTGGACAAAGTGCTCACCGGCACCGAGAACCTGCACATGGTCGGCCGGCTACTGCATCTGAGCCGGTCGGAAGTCCGCCGGCGTACCACCGAACTCGTGGAACGCTTCGACCTCGTCGCGGCCGCCGGACGGCCCGCGAGCACCTACTCCGGCGGTATGCGCCGCCGCCTCGACCTCGCCATGAGCCTGATGGGGCGCCCGGAGGTGGTCTTCCTCGACGAACCCACCACGGGACTGGACCCGCGTAGCCGTCGCGAACTCTGGCAGGTCATCCGGGAACTGGTCGACGACGGCGTGACGGTTTTCCTCACCACCCAGTACCTGGAGGAAGCCGATCAACTGGCCGACCGGATCGCGGTCCTGTACGACGGCCGCATCGTCGCAGATGGAACCCCGGCCGAACTCAAACAACTCACCCCCGGCGGCCATATTCTCTTCCGCTTCGCCGACCGCGCGAACCTGGCCGCCGCGGCGCGCGTGACCGGTTTCCCGGAAACCGATCCGGACGAACTCACCCTGCAGGTCCCGTCCGACGGGCAGGTCACCCATCTCAAACATCTGCTGGACGAGTTCGCCGCACGCGATATCACCGTCGAACGGCTCAGCGTGCACACCCCGGATCTCGACGACGTCTTCTTCGCACTGACCAGCCGTCCCGCCGAAGCCGTACCGGCCGCATAGCGACCCGCGCGCATCCCCCTCACAGAAAGCCACTCACATGACCACCCTCACCCACGCTGCACAGGACGCGGCAACCATGACGGCCCGCAATCTCCGTCATACGGTGCGCAGTCCCGACGCGCTGATCAGCACCCTCGCGCTGCCGATCATGATCCTGCTCATGTTCGTCTACGTCTTCGGCGGGGCCATGGATGTCGGCGGTACCTTCGTCGATTACGTGGTGCCCGGGATCGTGCTGATGTGCGCCTGTTTCGGCGCCTCGACCACGGCGATCAGTGTTTCGGTCGATATCGCCGAAGGTATCGTCGATCGCTTCCGTACCATGGCGATCAGCCGCTCGTCGTTCCTCACCGGGCACATCACCGAAAGTCTGCTGCGCAATATCCTGGCGACCGCGGTGGTGGTGATCGTCGCGCTGGCCATCGGTTTCCGGCCCACCGCCGATCCGCTGCGCTGGCTCGCCGCCGCGGCACTCCTGGCGCTGGTGGTGGTGGCGCTCTCCTGGATGTCGGCATGTTTCGGGTTGCTCGCCAGTAGTCCGGAGGCCGCCAACGGATTCACCATCTTCGCCATGTTCATCCCCTATGTCAGCAGCGCCTTCGTTCCGCCGGAGACCATGCCGAGCCGGCTGCGTGGCTTCGCCGAGCACCAGCCGGTGACACCGGTGATCGAAACTCTGCGCGGACTGCTGGTCGGAACCCCGATCGGAAACAGCGCGGTGCTGGCGATCGTGTGGTGGGGCTCCATCGCGCTGGTGTGCTACCTCACCGCCCTGGTGCTCTTCCGGCGCAAAACCCGGAACTGAACCGAACCCCCGCCGATCCGCGACGGTGTTGCCGGCCCCCGATCGGCGGGGTTCCCGTGGTGAGACATGACAGACTCGCCGTTACAATCCCGCACTCTCCCACCACTACCTTCGGCCTACCGCTAGCCTGGGACATGTGAACGTACGTGCGGAGGCCACAGTGAAACGGCGTCCGGACCCTGCGCTGGAATTGGAACTGCAGGACGATCCGCAGGAACTCATGCCGCGGCGGCGTCCGACGCAGGAGCGCAGCAAGCGAAAGTTCGACGCGCTGCTGCAGGCGTCGCGGGAACTTCTCGTCGAAGTGGGCTTCGAATCGTTCACCTGTGAAGAGGTCGCCGCCCGGGCGGAAGTGCCGATCGGCACGCTGTACCAATTCTTCGCCAACAAGTACGTGATCGTCTGCGAACTGAATCGGCAGGACCTGGTCGCGGTATCCCAGGAGCTGGCCGATTTCCACGGCGAGATCCCCTCGCTGGACTGGCTGCGGCATATGAACCAGTTCGTCGATCATCTGGCAAGCCTGTGGATGACCGACCCGTCCCGCCGCGAGGTCTGGCTGGCGATGCAGTCCACGCCCTCGACGCGGGCCACCGGCGCGATCCACGAGAAGGAATTCGCCGAGGTCGTCTCGCAGATGCTGCGCCCGCTCACCCCGCGCACGCCCCGGGCCCGGCGCACCATGATGGCCGAGGTGCTGGTGCACGTGGTCTATTCGATGATGAACTTCTCGGTGCAGGACGAGCAGAGCCACGCCGACGCGGTCGCCGAGCTCAAACGCCTGATGGTCGCGTATCTCCTGGTCGCGGAGAAGGAATCCCGCACCGCCAGCCAACGCTGAAGCTCGATACGCCGAACGGCCCGGGGTGCCATGCACTCCGGGCCGTTCGGTCGATCTCAGCTCTCCGGTGACCGTCCTTCGATCAGATCGGCGAGTTCACCGGGATCCTCCAGTACCACCATGGCGGCCGCGGTGTCCCCGTCGTGGGTGAGCGACAGGTGCACCCGGACCCGCGGCAGGAACTCCGCGGCCAGGCCGTGCAGTTTGATGCTCGGCCGGCCCCAGGCGTCGTTGACCACTTCGATCAGCGGATACGGGTTGTCCCCGATCTGCGGGCGGCGGGCGAACCGGGAGGAGGCCCAGGCTTTCAGCACGGCCTCCTTCGCCGCCCACCGCGCCGCGTAGCTACGGGCCGGATCGGTGGCCTTGCTCTGGCAGTAGCGCCGCTCACCGGCGGTGAAACTCTCCCGGAGCATGGTTGTTCCGGCTCGTTGCAGTTGTTCGGCGAACTCGGAGATGGTCACCAGGTCCAAGCCGATTCCGAGGATGGTCACAGTGGCGCAGCCTACGGCGTGCCGGCCGCGGCGGCATCCGAACCGCCACCGATGAACTGCCCGGTCTCGCAACCGGCTCCGTCCACCTGGTAGACGCCGTCGGCACCCAGCCGCGCACTCTCGGACAGCAGCACCTCGGCTTCCAGGCCGCGGACCTGCGCGGCCGGGGTGCCGTCGCCGCCGAGCCGCCGGTCGCCCGGCCGCTCGTAGAGCGCGGCGCCGCCGCACATCGCCTCGACGATGCGCTGCCGGCCGGCCAGCTGCCGTTCCTGCGCCCGCCGCTGGTAGTCGTCGCGCCGGCCCGGTTCGATCGCCTGGACGAACGCCTCGGGATGCACCACCGCGAGCAGGCCGGAGACGTGGCCGAAGCCGAGCGAGGTCACCAGGCCCGCCTTGAGCGGGAACCGGTCGCCGAAGCGCAGCGCCTCACGCAACCACACCAGATGCGGGTACTCACGCATCTTGTCGTCCACGCAGTCGAGACTCCGGTTGGGCGGCACCACACCGTTTTCCAGCACCTGGCACAGGCCGATCAGCTGGAAGGCCGCCGCGCCACCCTTGGCGTGCCCGGTGAGGCTCTTCTGCGAGACGACGAACAGCGGCGCACCGTCGGAGCGGCCGATGGCCGCGGCCAGCCGCTCGTGCAGTTCGGACTCGTTCGGATCGTTGGCCGCGGTGGAGGTGTCGTGCTTGGAGATCACCGCGATATCGTCCGGTCCGACACCGAGTTTGCGCAGTTCCGCGGCGAACCGGGATTCCCGGCCGCCCCGGCCCGCGCCCAGCGCGCCGAGTCCGGGCGCCGGGATCGAGGTGTGCACGCCGTCGGCGTAGGACTGCGCGTAGGCCACCACACCGAGCACCGGAAGTCCGAGTTCGAGCGCGATATCACCGCGGGCCAGCAGCACGGTGCCACCGCCCTGGGATTCGACGAACCCGCCGCGCCGGCGGTCGTTGGCCCGGGAGAAGTAGCGGTCGCTGATTCCCTTGGCGCTCATGGCCGCCGAGTCCGCGGTCGCGGACATATCGCCGAAGCCGACGATGCCCTCGATCCCCAGATCGTCGAAACCGCCGGCCACGACGACCTCGGCCTTGCCGAGTTTGATCTTGTCGACGCCTTCCTCCACGGAGACCGCGGCGGTGGCACAGGCAGCGACCGGATGCACCATCGCGCCGTAGCTACCGACATAGGACTGCACCACATGCGCGAGCGCCACATTCGGCAGGGCTTCCTGCAGGATGTCGTTCGGCCGCGGTTCGCCGAGCAGGTTGTCGATGTAGAGCGAACGCATCGACGACATCCCACCCATACCCGTGCCCTGGGTGTTGGCCACCAGGCTCGGGTGCACCCAGCTCATCAGCTCGGTGGGGCTGAAGCCGGAACCGACGAACGCGTCGACGGTGCAGGCGATATTCCACAGCGCGACCCGGTCGATCGAGGACGCCATATCGGCGGAGATACCCCAGACGGTGGGATCCCAGCCGGTCGGGATCTGGCCGCCGACGGTACGCGACAGTTTCGCGCGCCGCGGCACCCGGATCTCGGTGCCGGCCTTACGGGTCACCGTCCAGTCGCCGGAATCGGCGATCGGGGTGATGACCGTATGCTCCGGATCCGCCGCGTGGAAGGCCCGGGCCTCGGCTTCGCCGCCGACGGTGAACGACAGGTCCTGGTCCAGGAAGACCGAGGTCATCAGCGGGCTGCTGTTGTCGACCATGGCCGCGTCGTCCGCGTAGCGCCGGATACCGCAGCGTTCCACCACGGTGTCGTGATAGCGCTCGGCCAGTTCGGATTCGGGGACGTAGTCGCCGGATTCGGCGTCGTACCAGCCCGGTTTCGGATCGTTCTCCCAGGTCACCAGGCCGGTGGTCCAGGCGAGTTCCAGGACGCCCGCGGCCGAGAGTTCATCGGCGACCTCCATTTCGAACCGGGTCCGCGCGGAACCGTAGGGTCCGAGCTCACCGGCACCGACGATGACCACCATATCGGCGAGATCGGCAGTCACCGTGCCCCATTCGGGCACCGGCAGCGCCGAGGACAGGGTCGGCGGGGCGGGCAGCGCGGCGATCCGCGGTGTGGTCGGCTCGGCGGCCGGTTCGGACGCTTCGGCGTCCGCGGCCTCCTGTGCCTGCTTCGCCAACTCCGGCAGATCGAGTTTCGCCTCGGCCAGCCCGCCGGTGAGGTCGATCTGCTGCGGGCCGGAAGCGGTCACCGCACGGGCCCGCTCGGTCGCCCATTTCAGCAGTTCACCGGCGATCTCATCGGTGGACCAGGTCTGCACGCCGGCCGCCTCCACGGCGTCCACCATGGGGTCGTTGTGCCCCATCAGCCCGGTGCCGCGGACCCAGCCGATCAGCGCGTGCACCAGGGTGACCCGGGCCGACCACGACTTCTCGGCCCGCCATTTGGCAACCACGGCATCCAGCGCGGCCTTGGCCTCGCCGTAGGCGCCGTCACCGCCGAACAGGCCGCGGTTGGGCGAACCGGGCAGCACCACATGCAGTTTCGCGTCGACATCGTGATCGGCGCCCAGCTTCGACAGCCCGCCGATCAGCCGCTCGACCGACCACAGCAGTACCCGCATCTCCATTTCGGCGCGCGCGCCGGCGTCGGAGAGGTCACCGGCCACCCGCGGCGCCGCGAAGGGCAGCAGCAGGGTGGGCGTGAACGCGTCCTTGGTCTTGATCTTGGCGCCACCGGCATTGTCGACCTGCTCGGTGCCGATCCAATCGATCAGCGCGTCGATATCGGTGTAGGAGGCCATATTCGCCGGGACCACCCACAGCGCGGCACCCTGGCGGGCATTCGCGCGGTAGAGCTCGCGGTAGAAACCGAGCCGGGAATCGTCCAGCCGTGAGGTGGTGACGACCACGGTCGCGCCACCGGACAGCAACTGCCCGGCCGCCGCCGCGGCGATGGACCCCTTGCTGGCGCCGGTCACCACGGCGATCTCACCGGTCCATTCGCCCGCGTCCGCGCTGTCCCGCGCGGCCGTGGCGATCCGTTCGTAATGTCCGGCCAGGACCGAACGCGCCTCGTGCACGGCCCGCTGCCGCCACCAGTCGGCCTGCGCGGCAACGGCTTCTCCGGCACCGGCGAAACCGGCCACCGTCAGCTGCGCCGCGTCGGCGTCGTCGCCCAGCCACAACCGGGCCAGATCCTCACGCGCGGTGGCCCACCGGTCATCGATGAGCACCGCCTTGCGAGCATCGAAGGCCGGCGCGACCAGCCGCGGCCAGTCCGACCCCAGCTCCGCCGAGACCAGATCGACCAGGCTGTCCTCGGTGGCCTCCGGCGCGGAGACCTCCTCGTTCAGTCCGAGCTGTTCCAGCACCAGGCGCGCGGCCGAGGCCAGCACACCGTCCTTGCCGGTGATCTGCTCGGTGAACTCACCGAGAGCCGCGGCGTCCACCGTGCCGCCGCCGGAACCACCGGCGCTGGGCAGCGATACCGAGACACCGCGCCGCGCGGCCACGGCCTGCACGGCCGCGTCGACGGCGGCATCCACGGAGGCGCCGTCGGTGAGCGCGCCGGAGACCAGCCCGCCCAGGTCGCCGCCGCGCACGCTGGCACCTTCCCGGGTGCCGAGCGATACCTCGGCGGTGATGTGGCTGGCCCAGCCGTCACCGAGTTCCCAGACCTTCTTCACCCGTTCGGCGATCGCGGCGGGCCGCTTCCCGGACGGGCCGAACACCTTACGGAGGTGGTCGTTGATCGCGTCGCTGAGCACCGAGCCGAACGGCTTGTACGTGCGGGCCAGGCGTTCCACAGTGGCCGAGAGCGCGCCCATATCCGCATCGGCGGCACCGTCGATCGCGCCCAGCGACAGTTCCGATCCGAGGTCGACCAGCAGCTGGTTACGGCGCGAGGACACACCGTCGCACAGGCCCTCGATGGTGTCGACGGGACCGATCTGATCGATGCGGAGTTTGGTCCACAAGGCGATCAGGACCCTGGTCGCGTCCGCGGCGGTGAAGGCGATATCGTCCGGCCGCGGTCCGCCGGTGGCCGCCGGGGCGGCAGCAGGTGCGGCGGCCGGGGCCGCGGCCGCGGCGGGTGCCTCGGTGACTTCTTCGGCCGGTTCCTCGACGGGCGCCGGATCGGTATCGGTCGAGTAGACGACCGCCGCCTCACGCTCGATATTGAGGACTTCCACTGTGGCGGTGGCGAAATCGGGCAGTTTGAGCGTCTGGCTCGCCAGGTTCGCCACGGTCGGCGTAGCACCCAGCCCGACCTCCACGAACCGCTCCACATCGAGATCGCCGAACAGCAGATCCTGGGTTTCGATCCACCGCACCGGGCTGGCGAACTGCCAGGCCAGCAGCTCGATCAGCACGACCCGGCACAGTTCGCTCGGCCGCTGCGACCAGGAGTCGAAATCGGCGAGCACGGCGGCCAGCGGTTCGGACGGCACCAAGTCGGCGATTTCGGCGATGAACGCCCGATCCAGCGAGAACAGCCGGGGCACCAGGTTCGGGATATAGCGTCCGACCAGCACCTCCGGACGCAGTTCCTCCGGCAGCAGCTGTTCGAGCTTGCCGCGGAACTCCGGCACCCCCTTGCGCAGCACGGTCGAATGGAACGGCACATCGATACCGGGAACCAGGATGAAGGCGCGCTTACCGCCGAATTCCTCGCGGCGCCGGTCGATCTCGGTCTCCAGCGCCTCCAGCCCGGCGACCGTACCCGCGATCGCGTACTGCGCACCGCGCAGATTCAGGTTCACCACCTCGAGGAATTCCCCGGCCTGCGCACCGATGCCCGCGACGAAGTCGATCACCTCGTCGTCCGGCAGTCCGATCTGCGACGGACGGATGGCGGCCATCCGGTAATCGCTGCGGCCCTGCGCATCCCGCGGCACCAGTTCGTGCATGGCCGAGCCGCGCTGGAACACGACCTCGAGCACCGCCTCGAGCGGCAGCACACCCGCAACGGCGGCAAGGGCGTTGTACTCCCCCACCGAATGCCCGGCCAGCAGCGAACCCTCCACGAACGCACCGGCTTCACGCAGCTCGGCCACCTGGGCGACACCGAGGGTCGCCATGGCGACCTGGGTGAACTGGGTCAGGTGCAGCACACCGTCCGGGTGGCGGTGCTCGACACCGCGGGCCTTCAGATAGGTCGGGTTGTCCCGCACCACGGCCAGGATCGAGAAGCCGAGAGCCTCCCGGGTGTGCTTGTCGGCGCGGTCCCAGATCGCCTTCGCGGCCTTGGACCGGGTGCGGGCGTCCAGGCCCATCCCCTTGCGCTGAATTCCCTGGCCCGGGAACGCGTAGACGGTCTTCGGCGCGGCGGTGCGGCCCGTGGCCGTCATCACCAGGTCCCCGCCGGCCCGGCAGGACACCTCGATGATCTCGTCCCCGGAGTCGACGGCGACCCGCTCGACCCGCACATCGATTTCCGCGCCCGGGCGCACCATGCCGAGGAACCGCGTGGTCCACGCGGTCAGCGTGCGCGCCGGGACCGAGGCCTGCGGGTCCACCGCCGATACCGCGTGCTGCGCGGCCGCGGACAGCCACATACCGTGCACGATCGGGCTGCCCAGCCCGGCGAGTTTCGCCGCCGCGTCACTGGTGTGGATCGGGTTGTGGTCCCCGGAGACGGAGGCGAACGCCGCCATACTGCGCGGCGCGACCATCGCGACATCCCGGCGGCGGCGCCGCGGGGTCTCGGTGGCGTCCGCGCTCACGGTGCCCGCGGCCCGCGGCGGATCGGTCAGTTCGCCCGCGCCGGTGCGGCCGCGGATGGCGAACCGCTCGGCGAGCCGGGCCAGCGGCACCACGTCGAGGCCCTGGTCACGCATCTCGCCGACGGTGACCTCCACCTCGACCACCCGGCCGAGATCGGTGTCGACCACGGTGCCGGATTCCGCCCGCACCACGAGAATGCTGGTGACATCGGGCAGTTCGCGCAGCAACTCGATCCGATGGTCCAGATGCACCAGGTCGAGCATGCCTTCGATCACGCTGGTATCGGCGCCGGTCCGCGCCGCGCCCAGCACCGCGAACACCGCCGGCCAGCACGCACCCACCAGCACGTCCGGCACCGTGCGGCCCAGGGTACTCAGATTCGCCGGCAGTCCGGCCCCGGTGACCCCGGCGTGGTCGGCGATCAGATCCGGCGTCCAGGCCAGATTGACGTGCGCGACAGAGTTTTTCACCTCCGGCAGCGTCTGCCCGGCGGCGACGCCGAGCAGCGCCGACATGGCGATATCGGCGTCGGCTTCGGTCACCACCGGCGCGCCACCGTTGTACACGGACACCGGCACGGTGATTCGGATCCGGACGCTGTGCCCGGCGTACAGCGGAACGGCGAGTTCCACGTAGGAGTGTTCAGGCTCGGGGCCTTCGGTCTCGACGAGCGTGGCCCCGGTCGGCGGATGTACCGCACCCTTTTCGTCCACGGTCCACTCGTGCAGATCGCCCAGCCGGTGCACCGGATTGACCGTCGCCCGGCCCGACCAGTTCACATCGGGCGCGGCCAGCACCACATCGATCGGCCCGCTGGTCACCGCGGCGACCCGGCGCGCGTCGACCGCTGCCGGGACGACACCGTCGCGCACCAGCGCGTAGGCGGCGTCCTGCTCGAACCGGTCCAGCAGTTCCCCGACGGGCTCGTCGACCCGGGTGATGCCGGCGACCGACACGGTGCCCGGGATCACGCACACCTGATCGGCCGAGTACCGCGGATCGTGGGCCTGCCACAGCGAATCCGAGCGCCACCAGCGCCGCACATCCTGGTCCACCACCGGCACGAAGTTCACCGGCTTACCCGGCGTCTTGCACAGGGTGACGAAGAACGGGACATCGGCCGGGTGCAGCAGGGTCTGCTCGGCCGCCGGGTACTGCTCGCGCAACGCGGCCAGCGCCGCGGCGGGGTTCTCCAGGTCCTCGTCGCGGAACAGCGAATCGATCTCGCCGCGATCGGCGGGCGCGAGGCGGGCCTCGGCCCGGCGCAGCATCTCGGCGAAACGCTCCCGCCAGCTGCTGTCCAGCCAGACCGAGCGGGTCGAATCGGCGATCGCCTCACCCAGATCGGTTCCGCAATCGAAGTCCGCCCGGCCCGCCTGCCCGACCGCGAGCTCCACATAGCGCTGCAGCCAGGCGAGGTAGGTCATGGCCGCCACATCACCGAAATACGGTTTGGCGGTGGCGTTCAGGGCGCCGATGATCTCGTCGCGCCGCTGCGCGACCGCCTCCGCGTCACCCGCGACCTCGTCCAGCAGCCGGCCGGTCCGCGACGCCGCGTTGTCGATCTCGTGGATATCGGCCCCGAGCTGGCTACGGCCCGAGGCCATACCGCCACTGGCGGTTCCGGCGCCCACCCAGTCCGGGGTTCCCGGGGTGTCGACCAGCAGCTGCTTCACCTCGGGGGCGGTGGTCGCCTCCAGAGCCGCCATCGCCGCGGTTCCCACCAGTACACCGTCCAACGGCATGGCCGGATATCCGTGCGCCGCCGACCAGGCCCCGGTCAGGTATTCGGTGGCCCGCTCCGGGGTCCCGATCCCGCCGCCGACGCAGACCACGACGTTCCCGTGGGTGCGCAGTTCGGCATAGGTTTCGAGCAGGAGATCGTCCAGGTCCTCCCAGGAGTGGTGCCCACCGGCCTTACCGCCCTCGATATGCATGATCACCGGGTAGTCCGGCACCGCATCGGCGATCCGCAGCACCGCGCGGATCTGCGCCACCGTGCCCGGTTTGAAGGCGACGTGGCTGATACCCACCTCGGTCAGTTCCTCGATCAGCGCGACGGCTTCCTCGAGCTCCGGAATACCGGCGGTGACGATCACACCGTCGAACGGAGCGCCCGCCGCGCGTGCCTTCTGAACCAGCCGCTTACCGCCCAGCTGCAGCTTCCACAGGTAGGGGTCGAGGAACAGCGAATTGAACTGCACCTGCCGGCCCGGGTGCAGCAGTTCCTTCAGCTCGTCGACCCGGTCGGCGAAGATCTGCTCGGTCACCTGACCGCCACCGGCCAGTTCCGCCCAGTGCCCGGCATTGGCGGCCGCGG
Source organism: Nocardia sp. NPDC051750 (assembly GCF_044453135.1). Classification (NCBI taxonomy): domain Bacteria; kingdom Bacillati; phylum Actinomycetota; class Actinomycetes; order Mycobacteriales; family Nocardiaceae; genus Nocardia; species Nocardia sp. NPDC051750. Next base: position 189,756 of record NZ_JBITCK010000002.1, on the reverse strand, counting down.
CGACGATCTTCGCGTCCACCGTGGTCGGGGTCATTCCCGCCAGCAGGACCGGCGAACGTCCGGTGAGCCGGGTGAACGCGGTCTCGACCACGATCCGCCCGTTCGGCAGCCGCACCGGCCGCGGCGCGAAGGCCGACCACGGTAGCGCCACCTCCGGCGCCGCGCCCGGAGTCAGCAGGCCGCGCTGTCCGGCGCGGGTCGCCGCCGCGACGATTCCCACGCCGCGGCCCTTGAGAGAACCACCGGTCACCCGGGTCAGAAGGTCGCCGGGGCCGAGGTCGAGGATCCATTCCGCGCCCGCGGCCACCATTTCGTCCACGGTCCCGACCCAGTCGACCGGCTCGACCAGGATGTCGCGCGCCATCCGGCCCGCCAGTTCGGTATCGAGCCCGCACTGCGTGGCCCATCCCGACACCAGATCGACGGTGTCGCCCAGCGCCGGATGGTGGAACGCCACATCCACGTCCAGGTCCTCGAACACCGGCGCGAACACCGCACCGCCCCGCTGCTTGGCGGCCCGTTCGCGGTCCTGTTCGGCGTGCAGCTGTTCGCATCGCTGCTGCACCCGCAGCAGCGCATCCGGGGTACCGGACAGCACCACCCGACGCCGGCCGTTGCGGATCGACAGCACGGCGGCGGCCGCCGGGTCGGTATCCGCGAAGACCTCGGCGAGCACGGCGCGCAGCTGGTCGGGGTCGATATTCGACACCGCGACCATCGACGAACGGTCACCCACCGGCATCAACCCGCGCCGGCGCGCGACCAGCCCGGCCGCCGCGCCGACCAGCTGAGCGATCGCCAGCATTTCCGCATCGCGCTGCCCACAGGTCGCCACTGCCGTCGCGGCCAGCAGCCCCTGCGAATGCCCCACGACCGCGACCGGCGCGAACTCCGCCGGGTCCAGTCCCTGTAACCGCAGTGCGCGCAGCGCGGCGAGCTGGGTCAGCAGCACACCCGGCATCGACACCGCTGCCGAGCGCAGTACGCGCTCCGACGGCGCGTCCGCGATCTCGGCGTCGTCTTCGGCGAGATCGTCCTCCAGCATCCACGCCACGGGGTCGAAGCCCATCGGGCGCACCGTCAGCAGTTGATCGGCCACCGGACCCAGCAGCGCGGCCGCCTCGTTGACCAGCGCGGTCAGTTCCGGCTCCAGCGCGGCGTCGCGGGCGATCTCGGACAGTTCGCCCAGCCAGCTGGCGCCCTGCCCGCCGAAGGCCAAGGCGTAGGGGGTTCCGGCTCGCAACCGGTCCAGCAGCGGCGTGCGATTCGTCTCGGAGACAGTCCGGCCCGAGGTCGCGTTCTCCCGGAATCCGGGACCGGACGCAGTGCTCTCGTTAATCGTCAAGACGCTTCGACTTTCTCTCGTGGCGACATGTCTGCGGAGACTTCCCCGGCTCCCGGCCCGCGCATGGACATTCCACGCTCACCGGCCTGATAACGGCGAGAATGGCACAAAATCATGAGGAAATCCTCACGTTTGCCCCCGACCAGGGCGCTTACCCACCGGTATTCATGTACTCACGTACCAGAATCCTCCGAAACATGACCCTCCCTCATGTTTGAACCCGCAGGTGAGGACAACTCCTTACCGCGACGAAACATGAGCACTCCTCATATTGGGAGTTATGAAATCGTTATAATCCCAGGTGGGGTTACCGGCCAGTACGAAACCCCGGCCCACGTCTTCGCGATCTCGCCGCGGCCCGGTAGAGTTTGGACGGTCGTACCATCCAGCGCGAGTGGCGAAATTGGCAGACGCGCCAGATTTAGGTTCTGGTGTCCACGGACGTGGGGGTTCAAGTCCCCCCTCGCGCACCACTCCGGCACGAATTTCCGTCATTTATGACAGGAATCCGTGCTCGAGGCCCTCTACACGCCCTCTCCGCACGTTTTCCTGTCACAGATGACGGCTCCGCATGTTAGAGACACTCCTCTTCCACGCCGTGCCGCGCGCGAGCGCCCGTTCCCCGTACAACGCGCCTCAGGAGCGCGCGACCAGCAAACTTCCACAGTGGCCCCACAGCCGGCCCGACTGTGTAGACGGCCACGCCCAGGCCTTTGGCGCCGCCTCATCACGAGCGCCGCTTCCCCGGCGGCTCCCGATCAGCGGATCACGCCCGGACCGACCACGCGAGCAGCAACTCGCGACACACACGGCCACCGACGTGCACGCCTGACCGGTGGCACGCATTCCCACACCGTCAGCCGGCGTTCTCCCCGTCGATGTGATGGCTGGTCGAAGGCACTTCGGCTCCCCGGCGATGATGGGCCGGCGAATCCGGACCGGCATGTTCGGCGTTGTGGACTGCGTCGGTGATCAGTTGCCGGACATGGTCGTTTTCCAGGCTGTAGAAGACGGTGGTTCCGGCGCGGCGAGTGCGGACGAGGTGAGCAAGGCGCAGTTTCGCCAGGTGCTGGGAGACCGAGGCAGCGGGTTTTCCGACGTACTCGGCAAGTTCGTTGACCGATAGCTCGGCATCGGCCAGGGCCCACAGCACTTGGACGCGTGTGGCGTCGGCGAGCATCCGGAAGACGTCGACCGCCAAGTTCAGTTCGTGGTCGGGAATAGGCGTCCGTACCTTCCGGTTATCTGCATACATACGTAGATATTAAGCTACGCAGAAGCTGGGGAGAAAGGCCCGCACGATGTTTGCCTCGTTGTTCTCCCACCGCGACTACCTCCGACTGTTCACCGCCCAGGTCTCGGCCCTGTTCGGTACGGGTCTGACCACTGTCGCCTTGGGTCTGCTGGCTTATGAACTCGCCGGCGCGGACGCGGCCGCGGTGCTCGGTACCGCGTTGACGATCAAGATGCTGGTATACGTGACGGTCGCGCCGATCGTGGCCGCCTACGCCGACCAGTTCCCGCGCAGGCTGTTTCTGGTCGCTCTGAATGTGGTCCGGGCCGGGGTTGTGCTGGCGTTGCCGTTCATCGATCAGGTGTGGCAGATCTATGTGCTGATCGCGGTCCTGCAGACCGCTTCGGCTGCGTTCACCCCGACCTACCAAGCTGTTATCCCCGATATCCTGCCGGATGAGCGGGATTACACCAGGGCGTTGTCGGCCGCTCAGCTTGCCGCGACGATGGAGACGTTGCTGAGTCCGATGTTGGCCGCGGCGGCGCTGGCGGTGATCAGTTTCCACTGGTTGTTTGTGGGCACCGCGATCGGGTTCGTGGTCTCGGCGCTGCTGGTGGTCACGACTCGCATCCCGGATACGGGCGCCGGCTCTGCCGGGAGCAGTTTCAGGGAACGGATCACGGTGGGTATGCGGATTTTCGCCGCGACGCCGCGGTTGCGGGGGTTGCTCGGGTTGAATCTGGTGGTCGCGGCCGCGGGTTCGGTGATCATGGTCAACACAGTCAACTACGTTCGCGACACTCTCGGTGGAACGCAGTCCGGGGTGGCGATGCTGCTGGCCGCGAATGGGTTCGGCACCATGCTCGTCGCGCCGGCGCTGCCCCGGGTCCTCGAACGCCTCGGTGCGCGGCCGGTGATGATGGCCGGTGCGGTCACCCTGCTCGCCGGGCTGGGGTCGGCTATCGCACTGTCGGCCGCAGGTGGGGGTGAATGGCGCTGGGGCGCCGCGGTCGCGGTGTGGGCGGTCGTCGGGGTGGGCACGGCGGCGGTACTGACTCCGACGGGGCAGGTGCTGCGGCGGTCGTCGCAGCCCGCGGACCGGCCGGCGTTGTTCGCCGCGCAGTTCTCGCTATCGCACCTGGCGTGGCTGCTGACCTACCCGCTCACCGGATGGTTGAGTACCGCAGCCGGCTTCACCATGACCTGGTCGGTGCTGGCCGTGCTCGCCGGCGCCGGGATCACGGTGGCGCTGCGGATGTGGCCGCGTAACGACCCGGCGGAACTGACCCACCTGCACGAAGTCGGCACCATCGACCCGGCCCGGGTGGGCGACGCGGTCCGCGTGGACGAACGCCACTTCCTGCACACCCACGTGTTCGTCATCGATGCCGAGCACCCGCACTGGCCCCGAACGGAGCGGCCGACCGCGCTGGCCGCCTGAGGTGTCCTTTTCGCCCCAAGGCCGCCGCACGGAGACGCGGCCGCTTACGATCCACCTCGATCTTCACCGCAGTTCATGGCTGCCGTCGCGCAGCGCGGCCATCGACGCCGAAGCAGGCGGCGGTGCGTTGAACTATTTCATGCCGGAGATTCGGCTCACGGAGAATATTTCAGCTCCGTGACCGCCGGATCTGTCCGCTACATCATGGACATAGGCATTCCTGGGAACATGCCGTTCCACCAGTTCCGCGCCATGTTCATCATCTGCATGCACATTTCCATCATCGGTGCCACCTCCTATCACCACTTGCGCGTGGGGCCATGGACGTACCCCCATCCGGCGCGTCCATGCACGTGGGCTTGCACCTTTCCGTGGCCATTCCATGGCCACGGACTACACAAAGCGATGCCGAGCCGCCACCCGGGGGCCGCCCCTGGTGGTCCACCCCCACCCCATGCAAGTCCGGCACGCCTCGCGATCCAGTGTTCTCGCGGTGTCCGCCCATGTACGCCACGCCCGCTGTGAGCACGGGAGGCATTTTGCATGCGGCTCGCCCGGTCTCCGAGTCACGACCGGACCTCGATCGTCTCAGCGACTCCACTCGCTACATATACCCCGTACGGGTATAGTGAGGTGGAATTGTTCCTCCCGCGGCCCGGCGATCACGAGTACGGATGGGCACGCGGACTCCCCGGATCGACAGGAAACGATATGAGTACTTCGACCATCACCGTTGCGGGAATGACCTGCGGCGGTTGCGCTTCCAAAGTCCGGACCCAGCTCGGCGTCCTCGACGGGGTCACCGGCGTCGACGCGGATCCGGCTACCGGCCGGGTCACCGTCGAATCAGCTCGGGAGGTCGACCCCGAGACCATCGCGAACGCTGTGGAAGCCGCCGGTTACCGAGTGATCACCTGACTTCGCGGAACGCATAAGGTCCGTGACCCGGAGCTGGTGCAGCGGTACGCCGGCTGATTCATCTTCGGTCGGCGCGCCGAGCCGGCGCCGGACGCCGGGACACCCTTCCCACGGTCGGCGCCATCGGTGGCCCTGGGCGCAGGAAGGCGAGGCAGGATGGGTCTGGCGAGTAGGTTGTTTCGCGACCGTTGCAGTGTTGCTTCGCCGATGCGGCCTTCGCCGCGAGAACAATGGGTGACGAGAGGAGGTGGCGCAGGTGACCAGGACGTTCGAATACACCGATATCCAGCGTGAACGCTCAGGCGGCGTTCGAGACCGCGTGGCCGGCGCACCATCTCCGGAGACCGCAGCGCTATCACTCGGCCGCCGGCGCCCGGACCCGAGTGGTCCGCGGTGAATATTTCCGCTCGCCTGCGGCGCGCATCGGTGGGACTGCTGATGGCGGTGCTGCTCGTTGCCCCGCTGATCGACTGCACCCTGCACCGGCAAGACGAGCACACACATCCCGCCGCGGGGGCAGCCGTTCAGGTCGCCCTCGCCTCGCACAGCCATTCCCCGCACGCGATGAGCGGGGGGCTCACCGACCACTGTGATCAGCACATGATCCATTGCATCGAGAAGGCGTTGCTGCCCTCCGGCGGCGCGACGATTTCGCCATTGCTGTGGCTGGTGCTGCTCGCCGCGACCGCCGTGGGCGGCATCGCCCTGATTTTCACCGCCGCTCGTGGGATCCGCGGTCCTCCCGTCGCCGCACTACCCGTGTCGAACGGGCAAGCCATACTCACGAATTTCTGTATCTCCCGACGCTGATCGGTCAGCGCCAGGCCGCGACTCGGTGTGTCGCCGGCCGGTGTTCGCTGCCTGCTCACCGTCTACACCGCCCTGTGCGGCGGTTCGGATACAGAAAGCGACAATCATGAATAACGTCGTATTCGGCAAACCCGCCGAAGCAGCCGCTGGAGTACTCAGCCCACCAGCTCCGGTACGGGAATCCAGTTCGCTTGTCGGCAATACCCCGGTCCTGTGGGTGGGCGCGCCTTTGGCCCCGGCCGACCGCGGATTCTGGGCGAAGCTCGAGGGCTTCAATCCCGGCGGGATGAAAGATCGCCCCGCCCTGCACATGGTCGAGCGGGCGACGCAACGCGGAGACCTGCCGCGAGGGGCACGCATCATCGAATCCACCAGCGGCACTCTCGGGCTCGGGTTGGCGCTGGCCGGGGCGGTGTACCACCACCCCGTCACAGTCGTCACGGATCCGGGGCTCGAGCCGATCGTGGCACGCATGCTCGCCTCCTACGGCGCCCATGTCGAGTTGGTGACCGAACCCCATCCCAGCGGCGGCTGGCAGCAAGCGCGCCGCGATCGGGTCACCGAACTCATGGCGGCCGAACCCGGGGCATGGTGCCCCGACCAGTACACCAACCCCGATAACGTCGACGGATACGAATCCCTGGGCCTGGAGTTGCAGCAACAGCTCGGTGAGATCGATGTCCTGGTGTGCGCGGTCGGCACCGGTGGCCACTCGGCCGGCGTGGCCCGGGTGCTGCGCCGATTCAATCCGCAGGTGAAGCTGATCGGCGTGGACACGGTGGCCTCCACGATCTTCGGCCAGCCCGCCGGCCCGCGGCTGATGCGCGGACTGGGATCGAGCATCTTCCCCCGCAATGTCGACTATCCCGCCTTCGGTGAAGTGCATTGGGTAGCGCCGGCGGAAGCGGTATGGGCATGCCGGGCGCTGGCCGGCACCCACTATGCGACGGGCGGATGGAGCGTAGGAGCCGTGGCACTGGTCGCCGGATGGGCCGCACGCACTCTGCCGGCGGACACACGAATCGCCGCGGTGTTCCCAGACGGTCCCCAGCGCTACTTCGACACCATCTACAACGACGACTACTGCCGCGAACACGGCCTGCTCGCCACCAGCCCGCCGATCGAACCAGCTGTCATCCCGCACCCGGGCGAACGAGCGGTGAACTCGTGGACCCGCTGCACCACCATCATCGACCCGCACACCGGAAAGGGCGAATCGTGACCGTACTGAAGAGCTTCCACAGCTTCGACCTCGCCGCCCGGTTACTGATGATCAACCAGTTCGGCATCAACCTCGGCTTCTACATGCTGATGCCCTACCTCGCCGGCTACCTCGCCGGACCACTCGGGCTGGCAGCCTGGGCAGTCGGCCTCGTACTCGGCGTACGAAACTTCTCCCAGCAAGGCATGTTCCTCATCGGCGGCACCCTCGCCGACCGGCTCGGCTACAAACCCTTGATCGTCGCGGGCTGCCTCCTGCGCACCGGCGGCTTCGCCCTGCTCGTATTCGCGACCTCACTGCCCGCGCTACTCATCGCCTCCGCCGCAACAGGATTCGCCGGAGCCCTGTTCAACCCCGCCGTACGCGCCTATCTGGCCGCCGACACCGGCGAACGCCGCATCGAAGCCTTCGCGGTCTTCAACATCTTCTACCAAGCCGGCATCCTGGCCGGTCCCCTGGTCGGTCTGGCATTGATGTTTCTCGACTTCCGGGTGACCGCCGCGGCCGCAGCCGTCGTATTCGCGGCCCTGACCATCGCACAGTTGCTGGCCCTCCCCGCCCGCCGCGAGCAGAAGCCCGCCGAACAGACGTCGGTGCTGCAGGACTGGCGCGCGGTAGCGGCCAACCGCCGCTTCCTGCTGTTCTCGCTGACGATGATCGGCTCGTATGTGCTGTCGTTCCAGGTGTACCTGGCCCTGCCCCTCCAGGCCGAATTCCTCGCAGGCGAGCACGCCCAGGTACTGGTCTCGGCGCTGTTCGTCGTCTCCGGTGTCGTCGCCGTAGCCGGGCAGCTGCGGATCACCGGATGGTTCGAGGCGCGCTGGGGAACCGGACGCAGCCTGGCAGTGGGCATGGCGATACTGGCCGCCGCGTTTCTACCGTTACTCGTCGTGCCCGGACCCGGACCATTCGGCGTCACCGCGGCGATCGTCGCGTTGCTCCTGTCGACGGCCGTGCTCGCAGTCGGGACCGCCGCGGTATTCCCGTTCGAAATGGATACCGTCGTCTCGCTCGCGGGCGGAAAACTGGTGGCCACCCACTACGGCTTCTACAACACGATCGTGGGAATCGGAATCCTGGCCGGCAACCTCACCACCGGCGCGGCAGTCGGGGCCGCGCGCGCCGCCGGGGCGGAGTGGGCAGTGTGGGCCGGGCTCGGCCTCATCGGAGCAATAGCGGCCATCGCGCTGCACCGCCTCGACCGATCGCAGCCAGGCGAACAAGCCCTCCGGGGCGAACAGCAAGACGACCCCGCCGCCGGAACCAGCCAGCAGTTCCCCCTCGCCACACAACCGGAGGACACGACTACCCACCGCCGACACGGTGACTTCGACCGCCAGGAACGCGAACCAGCACATCCAACGCGCCGCTGACGCCTCCTTTCACCAGCGGCGACGAGAAACCGAGCGTCATCCGACCACCCCACCGCACTTCCCGACAGGATCGCCGGGTCTCCTGCGTCTCGAGCACCCGACCCGGCCGAGCAGGGTCAACTGGCGGTTTCGGGCCGATCGGCGAGTCCGAGCCGCAGGTGCTCGCTGTGGTAGACGGCTTCGTCGAGGAGTTGGGCGACGTGGTTGTCGTAGAGGTTGTAGACGATGCTGCGCCCGGTACGAGTGCCGGTGACCAGGCCGAGATTGCGCAGCAGCCGCAGCTGATGCGAGACCGCGGACTGCTCCATGCCGACCGCCTCAGCGAGGTCGGTGACCGGCCGGGGACCTTGGCGCAGCTCGGTGAGAATCAGCAGCCGGCTCGGGGTCGCCAATGCCTGCAGTGTGGTCGCCACGTGCGCGGCCGACTCGGCATCCAGGCGTGCGACCGGCCGGTCGTTGCCCTCTACCCCGTGTCCCATGCCGGGAGTCTATCTCACAGGTATTAATGAAGACCTCTTCATATGTACTGGTATTGTCGAGTGCCTACCCCCGACCATGAGGAGTCCCGTGGCTTCGTCCACTGCCACACCCACCCGACCCACCGCCGCCCCGGCGCCGGGGCGGCGCACCCGGCTGTTCGCGCTGCCCGAGATACGATGGGCCACAGCCGCATCGGCGTTGTTCCTGGTCGGCCTCGCGGCGCAGGGGCTGGGCGCACCCGCATGGTTGTCCTGGGCGCTGTACCTGACCTGTTATGTGGCGGGCGGATGGGAGCCCGGCCTGGCCGGACTTCAGGCGCTGCGGGAGAAGACCCTCGATGTCGACCTACTGATGGTCGTCGCCGCGATCGGCGCGGCAGCGATCGGGCAGGTCCTCGACGGCGCGCTGCTGATCGTCATCTTCGCCACCTCCGGCGCCCTGGAAGCCCTCGCCACCGCACGCACCGAGGACTCGGTGCGGGGACTGCTGGATCTGGCCCCCGACACCGCGACCCTACTTCTCCCGGGCGGTGACGAGCAGACTGTCGAAGCCGCGGACCTCGAGATCGGTGATGTGATCCTGGTGCGGCCCGGCGTCCGTATCGCCGCCGACGGCGAGATCGTGAACGGCGCGAGCGAGGTCGATCAGGCCACCATCACCGGCGAATCGATGCCGGTCGACAAGACCAGCGGCGACGAGGTGTTCGCCGGAACCCTCAACGGCACCGGCGCGCTGCGGGTCCGGGTGGACCGTCGCGCGGAGGACTCCGTCGTCGCCCGTATCGCCGGCCTCGTCGAGGAGGCCGGCCGCACCAAGGCCGAGACACAGCTGTTCATCGAGAAAATCGAACAGCGCTACTCGCTCGGCATGGTCGCGCTCACCCTCGCGATCTTCATCGTCCCGCTCCTGTTCGGTGCAGCCCTGCAGCCTTCACTGTTGCGCGCCATGACGTTCATGATCGTCGCCTCGCCCTGTGCGGTCGTTCTCGCGACCATGCCACCGCTACTGGCTGCCATCGCCAACGCCGGACGCCACGGCGTGCTGGTCAAGTCCGCCGTGGTGATGGAACAGCTCGGCACCACCAACCGGGTCGCGTTCGACAAGACCGGCACCTTGACCCGGGGCGCGCCCGAGCTCACCGATATCCGTGTGATGCCGGGTGTTTCGTTCACCGAGGAGCAGATCCTGCGCCTTGCCGCTGCCGCCGAGCACCCCAGCGAGCATCCCCTGGCCGCCGCGGTGGTGCGTGCGGCCCGTACCCGGCGACTCGAGCTGCCGGTGGCCGATGAGTTCACCGCCCGCCCCGGCCGTGGCGTGTCCGCACTGGTCGACTGCCACTTCATCCAGGTCGGTTCTCCTGCGGCGCTCTTGAACTCGGCCGAGGACACGCAGTCGGTGCACGCAGCCGCGGCCGCGGCAGCGGTCGACCGGTTACAGCAGAGCGGACGCACGGCCGTGGTCGTGCTGTGTGAGCAGCAGCCGGTCGCGGTGCTCGGCATCACCGACCAGGTGCGCCCCGAATCCGCCGCAACGATCGCGGCGGTCACCGCACTGACCGGGGCCACACCGGTATTGCTCACCGGCGACAACTCTGCCACTGCCGCCCAGCTCGCCGGGCAGGTCGGCATCACCGAGGTGCGGGCCGGGCTACTGCCCGAGGACAAGGTCACCGCCGTACGCGAACTGGAAGCCCAGGGCGGGCGGGTCACCATGGTCGGCGACGGAATCAACGATGCCCCCGCGCTGGCCGCCGCGCACGCCGGAATCGCCATGGGTGGAGCAGGTTCCGACCTCACCCTGCAGACCGCCGACGCCGTCGTGGTCGGCGACGACCTGACCACCATCCCCGCCGTCATCGCGTTGTCCCGGCGCGCACGGCGAGTGGTGGTCGCCAACCTGGCCATCGCCGCCACCTTCATTACAGTCCTGGTCGTCTGGGACCTCGTCGGACACCTGCCACTACCGTTGGGCGTCGCCGGCCACGAAGGCTCGACCGTCATCGTCGGCCTCAATGGCCTACGCCTGCTCCGCAATTCCGCATGGAAGCAGGCCACAGGCGCCCCGACACAATGACAACCACGGTGTAGCCCTGTCGTGGGCCCAACGCCGCGCCGGACGCGAAGTCGGATCGGCCTCCGCGGTGGCCGATCCGAAACAGACTTTGCTGTGCACCTTTCGACGCGATCCTCGACTCGGCTGCTCGACTTTTCCAACAGCACGGCTACGCTGCGACGACGACCAATAGAGTCGCTGAACTCGCCGGCGTCTCCATCGGCACGCTCTATCACTACGTCCCGAACAAGGACGCGCTGCTCTACGCGCTTGCTGAACGCCATCTCCGACAGTCCGGTGAATCCCCTCTCGCCGAGCTGAATGCCCTGTGCGAGGGCCCTCCGCCGTTGGACCAGACCGCCGGACGGCTGATCCTGGCCGTTGCAGAGATACATCGTGCCCAACCGAGAATGCATCAACTGCTCTTCGAACAGGCGCCGCGCACGCCCGAGATCATCGCCCGACTCCGGCAACTCGAACAGCTCCTCGCCGAGGAGGTCGCCTTCCACCTTCGCCGCGTCGACCCCGGGTGCCCAGAACCCGATCTCACCGCGCTGCTGATGGTGCAGGCCGTCGAGGCTCAGGTCCACGGCGCGGTCCTCGCCCCACCACAGGGCCGGTCCACCGATCAGTGCGTGGATGTGGTGATCAGCTTCTGGGTCCGCTCACTCACGAGGGCGGACTGAGACCTTCGTTCCGGTCGGACGCGAAGCTTGTTCGTCTTGTGAGTGCGGGTTGTCGTGGCTCACTCGAAGCACGGGGCCTGACCCGATATTTCGACACCACTCCCCCAACGGGACTCAGCGGTCCACACTCCTCCGTCGGCCCCCCAGGCGGCTTGCCCGCATGCTCGACCAGCGCATTTGCTGCGGGCGGCAACCCCTGTTGCCATATACCCCCCAGGGGTATATGTTCGTTCTCGTCCCGCTGATGACAAGAAAAGGAAGATCGCGATGAACGCCCCACACAACAACCACCACGCAGGCCACAGCGACCACGGACATCACGCGAACCACGAGGAGGCCGGCGGCACGGCGACAGCACATGCCACCGCGGATACTCACGGTGGTCACAGTGCCCGGGGTCCCGCTCCCACCGGTCACCACCCTCACACCGGCCACGACGCCGGCGCGTTCCCGGGCGGCCTACTGGTCACCCAGGACGGGTACTCACTGGATTTGGCGGACACCGTTGTGCGGCCGGGTGAGATCGACTTCCGGTTCCGGATCCTGGGCCTCGACGGGCGGCCGGTCACCGACTACTCCCCGATCCACGACAAAGAACTGCATCTGATCGTTGCCCGCCGCGAACTGACCGGCTTTTGGCACGTGCATCCCCAGCGCGCCGCCGACGGCACCTGGTCGGTACGGCTGGATCTACCCGAAGCAGGCGCATACCGGGTCTTCACCGATATCGCCCCGCGCGAACTCGGCCGCACCATCACCCTCGGCGCGGACCTCGCCGTCGCAGGAAACTATGCACCGCTACCGGTTCCGGATCCCGCCCGCACCACCGTGGTCGACGGCTACGAAGTCGAACTGGGCGGCGACCTGGTCCCCGACGAAGGCCGGCTACTGACTCTCACCGTCCGCAAGGACGGAGCCCCGGTCACCGATCTGCAGCCCTACCTCGCGGCGTTCGGCCACCTGGTCGTCCTGCGAGCCGGGGATCTGGCCTATGTCCACGTCCACCCCAACGGGGAGCCCGGCGACGGTGTCACCGCGCCCGGCCCCGACATCATCTTCCACACCGCGGTCCCCGGGCCGGGCGTCTATCGCCTGTTCCTCGACTTCAAACATCGAGGAACCGTCCGTACCGCAGCCTTCACACTGCCCACCAGGACAACCCACCGCCATCACTGAGGGCAGCAGCCACCACATCTGGTACACGGCCTGGTCGAGCCCGGCCCACACTGCCATCATGACCTGGCATACCCTGCGCACCCCCAGCGAATGGCAGCACGGCCTGCACCTGACCGCCGACGGATCGGTTCTGGCCGGCACTCACACCGGCCTGTTCACCCTCGCAGCCGACGGCACCACCACCCGCATCGACACCTCCGACGACGACTTCATGGAACTGACCCGGCCCGACTGTCCAGACAAACGGCCCCCAGACCGCGGCGCCTCCTCACGAGCGCCGCTTCCGCTGTTCAGCGGATCACGCCCGGACTACCGCGGACACAGGCAATGCACGCGACGCGTGGCGCCTTCTCGTGCACGCCATCGTCCGTGACCGCGCCGGGAACCGCACTGGCTTCCAGCTCCTCGACCGCTCCGAGCCGGCCCTGCCCGGCATCCTGACGAAGGCCCACCAGGACGGGCGGTGCCAAGTCCTCGCGGTGCTGGTATCGGTGACCACTCTCCAGGCCGGAGTTCCCCTCCGAATCCGGCCCCACCGACCGTGCAGCTATCAGCAAGGACTTTCGGGGGCAAACGCTCAGGGCTCGCCGGGCAATTCTCTGCAATTCACCAATAGGTGTTGGCTATAACCGGCGACCGAGTGGCGGCGGCGCTCGAATCGGCGTCGAAAGGTACTGGGTGCTACTGCACTGCTCGGCGCTCACTGCTGTCCCACCTGCTGGTCGTGTTCATTGCTCAGCAAGGCAGACGGGTACCTGAGATACGCGGTCCGGTGCGAGCCTCTTACGTCCAGCCAGGGGAATAAGCCGCCCGACTTGGCTAGAGCTAAGCACAAGCTCGTCGCACGGTGCAACCAACGCATGGGTCGCACCGAAGCATCCGACAGGTGAAAATCACCTGGATCACACCTTCTGGAATGGGGAGCCGAGAGGCGTACCGCAGAGGGCCTACGGGACCGCACGCTACGTGGCGATCAGTCGGCAGGCATGTTTGAGTGGTCGCATGGAATCGTCTACCGCCACGCTGCCTGTGGACGCGCTGCCACATCCGCCGGGTCGGCTGCCGATCGTCGGTGACGTGGCCAGTGTGGACAGGCGCCGCCCGACGCAGCACGAGCTGAAGCTCGCCCAAGGTGGGCTGGGCCCGATCTTTCAGCGCAAACTGCTCGGCACTCAGCTCATCCTCGTGGCCGGGGGCCGGCTGGCAACGCAGTGCAATGACGAAACTGCCTGGGGTCGTGTACTTCTGGGGCCACTGGCGAAGCTACGGCCGATGGCGCCACACGGGATGTTCACGGCGAGCTCCAAGGACCCGCTCTGGGGACAGGCCCGGCGTATTCTCACTCCGGGGTTCGCCCAGGCCGCGATGCGCACCTACCACGACGCGATGGCCTCGGTTGCCGACGATCTGGTGGCCGAGTGGACCTCGGCCGGCGGTGGATCTGTCGCAGTCCATTCAGCGATGACTCGCGCCACCCTCGAGGTGATCGCACGAGCCGGGTTCGGGCGCAATCTGCGGTTGCTCTCTTCCACCGGCGACGGCAGCGATTCGCACCGCTTCGTGCAAGAACTCGGCCGCACCCTGCAGTGGGCATCGGAATCCACCAATGATGTGCCGATCCTCGGCCACATCCGAGAAGCGCTACGGGCTTCGACTGTGCGGCGCGATATCGCTTCACTGCAACAGTATGTCGACGAGCTGATAGCGGGCAGACAGGCCGAGAAGAACGGCGAACCGACCAACTTGCTCGATTTGATGCTGACTGCTGTCGATCCGGAGACCGGGTCGCGTCTGCCGACCGAAAATGTTCGCGACCAGACTCTTACATTCTTGATCGCCGGGCACGAGACCACCGCGGCACTGCTGGAAGTTGCCTTGTACTACTTGGCGCAGAACCCCGGCTACCAGGACCGTGTTCGAGCCGAAATGCCCCCGCAGGCAACCGGCCTCGACTACGACTCCGTGACCAGAATGCGATTCACGCGCCAGTTCCTGAACGAATGCCTCCGTCTGTGTCCACCCGCGCCTGGCTATTTCCGGATCGCGCGCACCGCGCAGAACCTCGGCGGCTACGAGATTCCGGCCGGCCGAGCGGTCTTCGTTCTGGCACTGGCCGCGCAACGTGACCCGGATGTTTGGGGGCCGGCTGCCGGAGAGTTCGATCCCGATCGCTTCGATGCCGCCGCTCTCCGCGCTTTCCCCGATCGGTTCTTCCAGCCGTGGGGCACGGGCCCGCGCTCGTGCATCGGGCGGGCGTTCGCCCTGCACGAGGCAACGCTCTTGCTCGGCCGGCTGGTATACGCCTTCGATCTGCGCAGCTCCTCCGACGTCCCGCTGACGCTCCAGGAGCGGGGAACTTTGCGTCCCGAACCTTTTGAATTGACCGCCCGTGGCCGCTCGGCGGCCGCCGTTCCGGACAGGTAGGCGCTTTCTGATGTCATGGTTTCTCATCGAGGCGCTGGGTCCCCTGGACACCCCGATGACCATCGTCGCCAAGGACGGCGAGCGTCGTGAGTGGGTTTCCCTCCGTTCGCTGCAACGCAACGAAGGCGTGGATGTTGCCGACCTGTCCGACTGGGTCCGTCGATCCGGTTCGGAATTCGATCAGGTTGTGTCCGGGCGCGGTGGTCACCGTCGTGTCAGAGCCCTGCCCGTCCTCGGCCCGGAAGGCGACGTGTACGCCCTTCAGCTGTGGGTCGGTGCACCTGACGAACCGATTCCCGCGTGCCGTCCGGCAGCCGGAATCGGCTGGTACGCAGGCGAGTTGCAAGTTCAACAGCGCCTCGAGTCATGGATGATGAGCACCGATGACGCGGACGGATTCAAGCGGGTTCGATCACCCGGTGAGTTCTTCCGCAAGGTAGTGAAATTCGATGATGCCACCGCATTGATAGCTCTCGGCACCAACCCTGAGCCCGATGCCCAGTTCACCTCGAACATTGTGGTGTTGCACGACAACGGCCACTTGATGAACTGGCAGATCTTCGCTCGTGGCCGAACGGATCTGGAGCGAGCCGGGCTGCGCGGCTTGACCCATGATGTATCCGACGTCGAACCGGCGGCCCTCGGACCGCACGAAGCTCTCGGCCTCACCGACGAGCCCGGCCCCGAAATGCCGGCTGCCGCATTGATCGCCTTCCCGCCCACCGGCGCCCCGCTCATTGCCCAGTGGATCGGCCACGTGCCCGCGTGGATCGACTGGCAGCGCGAGGGCGACGCCGAACTCATCCACCGAGACGACTGGGAAGCAGTCGCCAAAACGGCGGTCATGCTGCAGTCCGGCCTACCCGATACAAAGGCCGTCACCCCAGCCCGCATCCGCGCACACAACCCGAGCGGATGGCAACCGGTGACCATCACCTCACGCCGCTATCCCGGCGAGGTCGGCAGCCGCCTGCATATAGTCAGGATTTCCCGCGCCGAGTAACGCGTTCACTCGGTCCACCAGAGACTCGGCCGGCACCTTGCCCGCCATCCCGGCGTGCGCAGCGATACGAGTCGAAGCAAGTGGTTCTCCAACCGGCGGGGACCGCGGCGAGCTCAGGTATCGGTAACCGGCGCGAACAGCTCACCGAGCTGCTCGACCATGAAGCCGATTGCGCGGCGCGAGGCAGGGGTCGCGGGGTAGGCGAGGTTCCAGATATGTGGTTCCCCCTCGTACACCTTCAGCCGCACATCGACACCTGCAGCGGCAGCATTCCGGGCCAGCAGCAGGGAGTCGTCGCGTAGCACCTCGGCACCACTGACCTGCACGACAAGTCGCGGCTGCCCGGTCCAGTCGCCGAGGGCGGGCGAGATCAGCGGATCGGTCGCCGGACGGCCCGCCAGATACGCCGCCGCAGCCTCGGTCGCCAGCTCGATGGAGAAGATACGGTCGGTGGCCCGGTTCCCGGCGTAGCTTGCGGCGGTATTGCGCAGGTCGAGCCAGGAGGAGAACAGGAACGCACCGGCCGGGCCCGGTATCCCGAGTTGCCGGAGCCGCAGCAGCAGCGCCGCGGCCAGTCCGCCGCCGGCCGAATCCCCCCACAGCGCAATACGATCGGGATCGATATCCGCGGCGATCAACCGGTAGGCGGCCAAGGCATCGTCCACGGCGGCCGGAAACGGACTCACCCCCGAGAGTCGGTAGCCCACCGCGAACACCTGAGTTTCGCAGGCGGTCGCGATTCTGGCGACACTGCCGGCGAACATCCGTGGGGATCCCTTGCGGTAGCCGCCACCGTGGAAATGGATCAACGCCGAGTCGGACGGCGCTGCGGCGGGTTGTATGCGCAGGATGGGTGGGGTGGAGCCGAGGTCTTCGATACGGACATCGGCGTGCGGATCGCGCGCGGCGAGTTCTGTTCCGGACATGGTCGGGTCCTCGATCACTCTGGACGCCGCGCCGGTGATCCGCGCGATGTCGTACTCGGTACTGCGTTAATCCTGTTGCGGCACACGGCCGCTGATCTGCCGGGTGAGTAATTGCGCCGAGGCGATCACCGGCCGTGCGGCGGCAGGCACCTCGCGGCCGGTGCGGGTGCCGATATTGAGCAAGGTGAGGCAGCAGGCCACCCGGCCCTCCGGATCGAAGACCGGGGCCGCGATGTTGCCGATATGGTATTCGGTATCGAGTTCGAACTCCGATACCGCGAATTCCGGCTGTTCTGCGAAGAACCGCTGCAGCAGGGCCGCGCGCAGTGCGGAATCATTGGGTCGGGCGGATAATTCGCGTGTCAGCGAATGGTGTTCGCGGCCCGGAACCCCGCGGCCGACGGAATAACCCCGCTGCCGCACGATCCGGCCGTAGGATTCGATGTATCCGGCCACCCGATCTCGCAGATCGTCCGGCAGGTCGGCAATCCACTCGCGCAGCTCGGCCGGTGGCATCCACGCCATGAACGGCTGCCCGAACGGCGGTAACAGCGGAATCCGCTGTCCGGGTGCGAGGTCGAGGGATTGCCCGGAGGGCTCGCCCTCCACGGCGATGACCAGGATATCGCTGCCGACCAGAACGGTGCCGGTGCACTCGTGCCCGGTCGCCGCCGCCAATTTCACCATCTCGGTACGTGCCAGCTCGATCACCGGATGCGCACCCGAGGCGGCGTGGCCGGCCGCCGCCACCGCGGGTCCCAGGGTGTAGGTCTTGTGTCGCGGATGCCGGGTGACATAACCCCCTTCGCTCATCGCCTTGAGCACGGCGAACATCGAACCCGGACTCACATCCAGCGCCTTGGACAGCTCACTGAGGGTGAACGTCCCCCGCTCGTTGGCGGTGAGGAAGTCCAGTACCTGCAGTGCACGTTGGGCGGAGAGGGACATCGAACTCCTTGACCGATCCGTTGACGCCAGGCGCTTTCGAGGTTTAGCGTAGCTTGAACACAATTCGAAAACTAGTTTCGAAATGCTGAAAACTAGGACAGCAAATGGATGGCGACTTCGTCCGGCACGTATTGGCTCAGTCGAACCTGCACGCCCTGCGGTTGGCACTACTGCACGCGACCGGAGACCCCGCCCTGGCCACGATGAAACTCGAACTGGTGCCGATTCGCAGCGGCGCCGCGTTCGAGATGACCATCGCCGAGGAAGACCGCGAAGAACTCTTCGTCAAGGCCGAAAAGTTCCTCGCCGATACCGCTCCCACCTACACTCCGCGCCGCCTGGACGACGACGAACTGCGCACGATCGTCGAGATCGCGCTCGGCCGAGAGCTCACGGACGCCGAATTCGTGGTGGCGCGGACAGTGCCTGCCGTCGACGAGTTCCCGCTCTTCGCACAGTGGCCGGGTGATCGTCCCGAACGCGCGGACGACTTCTCGGTGGTCATCATCGGTGCTGGGCTGTGCGGTATCGCGATGGCCGTCCAGCTCGAACAGCTCGGCATCGCCTACGTGATCTACGAACGCCGTCCGGATGTGGGGGGTACTTGGGCCATCAACACCTACCCGGACGCGCGCGTCGACAGCGCCAGCACCATGTACGAGTACAGCTTCGTCAAGAACCACCCGTGGACCGAGCAGTACGCGCGGCAGCCCGAGGTGCGCGCCTATCTCGAGATGGTGGCGCGGAAGTTCGGCGTGTTCGAACATATCCGGTTCGAACACGAGGTCCGCGCAGCCGAGCTCGATGAGCGGTCGGGTATGTGGTCGCTACGTGTCGCCGACAGCGATGGCGCAATCAATTCCGTGCACACCAATTTCGTTGTCACCGCGACCGGGCTCTTCTCCACTCCGAAGAACCTGGACGCCGACGGGATCGAGCACTTCACCGGAGAAATCATCCACTCCACGCAGTGGACCGACCGGCACAGCGCACAGGGAAAATCGGTGGCCGTTATCGGAAACGGATCCACCGGAGTCCAGATACTGGCGCGGATCGCCGAGGATGCCGACCGGGTCTACGTCTTTCAGCGGACCCCGCAGTGGATCGCGCCCCGGGAAGGTTACGGCGAGCCCGTGAGCGCGGAAACGCGGTGGGTGCTGGACAATATCCCGCACTACTGGAACTGGGCACGCATGACCTCGCTCAAACCCGCCGATCCACGCGACATGGTCCGGCCCGACCCAGAATGGCGCGCTGCCGGTGGGCTTTTCAGTAAGAGCAACGACCGGTTACGCGAGAACCTCACCCACTACATCCGGGCGCAAGTGGACAACCGCGAGGATCTCGTCGCCCGATTGGTACCGGATTACCCACCCTCGGCCCGGCGTCCGGTAGTGGACAACAAGTGGTACCGGGCGCTCACCCGCGACAACGTGGAGCTGGTAACCGACGGTATCGAGCGTTTCACCGAACACGGCATCGTCACGGTCGACGGGGTCGAGCGCCGCATCGACCTCGCCGTGACCGCGGTGGGTTTCCAGATGATGAAATGGCTCTGGCCCATCGACTTCCGCGGCCGCGGTGGTAGGCACATCGAAGATCGCTGGCACCTCGACGGGGGTCCACGCGCCTACCTCGGCCTGACCATCCCCGAGTTCCCGAACCTGTTCACGCTCTACGGCCCGAATTCCCAGCCGGTGACCGGCGGTGGCATCGGGTTCGGCGGGCTACCCGCGTGGATGGAGGCCTGGGTGGGCCACGCTGCCCGGGTGATCGTGGCGGTCGTACAGAGCGGTTACCGCTGCGCCGAAGTCACCGATGCGGCGTTCTGGGAGTACAACCACACAATCGACACCGAAGGTGCCCGGCTCATCTGGCTCGACCCGGCCGCGAAGCCCGAAAAAAACTATTACGTCAACGAATACGGACGGCTCGGACCGATCACTCCCCTGGCGGGCCTCGAACTCGCCACGCGCCTGATGCATATCGACGGGGCCTACACGTACTCCGCCCCCGGCGACACCGGCACGAATACCGACAAGGAAGCGGGAACACAGTGATCGACCTCGGATTGGACGGCGCCCGCGCCGTCGTTGTCGGCGCCGGATTCATCCCGAGCCGCGCGGGTCACGGTCGCGGCTCGGCACTGCAACTGGCGCGGGCCGGCGCCACTGTCGCGTGTATCGACAAGGACGCCGCGCGCGCGGAGGAGATCGTCGAGGAGATCACCGCCGAGGGTGGCAAGGCTTTCACGGTCATCGCCGATGTACTCCGGCCCGAGCAGGCTTCGGCGGCGATCGATGAGGCCGCGGCAACCATGGGTGGACTGGATGTCTGCGTCGACATTGTCGGTCAGGCCAAGTGGAGCAAGGCCGCCGAGATCACCGATGCGGAGTGGAACTCGCAGCTCCTGGTAAACCTCACACAGGTCTTCTATGTGTTCCGGGCCGCGACCCCGCATCTGATGGTCAACGACAAGGGCGGCTCGCTCATTGCCCTCACCTCCGTGGACGGGATCGGCTCCGCGCGCTTCCACGCCGGCTACGGAGCGGCCAAGGCAGGTGTGATCTCACTGGTGAAGACCTTCGCCGATGAATACGGCACCCACGGCGTGCGGGTGAATGCCGTGGCACCGGGCAATGTCGGCGGCGGGAACTGGGATCTTCCGGAAGTGCCGTTCGGCGAGGATGTCGTGAACGCGCTCGCTCCGCCGCGCGGCCGGGATATCGCGGACGCGGTGCTTTTTCTCGCGTCCGGGCTCGCCGCGAAGATCACCGGCCAAACCTTGATCGTCGACGGCGGCGCGCTCATCCAGAGCCCGTGGGGCATGACCGAAGATCAGATCGCCAGAAACGCTGCCTTCTCCGACCCGTCCTGAGATCCACTTACACTGCGCGACAACAGGAGAATCGATGGCTGATATCACCGACAATTTTCGCGTGACCAGCAAGGTCGCGCTGATCACCGGCGCCGGTGGCGGCATCGGCCGGGAGACCGGACTCGTGCTCGCGGCGGCCGGAGCACAGGTGATCGCAACCGATATCCACGCCGACGGTCTGCGTGAAACCGGCGCGCTCGCAGCGCAGCAGGGCTACTCCCCCACCACGCGTGTGCTGGATGTGTCCGACCCCGCGGCGATTCACGCTACGGTCGACACCGTCGTCGCCGACTTCGGCCGCCTGGACATCCTGGTCAACGCCGCGGGCGTCATGATCATGCGCGACGCACTCGACGTAACGCCCGAGGAACTCGACACGGTACTGCGCATCAATGTCGGCGGCACCTTCTTCGCCTGCCAGGCTGCGGGTCGGGTGATGTCATCCGGGGCCTGCATCGTCAATCTCTCCTCCGGAATCATCGACCGTGCCAGTCGGGGGCGTATCACCTATGCGATCTCGAAAGGCGGTGTGACACAACTGACCCGCACTTTCGCGCTGGAACTCGGCGCAGCGGGCGTCCGGGTCAACGCCATTGCACCCGGCTGGGTGGAGACCGGCATGACCGGCCAGCACTTCACCGACGCGGACGGCACCGTCGACCACGACAAACGCGCAGACTACGTCACCATGATGGCCTCGGCTTCGCCGCTGGCGCGGGTCGGAACGACCCGCGATATCGCGTTGGCCGCACTCACCCTCTGCGCGCCGGCGAGTTCGTTCGTCACCGGGCAGGTCGTGCGGATCAACGGCGGCTCGGCCATGGCCTGAGCGCCGATCTGCACACGCGTTGACTGCGATCAACTCCCCGTTCAACGCCCAGGAGCTGTTTCACCACCTTCGGCGGCGGTGCCCGGTGATCACGCCCGGCATTCCACCGAAAGGCCGCGAATGTCTCACGATCCGCCGAGAGTGACGCGCCCACGGGCAGTGACTCGTCCCGACGCATCCGTGACCTCGGATCCCACCTCGTCATCCGTACGCGCAAAGGTCGCGACCCGCAAACCCTGACCCAGGTGCAGCGGGGAGATGAGCTGATAGTCGAATTGCACTCTTTCCGGAAGCGGTGTTCCCAATGGGCCGGCCAGCGAAGACGTTGCCGCTTCGGCCATCAGCAGTGCCTGCAGGGGACCGTGCACCACCAGCCCCGGATACCCCTCGACATCCCGGGTGTAGTCGGCGTCGTAGTGGATTCGATGCGCGTTGTACGTCAAGGCGGAGAAGCGAAAGAGCAGCGTGGGGTCCACCTCGACCACCGATTCCACCCGCGGCTCGGGCCGGGGGGCGGACTCGGCCGGGGCCCGGCGGGTTTCCTCGGCGCCGGACCGATTCGGATCCGCGTGCACGTACACCACATCTCGCTCGTCTACCAGGCATTCGGAGCCACCGGAGTCGATGATCGTCCGACTCGTGACGAATACCAGACGCCCGGCGCGCCCGGTCGTTTCCTTCGTCGAGACGATCTCCTCGCGGGCGGTGACCTCGGACCCGAGACACAGCCCGGGCCACAGGGTCAGCCGTCCGCCCGCGAACATGCGTCGTACGCCGGGCCCGTGATCGGTCCGTGGATGGCCGTCGGCGCCGAGATCGCCTTGGGCCGGCCGGGGCAGCAGGTAGGCCACCTGCCACATCGGGCGCAGACGGTCTCCCGCCTGGATCAGCTCGGGGTTCGAATCCAGTAGCCCGGCCAGCGCGCGAGCGCGGTCGAGATCGATCACATCGCAACGTTCCATGAGTTCCACATCGCTATCCGGGACGACAAAAGTACGTACTTATGATACATATGTACGTACCTATTGACGAGGCGGGACGCTTTTATGGAGGACGAACATGACGGACACCGGACACGGACAACCTCGTGCGGACACTGCGCCGTTCGGTGCCCGTCCGTTGTCCGGACTGGTCGTGATCGAGATTTCTTCGTTCGTAGCAGCACCGCTCGGTGGGATGACATTGGCCCAGCTGGGCGCCGAAGTGATTCGGATCGATCCGCTGGGCGGCGCGGGCGACCGGCACCGGTGGCCCCTCGCGGAATCCGGCGCGAGTCTCTACTGGGCAGGGCTCAACAAGGGCAAGCAGTCGCTCACCGTGGACCTACGCTCGGACGACGGCCGTGACCTGGTCCGCGGCCTGGTTGCGGCGTGCGCGCCGCGCAGCGCTGTTCTGCTCACCAACAGCATCGGCCAGGACTGGCTCGGTTACGACGCGCTGCGCGAAGTATGCGACGACCTGATCCATGTCCATGTGCGCGGTCGCGGCGATGGATCGTCGGCCGTGGACTACACGGTGAACGCCGAGGTCGGGTTCCCGCTGATCACCGGACCTTCCGGTTATGCGGACCCCATAAATCATGTGCTGCCGGCCTGGGATATCGCCTGCGGGTTGTATGCGGCGACCGGCATCTGCGCGGCGGCCCGCCACCGGGAACTCACCGGCGAAGGCTCCGCGCTGACGGTCGCGCTCGCCGACGTCGCACTCTCGATGACCGGGAATCTGGGCCTGCTGGCCGACGCTCAGCTCAATGGACACGACCGGCCGCGGATCGGCAATCATCTCTACGGCGGCTTCGCGCGTGACTTCGGCAGTTCGGACGGACATCGGTTCATGGTGGTCGCATTGACCAACCGGCACTGGCGCGACCTGCTGCTCGTCACCGGCACCCGCGAACCGGTCGAGGCCATCGAACGCGCAATGGGGGCCGATTTCTCCCGCGAAGACGATCGCTTCGAGTATCGCGAGATACTGGCCGGACTCTTCGAGAGATGGTTCGCCCGCAAGAGCGCCGGCCAGATCGCGGCCGCCCTCGAAGGTACCGCCCTCCTCTGGGCCCCCTATCGCACCGTGACAGACCTGGTAGCCCATTTGCAGACCCCCGAGGGTCACAACCCGATCGTCGACGTGCTCGACCAGCCGGGGGTGGGCCCGCACCTGTCTCCCGGTCTGCCACTGGTTCTCGGCGGAAGCCCGGCACCCCCACTGCCGGCGCCGCAGCTCGGGCGGGACACCCGGCAGATCCTCGCCACACACCTCGGCTTGACCGACCCCCAGATCGCCGAGCTGGGTCGACGCGGCGTCCTCGCCGCCTCGGACATCGATAACGAATCGGCGGTGCACAACTGATGGGTCGTCTGGTCAGTACCGAAGGCCTTACCGAGGAGCAGACCGAAATCCTCGAACTGGTCCGGAAATTCGTGGAACAGAAGATCATCCCGGTCGCGACGGATCTGGAACACCGGGACGAGTACCCGACCGAAATCGTCGAGGGCCTCAAGGAAATGGGCCTCTTCGGACTGATGATCCCCGAGGAGTACGGCGGTCTCGGCGAATCGCTGCTGACCTATGCGTTGGTGGTCGAGGAGATCGCCCGGGGCTGGATGAGCGTATCCGGGGTCATCAACACCCACTTCATCGTTGCCTACCTGCTCCTGCAACACGGTACCGAGGCGCAGAAGAAGAAGTACCTGCCGAGAATGGCGACCGGTGAGATCCGCGGCGCGTTCAGCATGTCCGAACCCGAACTGGGCTCCGATGTCGCCGCCGTCCGGACGAAGGCCACCAGAACCGCGGACGGTTACGAGATCACCGGACAGAAGATGTGGCTCACCAACGGCGGCTCATCGAATTTGGTCGCGGTGCTGTGCAAGACCGACGAAGGCGCGGACTCGGTCTACAAGAACTTGACGACGTTCTTGATCGAGAAGGAGGCCGGATTCGGGACGACCGCCCAGGGCATCACGATCCCCGGCAAGATCGAGAAAATGGGCTACAAAGGCATCGACACCACCGAGATGGTCCTGGACCGGCACCGGACGACCGCCGAACAGATTTTGGGTGGCGAGCCCGGCAAAGGCTTCTACCAGATGATGGACGGGGTCGAAGTCGGGCGCGTCAATGTCGGTGCCCGCGCCGTGGGCATCGCCCACCGCGCCTTCGAACTCGGTATCCGCTACGCGCAGATTCGGGAGACCTTCGGCAAACCGATCGCCCAGCACCAGGCAATCCTGTTCCGCCTGGCGGAGATGGCCACCAAAGTCGAGACCGCACACGCCATGGTCGTCCGGGCAGCACGCCTGAAAGATGCCGGCCGGCGCAATGATGTCGAGGCGGGCATGGCCAAGATGGTCGCCTCCGAATACTGCAACGAGGTCGTCCAGGATTCGTTCCGTATCCACGGCGGCTACGGTTACTCCAAGGAATACGAGATCGAACGCCTGTACCGCGAAGCCGCGTTCATGCTGATCGGCGAGGGGACATCCGATATCCAGAAGATGATCATCGGCCGTGCCCTCCTCAGGGAATACCGCGCGTGAACGCCCACAACCGGATCGGCACGGCCCGGTCGTTCCTGTTCGTACCCGGAGACCGGCCCGACCGGTTCCGGCGGGCGCTCGACAGCGAGGCCGACTGCGTCGTCGTGGACCTCGAGGACGCGGTGGCACCGGCCGCGAAGGACGCGGCCCGCGCGCACGTGCGCGCGTTGCTGAACCGACCTGTTCCGCGGAAGCCGGTCATCGTGCGGATCAATTCACCATCGACACCGCCGGGTGCGGCCGATGTGGCGGCGCTGTCCACCGGCACCCGCCCGGCGGGGGTGATGGTCCCCAAAGCGGACTCGCCTGCCGAGCTCGCCGAGCTGGGCCACCGGCTCGGTGCGAACGTCGCGTTGCTCCCGCTCGTCGAAACGGCGGCCGGACTCATCGCCGCGCCGCAGATCGCAGCACTTCCCGGCGTCGCACGGTTGGCATTGGGACACCTCGACCTCGCGGCCGAGCTGGGAATCGACCCGGCCGATGAAAACCGCCTCGCCCCCGCACGATTCGCTCTCGCCGTGGCCTCGGCGGCGGCCGGTCTGCCGGCACCGGTCGACGGAGTCAGCACCGAAGTCCGTGCCCTGTCCCGCGTCGAAACCGCGACCCGGCACTCGGTTGCCGCCGGCTTCACCGCCCGGTTGTGCATTCATCCGGACCAAGTTCGCCCGGTACACACGGGACTGCTACCTCCCGCCGACGAGCTGACCTGGGCCCGCTCGGTGCTCGGCGCTGCGCGAGACGGAGATGTGGCGGTGGTGGACGGGCAGATGGTCGATCGCCCTGTCCTGCTCCGGGCGCGGGCGGTGCTCGCCCGCGCTGCCGAACCGACCGGAAGCAACGGATAGGCCACCGACCCGGCATCCGTCCAGAAGGTGGATCCGAACACCCTGACATTAGGCTTTCGCCATGGCTGAGTTGAGCTACCAAACGGTTGCCCGGAGCCTTCGCGCCCAAATCGTCGATGGCACTCTGGCGGAGGGTGCGCAGGTGCCGACCGAGTCGGTGCTCGCGGAGCGGTTCGGCGTGAGCCGGCAGACTGTTCGCCGTGCTTTCCAGGACCTGGTCGCCGATAACCTGGTCGTCCGCACTCGCGGCCGTGGGACCTTCGTCAGCACTCCCGCAGCCGGCTATATCCGGCAGGTCGGATCCGTCGATGACCTGATGAATCTTTCGGACGACACCCGGATGCGGGTGGTGCAACCGTTATCGCGCCGAATCGACAGGTCCACCGCCGACAGGTTGCGGCTTCCCGATGACATCATCTGGGAGGTTTCGTTCGTCCGGCTTCACGAAAATACGCCGTTCTGTCTCACCACGGTGGCGTTGCCCCCACGAGTCGCCCGGCTGCTCGCGGACGTCACGGAATTGCAGACCGTCGGGATCAGCAGCGATCTGACCATCATCGGACTACTCGACGAGGCACTTCCGCGCAGGATCGGCCAGGCTCAGCAGAGCATCACGGTGGGTAAGCTCCCTTCCTCGGCCGCACCGCATCTCGACAGCGAACCCGATCAGCCGACACTTCTCATCGATCGGCTCTACTTCGACACCGACGGCGTGCCTGTCGAAGTGGCGGTGAGCCACTTCCTTCCGCATTACTACTCGTACCGCGTGCAACTCAGCCGAGGCTGATGCCGGCGAGCGACCTCGGTGAGCGTGGCCGGAAACCACTGCCGGGTCAGCGCTCGTGGGTGTGCACGACGTAGACGTCGCAGCGCGCCCGGCGCGCGACGTCGCGCGCGATACTGCCCAGAACGCGAGCGACACCCTGGACCCGCTTGTTGCCGACGACGATGATGTCCGCTTCACACTGCTCGGCGACCTGGACCAGCACTTCGCCGGGCTTTCCCTCGACTGCCTGCGGCCGCAGCACGAGCGCCTGGTAGAGCGCCTGCAGCGCCCGGACCGCCGCGACGGCGGTGCGCGCGGCCTCGTCCTCGGTCGACCGGACGAGCTCGTCACTGCCCTGCCGGAGTCGCTCGACCTCGAGGCGTTCGTACGCGCAGACCACATGGAGTTCCGCTCCCAGCGCCGCGGCCAGCTCGGCGGCTCGCTGGGCCGCCCGAGCGGCGGTGCGGCTGCCGTCTACACCGGTGACGATCGTCTTCATCCCTGACCTCTTCCCTCCGCGGTATCGGGCGATGCCGCATCTGACGTCGGCGATGTCTGCCCAGGGATCGCGGCCCCGCCCAGTGCTGTCCCTACGCCCGCTCGACAGCGTACCGGGTCATACTATATTTTCTATAGACTATGACCTCCGAGGCAGCTCAGGAACCCGTGCACCAAAAGCAGCCGGGCCCTGGCGTCACCGTCCTGAGACTCGACCGTCCGCACCGGCGCAACGCACTCGACACGCAGACCTTGGAGCTGTTGCGGGCCGGCCTCGCCGACGCCTCCCGCCGCCGGGACGCGGCCGTGGTCATCACCGGGGGCGGCGACTTCTTCTCGTCCGGGGGTGATGTGGCGTCGATGCCCGGACCGGACGGCGGCGTCTTCGCCCCCGCCGAGCGGTTGACCCTGATCCACGAGCTGGTGACCACCATGGTCCGGGCCGACCAGGTGATCATCGCGGCCGTCGAGCGGTACGCGATCGGCGCTGCCTGGGGCATCGTGCTCGCCTGCGACCTGGTCGTCGCCGGGGAGAACGCCTATTTCAAAGCCCCCTTCGCTGCCCGTGGCCTGACGGCCGACGCCGGTACGGCCTACCACCTCCCGCGCCGGCTGGGGTACCAGCGTGCCGCGGCCCACCTATTCCTCGGTGAGCCCCTCACGGCCCAGGACGCACGAGCGGCGGGACTGGTGACCGAGACCGTGGCGCCCGGGCATGCGACCGCGCGGGCCGTGGAGCTCGCCACCACACTGGCGGCCGGCCCGACCCAGTCGAACGCCGTCACCAAGTCGCTGCTCGCCCAGGACCGCGCGGACCTCGCCCAATTCCTGGCCGCCGAACGCACCGCGATGGCCCTGGCGGGCCACGGGACCGATGCACAAGAAGGCCGCAACGCCTTCCTCGAACGACGGAAGCCACGCTTCTCCCCCGCCTCCGAACCGCAGCACCGACAGGAAGACCTCTCATGACCACACTGCTCACCGGTAAAACCGCTGTCGTCACCGGCGCCGCCCAGGGCATCGGCCTGGCCATCGCCCGGCTCTACGTCGAGCACGGCGCCCGGGTCGTGATCGGCGACCTCGACGAAGCCGCCGCCCAGGCGGCCGCGCAGGAGCTCGGCAGCGACCGGGCCCGCGCCGTGCGGTGTGATGTCGTCGACGCCGCGCAGATGCAGACCCTGGTCGACACAGCCGTAGCGGATTTCGGGTCCCTCGACGTCTTCGTCAACAACGCCGGCATCACCCGGGACGCGACCATGCGCACCATGACCGAGGACGATTTCGACCTCGTCGTCCAGGTCCATCTGAAGGGCACCTGGAACGGCACCCGGCTGGCCGCGGCACGGATGCGGGAGCAGAAGTCGGGAGCGATCGTCAATATCTCCTCGTTGTCCGGGAAGGTCGGCATGGTCGGCCAGACCAACTACTCGGCCGCCAAGGCCGGGATCGTGGGGCTCACCAAGGCGGCGGCCAAGGAGATGGCCCACCACGGGGTGCGCGTCAACGCGATCCAGCCGGGGCTGATCAGGTCCGCGATGACCGAGGCGATGCCGCAGAAGGCATGGGACCAGAAGATGGCGGAGATTCCGATGCAGCGGCCGGGTGAGCCGGACGAGGTCGCCGGTGTCGCCCTGTTCTACGCCTCGTCACTGTCTGCCTACATGACCGGCACCGTGGCCGAGGTGACCGGCGGACGGTTCATGTGAGCGCGCCCCCAGGACAGCGGCGACGGCACCCGGCCGCACCGGCCCAGCTGAGCAACGATCGAGGAGAGTCATGACCGACGCTGTCATCTGCGAGCCACTGCGCACCCCCATCGGGGGGTACGGCGGCGCCTTCCGTCCCCTGACCGCGGTGGACCTGGGGGTCACGGTGCTCCGTGAGCTCGTCGCGCGCGGCCTGCCGGCCGATGCCGTCGACGACGTGATCCTCGGGCACTGCAACCCCAACAGCGAAGCACCGGCGATCGGCCGGGTGGTCGCGCTGACCGCCGGCCTCCCGGTCGAGGTGCCGGGCCAGCAGATCGACCGCCGGTGCGGCTCCGGCCTCCAGGCGATCCTCAACGCGGCGATGATGGTGCAGACCGGAGCGGCCCGGGTAGTGGTCGCGGGCGGCACCGAGAGCATGAGCAATGTGCCGTTCTACACCACCGACGCCCGCTGGGGTGCGGCCCGCGGCGGCATGACGATGCACGACGGGCTGGCCCGCGCCCGCACCACGGCCGGCGGACCCGACTATCCCGTGCCCGGCGGGATGATCGAGACGGCGGAGAACGTCCGTCGCGACTACGGCATCACCCGGGAGGCACAGGATGTGCTGGCCGTGGAGTCGCACCGCCGTGCCGTGGCCGCGCAGGCATCCGGGGTGTTCACGGAGGAGATCGTGCCCGTCACGGTGCCCGGACGGCGCGGCGAGACGATCGTCGATACCGATGAGCACCCGCGCAGCGATACGAGCCTGGAATCCCTGGCCGCACTCCGGCCGATCATGGGACGCGACCTCGCCGACGCCACGGTGACCGCCGGCAACTCCAGCGGACAGAACGATGCCGCGGCGATGTGTGTGGTCACCACGCCGGAGCGGGCGGCCGACCTGGGGCTGCGCCCGCTGGTCCGGCTGGTTTCCTGGGCTGTGGCGGGTGTCCCCCCGCGCACCATGGGCATGGGTCCGGTGCCGGCCGGCGCGGCCGCGCTGGAGCGGGCCGGACTGACCCTGGCCGATATGGATCTCATCGAGCTCAACGAGGCCTTCGCGGCCCAGGCACTCGCGGTGCTGCAGAAGTGGAAGCTGAGCGGAACCGACCTCGCGCGGGTGAACGCGCACGGCTCCGGCATATCCCTGGGCCATCCCGTGGGCGCCACCGGAGCCCGGTTGATCGGCACGCTGGCGCGCCAGCTCACCCGTATCGAGGGTCGTTACGGCCTGGCCACCCTGTGCATCGGCGGCGGCCAGGGGCTGGCGGCGGTGGTCGAGCGGGTCGAGGCGTGAGCGGCGCCGGCCCGGCCGTCGTACGCACCCGCGAGGAGTTGGAGTCGCTCGTGGATGTCGAGCTGGGCCCGGGTCCGTGGCTCACCGTCGACCAGGAGCGCATAGATCTCTTCGCCCGAGCGACGGGCGACCGCCAGTGGATCCATGTCGACACCGAACGTGCCGCGGCCGCTGCAACCTCCCTCATCGAGATTGCGGCGGCCGTATAGCCCCGGCGACGTGCCGGCTCTCCCTCCGTGCCCGGCGTCAGCCGCTGAAGGCGAACGTCTTGTTCCACCGGGCCACGATGTCCTCGCCGCGGGTTCGGGCGTCCTCCGGGGTATAGACCACGAAGTTCTCGTCATCGGCCTTCGGCAGCTGGTAATGACCGGTCGGAACCTGTTCGATATCGGTGCGGGAACCCACGAAACCCTGCGCCGCCGCGAACTCCTGGCCGGAGCGGGACATGGTCCAGTTCATGAAGAGCCGCGCCGCCGCGTTATCCGCACCCGCCGTGGTCAGTCCCTGCATGTTGAACGTGCCCGAGACCCCCTGTTCCGGGACCACCAGCTCGATGGGCGCGCCCGCCTCCTCGGCCCCGTAGGTGCTGTTGAAGCCGACCGTGGCCACCTCGATCTCACCGCGGGCCAGCGCCTCGAGCTGGACCGATGTGGTGTCGAAGACCCGTGGCTCCTGAGCGGCCAGGCCGGCCCAGTAGTCCTTGCCCATCACCCGCTCCTGGAAATCGGCGAGGCCCTGTACGGTACCACCGGCTCCGGCGTTGACCACGCCCAGCTTGCCCTGCCACTTCGAGTCGAGCAGGTCTGTCCAGCGGGCGGGGGCGTCGTTCGCCTCGACCGCCAGGTCGTTGTAGGCGAATGCGTAGGCCGAGTAGTAGACGGTGTAGTACTCGCCGTCACCCCAGACCACGTCCCCCATCGCGGCCAGCTTGTCGTAGGTGGGCGTCCGGTAGGGAGTGAAGACACCCGCCGCGGCGAAACCTTCGGCAAGGATCGGATCGGTGATGGTGACCACCCCGGCCGACAAACGGCCGGCGCCGTGTTCGCTGAGGACTCGCTCGTTGAGCTTGCCGGACGGCAACCGGGTCATATTGACGTCGACCCCGGTCTCGGCCTCGAACCGGGCGGCCGTGAGCGCGGCGCTCTCCGCCCCCGACGCCGTGTACCAGTTGAGCGATTGTCCGCGGGCCGCCGCGAGGAGTTCGGCGTCGGCGATCTCCTCGCCGTGGATGACCAGCCCGTCGGTATCGGTGATCGCGGGCATCGGCAGCATTGCCGCGGCGACCGCGACATCGTCGGGCCGGCCCGCACCGCCGCCGCAGGCGGCGAGCGAGGCGCTCAGCAGCAGGGCGGTCGCCACCGCGCCCCATCGAGTGAACTTCATTGTTCTGCTTCCTTCTCGAAGCGGTTTCGCCGGTTCGTCACTGACGTGCGAGTCGGCGCGGGATATAGGACAGGACGAACATGAATGCGGTGTAGATCACGCTCATCGCGGCCGCCTGCCGCAGCGCACCGCCATTCTCGAATGCGTCGTAGATGGCGATCGAGAGGATCTCGGTCTCGCTGGTGTAGAGGAACAGCGGAACGGTGAGCTCCCGCATGCTGAGCATCAGGAGCAGCAGGAACGTGGACAGCAGGCCCACCTTCATCAGCGGCACAGTGATGCGGGTGACGGCCCTGATGCGGCCCGCGCCGAGCATGACCGCGCTGTCCTCGAGGTCTCGGTCGGTGGCCATGATGGAGGAGGCCACACCCCGGAAACCCTGCGGTGCCTGGACCGCCAGGAACGCCACGACCAGAACGGCGAGTGTCCCGTAGAGCGGAACGGGCAGCACCAGCCAGGTCCACAGCAACCCCATACCGAGAACGACCGCGGGAATGGCCAGCGGCATCATCGAAACGGTTTCGACCAGGGTCCGCCCGGATGCCTTCGACCGATAAACCACGTAGCCGCAGAGAAAGGCCAAGACCGTACCGGCGACGGCGGCGAAGATACTGACCACCGCACTGTTGAATGCGGCCGCGCGGAACCCGGACGACCCCAGGACCTCCCCGAAAGAACTGAAGTCCAGCCCCCCGGAGGCCGTCAGCTGGCTCATGGACGTCAGGTAGGGCGAGGTCTGGCCGGCGGCGACCAGGAGCGCCAGGACGGGCAGGACGATCGAGAGGCCGAAGAACACGAGCGTCAGCACGAAGACCGGGATACGCGCCCGGCCCAGGTTGAACTTCTTCTGCCGCACGCCTTTACCGGTGACGGTTGTGAAGGAGCGCTTGCGCAGCGCCCGGTTCTGCAGCCACGTCACCAACACGACGATCGCGACCAGGACCACCGCGATGGCGGCACTTTCGTTGCCCCGCGACGGCGTGGCGTTGAGCAGCCGGAAGATGAAGGTGGGCAGTGTGTCGACCCCGCCGGGCGTCCCCAGGACCTGGGCGACCGGAAAATTCTCGAAGATCAGCGTAAAGGTGAGAATCGCCGAACCGATCAACGCCGGCAGCGCGAGGGGGAAAGAGACCCGGCTCAGCATGCGGCGCGGTGTCGCCCCGTGAATGCGAGCGGCTTCCTCGAGGTCGGGGCTCATCATCGACATCGCGCCGTGGACCAGCAGGAAGGTGTACGGCGAGTAGTACATGGCGAAGACGAAGATCATCCCGGGCATGGAGTAGATGTCGAACGGTATCGACAACCCGATATCGCGCTGGGCGATATTGACCAGACCGGCGACCGGGCTTCCCAGAATCGACCAGGCCAGCGCGCCCACATAGGACGGCAGGAACAGCGGCATCAGGCCGATCAGGTAGACGAACTTCGGCAGCGGAATATCCGAGCGGGCAGCCAGGAAAGCCAGGCCGCCCCCGATCAGGCAGGCGAGCAGGGTGGCGCTCACGGCCAGCACGAGCGAGTTGGCGAACGCCTCCTGCACCTGCGGCGCGGAGAAGATGCCGAAGTTGTCCAGGGTCAGATCGAAGCTGATGTTTCCCGGGCGCGGCACGCTGGTGCTCAGGGCGGCGAGCAGGACCAGCCCGGCGGGCAGCAGGATCAGCACCGCGAGTATCACCAGCAGCGTGCCCGAGGGCAGCCACCGCTTCCGCCACGGAAGGGTGGAACGCCCCGGCTGTGGGGGCTTCTGCGCCTCGGGAGCCGAGGTCATGAGGGCCATATCAGGATTCCTCTCCGGGAATGCGAACCTCACCGGGCAGGACCCGGACGTGCTTGGGATCGACCTCGACCACGACGCGATCGTCCTTGCGGAGCAGTCCGGCCGCCTCCTCGTGGCTCTGCACCTCGATCACCGGTCCGGCATCGAGACGGATCGAGCACCGGGCGAACGACCCCTGGAAGACGCTGATCTCGACCTTTCCGGGCCACATGTTCGGCCGCGCCGGCGCCGAATCCCGGCTGTCGTCCGGGACGAGCCGCACATGTTCGGGCCGGAGGCAGACGCTCAGATCGCTCGTATCGTCGGGCAGCTCGGTACCGAAGGTGATCTCCAGGTCGTGCGACCGGAGCCGGAGCCGGTCGGACCGCTGCGCCGGAGGCCGGACCGGGAAGATATTGGAGACACCGAGGAATGCCGCGATGGAAGCCGACGCGGGAGCCCGGTAGGTCCCCCACGGGTCTGCCAACTGGGAAATCCGACCGTTCTGCATGATGGCGATCCGGTCCGCGAGTGCCAGCGCCTCACCCTGGTCGTGGGTGACATAGATGCAGGTGAGCCCGAGTTCCAACTGGAGCCGGCGCAGCTCCACCCGCAGGTCCTCGCGTAACCGGGCGTCCAGGTTGGAGAGAGGCTCGTCCAGCAGCATCACCGCCGGCTCCATCGCGAGGCTGCGGGCCAGCGCGACCCGCTGCATCTGCCCACCGGACAGCATGCTCGCGCCACGCCCGGCCAGATGCGCCAGACCGACCAGCTCCAGGGTCTCCAGCGCCTTGGCTCGCCTTTCGGCCTTCGGACGCTTCTTCATCTCGAGGGGGAAGGCCACATTCTCCAGCACGGTCATATGCGGCCACACCGCGTAGGACTGGAAGACCAGGCCGACGTTGCGCTTGTTCGGGGAGAGGTTGACCTTGCGCCCGGCATCGAAGACCGTCGTGCCTCCGATGGTGATCGTGCCGCCACTGGGGTCTTCCAGGCCGGCGACGCAGCGCATGGTGCTGGTCTTACCGCACCCGGACTGCCCGAGCAGCACCAGAGACTCGCCGTCCTGGATGTGGAGGTCGAGGTGCCTGACGGCGGTGAACTCACCGAAGGTGAGCGAGAGGTCGTCGATGCGCACGTCCATGGGGATCACTGGCTCCTGCCGGGATGGAAACTAGGACAGAGTGGCCGGCCGGCTGCCGGTCGAGGGCGGGGTGGGGATTCGAGCACGGGCGGTCTCACTTCTCCTGGGACAGACGGACGAGCGCGTCGAGGGCGACCACGCCCCGGCCGCGCGGCTGCACCGCGACGGGATTGACCTCCGCCTCGACCACATCGGGTCGTTCCCGCGCCAACTGCGAGACGAGCACCACGGCGTCGACCAGGGCATCGAGGTCGCCCTCGGGTTTGCCACGGAAGCCGCGGGCGATCGCCGTCGCCTTGACCTCCGCGATCATCTCCCGGGCCTGATCCGGGGTGACCGGTGCCAGTCGAAGCGACGAATCCTCGTAGATCTCGGTGTACACGCCGCCCGCGGCCAGCAGGACCAGTGGTCCGACTGCCGGACTGACCCGGTACCCGACCAGCGCTTCGAACACCGTCTCCTCGATCATCTCCTGCACGAGGAAACGGTCGACCGTCACCGTGGGGTCGTACTCCGCGACGGCGGCCACAATGGTAGAAATCGCGGCCCGCAGCCCGGCCCGGTCCCGCACACCCAGGACCACGGCCCCGGCGTCGGACTTGTGCGGCAACCGGTCCGACAATGCCTTGACCACCACGGGGAATCGCGGCTCGGCCGCGGGCACGCCGTCCACACCACACGTCGTCGTAACCGGGAAGCGGACACCGAGGGACGCGAGGACGTCTGCCGAGGATGCCTCATCGAGGGCACGGCTCCCCATGGGAAGCTCGGTCCGCCGACCATGGAGTGTCGCCGAGTCCATCGGCCGGCGGCCCAGGGTCGCCGCCACGGCCTGGGCGCACGCCTCCGCGGTACGGAACGCCGGGACCCCCGCCTCGTGCAGGCGGCGGACCGACTCCAATGCGTCCGGAAGAGCCCAGGCGGCCACCGGGACCGGACCCTCGGAGTGCTCGGCGATCGCGCTCACGGCCAGTTCGGGATTGAGCCGCGCCGAGGAGCCGATGACGAAGAGCACGAGGTCGAATTCGCCGCTGCCGCGGAGCACCCGCAGGGCACCGTCGACCAGGTCGTGCCGGGTGCCGGCGAGGGTGAGGTCGGTGATCAGGCTCTCGGCCACGTCGAGGCCCAGCTCCGCGAGCTGGTCGAAGACTTTGCGGCTCGGCCGGGTCACCGCGACGCCCAGGGTCTCCAGCTGGTCCACCAGGATCGCCGCACCACCCCCCGTGGAGGTGATGACGGCGACCCGCCGGCCGCCCACCGCGGTGGGTGGGCCGACCCGGCGCTGGAGCGCCTCGGTCTCGATCAGCGCCTCGAAGTTGTCGACCCGGGCGAATCCGCAGGCCCGGAAGAACGCTTCGGCCTCGTCGTCCTCACCGGAGAGGGCACCGGTATGGGAGACGGCGAGTGCCGCGGCGGCCTCACTGCGACCGAGCTTGTAGACAGTGACGGGCTTGCCGCGGGCGGCCGCCTCGATCGCGAAAGCCCCCAGGGCCGCCGCATTCTCCAGCGACTCCATGAACAGGGTGTACGAGCCGACCTCGGGATCGTCGAGCGTCGCCGCGCAGATCTCGCCGAGCGTCAGGTCGACCTCGGAACCGGTGGAGACGAAACCGGAGAAGCCCAGTCCGCGGGACTTGGCCCGGGTCATCAGCGCGCCGATGACACTGCCGGACTGGGAGGCCACGAAGGACGAGCCGGCCGGGATCCCCTCCTCGGCGAAGGCCGCATTGGCCGTGAGCATCAGCCCGTTGCGCGGATTGACGACACCGATGCTGTTGGGACCGACGATGCGCACGCCGTACTCCGCCGCCACCGCCAGCAACTCGCGCAGCCGCTCGGCGCCCTCGGCGGATTCGCCGAAGCCGCCGGACAGCACCGTGACGAGCGGGACACCTGCCCGGCCACAGTCGCGGACCGCCGCGACGACCAGCCGGGTGTCGGCCACAATGAAAACGTGGTCCGGTACCTCGGGGAGGGAGGCGATATCGGGCCAGGCCCGCTCCCCCAGCACGGTCTCCCGGCGCGGGTTGACCGGGTAGACAGCGCCGGTGAAGCCCTGCTGACGCAGGAACCGCAGGGGTCGTGCGGTGGTCTTGCGAACGTCGTCGGACGCGCCGATGATCGCCACGGAGCGAGGGGCCAGCAGGGCCCGGCCGAGGGCGGCCCGATCCGTCACCGGCGCTTCGACGGCCTGGTCGGTCAGCTCGGTCATGACGCTTCCCGCACGGATAGGTCGGTGCGGGCGATGACGTCGAGGGTTTCGAACGCCCACAGGTCGACGGCCAGCTTCTCGGCGGCCTGGGCCCCGAGAACGGGCGCGGCGAGCCGGACGAACTTGGCCGTCATCTCCGCGTCGCTCACCGGGTTACCGGGCTCACCGTAGGGCAGATCCACCCGGTGCGAAACAACCCGCCCGTCGCGCAGCCGCAACTCCACCGAGGCGGGACGCAACCGCGGGTACTCCCAGTCCGACTGTTCGTCGGCCACGACCTCGACCCGAGTGGCGAAATCGCGGATCCGGCGGTCGCCGCGCGCCGGCTCGCCGAACTCGGTCAGGCCGACCTCGTCGTGGACCAAGGCGGTGGCGAGCGCGAACGGGATGCTCATCTGGGCATCAAGCAAGGAGTCCACGACAGTCGCCGCGTGATGGGAGGCGACCGTGTAGGTCCGCACGGTCGCCCCGGCGACGTCGTCGAGACCGATCCCGTGTTCGGCGCGCAGCGCCAGGACCGCGTCGAGCGGACCGTGCAGGTGCCGGCACGACGGGTAGGGCTTGACGTACGAGTTCAGGACCACCCAGTCCTGTCCCAGCCCGTCGAGC
Source organism: Nocardia sp. NPDC051750 (assembly GCF_044453135.1). NCBI lineage: Bacteria > Bacillati > Actinomycetota > Actinomycetes > Mycobacteriales > Nocardiaceae > Nocardia > Nocardia sp. NPDC051750. The sequence goes on along the minus strand of NZ_JBITCK010000002.1, from coordinate 152,271 downwards.
AGGACGCCGACGTCGAAACCACCCGCGGCGAACGCGTCCACATAACCGTGCGGCGTCTCCAGGATGGCGCGCGGACCGGTCACCCCGGCCACCGCCAGCTCGACACTGGCCACCGCGTCGCGCGCGGCCTTGCCCGGGTGGACCCGCTTCACTTCGGCCGACTTACCGAGGAAGGCGAACAGTCCGCCGGCATGCGACGCGGCGATACCGAGGGCGTCGTGGAGCCGATCGGCGTCCAGCCCGTGCAACACGGCGACCCCGCAGGTGGCGCCGATGACACCGGCCAGCGGAGTGTTGTGGAAATGGTTGCGCCAGGTCGTCGGGTGCCCGGCCGCAGCAAGTCGTGCGATCGCCTCGAGTGCCACCGCCAGTGCCCGCGTCGTGGTTACGGTATCGCTGCCCAGCGCCTCCGCCGCCGCGAGCACGGCCGGGAAGGCAACGCTGCTGGGGTGGACGGAGCCCGGCGTATAGCCGTCGTCCACCTCGAGGCTGTGGCAGCTGGTCCCGTTCAGCAGCGCGGCGCCCGGCGCGGAGACCCGGCCGAGGCCGATCGCGGTGGCTCGCTGCCCGCCGTAGGTCGCCGCGACGTGACCGGCGACTGCGCGGGAGACGCCGGTGGTCGATCCGGGCACCACGGCCGCCATGTAGTCGACCAGGAGGCGCCGAATGTGGTGTTCGACTGCCGCGGGCAGTTCGGCGGTGGCGGAATCGATCACCCAGGAGACGAGGGCGTCGGTGGCACCGTCCAAGGAGGTGGCCGTCGGTGTCTGTGCCGCAGTGCTCATCGGGTCACCGCCCCGGCGCGCTGGTCGAAACGACGACCGAAAATCGATCCGGCGATGGTGTTTTTCAAGATCTCCACCGAACCTCCGGCGATCATCCAGCCACGGGTCCGCCGGACGATGTACTCCAAGGGGAACTCCTGGGAATAGCCACTCGCACCGAAGACCTGCATGGCGTCGTTGGCGACAGCGAAAGCGGTGCGGTTGGCGTGCAGTTTCGCGATCGCCGCCTGGGTCGAATCCGGAGTGCCGGCATCGGCGTTGGCCACGGCGCGCAGCAACAGCATTTCGGCGGCGTCCAGCTCGACCCGCATATCGGCGAATTTCCACTGCAAACCCTGGAACTCACAGAGGTTCTTGCCGAACTGGGTGCGCACCGAGGCGTGCTCGACCGCCATGTCGTACGCCTTTCCCGCGAGCGCGAGCGCCCGCGACGCGTTGCCCATCCGTTCCACACCGAAGACGGACAGCATTTTCTTCAGCGCTCCGCTGTCGGCCAGGACGTACTCTTTCGGCACCTTGCACTCGTCGAAGAAGAGCTGGCAGTGTGACTCCCCGGACATGTGGTACTCCCGCTTGCCGCGGCTGAATCCCGGTGAATCGAACGGGACCAGCACGGCTCCGATATCGCGGGAACTCGGCCCGAAGCGGCACCAGACCACGGAGTGGGTGGCATCCGGCCCGTGCGAGTTCCAGCATTTCTGGCCGTTGAGGACGACGTGGTCGCCCTCCAGCCGCGCGGTGGTCCGCAGGTCGGTGAGCGCGCTCCCGGCCTCCGGCTCGCTCATTCCGGCCGTCACCAGCGCTTCGCCGGCAAGGAACCGCGGGAGCACCTCGGACTTCACATAGTCGGAACCGAAGTTCGCGACCTGGCGGATCGCGCCGAAGTTACTCGCTTGGAGTGCGTCGGCGCTGTGCGGGCACACCTTCGTGATCGCCATCATGACGAGCACGGCGTCCAGGAGCGAAGCACCTTGCCCGCCGAGCTCGACGGGCAGCGTGAGACCGGTGAGGTCGTTGTCGGCCAGGACACGCAGGCTGTCCCAGGCGAACTCGGTGCGGGTGAAAGCGCGTTCGCCGAACTCACGCTGGGCGAGTTTGGTCACCGACTCGACGAGGGCGGTTTGTTCGGGAGTGAGGCTGAAATCCATCTAGGGGTTCCTATTCGTTTCTCGTCAGGGTCGGAGGGCAGCGGTGCAGCGGTCGAGGGCGGCGGCCAAGGAGGGCGCGTCGAGCTCGGGGAATCGGTCGGCCAGCTCCCGGAGCTCGGCGGCGGCGCGGGCGGGGTCGTCGTGCGCGGCGACCCGCAGGCAGGAGACGACCTTGCGCGTGAGTGCCTGCCACGTCGTGCCCTCGGCGCCGGGCATCGGCGCCTCGGCGCCGGCGAGGGCACCGTCGGTCGTCCGGACCTCGACGCGGGCGCCGGTCATCACCGAGCTCTCCGGTAGGTCCTGCTCGACGGTGATCCGCGCGGCCGCCGCGGCGATATCGGGGTTGCCGAGGTCGTCGCCGTGGAGCGTGGTCAGGTCGTAACGTCCGGTGACCCACAGCGCCGCGAGTTGCCACGGAATGGAGAACTGCGCGTCCACCAGGGGTGCGCCGCGGTCCGCGTAGGGCCGTGCGACCAGCGAGTACGCCGATCCCTGCGGTACGTGCACCCGCACCCGCTCGACCTTGCTCCACTGCGGGTACTTGTCGCGCAGGCCCTCCGCGGCCGCGAGCGCCGCATGGGTGTAGCGGCAGGCGGGGTAGGGCTTCAGCGCGACCCAGCGGCCCTCGAAATCGCCGGCGAAGAGGTCGTCGCGGCTCAGCCCGGAGCCGGGCGCCAGCCCGAAGTCGCCGGACAGCCACCCGCTCGGCCCCTCCACCCCCTGGGCCGCCAGAGCGGCGGCAGTGATACCGAACTGCGCCGAAAGCCCCGGCTGGATCCGCTTGGCGACCGAACCGTCCACCACGGCTTGGCGGGTGCCGGGCGCCAGCGCCGCACCGAGGGAGAGCGCCATGGCGTGTTCGACCTTGTCGTCGGTCAGCCCCCAGACGGTGGCTGCCGCCGCGGCGGCAGCGAGAGCGCCGAGACCCGCCGTACGGATCACGCCGGGGCGAGGCCCGGTGACCCGGGCCAGACGGGAGAGCAGATGCACCCCGGTGACCAGGCCGTCCGCAACGCTCGCACCGTTCGCCCCGGCGGTGGCGGCGGCCGCCAGCACGGTGGGCACCACAACGCTCGCGGTGTGCACAACCGCCTCGTCGTGCGTGTCGTCGAAATCCCAGGCATGGATGAGCGTCGAGGTCGCTGCGACGGCTGTGGTGGCCGAGAGGTGCAGGTCGGTCCACGGGACCCGGGCCCGGCCGGCCCCCAGCGTGTGGAGCCCGGCGAGAACCCGCTGGGCGTCCTGCGATGCCGTACCCGCCGCGGCGAGCGCGAGAGCGTCGACGAGCAGCAGGCGAAGTTGTTCGCGGTCGTAGTCGGCCAACCCTGTCCATCGCCGGTTGTGCAGTTCGGCCACCGGGTTACCTCCTGATGCGATTGCAGTTGTGTCACGTGAGCCCGGTCACGTGAGCCAGGTCATAACCCTGGCAGACACCTCATATCCTCGTCAATATGTTCTATAGAATCTTTTTTCTGATCTATCGAATATTTCGTGCTAATCTGAAGCTCCCCAGCCCGTCGGCGAACCTGTGTGTGCGGGCGCGAGACGACCGAAGTCCTGACCAGGAGCCCACCGCATTGACCCAAATCAACGCACCCCTGCCGCAGAGCCGTACCGCCTACGTGCTGGAGCGCTTGAGGGCCGACATGGACTCAGGTGTCATCAACCCCGGCGATCAGCTCCGCCAGACCGCCATCGCCAAGCGTTACGGCGTGAGCCCCACCCCCGTTCGCGAGGCGCTCCGCATCCTCGCCGCCGACGGCGCCGTCGACTACACCAGCCACCGGGGCGCCACCGTCCGTGACTTCACGCCGCAAATGGCCCAGGATCTCTACCGGATGCGCGCCGAACTCGAGGGCCTCGCCTGCGAGATCGCCGCCGAGCGGATGACAGACGAAGACTTCCGGGCGATCCTGCGAGCCAACGAGGCCCTGGTGAGCGCGACGGCCGCCGGGGAGGACCCCGCCCGGCTCTCCGTACTGAACCGGGAGCTGCACTTCGCCATCTACGCCAGCACCTCGGCCGCGGTAGTCGACTCCGTTCGGCATCTGTGGGAGCGGTTCAAACCCTCGGTCACCCTCTGGGGCGTCAAATCCTTCTGCGAGGCGCTGGACCACGATCACGATCTGATCCTGTCGGCTCTGGAGCGACGCGATGCCGGCGCCGCCCGCGCCGCCATGCGCGACCACGTCCTGCACGCCTGGGAACTGCGCCAGACCGATATGGATCTCCGGGCGGAGGGAGCCGAAGGAGCTGCCCCGATCGTCACCGAGACCGGGCGCTGACCGGTCTTGCGAAGGCCGTCCTGGTTCCTTGCTGTCACGGCCGCCACGCTCCTGTCGCACACCGTGCTCAGCGGCGTCCGCACGCTGATTTCCTACCGGGTCCTGGCACTGGGCGGGGACGGTCTCGCCGTGGGTATCATCACCGCGGCGTTCGCCCTGCTGCCGCTCTTCGCCGCCCTGCGGATCGGACGTGCCGTCGACCGCGGGCTGGCCGTACCGTCACTCCGGCTGGGCCTGAGCCTCACCGTCGTCGCAGTCGTAGTCGCGGCCACGAGTTCACAGCTGTTCATATTGGGCCTGGCCAGTGCGTTACTGGGGCTGGCCCAGATGCTGCACACCGTTGCCTGCCAGAGCATGGTGGCGCTCTGGTCCACGCCCGATCGGATGGACGCGCGTTTCGGCCACCTCACCCTGGCCGTCTCTGTCGGTCAACTGCTCGGCTTCCCCATCGCCGGTCTGGTGGCAACCTTGACCACTCCTGGTTCGGGCTCGGTCAGCACCGGCCCGGCCCTGCTGGTGATGGCCGCGATCGCCTTCGCGGCCGTACCGCTCGCCTTCATGTTCGCGCCCGGCGATTCCACGCGGGTCAGCCGGTCGGACGCGGCCGGTGGGCAGCAGTCCACTTTTCGCCTGCTCGCCACGCCGGGGATGAAACCGGCCATCTACTCCAGCCTGACCGTGCTCACGGCCATGGATCTCCTGATGGCCTACCTGCCCGTACTGGGCGAGGAGATGGGGCTCAGCGTCGCTACGGTCGCCACCCTGCTCACTGCACGCACTGTCACCTCCGTCCTGTCCCGCGCAACCATGCCGATACTGCTCCGGCGGGTGCCGCGGCGGTGGCTGCTCGTTTCCGCCACCCTCGCCTCGGGCGTGCCGATGGCGCTCGTGCCGTTCACCTCGTCCGTCGTCCTGCTCATGATCGCCATGTTGCTGATGGGGTTCTTCTGGGGTCTCGGACAGCCCCTCACCATGTCCTGGGTGACACTGATCGCCGATTCGCGTAATCGCGCCGCCGCCCTGGCGGTCAGGCTGGCCGGCAACCGGATCGGCCAGGTCGCGGTACCGGTGGTGGCGGGTAGCCTCTCCGGCCTGATCGGGGTGGGCGCCATCTTCCACGCCAGTGGCCTGCTGTTGATCTCGTCCGGGCTGCTGACCCATTCGGCAACCCGCGAGATCTGGCCCGACGCCGAATGAACGGAAAGCGCACAGTCGCCGTTCAGCCCGACCGGTCGTGCCGATGCGATCCTGGTCGGCTCCGTGTCGACGCCGAGCCGGTATTTCCGGCCACGTCCTCGCCCAGCCGGAATCGCGATGGCTGTTCCCGGCGGCAGTTGGAGCCGGTGCGCCATCCGTGGCAGCGGCACGGTCGTCCGTGTCTACGGCGCGGCCGAGGCACGAAATGACGGGCAGACCACCCGCGGGCCTCGAGCGGGAAACCAGCGCGAACGGTGTTGCGGTGGAGTTGCAACGACTGCTCAATGCCGGTCGCCGATCACGTACATGTCAGCACGGCTGTAGCCGGATTCGTCGGCACGGTGCATGGCCACCCCCTGCGTTCCGGTGACCGAGACCGAACTGATCAGCCCCGACCTCGACCGGCGCCGGTGGCGACTGAGCGGCTTACCTAACTCGGCGAGTCCGGCGTACGGGACGCGTCGGTGCTGCGGCCGCCGAGGTGCCGGGCGAAGTGCTGTTCGATCGCGCGGTACAGCATGACCTGGTTCTCCGGGTTGGCGAAGCCGTGTCCTTCGTCTTCGGCGACCAGGTATTCGACCGGGACGCCACGCTCGCGCAGCCGGGCGACGATGTTGTCGGATTCGGCCTGGACAACGCGGACGTCGTTGGCGCCTTGGGCGACGAGCAGCGGGGTGCGGATCTTGTCGACCATGGTGATCGGGGACCGGGCGAGCATATCGGCTTCCTGCTCGGGGATTGCGGGGTCGCCGACGTAGCGGTACCAGTTGTTGACACTGTAGGCCCGGGTGAACGGCGGCAGGGTGCGCAGGAAGTTGGCGAGGTCGGAGATGCCGACGTAGTCGACGGCGGCGGCGAAGCGGTCCGGCGTGAAGGTGACACCGACGAGGGCCGCGTAGCCCCCGTAGGAGCCGCCGTAGATGCCGATGCGGTCGGGATCGGCGTAACCGCGGTCCACGGCCCAGTCGACGGCGTCGATCAGGTCGTCGTGCATGGCCTGGGCGAATTCGCCGATCGCGGCAGTGACGTGCCGTTTCCCGTAGCCGAGCGAACCGCGAAAGTTCACCTGCAGTACCGCGTAGCCGCGGTTGGCCAGGAACTGTACATCGTTGCTGTACCCCCAGGAGTCGTGGTGCCAGGGCCCGCCGTGCACCGCGAGCACCAGCGGTAGGTTCCGCGGTTCGACGCCGACCGGCAGCGTGAGGAAGCCGTGCAGGGGCAGTCCGTCGCGGGCGGGGAAAGCGACGGGTTCCATGGGAGCCATGGTGTCCGGGTCGCGATCGGGGAAGGAACGGAAGAGCAGCTGCGCGTCGCCGGTGGTGTGGTCGTAGAACCAGGTGACGCCGGGGTCGCGGTCGTGGACGAAGGTGGCGATCCAGCGCTGCCCGGAGTCGTCGCAGGACAGGGTGGCGAGCACACCGTCGGAGAGTTTCTGCAGCTGTGCGTGGATTTCGGCGAAGTGCGGGTCGAGGACTTCGATATGCGGGCGATCGGCGACGAAGCGGGCGGCGAGGACCTCGCCGGTGCGCCGGTGGCGGTAGATCGGGGGCGGCAGCACACCGGGCAGCATCATGCCGCTGAGGTCGAGGTCGTGGCCCTCGACGGCGGCGACGACGGTTTCCTCGCCGGTCTCGTGGTCGATGCGGACCAACCGCAGGTCGTCGCCGTCCTGGAAGGCCCCGACGAGCAGGCCCTTTCCGTCGGCAGTGACCTCCTGCGGCTGGACGCTCATCGGGTGTTCGGCTCCGCCGAGGCGGCGCAGCAGCCGGGTGTGCCCGGTGGCAGGGTCGATCGCGGAAATCTCGACGGCGCCGTCCGCGGCGAGCGCGGTCCGGAAGGCGGGCTCGCCACGGCGGTCGAGCAGGATCGCGGCCGTCGGGTCGTCCTGTTCACGGTGCAGGGTCGTCTCGCCGGTGGCGACGTCGATCCGGAACGTGTCGAAGAACAGCGGGCGCCGGTTCATCGTGACCAGCACGCTGCCGGGTACCGAAGGCAGCGGGTCCGCGCCCAGCACTCGCGACCCCGGGTCCATCGGGGTGAGGTCGACGGCGGTCGCTGCGGGGTCGTCGAGGTCGACGCGGTACAGGTGCCAGTCCTCGTTGCCGTCGGTGTCCTGGAGGTAGAGCAGCCATCGGGGGTCGTCGGTCCAGTAGTAGGTGGTGATCCCGCGGCGGGTGTCGTGGGTGACCGGGATGGCGTCGTCATGGGTCTGATCGATGCCGCGGACCCAGATGTTGCGCCGGCCCTGATGCGGGGCGAGGTAGGCGAGGCGGGTGCCGTCGGGGGAAATCGACGGGTTCGCGAACTGTGGGTCGGCGAAGAATTCCTCGATATCGATCAGTGCCGGTCGCTGGTCGGTGGGCCGTCCGGTCGTGGTCACTCTGTACTCCGTTCGCTCCGGCATCCGATGTCGCCCCTGATAGAACACTGTGCCGTAGGGGCATACTCAAGTGTGACGTTCCCGGCCGCCTGTTCAGGGGAACAATCCGCCGGTGGGCACCGGGCTCCTCGCCCTTACGTCATGGCCGTCACGAACGCGTCCACTGAGCGAGAGAAGCAGGAATCGTTCGCCCGTTCTGCCTGCATTCTCGGGATTCGGCAGCACATCGACATGCAGCCACAGGACTCTCGACAGGAGCATTTCGGCATGAGCACACTTCACCGGTACGACGGCCGCCGCGTCCTCATCACCGGCGGTGGGTCCGGGATCGGGCAGGCCACCACGTTGCGCATTCTGGCGGAAGGCGGCCGGGTGGTCGCCGCGGATATCAGCGAAGCCGGCTTGAACGACACCGTGGCGAAGGCCGGTGCGGGCAACGAACGGCTGAGCACGGTGCGGATGGATATCGCCGCGGAGGCGTCGGTCCGTGCGGGGGTGGCGGAGGCCGTCCGGTGGCTCGGTGGCCTCGACACCTTGATCAACGCCGCGGGTGTGCTGCGTTCGGCGCATTTCGAGCAGACATCGGTGGAGGAGTTCGAGCAGGTCCTGCGGATCAACCTCGTCGGCACGTTCCTGGTCACCCGAGAATCCCTCGGCGCTCTTCGCGCCGGAAGCGGTCCCGCGGTGGTGAACTTCAGCTCGACCTCCGCGGCGTTCGCGCATCCGTACATGTCCGCCTACGCCGCGTCCAAGGGCGGTATCCAGGCGATGACTCATGCCCTCGCGATGGAGTTCGGCGCGCAGGGCATCCGGTTCAACGCGGTCCAGCCGGGCTCGATTTCCTCCGGGATGACCGACGGCAGCGGGGAATCCGGACAGAGCACCGGCCCCGGGCTTCCCGCCGACGCGAACCTCGCGCTGTTCGCCAAGGCGGCGCCGGCGTTGCCGATGGCGGGAGGCGCACCGTTCGCCGGGCCCGATGCGGTGGCCGCGGTCGTGGCGATGCTCGGTTCCTCCGATGCCTATTTCGTGACCGGTACCGAGGTGCGCGTCGACGGCGGCTCGCATATGTGACCGTCCTGCCGTTTCGCCTAGCATGGCGGTGGGGTCACGTTTCCCGCCGCCGGTTCGTCAGGGTTACGGGACGAGATCGAGGAGGACCCCGTGCGCGATGAGCAGTTCCTGGCCGACCGGTTCGAAGAGCACCGCACCCACTTACGGGCGGTCGCGTACCGGATGCTCGGCTCACTCACCGAAGCCGACGACGCGGTGCAGGACACCTGGCTGCGCCTGGCCCGCACCGACACCACCGACGTCGGCAACCTGGGCGGCTGGCTGACCACCGTGGTCGGCCGGGTCTGCCTGGACATGCTGCGGGCACGCAAGAGCCGTCACGAGGAACCCTTGGAAACCGGCCATCTGCCCGATCCGGTGATCACCAGCGAGACCACCCCCGACCCGGAACACGAAGCGCTGCTGGCCGATTCGGTGGGGCTGGCGCTACTGGTCGTCCTGGAATCGCTGAGCCCGGCCGAACGGCTCGCCTTCGTGCTGCACGATATGTTCGCCATGCCGTACGAGCAGATCGCACCCATCGTGGACCGCACCCCGCAAACCGCCAAGAAACTGGCCAGCCAAGCGCGGCGCCGAGTGCAGGGCGCGACACCCGGCCCCGATCCCGACCTGCCCCGGCAGCGCCGCGTCGTCGACGCCTTCCTCACTGCCGCCCGCGGCGGCGACTTCGACGAACTCCTCCGCATGCTCGACCCCGATGTGGTGTTGCGGGCCGACGCCGGCGAAGCGATGCGGGTGATCCGCGGCGCCGCCGCCGTCGCCGGACAAGCCGAAACCTTCCAGCGCATGGCCACCCTGTGCACCATCCACCCCGCGGTGGTGAACGGCAGCGCCGGGCTCGTCAACACCGTCGACGGCAACCCCTTCTCGGTCATCGGCTTCACTGTCACCGGCGACAGCATCACCGCGATCGACATCCTCTCCGACCAGAACCGGCTGCCCCGGCTCGACCTGACCGCGATCCTCGGCTGAGGCAGCCGGCGGTGTCGGTTTCGTCCAAGACGGCGCCGCCACTCGCCCGTAGGCTGACCGCACAGCGTGCCGAATCGGCACACGGACCGCCGGTATCCGCTGGCCATCGGCGGTTTCCGCCGTCCAACTACAGGAGGATTCAGTGACACGCGAAGTGGTCTACACGGGGTTCATGTCGCTCGACGGAGTCGTGGACTCCCCCGGCGGCCGGGTCGAGGGGCACCGCAGCGGCGGCTGGGTGATGGAGACCGAATTCGTGCCCGAGGCCTTCGCGCTCAAGGGAGAGGAACTCGCCGAAACCACGGCGCTGATGTTCGGCCGCCGCAGCTATGAGGCGTTCGCCCCGGTCTGGCGCGATTCGGCAGATCACGCCGCGTACAAGGAGCTCCCCAAGTACGTCGTCTCGACCGGCCTCACCGACGACTCCCTGGTCGAGGGCTGGGGCCCGACCACGATCCTGCGGTCGACCGACGATATCGCCGAGCTGAAACAGGGCGACGGTGGCGCCGTCTTCATCCACGGCAGCGCCGAACTGGCCCGAAGCCTGTCGGAGGCCGATCTGATCGACCGCTACCACCTGCTCGTGTTCCCCGTGCTGCTGGGAGCGGGCAAGAGCCTGTTCAGCCGGGCGGACCGGGACAAGCAGCAGCTGCGTCTGCGGGATTCCGCGAGCTATTCCAACGGCGTGACCAAACTCGTCTACGACGTCGTGCACTGAGCGGGGTCGAGCGCGATCGACCCGCCCGCGCCCTCGCGGAGCTGCCGGGCCGTGCGCCCGACGTACCGTCGCAGCGCGCGGGCGAGATGGGGTTCGTCGTAGTACCCGAGCTTGTCGACGATATCCATATCGGCCTCCCCCGAGGCCAGCAGCATCGCCGCGGTCCGGGCACGTTCGATCTGCCGGACAGCTCCCTGGGTGAGACCCGTCGCCGCCCGGAAACGACGTTCGAGGGTGCGATCGCTGACCGCCGGACGGTGGCCTCGCAGGACTTCCGAGACCAGCCGATCGTGGACCACGACGCCCTCCCGGACGAGGCGGTCGACCAGTGCCTCGGCGTCGTCGGGATGCGGTGTCTCCCGGCGGGCGCCGTCCAGCCAGAAGGTCCGGTGGGTCACCTCCGGTAAGGAGATCCCGCTGTCGACCAGGGACTGGGTGGTCACGGCGCGCAGAGACGTGCCGACCGCGAACTGGATGCCGACGAAGGCCGCGCCTTCGGGAACAGGGGCGGTTCCGGTACGGCTCTCCGGACCCGTGACAGCCGCATACGCCGTGCCCTGCTGTTCCCAGAACACCAGGCCCCAGGTCTCGCTGGCGACGGACGTCATCTCCGCGACCTGGTCGCTGCGGCACGTCCAGACGGAGGCGACCCACGGCGAATCCGACGCACGCGTCTCGAACAGCAATCCCACCACCGGAATCCTAATCCGAGGACACCGCGAAAGGGATTGCGCGAAGACGGCGGTCACCCCGGCGGGATTTTCGGTCCCGCGGACCCGGCCGACGTGACCGGGACGCGACCTTCCGCCACCGACCGGGCAACCCGACCGTGACCCGGGAATCGGAAAGTGACGGTTCCATGTCTGGTATCCCTGCCCCCACCGGCGAAAACTGGGGCCGTGCGCGAAAGAAGTCAGTGTCTGCGCATCCAACCGAAGGATGTCGAATGTCAACCAGAATCATCAAGATCTTCGCCGCCACCGCCATAGCCCTTTCCCTCGGCGCTATCGCAGCCCCCGCCGCCTCCGCTGAGCCTCTGGCCCCGGTAACGGGGTCCGTGGTGATCTGCCTACCGCTCGGCAGCGCCACAGTCTGCATCTGAGTGGCCGAAACGATTACCGATTCCGCACGTTACCCGGAAGGAGTGTGCGCCCGGATGAGCAGGTCGCGCCCCGCGTGACCTGCTCATCCGCGTTCGGCCCCTGTTATGGGAGAGCGCCGGCAACCATTGCCACTCCGCCACAGTCATAGCTAAGATCAATCAGTCCGACCGGTCGGGATCTGCCAACTCGACAGAACGGAAATCCCCATGAGGCCAACAGCGCGTATCCGCCGTATCGGCCCCCGCCTTCTCGGCGCGACCGCCGGTGCCGCCGCCCTCTTCCTCGCCGCCGCCGGCCCCGCGGCCGCCGTCCCCGGGGCCCTGGTCCGCACCGACAACGGACCGAACCCACAGGTCGAACTGCACAGCTACTGCGCGGCTCCCGGCCAGACCGGACACCTCGCGGACGGCACGACCGTCTACTGCTCACCGATTTCGGGCGGTGACACCTTCGCGTGGTCGTACTACTCAGAACCACTGCCGATGGACCCGAACACCATCAACTACAACTGCGACAGCGCAAGCTGTACCTACCCTGACGGATCCCAGGTTCCCGAAGAACAACGCTGCGGAATGCAGTGCGGCGAGCCGCCCACCCCCGGCAACGTCCAGAACCACCTGAACAACTCTCGCCGCTGAAGACCGAGCCCGACCGGCCGGAAGCTCGGCTGCTATCGTCGAACGAGTCATCGAAATACAGGAGACCGACCATGGTTGGTGAACTCGACATCTCCGGGGTCACCCGGCTCTGACGGCCACCAGTTGGGCGCATGCGGGCGCCGCTGTTGTGGCCATGTCGCCGTTCATCGATCACTTCACGTGGCGCGGTGCGACGCGCCCGTTCGAAACCCGAGGTCTCCCCCATGCCCGATAGCTCTATCGTCTGCTCCAATCTGTCGTTCTCCTGGCCGGACGACACCCCCGTCTTCACCGATCTGTCCTTCACGGTGCCCGCCGGACGCACCGGGCTGGTCGCTCCGAACGGGGCCGGCAAAAGTACCCTGCTCCGCCTGATCGCGGGCGATCTGCGGCCGGCGGGCGGCAGTGTCGCCGTCGACGGAGTGCTCGGCTATCTCCCCCAGACCCTGCCGCTCACCGGCGATATGGCCGTTGCCGAACTCCTGGGCATCGCGCCCGTGCTGGCGGCACTGGCAGCGGTCGAATCAGGTGATGCCGCCGAGGAACACTTCACCACGATCGGTTCGGACTGGGATATCGAGGAGCGCACCCGCGCCCAGCTGGACCGGCTTGGTCTGGGCGACCTCGAGCTCACCCGCCGCCTGCACACCCTCAGCGGCGGTCAGGTCGTCTCGCTGGGCCTGGCGGCGCAGCTCCTGCGCCGGCCGGATGTGCTGCTGCTCGACGAACCCACGAACAACCTCGACCTGGACGCCCGCCACCGGCTCTACGATCTGCTCGGCGACTGGAACGGCTGCCTGCTGCTGGTGAGCCACGACCGGGCACTTCTGGACCGGATGGACCGGATCGCCGAACTCCATATCGGCGAGATCACCTATTACGGCGGCAATTTCACCGAATACGAGCAGGCCGTACGCGCCGCGCGGGAGGTCGCGGAAAAGAATATCCGCAATGCCGAACAGGAGGTCAAACGCGAGAAACGGGAGCTGCAGCAGGCCCGGGAACGCGCCGCCCGCCGGTCCAGCAACGCCGCCCGTAATCTCGGCAACGCCGGACTTCCGAAGATCTTCGCGGGCACCATGAAACGCAACGCGCAAGAATCCGCGGGCCGCGCCGACGGCACGCACTCCGCCCGCGTAGACGCCGCCAAAACCCGGCTCGACCAGGCCGAACGGGCCCTGCGCGAGGACCAGAAGATCACGCTGCAGCTACCCGGCACCAATGTCCCGGCCGGGCGCACGGTGTTCCTCGGTGAACAGCTCCGCTACCGCGTCGGTGACCGGCAGATATTCGCCGGCGACGGTATCGACCTGGCGATCCGCGGACCCGAACGGATCGCGCTCACCGGCCCGAACGGCGCCGGCAAGTCCACCTTGCTGCGCATCCTCCAGGGCGGCCGAGCCGCCGCGTCCGGCGAGATCACCCGCGCCGACGGCCGGGTCGCGTATCTGTCACAGAGGCTGGATCTGCTCGACCCGGAGCGCACTGTGGCCGAGAACCTGGCCGCGTTCGCCCCGGACCTTCCGGCCGCTCAGCGGATGAACCTGTTGGCGCGCTTCCTGTTCCGGGGTGCCCGGGTGCATCTCCGGGTGGGTGCACTCTCCGGCGGCGAACGATTGCGCGCCACCCTGGCCTGCATCCTGTTCGCCGAGCCGGCCCCGCAGCTCCTGCTCCTCGACGAACCGACCAACAACCTCGATCTGGTCAGCGTCGGGCAACTGGAGAACGCACTCAACGCCTACGAGGGCGCATTCGTCGTGGTCAGCCACGACGAACGCTTCCTCACCGAAATCGGCGTACAGCGCTGGCTGCGATTGTCCGACGGACGGCTGTCGGAGGTGGCCGCACCTACAATTCCGGCCGAACCGGCCGACGGACGACGCGGGACACGATGACGGCGTGTCCGTTTGCCGGTGGCACCGGGCCGTCGCAGAAGGTCGAGCGCGGTCGGTGATCGCCGTTACCGCCTGCGAGTTCGGCAGCGAAAGCGTTACCTTACAAGGGGATTCGTTCGAGGCTGCCGGACTCCATGGCGACCCAGATGACGCCGTCCGGGCCGACGGTCAACCCGTGTGGTTCCGCTCCCGGTAGCTCGGTTCCGGTGATCTCGCCCGTGACGGTGATCCGGCCGAGGCGGGAGGCCGCCCATTCGGTGAACCACAGGGCGCCGTCGGGGCCGGCGATGATGGCGTGTGGGCGGGCGGCGCGGTCCGGGAGCGGGAATTCCGTGATCTCGCCGTCGGTGCCGATCCGGCCGATCTGGCCGGCGCCGATCTCGACGAACCAGAGGGCACCGTCGGGGCCGGACGTGATACCGACCGGCATGGCCTGCGCGGTGGGCAGCGGATGGACGGTCGTCGCGCCGGAAATATCGGTCCGGCCGATCGCATTGCCCTGGTTGAGGGTGTACCAGAGGGCGCCGTCGGGGCCGGTGGTGATCATCGACGGCATCCCGGCCACCGGGTAGCGGGTGACCTCACCGTCGAGGGCGAGCCGGCCTATTCGATCGGCCTGTAGTTCGGTGAACCAGAGCGCCCCGTCGGGGCCGGCGGTGAGACCGTACGGCGATTCGGCCGGGAACCAGGCCGGATCACCTTCCCCGGAGATCCGGCCGATCCGGTTGCCCCGCGATTCGGTGAACCACAGGGCCCCGTCGGGTCCCGGCACGATCACCGTCGGCTGCCCACCGGGCGGATCGAGGGGATATGTACGGACCGATCGGCCGTCGTAGCGGCCGATCGCGCCCTCGGCCGCCAGGGTGAACCACAGGGCGCCGTCCGGCCCCGGGCTCACCCCGTACGGCGATCCGGAAACCCGAACCACGCTCACTCCTGTTCCCGCACCGGGCATCCGGTGCGACGCGAGGGTGATCCGTGCGACCACCCGGCCTCGGCCCGCCACCACCCGGCCGGGCGCGCCGCGCCCGCGGGATCAGGCGGTGGACAGCTGAGCCTGCCACATCCAGTGCAGTTGTTCGAGCCGGGCCGCGATCTCGATGAACAGATCCTGGGTGACCGGGTCGGCTTTCTCGGTGAGGGCGATCCGTTCCCGGAAGCGCCCGATCACGGTGCTGAGGACATCGACTATCGCGTTGATGACATCGGTGTCCTGCTGCCAGCCGTCGGGGAATTCCAGCCCGGCCGCTTCCTTGGCCACCGTCGCGGCGCGCCCGTCCGGGCTGACCCCGATGGCGGTGGCACGTTCGGCGGTGGAGTCGGTGAACTCACGCGCCGCGCTGACCAGTTCGTCGAGCGCCAGGTGCACGGAGCGGAAGTGGGTGCCGAGTACGTTCCAATGGGCCTGCTTGGCGATCAGAGACAGATCGATCAGGTCGACGACACTGGCACGCAGGGCGTCACCGGTGATCCGCTGCTGTTCCGGGTCGAGTGTGCTCTTGATCGGGACGTTCATCCTCGAATGCCTTTCTGTCGTTGCGCAGGTTGTGCGCGGGACACGGACCGGCTACCCGGCCTCGCGGCGCTCAATCACGTTTCACCGGCTGTCGCCCGGGTAGGACGCGCACAGATCGCAACCCCGCGGTATTCGGGAAAGGAGCAGGTATGGGCCAGCAGCACAATCTGACCGGTCAGCGGGTGGCAGTGCTCGCCACGGACGGGGTGGAGCAGGTCGAACTCGTCCAGCCACGGTCCGCGGTGGAGGACGCCGGGGCCAGTACCGCCCTGGTATCGCTGGAATCGGGAGAGATCCAGGCCATGAACCACGATGTGGAGAAGGGTGACACTTTCACCGTGGACCGGGTCGTCGGCGAATGCAGCCCCGACGAGTTCGACGCGCTGCTGTTACCCGGCGGCACCACGAATCCCGACAAGCTCCGCCAGGATCCGGACGCGGTGCGTTTCGTCCGCGATTTCTTCGCCACCGGCAAACCGGTCGGCGTGATCTGCCACGGACCGTGGACGCTGGTGGAGGCGGATGTGGTGCGCGGCCGCACCCTCACCTCCTACCCCAGTGTCCGGACCGATATCCGTAATGCCGGCGGCACTGTCGTAGACGAGGAGGTGGTCACCGACCACGGGTTGGTGTCCAGCCGCAATCCCGGCGACCTGCCGGCTTTCTGCGCGAAAATCGTCGAGGAGTTCGCCGAGGGCAAGCATCCGGTCCATCCGGAGGGTGCGACGGCCACCCGCTGACCCGGCGGTGTACCCGGCGGCGGGCACACCCGGGGACCCGGCGCCGGGCCGGGGCGGGCTCGCCGCGGGCGGGCGAGTTCAGCGGTTCTCGATCAGAAAGGGTAGCGCTGGATCTCGGATTGCACTGTCACCCATTGGGTTTCGGTGAAGGTGTCGAGGTTCGCACTGGGCCCGCCGAACCGGCCGCCGACACCGGAGGCTTTCAGGCCACCGAACGGGATCGGGGCCTCGTCGTCGACAGTTTGATCGTTGATGTGCACCGCCCCGGAGACGATCCGGTCGGCCAGTTCGAACGCCCTGTACGCGTCGGCGGTGAGGATGCCGACCGAGAGCCCGTACTCGGAGGCGTTGATGATCTCGATCGCCTCATCGATCGTGTCGTAGGTGAGAACCGGTGCCACGGGTCCGAAGATCTCTTCTTTCCAAGCCGGATTATCGGTGTCGAGGCCGGTGAGGACGGTCGGCCGGTAGTACAGGTCGGTGTACTGCCCGCCGGCCGCGACCGTCGCGCCCGCCTCGGCGGCGGCGGTCACCAGGGAGTGGACCCGATCGCGCTGGCCGGCGTCGATGATCGGTCCGAGCGCATTGCCCGGGTCGGCAGGGTCGCCGACCGGTAGGTGGTTCGCCTTGGCCACCAGCGTCTCGACATACTCCTCGGCGATCGAACTGTGCACCAGATGCCGGCCGGTCGTCATGCAGATCTGCCCCTGGTGCAGGAACGACCCCCACGCTCCCGCCGAGGCGGCCGCCTGGACATCGGCATCCGGCAGCACCAGCAGGGCGTTGTTGCCGCCGAGTTCCAGGTGCAGCTTCTTCAGCAGCGGCCCGGCCGCCGTGGCGATCTTGCGACCGGCCGCGGTCGACCCCGTGAACGACAGGCACCCGACCTCCGGATGCTCCACCAGCGCCGCCCCGAGTTCGCCGCCACCCGGCAGGACGTGCAGGACACCCGCGGGCAACCCCGCCTCCTGGAGCAGTTCGGCCAATGCCAGCCCGCCCGAGATCGGCGTGCGGGGGTCCGGTTTCAAGATCACCGCGTTACCCAGCGCGAGGGCCGGGGCCACCGAGCGCATCGACAGGATGCCCGGGAAGTTGAACGGTGAGATCACACCCACCACACCCACCGGAACCCGCCGGGCCACCGACAACCGGGGCTTACCGGAGCGCAGCATTTCCCCGTACGGGTGCGAAGCCAGGGCTGCCGACTCCTGGAGTTCGCTGGTCACCAGCCCGACTTCGAACCCCGCCTTACCCTGCCCCGACCCCGCTTCGGCGACCAGCCAGGATGCCAGCCGGTCCGGGTTCTCGCCCAGCAACTGCGCCGCCCGCAGCAGCACGGCCACCCGCTTGTCGTAGGTCAGGGAGGCCCAATCCCGTTGCGCGGCAACGGCCGAACGCACCGCCCGGTCGAGGTCGCCGGCGCCGGCCTCGCCGACCGTGTCGATGGTTGTTCCGGTGGCGGGAGCGATCACCGGCAGCGTCCGGGCGGCCGGGCGGAAGGCGCCGTCGAACAGCGCACCGTGCCACGCGGTGGTGGCCGGATCGGCGGTGGTGGTCATGGACAACTCCTGTGGGTCGCGGTGCGTGTGTTGCCGGCTCGCGGGAACCAGTATCGCGTCGCTGCCGCCACAGGCGGCGGTGTCACGCGAAATCTCCGCGCGGACAGCGGTTTCCGGTCAGCGGGCGGGCTGCCATCCGGTGTATGCCTCGGCCAGGTAGGCCGAACCGTGCCGGGATCCGGTGACCAGCGACAGTTCCCCGCGCTGGCGTTCGATATCGAACGGGGAGGCACCGTCGACGGAATGCAGCATGGTGGTCATCCAGTACGAGAAGTGCTGGGCCTTCCACACCCGGTCGAGGGCCCGCTCGGTATAGCTGTCGAGCGCCCGGTCACCGCCGCCGGCGAGGAAGTCGGTGATCGACTCGTGCAGCACCTCGACGTCGGCGAGCGCGAGGTTCAGGCCTTTCGCGCCGGTCGGCGGAACGGTGTGCGCGGCATCACCGGCGAGCAGCAACCGGCCGTGCCGCATCGGGGCGGTGACGAAGGACCGGAAGGGCAGCACCATCTTCGAGCTGATCGGCCCCTCCTGGATTTCGAAGCCGTTGCCGTTGACCCGGCGGCGCATCTCCGCCCAGACCCGGTCGTCGTCCCATTCCTCGGGCCGCTCATCGGGCGCGCATTGGAAATACATCCGCTGCACGGTGGGAGTGCGCTGGCTGACCAGCGCGAACCCGTGTTCGGAATGGGCGTAGATCAGCTCCTCGTGCGACCGCGGCGCCTCGGTGAGGAAACCGAACCAGGCGAAGGGGTATTCGCGGAACCATTCGCTGCGGGTGCCCGCCGGGAAGGTTTTACGGCAGACGGAACGGGAACCGTCCGCGCCGACCACCAGGTCCGCCTCGATCCGGGCCGGGCGGCCGTCCGCGCCGGTGAACGAGACCACGGGACGTTCACCCGAGATATCGACCGCAGTATCGGCCACGCCGTACCGCACATCGCCCTGATCGGCTTCCCGGCGGGCGGCCAGATCGACGAACACATCGTTCTGCGGGTACAGCCACACCGATTCGCCGACCAGTTCCTGGAAGTCGATCCGGTGGTTCTCCCCGCCGAATCGCAGGAC
Source organism: Nocardia sp. NPDC051750 (assembly GCF_044453135.1). Classification (NCBI taxonomy): domain Bacteria; kingdom Bacillati; phylum Actinomycetota; class Actinomycetes; order Mycobacteriales; family Nocardiaceae; genus Nocardia; species Nocardia sp. NPDC051750. The sequence goes on along the minus strand of NZ_JBITCK010000002.1, from coordinate 133,196 downwards.
CACGCCGTCGTGCCGGTCGCCCTCGGTGATCACGCGATCGGAGACGCCGGTGTCCACCAGGGTGCGCACCGAACCCGCCTCGAGAATGCCCGCCCGGATCGTGGTGGCGATCTCGTGCCGGCTGCGGATATCGACCACGACCGAGTCGATCCCGGACCGGTGCAGCAGATGCGAGAGCAGCAGCCCCGCCGGCCCCGCCCCGACAATGGCTACCTGGGTGCGGGTGGCGTTCATAGGGCGTACTCCTTCAGATCGTCGGGGCCGGAGATTCCGGCGGGTGGATTCGATTGCCGGGCGGCGAGCCGCGGCACCGTGGCGAGCGCGAGCAATCCGAGCGCCGCGACCACCGCGAAGAAGTAGAAGCCCCACGGATGAGCCGACCCCGAGACGATGAGCGCACCGGTGATACTCGGGCCGAAGATGGCGCCGAGCCGGCCGACGGCGGCGGCCAGCCCGAGTGCGGTGGCTCGGACCTCGGCCGGATAGGCCTGGGTCACATAGGCGTAGACCAGCACCTGGGCGGAGAACACGAAGATCCCGGTGATCAGCACCAGTGCGTTCAGCAGCAGCGTGCTGGGCACCTTGATGCTCAGCAACGCGAGCAGTACCGCGGCGGCGCCGAACCAGAGCAGAATCGTCGGTTTGGTGCCGCGGCGGTCGGCGAGTGTCCCCGCGACCACGAGGCCGATGATCGCGCCGATATTCAGCACCAGCAGCAGCGTCAGCGAGGTGGACATGTTGTATCCGGCATCGCGCATCAGCTTCGGCAGCCAGGTGTTCAGGCCGTAGACCAGCAGCAGGCCCATGAAGGATCCGACCCAGACGCCGAGTGTGATCCGCAGGTATTTCGGCTGCAGCACGACCATCGGGCTGACCCGTTCGGCCTTCCCCTGGACCGCCAGGTAGACGTCCGACTCGGGCAGTTTGAACCACATGAGCGGCAGCAGCAGCAACCCGGCCACGCCACCGATGTAGAAGAGAATCTCCCAGCTCGGGATGAGCCAGAGCGCGAGCACCGACGCCGACACCGCACCGAAGTGGTAGCCGGTCATGGTGAAGGTGCTGGCGAACGCCCGGCGCGAGGCGGGCATATGTTCGGCCATGAAGGTCAGCGCGGTGGGCATACACGCGCCGAGCCCGAGGCCGGCCAGCAGCCGGAAGGCACCGAACACCCCGATCGAACCGGCCCACGGCACGGCGATCGTGAAGATCGAGAACAGCAGGATCGAGCCCAGCAGCACCGAGCGGCGGCCGTAACGGTCGGCCAGCGGTCCGACCCCGGCGGCGCCGATGGCCACGCCGACCAGGGAGATCGTCGCGGCGAAGGTGGCGCTCGCGGCGGTGAAACCGATGTGGTTCTCGTCGATGAGGGTCGGGATGACCGCGCCGAGGACGACGAGGTCGTACCCGTCGAGCAGCACGGTGAGCCAGCAGAGCGCAGCCGGCCACGACAGTAGTTTGTTCATGGTGGGGGATTCATTTCTGATCAACGGGCCGTAGCGTCGGCCCGGGCTGTGATGGCACTCACGCTAGGCTCACGCTGTTCAGAAATCCAATAGATGATTTTCTGACATCACATAGAGGAGATCTATGCCGGATTTCGACCTGAACCTGGTGCGCACCTTCGTGCTGCTCTACGAGACCCGCAGCGTGACCGTCGCCGCCGACCTCCTGGGCGTCACCCAGCCGACCGTCAGCTACGGCCTGGGCAAATTGCGCCGCCGCCTCGACGACCAGCTATTCGTTCGCGGTCCCGGCGGCCTGACCCCGACCTCGGCGGCCGAACGGCTGTATCCGCCGCTGCGCCGCGCGCTCGCGGATGTCACCGAAACACTCGGCACCACAACGGAATTCGACCCGGATCGGCCGACCCAGTTCACCCTCGGGCTCTCCGACCTGGGCGAGGTGACGGTGCTCCCGCTCGTCTTGGCGGAACTGTCGGCGCAGGCTCCGCAGGCTCGGTTGCGTGTCCGGGCATTCGACCTGGAAACAGCCACCGATCAACTGGCCCGCGGTGAAATGGACGCGATCGTGGCCAGCCCGGTCCTGGATTCGCCGCGGCTGCGCCGGACGGTCCTGTTCACCGAGGGGTACGCCGGAATGGTCGCCGCCGACCACCCCCGGCTGCGCAGCGCGAGCCCGGATCAGGCCGAGCTCGAACGGGAGCGGCATGTGGTGGTCGACGGTGCGACCGGGCATACCGGCCCGCGCAAGGCCCTGGTCGACCATCGGCTCGAGGAGCGGATCGCGGTGCGGGTCACCAGATTCGCGACCCTGCCCTATGTGGTGCAGGACAGTGAGCTGGTCGCCATCGTGCCCGAGCGGGTTGCCGGGGCGCTGGCCCGGACGCATGCGGTGCGGATCTTCGCCCTGCCGTGGCCGATCGAACCGGTCGCGGTGGCGGCCTATACGCGGCACGCGCCGGGTCGCGGCGGTCCGCAGCAGTGGTTTCTCGAGGTGATCCGGACCGCGATGACACGTATGCCGGCGCTGTGAACCCGGCCGGCGCACCACTGACGGCATCGCTCAGCCGACTCGCTGCGACAGCTCCGCGGCGACCTCGATCTCCGCACCGGTAGCCGCCCGGACCTCGTCGACCGTCACCCCGGGCGCGGTCTCGACCAGTACCAGCCCGTTCTCGGTGATATCGAGAACAGCCAGATCGCTGATGATCCGGTTCACGCAGCCCAGACCGGTCAGCGGCAGGGAGCACTCCTCGACGATCTTCGGTGCCCCGGCCCGGGACACATGCTCCATCATGACGATCACCCGGCGCGCTCCGTGCACCAGATCCATCGCCCCGCCCATACCTTTGACCATCTTGCCGGGAATCATCCAGTTGGCGAGGTCACCGCGGGCGCTGACCTGCATGGCGCCGAGTACGGCCACATCGACCTGCCCGCCGCGGATCATGCCGAACGATTGCGCGGAGTCGAAGAACGAAGCACCGGGCAGCACCGTGATGGTTTCCTTGCCCGCATTGATCAGTTCCGGATCGAGTTCGTCCTCGGTCGGATACGGCCCGACCCCGAGGACACCGTTCTCCGAGTGCAGGACCACGGTGATGTCGTCGGGCAGATAGTTGGGCACCAGGGTCGGCATCCCGATGCCGAGATTGACGTACTGTCCGTCCTCGAGCTCGGCCGCGACGCGGGCCGCCATCTGTTCGCGGGTCATCGTCATGCGCGCACCGTCCTGTTCTCGATTCCTACTTCGACCTTGCCGACCGGCACGACCCGCTGGACCTGGATTCCGGGGGTGTGCACCTGATCCGGGTCGAGTTCGCCGGGTTCCACCAGATGCTCGACCTGAGCGATGGTGATCCGGCCCGCCGCGGCGGCGGGTGGATTGAAATTGCGGGCGCTGGCGCGGTAGACGAGGTTGCCGTGCCGATCGCCCTTCCACGCGTGGACCAGGGCGTAATCGGTGACGATCCCGCGTTCGAGCACGTAGGTGACACCGTCGAACTCCCGGGTCTCCTTCGGCGGGCTCGCCACGGCGACCCCGCCCGCACCGTCGTAGCGCAACGGCAGACCGCCCTCGGCGACCTGGGTGCCCACGCCGGCGGGCGTGAAGAACGCCGGGATACCCGCGCCGCCGGCCCGCATCCGCTCGGCGAGCGTGCCCTGCGGGGTCAGTTCGACCTCGAGTTCGCCGGACAGGTACTGGCGCGCGAATTCCTCGTTGGCCCCGACGTACGAGCTGATGGTGCGGCGGATGCGGTGGGCCGCGAGCAGCACACCGAGGCCGAACCCGTTCGTACCGCAGTTGTTGCTGACGACCTCCAGATCCGCGGCACCCTGGTCGAGCAGCGCGTTGATGAGCACTTCGGGGATTCCGACCAGCCCGAATCCGCCGACGGCGAGTGACGAACCGTCGGGGATATCGGCGACCGCTTCGGCGGCTGAGGCAATGACTTTGTCCATCACGCACTCCACAGTAGCCATTTTTGTACGGATTGTGAACTCATGTGCGTATAGTGAACGCTACGAGCGGCCATTGATCCGGTAGCCACCGAGTCCTATGCTGTTCGCATACCGAAACAATGTCCATATCCCGAACGCGAGGTCGCGCGCATGCTCCAACTGCCACCGCGGTACCGCGGTATCGACAAGAACGAGGAAGCTCCGCTCGACTTCGCCGACTACCGCACCACCACCCTCCGCCACCCCAAACAACCGCTGCTCCTGCTACCGCAGCGGCTCGGTGAACTCACCGGCCCGGTACTCGGCGAAGGCCGCATCACCGAGGCCGACGCCGATCTGACCCTGGCCCGGGACGGTGAAGCGCAAGGTCAGCGGATCGTCGTCCACGGGCACGTCCTCGACAGCGACCGCAAACCGGTGCCCAACACCCTGATCGAGGTCTGGCAGGCCAATGCCGCCGGCCGCTACCGGCACCAGGGCGACCAGTGGCCCGCTCCCCTGGACCCGCATTTCGACGGGGTCGGCCGCGTGCTCACCGACAGCGACGGCCACTACTCGTTCACCACCATCAAGCCGGGTGCCTATCCGTGGGGTAACCACCACAACGCGTGGCGTCCCGCGCATATCCATTTCTCCCTGTTCGGGCGCGCCTTCACCCAGCGTCTGGTCACCCAGATGTACTTTCCGGACGATCCGATGTTCTTCCAGGACCCGATCTACAACTCGGTACCCGACGGCGCCCGCCAGCGCATGGTCAGCGTGTTCGACTACGGCGCCACCACCGACAACTGGGCACTGGGCTTCCGTTTCGACATCGTGCTGCGCGGTCGCGACGCCACCCCCTTCGAAGAGGAGGACCACGACGATGAGTGAGACCGAATTCGCGCCTCGCTACCCCGTGATCCCCGGAGATTTCACCACCGTGGAGTTCGGGCCGACCCCGTCGCAGACCGTCGGACCGTATCTCCATATCGGACTGCCCTGGCCCGACGGACCCGATGTGGTTGCGCCGGGTACCGATGGGTCTATCACCGTCACAGTGACGGTGATAGACGGCGCCCGGAACCCGGTCACCGACGCGATGGTGGAGGTCTGGCAGGCCAACCGGGACGGTGTCTTCGAGCACCCGGACGATCCCCGCCCGCAGACCGACCCGGCATTCCGCGGTTTCGGCCGCGGCATCGCCGACACCACCGGCACCATCCGGTTCACCACCGTCAAACCCGGCGCCGTCCCGGTCGGTGACGGCTCGGCCCAGGCACCGCATCTGAACGTGACGGTCTTCGCACGCGGCATGCTCAACCGGTCCATCACCCGGCTCTACTTCCCCGACGAACAAGCCGCCAACGACACCGATCCCGTACTGGCCGCGCTGCCGGAAACCCAGCGGCACAAGCTGATCGCGACGGCCACCGCCGAGGGCTACCACCTCGATATCGTGCTGCAGGACGCCGACCCGGACGGCGCCGAGACGCCGTTCTTCTACCTGTAGGAGTACGCGTGCCCCGTGGAGAGCTGTTCGACCCGTTGTTCGGTGCGGCCGACCTCGGCGCCGCCCTGTCCGACCGTGCCTGGATCGGCGCGCTGGTCGGGGTGGAATGCGCACTCGCCCGTGCCCAAGCGGTGGCCGGCGTGCTCGATGAGGGGCACGCGGCAGCCATCGACGCCGCCGGACCGGAACTCGCCGCCACGCTCGACCCGGCGGAACTCGGGGCGGCGGCGGTCGCGGGCGGCAACCCGGTGATCCCGCTGGTGCGCAGGCTGCGCGAAGCCTGCGCACCCGCGGGTGTTCCGGCCGCCGCCGTCCACAAGGGCGCCACCAGCCAGGACATCCTCGACAATGCGCTGCTTCTGCTCGCCCAGCGCGCCGGCGCCCTGATCGTCGACGATCTACGCTCCGCCGCCGATGCCGCGGCGGATCTCGCGCAGACGCACCGCGGCACCCCCATGGCCGCCCGCACGCTGGGACAACAGGCCTTACCCACCACCTTCGGCGCACTCGCGGCCGGCTGGTGCAAGGCCCTCGACCGGGCGGCGGGCGTGGTCACCGCCGCACTCGCCGACCTCCCCGTTCAATTCGGCGGAGCCGCCGGAACACTCGCCGCGCTGTACCCGCACGGACCAGCTGTCGCCGACGCGCTGGCCGCGGAACTCGGACTGGCACCACAGGGCATCCCGTGGCACACCGACCGCACCCCGATCGCCGAACTCACCACCTCGCTCGGCATCGCCGCCGGAGCGGTCGGCAAGATCGCCACGGATATCGTCGCGCTGTCGGCCACCGAACTCGGCGAGGTCAGCGAGGACGCCCCCGGCGGTTCCTCGGCAATGCCGCACAAGCGCAATCCGATCGCCGCGATCACCGCCCGCGCCGCCGCCCGCCGGGTCCCCGGACTGGTGGCGGACGCACTCGGGGCGATGGACCACGAACTGCAGCGCGCGGCCGGCGCCTGGCATGCCGAATGGGAAACCGTCACCGATCTGCTGCGGCTCACCGGCGGCGCCGCCCACCGGCTCGCCCAGAGCCTCACCGGTTTGCAGGTCCACCCCGTGGCGATGGCCCAGAATCTCGCCGTCACCGGGGGGCTGCTGCTGGCCGAACGCGTCACCGCGGCACTGGCCGAACATACCGACCGCGCCCGCGATATCGTCACCGCCGCCGCCACCGCGCATCCGCCGGCACTGGATACCGACCCCACGATCATCGAATATCTGGGAGCCGACCGGGTACGCGAATTACTCGACCCCGCAGGATATTTGGGTCATGCCGCCGATCTGGTGGCGCGGGTCCTCGACGAACGCGGCGATGCCCCGGAACCCTTGCCCCCGCCGGCGAACAGCAAACCCGGACAATCGTGACCCGGTCGCTGCACCCAGTTACTGCACCGGGCCCGCACGACGACAACCGTCGGCCGCGCCCGGTGCGCGGAGCTTTCGCCGGCAGCGGTAGCCCGGCCACTACACGCAAGACCCGCCGCGACAACCGTGAACTGGCCGGTCCACGCAGAACCCGCGGCAACAACCATGACTCGGCCGGTCCACAGAGAATCCACGACAACCATGACCCGGCCGGCCTGCGCAATGCCCGCGGCAACGGCCGTGCCTCGGACATTCCGCACGGAACTGTCGGCAAATGAACGGAGCAAGTGATATGGGCGCCACCGCGGATTCGACGACCGCGACCGTCGAACTCTCCTACCGGTCCACCGGTCCCGCGACCGCACCCACGGTCGTACTGCTCGGGTCTCTCGGTTCGGACCGGTCGATGTGGGATCCGCAGGTCGCCGCGCTAACCGCCGACCACGAGGTCGTCGCCGTGGATCTGCGCGGTCACGGCCGGTCCCCCATCGGTACCGGCGACCCCACGATCGCCGACCTCGCCGGAGATGTACTCGCCCTGCTGGACCGCCTCGGACGCGACGCGGTACACCTGGTCGGACTCTCCCTCGGCGGCGCGGTCGCCCAGTGGATCGCCGCCCACGCGCCGGCCCGGGTCCGCACGCTGACCCTGCTGTGCACCGCCGCGAAATTCGGCACCACGCAGAGCTGGCTCGACCGGGCCGCCGCGGTCCGCGCCGACGGGACCGGCTCTATCGCCGACGCCGTAGTCGGCCGCTGGTTCACGGCCGGGCTCGCCGAACGCGATCCCGGCCTGATCGCCCGCAGCCGCGCCATGGTGGAAGCCACCACGGACGAGGGCTACGCCGCCTGCTGCGGCGCCCTCGCGCAGTTCGACAGCCGCCCCGATCTCGCCCGGATCACCGCACCCACGCTGGTGATCGCCGGCGCCCAGGACCCGGCCACCACACCCGACGATATGCGCCGACTCGCCGACAGTATCGCGAATTCGGTTCTGCACGTACTGGATCCGGCCGCCCACCTGGCCAGTGTCGAACAGGCCGGACCGGTCACCGCGCTCCTCACCGGCCATATCGCCGGCCAGGGCGAACGCACCGCGGCCTTCGATCAGGGGATGCGGGTGCGCCGGGCGGTCCTGGGCGACGCCCATGTCGACCGCGCCGTGGCCGGCACCACCGACTTCACCGCGCCGTTCCAGGATTTCATCACCCGCACCGCCTGGGGCGATGTCTGGAGCCGGCCCGGCCTGGACCAGCACACCCGGCGCCTGCTCACCCTCGCCGTCCTCACCGCTGTCGGCAACACCCACGAGCTGGATATGCATATCCGCGCAGCCCTCCGGGCCGGGGTGGCACCGGACGAGCTCGCCGAGGTCTTCCTGCACACCGCGGTCTACGCGGGTGTGCCGAACAGTAACCTCGCCTTCGGACTCGGCAAGGCGGCGCTCGCCGAGGGCCTGCTCGCCGACGGCGCACCCACCGGAGACGCAGCGCCCGAGCCGACCGACGCCCCCCCGGCCGGGTCCTCGAGTGCAGAGGAAACATCCCGACCATGACCGAACCCTCCCCCGACTATGTGCAATCGCTGGGCCGCGGCCTCGCCGTCATCCGCGCCTTCGACGCCGAGAACCCGCGCCGCACACTCAGCGAGGTCGCCAAAGCCACCGACCTGACCCGCGCGACCGCGCGTCGCTTCCTGCTGACCCTGGTGGAACTCGGCTATGTCCGCACCGACGGTTCCCAGTTCTGGCTCACCCCCCGCGTACTGGAACTCGGCTACAGCTATCTGTCGAGCCTGAGCCTGCCCGAGGTCGCCGGCCCGCACCTGGAATCGCTGGCCAATCAGGTACACGAATCGACATCGGTCTCCATTCTCGACGGCGACGATATCGTCTACGTCGCCCGCGTACCGGTCAGCCGGATCATGACGGTGTCGATCACGATCGGCACCCGCTTCCCCGCCTTCAGCACATCGATGGGCCGGGTCCTGCTGGCCGGCCTGCCGGAGAGTGCATTCGAGGAGTACCTGGCGAAGGTCACCTTCACCCCGCTCACCGACCGCACGGTCCTCAGCGCCGGCAAACTCCGCGACGAGGTGCACCGCACCCGGGAAGCCGGCTACTGCCTCGTCGACCAGGAACTCGAACAGGGCCTGCGCTCGATGGCCGCCCCGATCCGCGACCACACCGGCACCGTCTGCGCCGCCGTGAACATCTCCACCCACGCCGCCCGCTACACCGCCGACAGCGTCCGCGCCGATCTGCTGCCGCCATTGCTGGCCACCGCGTCGGCCATCAGCACCGACCTCGCCCGCGTCCAGAACCACTCCTGAAAACCCAGCACCACGAAGGAATCTCCCATGATCGACGCTGTCATCTGCGAACCCCTGCGCACACCGGTGGGCCGATTCGGCGGAGTGTTCAAAGACATCGCCCCGGAAACCCTGGCCGCGACGCTGATCACCGAACTGGTCGCCCGCACCGGCCTGCCCGCCGAGCAGATCGATGACGTCATCCTCGGCCAGGCCTCCCCCAACGGCGAGGCCCCGGCGATCGGCCGGGTGGCGGCCCTGGACGCCGGTCTCGGTGTCGAGATCCCGGGCCTGCAGGTGGACCGGCGCTGCGGCTCCGGCCTGCAGGCGGTGCTGCAGGCGTGCATGCAGGTCGCCACCGGCGGCAGCGATCTGATTCTGGCCGGTGGCACGGAATCCATGAGCCAGGCCGAGTTCTACGCCACCGGTATGCGCTGGGGCGTCAAAGGCGAGGGGATCGCGCTCAACGACCGGCTGGCCCGGGCCCGCGTCACCGCCGGCGGTAAGAACTTCCCCGTCCCCGGCGGCATGATCGAAACCGCGGAGAACCTGCGTGCCGAATTCTCGATCAGCCGCGCCGACCAGGACGCCCTCGCGGTGCAGTCCCATCAGCGTGCGGTCGCCGCCCAGCAGTCCGGCCGGTTCGCCGAGGAGATCGTCGGAGTCGCTGTCCCGCAACGCAAATCGGACCCGGTCGTCGTCGATACCGACGAACACCCGCGCGCCGGCACCACCGTCGAAGCCCTCGCGAAACTGCGCCCCATCCGCGGCAAAGCCGACCCCGGGGCCACGGTCACCGCCGGTAACGCCAGCGGCCAGAACGACGGCGCCGCCCTGTGCATCGTCACCACCCCCGAAAAAGCCCGCGCCCTCGGCCTGCGCCCCCTCGCCCGGCTCGCCTCCTGGGCGGTCGCGGGTGTCCCCCCGCGCACCATGGGCATCGGCCCGGTCCCCGCCACCGAAAAAGCCCTCGGGCGCCTCAGCTTGACCCTCGACGATATGTCGGTCATCGAGCTCAACGAAGCCTTCGCCGCCCAAACCCTCGCCGTCCTGCGCAGCTGGAAGCTCGAACCCGACGACGACCGCCTCAACCCCAACGGTTCTGGCATCTCCCTCGGTCATCCGGTCGGCGCGACGGGCGCCCGCATCCTCGCCACCCTCCTGCGCGAACTGGACCGCCGCGAAGGCCGCTATGCCCTGGAAACCATGTGCATCGGCGGCGGCCAGGGCCTCGCCGCGGTCTTCGAACGCCTCTCCTGAACCTAGACTTCAGGCGCCGGGGTGCGGGGCGTCGATCGTCTTCCCGGCCCGGACCAAGGTCTCCTCGATATCGAATCGATCAGTCCGCCACGAATCCGTGGCGACCTGTACGCGCCCGCGCCAGGTACGCATGATCCGGGCGTGGACGGGCCACCGGACGAAGCGGCGCATATCCCGCTCGGTATCCCATACCGAGATCGACCCGCCACGCCGCTGCGCCGGTCGGCCCCACAACCAGACGCCGACCGCCCCGTGCAGAACAGGCCAGGTGTCCCCCAATTCCATTCCCTGCGCGTAGATCTGCTGGACCTCCTCCTCCGATCCCGCCAGGAAGTCCGTGACGCTGACGAACACCGAGCCCGTCGCTTCCTCGCGCGGGCCCGGTTTCCACGGCATGAGCACGGTGCCCTCCGCGAAGGGCTGGGCCGTCATGACGCGACTCGCCTGAAAAGGTCGCTTCCGGACCCGATTTTAATAAGCATTAATAGATAGTATGCGGACGCGTATTAAATGACAACAGGTGCCGGCGGCCCGAGGAACGCGCCGGCATGTCCGGCGGCCGAGAAGGCCCCGAGCACCCGGGCGCGCGGCACGCTACCGTCCCGAATCGGAACCGACACACCGGATCGGAATCATCTGACGGGCGGGTGCGGACGAGTCGAGCCGGGTATGCGCACCCGAAGCCGATGTGGGCCACGGCGCGATCCATCCGATCGCTTCTGCCCGGAATGCCCATCGGCACCGAGGTATCCGAGTCGTCAGCGACACTCCACACCGGCGGTGAGACCACTCGGGCCCCGGGGCGTCCCGCACACCGCCGCGACAAGTCCGCCGACCGCCCGACGTCCCGGCTCGAATACCACGTTGACCAGCCTCTTTCTGTTAGCGTTTGCTCATCTGACGAAGAGGAGAGGTCCATGGTGCGGTCCAGCTTCTTCCGTATCGGCATCGGCGCGGCCGTCGCTGCCTTCGTGCTGACTGTGCTCGCCGCGATCTTCCCGGCCGTGGCCGCCGCCCAGGACACCCGGACGCCGATCGCCCTCGCCGCGACGGTCACGGGGACCACCATCGACTACACCGTGGACAACGTCCCCAATCGGCGGGACACGTTCCCGGTCATCCGGGGTGAATGCACCACCGTCCTGGTGAACACCGCCGTCGCCGCGCCCATCCTCGCTCCCGCCGCCGTCGAGACCCTCAGCGGCCGCGAAATCGACGCGTACGACCTGCTGCAGCGCCTGATCACCGACGGCGCCATCACCGCGGGACCGCGGATCCAATTCGCCTCCGAGACCGGACAGGTCACTGGATCGTTCACCGATACCCCGCGCGGGGTCTACCTGGTGGCCACCCTCTGCAATATGCGCCCGATCAGCGGCGAGTTCGAGCCCGAACTGCTCGATATCGTCCCCGTGGTCGTCGCCGATCTGCGTGCGGGCTCGGCAACACCGGCGCAGTAGCCGATCGGTTCCGGTGCCTGGCATTACAGGGCGAGTACCGACACTGTGCTGTCGCCGAAGTTCGTCACATAGGCGGCCCGGGTACCGGGTTCGAGATACAGGCCGCCGGGGCGATCACCGACCGGCACGGTGGCGGTCACCGTGTTGGTGGCCAGGTCGATCACCGACACCGTGTCGTCACCCATATTGGTGACATAGGCGGTCCGGGTGTTCCAATCGACGGCTACGGCATGCGGATTGGTACCGACCGACACTGTGGCCGTGACCGTACCGGCAGCGAGGTCGATCACCGACAACGCACGGTCACCGTAGTTGACGACATAAGCGGTACGGGTGCCCAGATCAACGGCCACCCCGTTCGGAAACCTCCCGACCGCTACCGTGGCGGTGACACTGCGGGTGGCCCCGTCGATCACCGACATCGTGCCGTCGCGCAAATTGACGACATAGACAGTACGGGTGATCGGGTCGACCGCTACTCCCTGCGGCGTATCCCCGACGGGCACCGTACCGGTGACGCTGCCGGACAACGTGTCGATCACCGACACCGTTCTGTCGCCGAAGTTGACGACGTACGCGGTATGGGTGCCCGGGTCGACGGCCACACTGCCCGGCGAGTCACCGACCGGAACGACGGCGCTCACCGCATTGGTGGCGATATCGATCACCGACACCGTGTCATCGCCGTAGTTGACGACGTAGGCGGTGCGGTTGCCCGGGTCGACGGCCACGCCGTGCGGCGAGAGACCGACCGGCACCGTCGCCGTGACCGTATCGGTGGTGATGTCGATCGCCGACACCGTATTGTCGCCGAAGTTGGCGATATAGGCTGTGTGAGAAGCGAAGTCGACAGCAACGCCCCCGGGCGAGAGCCCCACGGGGACCGTCGCGACGACGCTCGGACCAGCCGCCGGAGGGGTGACCGTCGCGGCCACGTCGGTAGCGGCGCCGCTCGTCCCGGCCGGATCCGCGCCCATCACCTGTGGCGCGAGAAACGCCGCACCGAGACCGACGGCCAGAACCGAACCCACCACGAGCCCGGCAGTGACGGGCCTGCGCGGCAGCCACCCGGAAGCCCGTTTCCGGACGGAGGATCGCGGGCTGTCCGGCCCACTGATGTCCGGTACTACCGGAGCGCTGGAGGCAGCAGCGGCCCGGACGACCTCCGTCGGCGCGTCCTCGGAAGTAGCGGCGCCGGCTGCCGCGACCGTCGCGCCGGCGATGGCGGACGACGCGGCAGTGGCGAGTTCGTGACAGGACCCGTAGCGGGTGCTGGGATCCTTGGTCATAGCGGTCGCGATCACGGTGTCGAGGGCGGCGGGCAGATCCGGCCTGAACCGGCGCAGGGACGGTGCGGGTTCGCTGATGTGCGCCCCGATGACATTGGCGAACTCCTCCGGGGGAAAGGGCAACCGACCGGTGAGAAGCTGGAAGAGAGTGCAGCCGAGCGAGTAGATGTCCGCGCGGTGGTCGGCGCATTGCAGGAGGAATCGTTCCGGGGCGGTATACGCGACGGTCCCGTTGACGCCTGAGACGGTGACCGTATCGCCGAGTGTGCGGGCGATACCGAAATCGGTGAGCAGAGCGCGCCGTTCGTGCCGGGCATCGTATTCGATCAGCAGGTTCGCGGGTTTGACGTCCCGATGCAGCACCCCCTCCTCATGGGCGTAATCCAGCGCAGCGGCGGCGTCGACGATCAATTGAAGGGCCTGTTCGGCGGGCAGGCCGCGGGGCGACCCGGCCAGGAGCGCGTTGGCGTCACCGCCACGGATGTAGCGCATCGACAGCCACAGCCGGGGGTTGCCGCGTTTACTGCGGTCGTGAACCGGAACGATGTTGGGGTGGTCGAGTCCCGAGGCCAGGCCGGCTTCACGCTCGAACGCGTCCCGGGCTTTCGGATCCGCGGCGAGTGCTTCGTTGAGGACCTTCAAGGCAACCAGGCTCTCGAGACGTGGATGCCGGGCCAGGTATACCACCCCCATTCCCCCGGCCCCGAGAACTTTTACAATGATGAAATCCTCGAACTCGTCCCCGGCCTGCAACATGACTTCTGCCTCTCGCGTACCAAGTTCCGCCGGCATTGCCGGGCGAGGCCCGGCAGTGGCCGAATATACGGCGCCGCAGGCATACCCGCGACGGGAGCCGTGGATCGACCGTGCTCACGTCACAGATAGGACGTCACAGGGGTCCACCCCACCGACGCATCGGCGCCCCGTCGGCCGTCGGCACTCTCAGCGGGCGCGAACCCGATCGGTTCGCACCGTGGCAGCGGAAAATCAATTGACCGAGCTGGGACGATAGAAGCATCACGGAGACACGAACTCCGCGAATATCCGAGCTAGGGTAGTGGCCCGGTCTCCAAAACCGACGCCAGCGGGTTCGACTCCTGCCGGGTATGCGATATCACCGGGAGAGGTCCCGGCGATGATCCCGGGTCACTCCCGGAACCATAGCGGTGTAGCGCAGTTAGGCAGCGCGGCGGGCTCATAATCCGCAGGCCGTGGGTTCGAATCCCACCACCGCCACTGACCGGTTGAGCACATGGTGTGCAGCGAGGCTGTAACCCTCGCGCCTGCGGGCAACGGTGGTTCGATTCCATCCGGCCGGACTGAGCCCTTCTACCCCAACTGGCAGAGGGACCGGATTCAAAACCCGGTAGTTGCGCGTTCGAATCGCGCGGAGGGCACGCTCCTGTAGCCCAATTGGCAGAGGCGGCGGTTTCAGGAACCGTTGGTTGGGGGTTCGAATCCCTCCAGGAGTACCGCGACCGGCGACGGTCAGAGCACTCCGTGCAGGGGTGGTGGAGTGCCGTGCAGCAGGGTGCGGCCGATGTGCTGGTACTTCCAGCGGACCGGGTCGTGCAGGGTGTGGGTGCGGGCGTTGCGCCAGAAATGGCTCAGGTTGAGATCCTCCGCCGCACTGCGTGTTCCACTCACCTCGAACAGGGCACTGGAGATCTCGGTGGCGGCGCGGTCGGCGAGAACCTTGGCGGTGGCGACCGCGATCGAGGCATCGGCTACGCGCTCCGGAGCACCGAGCGCGGCGTCGACAGCTGTTCCGGCCGTGTGCAGGGTGGATTCGGCGGCAGCGAGCGTGACCGCGAGTTCGCCGAAACGCTGGATCACCAGGGGGTCGTCGATCGCCCGGGTCACCTGGGCCTCGAACCAGGGGCGGCTCTTGGTCCGGACGAACTCCGTGGCGGCGGTGAGCGCACCGCGCGCAATTCCGGTGTCGATCGCGGCGTGCAGTAATTGCGCGGAGGCGCCGTAGGCGGTCGGGGCGTCGACGGCGGCGCTCCGCGGGACCAGCTGGTCGCGCTCGACCGCGACACCCTCCAAGGCCACCGTTCCGCTGCCGGTCGTGCGCTGCCCGAACCCGTTCCAGTCGTCGACGATGCGGACGCCCGGTGCGGTGGCGGGCAGGAAGGCCACGTACTGGCCGGGCGGCAGGCCCGTTCTGCCGTCCGGGTCGTCGAGCCTGGTGAGCACGGCCAGGGTATCCGCGAAGAGCGATCCGGTGCAGTAGTACTTGACGCCGTCGATCCGGAATCGCTGTCCGGCCTCGATCGGCGACACGGTGGTGGCGATCTCGGAGATCGTCGCGCCGCCGCGCTCGGACTGCGCGTTGGCGATCTGCGCGCCGTCCAGCACCGCGGTCAGGTAGCGGCGTTGCTGGGCCGCGGTGCCGGCCAGTTTCAGCAGGTTCACGTAGACGAAATGGCTGTGCGGGATCTGGGCGATATTGGGATCGGCGGTCGCGAGCACCCGCACGATATCCGCGACCTCGCTGGGTGGCAGGTCCGCGCCGCCCAGTGCGGCCGGAACAGTAACCCCGAGCAGGCCACTCGCGGCGAGCTGCCCGATCTCGCCGACCGGCAGCTCTCGTTCCGCGTCACGGCGGGCCGCGCCGGCCGCGAATTCGGCCGCGAGCCGGCCGGCGACCGCGCGGGCCTGCTCGGCGGAGGTGATCCGGGCAGCCCCGACGGTGGTCATCGGATCGCCGCTTCAGCGGGGCGCCGGGCGGCTTCCAGTTCCCGGACCAGCGGCAGGACCTTCGCGCCGAAGTATTCGATTTCTTCCTGGAAGTGCAGGAATCCGCCGAGGATCAGGTCGACGCCGAGCTCGCGGTAGGCGACGATGCGTTCGGCGACCTGTTCCGGGGTGCCGATGAGCTGGGTCCGGAAACCGTCGTTGTACTGGACCAGATCCTCGAAACTCGAATCCGCCCACATTCCCTTGCGATCACTCGTGGACACGCCGGCCTGCTGCACCGCGTCCCGGAAACCCTCGACCGCGGGCTTGTTCGCCTTGGCGATGATCTCGCGCAACGTGTCCTCGGCTTCCTTCTCGGTATCGCGGGCGATGATGAACCCGTTCAACCCGAAGTTCACCGCACGGTCGTGCGCCCGGGCGACGGTCCGCAGGTCGTCGAGCTGTTCGGTGACGCCGTCGAAATCCTTGCCGTTGGAGAAATACCAGTCGGCGTACCGGCCACCGTTGCGACGGGCCGCCGACGAATTACCGCCCTGGAACAGTTCCGGGTTCGGGCGTTCGGGGGTGTTCAGCGGTTTCGGTTTGAGGGTGAAATCCCGGATGCGATAGAAATCGCCGCCGTAGTTCACCTCGTCCTCGGTCCAGATCTTGCGGATCACCTCGAGGAATTCCGCACTGCGCCGGTAGCGTTCGTCGTGCTCGAGCCAGGGCTCGCCGAGCGCGGTGAACTCCCCGGCGAACCAGCCCGACACCACGTTGATGGCGAACCGGCCATCCGACAGATGGTCCGCGGTGGCACCGAATTTCGCGAGCACCGCCGGATGCCACAGCCCTGGATGCACCGCCGCGATAACCTTCAACCGCTCCGTAGCACCCAGCAGCGCGAGACTGAACGACGTCGATTCGTGCTGGAATTCGGCACCGTAGGAGGCGGTGTAGCGCACCTGGGAGAGGGCGTAGTCGAACCCGTTACGCTCGGCGGTCTGCGCGAGCTTCTTGTTGTATTCGAAATCCCATGAGGTGCGCTGTTCGATCTCGCTGGTCACCAAACCGCCACTGACATTGGGGACCCAGTAGGCGAATCGGATCTGGTCGGTGATCTTCTCGGTACTCATCGAACTCCCTCGGGCTGGTACATGCGGTCCGCGGCGGCCGCGGCGAGGACGGAGGTACCGCACCATCGCGGCTCCCGCTGGTGGCCATGGGCACTGGTCTGGACGCCGGGGTGTAGTACCCCGGCGCGCCCTCAGTCCACCAGCGCGGTGCAGCGGGTACGAGGGTTTGAATCTGCCGGATCACATCCTGCGCCGGACCCTCGGGTTCGGGACGAGCCCGGCCGACCGATGCCCAGGGTGGAGGTTCCCGGTATCCGCCCGTACCCCGGAGCATCGGCGCCGACCTGCCCGCACCGGCACCTTCAGCATTTCCGCGTGCCGGTTGCGCCCCGTACTCTCCACACGCGGCCGCGACCCGCGGCCGGCCGGGTACGGCCCCGAGTTCCGCCCGCTCCCGGGGCAGCGGCAGCGACCGCTGCCCCACGGGCGACCCATGACCGATCGACTGCCCGCCGACCGGCGACGCACCGGCCTGTCCACGGGACTCGCGTCAGGCCGTGGTGGCGGCCGGACTGTACTGCGATCGGCTGAACCGGCCCGCGGGCTGGAAACGGCCCAGCACAGTGGCCGCATCCTCCCCGGTGACCGCCGCGATGAGTGCGTGCGCGTCGTCCACCGAATTCACCGGCCGCGCCGCTTGTGGGCGGTGCAGTGTGCTCACAAGCGCGGAGGCGAATCGTGGGTCGGCCGCGGCCGCGGCGAAGAACTGATTGCCGATCTCGGCGAACTCGGGGTCGCTGAGAAACAGCCGGGTGACCTTGGCCGCGTCCTCCGCGCGGAAGTCCAGGAACGACTCGTACTGCGCGGTGATCCACGCGGCGTCGAACGGGCCCTCGTGCGCAGATGCGGCGGCGACCAGTCGCTGCGCTTGGACGAGGCCGCTCTGCGCGCCCTGGCCGGCGATCGGGTCGTAGGCGACGGCGGTATCCCCCAGCGCCGCCACCACATGCCCGCCCGCCGTATGGCCGACGCCGGCCCGGAACACCGGCCGGACCGCGCCCTTCAGCCAGGAATGCGGATCCTCGGCGATCACCTTCGTGGCGAGCACTTCGGGGAGGTCCCAGTCGAGGTAGTCGCGGTAGAGCTCGGTGACGATCCGGTGCGCCGATTCCGCCGATTCCGCGGCCGCGAATCGCTTCTCCCAGTCGCTGCCCGGCCGCGCCCAGCCGAGGAACGCCCAGCTCGGCCCCACGTCCTTGTGCAGGTAGGGACCCCACCAGGCTTCGCCCTGTTCGGCGACGATGGAGAATCCGCTGCGGCCGCCGCCCGCCGGGCTGCGATGGGCGAACACCGATTCGTCGTGGCCGAGGCCGGTCACCGTCACGGTCAGCAGGCTGCGCTGCGGGGCGTCGTAGACGGTGCGGGTCTCGTCCACCGGGAACAGCTGCGACAGCCCACCGCGTCCGGTGGCGACCAGGGTGAGGTCGTTATCGGCGGCGATCGGGTCGAGCCGTTCCGGGGTCACGGTATCCACGACGAAACGGCCACCGCGCTCCAGGAACGCGGTCAGCCGCTCATCGGCCTTGAGCCTGGTGTCGACCGCGAGGCCGTGGAAGCCGTCGAAGGCGCCGTCGAAAGCGATGAGCTCCTCGCCGCCGCCCGCGACCCGGACGGTGAGCCCGCTGTGCAGCGGGGCGCGGTCGAGGTAGGTGGGCAGGCCGAGCGCTTCCTCGGCGGCCTGGGCTTCACCGAAGATGAGCGCGGTACCGGTGGCCGGCACCGAATCGCGCAGTGCGGGCTGATCGCGTTCGCTGTAGATGGTGACCACGAACCCGGCATCGAGCAGTCCGAGCGCCGCGGTGACGCCGGTCTGCCCCGCACCGATCACGGCTGCTTTACGGGTGGAGGTGTTCTGGGTTGTCATGGCGCAATGGTCGCGATCACAACGTCCCGGCTGCAGGGTTACGCTCACCGCGAGTTGATGCCGAAAACAACGGAACTGTTTCCGATTTCGTTGGACAATCCACCCCCGGTCGCGACGCGACACCGGACGGGCCGGTTTATCATCGGCGATCATGACGTTCGATCTCGTCCCGCTGACCGGCGACCGCGCGGACAGCTACCGGCAGCTCGCCGGGCAGGCCGCCGCCCTGGTGTCGGGTGAATCCGACCGGATCGCCAACGCCGCCAACCTCAGTGCCCTGGTGTATCACTCGTTACCGGAGGTGAACTGGGCCGGTTTCTACTTCTACGATGGGCGCGAGCTGGTGGTCGGCCCGTTCCAGGGCAAACCCGCGTGCGTGCGGATCGCGCTCGGTACCGGTGTGTGCGGGACCGCCGCGCAGACCCGTCGCACCCAGCTGGTGCCCGATGTCCACGCCTTCGCCGGCCATATCGCCTGCGATGCCGATACGCGGTCGGAGATCGTGGTGCCGCTGGTTCACCATGGCGAACTGATCGGCGTACTCGACCTCGACAGTCCCCGGCCCGCACGTTTCGACGACACCGACCGCCACGGCCTGGAATCCGTAGCCCGCGTCTTCGTCGACTCGCTGGCCGCTTCCTGATCGAGAGGCCGGCCCGGATGGAACCCGTCAACCAGCTCCGGCTGGACTATTCGATCACGCCGACACCGCGGTGGGGATACGGAAAACCCGCCCACCAGCGGCTCCACGACATCATGGACGCGCACCTCGGACGGTACACCGATCATCTCCGGGCCATTGTCGCGAACGATGCGGCGCTGAAAGCCATCCCGGTGGACGGTGAGCACGCGACCCTGCCCGCGTGGAACAACGTCTGGTTCTCGCGGAGGGACCGCACCTTCGTATCGAACTTCCCAACATGTTCGTCAGCCGGGACCCCGAACTCGCCTCGCTCCTGAACCCGCTCTGGACCGGCCCGCTGTCCGGCGTTCAGCGGCACGGTGGCTCGTTCTGGCTCCGAAAACTCTAGGACACCCGCCGGGTCCTCACGCTGTTCCGGCCGGCCGCTCCCCCGCGCTCCAAGCGAACGGGAGTGTGGTGCCGTTGAGCAGGTGGTCGCCGATGGCGCGGGCTTTCTGGATGGCGGGGTTGTGGACCGAGATGGTGCGGGCGTTGCGCCAGTGCCGGTCCAGCCGCAGCCCCTCCGACACAATGGAGGCGCCGCCCACCTCGAACAGCTGGGTTGTCGCGGCCAGCACCGTGTCGATCACCCCGAGCTGCGCCTGCGCGGCGGCCAGTTCCACCTCGACGAGAGCGCTCTCGTCCTGCGCCCCGGAAGCCAGGACGCCGTCCAGTAGATCGGCGACCGCGAGAACAGTGGCGCGAGCGCCGAACGCGGCGGCCGACAACCGGCCGATCACCTGCTGCACCAGCGGGTCGTGGCGGGGCAGATCCGCGGCCGAGTGGGTGTAGCCGCGGCGGCGTCCGGCGACCCACTCGCGGGTGTCCCGTTCGGCGCGCTGCGCGATCCCAGCCAGGACCGCGAGCTGCACCAGCTGCAGGTAGCCCGTCGAATACGTGGCACCGGCGACACCGTATCCGGGGCCGAGCACCCGGTCCGGCACCACCGCCACCTCGGTGAACTCGGTGGTGCCGCTGGCCGTGAGCCGCTGCCCGAACCCGTCCCAGTCGTCGTGCCGGCGCACCCCGTCGGCGTTCGCGTCGACGAGCACCCCGACCCGTTCACCGTCTCGGTCGGCGGCCACCAGAATATGGTCGGCGTACAACGACCCGGTGCTGTAGTACTTGGTGCCGTTGAGCAGCCAGCCGTCAGCGTAAGGGGTGAGCCGGGTCTGGTACCGGCCCACCGCGCCTGTACCCGGTTCAGTGATCGCGTTCCCGACCAGCGTCCCCGCCGCGGCCGCCCGCAGCCACTGGTCGCGCGCGGCGCCGGGCTCCGCCAGCAGCTGATCCTCGACGAACACGAAATGCACGCGCAAAGCCTGCGGAAGATTGGACTCGGCGGCGGCGAGTTCGATCAGCTGCCGGAACAGCTGGCGCACGCTCGCGCCGAACCCGCCGAATTCGACCGGCACCCGCAGCGCGCCGAACCGCGCCGCACGCAGCGCCTGCACTTCGTCGTGGGCGAGCCTGCGGTCGATCTCGCGTTCGACCGCGCCGGCCGCGATATCGGCGTAGATCGGCGCGAACACCGCGTCGAGTTCGGCATCGGAAACGGGTTTCGCTGCGGTGGAGGTCATCGGCCCACGATCACCGACGCCACGGCCGCGCTCACCCGTTTGACGCACCGAGATCGAAACGGCCCGGGGTAAAAATCCGGCCGATCAGAACTGGTGACGGGGCGTTGCCGGTCGGTCAGGATCGACGATCGGCCCGATCCTGCTCCCGGCGCCGTGGCCGGGTATCCGTCGGCACCGACTCGCGGTGGAAAGGATCAGCCGCCGACTCGACCGCACGCGACCCGCGAAGGATTTCCGAATGAGCCTGTCGTTCCACTGGTTCCTGCCCACCTACGGAGATTCGCGCGGTCTGATCGCCGGGGGCCACGGCACGGCCATGTCCGGCGACCGTCCCGCCTCGCTGCGCTATCTCAACCAGATCGCGGGCGCGGCCGAAGAAAACGGGTTCGAAGCGGTTCTCACACCGACCGGCGCCTGGTGCGAGGACGCCTGGCTCGCCACCGCCATGCTGGTGGAAACCACCGAAACCCTGAAGTTCCTGGTGGCGTTCCGGCCCGGCCTGGTGAGCCCCACGCTCGCCGCCCAGATGTCCGGCACCTTCCAGCGGCATTCCCGCGGCCGGCTCCTGCTCAATGTGGTGACCGGCGGTGAGCCGCACGAACAGCGCGCGTTCGGCGATTTCCTGGACAAAGAGCAGCGGTACGAACGCACCGGCGAATTCCTGCACATTGTGAAGAGCCTCTGGGACTCGCGCGAACCCTTCACCTTCGATGGCAAACACCTGCAGGTGGAGCAGGCCCTGCTGAACAATCACCCCGACCCGGTGCCACCGATCTTCTTCGGCGGTTCGTCGGCCGCGGCGGGACCGGTCGCCGCGAAGTACAGCGATACCTATCTCACCTGGGGTGAACCGCTCATCGCGGTCGGTAAGAAACTGGACTGGATCCGCGGCCTGGCCGCCGAACAGAACCGGACCCTCGACTACGGTATCCGCCTGCACGTGATCACCCGCGATACTTCCGAGGCGGCCTGGGCCGAGGCCGACCGCCTGCTGCAGGGCATCGACCCGGCCGATATCGAACGCGTGCAATCCAATCTGGCCGCCAGTGAATCCGAGGGCCAGCGGCGGATGCGCGAACTGCACGGCGGCCGCACCGACCGGCTGGAGATCGCCCCGAATCTGTGGGCGGGCGTCGGTCTGGTCCGCGGCGGCGCGGGCACCGCGCTGGTCGGCTCGCACGAGGAGGTCGCCGAGCGGCTCATCGAGTACTCCCGTCTCGGCATCACCCATTTCATCCTCTCCGGCTATCCGCACGTGGAGGAGGCGTACTGGTTCGGCGAAGGGGTGCTGCCGATCCTCGAGCAGCGCGGCCTGTGGCGTCGATCGGTCGATCGTGCCACCACACCCACGGGCACACCGTTCGCCACCGCATCGACCAGCTGAAAGACGTGGCCGGACAGCATTCTCCGTGATACGAAGGCCATCGAACTGGCTCCGAAATCGACTACGATTTCGCGAAATTCCGTGGCCCGTCGCTGGCGTGCTCGGTGCTGCGCAATGGCCCGGAGGCGGTACGGCCTTGTTCCGTCAGATCGGTGCGCTTCCGACCCTCCGCCTTCCGAGCTGAGGGCGGATTGCCGAAGGGCACGGCGCAGTGTCCGGACAACGTGGCCGGCCCGAAGCGGCAGGTGGGGTCGTCTTCCCACCGGAACACCACTTCGGGCCGTCGATGCGTCCGCTACCGGGACCGTGTCTACAGGGAGCCACCCCCGCCCACCAGCCACGGATTGAAGGTGCACACTAGCGGTTGTGCGGGATCCAGGGTGTTCAGGATGATCGACAGCACTCGCGGCGAATACATCATGTTCAGGTGATCGGACAGATCCTGTTCACACCCGTCCTGGATGGTGATGTTTCGGACCGTGGCGCCCGGCCCGGCCTTCAGGAAGGTCAGATCGTACGGCGTGGTGACCTCGTCGTATCGGCTACCGACCACCGTGTAGTCGACTCCCGGCACCGTATCCCCGCCGGCGTTGAGATTGTTGATGAAGTTCGATCCGACCGTCTGCTGGATACCCGAGTGGCCCACGAAGATTTCGACCAGGCCCAGCACATCGATACCGAGGTTGTTGATCGCCCGGCCCAGCGCACCGATCCCGAGCAGGGTGGTGCCGTGGTTCGTGGCCCCGAATGTCATCAGGTGCTGCACCTTCGGCGCGCCGCCCTCGAATTTCAGGTACTGGCGCGATACCGCGCCGCCCTGGGAGTGACCGACGATATTCACTTTCTGCGCGCCGGTGGCCGCCAGCACCCGATCCACGAACACCGCGATCTGCTTCGCCGAATCCTCGATATAGCCGGTGCCGTTGCGGCCTGGCAGCACCGCGCCGACGCCGCCGCCCTGGATCAGGTTGGAGCGGCCGTAGTTGAAGGTGAAGACGCAGTGCCCGGCGTCGTGGATCGGCTGGGAGATGTAGGCGAAGTTGTCGTAGGCGTTCTCCCAGGTGCCGTGGATCAGCACCACAGGTTCCGGATGTTCGGCCGTCGGCTTGCAGCCCCAGTCGTTCGACCCCGGCGGCGCCACATCGGGATTCAGCAGACCGTGCCCGAACGCCGCCAGGAACGCGGTGGCCGGCGGACCGTACCCGACGGTGTCCGACGAGAACCCGCCCGACAGTCCGGAACTCGACCCGGAACCGCCGTAGCAATCACCGGACCCGTTCCCCGACCCGGTACCACTGCCCGAATTGCACGCGGAACCCGAACCCGCGCTGCCGGTATCGACGATCGGCTGCGCCGCCGGATCCTTCAACCCACCGGCGATCGTGTCCGCCAGTTGCTGCTCGGTGGGCGCCGGCTCGGGTTGGGCGTTGACGCCCACGCCCGGCAATCCCAGCGCGAGAATCGCGGCACCTGCCACAACGGTAGAACGCAGTGAACCGCGGATGGCTGTTCGCTTCATCAGTTACCTTTCTGCGCACAGGCGCGGTCCGGTTCCCGCAGTGGTGAACCCATTTCCCACACCTGATGACAGCCGCTGACGCTAGAACCGATCACCCGAAATCTGGGCGGCCCGGGGAATTGTCCGTAACAATCACCAACCGCTCACACGACACTCGGGACCGCCCACAGAACCTTTACACCGGACAGCCGGGAAACGGCGCGAATTCCTTTCGACCAGCTGCTGCAGAGCTTTCGTCGACACATCAGCCGGACCCGAAATAACATCGCGACCTGCTCCGATCGCAAGAATCGGCGGCGCCGGAAAATCTGGATCTCGATGGAGTCGGCCGCACCGGAAAACCGTCGACGAATCTGTTGCCGGTCGTCCTGGACAAAGAAATTCGTCGAATTTCACCACGCCGTCGGAACGCATATGGGACGCCGCACAGTACAACGACGGAAACCGCCGAACCCGGCCTCGAGCGGCAATCAAGCGACGCCCCCGCTACCCCGTCGCACAAGTCCGCGCCGCAGACCGGACGTCGGCGGGATACCTGCCACACGGCGCCCTCAGTTGATCAGCGCGCCAAATCGGCCGGCATCGGAGTGCAATGCGCGCAGGCGGCAGATGCCGGACGGGAGGTCGCCGGATGTGCGTACCGGTGTCCACTCGTTCAGTCGCGGCACTGACGCTGAAACTCTTCCGCGATGCGCTGATTCGGTTCAGGCGCGAATACCAGGTCCTGCCGACTTCCTTCAAATGCCGGACCACCCGGGCGAGCTGCGCCTCTGGCCTCGGTTCCGCCGACACTCACTCATCCCCGCGTGCGCGGGGAGCACCTGGGCACCTGGGCATCCAGCTCGCCTACGACGCTGTCCTGGGCTCATCCCCGCATGCGCGGGGAGCACCCGGGGCGCGTTCTGGGTGTGCACCGTCGCGGGCTCATCCCCGCATGCGCGGGGAGCACACTTCCTGAACAGGCAGTTTCCTAGAGGAAATGCCGATTTTCATTCACTTTCGCCACCCATACTCGCTCAGTCTTCGACATTGGCCGTACACGGCACAGACGCGAGTTACACGACTGCCCAACAGAGTATGGCCCATTTCGATGCGACCCCAATGGCTCGACGTCAACATCCTCCTCCCGCAACGGAACACAGAAACCAACTCACCTGGACAGCAACGGTTTCCTTCCGCGCGACCGAACCCTGCATGGGTAGCGGCCGGACTGCGTGATTCGGACTGGTCCGCCACCCGCCGCGTCCAGGTCCCCATCCGGGGATACGCACACGCGCATCAGATCATGGCGACCGCACCAACGCCGACGCAAAGAGCCCACCCTGGCTGGCGATGACCGAACTCGCAGACGTGGTCACCTCTACCAGCACGTTGGAGTTCAAGCTCTGAGCAGTAAGACGCGCTTCGTCGCGGGTAGTACAGCCGAGCTTGCCGGTCCAGCACCGCGAGTGGTTCATCCCTGCACGAGCGGAGACCTGTCGTAGACCATGAAGGCCGTGTGCAGCAGGGTTCGCCCCTGCTGCACAGGGAGCATGCTGGCAAGATGAAGCGCTGGCCGCGGCAGCTGGGCTCATCCCCGTGAGCGCGGGGAGCACGGGCGGCTGATCACCACCGACGCGATCGACCATGGCTCATCCCCGCGTGTGCGGGGAACAACTTCCTGGCTCGAAGTTGTAACCAGCGGAAGTGGGAGCTTTCATCTACTTTCGCAGTCCGATCATATGTGTTCCCGTCACCGGTTCCCGCGTGGTCACCCTGTGCCAGCCACCGCTGCTCAGTTCGGATCATGGGACATCCGACGGACCGGAACCGGGGAGTGATCACCGGCAGCGCACCCAATAGGCTCGTTCTGTGACCGCATCGCAGGACAGCAGCCGGAGCTCGCCTCGCGCGACAGTTGCGGACGCGCTGCGGGGGGATATCCTCGCCGGCCGACTCTCTCCCGGAGACCGCTTGCGCGAGGTCGATCTCGCCGAGCGCTTCGGGGTCTCCCGGATTCCGGTGCGCGAGGCGCTGTCGCAGTTGCAGAGCGAGGGGTTCGTCACCCTCGTTCGTTATCGCGGGGCAACCGTTTCCGCTCCGTCCGGTTCGGCGGCTCGGGAGCTGGTGCAGATCCGGCGGGGGCTGGAAGTGCTCGCCGCGCAGTTGGCGGCGCGCAACCGGGGCGGTGCGGTCGCCGGGGAGTTGGCGCGGGCGGTGGAGCTCGGGCGGGCCGCGGATGCGCAGCATGCGCACGACGATCTGCCGTCGTTGACCCTGCGCTTCCATACCCTGATCGCCGAGGCGTCGGGCAATCAGCAGCTACAGGTCATGCTGGAGCAGATCCTCGAGCGGGTGTCGTGGATATTCGGGCAGCGACTCGATACCCGGACCCACACGTCCTGGAGCGATCATGCCGCTATCGCACAAGCTGTTCTCGCCGGTTCCCCGGTGCAGGCGGGGTACCTCATGGACGAGCACATAGCCCGCGATGAGGAGCTGATCGTGGAGTTGGACTTCGATAACGCGCAGGATTGCACCCGCCTGAATTCCCGTCCCGATACGGATCCGTCGACCCGCTGACGGGACAGCCGCCACGGTTGCACACACCACGTAATCGGTATGTAACACGACTGCGCCCTGGTCACCCCTGCCGCACCGCCCGGACGACCGGCGCTCCGACACTTGGACCGCACGTCAACCGTTCTTGTATACAAACCTTCTCGCAACCCATCACATCCGTCGAGAGTTCACCGCCCTGGAACGCCGGGCAACACCACGGAAACAGTATTTGTATACAAATTCTGGTGTTGCTTATTTCTTCTGCCCTAGGCCAGGTCCCATGTCCACCGACACCGCCCCGACCCAGTCGCCGCCGCTGAACTCACCCCCTTCGCTCCCCCTCTGGCGCACAGCGCTTTTCGGTATCCAGCATGTGCTCGTCATGTACACCGGCTGTGTCGCGGTGCCGCTCGTCTTCGGCGCCGCCATGGGACTGGACACCTCCACCATCGCGACCCTGGTGAATGCCGACCTGCTGGTTGCCGGTGTCATCACCCTCGTGCAGGCCCTCGGTATCGGGAAGCTGCTGGGGGCGCGGATGCCGGTGGTCGCGGGTGCGTCCTTCACCGCCGTCACGCCGATGATCCTGATCGGTGAGGAGTACGGCCTCTCCGCGGTGTACGGCGCGATGATCGCGGCCGGAATCTTCGGTGTACTGGTCGCGGTCCCGTTCTCCAAGCTGGTGCGGTTCTTCCCGCCCATGGTGCGGGGCGCGGCGGTCACCATGATCGGGCTGTCCTTGATCGGGAAGGCCGTCTCGATGACCTTCGGCGACGAACCCGCCGGTGGCGCCCCCTTGGCGCTGGCCGCGGGGGTGGTCGTCACGATCATCGCGCTGATGCGGTACGGCCGCGGTCTCCTCGCCCAGTCCGCGGTGCTCATCGCCCTAGTCGCCGGGACGCTCGCCGCCGCGGCGCTCTCGCTCACCGATTTCAGTGCCGTGGGCAGCGCCGACTGGTTCGGCCTGCCCAACCCGTTCCTGTTCGGCACCCCGACCTTCCCCATCGCCGGGATCATCTCGATGTGCCTGGTGATGCTGGTGATCTTCACCGAATCCACCGCCTACCTGATGGCCACCGCCGATAACCTCGGTCAGCCGTTGGACTCGAAGCAGCTGGCCCGCGGATTGAGCGCCGACGGCGCCTCCGCCGTGCTGGCCGGGTTCCTGACCTCCTTCCCGGACACGATCTTCGCCCAGAACGTCAGCCTGGTGCGGATGACCGGAGTCGCGAGCCGGGGCGCGGTCGCCGTCGCCGGCGGGCTGCTGGTGGCGCTGGGACTGGTACCGAAGATGGGCGAAGTGGTCGCGAATCTGCCGGGACCGGTGATCGGCTCGGTGAGCCTGGTCATGTTCGCCACCGTCGCCGGGGTCGGCATCGCGACGCTCGCCCGGGTGGACTACTCGCGCAACGACAACCTGCTGGTGGTGTCGCTGGCCATGGGGATCGGGATGATCCCGGTGGTCGCGCCGGAGGTGTACGAGGGGCTGCCGTCCACGGTCCGGGTCATCGCCGGCGGCGCGATCACCAGCACGGTGATCGTCGCGTTCCTCCTCAATCTCCTGTTCAACCATCTCACCCCGTCCCGCCGCCCGAAGGAGAGCGCCGCATGACCGGTATCGCCCTGTTGACCGTCCCCACCGCCGAACCCGGCGATGCGCACCCCTTCGACGCACTCACCGAAAAGGGTTACCGCACCGATGATCTCGTCTCGGTGATCGGTAAGACCGAGGGCAACGGCTGCGTCAACGACTTCAGCCGCACCCTGGCCACCGCCGTCTGGGAACCGCGCATCCCGGAGTCCGCGGTGACGGTGTTCTCCGGTGGGACCGAGGGTGTGCTGAGCCCGCATGTGAACCTTTTCCTCCGGGACGAGCGGTCGCACCCCGGCTTCGACCGCGGCCTGGTCGCGGCGGCGCGGCGCAGCCGGGTTCTCGAACCGGTCGAGATCGGCCGGGAAGCCCAGGTCGATACGGTCGCCGATACCGTCGGGAAACTGCTCGCCGAACTCGGTGTGACCCCGGCGGACGTGCATCTGGTCCTGGTGAAATGCCCACTGCTGACCTCCGACACCATCGCCGCCCTGCAGGCCGCCGGTGCGGTGCCGGTCGCCACCGACACCTATGCGTCGATGGGGCATTCCCGGGCTGCCAGCTCGCTCGGTATCGCCGTCGCCCTCGGTGAATGCGATCGGGAGACAGCGCTGCACGCCCTCGCCGGCGAGGCCGATGTCTGGTCGGCGCGCGCCTCCGCCAGCGCCGGCGCCGAACTGGACGACTGCCATATCCTCGTGGTCGCCGAAAGCCCCACCGCGGCCAACCCGTTGCGGGCGGTGCACGGTCATATGGCCGATGCGATCGACCTCGCCGCCGTGCAGCGGCTCCTGTCCCAGGTGGCGGAGGCCGGCGGGACGGTCCGCCAGATCTTCGCCAAGGCCGAGGCCGATCCGCGCGGCGCGATCCGCGGATTCCGGCACACCATGCTCACCGATTCCGATATCAACGCCACCCGCCACTCCAGGGCCGCCGTCGGCGGCCTGCTCGCCGCGCTCAAGGGCGACGGTGCGGTCTACGTCTCCGGCGGTGCCGAACATCAGGGTCCGCCGGGCGGCGGCAGCATCACCGTGATCTACGAACTCCCCACTCCCGGAGGGACCGAAGCATGAGTACCACCACCCTCACCGAGCCTGAAACCAACTGGGAGATAGAGGAATTCGAAGACCGGCCGGTTCCCGCCGACCGGCGGCGCGGCCTCGGCTCGGTCTCCGCGGTGTGGTTCGGCTTCCCGATGGTGCTCACCTGCGCCATCTTCGGCGGGCTGATCGTGTATTCGCTCGGCTTCTGGCTCGGCCTGGCCGCCATCGCCGTGGGCAATATCTGCATGATGCTCTATGTCGGTGCGCTCAGCGTGATCGCGGGACGCACCGGCAAAAATTTCGCGCTCACCGCGGCCGAAACCTTCGGCAAGGCCGGCGCCTTCCTGCCCTCGGCGTTCCTCGCGACGGTCGTGATCGGCTGGTTCGCCTTCCAGACCGGTATGGCCGGGGCCATCCTGCACGACACGCTGGGCTGGCACGAACAGTTCACCGCGCTCGCCGCGGGGGTCGCGTTCATCGGTGTCACGTTGCTGGGTATCCGGGCGCTGTCGGCGATCGGGATGATCGCGGCGCCGGTCTATGTCGTGCTCGGACTGGTCGCGATCGGGCTGGCCGTCGCCGACGGTGGCGGCTCCCCCACCTCGTATCAGGGCAGCGCGGGCGCGGCGGCGATGAGCTTCGGCGCGGCGGTCACGCTGGTGATCGCCTCCTTCGTCGACTCCGGCACCATGACCGCCGATTTCACTCGCTGGTCGCGCAACGGCCGCGAGGCCTTCCTCGCCGCAGCCTCGGCGTTCCCGGTGGGCAATTCGATCGCGCTGGTGATCGGCGGGCTGGTGGTCGCCCTCGGCGGCAGCGCCGATCCGGCCGCCGACGGCGGTAACTTCCTCGGCCTGCTGGTCGACCACGGCGGCGTGCTGGTGCCGCTGGCCGTGGCGTTCGTGTTCATCAACCTCGGGTCGGTATGCGCGCACTGCCTCTACAACGGCGCGGTCGGGTGGAGTCAGCTCAGCGGCGGCCGGATGCGCCGGCTGACCCTGATCCTCGGCGCGGTCGGCGTCGTGCTCGCTGTCGCCGGTATCTGGTCCTATTTCGAGCAGTGGCTCAACCTGCTGGGCGTGATCGTGCCGCCGATCGGCGCGGTCGTCATTCTCGATCAGTTGGTCCTGCCGCGTTTCGGGCTCGGATCCGGAGACCGCCGCGCCCGCTGGCATTGGCCCGCCTTCGCCGCCTGGGCCGGCGGCGCCGTAGCCGCGCTGCTCACCCATGAATTCGCCCCCTGGCTGTCCGACGCCGTCATCGGTTTCGCAGCCGCCGCCCTCATCCTCACCCTCTGCGCCACCCTCACCGCGCGACGCGACAAGGAGCTCACCGCATGACCATCACCACTGTGGACGCCACCCCCTACACCTGGCCCTACGACGGGCCGATCGACCCCGCCCACACCGCGCTGCTGCTGATCGACTGGCAGACCGACTTCTGCGGCCCCGGCGGCTACGTCGACCAGATGGGCTACGACCTGAACCTCACCCGCGCCGGTCTGGAGCCCACCGCCCGAGTCCTCGCGGCAGCCCGCGAACTCGGCCTCACCGTGATCCACACCCGGGAAGGCCACCGGCCCGGCCTGTCGGATCTCCCGGCGAACAAGCGCTGGCGTTCCGCGCAGGTCGGCGCGGAAATCGGCAGCGTCGGCCCGTGCGGGCGCATCCTGGTACGCGGCGAACCGGGCTGGGAGATCGTCCCCGAGGTCGCCCCGATCCCCGGCGAACCGATTGTCGACAAACCCGGCAAGGGCGCCTTCTACGCCACCGACCTCGACCTGCTGCTGCGCGGCGCGGGTATCACCCACATCATCCTCACCGGTATCACCACCGACGTCTGCGTGCATACCACGATGCGGGAAGCCAACGATCGCGGCTACGAATGCCTGGTGCTCTCGGACTGCACCGGCGCTACCGAACAGAAACATCACGAGGCCGCGCTGAGCATGGTCACCATGCAGGGCGGAATCTTCGGCGCGGTAGCCACTTCCGACCAACTGCTGGCCGCGCTCGGGAAGCAGACCGTCACCGCATGAAGGTCGTGCTGATCCACGGTGTGGCGACGGACAGCCGGGTGTGGGCGGCCACGGTCGCCGCACTCGGCCCCACCGTGGAGGTCTGCTGTCCCGACCGGCCCCAATCCGGGGATATGGATACCGAAATAGCGGCCCTCGCACCACTGTGCGAGGGGGCGTTCGTGGTGGGAGTCAGCGGGGGCGCCACCTTGGGGTTGGAGCTGGCCGCGCGTGGCGTGCAGTTCGCGGGCGCGCTCCTGCACGAGCCCGCGGCCGGATCGCTCGCCCCCGGTTTGCTGGACGACGTCGCCCGAGCGTTCGAGCGCGACGGCGTCCCCGGTTTCGGCCGCGCGCTCTACGGAGCCGGTTGGGAACCGGAACTCACCACCGCATCACACGAAACGGTTGCCGGCGAACTGGCCATGTTCCGCCGATTCGAACCGCGACCGGTAGGCCGGCCGACAGACCGAATCACTCTGACCGTGGGCGGGAAATCGGCGGCGGCGCGACACCGATCAGTCGAAGCCCTCGCCGCCGCGCTCGGAACGCACTGGCGAGTGCTACCCGGCGTCGGTCACGCGGTCCACCTCGAGGACCCCCGGCAACTCACAACGGCGGTCCGGTAGAAGCCCTGTCCTGTCTTCTCCTGGAGCTCCGGCCCTACGACCCACCGACAGCTACTACCGGTAGAGCATCGGCAGGTCGATGAGGACAACGTCGCCCGCATCCGCAGCCGCTCGGATCTTGTCATTGAAACCGGCACCGCTGAAGCACAGAAGCCGGGTTCGACTGGTGTCGTAACGGCCGTTTCGGGCGATCAGATCTCTGATGGCCTGCAGCCGTTCCAGATGGGCGGCTCCCATCGTGTCGTTCCACTTCGCCTCCCCGATGGCCAATAGCGGCGGTTTACCGCCCTCAGCGACCCCAATAACAGCGACATCGACCTCATGGCTAGTTCGGGTACCGCTGTCGTGGACGGCTCCGTGGCCGACCCTGGCCGGGAATCCGTCGAACAGTTCGGGGTCGGCGTGGTGGAGCGCCCAGTCCCGGCAGACCTGCTCGAAATGAGGCCCGAGGACATTGCTCACGTATCGACGCCCACTGACTCGCCATACGCGTGCAGCGCTCCCGGGCCGCTCCAACTGGTCCCAGACCGGACGCATGATGGCGTGATAGAAGCGGATCAGCGGTTCGGATATTCGATAGGTGGAACGGTTGTCCCGGAACACATCCGCGTCGCGGTACAGCAGACCGGCATCCTCGAGGACGTTCATCGGGTGCGCGATATCGTGTGCTTTGCGTTCCAGGTAGTTCGCGATACCGCCGCGGGTCGTGTTGCCGTCTGCGACTGCGCCGAGCACTGAGAGATACAGTGCTGTGTCCCGCAATTCGGGCTCCTCGGCCAACAGGTACCTGGGTTCCCGGAAGAGGGGGGTCTCCGGGTTCATGACCGTCCGGACAACCCAGTCGTCGAAGTCGTCGGGCCCTGCTGGAGTATCCCCGCGCGCGAACTCGCGCCGATACGCCGGTGTGCCTCCGACGATAGAGTTGACCTGCAGGGCCAGGCGAGCATCGGTGATCTCCCAGAAATCGGCCGCCAGGCGGAAGTCGAGTGGACGAACCAGCAACTCCAGCCCGGCACGGCCGCGCAGCGGAGCATTGCCGGACAGTATCCGTCCCATGAAGGACAGCGCGGAACCGCACAGCAACAACCGAGTTCGTGAATTCACCCGCTCGGCCCGCCGCGGTCGCACGGCTTCTTGGATAATCGACGGTAGCTCTGGATTGGCCTTGGCGAGGTAGGGAAATTCGTCGATGACAACAGGGATCGGACCATCTTTGCCCAGTCCGAGCAAGGTGTCCATCACTTCCGCCCAGCCGTGAAAGTGGAACGGGCTCGCAGGGCGGCAGTGCGCAGTCAGTGCGGCACTGATCCGCCGCAGCGATTCGGCGTCGGTTGCCTCTGTCGCGCCGAAGTAGAATCCGCCTGCCGCCTCACAGACAGCCTCGAGCAGGAAGGTTTTTCCTTGGCGGCGTCTGCCCGAGACCACCCCGAGCGTCGCACCGGGACGTTCATCGGCAACGAACCCGGTCAGCGCGGACCACTCGTGGTCACGATCGAACATATCCGCCGGCTTGCGCAAGGCGATCCTCCACGGTTTATAGAACCACAGTTTATAGAACTGTACATCTATAAATTTTGCCAGGTGAAACGGCCTGCTGACCGCACGACTGCCGACGCGGAGGCAACACCCAACCGGCCATGGCGCGGTCTCCCGCTCCGTGAGGCACGGAGCGCGTCCCGGGTTGGTGGTAATCTCCGTGAGTCCGTGAGTCCGCGCGAGGAGGTGAGTCCCATCAACGCTGTATCGAATGGGTGCTCCCCATCATCTTCACGGCTGGGCGATTGACGTAGGTGTCGCCGGGAGTGCCTGGACAAGGCCATCCCGAAAGGCAACATACCTATGCATTTCACCACCGCCGATACGTCGTCGAACGACGTTGTCGAACGCGACTTCACGCTGGGTGATATACCCGGCGTTCTCTGGTCGCCCGTATCCGGGTCCGGCCACCTTCCCTTGGTGCTGATGGCGCATTCCGGCGGACAGCACAAGCGAGCACCGGGCATCGTCGCACGCGCGCACCGGTTCGTGACCGGCTGTGGCGCGGCGGTCGCCGCCATCGATGCGCCCGGCCACGGCGACCGGCCGCGTTCGAACGAATTCGAGCAGCAGATCGCGGGCCTGCGGCAGGCGCAGCAGACAGGCGCACCGGTCTCGACGATCGTTGCCGGCCTGCACACCTGGCTCGCCGCACAGGCCGTACCGGAATGGCGGGCGACTCTGGACGCGCTCCGGAATGTGCCGGAGCTCGGCATCGAGGGCCGGGTCGGTTTCTGGGGCATCATGCAGGGCACCGGTATCGGTGTGCCGTTGGCGGCGGTCGAACCGCGGATCTGTGCGGCGATCTTCGGCTGCCTCGGACAGGAATCCCTGACGGACGCGGCGGAACAGATCACCGTCCCGATCGAATTCCTGCTCCAGTGGGACGACGAACTCGTCGACCGGGCCTCGGGCCTCGCACTGTTCGACGCCTTCGGCTCGACAGAGAAAACGTTGCACGCCAACGCGGGCGGGCATACGGGTGTGCCCCGATTCGAGATCGACAGCGCGACCAGGTTCTTCGCCCGGCACCTCGGCACCGGCACCGCACCGGCCTGACGTGATGGATGGACAGTGGCGTCCGACATCTCACCGGACGCCACTGCCGCCATTCGAGGCTCTCCCCCTGTGCAGCCGGTACCGAACAGCCGGAATGCGGGGCGGAACATAGATCGCCTTTTACATAGATCGGATCTATGTTTATCGCGCCGAGGTCGACCGTCAGATGATCAGGTTGTCGTGGTCCTTCCAGTACGACTCGCGCAGGCGTCGCTTGTACAGTTTGCCGCTGGGATCGCGCGGGAGTTCGTCGACGAAGTCGACCGAGCGAGGGCATTTGTAGGCGGCAAGCTCCGTGCGGCAGAACGCTATGAGATCGGCAGCCAGGCCGTCGCCCGCGGCGGCCGGATCGACCGGCTGCACCACGGCTTTCACCGCCTCGCCCATCTCCTCGTCGGGCACCCCGATCACCGCCACATCGGTGACCGCGGGGTGAGCGGCGAGGGTGTTCTCGGCTTCCTGCGGGTAGATGTTCACGCCGCCGGAGATGATCATGTGGGCTTGCCGGTCGGTGAGGTAGAGGTAGCCGTCGGCGTCCAGGTAGCCCATGTCGCCCAGGGTGCGCCAGCCCTTCGGATGGGCGGCCGCGACGGTTTTGGCGGGGTCGTGGTGGTATTCGAACGGGCGGCCGCCGTCGAAGTAGACGACGCCCACCTCACCCACCGGAAGTTCCGCGCCGTCCGCGCCGACGATATGACATTCCTGAGCCGGCCGGCCCACCGATCCGGGGTGATCCAGCCATTCACGGGCAGAGATGTAGGTATTGCCGACGTCCTCGGTGCCCGAGTAGTACTCGGAGATGATCGGACCCCACCAGTCCAGCATCTGCTGTTTGATCGCGACCGGGCACGGTGCCGCGGAATGGACGACGTCCACCAGGCTGGAGGTGTCGTAGCGGTCGCGTTCGGCGGGCGGCAGCCGCAGCATACGTACGAACATGGTCGGCACCATCTGGGTGTGGGTGATGCGGTGCCGCTCGATCAGTTCCAGGCACTGCCGGGCATCGAACCGTTCCATCACCACGACCGTGGCGCCGAGCCGGTGCCACGACATCGAGAACACCAGGGGAGCACCGTGGTAGAGAGGTGCGGGCGAGAGATATACCGCGTCCCGGGTGGGGCCGCTGACCAGCAGACCCCGGGCGATCTGCACCGGCGGCGCGGACGGATCGCCCAGCGGAGTCGCCGCCAGCGGCTTGCGGATACCCTTCGGGCGCCCGGTGGTGCCCGAGGAGTACAGCATCTCGCGGCCCTCGCATTCCGCGGCGCCGAGCGGGTCCGCGGACTCCGCCGCCAGCACATCCTCGTACGGCTCGAAACCCGGCAGCTCGCCCGTCCCCGCGATCCGCACCGGGATCCGCGTCAGATCCAGGTCCGCGACCACCTCAGCCATGGACTCGCCGGCGATCAGCGCGGTGGCACCGCAATCGTCCAGGATGTACTGCACTTCCCCGGCGGTCAGATGCCAATTGACCGCTGTGTAGTAGAGCCCGGACCGCTGCGCCGCCCAAGCGATTTCGAGGTACTGACGGTTGTTCTCCATCAGGATCGCGATATGGTCGCCGACCTTCAGCCCGCGGGCTCGCAGGGCCCGGGCGCCCCGGATCGACCGCTGCTCCAGGTCCCGGTAGGTGACGATCTCCGCACTCGACGCCATGATGATCGCGGGCCGGTCCGGTGTGCGTTCCGCGTGCCATCCGGGGGTCATCTCCGCCGCCGGCCCCCCGGCCTGGGATGAAATGTGATCGTTCCTCATGCGCATGTCCTCACTCCGGCGGTTTCGCCTCACCTGAGGTTGTACTCCCCGGAACCGTTTCCGGTCGGTGATTCAGCGACGTTTCCTCCTCGGCGCTGTCACCGAGCGCGGGTGCCCGGATACGGCCCGTGCGCGGTGGTTGCCGCGATCCGCACGGGCCGAACAGGAGGGATCGGTTCGGCTGCCCCTCGCCGGCGACGCCGAAACCCGCGGGGCCGGTTCGAAACGGAGGTAGCTGCCGAACCCGGACGGCACCGCGTCCCCTGGCAGCCACGGCACGGCCGGTTGCCAGAGGACGGTAGATGCTGTCCTACCCGGCCGTGGACAACGGCCGGGGTCGGTGCACGATCAGGGTTTCGGAACTGCAGGGAGCCCGATACTCGGGTCGATGAATTCATTGGTCACCAGATCCGCGGCGGTGAGCCCGTCGGCGATCCGGTCACCGCGGGCGCGGAGAATCGGTGTCACCGCCTCGATCACCCGGTCCACCCTGGCATCGTCGAAATTGCCCAGAGTGCTGTCCGGACCGTTGCCGACGATCTTCTCGGCGACCTGGACTTTGACCGAATCGGTGTTACCGGCGGCGGTCATCGGCGGACCGTCGGGAATCGTCTCGGCAATCCGCAGCAGGGCGGCGTTGACCGGTTCGGGGTCGGCGATGTAGTCGGCCTGGGCCTGCTGCAGCATGGGGACCAGTTCCGTCAGGCAGGGGCGCAGGGCGTCGAGTTCTCCGGCGCGGACCGACCAGGCGTGCGGGTAGATCTCGTAGCCGGATTCGTGGACCAGCAGATAGTCGGTCGGTTTGCGCCAGCCCTCCACATCGTGGGCCCAGCGGTACGGCTCGTTGGATACGTAACCCTGCTGCATCACCTTGCCGCGTTCGGCGACGAAGCGGCTCGGGGTGCCGTCGAACGAGGCGTCGGCCTGCTCTTTGCTCACAAAGCCGTTGGCGACGAGATAGTCCATGAAGATCTTGCCCTCGCTGTACACCACGGGCGCGCCGGTGCCGGGCACATCCTTCCAGGATCCGACCTGGTAGGTGGCCGGGTCCCACATGATGATCTGCGGGTTCACATCGAGCGAGGCGAAGACACCGGTGACGGGGAATTCCTCTTGCGCCCGGACCGCGTCGTCGGTGGGGACGAAGCCCAGTGTGATGTCGGTGTCCTGATACATCTGCGCGGGGACCGGCTGGCCGCCGAGGAAGGGGCCGCCGAGGCGGACTTCGACGTTGATACCGGTATCCCCCAGCGGACCAGCGTAGGAGCCCTTGTTGACGTCGACCGTGCCGTCGGGGCCGACCAGCTGGAAGGCGGCGGCCCGTTCCGGTGTGGCGTACCAGTCGGTTTGGATGACGACCGTCGCGGGGCAGACGCCGGCCAGCGGTCCTTCGCCGGTGGGTCCGGGGACGGAGGTGGCGCCGCCACACCCGGCGAGCAGGACACTGCCGGTAACGGCGGTCAGGACGGAGATCGATCTCTTCATGGAAACTTCCTGGAGTGTGCGGCGGATGGGGCGATGCCGCGAATGCGGCGGTGGTTGTCGGACGACGACGTGCGGAGTCGGACGCGCGGCAGGGTCAGTGGCCGCGGCGGCGGCCGTGTGCCCGCTCGACGCGGACGGCCAGGAAGTCGAAGAACCAGAACAGGACGAGGCCGGCCAGGGACGACAGCAGCAGGGCGGTGAGCAGTTCCTCGGTGGCCAGCCGCTGCCGGTAGACGTCGATCATCCGGCCGATACCGGGTTCCCCCTGGCGGAAGAAGAAATCCGCCACGATGGAACCGATGATCGCCATCCCGCCGGAGATCTTGAAACCGGAG
Organism: Nocardia sp. NPDC051750; assembly: GCF_044453135.1. NCBI lineage: Bacteria > Bacillati > Actinomycetota > Actinomycetes > Mycobacteriales > Nocardiaceae > Nocardia > Nocardia sp. NPDC051750. Next base: position 95,257 of record NZ_JBITCK010000002.1, on the reverse strand, counting down.
ATCATGGCCGGAAGCGCGGTCGGCAGTTGTAGTTTCAGCAGGCGCTGCAGCCGGGTCGCGCCGTGCAGGGTGAACAGATCGTGCTCGGCGGGCGCGACGGATTTCAGCCCGAACAGCGTATTGGTGACCACCGGGAACAGCGCCACCATCACACAGACGATCACCCGGCTGCCGAACTCGTAGCCGAACCAGAAACCGAACAGTGGGACCACGGCCAGGATGGGAATGGTCTGCAGGATCACCGCGTACGGGTAAAGGGAGTATTCGGCCCACCGCGCCTGGCTCATCACCACCGCGAAACCCACACCCAGCACCATGGCGATGGCGAGGCCGCTCAACGCGACCAGCACCGTGGAGCCCAGCGCGGACAGTATCTCGGCGCGGACAGCGGAATCCAGCAGGCCCTCGGTGATCACCTCGTCGGGCCCGGGCAGCAGGAATCGGGACTCTGCCGCGATCAGGTAGTGACTCGCGAAATACCAGGCGCCCATGACGAGAAGGAACACCACGACCGGGGCGACGATCCGCACCGGCACGTTGCGTGCCCGCCGGGGCCGCGGCTCGGTTTTCGGGTCGGTCCGCGCGGTCACCGTGGATGCGGCGGCATCGGCCGCGACCGTGGTCATGCGGCGACCGCCTGTTCGGCGGCGTGCAGCGTGGCCGAGACCTCGCCGGCGATCTCGGCGAACTCCGGCGTGTAGCGCAGGCCGGGTTCACGCGGGAAGTCCAGCGGTACCGGGATATCGGCGGCGACCCGTCCGGGCCGGCCGGTGAGTACGACGACCCGGGTCGACATGAACACCGCCTCCGGCACCGAATGGGTGACGAAAACACCGGCGAAGGCGTCGCGGCGGAACAGGCTGCCGACTTCCTCGTTGAGCCGCTGCCGGGTGATCTCGTCGAGCGCCCCGAACGGTTCGTCGAACAGGAAGACCTCCGGCCGCAGGGTGAGCGCGCGGGCGATGGAGGCCCGCATCCGCATCCCGCCGGACAGTTGCGCGGGTTTGTGTTTCTCGAAGCCGGCCAGCCCGACTCGCTCGATCGCGTCCTGGGCCGCGGCGCGGCGTTCGCCGCGCGGCATCCCGGCGAGTTCCGCGGGGAGTTCCACATTGCTCAGTACCGTGCGCCACGGCAGCAGAGTGGCTTCCTGGAAGACATAGCCGAGGTGGTCGGTACCGACTTCGACCCTGCCGGAACTGGCCTGTTCGAAGCCGGCCGCCAGGCGCAGCAGCGTGGATTTGCCGCAGCCCGACGGCCCGACCAGGGAGACGAATTCGCCTGGGCCGACGGTGATATCGATATCGCTCAGGGCGGCGGTCCCGTTTTCGAAGACCATCGACACATTCCGGAAGGCGAGGGACGATTCGGATCCGGTCGTATACGTTGCCTCCCCCGAGGAGGTCGGCGCCGGGATAGCCTCTGTACTCATAGAACAGTTTTATCGGACGCTGATTGCCGGATGCGGTCCACCGGATTACGCCCCTGTTTCGTATACGATCAGTCGGCGAGTTGTCCGGCGCGAGCCACCACGACACCACCTTTGACAACCAGGCCACGCACCGGGACGCCGACCACCGCCGCGGCCGGCGTCGGCGCCTGCACCGTGAGCAGATCGGCCCGGGCGCCCGGCCGTAGCCCGTAATCCGGCAGACCCAGCACCTTCGCACCGCCGAAGGTGCCCGCCGCCAAGGCGAGTTCGATCTCCTCGTCGGCCAGCAGGCGGTCGCGGAACGCGACGGTACCGATCCGGCGCAGCATGTCGCCGTCGCCGTACGGGGTCCACAGATCACGGATACCGTCGTTGCCCAGCGCGAGCGTGGCCCCGGCCGCATGCATCACCCGTGGCGGGACCACCGGGGCGTCACCGACCGCGCAGGTCACCATGGCCACGCCCGCCTCCGCCAGCCGTTCGGCGATCCGCTGCTGCTCATCGGGCGGCAGCGCGCCCATCGCATAGGCGTGGCTGATCGTCACCCGGCCCGCCAGACCGGTGGCCCGCGTACGTTCGATGATCAGGTCGAATTCCCAGGCGCCCAGGTTTCCGGGGTCGTGCAGGTGGATATCGATCTTGACGCCGAAACGTTCGGCCAGGCCGAAGATCACGTCGAGCTGGCCGGTCGGGTCACCGTCGAAACCGGCGGGATCGATACCGCCCACCACCTCGACACCGTCGGCCAGCGCCTCGGCCAGCAAATCGGCAACCCCCGGGCGGCTCATCAGACCACCCTGCGGGAAGGCGACGAGTTCGACGTCGACCCGGTCACTGTGCCGCGCGGCGGCGGCCCGGACCGCCTCGACCCCGGCCAGACCCACCGACGGATCGATATCGATATGGCTGCGCACATACGCGGTGCCGCCGGTGACCATCGTCGCGAGCAGGTTCGACGCGTAATCGGCGTTGGGAATGCCGAGTTCGGCGCGCCGGCCCTCCCCGTTCGCGATCCGGCCGGCCAGCGAGCGGCCCCCGGTGTTGGGCACCCAGGGTCCGCCCCAGAGGGTTTTGTCGAGGTGACAGTGGGTGTCGACGAAACCGGGCAGGACCAGAGCGCCGTCCAGTTCCACGGTCTCGATACCCGGCGCGGACAACCCCGCGCCGATGCTCTCGATCCGGCCGCCGCGGATCAGGATATCGGCCGTTTCGACCGGCCGGCCGGGCGTCCAGGGGCGACCGTTGCGAAGCAGTAGATCGGCCGTTTTGCTGGGCAGGGAATCGGACACAGCGGTTCCTACTTTCGACAGGTTCAGGTGAACAACATGGCGGTGCCCGCACCGGCACCGAAAACGATCACCACGGCGCGGAACACGCCGGGGCGCAAGCGATCGGCGACCTTCGCGCCGACCGCCCCTCCGGCCAGGCACGCCGGTGCCAAAACGGCCACCGACCACCACTCGACGGGGCCGAACAGTGCCACCGCAACCATTGCGGTGGTCGATACCGTAAGGGTCAGCGCGCTTTTGAGACCGTTGAGCAGATTCGCCGAGGCGTCGATGCCGAGCGCGAGGGCAGTGAGCAGCACGATCCCCATACCGCCGTTGAAATAGGCACCGTAGACACCGCCCAGGAAAACCCCCACGAAGAGGGTGAGCCGGGAGTCCCCGCCCTTCTCGGCGAGCTTGCGCGAGATCAGCGGCTGGGCCGCGAAGAGGGCGGTGGCCGCCAGTACCAGGTAGGGCACCAGCGCGCCGAACACCTCGGGTGGTGCGGCCAGCAGGACGATCACGCCCCCGAGGGCACCGGCCGTTCCGGTGACGATCAGTCGCGGAAGCAGACTCCGGTGTTCGGCGATCCGGTTGCGCAGCGCGGCGGCACCGCCCAGATAGCCCGGCCAGACCGCGACCGCGTTGGTCACCGTGGCGGTGACGGGCGGCAGGCCGGTGGCCAGCAGCGCGGGAAACGACAGCAGGCTGCCGCCACCGGCGATGGAATTGCAGACGCCGGCGCCGAACCCGGCCACCAGCAGCAGAACCGCATACATGGGATCCATGGCCATATTCCTCCGATCCGAAGTAGGTCCGGATCGTATACGAAAAATAGGCTGCGTGCCGAATGAGCACTCCCCGGCAGATGAACTCTGCCGACCCTCCGCGGCCGGAATTCCACAAACCCACCTGATGGCCCGGGGCGGGACCAGGCCGGTCGGGCGGTCCGACCATGCGAGGCGGCCGCCCCCGCACCGGCGCCCCACACCCACACCTGGTATCCAGTGGTTAGCACCGGGCTGCGGATCGTATGCGACCGCGCCCCCGACGGAGCCGAGGACGATGTGGCCAGCAGTAACCCGCGAATGACCAAACAGCAGGTGTGCCGCGCCATTCGCGAGGACATCATCAACGGTGTCTTCGCACCCGGTCAGCGGCTGACCGAGGACACGATCGCCGAGAGTTACGGGGTCTCCCGAGTCCCCGTGCGGGAGGCGCTGCGCACCCTGGAAGCCGAAGGTTTCGCCTACTCCCGGCCCTATGCCGGCACCTTCGTCGCCGAACTGACCGAGGCCGAGGCGGCGGACCTGCTGGAGATCCGCGCCCTGCTCGAGCCGCTGTGCGCGAGCCGGGCCGCGCTGCGGCGCACCCCGGAACAGCTCGGCCGCCTGAAGGAACTCACCGCCCTCGGCCAGGATGCCGTCCGCACCGGCCGGCTCGACGAGCTGACCAGGCTCAACAGCCGCTTCCACGAAGTACTGGCCGAGGCGTCGGGCAGCACCCTGCTGACCCAGCTGATCACCCAGCTCGGCTGGAAGATCGCCTGGGTGTACGCGGTGGAGCTGCCGCGCCGCGCCGCCGATTCCTGGCTCGAACACGAGCTGATCTGCGCCGCACTGGAAGCGGGCGACGCGGATCTCGCCCAGCGGCTGGTCACCGAACACATCGGCCATGCGACCACCGCCTACCGGCTCCGGCACGCCCGGTCCGCGGCGGGCTCGGGTTCGTAACGTCCGCGAAGCATTACAGCGCACCACCGGAAACAGGCGGGTCGTATACAAAACAGTGACGTATTCCGCCGCCCGGGAGGTCCCGTTGCCGAATCCGCTGCCACCGAACGCGCCCGGCTCGCTGCCGCGCACGGCGCTGAAGTCGCCATACCGCACCGGATCTGCTGTGCCCGGCGAGTCCGGAGTTCCCGTCCAGGTCGATGCGGCACCGCACCACAGCGCCGGCGATCCCGTCCCGGACGACGCGGCGAACGCGCTGCACCGCGGCCCAGGGGATCCGCCGGATCGCACGCGAGCCGACCTGGTGCTACGCAACGCTCATATCGACGACTCGGCGCCACTCGTGGATATCGCCGTCAGCTCCGGCGTGATCACCGCTATCGGCCCGGATCTGGCATGCACCGCAGAGCAGGAGATCGATTGCGCGGCCCGGGTGGTGATTCCCGGCCTGGTGGAATCGCATGTTCACCTCGACAAGGCCCTGCTGGACCGCGAGCGCAGCGGCGACGGAACCCTCGCCCAGGCGATCGCCGTCACCGCGGAGCTCAAACGCGATTTCACCGCCGCCTCGATCCGCGACCGCGCCCGCCGTGTCCTGGAACAAGCCATTACCCACGGCACCACCACTACTCGCGCCCATCCCGATGTCGATCCGATCGTGGGCCTACTCGGGGTGAGCACGTTGCTCGAGCTGCGCGAGGAGTTCCGCGGCCGGATCGACCTGCAGATCGTCGCGTTCCCCCAGGAGGGCATCTTCCGCTCCCCCGGCACCCTCGCCCTGCTCCGGGAAGGCTTGCGCGCCGGCGCGGACGTGATCGGCGGCTGCACCTACAACGAGGACTCGGTGGCGCAGTGCCGCCGGCACATCGATCTGGTCTTCGAACTGGCCGCCGAGTTCGGCGTCCCGGTGGACCTGCACGCCGACTTCGCCGACGACACCACCGACCCTCGGTTCGCCCTGGCCGATTACATCGCCGACGTCACCGAACGCACGGGAATGAGCGGCCGGGTCACCATCGGCCACGCGACCTCCCTGGCCGCCCGTCCACCAGCGGACCGGGAGCGGGTACTGCGCCGCCTGGCCGAAGCAGGTGTGGCCGTGGTTCCACTGCCGGCCACGGATATGTTCCTGGGCGGGCGCGGCGATACCGTGAATATCCGCCGCGGGATCGCCCCGGTCCGCGAAATGTGGGCGGCAGGCGTACGAACTGCCTTCTCGTCCAACAATATTCGCAATGCGTTCACCCCCTACGGCAATGCCGATCTACTCGATATCGGCCTGTTCCTGGCGCAGACCTCGCACCTGGCGGGACCGGAGGATCTCACCCGGGTACTCGGAATGGCAACCTACGACGCCGCCGCCGTAGTCGGCATCGCCGACCGCTACGGGCTGCGCGAGGGCGCGGCCGCCGACCTCGTGGTGCTGTCCACGCATCGGGTCGCCGACGCGCTCGTGGACCGTCCGGACCGCTGCTACGTGATCAAATCGGGCCGGGTGGTCGCGCGGACCACCCGGACCCAGGAGCTGCTCCCGGCATTGCCGAATTACGTAGTGAACAACTGAATGTGGACGTAACGAGTCGCTTGGTCTCGTTCATCGACAATAACTATTCGAATGACCGATTTTCCATCGGCGTCACGGTATTCGTCCTCGGCCCGTAGGAGCGATGGCGAGGTATCCAGTGGAGGGCCCGCAATAGCGGTTTCGGAAACCTGGAATGCTTTTACCAGGGGCGTAGCGAAATTCGACGCCTGCAGGAGCCGGTTCACACCCTCCGGGTCTGTCGACAGCGCGATCCGGTAAAGAGTGTCGCCGCCGTGTTCCGTCCGAGCATCGAGCACCGTAGCGTTGTCCGGAATCAGTATTCCGCCGAATTCGCTTGCTTCCCCGGCGATATCGGCGGCATTCTCCGGCTGTGCCGACCCCGGTCGCGGCTCGCCGTCGCTACTCGCGCTGCCGCACCCGGTCATCATCCCGGAAACAGCCACCGCCAGGGAAACGATCGAGAGGCAAGCCAGCCCCGTCCGCACGATTCGAGAAGTTCTTTTCCTCATCTGGTCGGGTCGGTCCTTTCTCCGTCTCGACTGTCGTCCGACCCCGGTAGGTCCACCGGGCCGTTCGCCGGAATGTTCCCCTCGTACCGGCGGACTTCACTGGTGCCCTTGATATCGTACTCACGGGCCAGCCCGGCCGTATGCAGTTCCCCCATATCCTTGTCGTGGACCGTCACGCCGGCGATTTCGACGCTCTTGCCCTCGTCCCAGTTATACCTGTCGTAAATATGGATCTTGTACTCGACTACAACGCTCGGCTGGGCTCCCTCTGCGGGCTCGCGCGTGATGACTACACCGCTGGCCGCCATGCGAGTGCCTCCCATCGCAAAGAACCAATCGGCATTCGATTCTTTGGTGATATAAAATGGATCCCAATCCGTCTGGAATGTAGTTGGATTGTCGTAGTTCTCGGCCGCTGCCGCCGCCGAGGCGATCCTTCTGATTTCTTGCTCGGCCAACGAGTTGGCATGGGTATTGGCATCCGGTACGTCATGTAATACCGAATCCACGTTGACCTCCAGCGTGTCCCCGCTGTTGCCGAGGTAATGATCCAGATGCGCAGCAGCATGCGTATAGCCGATGGCATCCGCGGCCGAGGCCACTGCTGCTGCCACCTCGGCGTATGCGATATCGTCCAGTATTGCGTACCAGGGCTGCGAGTCCCATTCGCCCGCTCCGGGATCGGTCTCCGGCGGGTCGGGCGGTCCAGGCATCGGGATCGGGCTGATCGGCGGCTCCGGTGACGGACCGGGTGAGGGACTCGGGGTCGGTTCGTGCTCTACCATGAATTCATTACTCGTTCTTTTTCGATAAATCTACAAAATCTTGTCCGGCGGCTTCAGACGGCCAGTTCACCGGCTGGAAGCGCCGAGTTCTCCCACCACACATTGTCGCCGTATCCGTAGCGCACGGCGTGTGAACCGGCGACTACCTTTTCCGGAATCTCGAAATCAGCCGAATCGAATTTCGGCGGTGTCCGTTCGGGAGAATAAGCCAATGCCGACGAGACCCGATCGAGCATTCCGGTCATATCATCTTGCCTGGCCTTGACTCTTGTCTTCAGCGAATCGACCGCCGAGATGATCTCGGTCCTGGTCGATTCCTGCATCGGTTTGCCGGTCAACAAGGCCCAAACTCCCAGTGGCAGCTTGAATCCGACAAAGGTCATCGGCTGAGTCAGCGAGCTGCTCAGGTCTACCGCCTGGTTGTACACCAGCCGCTCGAGACAGGCGCCGGCGTTCTGGACGATTTTCGACACAGCCTCCATATCCCAGCTGCGCCCGGCAATCGCTTCCCCGCGGGAACCCGCGCTTTTACCGAAGGCTTGCGCGCCCAGCCGGGTCCAGTCCGTTTGCAACCAGTCGTTTCCACCGGCGATGTTCTCCGACGTCGCATGGTCGTTGATGCCCAGCAGACCGATCCGCTCACCCACGGTCTGGAGCGCCTCCCAGTCGCCCACCAGCGGCGAAAGATAATCCGCCGCCGGCTTTATCCCGACAACCTGCCCCCACGGCTCATCGAACGCAGCGATCAAGTCGATACCCGAGGTAACCACGTTCCGGACGGTGACCTGGGCCGGCTCGATCTGCGGCAAGTGGGGTATATGCAACCCGCTGAATCGCGTCACGTCGCCGGGCTCGGCCGTCTCCCCGGGTACTCCGGCGATCTCCTGGGTGGAGGTATCTTCCGCGCCTGCATACTCGAGTCGCGCTGTATCGAGCTGCGAGCTCAGGGCGTCGATGTCAGCCCGATCGTCCTCGTGCGCCGACGACAGCGCATCGTGAAATTTCTCGAACGCCGGAGCGAGAGTGGACAAGAGCTCGCCCGGCTCACCGGGCAGCGCCACCCCGGGTAACAGCCGCCCGGCATTCGATGAAAAACCCGTCGCCACATCCTCCAGATCCAGCTTGAACCCAGCGAGCTTGGACAGGACGACCTCGAGTTTATCCACGACATCTCCCCGACGAACCCGAGGACATTCGCGCTACCGGCTGCCGGGAACAGTGGAAGCGTCGAATCTTCCCATGTCCCGATCGAACCTTCTCATTTGTTACAAGCATCGACGTGAACCCGCCTTCCCCTACCGCGCGGGCGAGAGCTGAACCTTCGATGTGCGAAAGCTGAAGTCGCACGACCTATTTCCGCGATCCCCCGCGCTCCATACGTCAAATGCTAGCCAACCAACCGGACCGTGCCAAGACCATTCGCAGGCCCGGCGCAGCCACATCCGGATTGCCGGGCGGATGCGCCCGTGCCCACTGAAATAGGGGCATTTCCCGACGGCCTACGCTTCTATCGGGCTGTTTCCGGGCAAATCAGCCTGTACCAGCATTTGCACACGATGTGCGGAGTGCGTGAAAGGTCGCCATTACGAAAGAATATTTTCTTTCGGACGTAGACATTGTTACTCACAACGATCGATGGCCTCGCCCAGGAACTCCCAGCGGCGGTAACACGGCAACCAGTGGCCACGGCTTGTTCCGACAGCCGGTGGTATCCGGGTTCACTCGTGCGGGGGTTCGCCGGTGATGACGTGGTCGGCGTGGTTGAGGCCTTCTCGGACCAGGCGGGCGAGGTGGCCGCCGTGGAGGCGGTAGATAACACGGCGGCCTTGTTTGCGGGTATCGACGAGGCCGGTGAAGCGGAGTTTGGCCAAGTGCTGGCTGACGGCGGTGCGGGAAGTTCCGCAGGCTTCGACGAGAGCGGTGACGTCGGCTTCGCCATGGCTGAGTAACCAGAGGATGTGCAGGCGGGTCGGGTCGGACAGCATCGCGAAGACGCCGGTGGCCGCTCCCAGGTGGGCGGAGTCGGGGGAAACGAGGTGAGTGAGGCTGGCCTCGGTGGCCGTGGGTTCGTTCGCGTGTTCGGCCATCCTCACCACTTTCATCCGACCGCCACCCGTATCGGGGTGACCGGCCGGTGGGCGGGCCAGAGCCGGACGGCGGCGATGGCTGCGAGTGTAGCGACAGCAGCCAGGATGGCTGGGGCGATCGCGTGACCGGCGTGCGCGCCGACCCATCCGGCCAGGGGGTAGGTGAGCAGGAAACAGGCGTGCGAGAGGGAGAACTGGGCGGTGAACACCGCGGTCCGCTCGTGCTCGCGGGATTGGTAACGCAGCAGCCGCGCGGCGGGGGTGTTGATCAGTGAGGTGGCGGCCCCGAGGGCGACCCAGGCCAGGGCGAGGACGGCCCAGCTGATCGCCCGGCCGGGGGCGGTGGCGAGCAGCACGGCGGTCGCGGCGAGGACGGCGGGAACTGCGACGGCGCCGGTGAACATGATCGTGCGGTCGGGCAGGCCGATGAGCAGGCGCGGTAAAGCCAGGGCGACCAGCATGGACCCGGCGCCGAAGCAGCCCAGCGCGATCGCGACACCGGTATCGGAGCCGCCCAGCAGCCCGCGGACGTAGATGACGGTGTTGACCAGCACCAGCCCGGTCCCAGCGGCGACCACGAGGTTCAGCGCCAGCAGCCCGCGCAGCACCGGCCGTGAGCCCATGACACGGGTTCCGGCGAGGATGCGGGTGGTCAGCGGCGTGGAGCGCTGCGGTGCCTGTGGGGTGGGGAGCGTGGTGGTCACGACCAGCAGTGCGGAGACGAGGAACCCGGCGACGGTACCGAGGAACAGCCAGTGGTAGCTCATCACGGTCAGTGCCGCGGCGGCCAGCAGCGGCGACAGCACCGCTTCCAGGTCATAGGCCAGCCGCGACAGCGAGAGCGCGCGGGTGTACTCGCGTTCGCCGGGCAGCACCGAGGGAATGATCGACTGGAACGCCGGGGTGAAGGTCGCCGACGCGGCCTGCAAGACGAAGATCAGCGCATAGATCTGCCAGACCTGTTCCACCAGCGGCAATCCCAGCGCGATCGCGGCGCGGACGAGGTCGGCGGTGATCAGCACCGCACGACGCGGCAGGCGCTCGGTCACCGCGGCGATCACCGGCGCAACGACGACGTAGGCGAGCATCTTGATGGCCAGTGCCGTACCCAGTACCGCCCCGGCGTTCGCGCCCGCCAGGTCGTAGGCCAGCAATCCCAGCGCGACGGTCAGCAGGCCGGTACCGGCCAATGCCACTACCTGGGCGGTGAACAACCGCCGGAACACCCGATCAGCCAGAACATCCAGCACAACCACACGACCTTCATCTCGAGGCTTCCGAACACCCCAAGAATAATCTACATGTGCGCAATTGAGCACCTATAGGAAAAGGGTGGCGCCTACGACTGGCGTGCGGTCAGGCGGCCGCCCGGTTGCCCTGGTGGATGAGGGCGTCGATCCGGCGCTGGTAGTCGTTGAACTCCGGGGCGGTCACCTCGCGGTCCGCGGGCAGGTCGATATCGATGATCTCGCGGATATGACCGGCCGTGCCATGGGCGGTGCCGCCGGCCATGACCACCACCCGATCCGACAGGAACACCGCTTCCTCGACGCTGTGGGTGACGAAGACGACCGTGACCCCGGAATCCCGGTGGATGCGGCTGAGTTCGGCCTGCATATCGCTGCGGGTCAGGGCGTCCAGCGCGCCGAACGGTTCATCCATGAGCAGGACGGCGGGCCGGTTCGCCAGTACCCGCGCGATGGCGACGCGCTGCTGCATACCGCCGGAGAGCTGGTGCGGGAAGGAATCCCGGACCCGGGTGAGGCCGACGGTTTCCAGGCAGCGGTCGGTGGTTTCGCGGATATCGTCACGGGTCATCCGGGCCTGTTTCGGGCCGTAGGCGACGTTCTCGGCAACGGTGAGCCACGGGAACAACCCATAGTCCTGGAAGACGACGCCGCGGTCGGGTCCGGGTCCGGTCACCGGTTCGTCGCCGACCGTCACCGCACCCTGGGTGGCGGTTTCGAAACCGGCGAGAATGCGCAGCAGTGTGGATTTCCCGCAGCCGCTGGCGCCGACCACACAGACGAATTCACCGGCGGCGATATCGAGTGTGACCCCCTCGACCGCCGGCCCGGCCGCTCCCGGATACCGCTTGCCCAGCTCGTCGAGCACGATCCGGGCCGGCCGGTGCGGGCGGCGGCGGGTGGAATAGATCTTCATGCGATCACCTGATCCGTGCGGTTGGTCATGGGAGGAGCGGGCGGCGGCCGACGAGCAGGCGGACGGCCAGCATCATGATCCGGTCGGCGAGGAATCCGGCCAGGCCGATCACGATCATCACGGCCACGATGAGGTCGGTGCGCGATTGTTCCCGGGCCTGCGTGATCAATGCGCCCAATCCCACTCGGATACCGACGGTTTCGCCGACGACCAGGATCACCCACGAGAGTCCGAGGGCGATGCGCAGCCCGGAGACGATCGTGGGTATCGCGGCGGGCAGCACCACTTTGTACAGGGTCTGCGCGGGCGGGGTGCCGAGCATGGCGGCGGCCTCGAACAATCGCGGCGGGACCGCCCGGACTCCGGCGACCGTGTTGATCAGGATGGAGAACACTGCGGCCAGGAAGACCAGGAAGATGGTCGCCCGGTCGCCGAACCCGATGATCAGCAGCGACAGCGGAGCCCATGCCGTCACCGGAATGGGCCGTACCAGGCCGAGGGTCGGTTCGAGCATCCGGTTCACGGTCCGCGAACGACCCATCAGGATGCCGAGCGGGACCGCGACGGCCGCCGCGATCGCGAAACCCTGGACGACCCGCAGCGTGCTGGCGTACAGATGCAGCCACAGGGTGCCGCTGTAGCTGTCGTCGACGATGCCGCCGACGGCGAGATCGGCGAGACGGCGCGCCACATCGTAGGGGGTCGGCAGGAACTGCATCTGGATACCGAACGGCAGGGTCCAGCCGCCGCCGACACCACGGTCCCACAGCAGCAGCACGAGCACCGGTACCGGCAGTGCCCAGAGCACCGCGGCAATGCGGGTGCCGTAGCGGGTGCGCCAGGTTTTCGTGTCGGCGCGATCGACGGCCGGCGGCGCGGAATGCCGCGCACCCGGCCCGGCCGCCCCCGCTGTCTGTGTCTTCAGCGTGGTCATCACTGGGTCGCCACGGTGTCGAGGAATTCGGTCCGGAAGACCTTCGTCATATCCGGTGCGGTCGGGAGCTGGTCGAATTCCACCATCTGGCGGGCCAGTTCGGTGACCCGCTGCCGGAATTCGTCGTCGAGTTCCCAGCGCAGCATGACGTTCTCGATGGCGATATCGGTCACCGCCCGGTCCATACCGAAGGTTTCGACCAGCCCGGCCGCCCAGGCGTCCTGGTCACCTTTCATGAAGTCGATGGCCTGGGTGAAGCTGCGGACGGTATCGCGCGCCCGGTCGGGCTGTTCGTCGAGGAAGGCACCGTTACCGCCGAGCACGATATTGGTGGCACCGATCGGCGTCTCGTAGGGCGAGAGGATCTGATGCGCGCCCGCCTGCCGGGCGAGGGAGACACCCATTTCGGCGCTGAGGAAGGCGTCCACCCGTCCGGCGGTGTAGGCGCCGGCCATATCCGAGTAGGCCAGGTTCACCAGCTGCACATCTTTTTCGGGGTCGAGACCGTGTGCGCTCAGGGTGAGTTTCAACGCGATCTCCTGTGACGACCCGGCCGGGAAACCGATCCGTTTCCCGCGCAGATCCTCCGGGGTGCGGATCTCCGGCCGCCCGACGAATCCCGACCCGCCGTCGGCCGCCGAGGCGATGATCTGCACATTCTGGTTCGCCGCGATACCGGCGAGCATTGCGGGCGCACCGAGCACCCCGATATCGACGGCACCGGAGGCCAGCGCGTTCTTGATATCCGGCGAGTTCTCGAACAGCACGATTTCGTAGGTCGTGCCCGCCGGGGCGAACTGCTGCATGAAATAAGGCGCGTACAGGTGTGGCTGCCCGCGCAACGTGCCGATCCGGATGGCGTCCGGATCACCCCCGACGCTGTCCGGGGTGGAAATACATCCGGTCAAGCCGGCGACGGCCAGCAACAGGGCACCGATGATCGAGACAATATGGCGGAGTGGACGTTTCATAGTTGATCCTCACTGTGCGGCGACCCCTCGGCCCGAACAGCGGCATTGCCGATCGCGAGGCGGATCAGGGAACGGTCGGTGCCCGGCGCGCCCAGCAGGCACAATCCGCTGGGGCCGCCTTCATCACGGCCCAGCGGCAGGGTCACCGCGGGCAGGCCCGCGATCGACGCGAGACAGGTCAGGCGCAGAGTGCGGGCGCGGGTCGTTTCGCGCACCGCCGCCCCCGCCGTGCGGCGCGGCGGTGGGGTCGCGGCGGCCGGGAGCACCAGGACCCGGTTGCCGAGCGCATCCCGGATTCGGTCCGCGGCGGCGGTCACTTCATCGCGCGCGGTGGCTGCCTGGTCGGCGGTCACCGTTGCGGCGAAGGCGAAGCGCTGTGCCACGTCCGGTTCCAGCGTCCCAGGGTGTGCGCCGACCCATTCTCCGTGGTTCGCCCAGGCTTCGTAGGCCTGGACCACGCGGAACGCGGCGAGCCAGCTGTCCCGCGGCCGGAGGGCGAGCGGCTCGGCGTCGACCGAATCCGCGACCGAACGGACCGCCGACGCGATCGCGGGGTCGGCGTAGGCGCACAACTCGGTATCGACCGCGAAGCCGTCGGGGGTGGCGGTATCGGCGTCGAGCAGGCATTCCGCGACGGCGGCCAGCGTTTCCCCGTCCGCAGTAACCCATCCGACAGTGTCGAACGATTGCGCCAAGGGCAGCAGCCCGGTGGTGTCGATGCGCCGGTGTGTGGTGCGGATCCCCCACAACCCCTGATAGGCGGCCGGTACCCGGATCGACCCCGCAGTGTCGGTCCCCAAGCCGATATCGGCATCACCGCGCGCCACCGCCACCGCGGGCCCACTGGTGGAGCCGCCCGGGATCCGGTCGGGCGCAGCAGGATTGACCGGCATCCCGTACCGGCCGTTGCTGCCGGTGAGGCTGTAGGCGAACTCGTCGGTCTGCGCGATACCGGCGACCTGCGCCCCAGCGGCCAGTAGCCGGGCCACCGCGGCGGCATGCTCTGTGGCCGGCCGTCGTTCCCGGGCATAGTCCGGGATCCCGGCGCCGACGGTGAACCCGGCGAGCGCATACAGATCCTTCACCGCAACCGTGCGCCCGGTCAGCGGACCCGATGCCGTCGCCGCGATCAACGGCATTCCACGCAACCGCCACACGGTGGTGTCGAGGCCCGCATCACCCTCTCCGCCCGGACGGAGTGCAGTGTTACCGGTCCTGGTGATCACAGCCGCTCCAGGATCCGGCGGGCGAAAGCGGTGTCCGCACCCGCGCCGAAATCGGATCGCCGGACCGCCCCGTGCACACCGCGCACCTGGTCGACGGCCTGCGAGATCGTGAAATCCGCGGCGGCGCTGAGGTACAGGTAGGCCTGCCGGGGATCGGCGTCGAACAATCCGGTCACCAGATCCACGGCGTGACCGACACACAGTTCGAGTGCGGTGTTCAGGTCTTCGTGCAGCCCGGTGGGTATCAGCAGCCCGTGTGCGGCCGCGAAGGGTCCGATCCGGCCGCCGAAGCCGCCGGCGATCTCCGCGGCCGGGATCACGTCCACGGTCAGTCTCGCCCGCAGCGGCGCCTCCAACGCGGTCAGTGCCACTTCGCCATCGCCCTGCGCGAAATGCGGGTCGCCGATGTAGAGCAGCGCCTCCGGCACTTGGACGGGCAGGAACATGGTCGCGCCCGGAGTGAGCAGTTTGACGTCGATATTCCCGCCGTGCGGGCCGGGCGGGACGGATCCGACCCGGGTGCCGGTATCGGTGGCCACCCCGATGATGCCGAGGAACGGAGCCAGCGGGAACACCGCGCTCCCGGCCCGGCCCGCGGCGTCGAGCGGCATCGCGCCGAACCACCGGCCGTCCCGGTCGTGGACCCGGCAGAACTGTCCGTAGTCACCGTCGAATCCCGGGCGGCCGGCCAGGACTCCACGACCGTGCCTGGTCGACACCACCCCGTAGGGCGCTCGCATGGTGAGGGCGTCGATCCGGACCGCCAGCAGATCCCCCGGCCGCGCACCGTCGACCCCGATCGGGCCGGTCAGGATATGCGGCCCGGCGCCGGGTTCCCGACGGCGCCGCGCGGCCACCTCGACCGCATCGTCGAGAACCTCCGCGCGGTCGACACCGTGGCTGCCGAAGTAGCGCACCGGGTCCGAGCCCTGGTCTTCGAGGATTCCCTCGTGGCTGACGGTGTCGATCACGACGGTCGAACCCGGGGCCACCGTGGCAACCGCGGTATCCGTCCGGCAGGGCAGCCGGCCCCAGAGCACCTTGCCGGGATCGGCGGGTACATACACCGCGTCCGGGTCGATTCCCGAATCCTGCTGCAGCACCGGGAATGCGGCGGCGGCATCCTGTCCGATCAGTGTCGTCACCGCGACCTCCTTATTGGTCAGACCACCTGATGCACCGACCATAAGACCCCGGCACCCCCCTGGCGACCGGGGCGGACGAACGTAACGACCGATTTACCGCCGCGCAATACGACCCCGAAAAACCCTGGAAAACGGTAACTTTGCCGAAGCATTCCGACACTTCGGCGGCACACGGTGACACCCCGAAAGCTGATACGTTGTCCTTCTCTCGACGCCATCAACCGATATTGGTCGGACCACGAGTTCCCGTGCCGGCCGCACCGTTTCGCTGACGGCGACCGGAACGAGGAGGGGAATGAATGACCTTCGCAGCGATACCGCCGATGCGCCGTCCGGCGCGCAGCGTCGGCGCCGAGGTGGCGGCGCACCTGGAACGGCTGATCATCAGCGGCGATCTCCGCTCCGGCGACCGGCTGCCGCCGGAGCGGGAACTCGCCGCGAGCCTGAACGTCTCCCGGTCCTCGCTCCGCGAGGCGATGTTCGAACTGGAAGCGAAGAAGCTCGTCCTCCGCCGGCAGGGCCGCGGCAGTACCGTCGCCGATATCTCCCGGACGGCCGCGGAGCTCCACGGCAATCTGGCCGATATCGATATCGAACTCGGCTACGCGACCGAACTCCGCGATCTGGTCGAGCCGCGGATAGCGCAGCTGGCCGCGCTACGCGCCGTCGAATCGAACCTGCTGTCGCTGGACGAGGTGCTGAACCGCTCGAACGAGAACCTCGCCCCGGAGGAATCGATGCGTCTCGATATCGAATTCCATACCCTGCTGGCGCATGCCGCGCAGAACCCACTGCTGGTCACGCTGTGCACCATGACCACAGAATGGACCCGGCACACCCGCGTCCTGTCGCACCGCACCACACTCGGCCGCCGGATCTCCATCCAAGGACACGAGATGATCTACCGGGCGGTATCCGGCCACGACGCTCCCGCGGCCGCCGCCGCGATGGAACAGCATCTGCGCGAGGTCCGGGAGATCAGCACACCGCCCGCCGGCGCCGCGCCTGGACGAGCCGGGACTGCGCCCCCGGGTCCGGTGTGAGGGGCTGATCCCGCTTCGTCCGGATCCCCTCCCACGACGCTTGCCCGAGGTGGCCGCCCCGCCACTGTGCGCGACGACGACCGCGCGTGGTCACCCGAGTTACCCGGTCGCCCCGGCCGATGAGAGTGTGGGGGCCGGACAGCCGTGCGGTGAAGCCGGCGGCCGGCCGGGATAGGCGTCGAGTATCGCGGGGTAAGCGGTTCTTCACAGGAAGGTCGGCCATGACATCGCTCGGCACGGACCACGACGGTGGACGTACCGTCCGCATCGGCGACCGGGACATCTACTTCGACGAGTTCGGCGCGGGACCACCGGTGCTGCTGCTGCACGGCGGCGGCCCCGGAGCGTCCGGCCTCGCCGCATATGCCCACAATGTGGAGGCGCTGGCGCGCCGGTTTCACGTCATCGTCCCGGATATGCCCGGCTACGGACGGTCGGCCAAGCGGATCGACCCGGCCGACCCTTTCGGCGATCTGGCCGCGGCGATGACCGGCCTGCTGGACGCCCTCGAGCTGTCCAGCGCACATGTCGTCGGTAATTCCTACGGCGGTGCAGCGGCGCTGCGATTGGCAATGGATCGCCCGGAAAAGGTCGACCGGCTCGTTCTGCTGGCTCCCGGCGGTATCGGCACCACCCGGGCACTGCCGACCGCTGGGCTGCGCGCACTGCTCGCGTACTACGGCGGGGAGGGGCCCAGCCGCGACAAGCTCGCCACCTTCATGCGCGAATACCTGGTGCACGACCCGGCAGCCGTCACCGACGAAATGATCGAGAACCGCTACCGGGCGAGCCTCGACCCCGAAGTCGTCGCGAACCCGCCGCTGCGCCGCCCGTCGGGTCCGTCGGCGCCGCGCACGCTGCTGCGGATGGACCTGACCCGAGATTCCCGGCTGCGCCGGGTCGCACACCCGGCCCTGGTGATCTGGGGCGCACAGGACAAGGTCAACCGGCCCGCCGGGGCACAGCTGCTCGCCCGCCGGATGCCGCGGTGCGATGTCTATCTTCCCGCGGCGACCGGGCACTGGGTTCAAGGGGAACGACCCCGGTTATTCAACAGCCTGGCGACTGCCTTCCTGGCAGGAGATCCGTAACTGCGCAGGTCCGGCGGCCCCGTCACGGCGATCGCGGCGGCCCGAGAGGTCCGTCGCCGGCAGCCGCCACCGGCTCTCGATCGGACCGCCGGATCCCGGGTTCCGGCGCGGCTGTCGCGAATACCGGCTGATCGCCCGCGGTTCACACACCCGAGGGCGTGGCCGGGGCGGGCGGCGTGACGAGTTCCAAAAAAGCGGCCGGGCGGGTTCCAAGGCCCGCACGGAAGGTCGGCCCGGGTGCACCGTGTCCTGGTGACAGCCCGGCCGCCGACCTGCGGGATGAAAGACGGACAGCGGGGGCGAGTTTGGCCGTACCACCCGAATCGCGGTTTACTTTCGGCTAATGTCGCGCTGGCCGGGCGAATGTCCGGCGGGATCGGCGCCGTGCCGCGGAGCGGGTCCCGATATCGGCTCGGCGGTCGGTCACCCGATCGCTTCGTTCCGTAGAGGAGCAGCATGTATCCCGGCGCGCATGTCGATCGATTCCCTGATAAACCGGCGGTAATCCTCGCCGAGACCGGCGAGGCACTGACCTATCGGGAACTCGAGGACAACTCCGTGCGGCTCGCCCGGCATCTGCACGAGGCCGGGTTACGTACCGGTGATCATGTCGCGCTGCTGTCGGGCAACGACCCGAAGGTCTACGAGGTCTATTGGGCGGCGTTGCGATCCGGGCTTTACATCACTGCCGTGAACCGGCATCTGTCGCCGAGCGAGATCAGCTATATCGTCAACGATTGCGGCGCGCGTGCGCTGATCGTCTCGGGCGGACTGCGGGATGCCGCCGCGAAGATCGTCGAGGAAACGCCGGGCGTGGAGATCCGGCTGGCCTTCGGGGGTCAGGTCGACGGCTACGGGTCGTATGAGCAGGCGCTGGCCGCCTCCTCGCCCGAACCACTGGCCGACCAGCCCCGTGGCGCCGATATGCTCTATTCCTCCGGTACCACCGGCCGTCCCAAGGGCATCAAACATCCACTGCCGGACCGGCAGGTCGGCGATCCGCCCGGCGATACCTACACCGCCGTTTTCGGCCCGCTCTACGGATTCGACACCGAGACGGTGTACCTGTCCCCCGCCCCGCTCTACCACGCGGCGCCGCTGCGCTTCGGAGGCGTGGTGCACGCCCTCGGCGGGACATTGGTGGTGCTCGAGCGCTTCGACCCCGAACAGGCACTGGCCGCGATCGAGCGCTATAGGGTCACCCACAGCCAGTGGGTGCCGACCATGTTCGTCCGGATGCTCAAACTCGACGAGGCCGTCCGGTCCCGTTACGACGTGTCGAGCCTGAAGGTGGCCGTGCACGCCGCCGCGCCGTGCCCGGTCGAGGTCAAGCAGGCGATGATCGACTGGTGGGGGCCGGTCCTGCACGAGTACTACGCGTCGACCGAGGGCAACGGCGCGACCTTCATCGACAGCGAGCAATGGCTGCGGAAACCGGGGTCGGTGGGTCCGGCCGGGCTGGGCGCGGTGCGGGTCTGCGGGGAGGACGGCGCCGAACTGCCGACGGGCGATATCGGCACGATCTACTTCGAACGCGAGGACGTTCCGTTCAGCTACCACAATGATCCGGCGAAGACCGAGCAGGCGATCCACCCGCGGCATCCCACCTGGACTACGACCGGCGATATCGGCTACATCGACTCCGACGGCTTCCTCTTCCTGACCGACCGTAAGGCCTTCATGATCATCTCGGGCGGGGTGAACATCTACCCGCAGGAGATCGAGGATTCACTGGCCCTGCATCCGAAGGTGCTCGATGTCGCGGTGATCGGCGTCCCGGACGAGGAGATGGGTGAATCGGTGAAGGCCGTCGTCCAGGCCGCGCCCGGGGCCGCGCCCGGTCCGGAACTCGCGGCGGAACTACGCGACTACCTGCGCGCCCGAATCGCACATTACAAGGTGCCGCGGACGGTCGATTTCGCCGAGGAACTCCCGCGCACCCCGACGGGCAAGCTGGTCAAGGGCAAACTCCGCGCACAGTATCTGTGAACCGGGCCGGCCCCTGACCGACGACCGCCCTCCCCGGTCGGCGCCCTCGTACCGATCCGGGTCCGGGTCGGTCCAGGTCTCGGGCCACCCGCCTCCGGCGCCGTCCAGGCCGGGGCCGTCCGGCACCGGGTCCGCCGGGGTCCACGTCCGTCCAGGTACCGGACAATCCGGCGCGTCCTGTTCCACCGCGCAGCGGATCGTGTTTGCCGCGCCGGAACCGGGCAATATCGCGGCCGGAAAGGAAGGCCGGGCCGGTGGACGGGGCAGGAGGGCTGCGCGATGACCAACGATGCCGAGAAGCGCTGGTCCGACGACGGTAGCTTCCGCCGGGCCGTGCGTTACGTGCTGGCGATACTGGCCGCGGCGGCAGTCGTGTGCGCCGGGACCGCCGTCTGGGCTGCCGCCGCGCAGTGCCGTGACGCGGACACACTGCTGTGCGATACGCCGACGCGGGTCGCGATCCTGTTCGGCCCGGGAATCCTGTTGCTCCTGGGTGGTATCGGGGCGTTCGTGGAGACGATCCGGGTGTGGCGGCGCGGTGGTACCTGGCCGATCTGGCAGGGCGCGGGCTGGTTCCTGTTCCTGATCATGCTGTTCTATCTGGGGATGGGCGCGAGCGCGATCCCCGCGGACTGAGCGGCCGCGGCCCGGCTTCCCGTGCCGGTGCCGGGAACCGCCGGTAGCCCTGCTAACCCACCACCACCTGTGGCAGACTTTCGGAAAATGCTCGGACTACGGCCGCTCGACTCGTTGGGGTCGGCAAGGACCGTGCGCGGAAGGTGATACGGGAATTGAGATCGCGATGGATCTGATCGCCATCGAAGGCCGGGTGGCCTCCGACCGTATCGCGGCACGGGACCGGGCACCGGAGACCGAACTACAACTGGCCGCCGGCCTCTGCGAACTCGCCGCCGCCTATCTGGCCACCGAAACCGATGGTTCGATACGGAACCGGGTGGCCGGCGCACTGGAGCCCGCGCAGGAAGCGGTGCTGATCCGCTTGCGCTGGTTCACCGCCGGCCGGGTGTCGGCGCAGTTCGCCAACGAGGTGCAGGACACGCTGCGGCTGCTGGAACAGGCCGCCCGGGCGATCGGGCATCGCGAACTGGCCACCGCCACCATCCGCGACGCCTGCAATGCCTATACCCAGGTAGCGCACGATCATCCGAATGCGGCAGGCGCCTGCGCGGACAGCCTGTCGAAATGCGGCGTGTGGCTGTGCCGGCTGGACCCGGGCGCGGCCGTAATGGCCACCGACGAGGCGGTGCGTATCCGCGCCGGTTTGTTCGCGGCGGATCCGGAGCAGTCCCGCAAATACCTCGCCACGCTGAACACGCTGCTGCGCACGCTGATGGTGGGCCGGCAGCGGAAACAGGCCGTGGCCATGTATCGCGAACGCTATACCGCGCTCACCACCCCAGCGATGGCCGCGCAGCTGCGGGCGATGAAGATCGAAGAGATCGGTTTCACCAGCAAAACCCAGGCCGCGCTGCGCAAACTCGAATGCCGCACCTTGGAACGCGCCGGCTATCTGACCCAGCAGCAGATCCTCTACCAAAGCGCCGGTGACCTGGCGACGATCGAGGAGATCAACTGGAACCTGGCGCTGGTCGGCCTGAAACCGCTGGTCGCCGGCGCGATGCCGGATCAGCCGGCCAAACCGGTGGAGATCGGTTCATCTTTCGGCGCCCTGGGCGTGCTGTGTTCGGCACCCGACGCCCTGCACCTGGTACGGGAGGCGATCATCGCCGCCTATACCGCCTCCGGCGCGGAACCCGTGGATATCAACACCGCCTACGGTGTGGACAAGGCGCACTGGGGCACCCGCGATCCGCAATTGAACGCGGCGCCCGAGCTCGGTGAGGACATCGTGCTGATCGAGCGGATGTCGGGCAGCTGGGTGGCGGTGAAGAGCCTGAAATGGGAACTGACGCCCATCGCGAAGAACCCGCTGGCCCGCTATCTTTCGCGGCAGTGGCCGGTGGTGAGCGTGACCAGTACCGAGAATCTGGCCTACGAGTTGTGCTGGTACGAGCAGGGCGCGGCCACGCAGTACGCGGCACTGGGCCGGCCCGCCGAGCCGGTGGCACTGGATACCCCGTTGGCGCCGTTGGATTTCGGCAAACTCGCCGACTACGGCGCGGATTATGCCTCGGAGACCCAGATCCGTTCGGCTTTCGGCAACGCGACCATGTTCGCGAAGCTCACCGAACTGCCGGCCAGTGGTATCCGCCAGGCGGCCGAAGCCCGTCCGCTGGCCGGTTACGGCGAGCAGGTGCTGTGTTTCCGCGGGCCCGCAGCCAAACGCCCCGGCGCGCCCCGCGGTATCGCCTGACCTGCTGTTACTACGCTCACCCCGATACCCTAACGACCGCTTGGTGAGACTCGTCTCTCTCTTCCGGCGGGGCTTTCGCTATGGTTTGGGCGAAAGCTTACGCATTGCCGGACAACGGCAATGCCGGGAACATTAGGGTGATATGCGCCGATCACCATGGTGTCGTCTGCGCATGCCCTGGAACGGGTTGATCTATCGTGGCTGTTCGGCGGCAAGTGTCCGAATCAATGGTTCGGGCCGTTCGTTCCGGCAGGAACGTCACTCGCGGCCGGATCGGTATCCGGACCCGATTGCTGTCGATCTTGCTGATCACCAATATCACGCTGCTGGTGATCGGTGTCGGCGCCGCCGGATACCTGGTGAAGAACAGTGTGGCGTCCACGGTCTGGGCCAACCTGATCAGTAGCACCACCACGCCGGTGATCTCGATGGTGCAGACCTTCGAGGAGGAACGCCGCCTCTCGATGCTGTATCTGCAGGGCGATCCGGCCGCGGCCGGCAGTCTCGTGGACGCCCGGAAGCGGTCCGATGCCGCACTCGCCGCGACGATCGAGAAAGGCGAGGCGGCCCAGCGGCTCGATCCCGGCGGCTCGGCAGCCGAACTGGAGACCTTCCGCCCGCTCTACAACAGCGTTCCGAGCGTGCGCGCCACGATCGACGCCCGCGCGGTCCCCCGGCAGGAAGCGTTCGGGTTCTTCAACACGGTGATCGACACCATTTTCCGGGCATCGCTGATCGCTGCCCGGGTCGCGCCCGACGCCGGACTGGGTGTCGCTCTCGGATACGGCGTCGAACCGTTGCGCGCCGCGGAGGCTCTGTCGCGGGCGGATACCCTCGGCGTGGTGGCCCTGGCCCGCGGCGAGATCACCGCCCCGGAGCTGCTCGAATTCAACCGGTACACGGGCGAGTTCCGGGCGCAGGCCGCGTATTCCGCATCGGTGCTGAAGGGTCCGCGGCTCGACCAGCTGCGAGCGCTCACCGAATCACCGGATTGGCGGCAGGTGACCGCCATGCAGGACGCACTGTTCCTGCGCGGCCCGGTACCGGCGGTCGATGAGTCCGGAACCGGATATGGGACCGAACAATCCGATCCCGCCGCCCTGCCGATGACCGCACAGGCCTGGCAGGAAGCATCCGTCCGGCTCACCTCCGCGTTCCTGAAACTGTGGGAGGACCAGAGCCGCGACGCCCATGCCATCGCCCGCCAGGAAGGTACCGATACGGCAGGGATGTCGCTGATCGGCGGGATCGTGGTCTTGATCGTCACGGTCGTGGCGTTCGTGGGTGCGCTGTTCGTGGCCAACCGCTTCATCGGGCGAATGCGGCGGCTGCGTGACGACACCCTGGAACTGGCCGACGACCGCCTGCCCGACCTCATGCGGCGCCTCGACAGCGGCGCGGAGATCGATACGGCCGCCGAAGTGGCACGGCTGGATTTCGGTTCCGACGAACTCGGTGAAGTGGCCGACGCGTTCAACCGGGCGCAGGTGGCCGCGGTCTCGGCGGCGGTGGCCGAATCCCGGACGCGGGCCGGTTTCCGCACCGTCTTCCTCAATATCGCTCACCGCAACCAGCTCGCCGTGCACCGCCAGCTGGCCCTGCTCGACCGCGCCGAACGCCGGGAGGAAAACGCCGAACAGCTCGAGCTCCTGTTCGAACTGGACCATCTGGCGACCCGCGCCCGCCGGCACGCCGAGAACCTCATCGTGCTGGGCGGTGAACAGCCGGGACGGCGCTGGCGCAAACCGGTTCCGCTGTGGGATCTGATCCGCGGCGCGTCCGCGGAAACCGTGGACTACACCAGGATTCACACCGGCAACGTGCCTACCGTCAGTATCGCCGGTCAGGCCACGGCCGACATCATCCACCTGCTCGCGGAACTGATGGACAACGCCACCGCGTTCTCGCCACCGCAGTCCCGGGTCGAGGTCGCGGGGGCCGTCGTCGGCCGCGGGGTCGCGGTCGAGGTCGCCGATCAGGGTCTGGGTATGTCGGAGGACGAGATCACGGCGAACAATCAGCTTCTCGCGGAGCCACCGGACTTCGGGGTGGCGGCACTGTCCGGAAACACCAGCCTGGGACTTTTCGTCGTGGCCACGCTGGCCGCCCGCCACGGTGTTTCGGTGCGGCTGTCGGAATCGGTGTACGGCGGGATCAAGGCGGTCGTCCTGATTCCGACCGACCTCATCGAGTCCGGCGAGCCGCCCGCGGCCGCGGAGCCCACCCCGGCACCCGCCCACGCCGCGGCCACCGGGACCGGATCGAACGACACCGAGACCGGCGCGCCGTCCGGGAACGGCACCGCACCGGTGCGCGGGGAGCCGCAACCGGCCGTATCGACACCGCCGACCGGCACCCGGCCACCGCTGCCGCGCCGGAGTCGCAAGAGCGCCGAATCGGATACCGGGCCGGTACCGGTCGTCGAAGCCTCCCGTTCCCGTAGCCCCGAACAGGCACGCAATCTGATGGCCGCCATCGAAGGCGGCACCCGGTCGGGGCGCCGCCAGGCACCTGATTCGACCGCATCCGACAGAACCCGACAGGAAGGCGACGATGATCACTCCCCCGCGCACTGACCAGAGCTGGCTGCTGGAGGAACTGGTGAGCGGGTTGCCGGCCGCCGAATCCGCGGTACTGCTCTCCACCGACGGTTTGATGATGGGACATTCGGCCGGACTCGACCGCACCGCCGCCGAACGCTTCGCGGCGATGGCGTCCGCCTTCCACAGCCTGGCCCGCAGCGCCGGTAGCCATTTCGACGCCGGCGGTGTACACCAGACAGTGGTGGAACTCGACCGGGCGGTACTGTTCGTCACCGCCGCCGGTGACAATGCCTGCCTGGCCCTGCTGGCCGGCGAGGCCGCGAATATGGGGATGGTGGCCTACGAGATGAACCGAACCGTGCAGCGGGTCGGCAGCCATTTGGCTGTCGATACCCGCCCGACCCCGAACGGCGAGCGACAGCCGTGAACGGCCCGCACGACGACCCCTGGGACGAGGAGGATGCCGGCCCCGTCGTACGGCTCTACGCGCTGACCCGCGGCCGGGGCGGTACCGAACGTGCCGAGCTCTCGCTGGACTCGATGGTGGTCGATGTGGGGTCGGGCCTCGCGCTGCGGCGCACCGAACCCGAGTACGCCGAAATAGTCCGGTTGTGCCGGGTCCCGCAATCGGTGGCGGAAGTGTCGGCGCAGCTGGGTGTCCCGCTCACACTGACCAAGGTTCTCATCGGCGATCTGATCGATGACGGCAGGCTGACCGTCCGCGCCCCGGTCCAGGCCCCGGACGACGCCGCCGGCCTCGACCTGCTCCGCAGTATCGCGAACAGTCTGCGCGGCGGCTGATCCAGGTCGGGGCCGGTCGGTCGCGGGCACCACGGGGATCGCCCGTGTCGATAACGTCCGAAGTTCCGCGCACCTGCGTCGGCCGGGACCACCAGCGCGCAAGACCGCCCCCCACAGCACCGTCGCCGAGAAGGCTGCGCGAAACGCACGTTTCCGGAAGCCGCACCGAGGACCGGTCCCGGATGATCGATCCGGTGACTTCGACGTGGAGGCGGATATGCGACCGGTTGTCCTGATCGCGGCGGGAATTCTTTTCGCCGGCATGGGCGTCTACGCCCTGACCGCACCGGCCCGGCTGACCCGGCCCTTCGGGATCGCCGTCACCACCGCGGCCGGGCGTTCCGAAGTACGGGCCGTGTACGGGGGCTTCGGGCTGGCCGTTTCCGGCGTACTGTGCTGGGCGGCGGCAGCGTCCGACGACCTGCGCCGCGGCGCGGTAGTGGCGGTCGCGGCAGCTTTGGCCGGGATGGCTGCGGGCCGGGTCGTCTCACGGCTACTGGATACTTCGTCCGCTTTCTATCCCGTGTGGTTCTATTTCTGGGTCGAAGTGGTGGCGGCAGCGGCACTGCTCGCGGTCAATTGAGACCGGCAAGTGGGAACACCGAGCGCGTTCAGGCCAGGCGCGCGGCGAGCCGTTTCGCGTTCATATGGGCGATCGCCTCGATCGACACCATCGGGTTCACTCCCGAAGAGGTCGGGAAGCAGGATGCGTCGGCGACGACGACATTGCGCACATCCCAGGTCGCGCCGTCCGGGTCGGTGGCGGAGATATCCGGTGAACCACCCATTCGGGCCGATCCCATGATGTGCAATGCCCCCAGCGCGCACCGGCCGGGACCGTATCCGGTGGCGCGGGCGGCGGCGGAGAACTGGTCCAGCGAGCCGCGGACACCCGGTTCGTAGGACACACCGGACTGATGTCCGGAGAAGATGCGGGTCGCGCCGGCCGCCTCGAGAATCCGTGCGGCACCCTCGATTCCGGTGTGCAGGTGACCGGCATCGTAATCGGACAACCGGTAGTTCACGGTCGGCTCACCGGCACGATCGACCTGCACCGTGCCGCTGTCGCGATCCCGGGTGATGATGCCGACGGCGTTCGTCCTGGCGAAATCCAGCATGACGCGGCGATGATCGCCGGCACCCTGCCAGCTCAGGAATCCCGTGGACGACCCCGGCGCCAGCGGCCCGGTCTCGTAGATCACGCCGTAGCCGTTGCCGTCGAGATCGGCGTGCTGCCGGCAGATCCGGGTTTGCAGGCCACCTTCCCAGGGCCGGATCTCTTCGTCGAACACACCGAAGACCGCCGTTGCCGGATGCAGCCGGAGATAGCGGCCGATGTTCTTGTTGCCCAGACCCGACCGCCGCAGCAGGGCGGGGGTCTGGATCGCGCCCGCCGCCACCACGACGGCCCGCGCGCGCACCTCGAACTCGACCCCGTCCGAGGTGCGCGCGGTAACCGCTTCGGCGGTGCCGTGACGCACCACGATCCGCCGCACATCGGCGTCCACGATCAGCCGCGCGCCGTGGGCCGCGGCATCCGCCAGCCAGGTCTTGGTCACCGACTGTTTGGCACCGACCCGGCAGCCGCTGCCGCACCGGCCGCATTCCACGCCGGCGTCACACGCGTCGGTGACGTTGCGTGGCAAGGGTTCTACCGGCCAGTCGAGGGCGCGGGCGCCGCGCTCGAGGATGTTGTCCCGGGCCAGCGGGGTCGACCGTCGCTCGTTCACGCCGAGCCGGCGCAGCACCGCGTCCAGGGACTCGCCGAACTCCGCCGCGCCGAATTGTGTGGCGCCGACACCGGCCCATTCCGCCCGGACGTGGTCCGGAGTGGGCAGTGAGGTACTCCAGTTGACGACCGTGCCGCCGCCGAGGCAGGAGCCTGCCACCAGGGCGATCTGGCCCTCGGCGGATGCGGCGGGGCCGGGCGAATACAGCTGCTTCAGGCCGGCGAGCTCACCGGCCCCGAAATCCCGGTCGTCGTAGTACCCGCCACGTTCGAGGACGATCACATCCAGTCCCGCTTCGGCGAGCACTCCGGCGGCCGTCCCGCCGCCCGCACCGGATCCGACGATCACGACATCACAGGTGAGCGTCGCCGGTTCGGTGATGCGCCGCGGGGCGAGCGTGGGCTCCGGAGCGGCCGGCAGCGGTCCGGGGATTCCCGGGTAACCGATCTGCTTCCACAGCGGATTGAAACCCGTCGGCCCCGGGGTGACGTTGTAGGCCAGCAGCGATGCCTGCTTGAGCGCTTGGAATACCGCCCGCACGGCGCCGATCCGGGAGCTACCGAGACGCAGCAGCGCACGCTCCCGATCCTGCCGGGACAGTGCCGAATACCGGCGGGGCCCCCACCCGGTGAGCAGGCCGGTCAGCGGCGCGTTCCAGAGGTCCAGCAGCATCGCCAGCTGCTTCGTTTCGGCTTCCCGCGGGTTGCGCGCCAGAAGTTCGAATACCGTGTCCACAGCGCCCAGTTCGGACGCCGACGGCAGGGCCGGCTCCTCCCCCGGCAGGAACGTATCGCAGATCATCTCCAGCGCGGCGCGCTGCTTATCGGTCGGTTTCACGATTCTCCGCCCTTCACCACTGCCGATTTTCTACCACGGCGTGTGAATATTCGCTTACTTACGGAGCAATTACCTGCTATGTAAGTGATTCTCAAGAGAGAATAAATCTTCACTTCATCCCGCTTGACGCAGCGACTCCGGCGTCAGCACGGCAACTCCCTACCCAGCACCGCGCCGTCCGGCCGCCGCGCCGGCGAATCCGAGCCGGCCGGCTGCCGCGCCGATCAGAACAGGGTCATCGGTTCCGTTTCCGCCGGATCAGGCAGCGGTTCGAGTTCCGGTACCCGGACACCGACCTCGTCGTGGAATCGGCGGGCCAGGTCGCGGGAGGACGCATTATCGGGTGTGTGCAGGAAGATCGTCGGCGAACGCCCTTCCCGAAGCCATTCCACTGTCTGCTCCACCCACGGACGCCAGCCCGCAACAGTCGCCTCCGGATCGTCGCGACCGTGATATCGCACGATCGGAGTATCGGTGAGGGCCCGCATCCGGCGGGGTAGGTGCGGTTTCTTGGACTGGGCTTCGTATTCCGCCGAACTGACGGGCCGGGCGGCGAACAGGACGGTGGTGTCGAACGGCACCCACTCCGCGCCGATCCGGCCCAGCACCCGTTCGAGCCGGCTATCCGCGCCCTGATCGGTGAAGAACGCCGGATGACGCACCTCGACCGCGACCCGCAGACCGGACGGAACCTTGCGTAGGAACCCGGCCAGGGCCGCGAGATCGCCGGGCCCGAACGATCCGGGCAACTGGATCCAGAGCGCGTGCAACCGGGGCCCGAGCGGTTCCATCGTGTCGAGGAAAGTCTTCAGTTCCGCTTCCGCCCCCGACAGCCGGCGTTCGTGGGTGATCGTTTTGGGCAGTTTGATCACGAACCGGAATTCCGGGCCGGTCTGCTGCGCCCAGGTCTCCACGGTGCGGCGAGCCGGTACCGCGTAGAACGTGGTGTTGCCCTCCACCGCATCGCACCAGCTCGCGTAGCTGCGCAGTTTGTCACCCGGCGCCGGCCAGGCGGTATGCGTCCACATCGCGCACCCCACGGAAAGCCGCATATCCGGACTCCCGTCAGCGCTTCAGGCCGTGCATCCGCGCGACGACCTTCTCGATCACCGCGGCCGGCACCAGGCGGCGCAGCAGGAAAACGACAGGTGCCCGGCTTCCCTTCGCGTACAAGGGTTTCGGCTTATCGGCCTCGATCGCCCGCAGAATAGTTTCCGCCACCTCGCCCGCACCGGTCCCGGACCGTTCGTTGCGATCCAGGTGGGTGATCATCGTGTCGAAATCGGCCGCGTACACCGAATCCTCGCCGATGTACTTGGTGCGCCGGTCCCCGATCCCCGTCGCGATCGAACCGGGTTCGACGGTGCTGATCCACACCCCGAACGGCGCCGTCTCCAAACGCGCCGCGTCCGCGAACCCCTTGATCGCCGCCTTGGTCGCCACATACGAGGACCGGTAGGCCAGCGGAAAGCTCGCCAGCATCGAACCGACCATGATGATCCGGCCGTATCCGCGCTCCCGCATCCCCGGCAGCACGGATTGCGCCAGCTGAACGGCACCGAAGACATTCAGCTGGAAGATGCGCGTGATCGCCTCGTGCGGCAACTCCTCGATCGGCCCCGACTGACTCTCGCCCGCATTGTTGACCAGCACGTCGACCGGCCCGAGCTGCTCTCCGAAACGCTCGATCCCCGCCGGGTCGGTCAGGTCCAGGGCGCGGTACTCCACCCCCGCGACCCGAGCCGGCTCGGCGATCGAATCCGGGGCCCGGCTGGTCCCGATGACCCGGTACCCCCGCGCGACCAGCAGCGTGGCGGTCGCCCGCCCGATTCCCGACGATGCCCCGGTCACCAGCGCGGTCTTCGTCATCCGATCCCTATCCCTCGACAATACGGGCGCTCGGCGGCACCTCCACCGGAACCGCCAATCTACCGATCACCGCGGGCGGCGGATCAGCTCAGGGTGTAGATACCGGACAGCATGCCCAGCATGTTCAGAAAGATGATGTACTTCAGGAAGCCGGGCATATCGGCGCCTCTCGAGTCTCGCTGTCGATCGTCGAACGGCGACCACACACGGAGTACCCTTCGAGTCCGCACCACACTCATGAACGTGTGCGCTACTACAGATCTCGGCCGTCGATGTGATTCCGTTACATCACCTGCCGCGCACACTCGTCCGGCCCGGAATCGACCAATATGCTGACCCCTGTGCGACGGTCCGGAGATCACCTCCGGGCACAGATCGAATGAGGACAGCGCTTGCCTGCCCCGGAAGTCCCCGCCGGCACTCCGCAGCCTCCGGCCCCGGCGCCCCCGCACCGCCCCCTCCGGCTCCCGCGGAACCCACACCTGCGGATTCGGGTCCCGCACGCGGCAAATGGCGGAACGAGGTCGGCACCCCCGACGAACCAGACGAGGACGACCTGTACTTCCGGCGCAAGAACTGGCTCGAATAGCCGAGGCCGAACCCGGAGTCCCACCTTCCTGGACCCGGACCGGCCCCAGATGCGGCAGGATCGCCCGTATGCAGAGTGAGATCTTCGCCAGCGAGAACATGGCCCAGCCCGCAACCGCCCCCGGGATGACCGCGCAGAGCGCGAAGTCGCTCAAGTACGCGGTGAACGGCGAATGCCTGGCCCGCCAGGGTTCGATGGTCGCATTCCGGGGGAACCTGCAGTTCGAGAAGAAGGGGCAGGGCGTCGGCAAGTTCCTGCAGCGTGCGCTCACCGGCGAGGGTGTGCCGCTGATGTCCGTGCGCGGCCAAGGGGAGGCGTGGTTCGCCCATTTCGACCGCAACTGCTTCCTCGTCGACCTCGCTCCCGGCGACGCGCTGACCATCAACGGGCGCAACATTCTGGTGTTCGACTCCAGCCTGCAATACGATATCCGCATGGTGCAGGGCGTCGGGATGGCCGGCGGTGGCCTGTTCAACTGCGTATTCTCCGGGCAGGGGCGGCTCGGACTGGTGTGCGCGGGCACGCCGATCATCATTCCGGTCACCGCACAGGCACCCGTTTTCGTCGATACCGATGCGGTGGTCGGCTGGAGCGCGCAGCTGCAGACCTCGTTGAATCGTTCTCAGACGTTCGGGTCCATGGTCCGCGGCGGTTCGGGCGAGGCGTTCCAGCTCCGCCTCGACGGCGAGGGGTTCGTCATCGTGCAACCCAGCGAGGCCTGAGCGGAACACGCCGCTCAGCCACTCGCCGCCGCGAAGACGGGGAAAGCCGGCGGGTCACCTACTGCCCGGATTAGCGGCTTCGAGGTCGGCGATACCGCCCGACATGATCGTCCGGATGTGCTCGGTGAGGTGTTCCAGCGGCCAGTCCCACCAGGCGACCGCCAGGAGCCGGGCGATATCGCCGTCCTCGTAGCGGGTGCGGATGAGGCGGGCCGGATTACCGCCGGCGATTCCGTAGTCGGGTATATCGCCGGTGACCACGGAGCCGGTGCTGATGATCGCGCCGTGGCCGATCCGCACCCCGGGCATCACCGTCACACCGTTACCGAACCAGACGTCGTTGCCGACCACCGTGTCCCCGCGGTTCGGCAGGCCGGTGATCAGGTCGAAGTGTTGCCTCCACGAGCCGCCCATCGTGGGGAACGGAAAGGTCGAGGGGCCGTCCATACGGTGGTTGGCGCCGTTCATGATGAACCGTGTTCCGGTGCCCAGTGCACAGAACTTCCCGATGATCAGCTTTTCCGGGCCGTAGTGGTAGAGCACATTGCGGGTTTCGAAGGCGGCCGGATCGTCCGGGTCGTCATAGTAGGAGAACTCCCCGACCTCGATCAGCGGCGAGGTGATCAGCGGTTTCAACAGCACCACCCGGGGCTGGTCCGGCATCGGGTGGAGCACGGCCGGATCCGCGGGAACGGCTATCGGCTCATCGGGCATGAACGAACTCCTTCGGCGAGTGGGTGGTCAGGGGCTTCGGGAAATGTCAGACGGTCTCGGCCGGGACTGCCCCGATGCCGAGCTGGGCGCCCCGCCAGCGCATACGCAACCGGCGGTCGTGGCTGACGATCACGAGCGCGCCCCGGTAAGCGGCCAGCGCGGTTTCCAGCTCCTCGACCAGACCGGGAGACAGATGGTTGGTGGGCTCGTCGAGCAGCAGCACCTCCGTCGGCTCGCTGATCAGGCGGGCCAGCGCGAGACGCTGCCGCTGCCCGGTGGACATGTTCCGGACCTGCGCGGTGAGCTGGGCGCGGCTGAACAGCCCGAGAGACAACAGGTTCTCGGCATGCCGGTCGGCATCACCCGGGCGGCCGCGCGCGAACGCGGCGAGCAAGGTCTGTCCCGGTTCCGCGGGCCGGGGTTCCTGCGCGAGGTAACCGATTCGGCC
Source organism: Nocardia sp. NPDC051750 (assembly GCF_044453135.1). NCBI lineage: Bacteria > Bacillati > Actinomycetota > Actinomycetes > Mycobacteriales > Nocardiaceae > Nocardia > Nocardia sp. NPDC051750. Next base: position 62,750 of record NZ_JBITCK010000002.1, on the reverse strand, counting down.
GCGGCGGACGACCGAACCGCTGTCCGGAGCGAGCTCACCGGCCAGCACCCGGAGCAGGGTGGTCTTGCCCGCACCGTTCGGGCCCGTGATCAGCACACGCTCACCGGCAGCAACCGTAACGCTGGTGCGGGCGAGCCGGCTCGCGAGAGTGATATCGGTGGCCTCGAGGACGACACCGTGCGCCCGGCCGGCCTGCGGAGTGGCGGTGAAACGCAACGGTTCCGGAGGCGGCGGCACCGGGTCCGCCAGCAGGCGGCGCAACCGTTCCTCGGCATTGCGGACCCGTCCGGCCAGCGACTGCTGCACCCGCCCGCCTGCCCGGTCGTAGGCCATCTTGTTGTTGTCCTTCATCGCCCGTCCCGGGGCAACCCGGCGCGCCGTGGTCGCGACCGTCTCCCGCAGCCGGGCGGCCTCGGCCTGCCATTCCGTATGCGCCTGCACCCACCGCTGCCGGGCCGCCGCCTTCTCCGCGAGAAATCCCCGGTAACCGTTGCCGTGGCGGACCAGGCACTGCCGGTCCGCGTCGACTTCCAGCAAGCCGGTCGCCACCCGTTCGAGGAACACCCGGTCGTGCGAGACCGCCACCGTCGTGCCACGCCTGGTCCGCAGGTGGTCTTCCAGCCAGGTCAGGGCGTTGTCGTCGAGGTGGTTCGTCGGCTCGTCCAGCAGCAGGACCTCGGGACCGGCCGCCAGCAGGGCGGCCAGCCGCAGGCGAACCTGCTCACCCCCGGACAGCCCGCCGGCGGTGCGGTCGCGGGGCACCAGCCCGAGCCCGAGCCCGTGCAGGGCCCGTTCCACCCGGGCGTCGGCGTCGTAACCGCCGCGCAGCTCGAAAACAGTTGTCAGATCGCCGTATTCGTTCAATCCGGAGTCGTCGCCCGCCGCCATCGCGGCCTCCAGGCGGCGCATCCGGGCCTCGACCCGGCGCAGATCGCTCAGCGAGCGGTCGATGATCTGCTGGACGGTCAGCTGCGGGGGCAGCTGTTCGTCCTGGGCGAGATAACCGATACCGCCCTCGGCGTCGACGATGATTTCGCCCCGGTCGGGCCGCTCACGTCCGGCGAAGAGCCGGAGCAGGGTGGATTTACCGGACCCGTTCTCCCCGATGATGCCGGTGCGTTCACCCGCGCCGAGCGAACAGGTCACCGCGTCGAGGACGGGACGGCCGTGGAAGGACTTGCTGACCGCGAGCGCGGTGATCTGCGTTGGCATGAGGGAACTCCGAAGCATTCGAGGACGGCGCGGCCATCGGCGACCGCAGGGCCGGGGGAACGCTTCGGAAGAACATCGGCCACCTCACTAGTGCGACAACTGTTGCATTAGGATAATGCCACAACCCCACCCAGACGAGCAACCGGATACCCGACGATGAATCCACCCGCACCCACCGGCCCGCCCCAACCCCGGCCGGGCGGCCGCACCGCACGCATCCGCGACCAGGTACTCGAAGCCGTCCGCGCGGAACTGACCGAGCACGGCTACGACGCACTCACCGTGGATACCGTCGCTGCCCGCGCCGGCGTGCACCGCACCACGGTGTATCGCCGCTGGCGCGATGTCGGCGGCCTGATCAGCGATGTCTTCGCCGCCGCCGGCGATATCGACTGGCACCCCCGCGACACCGGATCCCTGCACGGCGACCTCGCGGCACTCAACCACGAGATCCACGATTCCCTGACCGAGGAGCCGTCGATCGCCTCGGCCCTGATCGCGGTCTCGTTCCGCTCCGAGACGGCGGCCCGCGCCCTGCAGCAGCTGTGGGAGGACCGGTACTCACAGTCCGAGATCGTGGTCGAGCGAGCAGTCCGGCGCGGCGAACTCACTCCCGATATCGACGCGCGCGCTCTGCTCATCGCGGCCACCGCACCGATCTACCACCAGCTGGTCCTGCTACGCACTCCCCCCGACCCGCAGCTCTCCGACCGGGCCGCCGGCGCCGCGGCCCTGGCCGCGCGTTCCGGCGCATTCACCCACTCGGCCTCGGACGCCTGAGTCAGCCGACCGAGCATCGCCGGCCGGTCGCCGACAGCAGCGGGCCGGCGGGCGAGACACCGGCAGGCAGCCGCTCCGGGCTCAGCGTTTCCGGCCCGTTTGCTTTTCGGTGTCGTAGGCACGGCGGGCCTGATCGACCTTGCCGAGGTTGACCGACCAGTCGGCCAGGGCCGCGAACAACGGCGCCAGGCTGCTGCCCAGCTCGCTGATCTCGTAGACGACGCGGGGCGGAACCTCCGGATAGTAAGTGCGCGTGATCAATCCGTCGCGCTCGAGCTGCCGCAGCCGCTCGGTCAGGACTTTAGGTGTGATGGTGGTGATCCGGCGCTGCAGTTCGACGAAGCGTTGCGGGCCCTCGTAGTGCAGCACCCACAGGATCGGCGTGGTCCAGCGACTGAACACCACATCGACCACGGGAGCGACGGGGCAGGCTTTTTCGGGGGCGGGGTCCGCACTCACCCACACTGTGTCTCCGGTCACAATACGCCCGACCTCCATTACTTTCCTCTAGGTACCTACTGTCTTCCGAATACTACGGTCGAGCCACCCAAATCGAAAGGAACGACAATGATCGTGGTGACCGGAGCGACAGGCAATACCGGACGGCCCCTCGTGCAGGCGCTGGCCGCGGCAGGCGCGGAAGTGCGTGCCGTTTCGCGCACAGTGGGCGCGGCCGACGTACCCGCCGGCGTCGAGCATCGGCAGGCCGACCTCCTGCGTGCGGACGAACTCTCCTCGGCCTTGCACGGGGCCGATACCGTATTTCTGCTGACATCCGGCGAATTCCTCGGCGCCGGAGGCGGACTCGGCGATCTCCTGGCGACCGCCCGCGGTGCGGGTACACGGCGGGTGGTGCTGCTGTCCTCGCTGGGCGTGGGCACCGGACATCATCCGGCGGACCTGGAGAAGGCCATCGAGAGTTCCGGTATCGAGTGGACCATCCTGCGACCGGGAAACTTCGCGTCGAACGCATTCCAGTGGGCCGAGTCGATCCGCACCGAACGGACGATGGCCGCGCCCTTCGCCGATATCGCACTCCCGGTGATCGATCCGGACGATATCGCCGCGGTCGCCGCCGCTGTCCTGCTCGAGGACAGCCACAGCGGCAAGACCTACAACCTCACCGGCCCCGAAGCGATCACGCCCCGGCAGCAGGCGGCCGCAATCGCCCTCGCAGTCGGAGAGCCGGTGCAGTTCGTCGAACTGTCCCGGGCTCGAGCGCGGGCCCGGATGCTGCAGTTCATGCCCGAACCGGTCGTCGAATCCACACTCGCTATTCTCGGCACCCCGGCGCCGGCACTACAGCAGGTCAGCCCGGATATCGAACAGATTCTCGGCCGCCCGGCCCACACCTTCACCGACTGGGCCGCTCGCAATTCGGCGGCATTCACATAGCGGTCAACCCGCTGTGAAACACGCGGTTTGCCCCGCACGCTGGGTGGTAGGCCCCCTCTGTGAAGTGATCGCAGGACAGGGCCGTGAACCATTCGGACAATGGGGAGGACAGCGTGTTCGTGGACGAGGATGTCGAGCTCCCGCTCGGCGGTGTCCGGCTCGACGCCCGGATGTGCCTGCCGGCGCAGGGCAGCGGAGTCGTTGTTTTCGCGCACGGCAGCGGCAGCGGCCGGCACAGTCCACGCAACCGGCACGTGGCGGAGGTCCTCCAGCAAGCCGGTCTCGGCACGGTCCTGCTCGACCTGCTCACCGCCGAGGAAGAGCAGTACGACCAGCGCACCCGGGAGCTGCGCTTCGATATCCCGATGCTCGCCGAGCGGCTCACGAGGACCGTGGACTGGCTCGCCGGACAACCGGCGACCGGCAAGAACCCGGTCGGCTTGTTCGGTGCCAGCACCGGCGCGGCGGCCGCGCTCCGCGCCGCCGCGGATCGCCCCGCCGCCGTCCACGCGGTCGTCTCCCGAGGCGGCCGGCCCGACCTCGCCGGTGACGCCCTCACCCGGGTCCGGGCGCCGACACTGCTGATCGTCGGCGGCAATGACGAAGTAGTCCTCGACCTCAACCGCCGAGCCCAGCTACAGATGACTGTGACGCCCCGGCTGAAGATCGTGCCGGGCGCTACGCACTTGTTCGAGGAACCCGGAACACTCGACCAGGTCGCCGAGCTCGCCACCGAGTGGTTCGTGGAGAACGTCGGGAGCGCACCGGCGACGTAGCCCGGAATCCTGCGTGATCTGGGTTGCGCCGGAACAAGTTCGCCGGCGCTGACCGATGAGTTTTCCCGCGGGTTCACGTCATCTACAGGTAGCCGCGCAAGTCTCGCCGGAGGGTGTGCAGGTCGGCTCGCTGGCACTGTTTCACCGGTGTCGGTCGGCTGAGCATGCCCCGTTGTCCCGAAGGAAGTGCCATGTCAGACCGTGAACCGGATGTTGTGCTGGGGCCGTTCTCGTCTCCGGACGCGCAGGCGACGCCGTGGGCGTCGGCGGCAGCGGTCCTCGAGGCGGCGGAGGTGTTCTGGCTTTCCACGGTGCGACCGGACGGGCGACCGCACGTGACGCCGTTGCTGGCGGCGTGGAGTCTGGGCGGTCTGTGCTTCACCACGGGTGATCAGGAGCGCAAGGCACTCAACCTCGGCCACAATGCGCAGTGTGCGCTGACAACCGGCACGAATGCCTTGACCGGTATGGACGTCGTCATCGAGGGGGTCGCCTCCGTCGTGGACGATCGCTCCGAGCGGGCACAGGCCGCCGCGGACTTCGAGCGGAAGTACGGAACGCATCTGACCGATCCCGCGGGCACCTGGTATCGGCTGGGCGATGCGGTCATCGCCGGCGGCGTCAAGCTGTATCGAGTCGCGCCGACCGTCGGATTCGCGTTCGGCAAGCTCCCGACGTCCAGCCAGACTCGCTACACGTGGCCGAGCCCGTGACGACAATGTCCGCATTACAACACCGGATCCGCAGTGCCATAGACGATTTCGTCGCTACCGGCGCCGAGACCGGCTTGCAGGTTGCCGTGTACCGGCACGGCACTCTGGTCGCCGACGCCGTCGCCGGGATCGCCGACAGCGCGACCGGGCGCCCGGTGACGCCGGAGACTCCGTTCTTCAGCTTCTCCGCCGGCAAGACCCTGGCGTCACTCATCGCGCATCTGCTCGTCCGGACAGGCACGATCGGATACGACACCCCGGTGGTCGAGCTGTGGCCGGAGTTCGGTGCCCACGGCAAGGAGTCCGCGACTCTCCGGCACGTACTCACCCACACGACCGGCGTACCGGCGATGCCTCGCGATATCGGGCCCGCCGACCTGCCCGACTGGACGCGAGTCTGCACCGCTGTCGCCGCCGCCGAACCACTGTGGCGACCCGGGATCGCGACGGGGTACCACTCGTTCACCTTCGGCTTCCTCGTCGGCGAGATCGCGCGCCGGGCGACCGGCAAACCGATGCGCCAACTCCTTCACGAGTGGATCGCCGCGCCCCTGGGTCTCGACGGCGACCTGTACTTCGGGGTGCCCCGAGCCGACCTGCCCCGGCTGGCACGACTCGAAGACGTCGCCCCGCAACCAGCCCCACCCGACGCCGATACCGTTCTCGCGCCTTGGGAAATGCAACCCACCGCGGCCATGGGCAACAGTCACGAGATCCTGCAGGCGGATATCCCCTCGGTCGCCACCTTCACCGCGCGGGGGATCGCCGCCGCGAATGCCGCGTTCCTCGACGGCCGGCTCATCGACTCACACCAGCTCGCCGAGGTCACCGCCGTAGCCTTCGAGGGCACCGACCAGGTCTTCGGCAACCCCGCGCGGCTGGCCCTGGGCTATCCGCTCGGCCGCCTCGGCACCCGGCCGGACGAGACATCGACCGCGTTCGGCTGGGTCGGTGGTGGCGGCAGTTACGTCTATGCCGACATCGCCACCGGCATCTCCTTCGCCCTGACCAAGACCCGCCTCACCCCGCACTTCGCCACCGCCGAATTACTAGCGGACCTGACCACAGCCGGATTCGGCCCGCACACGTGAGCCGACTCCCTGCATCCGTCGAACGTCGCCGTTCCGGCGGACTGCGCGGCAGGTATCAGTCGAGCACGGCGTACGCCTCGACCTCGACCAGAACATCGGGCTCGAACAGGTAGTCGACGCCGATCGCCGACAGCGGCGGTAACGGCTGCGGTATCCCCAGCTCGTCCACCACGCGCTCGATACCGGCAACGAAGTCGTCGTATTTGTCCGGGCTCCAGTGCGTGACGAAGAAGCGCAGCCGCACGACATCGGCGAAACTCGCGCCCGCTCCCGCCAGACCACGTGCTGTGCTGCGTAGTGCGTGCGCGACCTGGCCGGCGAGGTCGCCGGTCGCGACCGGATTGCCCTCGGCGTCACGGGCGATCTGCCCGGCCACATGCACGTGGCGAGCACCCGTGCCGATCGAAACATGGTGGTACGGAACGGGAGCGAACATGCCCTCCGGGGTCAGCAACTGCACTGCCATGAGTGTCCCTTTCACTGGTTGAATCAGGTATCCGATGTCTACCTGGTGCCCCAAGGGAACTTCAACGAGACTAGGTTTCATGATGGAAACCGCTGCACCCCAGCCGGCCGCCCCGCAACTCACCCAGCAGCACCGTGACCTGCTGGATCAGGTGCTCGACAAATGGTCGCTGCAGATCCTCGACGCGCTGTGCGAGCACGGGACGCTGCGCTTCAACGAGCTGCGCCGGGCGATCCCGGTCGTGACGCAGAAGTCACTGACGGCCGCACTGCGGCGACTCGAACGCAACGGGATGATCGAGCGCGTGGTCACGAGTACGCGTCCCGTTGCCGTCGAATACCGCCTCACGCCGCTCGGCAGGTCCTTGCAGGATCTCATCGACGCACTCCTGCACTGGGCGACCAGCACCCTGCCCGATGTCGAGCGCGCCCGCGCACGCTTCGACGACGGGGAGCCCTGATCAGGCCAGTTCCGGAACCCGCAGATGGGCGAGCGCCAGCTCGAACTCCCGCACATCGACAGCTTCGACACCGGTCTGCCGGGCGGCGTCGACCCGCAGCGAGGCCGACATCTCGCGGCTCGCGCGCATCGCGTCGGCACTGTCGTACGTGGTGCACGAGACGGCGCGACCGGACTTCCGGTTGATCATCAGGCTGGCACTGCAGAAACCGTCCAGCTCCTCCATCGCGGGCAAGGTGGAAGCCTTGTAGATCTCGACGGCCGAATCGAGCCGGCTCGGATCGGTCTTGACCCAGGTCGCGCGCACACATGCGCCCTCATGCGTGTGATGCGCCCGGTGCAGACCGGCTATCTCCCATTCCTCGACCTGCGCGCTCTCCCCGAACGCCGCAATCGCACGTTCCCGGATCGGGCCGATCTTTTCCCGGCTGTCGTGCATCGCCTCGACGGACTCCCAGGCACTGGTCGCAATGCAATGCCCGGTCGACCGGTCGACCATCAGCGACAACCCGACACATCCGGGCACGTCCCGCAACGCGGGCATAACGACTTCACGCATATGCGCAATTCCGGTATCGATAGCGGAGGGTTGCGCCTGAATAGTGGTAGATCGCGCGAACACGATCCACCCCCTCTCTGCTCAGGGGCAGCGCCCCGGTGGCGCCACCGGCATCTCTCACCCTGCTCCCCCACTGCCATGCAGACAAGGGGTAGCCGATCGCCGTTTCACAACTCTCCCCACCTGTCCACACCCGCCGCTCACTCCCCGCGCACCGCGCGTTCCGGCTACTCCTCCGGGAGGCGTGAGTTCACCAGCCGACCAGGAGTTTCTCCGGACCCCGTACCAGCAGACCCGACTTCCAGGGGACCTCGTCCACCGGTACCGCGAGATGCAGATCGGGGAACCGTTGCAGCAGCGCCTCGAGCGCGACCTGCAGTTCGACGCGCGCCAGTTGCGCACCGAGGCAGTGGTGCGCCCCATATCCGAAGGCCACGTGCGGATTACGTTGCCGGGTGAGATCGAGTGATTCCGGGTCGTCGAAGACGGCTTCGTCGCGGTTCGCGGACTGCGTGTGCACGAACACCGCGTCTCCCGCCCGCACCGTGACCCCGCTGAGCACCACATCTTCGGTCGCCACCCGGGGCTGCCCGCCGCCGGCACCGAGCTGGGTGTGCCGGAGCAGTTCCTCGACCGCGCCCGGGATCAACTCGGGATCGGCGCGCAGCTGGTCCCAGTACGCACGCTGGGTGAGCAGCACATAGGTGAAGTTGGCGATCTGGTTGGCGGTGGTCTCGTGGCCCGCGATCAGGATGCCGACGCCCAGGTTGACCAGCTCGCGCTCGCTCAGGCGGTCTTCGTCGTCGCGCGCGGCGACGAGGGCGCCGAGCAGATCGTCGGTGGGGTGCTTCCGGCGCTGGGCGACCTGTTCGGCGAGGTAGCCCTCCAGCGAATCGCGGGCGGCTTCGATCTGGTCGCGGGTGTAGGCGGTGGTCGACAGGATCGCGTCGGAGAAATCGCGGAACCGGTGCTGGTCCTGCGGTGGCACACCGAGCATTTCGCAGATGACGGTGACCGGCAGGGGGAGCGCGAATCCCTGCACCAGGTCGGCGGGTGCGCCGGCGCGCTCGAGTTCGGTGAGTTTCTCGTCGACGATCTGCCGCGTGCGTGGCCGGAGCTGCTGGACCCGGCGGCTGGTGAACGCCTTCGCGACAAGCTTGCGCAGCCTGCTGTGTTCGGGCGGGTCCATGCTGAGCAGTGAATCGGGGCGTGCCGGGGCGGGGGTCGCGCGCGGTATGTCTTCCCGGTCCACGGTGACCGCGCGGCTGAACCGGGGGTCGCCGAGTACCAGTTTGACGTCGTCGTAGCGGGTGACCAGCCAGCCCTGCCCACCGTAGGGCAGTTCAACCCGGGAGACCGGTTCTTCGCGGCGCAGTCTCGCGTAGAGCGGATCCATATCGAGGCGAACCGGTTCGCCGAAGGGGTACTGCCGCACCTCGGTGTTCACGCTCATTCGGTCTCCCTTCCCGACAGCTCCGGCCGTTGTAAGCAGCCGCTTACTTAGGCAGGGTAAGGGGTTGCAGTGTGGGGAGTCAACGGCGCAACAGGGTTACGCCGGAGGGAATCTCGCATCATTGCGCTCCAGCAGCACCCCGGCCGCACGCAGCACATGACCGGCAATCTCCGCGGGGTCCGCGCTGTCCAACGGTTCCCGGTGCAGCACCGACCGGACCAGCCCGATTCCCAGCAGCCAGGCCAGCAGGAGATCGGCACGCAGATCCCCGTCCTCGGCCGCGGTGAGCGTCGACAGCGCCCGGATGTACTCCTCCCCCAGCTCCCGGCGAATCACCGACGCGCCCTCTTCGTGGCCGCTGGACCGCAGCGCCGCCTGCAACCAACTCCCGGGTGACAGCCCCTCGTTCGGCCCGAGCGCACGTTCCAGCAATCTGGACAGCAGCGCGTCCACCGGGCCGGCATCGAGGACCGACCGCCCGCGATCGGTCATCGTCGCCCGGAAAAGCTCGTCCTTGGTTCCGAAATACCGGAACAACAATGCCTGGTTGACCCCGGCCCGCGTCGCGATATCCCGCACGGTCGCCCGCTCGTACCCCCGTTCGGCGAACAATTCCTGCGCCGCCGCCAGAATCGCGACCCGCGTGGCCGCGGAATCCCGCCGCCGGGCCCCCGGCTCGTTCCCGCTGACCATTCGCCCTCCGATTCATCCGATATCCGGAGAAGCAGCGTAAGGCACCGGATCGGGACAAAGCGGGCGGGTCAGCGGCCTGGGTTCACGCTGCGGAACGCTCACCGCCCACACGAGCGGTGAGAAGTTCCCGCTGCACCCGGCCTAGTCATCCGCTGCGTTCGCCAGGAAGTCCCGGTTCACGGTGATCAGGTCATCGAGTGCCGCTCTGGCGGCGGCCAGGCTGTCGATCGTGGCCGACAGGCGATTTCGCTCCTGATTCATCGCGGTCAAGGCTTGCCGGGCCCTGTCCCTCGTGGGCTCCGCCATACAGGGGACCATTCGAGCGATGGTTCTACTGGACATCCCGGCGGCCAGGAATGCCCGCACCAGCGCCACCCGCTGGACGTGATCATCGTCGTAGCACCGCTGACCGCTGGGAGACCTCGTGCTGACCAGCAAGCCCTGCTCCTCGTAGTAGCGCAGTGATCGACGGCTCGCTCCCGTCCGGGCGGCCAGTTCACCGATCCGCATCGTCAACTCCTCGTGTGCGTCGGGTCACAGCGGCTTGCCCCTGACATCGATGTGAACGTTTAGGTTAATCCCCTGGCTCGCGGTCCGCCGCCGGGTATCCGGTTGCCGGCCTCCCGCATTCGCGAGCACGAAAGGAGAAGTCCGTGATCAAATTTGCTTTCCTGATCAACCGCATCGATGGGATGACCTTCGAGGAATTCGTCGACCATCACCGAAACCGCCACGCCCCGCTGTTCACCTCCATTCCGGAAGCGCGGCAGTACGTGAAGAAGTACACCGTCTCCCACCCGGTACCCGCCGAGGGATATCCGAGTCCCGCCTACGACGGCCTCACCGAAATCTGGTTCGACAGCTGGGCGGATCACAACGCCTTCTTCACGTCCGATAATTACAAGGAGTTGGTGAACCCGGACGAGAGCAAGTTCATCGATATGAATTCGGTGGCCGTAATGGTCACCGAGGAAAGGCTTGTCGTCTGACCTCGAAGCCCGGCCGAGTTGCCGCCACGGCAGCGCGAGCAGCTCGGCCGGTATCCCAACGCTCGGTCCGCGATTTCGCCCGAGTTCAGGGCCGCAATCCCTCGCGGGCTTCCATCAGCGCGAACCCGAGCAGGTTCAGCCCTTTCCAGCCGGTCGGATCCTCGATTCGCGGATCGTCGGCGGTCAATCCGACACCCCAGATCCGGTCCACCGGACTGGCTTCCACCAGAACCCTGTCGCCGGTGTTCACCAGGAATCGCCGCAGTTCCTCGTGCTGACCGAATTTCGCCAGACTTCCGGCCACCACGATCCCGTATCGGTGCTCCACCCACACATCCTCGGCGAACCCGCGGATACTTCGGCCCAATTTCTTGGCCTCACCCGGATGCCGCGCTGCCAGGATCCGGTCCGCGATGCTCCGGTCGTCGAACAGCATCGCCTTGCGCCACATCATGTAATGCTCGGCTGTCCGGAAATCCACTCCGTCGACGGTGAACTCCACCGGCCACCATTGACTCAGGCAATTCGAGCCGATCACTCCGTCCGGACGCGGATGATGCCCCCAGAACGGCAGGTACTTCACCCGCGCACCACCGTCCACGGCAGCGATCAATTCGCCTGTACTCCGCGCCTTCATCCGCCCGAGTCTGCCCCACAGCACGCCGGAAAGCACCCGGATTCCGGCGCTCGGGGTCGGCTGCCGATCGCCTGGTGTCAGCTGCGGTCACCTGGCGCGGCGGCGGGCCCGGAGGCCCGCGAAGCCGATCAGCAAATCGGCGGCGACCTCGAAAATCGCTGCGAACCAGGAAAACCCGGTGACCCCGGCGACCGCGGGCGGGTTGATGAAGCTATCACTGAACGGCCCGAACCAGTCAGGGAACAGATGCACCAGGGTGAACCCGATCGCGCTGGCGAAGCCTATGCCGATCGCGGCCAGGGGCGCCCAGCGATGCCCGGCGAACACCAAGGCGATGGTTACGACGGCGAGCACGGTCTGCACCGTCCCGAGCGCCATGACCGTCATCGAGATGGAATTCATGCCGCGTCGCAGGTGATCCGCGCCGTGTACCGCCAGAGCGACCGCGAATATCGCAGTAGCCCAGCGCAATTCGGCCGTTACGGGAGATATTCGGACAGACGTTCCGGTCATGACGACCTCCGAGGTCGAGCCGCTCACACGGCTACCGTCCAAGCAATACTACGCATTGTAGTATCTCCGCCCCGCACCGGAAAGACCTCGAAGGACCGTGGCGGAACTGCGCAATCACCGGGCGTTTCGCACAACCCGCGAACTTCGATTCGCCGCTCACCCGGACAGCGCTCAGCGCCAGTGCTGGTCACCGACCGCCGCGGCTTCGGCACCCCCGTCGGCGAAAACGATCTGACCGGTGACGAAACGGTTGTCCGCGCCGGACAACCAGCAGATCAGCTCGGCGACCCATTCCGGCCGCCCCGGGAACCCGCCGAAGGGTTGCGGGGCGGCGGCCTCGACCGTATTCCGGGTCGCCTCGTCGGCGAAGATCCAGGCAGCTGCCGGTGTGTCCACGACACCCGGTGCGACAATATTGAGGGCGATTCCGGCCCCGGCCCACTCGGCGGTCGGGGCAACCGTGCGCACCCATCGGTTCAACGCACGTTTCGCGACACCGTAGGCGCCCGTCGGCCCGGCGAGCGACGGGTCGGCGTCGAGGTAGGCAAGTGCCGCGGCGACGTCGCCGTCCAGGCAGGCTTGCAGCACGCGTTCATCCACCGGCGCTAGAGACGACGTCGACGAGACCGCGACAGCTCGGGGCGCCGGGCTCTGCGCGAGCAACGGCCGAAGCCCCTCCAATGTCGCGACGGCACCGAAGTAATTGGTCTCGAGGAGACCGGTTCTGCCCCCTCCGGCGATGGCCAGAACAGCGTCGATCGGCCCGCGCTCGGTGACCTGGTCCACGAGGGACCGCCGCCCCTCGGGAGTGGACAGGTCCGCCCGGATTTCCGCGTCGTCCAGATCGCACCCGATGACCTTCGCGCCGCGTTCGCGAAGCATGGCGGCGGTAGCGGCACCGATGCCGGAGGCGGAACCCGTGACCACATATGTCCGCCCGGAAATCCCTGGATACGACGCCATCGCTCGAACTCCTCCCGCCGATCGGACCGAAATACCGCGCCGGCAATGCCCGGAAGATTCAGGGTTTGCGGGCCAATCCGGCGGATATCAGCTGATCCCATACTTTCACTTCCTCCCGCCCCTGAAGGACCGGGCTTGCACGCCACGTTTCACGGTCAGCTCCCGGTGCGATCAGGCCAGGCGGAGGGCTGTCACCTTCCAGCCTGTTTTCGTGTGCTCGACGCGGCCGGCGAGCACGAGGCAGCGTGGGCCGCGCTCGTACATGGCTACCAGCTCGAATACATGGTCGCCGGCCGGGAACAGCCGGTATTTGGTCAGGACCGCGGCGCCCAGTGTCCGGCTCGGGACATGGTCGCCGGCCACCAGGGATCCGACGGTGTGGATCAGCGCGGGGGCACACAGGGTGGTCAGCTGCGCGACCGGGCGGCGGCGGTCCAGGATCTCCAGCAGGATCCGTAGGGTTCTTCCGGCGAATTCGCGCGCGTCGCCGGGTTCGTCGTGCCGTTCGACCGCGTGACCGGCTCGTTGGACTCGACGGATGCTCGCCGGGGTGCTGCTACCGGAGCGCAGGGATCGGCGGTCGACGCGTGGGCGGCAATCGGCCGCGGGTTTCTCCGCAGGTTTTTCGGGCGCGCAGGTTGTCGTGGTTGCGGCGGCTGAGGATTCTCCGCCCGCGGATGCAGGCTCGACGGGTTCTTTGCCGCTGCGCGCAGGCGCCGACATCGACGGACTTCCGGCGAACGGACGGACCCCGGACCGGACGGGTGGTAACCCATCAGGCAATTCTGTCGGCGGTTCGTACTCGGGCACCCGACAGAGAATCGGCTGGACATCACGCATTCGACACCCCCTCCATGGACGGAACGCTCCACCGGCGCTCCGATCGCGACAGCATTGCATCGATAACGCCGGGCGTACAGACGTATCCGGAGCATTTTCGCCGGAACAACCGTCGGCACGGCGTGTCTCGTGATCGCAAGACCTCGGCGCGTCGCAGGCCCGGATTGTCTGTCGGAATCGATTGCTAACTTGGATCGTTACGTCCGATCGCACCTTGATACCGGGAGAGTGTTTTGCTCGGCCATTCCCATGCCACCAGCGGCGCGCTGGCTTTCGCCACCGCCGCCACCGTTGTTCCCGTCCCGGTGATGGAATTCGTGAACGGACCCGTCGATGTCAGCGCGCTCGAATTGATTCTCGGCGCCCTGATCACGGCAGGTGCGGCCTTGCTGCCGGATATCGATCACCCGGGCGGCACGATCGGGGACTCCCTGGGCCCGGTGAGCAATGTGGTGGCGAAGGGGGTGTCGACCATCGCCGGTGGACACCGTAAAGGGACACACGGGTTGCTGTTCGTCCTGCTCGCCGGTTGGGCGACCTGGGCCGGGGTGATGTATCTGGGCAGATACTTCACGCTGGGCGTCATCTTCGTCATGCTGGCCTTCGGCTTCCGGGCCCTGCATCTGACCCCGAAGGGCGATTCGTTCCGGGCCTGGGGGTTGTGCGTGCTGCTGGCCGGGGGCGGAACGGTCCTGATGGACCGCTGGCTCCCGGATTCGCCCTACTGGCTACCGTTCGCCATCGGCCTGGGCTCACTCATCCATATCGCCGGCGACTGCCTCACCGACCGCGGCTGCCCACTGCTGTGGCCGTTGAAGCCCCGGCTGGCCGTACCGATCATCTCCCGCACCGGGAACAAGGTGGAGACCTGGGTTCTGACCCCGGCAATGGGCCTGGTCACCATCGCCCTCCTGTACGTGTACGCCGTGCCCCGATAGTTCCTGAGCGGTTCGCTCCGGCACGCACGGCACGGCACCGGAGACCACTCGACGGTTCGACACAGCATGGCCTCACCTGCGGTTATTGGCATAGTCTGCGGCTATGACCGACGCAGCGAACGGCCAGTATCTCCCGCAGCCCCGGTTCGCGGCCAAGCTCAACTGGCTGCGGGCCGGGGTGCTGGGCGCGAACGACGGGATCGTCTCGACGGCGGGGCTCGTGGTGGGTGTCGCGGCCGCCGCGTCCAGTACCGACACCATTCTCACCGCCGGCATCGCAGGGATCAGCGCCGGCGCCATATCCATGGCGGTCGGCGAGTATGTGTCGGTCAGCACCCAGCGCGATGCGGAGCGCGCGCTGCTCGCGCAGGAGCGCCGGGAACTGGCGGCAGACCCCGGGGATGAGCTGAACGAGCTCACCGCGATCTATCACGCCAAAGGACTTTCCGCCCGGACCGCCCGGCGGGTGGCCGAGGAACTGACGGAATTCGATGCGTTCGCCGCCCACGCCGAAGCCGAACTCGGATTGAATCCCGACGACCTGACCAACCCGTGGCATGCTGCGCTGTCCTCGGCGATCTCCTTCGCCGTCGGCGCGATGCTGCCACTATTGGCGATCCTGCTGCCTCCGACCTCGGCCCGGATCCCGGCCACCATGGTCGCGGTACTGCTCGCGTTGGCGCTGACCGGCTCGATCAGCGCCTGGCTCGGCGGTAGCGGCCGGGCGCGGGCCATGGCTCGGGTGGTAATCGGCGGGGCACTGGCCATGACGGTCACCTACTCCATCGGACAGCTCGCGGATGTGGCCGGTATCTGACAGGCTGCGAATTCCCTTGCCCAGTATCGGAAGTGAACCAGCGACGGGTCGCATCTTTTGCTGTACTTGGCGGGTGAGTTCTCTTTTCGCCGTATTGCCGGCGGCCGGGCTCGAATCGGCCGAGCAGGCATACGAGCGGTATCTGGCCCTTCGGGACACCGCCGAGCCCAGCCCTCCGGTGCAGTCGGTCGCAGTGGTGTGCACCCTGATCCACCGATCCGGGACCGGATTGCGGGTCTACCACCGGCCGGACGCCCGGGGCGCCCTGCTGGAAGCGACCGTCCGGGACCGGTTCGATTGCCTGCGCGCCCTGCTGGCGCTGACCGCCGACCGTGACCTGGCGATCCTGGATGTCGCGACCCGCCGCCTCTACAACCCGCGCGGCGCCACCCGGATCAAGGTGACCACCGGGAACTTCACCCTGCCCTATCTCACCGAGAGCATTCTCGACGAGATCCTGGAAACTCCCCCGGACCCGCGCGACCCCGCCCTGCAGGTGACCCGCGCACCGATGTGCCATATCCGGGCTCGCCGGCTGCCGGAGGATATCTTCGAACTCGAACACCGCGATCTGGACGCGTTCTTCCAGCTCTACACCGATAACGCGACCCTGGTCCGCAAAACCATCTGGGCGTGGGCCATCCGCGATCCGTGGTGGCAGCAGGCCATCGCCTGGCAGCCGACCGACGCATCGACCAGGCACCATGATGAGCCGGCGGACGATATCGATGCGGTACTGGCCGAGCTGCGCCAGATGGCCGACGAGACTCCGTTCGAACTGGGTGCGCTGGATCTGATCTCGGCCCTGGGCGATGTGGACAACCAAGCCCAGGCCATCCTCGACCGCGCAGATACCGAAACCCCGGACCGACCCGGACCGGAATGAATTGTCACCTATATCCAGCTATTTCAGGCCCACCCGGACCTGCACCGAATCCTCGTCGGTGCTCTGTAGCGCCTGATCGATCAGGCTGCTGATATTCACCTGCGGCGCGGTGGTGCCGAGCGCTTCGGTGAGCGGGGCAAGCCCCGGCTGCAGGGCGGCCAGTTCCGGGCCGATCTCGTCGAGCAGGGTGTGCAGCCGCTGCAGCAAGGGGACGAGTCCGTCGCCTTGGAGGTAGGCCTCCGGCGCCCCTTCGTCACCGGTGAACCGACCCACCGATTCGACGAAATCGTCGAGGACTTCGGCGAATCGGGTGAATTCGGTGGCCGCCGCCGAGGTAGCGGAGCCGGCCCATTCGCTGTCGGCAGCGGCTGTCTCGAAGTTGTCGAGCAGTTCCGCGATACGGGGTTCGCGGGACATGATCGTGGCGGCGAGCAGGTCCGCGGCGCGGGTGAGTTCCGGAAGTACCGCGTCGGTGCCGTGCAGGGCCTCGCTCATGGTGCGTACCAAGGAACCCATGGTGGCCGGGTCGAGCTGGTTCATGGTGCGGGTGACCATGCGCGCGGCCTCGGGAATCGACAGCGGGCTGTGGATATCTTCCGATTCCAGCCGCTGCCCGTCCGATATATAAGGGCCCGCCCCGGTTTTCGGCACGAACTGCACATAGGGTTCGCCGAGTGCGGACAGGTGCTCGATGGTGACGACACTGTCGGTGGGCAGGCGATGCGAATCGTCCACCCGGAAACCGACTTCCACGCCGTCGGTCACCCGGTCCACCGAGGTCACGCGACCTACTTCGATACCGGTGAGCAGGACCGGTGAGCCGACGCCGAGACCGCCGGAATCGTCGAGGACCAGGGAGGCGTTCACGAAATCGCGGAACGGATCGGCGCGCACCACTCCGAAAGTCAGATAGCCCGCGCCGAGCACGGTGATGGCGGCGATACCGCCCAGTGACGCCAGCGGACCGAGTTTCATCGCACGGCTCCGATCATGCGCAGGGTTTCGATGATCCGGTTCACCTGATCGTCGGTGGACAGGCCCGGCGTGCGCACCGCGCTGATATCCACCTTCGGCCCGTTCTCCGCAAACGGGATGATCTTGTCTCGCAGCAGCGCGATCAGCATGTTCAGGTTCGAGGGCTGCCGCAGATCCAGCGGACCGCCGGTGGCCAGCGGCACGAACGCCGCCGCGGCCGCGCCGCCGGATTGCGCGAGCGGTGCGAGCCAGCTCAGCGACTGACCGACCGGGCCCAGCCCGCCGAAGATCTCGGTGACCCCGGCGATGGACGCGGTGGCGTCGTTCATCTGCTGCACCGACTCGGGGCGCAGGATATTGTCCAGCTCGTCCTGGATCCCGTGCATGACCTCGGCGTTCGCGGCGACGCCGTTCAGCAGGAGGTCCACCTGGTCCAGGTGCGCGGCCAGGTCCACCGCGTCGGTCGCCAGCACCTGCGCGATCCGTTGTGTCTGCGCCGGATCCTGGGGCAGTACCGAATTGAAGCGGTTGACGATGTCCTGCAACTGCCCGACCGCGCCGCTGTTGACGAACAGCGCGATCGCCGCCATCGTGTCCTCGAGCTGGACCGGCGGCTGGGTGCGGTCGCGGGTGATGGTGTCGCCCGGGCGCAACAGGGTGTCGTACCCGTCGGGCGGTGTGGTGAGCGCGACGTGGATATCGCCGAGCACGGTGTTCTGCCGCAGTTCGGCAACCGTGGTGGCCGGTAGTTCGACCTCGTCGTCGACGTCGATATCCACGACGACATAGCCCGGCCCGTCGGCGGTGCCCGGAACGACCTCGACCCGCTCCACATTGCCGACCTGCGCGCCGTTGGCGATCACCTTCGCCCGGGCGGGCAGGTTCAGCACATTGGCGAATTCGATGTGCAGCGGATAACTCCCGCCGGTGACGGTGGCGCCGGGTACCGGAATATCGGAAGGATCGAACGCGCAACCGGAGACGGCCAGCGTCGCGGCGAGTCCGCAGGCCGCCAGGCCGCGTCGCAACCGAGTGCGGTCGAAAGTAATTCGCTTTGTCCCGTCGAAGGGAGTTCGCGGTGTCATCCCGACTGGAATTCGCCGTGTCATCGCGCACCCGCCGATCCCAGTACCAGCCGCACCAGATCCAGATCCACCATGCCGTTCGCCGCCCCGGTGCAGCGGCCGGGCGTCACGGCGTTCACCGCGGCGCAGACCTGCTCGGCGTTCTGCTGCGGTATCGCGACCCGCGGCGGGGCGTAGGTGAGGCCGGGGGCGCCGGTCGCCGGATCGGTGACGGTGCGCAATGCCGAGGTCAGCACCGGCGTGGTGCGCACGATATCGCTCAGCGAACCCACATTCGCGCGGAGCAGTTTCACCAGCGGCACCAGGTTGTCGAGGGTGGTCATGAGCGGGTCGGCCAGGATCACGGTCAGGTCGTTGAGCATCGGCAGGATTTCGCGCAGCCCGTCGAACAATGCGATACCGGGGGTGAGCAGTTCGGAGTGCGCCTGGTTCAGGGTCGGCGCCAGCCGGGTGAGCATCAGTTTCAGATCCCCCCAATGCTCGGCAACCTTGTTGGACACCGACGCGTAAGCGTCGAAAATACCTGCCAGATGGGCGATATCGGCATCCGGGGATTCCAGTACCCGGCCGAGCTGGTTGATCAGATCGTTGATCTGCGCGCCGGTGCCGGCGGTCGCGGAGTCCACCGCGTCCAGTCCGCCCGCGAGCGCGTTCGGCCGGGTTTCGGTGCCGCCGATCTGATCGGACAGCTCGGCCAGCGCGGTGATCGTCTGGGTGAGACTCTTCGGCGTCAGGGTTTTGGTGAGGCATTGCCCCGGATCCTGTTCGTCGGTGGAGTTCGCGCCCGGTAGCACCGCCAGTTCCCGGTCGGCCACCACGGTGTCGGAGACCGTGGTGGCCCCGGCATCGGCGTACACGGGGTGGTCGGCGTCGATCTCGAAATCGACCCGCACCTTCGCGCCGGCCGGGGCGATCCGGGTCACCGAACCGACGGTGATCCCCCGCATCGACACCTGATTGCCCTGGTAGAGGCCGATGCTATCGGGCATGATCGCGCAGTACGCGCGGGTGGATTTCAGTGGTTCGAAGGCAATCACGTACGCGGCGGTCACCGCGAGTACCAGGACCAGCGCGCCGGCGATCGACATCAGCGCCGGCGAGGCCAGCACCCGTTTCAGCATCAGCACACCTTCCCGGGAAGCGGGACGCAGAGCACGGCGCCGGGCGCGGTCACCGTCGTCCCCGACTGGTCGACGTGCACGCCGCCCTCGGGTCCGGCCAGTTCACGCAGTTTCCCGCTCAAGCTCTGGGCCGCAGCGATCATCGGCTCCAGCTGATCGCCGTATTCCTGCAGCCGCGGCAGTGCGTCGGCCAGCTGCTGGACCTTGGGTTGCAGTGTCTGCTCCCAGCTCGGCGCCATGGCGGTCACCCGCTGGACCACCGAGCTGAGCAGGCCCAGGGCTTGGCGCAGTTCGGCGCGTTTGTCCAGTAGCACCGTCTCCATCAGGTTGACGTTGTCCATCAACCGGCCCAGATCGGTTTTCGCGCCGTCGTACATGGTCACGTATTCGTCGGCGGTCGCGATGGCGTTCGAGACCTGGTCGCGCTGGCGTTCGATGGCGTCTAGGTAGCTGCCGACGGTGTCCAGGACGCTACGCAGGGATTCCGGGGCGGCGTCGATGGAGGTGTCCAGCGCGGCGAGGTTGCGGCGCAGCGTATCGCCGTCGGTTTCGCGCAGCGGTGCCGTGGCGTCCTGGAACGTTTCCATCAGGCTGTAGGGCAGGCGGATCCGGTCGGCCGGAATCGGTGTGTCGTCCAGGGGCGCATCGCCCGCCGGGAACAGCGCGACATAGTGACCGCCGACCAGGGTGAGCATGCGGATGTCCAGCGAACTCCGGTCGCCGACGAAGACGTCCCGGTCGACGGTGAAACTCATCAGTACCCGGTCCGGCTGCAGTTCCAGCGAGGTCACCTCGCCCACCGGCACACCGGCGAGGCGGATATCGTCACCGGCCTTGACCGACTGCGCCTCGCTGAGTTCGGCGGTATAGGTCTTCTTGCCCAGCGGCACCACGTACAGCGCACCGACCGCGATGCCCAGCACCGCGACCGCGCAGACGCCGATGATCCCCAGCCGCAGTTGTTTCCGCAGTTTCGTCGGTTCGTCGGTGATCGGCTGATCCCGATCGAACAAGCGCCCGAGCGCCGACTTGCACCGGGCGAAGGTCATCCGTTGCATATCGCCACCTGCTGTCCGCCGATCAGGACCCGCACCGGCGCCGGGACCTCGGCCGCACCCTTACTGCACTCCGGCCGGAACCCGGCCGGAGTCCGCGGGAACGCCGTGTCCACCGCGGCGAGCAGGCCGGGCAGCCGCCCGAATGTGTCGAGTGCCTGCTGCGGATCGGGGAAGAGATTCCGGATCATGGCGTCGATATCGGGACCCATCTCCGGGCTCAGGCCGAGTGCGGCCAGCAGGCGGTCCACCGGTTCGAGCACCGCCGGCGCGCTCATCGCGAAATCCGCGAGACCTCCGACATTGCGCTGCAGCGCCTCGAAGATATCGGTGAGCCGCGCCAGCAGAGGTACCAGGTGATACAGCCGGCCGCCCACCCGTTCGGCGAGGTCGGACATATTGCGGACCAGGGTGCCGATGACGTGCTGGCGGTCCTCCACATATTCGCTGAGCGTGCCGATGGCGTCCAGCGCGGGGCCGATCCCCGAGCCGTCACCCTCGATGACCGCGAGCATGCTTTCGGTGAACTGGTTGACCGCCTCCGGCGACAGCGTCGCCAGGACCGGTTGCAGGCCGTTGAACAGGCTGGTCACATCGAACGACGGAACGGTCTGTTCCGGGGCGATATCCATACCGTCGGCCAGCCGGGCACCCGGGTTCGGCTGCTGCTGGAGGTCGATATACCGCTGACCGGTGAGGTTCTGGTACCGGATCGCCAGCACACTGTTGTCGAAGACCGGGGTGTCGGTGGTGACGGTGAGCCGGACGTTCGCCTTGTCGCCCGCCAGGGTGACCGCCTCGACCTTGCCGACCTGCACCCCGAACATCCGCACATCGTCACCGGTTTTCAGGCCGTTCGCGTCGGTGAACAAGGCGTGGTGGGTTTCGGTGTCGCCGTCCACGGGCCGTTTGATCGCGCCGATGACCAGGGCGAGGACCAGAGCCATCACCCCGGCGAACAGGACCAGCCGCCAGGCGGCGCCCCGCGGGGTCACCGCTCACCTCCCGCGACTCCGTTCACTTCGACCTCGAGGTCGAGCACGGGTCCTTGGGGCCCGTCCTTGAACGCGACCCCGAGCCGGGTGAGCAACGTACGCAGATCCGCGGCCGACTGCTGCGGGTCCGGCACGGCCAGGGCCATCAGATTCAGGGTGGGCGCGAGCATATCGGTGTAGCCGGACAGCTGACCGGCGCTGTTCATGGTGTCCGCGAGAGCGGGCAGGATCTCCCCGGTCAGGGCTTTCACTCCGGCATCGAAATCCGCGCGGTCGGTGCGCAGCACATCGATATCGACGATCTGATCGAGCACCTCGATGGTGGCGCCGGCGAACTGCCCGCCGCCTTCGAACGCGGGCCCGAGCCGCCCGACAAGTTCGTTCGCGGGCATCGACTGGTGCTCGGCGATCACCCGCCCGGCCGTGATCAGGGCCTCGGCCAGCGGCGTGAACGCCTTGACGTCCGCCGCCGCCTGGGAGATCACCTCGGCCATATCCGCCGTGAACACGGTGCCGCTGGTCTGCGACAGGCTGCGCAGCAGCGCGCCCATCGTGGCGTCGTACACCTCGGCGGCCCGGCGACCCGTCAGGTCCACCACGGCACCGGAGCGCAGCGGCGCACCGCCGGACCCGGGCCGCAACTCGATCTCGCTGATGCCGAAGAGGTTCGCGGGCGCGTAGTCCACCAGCATGCTGTCGTCGATTCCGTGCAACCGGTTCTCGTCCAGGGACAGACTGATCTGCTGAGTACCGCGCCCGGCGGGCACGATATCGGTGACCGAGCCGACCTGCACCCCGTCCACCCGCACCAGCGTTCCGGCGACGACACCGTCACCGATCTGCTCGGTCCGCAACGCGACGCGCAGCCCGTCGTCCGACGTCACCGCCCGGTACCCGTATCCGGCCAGCGTGACCACCGCCAGCACCGCGACCACGAGGACACCGACCCGCCGCGCGCTGCGCGGACCGGCGGCGACCCCGGGCATTCCGTACTTCGGCATCTGTCCCTATCCCGTGAAGCTGATCGCCGAGTTGAATCCCCACAGCACGATCGTCAGGACCATGTCGATGGCGATGATGGCGACGAAACTGGCACGTACGGCCCGGCCCGAGGCGATACCGACACCTTCGGGCCCGCCGGTGGCGAAGAATCCGTAGTAGCTGTGCACGCAGATCACCACGATGCCGAACACCGCGACCTTCACCGTGGCCGCGATGATGTCGAACCCGGCGATGAACTGGAAGAAATAGTGGTCGTAGACCCCGGCGGACTGGCCGTGCACGAGGGTGATCAGCCCGCGGCAGGCGAAGTAGGAGCCGATCAGCGCGATCAGAAAGGTCGGGACGATGGCAATCGCGCCGGCGATGACCCGGGTGGTCACCACGAACGGCACCGACCGCAGCCCGAGGGCCTCGATGGCGTCGATTTCCTCGGAGATGCGCATCGACCCGATCTCCGCGGTGATCCGGCAGCCGGCCTGCGCGGCGAAACCCACCGCGGCGGCGATGGGCGCCAGTTCGCGGGTGGTCGCGAAGGCGGACACGATGCCGGTGACCGGCCCCATCCCCAGCATGTCCAGGGTGGCGAAGGATTCCACACCGATCGACGCGCCGATCACCACGCCGAGCACGATCATCATGGGCACGGTCCCGCCGCCGACGATCACCGATCCGCGGCCCCAGGTCATATTCGTGATGACGCGCAGCGTTTCGCCCCGGTAGCGGCGCAGCGCCAGCGGAATCGAGGAGAGCACCTGCCAGCAGAACACCATGACGAATCCCAGCGAATCCACCGCGCCCAGAATCCGGCTGCCGCGCCGGAAATAGCGCGCGACGAGTCCGAACCCCTTCGGGGCGTACGAGGTCGCCGCCATCACGCCAGCCTGGTGGGCAGGAACATCGCGGTCACCTGGGTCATCGCCAGATTGACGATCACGATCGACACCACCGACAGCACCACCGCGGCGTTCACCGCGTCGGCCACGCCGCGCGGGCCGCCCTTGGCCTCGAGTCCGCGCTGGCAGGCGATGATCACCACCAGGAACCCGAAGATCAGTGCCTTGAGCAGCGAGACCCAGACGTCGGCGGCGGTGGTGAACGATCCGAAGGTGGCCCAGTAGGAACCGGGCGTCACGCCCTGCCCGCCGATGGCCACCAGATATCCGGCGACGATGCCGACGAAGATCACCAGGATGTTCAGCAGCGGGGCGACGAGCAGCATCGCCACCATGCGGGGGATCACCAGCCGATGCACCGGGCTGATCCCCATGGTGTGCAGGGCGTCGATTTCCTCCCGGATCGTACGGGCGCCCAGGTCGGCCGCGATGGCCGCGGCCCCGGCGCCGCCGAGCAGGAACCCGGTGGCCATGGGCGCGCCCTGTTTGATCACACCCAGACCTCCGGTGGCGCCGAGCAGTGAATCCGCGCCGAGATTGTGGATCAGGTTGCCGACCTGGACGGAGACGATCACACCGAACGGGATCGCCATCAGGATGGCCGGGAAGGCTGTCACGGTCACCAGGCGCCACGCCTGGACCAGCATCTCCTGCCATTGGAACCGGCCGCGCGCCAGGTCCGACACCGTGCCGGCCACCGATTCCTGCGCCATCCCGACGGCCCGGCCGAAGGTGCGCACGGAGGACACGATGGTGCCGGAGAAATTCTTGCCGACGATCTCCCGGGCGGATTCGGCCCGCCGCGTAGGCGGCGGGGTTCCGGCGGAATCGGTGCGGGGGCCCGAATCGATCGCCGCGGTCCGGCTCTCGGGAGTCATCGCCGAGATCCGCGTACCGCCGCGGCGGCACGCAATAGTGCGAAGTTCATGCGCTCAATCTCTCCGGTCCGGCATCGATGCCAACGGAGAGGAAGTTAATCGTTACGGGAGGTGACAAACAAATTCCCGGTGGTGTGACAGTCCGCACCGGAAATACACCGCGCACATCATCGACCGGAAATTGTGCGTATCGTCACTCGGCCCCCGAAGATATATGAGAACAGGTTCCACCGGGAATTCCACCGCGCGAAAGACGGGAATTCCGGGTATTTCGTCAGCCGCCCGGACAGACGCAGATCATTCATCCAAATCGACACGAATGGACAACAAATCAGTACCCATCACCCGCACCATTGCACTGTTGCCACGCGGTAGCGAGGCCAACCGGCGCACCGGATCGTCATCGGGTACCAGATGCGCAGTGCCGGAATACCATTCGCCGCGCAACCGCACCCGGACCCGGCCGTTCGCACGGATATTGCGCACATAGTGACTGCGGTCCCCGAACTCGGAGACGAACCAGAACTCGTTACCGCTACGACGACCGCCGATCGGGACCACGCGCGGCTCGCCGCTGACCCGGCCGGTTGTCTCCAGCAACTGCTGTACGGGCACTCGGCGGTTCAGCGGATTGGCCACCCGGCGCTGGATCGTGGTGACGATGCGATGTTTGATACTTCGCATATCGGTCATGTGGCGACGGTAACACCGGAGCCGGAAAGCCGCCCGCCGCGTGAACCGTGGCGAACGAATCGCCGGATCATTCGACCGATACGCGCACCATGGGTGACAATTCCCCCGTGCGAACTCAGTTCACCAACGAGCTCGTCGCGTTGACCGCGGATCTGACGCAGATGTGCCGCATCACCCACGAGGCGGCCGAACGTATGACCGACGCCCTCGTCGAGGCCGACCTCACCGCGACCTACGAGGTCTTCGCCCTCGACGAACGACTACAGACGATGTACGGCGCCTGCGAGGCGCGCACCGTCGTACTGCTGGCACTACAGGCGCCGGTGGCGCGCGACCTGCGCCATGTGGTGACCGCCATCCAGATCGCCGGTGAACTGTCCCGCATCGGCCATCTGTTCAGCCAGGTCGCCGATCAGGTGTACCGCAGCCATCCGGAGCCGATCGCCGCCGCGCCGGTCCTCGGCCTGCTCGGCGGAATGGCCGGACTCACCGCGGAAGCCACCGCCCGAGCCCAGCGTGCAGTCACCACGGGGCGGCACACCGCCGACTACGACGCCGGCGGGCAGGCCACCATGCAGGCGCTGAACCAGAAATTGCACGCCGCGCTGTCCACCGCGAACGACCCGACCGATACCGCCATCACCCTCGCCCTCATCGGCTACCAACTCACCTGCACCCTGGAGCACACCGACCGTATAGAGCGGTTGATCCATTTCCTGGACACGGGCGTCCCCCCGACGGCTCAAATCATCCCGGACGACGAGGCCGCCGACCGGTAGTCATGGCGAACTCGACCGGCACCCCCGGTTTCTCCCAATCATGGGAATTCCCTATGCTTTTCACGAACGTAGGCCGGTGGACACCGAACATTGACGAAATGTTCACCTGCCGCCATCCCTCGATACCTCCACAACGGGCCGGGTCAGCCCCGGTCGAAATACGTCACGACGAGCGCACTTCCGGCGCACGGGCAGTCACGGGGCTCCCCCTCATCAAGCCCCGCGTCCGCCCGCGCGGCAGCCGGTCCGGACAACCGGTCCGCGTATCGCGCCGGGCATCCGAGCCCTCGATCGTGGCAGGCCCACCCCCGAGTCGGCGCCGGCACGGCGACTCGGGGGTGGTGCCGGGGACCCGAATATGCCGAATCTCACACAGCGCAGTAGCTTCGAGTTAGCTGGGCGACCGGTAGCTTGACGCTCGGTACAACCCCGGAAACTCGGCAAGGAAATTCGTTGAAGCCCACAGCATATGAAGAAGATCCGGGCGTTTCGCCCATCTCCGCACGATTCGCGGAGGTGCCGCGATGAAATCGCTACTCTCCGTACTCCCCGCACCGCTCCGTAAGTTCGCCGCTGTCGCCGTGCCGATTCTGATCGTGGTGGTCCTGGCCGGCGGATATTTCCTCGAAGGGCGCGACAGCACCACAGCCCCGGCGGCCGGCGCGGCGAATGCCGTGAGCGGTTCCGCCGCCGAGGTCCGGTCCGCACTCGACCGGCTACCGGTGAAAGCCGAGGTCGGGATGGCGGGTTACAGCCGGGAAAAGTTCCCGCACTGGGACAACAACGAGGCCGAACACGGTTTCGGCCCGGAGTTCGCCCAGTACAGCAAATGCACCACTCGCGAGGTGATGATGCTGCGCGATGCCACCGGCGAGGTGAGCCTGGACGTGAAGACCTGCGATCTGAAGATCGGCAAGGGCGGCGGCTGGCAGGACGCCTACGGCGTCCTGGAGGCCAAGACGGGAAAACTGAAGCCCTACAAGTTCATCACCGCACCGTCGGGGGTGGACGCCGAACATATCGTGCCGCTCGCCGAGGCCTGGCGGTCCGGCGCCAAGGATCTGGATACCGATACCCGGCGCCGGATCGCCAACGACGCAGTGAACCTCATCGCCTCCGACCCCTCGGCCAACCGGTCCAAAGGCGATCAGGACCCCTCGGATTACCTGCCGCCGGGAAGTTTCCGGTGCGGATATATCTCGCACTACGTCCAGGTCAAGCTAAAGTACGGGCTGAGCGTCGATCAGGACGAGCAGACCGCACTGCGGACCGCGGTGGACGACTGCGTAAAACGAGGTGAGTTCAAATAGCCGAAGTCATCGAGTTGCCGAACAAAACGTCAGTGATGACCCGGGAGGCCGGGACGATCTCGGGCGCCCTGGATATCACCCTCGATCCCGGCGGTCACGGTCTGGTCCGCTACCGGGAAACCGAGGAGTGGTACACGATCGGCAATCTCGATGACACCCCACCCCGCACCTGGAAAACCTGCACCGAATTGGCGGAGGCCATAGCGAAGGGAACGGGTGCCCGCGACGCCGCGGGCAACACCATCCCGTTCGAGTGCTGAAAGTCCGGGTGCGGGGAGGTCATTCCCCTCCTCCGCCACCACCGCCCCCGCCGCCGCAACCTCCGCCGCCACCGCAGCCACTACTTCCGCTGCAGCCACCACCACCGCCGGCACCCCCGCCCCCGCCTCCGAGGAACCAGGGGCCCGCGGCCGCGGACCGCGACCTGGCACGCAGGGGCGCCCGGCTGCGCCGATACCGGCGCACGGCGGCCGTCACCCCCAGCACCCCGGACAGGACGAGAAGTCCTGCGCCCGCGGTGGTCCCGACGGTGTCCAGCAGAATGAGGCCCATCAGTGCGGTGGCCACAACCAAAAGGACGAGCACGATACCTCCCCGAATCCACTGCCCACTACGGGAGATATTACGTGGCGCCGGGATCTTTCCAGCCCTGAGAGTTTCCGGCCGCCGCGCGCGGCACGACTACACGTGCACCTCCCAATCGATGCGGTAACGCTGTTCGGTGCCGACCATCTTTTCCGGGTTCATCGTCCGGGCCATGATCGGCATGATCACCTGCATCATTTTGCGAGCCACAGGGCCGGGCGTTTTGCTGTGGTTGATCTTCGCGGCCCGGGCGGCCACGCGCTCCACCCGGGATCGGCGCAACTGCTCGTAGCTGGCAAACGCGGCCCGCGGGTCGGGGATATCACGGAGACAGCGGGCCAGTTGGATCGCACTCTCGATGGCCAGCGAAGCCCCCTGACCGGAACTGTTCGACGGCGCGTGCACCGCGTCGCCGACCAGCACCATGCGGTCGCGGTACCAGCGCGGCACCGGCGGCATGATGTGCAATGCCCCGGTGACCTCCAGTTGTTCCGGAGTGGTCGCGCGGGCCAGCGGGCCGCCCGGGTCATCCGCACCGTAGGTGTCGCGCAGGATCTCCAGCCAGCGCTGAGCCGGGACGTTCCGGGCCTCGGTCAGCGAAAGATACTGGGCGCTGGGCAGGTTCGCTCCCCAGCCGATCCTGCCGTCGCCGAGCGGCCAGTACAGGTAATAGGCACGCTTGCCGTAGGCGAAGACGATCGTCTCCGCCGGGGTGTCGATATCGCATTCGACCGTGGCACCGAATCCGAGCATCCCGGTGAATTCCGGCCCCGGGGCCTCGGGGTCGATCAGAGCCCGCACGGTGGAACGGATCCCGTCCGCGCCGACGAGCACATCGGCGGTGGCGGTGCTGCCGTCGGCGAACCGGGCAGTGACTCCCGCATCGGTCCGGTCGACCGCCACCAGGCGTTTACCGAATTCGACCGGCACACCGGCCGCGACGGCGCGCTCGTGCAATACCCGATGCAGTTCGGCGCGATCGACCAGTTGCATGGGCGGCTGATCCGGCAGGCTCGGCGCCGGGAGGAGTCTGCCACCGACGGACAGACTCATCCGCGGTACCGGCACGGCGATATCGCGGACGGCGTCGCCGGCGCCGATCACATCCAGGGCGGCCACGCCGTTCGGCGCCAGGGCCAGCCCGCTGCCGATTGTGAACGCGGGCCCCGGATAGGCCTCGTAGACGCGGGCCGCGATACCCGCTTTCCGCAGTGCGGTGGCCGCCACGGGCCCCGCTATTCCGCCGCCGATCACCAGCGCGGTGTCGATTCCGGACACAGGAGTACTCCTTGTTTTCGGCGCCGCCTCCGGCGGCGCAGGGTTCGGTGCCCTGCGTCTCGCAAACCCGTTATCCTGTGTTCTGCCAAACTCGCGGCTGGGTGTGCGTACGCGCGGGCACGGTCCGAGACGGTGAGCCGGTCTCGGTGGTGGTGTAGCCGCACCTCCATCGAGCCCGGTGTAATTCACTGGTCGCTGGGTCTATCAGCTCCCTCCACGTATTCGCGGGCCCGTGCCGTGTCCACACCGGACCCACTGGTATGCCACGACTGCCATTCCGCCTGGCCGGGGAAGGTTCCGTCGACAAGTTCCGCGCGCAGGGCCCGGGTCCATCCGGCCTCCGCCTCCAGGACCGCCAGCCCGTATTCGGATTCGATCAGGAACAGCCGGGGCAGGGTTGCGGCGAGCGCGGCGAACTCCTTCTTCACCTGCGCGATCTGCTCCTCCAGCACCGCGAGCCGCCGTCCCAGCAGCTGCGCCACCTCATCCGGGGGTAGCACCGACAAGATGGACAGGCCGGCGATATACCGCCCGTGTTCGGGCTCCGGCTCGGCGATCAGTTCCCGGGTCCAGTCCACGAGTTCGGCGCGGCCTGCCTCGGTGATCCGGTAGATCACCCGTTCGGGCCGCGCGCCGGCACGTTCGCTGCCCACCACCTCGAGGAAACCGGCCTTGGCCAGGTTCTGCACAACCGTGTACAGGGACCCCCATTTGATGTCCATATCGCGGTCTTTGCCGTACTCCCGCAGCCGCGCCGCGATCTGATAGCGGTGCATGGACTCGTCCTGCATCACCGCGAGCACGGCCAGGGCCAGCAGATTCGCCACCTTGCGCTGCTTCGCCATCGACCCTCCTTACTCGCATACGAATATACGCGTGCGAGTATTGAGGGACAACCGAGTGCGGCGAGCCCGTGGAGTTTCGGCGCCGCCTCATCTTCACGAGCGGCCTCGCTCGCTACCTTTTGCCGATCAGCGCACCGAAAACACAGCAACTTCGCCGCACGGACCGACCGCTTCGCCCTTCACGGTTCAGTGCGCGGAGCAGAGCCGTCAATCACCGTCGAGGAGGTTCGGCGGCGCCGCCAATCTCCAGGAATCCTGGATTATGGCTCGCATCTCGTCGTGATCGTCGAGTGCCGCGAGACGGACCCGGACCCACGGGTTGCCGGCCTCATGGCCCGCGATCCAGAACTTGGCCGGTTCGGCGATCACCAATTCGTCGCGGTCGACGATCGGGCAGCGCACCGCCATCGACGTCTCGTCTTCCGGGAGAGTGAGGAAGAGCCGGCGCGCGACACGGAAAGTCGGCATCCCCCAGGTGAATTGCTCGGTGGTCTCCGGCAGCGACAGTGCATAGGCGCGCGCATCATCCCCGTTGGCGGTCATGGGCGAAATTCTGCCTCGCCGTACCGACACGGACCGCGGCGAGAGCCGGGGTCAGCCGCCGACTATCTCGCCGGAGAGTTCGATCCCGGCCCGATCGAGCTGGTGGAGAGCCGATTCGACAGTAGCCGGGGCGACGCCGGCGGTCAGGCCGAGCAGTACGCGGGTGGGGAAACCGGCCGCGGCCGCGTCCAAGGCGGTGGCACGGACGCAGTGGTCGGTGGCGATTCCGACGATATCCACGGCGGCGATATCGCGGTCGCGGAGCCAGTCGGCGAGCGCCGCGCCACCGCCCGACGCACCCTCGAATCCCGAGTAGGCGGCCGAGTATTCGCCCTTCGAGAAGACCTCCTGCACCGCGGCGGTGTCGAAGTCCGGGTGGAACTCCGCGCCCGGGGTGCCCACCCGGCAGTGCGGCGGCCAGCTGTCCACGAAATCCGGGGTATCGGAGAAATGCGCGCCCGGATCCACGTGGTAATCGCGAGTGGCCACCACCGCGTCGTAATCGGCGCTGCGCAGATACTCGCTGATCAGCCCCGCGACGCGGGCACCGCCCGATACCGCCAGGGAGCCGCCCTCGCAGAAATCGTTCTGCACATCCACCACGATCAGCGCGCGTTTCATACCCTCAGTTTCCTCCCCGCCGCCGGGTCAGGCCACAAATGTGGTGGGGACCGCCGGGTCACCGTCCGACAGCTTCAGCCCCTCCCAGGGCAGGCTCACCAGCCCGCGGGCCACCAGCTCCCGGGAATCGGCGAGCGCGGGACGGTCGAGCACCTCCCCGCCGCGAACCAGCGGGACCATCAGATCGCGGACGTCGAGTCCGCCCGCATCGGGATACCGGCCGGTCGCCGGGTAGACGATCTCCTCGAGGATCGTCCCGGTCGACCGCGCCAGTCGCACCGCCCGCTTCGCACCACCCCGCGACTCCTTGTGGCTGGACCGTTTGGCCACCGGCACACCGTCGACCTCGACCAGTTTGTACACCATGCCCGCGGTCGGGGCGCCCGAGCCGATCACCAGCTGGGTGCCCACCCCGTAGGCGTCGACGGGTTCGGCCCGCAGGGCCGCGATCGCGTATTCGTCGAGGTCACCGGACACCACGATCCGGGTGTCGCGGGCCCCGAGATCGTCGAGTTGCCCGCGGACCTGCCGGGCCAGCACACCCAGATCACCGGAGTCGATCCGGACAGCGCCCAGCTCCGGCCCGGCCACCTGCACGGCCAGCTCCACACCGCGGGTTATATCGAAGGTATCGACCAGCAGGGTGGTACCCGCCCCCAGCGCCGCGACCTGGCTGCGGAAAGCCTCGATCTCGTGCTCGCCGTCGGAGCCGCTGTGCACCAGCGTGAACGCGTGCGCACTGGTCCCCGCACCCGGCACGCCGTAGCGGCGCACGGCCTCCAGGTTGGACGTCGCGTGGAAACCGGCCAGATACGCCGCCCGCGCGCTGGCCGGGGCGGCCTGTTCATGGGTGCGCCGCGACCCCATCTCGATCATGCGGCGCCCGCCCGCCGCGCTCACCATCCGCGCGGCCGCGGACGCGACCGCGCTGTCGTGGTTCAGCACCGACAGCGCGAGCGTCTCCAGCAACACGCATTCGGCGAAACTACCGGTCACCGACAGGATCGGTGACCCCGGAAAATACAGCTCGCCCTCCGGATAGCCGTCGATATCGCCGGTGAAACGGTATTCCCGCAGCCAGTCGACGGTCGCGGTGTTGAGGAACCCGGCGGCGATTTCCAGCTCCGCGTCGCCGAACCGGAAACGGGCGAGATCGTCGAGAAGCCGGCCGGTACCGGCCACCACGCCGTAGCGGCGGCCGTGCGGCAACCGCCGGGCGAACACCTCGAAGGTGCAGCGCCGAGCCGCCGAACCGTCGGCGAGCGAGGCTGCCAGCATGGTGAGCTCATATTGGTCGGTCAGCAGGGCGGTACTGCCGGCCGTATCGCGCGGGTCCACGGTTGTTCACTGTAAACAGGCCAGGCCCGGGCGCGCGGAAAGCGTCCGCCGCGGTCGATCCGGCGAGGCGGCCCGCGCGCAGCGTTCCGGCAGCGTGCCGCAGGTTTCGCGCGGTGCCTGTAGCACCCCGGCGACAGGCGTATTGTTGCTGCTCCGGGTGTTGTGAATTACTCCGCGAGTCGTACCCTTGGTTTCATGGCCTTGTGCAACACAGCACCCCGCTCCCGGACGATCGAGGTCCGCGCCGGCGCCCCGCGCGCCGCGTTGTCGGCGGCACAGGCGACCCCCGAGGCTGTGGAAGCCACCGAGATCCTGGAGGCGGAGGACCGCCCGTGGGTCACGGTGGTCTGGGACGATCCGGTCAACCTCATGCACTACGTCGCCTACATATTCCAGAAGCTGTTCGGCTACAGCAAAGCCAAGGCGACCGAATTGATGCTCAAGGTGCACAACGAGGGCAAAGCGGTCGTATCGTCCGGTTCGCGGGACAAAATGGAACAGGATGTCCGCCGGCTGCACGCGGCCGGGCTGTGGGCGACCATGCAACGAGACGACTGATCGGACGGTTACCGTAGCGACGTGCGTAAATGGAGCCGGAAGAACTCATTGAGCGGTCTCAAACTGCGGTCGGAGATGGACGCGCGCGAAGCGAGCGTACTGCGCTCGCTGGTGGGCGCGGTGTCCGGACTGCTGGGCGAGCGGGCGGCGTCGGCCCCCGAGGACGAGCTCGCCGCACTGACGGGTCTGCGCAGCGGGAACACCATCCCGCCGGACGATCCGCGACTCGCCCGGCTGCTGCCCGAATTCCATCGCGCCGAACCCGGTTCCCCCGACGCGGATCGCGCCGACCTCAACAGCGCCCTGCGCGGACTCCACGAACCGGAGATCATCGACGACAAACTGGCGGCCGCCGGTGTCGTGCTGCGCACGCTGCCCGAGGAGGGCGGCAAGATCGCGCTCACCCCGGAGGAAGCCGATGCCTGGCTCACCGCGCTGACCGATGTCCGGCTTGCTCTGGGAGTGGTTCTGGAAATCGACGCCGACACCCCGGAGCAGTTCCCGCCCGACGATCCCCGCGCCCCGCACCTGGACGTGTACCACTGGCTCACCTGGATGCAGGATTCCCTCCTGCAGGCGATGGCCCCGTGACCGGCGCACCCGGACCGCGTAACGCGCTCACCGATGTTTCCGGCCTCCTGGTCGGCCATCATCATGTCCTCGATCCGGACGCCACCCGCGGTTCCGGCGCCGCCACCGGCAGTACGGTGGTCCGAGCGCCGGGCGGGGCGGTCGCTGCGGTGGATGTGCGCGGCGGCGGCCCCGGCACCCGGGAAACCGACCTCCTCGACCCCTCGAACACAGTGCGGCACGCGCACGCGATTCTGCTCACCGGCGGTAGCGCCTACGGTCTCGCCGCCGCGGACGGCGTGATGCGCTGGCTGGAGGAACACGGCGAGGGCATCCCGATGTCCCCGGACGATCCCGGCCGGGTGGTGCCGATCGTGCCCGGCGCCGTGATCTTCGATCTGCCCGTCGGCGACTGGTACACCAGGCCCACGCCCGAATTCGGTTACCACGCCGCCGAAGCCGCCGGGCCCGATTTCCTGCGCGGCTGCGTCGGCGCCGGCGTGGGCGCCCAGGCGGGAGCACTCAAGGGCGGGATCGGCAGCGCGAGTATCCGATTCACCGAGGGTGTGGCGGCCGGGATCACGGTGGGCGCACTGGTGGTCGCGAACCCGGTCGGCTCGGTTTTCGACCCGCGCACCGGACTGCCGTGGGGTACCGGCACCGACGGGTCCGAGTTCGCCGGGCTCCGGCCGGCCACGGCGGAACAGCTGGCCACGGCCAACGCGCTTCCGGTGAAGAGCACGGTCCTCAACACCACGATCGGGGTGGTCGCCACCGACGCACCGCTGGACACGCTGGGCTGCCGACGGCTCGCCACCACCGCGCACGACGGTTTGGCGCGGGCAGTACGGCCGGCGCACTCCCCACTCGACGGCGACACCTTCTTCGCACTCGCGACCGGAACAGCGACACCGCCGGACCTCCCGGCGCTGCCAGGGGCATTCCCCGGGGATCTCCCCCTGATCGACGAACTGTGCACGGCAGCGGCGGTCTGTGTAGAGCGGGCTGTGGTCGACGCGATTCTCTCGGCGGTTTCGGTGGCCGGTATCCCCGCGTACAGCGACTTGTTCGGGTCTTGATCGCGCCCGGAGCCGGCCGGCATGGAGTCGGCGGACCGACCCGTGGATAAGCGGGCGGGCCTGTCCCGGAAGGACGGGTGTGAACGTGCCCGCGGAGGCGGACCTGAGCTGGACCGTGAAGGCTCGTGGCTGTGTTATCGGCGCGCCGGCGTACGCGGGGGTTTGGGCCCCCTTGGGCCTGCCGTCCGCCCTCGAGACTCGAGCCTGCGGCGCATGCGCTTCGAGGACGGACGGCAGGCGGGGCTAAAACCTCCGGGGCCTCGCTGAACTCGGCCGTTGGTGGGCATGTCTGGTTGTGAAGGCCGCACTGGGAGCTCGGCGCGGGATGCGGTTCCCGCATGGTTGGCTATTCGGGGTGCCGAGGGCCGGCCGGCTCGGCGACGGGGGGCATGCGGTGGTCCGGGAATAGGCGAATATCCTCGGTGGTTGTCGGCTGTGATGGGTCGGCGACGGCCGAGACGATAGGCGGAGAGGTTCGATTGTGCTCGTGATCAGGGCCGACCTTGTGGATTCCATGGTGGCGCACGCACGCGCCGACCATCCCGACGAGGCCTGCGGCATCATCGCCGGGCCCGAGGGGTCGGACCGGCCGGAACGTTTCGTGGCGATGATCAACGCCGAGCGGTCGCCGACCTTCTACCGGTTCGATTCCGGTGAGCAGCTGAAGGTATGGCGCGCGATGGACGATGCCGACGAGGAGCCGGTGGTGATCTACCACTCGCATACCGCCACCGAGGCCTACCCGAGCCGCACCGATATCTCCTACGCCTCCGAGCCGAACGCGCACTACGTCCTGATCTCCACCCGCGACCCGGAGCAGCACGAACTGCGCAGCTACCGGATCCTCGAGGGTGAGGTCACCGAGGAGCCGGTACAGATCGTCGCCGCCTACCAGTCCGCCTGACCACCACGATTTCCGACAGACAACACAGCGAGGAGCACCCATGCCGGTCACCGTGTCCATCCCGACCATCATGCGCACCCACACCGGGGGCGAGAAACGCGTCGAGGCCAAGGGGTCCACGCTCGCCGCGGTGATCGAGGATCTGGAGACCAACCATCCCGGTCTGGCCGAGCGGCTGCTCAACGAGGGCAAACTGAATCGCTACGTGAATATCTACGTCGACGACGAGGATGTCCGGTTCTCCGGCGGCCTGGAGACCGCGGTGGGCGAAGGCGCGACAGTGACGATCCTGCCGGCCGTCGCGGGCGGGGCCTGACGGACCCGTGGCACGCTACGAATCCCTGATCGCCACCCTCGGCAATACGCCGCTGGTCGGTCTGCGCAACCTCTCCCCGCAATGGGAGGGCGACCTGCCGGTGCGCCTGTGGGCCAAACTCGAGGACCGCAATCCCACCGGCTCCATCAAGGACCGTCCGGCCCTGCGCATGATCGAACAGGCCGAAGCCGACGGACGGCTCACCCCCGGCTGCACGATCCTGGAGCCCACCAGCGGCAATACCGGGATCTCGCTGGCCATGGCCGCGAAACTCAAGGGCTATCGCCTGGTGTGCGTGATGCCGGAGAACACCTCGGTGGAGCGGCGTCAGCTGCTCACCATGTTCGGCGCCGAGATCATCGATTCGCCCGCGGCCGGCGGCTCCAACCAGGCCGTGGCCAGGGCCAAGGAGATCGCCGCCGCGAACCCGGACTGGGTGATGCTGTACCAGTACGGCAACCCGGCCAACGCGCTGGCGCATTACGAGACGACGGGTCCGGAGATCCTGGCGGATCTGCCCGAGATCACCCATTTCGTCGCCGGTCTGGGCACCACCGGCACCCTGATGGGGACCGGCCGGTTCCTGCGGGAGAAGGTTCCCGGTATCGAGATCGTCGCCGCGGAACCCCGTTATGGCGAGCTGGTCTACGGACTGCGCAATATCGATGAGGGTTTCATTCCGGAGCTGTACGACGAATCCGTGCTGACCAGCCGGTTCTCCGTGGGCCCCTACGACGCTGTCCGCCGGACCCGCGAACTGGTCCTCGAGGAGGGCATCTTCGCCGGTATCTCCACTGGCGCGATCCTGCACGCCGCACTCGGCGTCGCCCGCAAGGCCGTCGCCGCCGGTATCCGGGCCGATATCGCTTTCGTCGTCGCCGACGGCGGCTGGAAGTACCTGTCCACCGGGGCATACGACGGCACGCTCGAAGAGGCCGAGGAGCGCCTCGACGGCCAGCTCTGGGCTTGAGCTGTGTTTTCGGCGCACTGGCGCGCGTGGTTCGGCCCCGCCGAGCTCGTCACCAGCGGCTGAGCGCGTCGGATCCGGGTGTCAGCCACCCCTCTGTCCGCACGGGACCTGACCCGTTTCTGTGCATGCGGTGGGTCGGCATCCGGTGGTTCGGGGCCCGTCCCGCCGGAGGCGGCGCAAATAAACACAGCGCAACGGCGGAGAGCGAGCCCGGGTTCGGAACCTACGGTGGGGTGAACCTGGGCCCACAGGATCCGTGGCCGTGCCTGCCCCTGCGACGCCGGAATTCCGCCCTGAAACACCAGTACTCTCGATAGCAGTGCGCCGGGCAGCTCGGCGCCCTGAGGAGGATGGTCATGACCGGTGGCGCACCGCTGGGAGCTTCATTCGATCCCGACCGCATATCCGCACTCCGGCCCGCTACCGGCGGCCCGTCCGCTCCCGGATCACCGGGTGACCGGTCCCGCTTCGCCGCCACCCGGCGCAACTGGGCGCGGGCCGGGGTGCTGGTGGGCGCTTTCGTCATTCTGCTCTATCTGATCGAGTCGGTGGACTCGCTGATCGACTACTGCCTCGACTGCTCGGCCGGGATCAAGCCGCGCGCGGTGGACGGCCTGGACGGCATCCTGTTCGCTCCGCTGCTGCACGGCAGCTGGGATCATCTGATCGGCAACACCCTGCCGGTGCTGATCCTCGGCTTCCTGACCCTGGCCACCGGTATCCGGCGGGGACTGGCCGCCACCGCGATCGTCTGGCTGGTGGCCGGTGTGGGCACGTGGCTCACCGGCGGGTCCTACTCCGTGCACATCGGCGCGTCGTCGCTGGTCTTCGGCTGGCTCACCTACCTGATCTGCCGCGGCGTGTTCGCCCGGCAGGCCGGCCAGATCGTGCTCGGCCTGGTGGTACTCGTCTGCTACGGCTCCCTGCTGTGGGGCGTCCTCCCAGGTCAAGACGGAATCTCCTGGCAGGGCCACCTTTTCGGCGCGATGGGTGGACTGCTGGCCGGCTGGGTACTCTCCAGTGATGAACGTCGACACCGCCGTCAACTGCGCACCGGGCCGCCCGTCTCGCCTCGGTGACCGCGGATGCGGCCAGTATTTTCGGGGGATGCTGTCTTGAATCGGGAAACATCGTGGCAGCATGGGGACATGCGCCTCACGGTCCTCGGGTGCTCGGGCAGTGTGTCCGGCCCGGATTCCCCAGCGTCGGGATATCTGCTCACCGGTCCGGACATGTCGCCGGTCGTTATCGATTTCGGTCCGGGGATCCTCGGTGCACTGCAGCGATACGCCGACCCGGGTGAGGTCGACATCTTCCTCACTCATCTGCACGCCGACCACTGCCTGGACCTCCCCGGGCTGCTCGTCTGGCGTCGCTACCACCCGAGCCCGCCCACCGGGCAGGCGATCGTCCGCGGCCCGTCCGACGCGCCGGTGCGGATCGGCAATGCCTCGGCCGAGGTCGGCGGCGAATGCGACGACTGGTCCGATGTGATCGACTTCCGCCCGTGGGCGGACGGGGAAACCGTGGAGTTCGGTCCCGGTCATACCCTCACCGCGCGGCGGATGTTCCACCCGCCGGAGTCGTACGGTCTGCGGATCGTCACCGCCACGGGACGCACCTTCGTCTATACCGGTGACACCGCGGTCTGCCCGGCCGTCCAGGATCTGGCCCAGGGCGCCGACGTTCTGATGGCCGAGGCCTCGTGGACCCACGATCCCGCGAATCGTCCCGAGGGCATACACCTTTCGGGAACCGAAGCGGGCCGGATCGCCGCCACCGCCGGAGTCGGGGAACTGCTGCTCACCCATATCCCGCCGTGGACTTCCCGCGAGGATGTCATCGCCGAGGCCAAGGCCGAGTTCACCGGCCCGGTGCACGCCGTGACCCCCGGCGAGATCTTCGACCTGTAATTTCGGCGCGCCGCGCGGGGAATCGATCCCCGCGGCATCAAAACCTTCCGATGCCTCGGTGAACTCGGCGCCACAGCTGCGCACTCAGCCCCCGGCGCTTGCCGGCCAGGGTCCCCCACTACGCTGAGCGCGTGTCGAGACGAGCCGATGGCAGGGCGGACGACGAACTCCGCGAGGTACGGATAACCCGAGGTTTCACCACGCATCCGGCCGGTTCGGTGCTGGTCGAGTTCGGGCAGACGCGGGTAATGTGCACGGCCAGCGTCACCGAGGGCGTACCGCCCTGGCGGCGTGACTCCGGGTTGGGCTGGCTCACCGCCGAATACGCGATGCTGCCGGCCGCCACGCATACCCGCAGCGGCCGGGAATCGGTCAAGGGCAAAGTCGGCGGACGCACCCAGGAGATCAGCCGGCTGGTCGGCCGCTCGCTGCGCGCCTGTATCGACCTGGCCGCGATCGGCGAGAACACCATCGCCGTCGACTGCGATGTACTGCAGGCCGACGGTGGCACCCGCACGGCTGCGATCACCGGCGCCTACGTCGCGCTGGCCGATGCCGTCACCTATCTCGGTGCCGCGGGCGGCCTGGCCGATCCGCAGCCGATCTCCTGTGCGATCGCCGCGGTCAGTGTCGGCGTGGTGGACGGCCGGGTCCGGCTGGATCTGCCCTATGAGGAGGATTCCCGCGCCGAGGTCGATATGAACGTTGTCGCCACCGATACCGGGACCCTGGTCGAGATCCAGGGCACGGGTGAGGGGGCGACCTTCCCGCGGTCCACGCTCGACAAGCTGCTGGACTCCGCGCTGGCGGGTTGCGAGCGGCTGTTCGCCGTGCAGAAAGAAGCGCTCGCCCTCCCCTATCCCGGCGTGCTGCCCGAGACCCGCGAACCCGCCAAGAAGAAGTGATGTCCCGCCGGGTTCTGCTCGCTAGCCGTAACGCCAAGAAACTGAACGAACTGCGCCGGATCCTGGACGAAGCGGGAGTGTCCGGCCTGGACATCGTCGGGCTGGACGATGTCCCGGAGTACCCGGATGCGCCGGAAACCGGGGCGACGTTCGAGGAGAACGCGCTGGCCAAGGCGCGCGACGGGGCCGCGGCCACCCGATTGCCGTGTATCGCCGACGATTCCGGGATCGCGGTGGACGCGCTGAACGGGATGCCGGGCGTGCTGTCGGCTCGCTGGTCCGGCCGGCACGGCGACGATGCCGCGAACAACGCGCTTCTGCTGGCCCAACTGTCCGATGTTCCCGACGATCGCCGCGGCGCGTTTTTCGTCTCCGCGTGCGCGCTGGTGATCCCGGCCGGCGCCGAGATCGTGGTGCGCGGCGAATGGCCGGGAACCATCGCGCGGGCCCCACAGGGCGACGGCGGTTTCGGCTACGACCCCCTGTTCCATCCGGACGGCGGTGAACTCAGCGCGGCTCAGCTCACCCCGGCGGAAAAGGATGCGGCGTCCCACCGGGCGCGGGCGCTGGCCCAGCTACTACCGGCCCTCACCGCACTGGCCGGCTGAACCACACCGCCCGGCCGGGACCGCGCGGGCCCGGCGAACTGCACTGCCCACCGAATCGCACTGTCCGGCTGAGCTGAACCGCACCGGTCGGCCGCATTGTGCCGACCGCGCTCACTGTCCGGTCTCCAGCCGGCCGGGGCGCGGTAAGCGTCGGGGGCCGGCTCGGTCAGACGCCGAAATCGCGTTTGACCTGCTGGGTATTGCGATGTTCGACGAAGAACGAGAGCAGTGGAATCGTGCCCGCGAGCAGCGTGCCGACGGTACGTTTGATCGGCCAGCGCACCTTCACCGCGAGATCGGCGGTGAGGATCAGGTAGATGAAGTACGCCCAGCCGTGCACCATCGCGATCCAGGACGGGGTCTCGACCCCGAACCCGTACTGCGCGATCATCTCGGCGGTGAGCAGCAGCAGCCACAGACCGGTGGTCCAGGCGAGGACGCGGTAACGCAGCAGCGCGCCCGCGATCTTCCGGTCGCCTGCGGGCCGGGCCGCCACGGGCTCCGGGGTGGTGGTCTTCTCGCTGGCGGTCAACCCGCGCTCCTCTCAGAATCGCGGGCTTCGGTGCCCGCCTGGTCGCCCGCGGCATTCAACCGGGCCAGATAGCTGTTGTACTCGGCGAGCACCGGATCGGCGTCGCGGGCCGCGCGCGGACGTTCGGGCAGGAACCCGGCCGGTATCTCGCGCGGCTGCCGGGCCGCCGCGGTGCGGCGGCGGCCGGACAGCGCACCTGTCAGGCCGGCTGCCGGGCCCCGATCGGCGGGCGCCCCGGAACCGGCCGCGGCGGCTGTGTCCCGCGAACCGGCGGACCGGTCCGCGGTGTCCCCGGCCGGCGCCCGGTCGTCGTCCTCCGCCTCCCGCTCCAGCCGGACGAAGCGGAAGTAGGCGAACAGTGCGAATCCGGCGAACAGGGGCCATTGCATCGCGTAGCCGAGGTTCTGTGCCGTGCCGCTGGCCGAGGAGAACCGCTCCCACTGCCACCAGCCCAACGCCAGCGCGGCCACCGCGAGCACGGACACCAAGACGATCAGGGCCGGGCGATGCACGGTGTGACGGGGCGTTTCGGACACGGCTACCACGGTACCCGTCTACTACACCGGCCG
Source organism: Nocardia sp. NPDC051750 (assembly GCF_044453135.1). Lineage (NCBI taxonomy): Bacteria > Bacillati > Actinomycetota > Actinomycetes > Mycobacteriales > Nocardiaceae > Nocardia > Nocardia sp. NPDC051750. The sequence continues at coordinate 21,650 of NZ_JBITCK010000002.1, read as the reverse complement.
TAGTGTGAGGTGGGCATCGTGACAACCCCGTCGTCCCCGGTCAGAACTTGTATACGACCCCGGTCATCCGCTCCGATTCTTCCCACAGCCGCCGCCACAGGTCCGTGTTCTTCGACAGCCGGGTCGACGGTGACGCTTGCACCGGGCCCTGGGACTGGAAGAGCCGGGTCGGACCCCAGTAGGTCTCCGGGTCGGCGTCCGGCATCGTCGCCGCGAACAGGGTGGAATGCGCCGCCTTCGCCGGCGCGTGCCCGACCAGCCGGATCACCGGTTTGCTGATCATGTCCAGCGGGGTTTCGGTGCGGGTGAACAGTTCGGTCGCCGAGACACCGGGATGGACACCGTAGGACCGTTTCTTCGACCCCGCCGCATCGAGCCGGCGCTGCAGTTCCCGCGCGAACATCAGGTTCGCGAGTTTGGCCTGCGCGTAGGCGAGGTTGCGCTGGTAGCGCCGGTGCTCGTAGTTCAGGTCGTCGACCCAGAACTTGGGGGTCTGCTTGTGGGCGATACTCGCCAGCGTCACCACGCGGTCGCGCATCCGGTCCAGCAGCAGGCCGGTGAGCGCGAAATGCCCCAGGTGATTCACGCCGAACTGGGTCTCGAAACCGTCCACCGTGCGCGAGAACGGCACGTTCATCAGACCCGCGTTGTTGATCAGTACATCGAATTCACCGGTGGCATCGGCGAATTCGCGGACCGAGGACAGGTCTGCCAGGTCGAGGCGGCGCACCTGGACATCGCCGCCGATCGTGTCGGCGACCTCCCGCGCCTTGTCGGTGTTGCGGCAGGCCATCACCACGGTGGCACCCTTGCGGGCCAGGACCTCGGTGGTCTCGGCACCGAGCCCGCCGTTGGCTCCGGTGACGACGAAGGTGCGCCCGTGCTGGTCGGGCATCTGATCAGGTTTCCACGCCATGAGCCGACCTTACTTCTGAGTAAGATCGCTGTGAAGTGCCACACCGGGCACCGGCCGAAGAAATGGCACGCGGAGAAGGCACGGTTCCCGACTCCGCGCACGGGTGTCGGTGCAGCGCAGTAGGCTGCCCGAGTGCCCGAACTCCCACCCGTATCGACCCTGCTGGCGACCGCCGTATCCGAGCTCGGCGGCAAGGAGCGCCCCGGGCAGATGACCATGGTGGCCGCGGTGGACAACGCCATCGAGACCAAGCAGCATCTCGCGGTGCAGGCGGGTACGGGCACCGGCAAATCCCTCGCCTATCTGGTGCCCAGCCTGCGGCACGCGGTACGCACCGGGCGCACGGTGGTCGTCTCCACCGCCACCATCGCCCTGCAACGGCAGCTGGTGGACCGGGATCTGCCCCGGCTCGCCGCGGCCCTGGCGAAGCCGCTCGGGCGCACACCCGAGTTCGCGATCCTCAAGGGGCGCAACAACTATCTGTGCCTGAACAAGATAAACAGCGCGATCCCGGACGAGCCCGCCGAAGCGGAACTGTTCGATGCCTTCGCGGTCTCACGGCTCGGCCGGGAGGTCAAACGACTCAACGAATGGGCCTCCGATACCGAGACCGGCGACCGCGACGAACTCGCCCCGGGGGTCAGTGACCGCGCGTGGCGGCAGGTGAGTGTGTCGTCGCGGGAATGCCTGGGCAAATCCCGGTGCCCGTTCGGCCAGGACTGTTTCGCCGAACGCGCCCGCGCCGAATCCGCGCAGGCCGATGTGGTCGTCACCAATCACGCCCTGCTGGCCATCGATGCCATCAGCGGTATCCAGGTCCTGCCGGAACACGATGTGGTGGTCGTGGACGAGGCGCACGAACTGGTCGACCGGGTCACCGGTGTGGCCACCGCCGAACTGTCGGCCACGGCGATCAGCGCCGCCGCCCGGCGCTGCGCCAAACTCGTGGACGAGCAGGAGGTCGACCGGCTGGAGGCCGCGGCCGAGGCCTGGCACGCCGCCCTCGAGGATCTCGGCCCGAGCCGCTGGGAGGCACTGCCCAGCGGGATCGGTCAGGTCCTGGCGCTGATCCGGGACGCCGCCTGGAACGCGCGCACCGCCCTCAACCCGCAGGGCTCGAGCGCCCCCGGCTCCGATCCGGAGGCTGTCGCCGGACGGAATATGGCGGTAGCCGCCGTCGAGGAGATCCACGACAGCGCCGTGCGCGCCCTCACCGCCTTCGACGAACCCGATCCCGCGGCCCGCCGTGACGTGGTGTGGCTATCGGCCGACGAGATCCGCGGTGTCACCCGCCGCACCCTGCGTATGGCGCCGCTGGCCGTCGGCGGGCTGTTGCGCAGCCAGTTGTTCGGCACGGCGACGGTCGTCCTGACCTCGGCGACCCTGCAGATCGGCGGTTCGTTCGACGGTCTTGCCCGCACCTGGGGCCTGCCGCCGCAGTCGGGCGGTAAGGCCGACCCGGCCCTGGCGAACGGCGCGGAAGCCCCGACCGATACCGATACTGTGCGCTGGACCTCCCTGGACGTCGGCTCACCGTTCGACCATGCGAAATCCGGGATTCTCTACGTCGCCAAACACCTGCCGGCCCCCGGGCGGGACGGTCTGCCTCCGGCCTATCTCGACGAGATCGAGCGGCTGGTATCGGCCGCCGGTGGACGGACACTGGGGCTTTTCTCCTCCATGCGGGCCGCGAAGGCCGCCACGGAAGCGCTGCGTTCCCGGCTGACAACGCCGATCCTGTGCCAGGGTGAGGATTCCACCGGGGCACTGGTCCGCAAATTCGCCGACGACCCGGAGACCTCCTTGTTCGGCACGCTGTCCCTCTGGCAGGGCGTGGACGTCCCGGGCCCGTCCCTGAGCCTGGTGATCCTGGACCGTATCCCCTTCCCCCGCCCCGACGACCCACTGCTGGCAGCCCGGCAACGCGCCGTCGAATCCCACGGCGGCAACGGCTTTCTCACCGTGGCCGCCAGCCATGCCGCTCTCCTGCTGGCCCAGGGAACCGGCCGGCTGCTGCGCAGCGTGGACGACCGCGGCGTGGTCGCCATCCTCGACCCCCGCCTGGCCACCGCCCGCTACGGCGGCTACCTGCGCGCGTCCCTGCCCCCGTACTGGGAAACCGCCGACCCGGAGATAGTGCTGAAGGCCCTGCACCGCCTCGACGCCGCAGCAGCGGTCTGACCCACGCGCCCACCGGCACCACCGAACTCGGCAAGGACCCGTGGGTTTCGGCCCCACACTCGATCGAATACGCCCAGCGGTGGTGCCGGAGGCGCGCCCGGAATTACAGCACGCCTTTGAATATCAGTGTGATCACCGCGGCGACGACCGCGGCACCCACCGAGATCAGACCCCAGGTCAGGCCGCTGCGTGCCCATGGACGACCGGAATCCACCGCGAGCCGTCCAGGCCCGGTGAAGGCGATCACCAGCGCGACCACGGCGAAGAGCAGACCCATCTCGTAGCCGCCGAGCAGTCCCTTACTGAAACCCGTGTTGACAATGACGATTCCGGTGCCCAGGACGATCGCCGCGGCCAGCGGGGTGAACGCGCCGAGGGCCAGCAGCACCCCGCCGACGAATTCGCTGAGGCCGGCCGCAGTGCCGAACAGGTCGCCGGGGTTGAAGCCCATCTTCTCGAACCCGGCATTGTTGGCGTCCAGACCCTCGCCGCCGAACCAGCCGAACAGTTTCTGGGCGCCGTGGGCGGCGAACAGCAGACCGAACACCACCCGCAGGATCAGGAGTCCGATATCGGTGGACAGGGTCGGTTCTCTGGTCGTGGCGTTGTCGGTGCGGTCCAGTGTCGAGCCGGCAGTCATCGGAACCCCTCATCTTCGGCAGATAGTTAGCCAGGGAAACAAACGGACCGAAGTCCGATTTCCTTGGCTAGGTTATCCTAACCTTATTGGGGCGCAAGCTACTCCGCGAGCAGGAAGAAATATCCGAGGAACACCAGCGTCAGCACCCACATCACCGGATGCACCTCCCGGAACCGCCCCCGGGCCACCATCACCACCGGATAGAAGATCATCCCCATGGCCAGGCCGTTCGCGATCGAATAGGTCAGCGGCATCATGACAATCGTGATGAACGCCGGCACCGCGAACTCCAGCCGGCTCCAGTCGATATCGCCCAGCGACCGGGCCATCAGCACCCCGACCACGATCAGCGCCGCCGCCGTCACCGCTCCCGACCCCGCCACCACCGCGAAGATCGGAAAGAAGAACATGGCCACCGCAAACCAGGCGGCCGTCACCACCGCGGTGAGCCCGGTCCGGCCGCCGGCCGAGACACCGGCCGTCGATTCCACATAGGCCGTAGTGGTCGACGTACCGATCACCGCACCGGCCATGGTGCCCACCGCGTCCGCCGACAGCGCGCTCGACGCCCGCGGCAACTCACCCTTGTCGTTCAGCAGACCCGCCTGGTTCGCGACCCCGATCAACGTCCCCGACGCATCGAAGAAATCGACGAACAGCATGGTCAGCACCACCACCGCCATCTGCGCGGTGAACGCGTCGGGGAGATGGATCACCGCCTGGCCGAAGGTCTGATCCAGCCCCTGCGGGATAGCGGCCACCCCGTCCGGAATGTCCACCAGCCCGGTGATCATGCCGAGAACCGCTGTCGCGACGATGCCGTACAGCACCGCCCCGTGCCAGCCGCGCACCAGGAAAACAACGGTGAGGATGAGCCCGAACAAGGCGAGCGCCGTGGTGCCCTGAGTGAAATCACCGAGCCCGACCAGGGTCGCCGGATCGTCCACGACGATCCCGGCATTCTTGAGCCCGAGGAACGCCACAAAGGTCCCCACGCCCGCCGCGACCGCCAGCTTCAGCTGCAGCGGAATCGCGTTGAGGATCTTCTCGCGGATCTTGGTGATCGCCAGGACGAAGAAGATCACACCGGACAGCAGGGTCCCCGACAAGGCGACCTGCCACGGGATCCCCATCCCCAGCACCACCGAATAGGCGAAGAACGCGTTCAACCCCATACCGGGCGCGAGCGCGATCGGATACCGCGCCCACAAACCCATCACCAGCGAGCCCACCACCGCCGCCACCGCGGTCGCGGTGAACACCGCCTGCGTGGGAATGCCCTGCGCCCCGAGATCACCCTGGTCGCCGAGGATCGACGGATTGACCGCGAGCACGTAGCACATCGCCAGGAACGTCACCGTCCCCGCCATCAGCTCACGTCGCACGGTCGACCCGTGGACTCCGATCCCGAAGAAGGTATCGACCCGTCCGCGGGTCCGGGTCAGTAGACCTGTGGCCATGAGGCCCTCCAGTCGCTCAGCGTGGTCTCTCCGTCCGGGCGCCGGTCACGTGCGAGCGGAGTCGAACGAACCACGGCAACACCCGCCGGTATCTGCGGCCGAGCACACCGTGACCGGCAGCTTCCACCCCGCGGGCAACCCCGCGACCTGGTGGAACGCAACGCCGGTCAGCGCCAGTGGAACGGTATCGGAAAGTTGTTACGAACCGTAGTCACCGCTCCCTGACGACCTCCCCCGCCCCTCAAGCGTTGGCGACCAGGCCCAGCTCGGCATTCGACGCCAGGAGGTCGTGGGCGGGTAGCACCCGGACCGTGTAACCGACCGCACCCGACAGCGAGACCGGCGTTTCGACCGTGAACACCTCCAGCCCGCCGTCCGGGTTTTCCCGGCCGGCCGGCGACATCGTGACCGTGGTGATGTCGGTGAGGTCGTTCTCGGGTGAGACCCGGCCCAGCACCGCTTGGACCACCACGTCCCGCGGTTCGAGACCGCTCAGATCCACTCGCGCGGTGAGCGACAGCGGGGCGCCGAGGACCGGGGTGTCCGGCAGACCGGCCGCGTCCACCTGCACCACCCGTACCCCGGGCCAGGCCTGCGTCACCCGGTTCCGGTAGTCCGCGATTTCCCGCGCCGCCCGCAGATCCGACTCGGTCGCCTGCCGGCCCGCGGCGGCGGCCGGGGCGTAGTACCGCTGTGCGTAGTCGCGGACCATGCGGTCCGCCTGCACCTTCGGCCCGAGCGTGCACAGCGTGTGCCGCACCATCTCGAGCCAGCGCACCGGCAGGCCGCGCGCGTCGCGGTCGTAGAACCGGGGTGCGACGGTCCGCTCCATCAGCTCGTAGAGTGCGGTGGCCTCCAGGTCGTCGCGCCGGTCGTCGTCGGTGACCCCGTCCGCGGTCGGGATCGTCCAGCCGTTCTCGCCGTCGAACATCTCGTCCCACCAGCCGTCCGGGATGGACAGGTTCAGGCCGCCGTTGAGCGCCGATTTCATGCCGGAAGTGCCGCACGCTTCCAGCGGCCGCAACGGATTGTTCAGCCACACATCACAACCCCAGTAGAGGTACCGGGCCATGGACATGTCGTAATCGGGCAGGAAGACGATGCGGTGCCGCACCGACGGATCGTCGGCGAACCGCACCACCTGCTGGATCAGTGCCTTGCCACCTTCGTCCGCTGGATGACTCTTACCGGCCACCACCAGCTGCGCCGGGCGGTCCGGGTCCAGCAGTAGGTCGCGTAATCGCTGCGGATCGCGCAACATCAGCGTCAGCCGCTTGTAGGTGGGAACGCGGCGCGCGAAGCCGACGGTCAGCACAGCCGGATCGAAAACCGAATCCACCCAGTTCAATTCGGCCGCGACGGCACCGCGTTGCCGCCAGGACTCGTGGAGTCGCCGGCGCACCTCCCCGACCAGCGTCGCACGGAGAGTGTTGCGGATATCCCACAACCGCTCAGGATCCAGGTCGCGCAAGGTTTCCCAGTCACCCGAACCGTCCGTGGTATCGAGCACCTCGCCCCACTCCCGGGCGGCCCAGGTAGGCGCGTGGACACCGTTGGTCACCGATCCGATCGGCACCTCCGTGGGATCGAATCCCGGCCACAGCGGGTTGAACATGCTCCGGCTCACGGCACCGTGCAGCTGCGACACCCCGTTGGCGCGCTGGGCGAGCCGTAACCCCATATGCGCCATATTGAACAACGCCGGATCGGCTTCCCGGCCCATCGCGACAATCCGGTCCACCCCGATACCGGGCAGCAGCGGCGAATCCGATTCGCCCGCCGCCCCACCGAAATACCGGTGTATCAGCGAGACCGGGAACCGGTCGATACCGGCCGGCACCGGCGTGTGGGTGGTGAAGACGGTCGCGGCCCGCACCGCGGCCAGCGCGGTATCGAAATCGTGCCCGGCGGCGAGGTATTCGCGAATCCGCTCGAGACCGAGGAAACCCGCGTGGCCCTCGTTCATATGGAAGACCTCCGGATCCGGGAGCCCGGCGGCCGCCGTATAGGCCCGCACCGCCCGCACCCCCCCGATCCCGGCGAGGATCTCCTGTTTGATCCGGTGGTCCTGATCGCCGCCGTAGAGCCGATCGGTCACCGCCCGCAGATCGGGGTCGTTACCCGCGATATCCGAATCCAGCAGCAGCAGCGGCACGCGGCCGACCTGCGCGATCCACACCCGCGCGGCCAGCACCCGCCGATCCGGCATCGCCACATGCACCAGCACCGGCGAGCCGTCCGCGGTCAGCAACCGCAGCGGCAGCCCCTGCGGGTCCAGCGCGGGATATCGTTCGGCCTGCCAGCCGTCGGCGGTCAGCGACTGCCGGAAGTAGCCGGATCGGTACAGCAACCCCACCCCGATCAACGGCACACCGAGATCGGAGGCGGACTTCAGATGGTCCCCGGCCAGGATCCCGAGCCCGCCGGAGTAGTTCGGCAGCACCTCGGTGACCCCGAACTCCATCGAGAAGTACGCGACCCCCCGCACCCCGAAATCGGCGCCGGGCCGATCCAGGTAGGCCCGCAGGTCGGCGGCCGCGGCGTCCAGTTGCGCGCAATATCCGGGGTCGGCCGCGAGCTCGGCCATCCGGGCGGGCGGCACCTCCCCCAGCATCCGCACGGGATCGTGCCCGATCTCCGCCCACCGCCCGCGGTCCAGCGCGGCGAACACATCCTGCGTCGGACTGTGCCACGACCAGCGCAGATTGGTCGACAGCTCGCCCAGCGCGGCCAAACGCTCCGGCAAATGGGCGCGGACGGTGAACCGACGCAGTGCCTTCATGCTGTGTTATTTTGCGCCGCCTGCGGCGGCGCGGGTTTTGGCCCCCCTTGGGCCCTGCTTTCAGCCCTCGAGACTCGCGGCTGCGCCGCATGCGCTTCGAGGGCTGAAAGCAGGGCCGGGCCAAAACCTCCAAGGGCCTCGTAAGACTGGGCGCCGCCGCTGGGCGCGTCAGGTTCGATCGGGGTTACTCGAGGCGCAGTGCTCGAAATCTCGTTGTCCCGGGGAGAGCGGTTCCGTTAGGGTTGCCGACGTGTTTGCAGGTTCTGTGTCGATGAAGCCCTGGTCGCGCCGCTGACGGCGGCGACCGGAATTCCGACTCTTCTCCGAAGCCGCCGTCCGAGCGTCGTGCCGGGCGGTGTTCTGCGCTGTCCCGGCTCCATTCCTCGAGCTGCGGAGCTTCAGTGCCTGATTTTCGTACCATTTCCGATTCTCACCCGGCCCACAGTGGCCTGACCTCCTCCGACCTCCATCGGGACTCGTCGTCCACCGATCGGCTGCCGGCCGGCGCGCACGCGCACATCCGGGCCACCTCTGTCCACGTGACCCTCGGTTCGCGACCCGTTCTGGCGGATGTCTCCGTCACGGTGTCCGCCCGTTCCCGGCTCGCGATCGTCGGGGAGAACGGGCGCGGTAAAACCACCCTGCTGCACGTACTAGCGGGGCTGCGGCAACCCGACAGCGGCACCGTCGGCCGGATCGGCACGATCGGTGTGGCACAGCAGGCCATACCGTTCCGCGCGGGCGAGACCGTCGGCACCCTGATCGCCGAATCCATCGAACCGGCCCTGCGGGCCCTGCGGGACCTGGACTCCGCGTCCGTCGCGCTCGCGGCCGGCGCACCCGGAGCCGACGACGCCTACGCCGCCGCGCTGGATGCCGCCACCCGGCTCGACGCCTGGGATGCCGAACGCCGGGTCGATATCGCGCTGGCGGCCCTGCACGCGTGTACGGACCGAGAACGCACGCTGGAGACGCTGTCCGTGGGGCAACGCCATCGGGTCCGGCTGGCGTGCCTGCTCGGTGCCACCCAGGACATCCTGCTGTTGGACGAGCCGACCAACCACCTCGACCGGGACGGGCTGGATTTCCTCACCGGGCGCCTGCGTTCCCGCTCCGGCGGACTGGTTGTCGTCAGTCACGATCGCGCGCTGCTGCGTGCGGTCGCCGACGAATTCCTCGATCTGGACCCCAGCGAGGACGGGCGGCCACAGCTCTTCGCCGGCGGATACGCCGGCTGGCAGGAGGGCCGGCGCCGCGCCCGGGAACAGTGGGAGAACGACTACGCGGATCAGCTGGCCGAGCATGCGCGCCTGCGCGAAGCCGTCGCGCACGCCCGCGACCGGCTCAGCACCGGCTGGCGGCCGGACAAGGGACACGGGAAGCATCAGCGGCAGTCCCGGACGCCGGGCCTCGTACAGGCATTCAACCGGCGCCGGGCCGAACTCGACGCACATACCGTCACCGTGCCGGAACCGCCGCTGCGGCTGCGTTTCCCCGACCTCGCTGTCCGCCCGGGCACCCCGCTGCTCCGCTGCGATGACATCACGGTCACGGGACGGCTGGATTCCCCGGTCGCACTCTCCCTCGACGCGGGCGAACGGCTCCTGGTCACCGGGCACAACGGTGCGGGTAAGTCGACCCTGCTGGCGGTGCTGGCCGGGGAGCTGGAACCCTCCACCGGCAGCGTTCACCACCACGGCGCCGCTCGTATCGTCCGCATCGACCAGGAGGTCCCCGCCTGGGAGCCGGAGCCGACCGCGCAGGAACTCTACGACCGGCATGTGCGCAGCCTCGCCCTGCACAGCGATATCGCCCCGGTACCGCTGGCATCGATGGGCCTGCTGGAGAAGGAGTCGTATCGAACGCCCGTCGGGCGGCTCTCGCAGGGTCAGCAGCGCCGGCTGTATCTCGCCCTGCAGTTGTCGGCCCGCCCCATGGTGCTGCTCTGCGACGAACCCACGAACCACCTGTCCGTATCGCTGGTGGACGATCTCACCGCCGCCCTGTCGGAGACACCGGCCGCCGTCGTCGTCGCCACCCACGACCGGCAGATGCTCGCCGATCTGTCGCACTGGCCCCATCTCCCCCTGGCATCCGGGATCCGGGCCGACCATGGTCACGGGTAATCAAGGGGGTGGCCGGCCCCCCGGGCTCGGTCGCCCGCCTGGCCACTGATGTCCGTATACCCCGCCGGCCCCGATGATCCGTGGTCGGGGAAGCCGGCGGGCCCCTGCGAAGACACAGCACCCCCGGCCCCCCGGCTTCGGAAGCGACGCCAATACTGTTGTCGGGATGACCGGCCGCATCGCCATCGATGACACCGCCCCGCACATCCCCGGAGGGTATCCGGCGAAGGCGGTGGTCGGCGAGGTGTTCCCGGTGCGGGCCGTGGTGTGGCGGGACGGCCACGGAGCGGTCGGCGCGACCCTGGCGATCCGCGCGCCGGGGTCGTCCCGGTCGACCCGGGTCCCGATGACACCCGACTACCAGCCCGATGTGTTCAACGGGATCTTCACACCCAGTACCCCCGGCCTGTGGCACTACCGCGTCGAAGGCTGGGCCGATTCCCTCGCGACGTGGCGGTCGGCGGTGGAGGCCAAACTGGCGGTCGGGCAGAGCGCGGTCGATCTGGCCAACGATCTGGAGTCCGGCGCCCGGTTGTTCGACCGGGCGGCGCAAGCGGTGGGCAAGAAACAGTTCGAGCGGCTGCGGGCGGTGGCGGCCGCCCTGCGCGGAGCCGACCCGCTGCCCGCGCGGGTCGCTCCGGCGTTCACCGAGGAGATCGCGGAGGTCCTGCGCGACAGCCCGCTGCGGGATCTGGTCACCCGCGGGCCGCAGTATTCGGTGCTGGTCGAGCGCCCGCGTGCCCTCGCCGGCGCCTGGTACGAGTTCTTCCCCCGCTCGACCGGTGGTCGCGATTCCGACGGCAACCCGGTGCACGGCACCTTCGCGACCGCGGCCGCCGCTCTGCCACGTATCGCGGCGATGGGTTTCGACGTCGTCTATCTGCCGCCGATCCATCCGATCGGCCGGGTGAACCGCAAAGGCCGTAACAACGCGCTGACCGCCGGTCCGGACGATGTCGGGTCACCGTGGGCGATCGGATCGGCCGACGGCGGGCACGACGCGTTCCATCCGCAACTCGGCACCGAAGCCGATTTCTCCGCGTTCGTACGCGCCGCGGCCGATCTCGGGCTCGAGGTCGCCCTGGACTTCGCCCTGCAGTGCGCGCCCGACCACCCCTGGGTCACCGCGCATCCCGAATGGTTCACGACCCTGCCCGACGGCACGATCGCCTATGCCGAGAATCCACCGAAGAAATACCAGGACATCTACCCGCTCGATTTCGACAACGACCCCGACGGCCTGTACGCCGAGGTGCTGCGGGTGGTGCGGTACTGGATCGGCTTGGGGGTGAAGATCTTCCGCGTCGACAATCCGCACACCAAACCGGCCGACTTCTGGGAATGGCTGATCGCCGCGGTCCGCCGGACCGACCCGGAGGTGGTGTTGCTGTCCGAGGCGTTCACCTATCCGGCCCGCCTGTACGGTCTGGCCCGGCGTGGATTCAGCCAGTCCTACACCTATTTCACCTGGCGCACCCACAAGCACGAGCTGACCGAATTCGGGCACGAACTGGCCGCCAAGGCCGACGAGGCACGACCCAACCTGTTCGTGAACACCCCGGATATCCTGCACGAAAGCCTGCAGCACGGCGGCCCGGGCATGTTCGCCGTGCGCGCGGTACTCGCCGCCACCCTCGCTCCGAGCTGGGGCGTCTACTCCGGTTTCGAACTGTACGAGCACCAGGCCGTGCGACCGGGCAGCGAGGAATACCTGGACTCGGAGAAATACGAGCTGCGCCCCCGGCCCTTCGCCGCGGCCCGCGCCCGCGGCGAATCGCTGGAGCCGTGGCTGACCAGGCTCAACGACATCCGCCGCCGGCATCCCGCACTGCGCCAGCTGCGCTGCCTGCATTTCCATCACATCGACAACGACAACCTGCTGGCGTATTCGAAGATCGACCCGGCGACCGGGGACGCCGTCCTGGTCGTGGTGAACCTCAACCCGTTCACCGCCGAACAGGGCATGCTCTCGCTGGACCTGCCCGCCATCGGCCGGGAATGGCACGACCATCCGGTGGTCCACGACGAGATCAGCGGCGAGCAGTACCACTGGGCCCAGACGAACTACATCCGCCTCGACCCGGCCCGCGCGGTCGCCCATGTGATCGCCCTGCCCCCGGTTCCGCATCATGCCCGCGCCGGACTGGCCTACCGGCGGTCCTTCCGGTGAGGTCGCGGTGAACCGGCGGGATCTGCTGCTGCTGGCCGCGGGCAACCATCCCGACCCGCATACGGTTCTCGGCGCCCACCCCGGTCCGGACGGTACGGCCGTCCGGGTCCTGCGGCCGGAGGCGGAATCGGTCGCGATTCTCGTGGGCGAGGCGCAACACCGGCTGGACGCGCTGGGCCACGGGGTTTTCGCCGCCACCCTCCCGTACCCCGAGCTGCTGGATTACCGCGTCGTCACCACCTACCCGCATCATCCCGCCACGGTGCTCGCGGACGGCTACCGCCACCTGCCGACTCTCGGCGAGCTCGATCTGCATCTGATCGGAGAGGGCCGCCATCAGCGGTTGTGGGAGGTACTCGGCGCGCATGCGCGGCGCTATCCGGGCCTGGACGGCGAGGTCACCGGGGTGTCGTTCGCGGTGTGGGCGCCGAATGCCCGCGGTGTCACCGTTTTCGGCGATTTCGACCATTGGCAAGGCGGCACCTGGCCGATGCGTGCCCTCGGCCGGTCCGGCGTCTGGGAGGTCTTCGTCCCCGGCGCCGCTCCCGGCGACCGCTACAAATACCGCGTGCACGGCGCCGACGGCCGGATCGCCGATCACGCCGACCCACTCGCCTTCGCCACCGAACTACCCCCGGCCACCGCCTCCGTCGTCGCCGAGAGCCACCACCAGTGGACCGACCAGCACTGGCTCACCACCCGCACCCACACGGACCCGGCGCGCGCACCTCTCAGCATCTTCGAGGTCCATCTCGCGTCCTGGCAGCCGGGCCTGTCCTATCGCGAACTCGCCGGACAACTCAGCGAGTACGTGCGCCGCCTCGGTTTCACCCATGTGGAACTCCTCCCGATCGCCGAGCATCCGTTCGGCGGCTCCTGGGGTTATCAGGTCACCTCCTATTACGCTCCGACCGCACGGTTCGGCAGCCCGGACGATTTCCGCGCCTTCGTCGACCACCTGCATGCCGACGGTATCGGCGTCATCCTCGACTGGGTGCCCGCCCATTTCCCCCGCGACGCCTGGGCCCTGGCCCGGTTCGACGGCACCCCCCTCTACGAGCACCCCGACCCCCGCCACGGCGAACAACCCGCCTGGGGCACCTACGTTTTCGACTACGGCCGCCCGGAGGTCCGCAATTTCCTGGTCGCCAACGCCCGCTACTGGATCGAAGAATTCCATATCGACGGACTCCGGGTCGACGCGGTCGCCGCGATGCTCTACCTCGACTACGGCCGTCCCGACGGCGGCTGGGAACCGAATATCCACGGCGGCCGCGAGAACCTGGAGGCGGTCGCCTTCCTCACCGAATTGAACAACAGCCTGCACGACTCGTATCCGGGGGTGCTGACCGTCGCCGAGGAATCCACCACCTGGCCCGGCGTCACCCGCGCCACCGAGGTGGGCGGCCTGGGTTTCGGCATGAAATGGAATATGGGCTGGATGCACGACACGCTGAGCTATCTGGGCCGCGACCCGGTGCACCGCAGCTGGCACCACAACGAGATCACCTTCTCGCTCATGTACGCGTGGAGTGAGAACTACCTGCTGCCCATCAGCCACGACGAGGTCGTGCACGGGAAAGGGACCCTGTGGACCCGGATGCCGGGCGACGAGTTCGCCAAGGCGGGGGGCGTCCGGGCGCTACTCGCCTATATGTGGGCCCACCCCGGCAAACAGCTGCTGTTCATGGGCCAGGAATTCGGTCACTACCGCGAATGGTGGCACGACCACGGCCTCGACTGGCACGAGCTGGACAACCCGCTGCACCGCGGAGTCCAGCTCCTGGTCGCCGACCTCAATCGCGTCTACCGCGCGCATCCGGCTCTGTGGAGCCAGGACACCACCCCCGGCGGCCACTCCTGGATCACCAGCGACGACCGGGAATCCAACGTGCTGGCCTTCCTGCGCCACGCCGCCGACGGCAGCACCGTCGCCTGTGTCTGCAACTTCTCCGGCAGCACGTACACCGACTACCGGATCGGCCTGCCCCTGGCGGGCGACTGGCTCGAGATCCTGAACACCGACGCACTCGAATACGGCGGAACCGGCGCGGGAAACCTCGGCGTCGTCCACGCCGATCCCACGGCACTGCACGACCGGCCCGCGTCCGCCGCGCTCACGCTCGGCCCGCTCAGCGTCCTCTGGCTGACCCCACGCCCCTGAGATGTTCCGCCACCGCAGCCCAGCGCCTCGCCAGGGCGACCGTCCGCTGCTCAGCAGCGGGCGGTCGGCGGCTCAGTAGAGGGCGGTGGCCAGTTTGCGGCGGGCCGCGACGACGAACGGTTCGGCCTGGTCGAACAACTCGAACAGTTCCACCAACCGGGTGCGCACGGTCGCGCGCTCGTCACCGGCGGTGCGGCTGATCAGTCCGATCAATCGGTCGAACGCCGCCTCGGGTCGCTGCTGGAACATCTCCACATCGGCGGCATCCAGCGCGGCCGCCACATTCGCCGGATCCGCGTCGGCGGTCGCGATGGCGGTTTCCGGCACCTCCTGGGCCCGGACCAGGAACTTCAGCTGCCGCAGCGCGGCTTTGGCCTCGATATTGCCGGGTTCCTGGGACACGATCGCCTCGTAGGCCGATTCCGCGCCCGCGAGATCGCCCTGGTCGAGCAGCGCCTCGGCCGCCGCGAACCGCGGGTCGACGGGCGGTTCGGCCGGGGCGTCCGGGGCTCCCTCGAGCTTGCCCTCCACGGCCTGCACCACGGCGGCCAGCCACTGCCGGACCTGGGTCTCGGGCTGCCCACCCTGGAAATCGGCCAGCGGCTGACCGCCCGCGACGGCGATCACAGTCGGGATGCCCTGCACGCCGAACGCCTGCGCGATCCGCATATTGCTCTCGGCTTCGACGGCGGCCAGATCCCAGGCGCCGTTCGCCTCGCCCAGGAGCCGTTCCAGCAGCTGTACGAGTTCGATACTGCCGGGGCTGCGCTGCGAATACAGCACCACCACAACGGGCACCTGGGCGGAGCGGCGCAGGACCTTGGTCTCGAAATCCGCCTCGGTGACCGTGTGGTCACCGACGTCGGCCGCCGCACCCGCGGGCGGCTGTTTCAGGGCGGACAGATCGACCGCCCCGGACATGGCGGCGGCTGCGGCTGGTGAAGGACGGCGAGATGCTGGTCGAGTCACAGGTTCCAGTCTGTCACGACGAGGCGGCGAGAGTCTTCGGGGACTCGGTGCTGCCGGACGCACCCGACTCATCGAATTTGCCGGTGCGCACGGCCCACACCTCGAACAGAACCGTGAAGAACGGCGGGATGCTGGACAGCAGCGCCAGCACGGTGGTCTTCCAGTTCCATTCGAACTCGCGCGAGGTCAGCAGAGCAACCAGGACGAAGATGACGAAGATCGTCCCGTGCACCGGCCCGAAGATCTTCACGCCGATTTCGTTGCCGTTCTCGGGTAGGTACTTGAAGGCCATTCCGATCAGCAGCCCCAACCAGGAAACAGCCTCGAGCACGGCGAAGAAACGGAACCTGCCGGCAGTGGTGCCCAGACCAAGAAAGTTCATGGGCACCATTCTGCCTCAGCCACTACACGCCGTCGTAGTCGAACCGGTCACACCGGTCATACCGGACGCTCAGACCCGGACGATCAGCGCATCACCCTGACCGCCGCCACCGCACAGCGCGGCCGCGCCGACCCCGCCACCGCGACGCTTCAGTTCCAGCGCCAGATGCAGCACGATCCGCGCACCCGACATCCCGAGCGGATGCCCGATGGCGATGGCGCCACCGTTGACATTGACCTTCTCCGGATCGATGCCCAGCGCGCGGGTCGAGGCGATACCCACCGCCGCGAACGCTTCGTTGATCTCCACCAGATCCAGATCGGCCGGCGCGATCCCCTCTTTGGCGCACGCCTTCGCGATGGCATTCGCCGGCTGATCCTGCAGCGTCGAATCCGGGCCGGCCACCATACCGGCGGCGCCGATCTCGGCGATCCAGCTCAACCCGAGCTCCTGCGCCTTGGTCTTGCTCATCACCACCACCGCGGCGGCCCCGTCGGAGATCTGCGACGCCGAACCGGCGGTGATGGTGCCGTCCTTGCTGAACGAAGGCCGCAACGTCGACAGCGACTCCGCGGTGGTGTCGGCGCGAATGCCCTCGTCCTGCCGGAACAGCACCGGGTCGCCCTTACGCTGCGGCACCTCGACCGGTACCACCTCGTCATCGAAGACCCCGTTCTTCCACGCGGCGGCGGCCCGCTGATGCGAGGCCGCGGCAAAAGCATCCTGGTCGGCCCGGGCGATCGGATCCTTGTCGTTGCGCTGTTCGGTGAGCGCACCCATCGCCTGATCGGTGAAGATATCGTGCAGGCCGTCGTAGGCCATATGGTCGCGCAGCGTCACATCGCCGTACTTGAAACCCGTCCGGCTCTTTTCGAGCATATGCGGGGCACGGCTCATCGACTCCTGACCACCGGCCACCACGATCTCGTGTTCACCGGCCCGGATGAGCTGATCCGCCAGGGCGATGGCATTGATACCGGACAGGCACACCTTGTTCAGGGTCAGCGCCGGAACATCCATCGGGATACCGCCGGCGACGGCGGCCTGCCGGGCCGGGATCTGCCCCGCGCCCGCGGTGAGCACCTGGCCCATGATCACGTAGTCGACCTGGTCGCCGCGGACACCGGCCTTCTCCAGCGCGGCGGCGATCGCGAACCCGCCGAGATCCGATCCGCTGAAATCCTTCAGACCGCCCAGCAGCCGGCCGACCGGGGTACGGGCACCGGCAACGATCACGGAGTTGGTCACGACGAGCCTCCTGTATCTCGACGGCGCCTCCGGCGCCGCGGGTCGGGGCCCTGGTGACCCCGGTCTTCACTCCCGCCGGCCGGTCGCTGCGCCCCCTCCCGCTGATCGCTCCGGATCAGCCGAGCCTCGACCACCGGGGTGATCGGTCCGGAAGCATTCGCGAACAACTCCCGGCCGGCCCGGCCCGGCTTCGGCGAACCGACCTCGGCGCGCTGCCGGAAGCAGCGCACCTGCGGACGACTCCACGGTAACCTGCGGGCGCCCGGGAGTAGTCCACAGGGATGCACATATCACTGGTGACGATTTGACGGCAGCCGCCCTCGGTCAACCTGGAACCGGGCGGGTAGATACCGGCGTCACACCGGAACGCGCTACGTTCGAAGGGTGAGCACCGCTACCCCGTCATCAGAATTCATCCCCGCCGACTACGTCGTCGCAGTCGATCACGTCGGCATCGCCGTGCCCGATCTGGACGTGGCCGTCGCCTGGTACGCCGAAACGCTCGGCCTGGTCGAAACCCACCGCGAGGTCAACGAGGAACAGGGCGTTCAGGAAGCGATGCTGTCCGCTCCCGCCGCCGAGGACGATTCGACTGCTCTGCAGTTGCTGGCTCCGCTCGACGAGACCTCCACGATCGCGAAGTTCATCGATCGCAGCGGCCCCGGCCTGCAGCAACTGGCTTTCCGGGTCACCGATATCGAGGCCGTTTCCGCATATCTGCGCGATCGCGGGATCCGGTTGCTGTACGAGGCGCCGCGCCGCGGAACCGCCGATTCGCGAATCAATTTCGTCCATCCGAAGGATGCTGGCGGTGTGCTGGTCGAGTTACTCGAACCTGATCCGAATGTTACGCACTAGTATCGTAATCGGACCGTTAGGAGTACCTCCGATAACATTCCCGGTCGACTCACCATGCGCCGGTCTCAGGCTGTAGTTTGTTGGCCATGTCGTCACCCGAGTCCGATCGCAATCGCTTCGTTGCGCTGCCCTTCACCGTCGTGCGCAAGGGTTATGCGCAAGACGAGGTACGTAACTATTTCGACCGTTTCGATGCCGAGTTGCGGGTTACCGCCACCGACCGCGATGCCGCTGCCGCCCAGGCCCGCAACCTCGCCAGTCAGCTGGAGGATGCCCGCGACGAAATCGACGAGCTCCGTAAGGAAGTCGACCGGCTGTCCGTCCCGCCGACCACTGCGGAAGGGATGAGCGACCGCATCTCCCGGATGCTGCGACTGGCTTCCGACGAGGCCTCCGAGGTCCGCGCACTCGCACAGGCCGAGGCCGCGGAGATGGTCTCCATCGCCGAACAGCAGGCCACGGAGATGCGCGGTAAGTACGAATCGCTGCTCGCCGAGACCAAAGAGAAGCGCGAAGCTCTCGAAATCGAATACGAGCAGACCGTCGCCAACGCGCGTACCGAATCCGCCAAGATCATCGAAGCCGCCCAGGCCGATTCCGAGCGCCTGGCCAAGGAGTCCGACGCCAAGCGCAAGGCGACTCAGCAGGACTTCGAGGTCACCATGGCGGAGCGGCGCACCAAGCTGACCCGCGCGATGGAGGAGCTCGAGGCCACCAGCCGCGCCGAGGCCGCCCAGCGCATCAAGGACGCCACCGACGAGGCCAACCGCCTCATCACCTCCGCCACCCAGACCTCCGAGCGCAAGATCGCGCACGCCAAGGAACTGGCCGAGGAGATGCGCGTCCTGCGTGGCCGGGTGCTCGCCCAGCTGCTCGGCATCCGCGGCCAGCTCGATTCGGTGCCCGCCATGCTGGCCGCCGTCAACCGGGAAAGCGAGCTGCTCGACGGGGTGCCCGAACAGTCGCGTAAATCCATCGGCAGTGGGCAGAACAAGTCGGTATCCGGCCGCAACAATCAGAAGGCGATCCCCGAGGTGAACGCCGACGACGAGTCGGAAGATATCGTCGACGAAGAACGCGAAAACGCCGACATCAGCAACTAGAGCTCCCTCAGAGCTGCTGTCGGAACGTGTACGGCGACACGACAAATCACTCCGAAGGCCGCCCCCACCGGGGCGGCCTTCCTCATGTCGACCGCCCCGGCCCGCCAAGGCCGGCGGGCCTCGCCCCGGCCGACGCCTCCACATTCACCGGCGTCTCGCCACTGACTCCCCGGCTTCCCAGCCAACTCCCCACCGTCTGTACCAACCGCGTCAGAGCGCCCCGCCGTTGCGATTCGGCGCTCGGCGAACCGGCGACCTCCGGGCACGGCGCCGCGGACGACACTGTCGCGAGCCGACCCGTTGACCCTTCGCGCACGACCCCCCGATCGGTTCGGCCGCACCGTTCCGCGGTCGGCAACGATGCTTCCGCATCGCACCCGTCAGCACACCGCAGGTCCAGGCGATAACCGCTAGGACCAGCGCCGGGTGATCCCCCTGGTTCCCCGTCCGTTCCAGCAGCCCCGATGCCAATGCCGGCGGTCGGTTTCACCGCTGCCGACCGGCCAGGCCACAACATGCGCCACTCCCGGCACGATCTCGTGATCGCAGCCCGGGCAGCGGTACCGCTTCACCGCTCGCGCCCCGGGCACCGTCCGCACAACGTATTCGTCACCGTCGGGCCCGGCCTCGGTCCGGCGGTACACGTCCCCCAGGCCCGTGCCCAACTGCTGCGGCTGCGCTCCGTAGCGCTCGCTGCGCGGTTTCCGTCGTGGCATAGCTTCCAGCTTAGAAGAGCCGGAATTCGTTGCTCTCGGTCCCACGGAGGGCGTTGTAATCCAGGGTGAGGCAGCGGATCCCGCGGTCCTCCGCGAGCGTCCGCGCCTGCGGTTTGATCTGCTGCGCCGCGAACACGCCGGCCACCGGCGTGAGCAGCGGGTCCCGGTTCAGCAACTCGAGGTACCGCGTCAGCTGTTCCACCCCGTCGATCTCACCCCGCCGTTTGATCTCCACCGCGACCGTCTGCCCGGTCGCGTCCCGGCACAGCAGGTCGACCGGGCCGATCGCGGTCATGTACTCCCGCCGGATCAGACTGAACCCCGCACCGAGCGTTTCCACATGCTCGGCCAGCAACTCCTGCAGATGCGCCTCCACCCCGTCCTTCACCAGCCCCGGATCCACGCCGAGTTCATGACTGGAATCGTGCTCGATCTCCTCGATACTGATCCGCAGCTCCTCCCCCGCCTTGTTGCTCACCACCCACAGCGCTTTCAACTGCCCCGCCGCGGCATCGGGTTCCCGTTCCTCGACCCAGCACGGCGGACTCATCCAGTTCAGCGGCTTATAGGACCCCCCATCGGAATGCACCAGCACCGACCCGTCCGCCTTGAGCATCAGCAGCCGGCGAGCCATCGGCAGATGAGCGGTCAACCGCCCCACATAGTCGACCTGGCAACGAGCAATCACGAGTCGCATCCGGCAGAGTCTAGGCCCTTTCGGTACGGGCTCCGGAACGGCGCCTCGACCGAACCGGGCGAACAAGCCGGAACAGGCTCAGCGACGCCGGTTATCGGCGGCGGTCATTCGATGTACCCAAAGCAGTAGACGACACGGTTCGTTTTGTCGGCGTGGTGATAGCCCCCGAGATAGGACGGCCGCTCACCTTCGAACGCCGGTTCGCATACAGCTACATCCGTAGCTCCCCGCACCTCCCGGTCGAACCGGGCAGACCGGTCGCCACACGATGGTGCATATGTGTACTCGAGAATCCCGCTGTGCTCGTAGCAACGACCGGGCTGCAGATTCGGTACCGTACAAACCCTCGCCGAGTGCTGCTCCCCGTAATGGTCATCGGTGATGTGGATCGACCCCACATCACCGATCTCGCACTGGAGATCGCTGTTGTATCCCCCTTCTTCCAAGTTGGATTCGACGACCTTCCAGGTGGCCGTGGGGTCCGCACAATCCAGGACACGAACGGGATCATCGCCCTCGTCGACCTCTATGAACAGAGCACTGGTGGCCGCCACGCAGTCACCGACAGCCGGATATTCCATCGGCCCGGAGGCACGTTTACGCTGCTCCACCCAGAAGTACGCGCCCACCGCCACACCGAACGTCAGGCCGAGCACTATCACCACTGCGATCACCACTCTGGCAACGGAGATGGGTCGCTGCGGCCGGGGGTTCATAGGCGGCCCGGCCGGATAACCTCCGTATCCGGGCGGCCCGGCATATCCGCCGAATCCAGGACCCCCGTGCGGAACATTCGATGCCGCACCATATGGATGAGCCACGGAGCCCCCTTCCCCGGCGCCGGACCACTGCGGTCGACGCCCGAACAGTGAACCACCGGTGCACAGTCCGGTGGAAGCGTGATCAAAGAGAAGATACCGCAGCCGAATCCGGAGGCCGTCCCACTCTCCGTCAAAGGTGCGCGACCGCTCCGGACCTTCCCGGCCACGGCCGCAGTCCCCGCGGTGTCTACACGCTGCAGAGTATGAGCAACGCCTTGGCGGAGACAGTGCCCGACCGGCCCCCGCTCTGGCCCTAGCGGCCACGAGGTCGGCATGCACCCCGAAAAGCACTCTAGGGGCCCACAAATGTGGGCCCCTAGAGGGAATTATGTTCCGGCGGTGTCCTACTCTCCCACACCCTGTCGAGTGCAGTACCATCGGCGCTGGCAGGCTTAGCTTCCGGGTTCGGAATGGGAC
>NZ_JBITCK010000001.1:1568330-1653631 GCF_044453135.1 Nocardia sp. NPDC051750 | reverse complement strand
GGCGGCACCGGTGGTTACGGCACCGGCGCAGGTGGCACCGGCGGTTCCGGCACCGGCGGCGCAGGTGGCACCGGCGGTTCCGGCACCGGCGGCGCAGGCGGCACCGGCGGTTCCGGCACCGGCGGGACAGGCGGCACCGGCGGTTCCGGCACCGGCGGGACAGGCGGCACCGGCGGTTCCGGCACCGGCGGGACAGGCGGCACCGGCGGTTCCGGCACCGGCGGGACAGGCGGCACCGGCGGTTCCGGCACCGGCGGAACCGGGGGCTCCGGTGGCTCCGGCGCTGGAGGCTCCGGCGGGGCTGGGGGATCGGGCCGGTCGGGAAGTTCTGGAAGCGGGGCCGGCCACGGCTTGCGCTCGTTTTCGAACGGGGCCGGGAATTCTGGATCCCACTCGTGCGGCCGTTTCGGGATATGGGAACGCAGGGAGGATCCGCGGGGCAACGGTGGGAGTCGGCGGCGGCTTGTCGAGCCTTCCTCGTCGGGTGGATTCGGAGCCTCGGGACCGCCGCGGTTCGTGCGCGGGCCGGTGCCGGGCTCTCCGCGGTTCGTCGGGTCGCGGGGGTCGTTGGTACCGGTTCCGGTTTCCGCCGGGTCTCCGCCCGCCGGTTCCTCGTCCGGCTGTGGGCGAGCGCGATCACCGGACACTGGACCGGTAACAGGCGGTCGGCGACGATCGCGGCTCACAAGATCGACTTCGCCCGACCGCGCGCGATCACCGGCCACCGGATCGACTTCATCCGACCGCGCCCGATCATCAGCACCGGCCACCGGATCGACTTCGTCGGGCCGCGCGCGGTCACCTTCGACCAGCGGAGGGTCGGCTTCGTCCGGCGTGGGTACCGGGGACTGCCGGCGGTCGCTGGGAGCCGGTGCGGGCTCGTGGCCGTGCCGGCCGGCGGGACCGGGCTCCGGTAGGACCGGTTGATGCCGGCGGGTGCCCGGGTCCGGATCGTCCGCGCGGCCCGGGCCGGGATCCGGGCGATGATGTTCGAGGTCGCCGTCGATCCGGGCGAGATCGGCCTCGGCGTCGATCACCCCGCGGGCCGCCTCCTCGTAGTCCGTGATCCGGCGCTGGTACGCCTCTTGTTCGTCGACCCGGGTCGTCCGTCCGCGCAACTCCTCGAGCCGCTGGTCCAGAGCCGTATGCGAGGCCAGATCCGCTTCGTCCACCGGCAGGTCCGGGTGCGGCGGGGGCAGTGCGGCCCGGGCCCGCTCCACATCCAGTTCGGCCCGGTCGCGGGCGGCGCGCAGCGATACCTCGTCCAGTTGCGCGGCACGCTCGGCGAGTTCGGCCAGCGCGGCGATATCCCGGGCCCGCTGGGTCACCTCGCCGCGCAACTCGGCCTGTACTTCGGCGAGTTCGGCCGGCTTCAGCCGTTCTTCCTTGTCCAAACGGCCGTCGCGGTACTTCTCGTAGACCTCGTTCCAGCGGTTCAGTTCGGTCCGCACCCGGACGAATTCCGGATCGTCGTCGCCGAGTTCGCCGCGCCGGTAGCGGTCGAGGACGTCGTCCCAGCGGGCGAGATCGGCCGGCGGGAGATCGACCCCGGCCGTGCGGGCGAAATCGGGGTTCGCACCGAGTTCCGTGGCCGGGAGCAGGTTTGTATCGGCATCCAACAGGCCCATCCGCTGCGGAGCATCGGTGAGGTGACGCAGATCCTGAATCAGGTCCACCAAATGCCGCACCGCTCGGTGGTGGACCGGGATCTCGGCGCGACCCACCCGCGGGTCGACGGCGCGGTCGCCGTGGACGGCGGGGTCGAAGATATCGACCTCACCGAGGGCGGTCAGGAAATCGGTGAGGGCAGCGGTCAGATCGGACCGGCTGTACTCCCGGTACACCAGATCCCGGATCCCGGCGCCGATCTGCTGCGGATCGGTGACCGCCACCGCATCGGAGAGCGCGTCGAGACGCCGCATCAGGCGCAGCGTCGCCGCCTCCACCGCGGCCCGGTCCAGCCCGGCCGATGCCTTGGCGTAGTCCAGTATTCCGGCGATCTGCTGGATCCGCCGGGCCCCGGGGGTCGCGGGGTCGGCGATCACCTGCGCCGCCCGTTCGGCGGTCACCGGCGCGGTCTCCTCCGGGTCGACTCGGGTCGCCAGATTGCCGCGGGCCTGCGCCACCTCGTAATAGGTGTCGATATCCCAGGCGGTCCGGGCGTGGTCGATGATCGCCTCGAGCTGGGCGGCGCGGATCTCGTTCTCGTCGCGCAGCACGGACAGTTCTTCGGCGAGCCGGCGCGGATCGGCCAGATCCTCGTCGGCGATACCGAGGCGTTCGGCGAGTTCGCCTGTGGCGTCGTCGAGTTCGGTGCGGGTCAGCCCGCCGGCCGACCGGCCCTGCTCCGGTTCCACGGGATCGTCCGGTACCACGCGCCAGCCGGCGCCGTCGTCGATGAGGGTGGCATCCAGGTGGCGCCCGTCGACCTCGTTGCTGAGATGACGGACCCGCGGGGCGCCGGCGTCGGCCACGATGATCCGCTCGGGCCCGAAACCGCCGTCGGGCAACGGCTCGCCCGGCCGCACATGAGTCAGCTTGTACAGCACCTGGAGGTCGCCGTTGTTCACGGCGTCGGCGAGGTCGGGGTGGCGGGCGAGGGCGTCGGCCAGTACCCGGTCGTGTTCGAGCCGGCCGTCGACCACGACCAGCCGCATCGGTCCGCCGGGCCGGTCCGGGGGCAGCAGGCCGAGACCGGCCGGGTCACCGAACATGACCCCGTCGTTCGCGAGCACCCATTCTTGGGCCGCCATATCGCCGATCAGGCCGGTGAGTTCGCCGGCTTCGGCGTCCCGGCGCAGGAATTCCGCTGTTCGGCGGCCGAAGTCATCGATGCGGTCCGCGGCCTGCTGGATCCGGTCCAGTTGCGCCGCCAGTGTGTCGGCGAGCTGGTCGGCGCCGAGTGTGTTCAGGTCCACATCGCCGAGGATCTGCGCCCAGACCGAACGTTCGTCGCGGATCTGATCGCGGCGCAGTGCCCGCTCCAGGTACTGCCGGGTCCCGTCGTCACGACCGGGCTGGTCGGTATCGAAGAGATCGCCCCAATCCCGGGTCGGCTCACCGCCGTTGTTCACGCCCTGCCAGTTGAGCAGGTCGGCCGGGCCGGGCCAGCGGCGTCGCAGTGCCTCGGGCAGCCACTCCGGCGCCTGCGACGGCTCCCGGTAGGCGTCGTGGACCTCGCGCAGGAACCGGGCCAGCGGGTTCGCGTCGAAGAAGGTTTCGTACTCGCCGTAGGGGATATCGGCGTGCTCGGCGTTGTAGCGGCGGGCAGCGTCGGCGAGACCGGTGAGGGCACCGAGCCGGCGGGCCTGCTGATAGCGGATCAGGTCGTGCGCCCGCCGGACGTTCTCCGGTGTCGGATCACCGAGGTCGATACCGAACGTGCGGGCGGCCTCGGCCAGCGCC
Source organism: Nocardia sp. NPDC051750 (assembly GCF_044453135.1). Taxonomy (NCBI): domain Bacteria; kingdom Bacillati; phylum Actinomycetota; class Actinomycetes; order Mycobacteriales; family Nocardiaceae; genus Nocardia; species Nocardia sp. NPDC051750. Next base: position 1,650,226 of record NZ_JBITCK010000001.1, on the reverse strand, counting down.
GCTGCCTGCGCATCGCGGAGTGCTGCCGCCTCGGCCAGTTCGTTGATCCAGGCACCGATTTCGCCCGTGCTACGCGGCACCACGTCGCCATCGGGTTCGGCGGGAGCGAGCCGGGCCGCCGGCTCGCCCGGCCGGGTTTCGGAGCCCGGTGGAAGGGCCGGGTCGGCCTGCTTCTTCAGCTCCTCGAGTTCGACCCCGAAGTTCTCCCGGACGAGGTCGGGGTCGGCTTCGTCGAGCCAGTAACGGTACTCGTTGTCGTTCTCGTCCCGCAGGGGCGGAGCGTCGAGGCTGCGGTCGGCGACCCGGGAGGTGAACCGGCGCACGAACGGCAGCAGTTCCCGCTTCTTCCACAGCGTGATGCCTTCTTTGAGGATGCGCGCGGGGTTGAACTTGGTCTGCAGGACCTCGTACTCGTCGCCGGGTACACCCGGTGTCGGATCCTCGGTCTTCGTCAACGGAAGCCCGAACATATCGCCGAGTATCGACTGCCCGGCGCTATCTATCCCGGACCCGGACGGATACTTCGGAGTCTCCCCCACGTAACCGTCTCCGAACAGCCGGTCCCAGATCCGGCGCAGCAGCGATTTCCGGCGCTGCGGGGCGGTGGGTTCCGCCGGATGGCCCGGTGGGCCGGTGCGCTCGGCGTCCGCCACCCGCCAGCCGCCGTCCTCGTCGGCGACCAGACGAGCGGGTACCCGTTCACCGTCCACCACGATGTTGTAGCGGCGGGCTTCACCGGCTGCCGGTGGTTCGCCGCCCGGTTCGGGTTCCTGCCGGGCGGCCTGGACGCCGTCGGTGAGCGCCGCGAGATCGTCGGCGGCGCGCAGTATCTCGGCGCGAGCCCGGTTCAGGGCGGTGGCGTGGTCGCGGTCGAGCAGCGTCGGGGCGATACCGAGCAGGCGCGCCCAGGTGTCGCGGGCGTTGCGCTGGTCGGCGCGGGCGACCGGATCGGTCGCGGCGTCGAGGCGGGCCTGCGCGGCCGCCAGCGCTTCCAGTGCCGCCGCGCGCAACAGGATTCGATAGCGCTGATCGGCGACAGTCGCGGCCAGGCGATCCGGGGCGAGCGCCGCCGGGTCGAGGCCGAACTGCTGGGCCAGCCGGTCGCGGGTGACGGCCACCGGCTCCGCATGGGGTGTACCCGGTACGCCGTCGCCGGCGTCCGGGTCGGCGCCGTCCGGTTGTCCGGGTGCCCCGAGGTCAGCGGGAACGCCGCCGGGTTCGAGCGCGGATTCCGGCTGACCGGCGGGCAGTTGCGGTTGCTCCACGGGCAGGCCGAGGCGGCGCAGATCGTCGTGGACCTCGGCCACGAGTTCGGGATCGGCCTCGTGGTGCCAGTACTGCTCGTCACCGTAACGTTCGGTGGCGGAGAGCTCGGCGAAGTCGTCGGGGTACCGCATCCGCGGCCCGTTCCCGAGATCGTCGAGAAAGCCGCGGGCGCGGGCGATTTCGGCGAGTTCGGCCAGCGCGGCCAGCGGATCGCGCAGATGCCCGAAAGCCTCGGCCAGACCGAGATATCCGGCGATCCTCCGCGCGTGGTCGGCGGCGGCGGCGGTCAACGGCTGCGCATCGCGCTGTGCGGGCCAGTCCGCTTGATCGCGCAGGAATGCGATGAGGTCACGCATCGGGTCGCCGGTCCGGGTCGCCGGTGTGCTCGGTCCACCGGGGGGTGGTCCGCCGGGACCACCCGGATCATTCGGGCCACCGGGGGGCGCCGGCGGTTGCGCGCCATTGTTCTGTGGGGGATCCCCGCCGCCACGAGCGGGCACCGGCGGCTGGGAGGGCGGTGTGCTGCCGGGCCCACCGGTGGGCGGTGTGCTCGGGTCGTCCGGGCCCTCAGGGTTGTCCGGATCGTCGGGGTCGGAGTCACCCTGCTCGGGCGTCAGCTCCAGCGTGTCACCGTCCTGAGCGGCGCGATCCGGCTGCCCGGGCCGCTCACTGACTCCTTCGGCAGGCTGCTGTCCCGGCAGTTCCTCCAACGGCAACTCGAGCGTGTCACCGTCCCGGGCGGCCGGGTTCTGTCCCGGCAGGTCGAGTGTGTCGCCGTCCCTGGCTGCGGGCTCCTGCTCGCCGGGAATTCGCAGGGCCGCGCCGTCGCGGGCGGCGGGAGGCAGGTAGGCGGAGTTCGGCTGTACCGGCGGGAGGGCGTAGCGGCGACCCTCCCGCCAGTCTGTGAGCGGCGGGCGCTGTGCATCCCAGTGATAGCCCTGACCGATGGCGTAGGTGTTGGCTGCCTGCCAGGTGGCGCCCGGGTTGTCGGCCAGATAGTGCGCCTCGGCCAGCGCGTCCTGCAGCAGGACGAAATCCGCGGGCAGTGGCTTACCGGCGCGCAGCCGGTGCCAGGCCTCGGCGATATCGGCCAGGCGGTCCATGGGCAGCTCGCGGACCTGGCCCTCCGGGTCGTCGGCGTCGCGCACCCAGTGCTCGTCGACCATCAGGTGGTTCTTGATCTGCTCGAGCTCGTCGCGGGTGAACCGCGGTATATCGTCGCGCATCCGGCCGGCGAGCTGTTCGGCGATCTCGTCCGGGTCGACGGCGCGCACGATCTCGTCCGGGTCGGCACCGGGCATGATTTCGGCCGGGTCCACGACACCCAGCAGCATCTCCCGCACCTGGTCGACCGTATTGCGGACCAGCTCCGGATCGTCCTCGGCGAACCGGTCCGCCACCTCGCCGGCCACCCGGTCGATCGCGGCCTCGATCCGCGCGAGCTGAGCCGGTACATCACCCAGTGGGTCGATACCGCCCAGCTCCTCGACCAGCCGCTGCCGGACGAGGTCGACGAACTCGCGAGCCGCTTCCCGCTGCCGGTTCTGCCGGTGCTCCTCGATACCCGCGGCGACACGGTCCAGATCGCCGTCGTCGTTCAGGAAGAGGTCGTACTGTTCGTCGGCCCACCGCTGGACCTCGCTCCACAGTCGGGCCTCCCGCTCCCATTCCCGGCGCAGCCCCTCCGGAACGTCGGTGAGCGCCGCCGGTGGCAGATGATCGCCCCGATCCCAGCGGCGGTGCATCGGTTGCACATTGGTATCCGGCGGCGCAAACCACTCGTAGCCGCGGAATACCGTCCCGAACGGCGGCAGCTTCTGCAACCACGACCGCGCCAGCACGAACCGGCCGATTTCCGGATGCCGCTGGATCCACGCCTTGACCGCCGGATGTTTCGGCACGAGCGCGGCCATCAGCACCAATCGCATGACGTTGTAGGCGTCGGCGCCCCAGTGCTGGCCGAAGATCTTGTTCGGATCCACATCCGAGGTGTCGTACTGTGTGGGCGCCATCGGCGCGTTCACCGGCAGCGTGCTCTCCGGGATCTGGCCGACGGGCACATCGTCGGCGGGCAGGGTGATGTCGTTGATGACGTCCTCGCTGGCCCAGCCGCTCACGCCGTCGGGAAGATCCTTCTGGCTGAACTTCTTCGGCAACTCGGAGTCGTCGCGGTTGGTAGTCCAGTTCGGGCGGGTCGGGTCCACCGGATGCCAGTTGCCTTCGCTGTCACGCCATCTCGTCATCTCGAGGCGGTCCCCGTTGACCCAGCCGGTGCTCATCCGTTCGATATCCGGCGGGTCCATGGTGTCGTCGACCCGCCAGTTGTCCTCCCGGTCGGCGAATACCCGCCGATACTCCACCCTCGTATCCGGATGTGTCAGGGCCTGTGCGACAGCGGCACTGTTCCGCAGCGCGTGGTCGAGAGCGGCGTCGTGGTCACGGCGGGTGCGCGCCGCATCCTGATCATGGGGTGAGTTCGTCAACTCCGGGCGCGGGCCGAAGACGATGATCCGCGGCTCGTCGCCCTCCACAATGCCGACCCGGTCGGTCACCATCCGGCCGCCTTCGGCCTCCACCAGCCCCCGCCAGACACCCGCCGCGCGGGCCATATCGTCCTGCAGGCGGCCGATCCGGTTGTGCGCCGAGTTCACTTCGTCGGCCACCGCGGCGAGCATATCGATCTGCAACAGCCGCTGCTGATACTGCGAGGGCCGCAGCCGGCGTTCCATGAACGCCTGATACGTCTTGTCGCGCAGGTTCTGCAGCTCGGATTCCACCTTGTCCGGTTCGAGGGCACTCTCCCGGAGTTCGTTGTTCTCGTCCACGAGACCGAGCCGGCGCGCCAGATCGTCACGCATGACGCGGCGCGGTTTGATCCGTTGTAGTTCGGCGGCACGCTCCCGGGCCAGGCGTTCGAGTTCGGCAGCGACCTCTTCGGAATGAGGGCGGTCGAGGTGATCCCCTTCCATCCCGCTGATCTGCGCGTCCAGCTCGCGCAGCCGGGTACCGAGCTGGTCGAATTCCGCGGTCTGGGTGATCAATTTACGGATCTTGTCCCGGCGGTCCTGCTGTGCCTGCGCACTGACCGGCGAGCGATCGCGCCGCGGACCCTCCTCGATACCGCCGGCGATATCCACGGTGTCGTACCGGGTCTCCTCGTCGAGCCGCAGAACGATCCGTTCGCGGCCGTCCGGGCCGAGATCCGCCCAGCCTTCCGGGTTGTCCAGGCCGATATTGCGCGCGCGATCGGTGATCTTGGCACGCAGGAACTCGCTTTCCCGGGTCACTGCCTGGCGTTCCCGCAGCAGCCGGTCGTATTCGATCCGGCTGGACAGGGTGTGCACTTCGTCGTGGGCGCGGAGGAACCGCGGCGTGAGTTCGGTGAGTTCGTCGACGATGCGGGTATCGCCGGCGGCGAGATCACGGCCGCGCAGATCGCGCACGGTTTCTTCGATCCGGTCGGGTTCGAACGCATCGGGTTCCACCCGGGTGCGCAGTGCCGAGGCGAGCTCTCCGATCCGCGCTGCCAGCACGTCGCGTCGCAGAATCGCATCGACGAGTGCGTCACCGAGCAGGTGCCCCGGATCCTGATCATCGGGTTGCCCGCCGGGCTCGGGTTCCTGCCTGCCCTCGGACTTCGGATCTTCCCCGTCGGCCTGCGGCTGCTCGCCGCGGAGCTCGAGAGCCTGCTTCTCGGCCCGGGACTCGGTGTCCTCGTCCACCTGGTCCTTGCCGGTGGTGTCCGGCTCGCCGCCGGGTTCCGGATCCGTCTCGGCGGCCGGCGCCGGTTCGACGGGCGAACCAGTTCGCGAAGGCTGCGCCACTTCGGGATCGGAGCCGGTGTCCGGTTTCGGACCGGCCGGACCGGGGCCGGAATCGGAGTCGGGGCCGTTGTCGTCGGGGCCTGCATCCGGCGCCGGCGGGGTGTCCTCGTCGGGACCGCCCGGTATCTCGCGCAACCAGCGCGCCCGGTCCTCCGCCATCCGGGCGACCCATTCGGCCAGCACCGCGCGCTGTTCGGCCAGCCAGTTGTCCGGCTCGGCGTCGGCGAGGAAACGTTTGCTCTCGGCGTCCATCCGGGCGCGCCAGGCCGCCCGGTCCGTCTGGTCGAGCCGGATTCGGTCGAGCCGCTCGCGGGCGTAACCGAGCTGCCGTTCCGCCTGTTCGGCGCGGAATTGCAGCAGGTGGTCGGCCGGGTGATCGGCGGCCTGCCGCCGGAGCCAGGCGGCTTCGTCGGCGGCCGCATCGACGGCGATCTCCGCGCGGCGCAGTTCGACCCAGTCCATGAGCTCCGCATGCGTTTCGGGCAGCGGGCCGGTCGGCGACCCGTTCTCCGGTTGCGCCCCGGATTCCGGGCTGGGCCCGTCGTCCGGTTCCCCGGCCGCGGCAGGTGGGGCCGCCGGCGGCCGGTTGCCGCCGGCGCCGCCCGCGGAACCGGGCTGCGCCGGCGCCGCGCCGGTCTTCGCGTCAGGCCGAGGTGGCGTCTCACCAGCTTCCGTCTCAGGCGCGGGCGGGGTCTCGCCGTGTTCAGCGCCCGGCCGGGGCTGGGTCGCACCACGTTCCGCGACGGGCGGGGGCGGGATCTCGCCGGGGCCCGGCCGGGGAGCCTCGTTGCTCTCCCGGCCGGGCGGCGGGCCGCCGGGATCGGCCGGCGGCGTCCCCCCGGAACCGGGTGGCCGCGGACCCTCGGGACCAGACTGCCGCGGGCCCCCGGGATCGTCCGCGAGCTGCCCCCGCTCGGTGCCGGGGAGATCGGTTCGGGCACTGCGCGTGTACTCGTCGAACAGCCGGATCAGTGACTCGATCAGGTCGGCCCGGTCCCGGACCTCGCGGCGCAACCGATCGAGTTCGGCGGCGAGTTCCTTCGGGCTGAGGCCCTCGTGGTTCTCGATCCGGCCGTCGCGGTAGGCCTCGTAGATCTTCACGAAGGTCTTGTCGTCGGCATCGGTCAGATCGACGCCGACGAGCCGGGCCCAGTCGCGGTTCGCGGTCGGCCGCTGATCCGGGTCGTCGTCCGGGATCCGGTGGCTGTCGGGCCGGGCCGCCGCGTCGGCGACGGCGCGGGCGAAATCCTCGGCGCCGAGGACCCGCACGGCATCCGCGATGAGCGCGCGCAATCCGCCCATGGCGTCGCGGTCGTGCATCGGGAACCGGCCGTCGGCGATGCGCGGGTCGGCGGCACGGTCACCACCAGGAACGTCGGTGAAGGGATCGATATCGAACAGGGCGCGCACATACTCGCCGAGCGCGTCGCGCACCACACCGTCCTGACCGGCGCGTTCCAGCCGGCGGATCACCTGGTAGAGCTTTCGGGCGTCGAGACCGCCGGTGTCCAGGGCGAACAGCCGCCGGCCGTCCGGCCCGTCGACATACCCGGGTGGCAGCAGGGCCGCGATCCGGCGGTCGACGCCCGCCCGCTCGGCGGCCGTCGCACTGGACATCTTCCGGGCGATGTCTTCGGATACCAGGCGTTCGGCCAGGCGATTCCGCGCCGCGTCGACGGCGGCCGCGTCGATCTCCCGGAGGCGTTTCGCATAGCCGGTCAGATCGCCGAACTGCTGCAGCCGCAGCGCCCGGCGCGGACCGGCACCCAACCGGTCGACCACTGCCCGCGGTGTCAGCGTCTGTTCCGGTGCGTCCGGGTCCGGGATCAGGTTCAGTCCCAGGCGCTCCGCCAGGCGGCTGCGCGCGTCGGTGAGCTCGTTGAAGAGTTCGATATCGGTGGCGGACCGGATGAAATCGGCCAGCGCCTCCAACTGCACCGCGCGGACCGCGTTGTCCAGCAGCAGATCGGCCGCCGTCCCGTGCAGGTCGGCCTGGTCCACATCGTCCGGGGTGAGACCGAGATCCCGCAATACCTGCGCGATCTCGGCGGCGACCTGCCGCGCCGGGCGCGGCGGTGGATCGCCGAGGGCGCTGCGATGTTCCTCCGGGGAGCCGGTGATCTGTCGCCACGAACCGTCGTCCTCACGGACCAGCAGCACTTCCAGCTCGCGGCCGAGAATTGTCTCCCGTAGGTAGCGCAGCTGTGGGATCGGAGCCGGATCGAGCACCGTTTCGCCGGTCCAGTCGCGCCGGGCCGTCCGGTAGTCCAGCACCAGTTCCCCGCTGTCGAGTTGCCGCTCCAGGCCGCGGTCGGCGGCGAGCGCGTCGGCGAGTACCTGGCTGCGATCCCGCGATCCGTCCACTACGACCAGCCGGTCCGGCCGGCCCTCGCCGCCGGGGACGCGCACGATCTGCCGGCCCAGCAGCTCGCCCACCGGGTCGCTGAGATCGGGGTCGGGCAGGGTACGCCGTGCCGCGTCCACGAAATCCGCGACCCGCTGCGAACGGGCCACGTTCTCGGCGCGCAACCGGTCCACCACGGCCTGCGGGTCGGCGAGCAGATCCTCGAGGGAAAGGTCGCGCATGGCGGCCCAGCTCGCCAGCTCGTCGCGGATCTGATCGCGGCGCAGCGCGTTCTCGAAGAACCGGCGCAGCCCCTGGTCGCGGCCCAGCTCGTAACCCTCGCCCCACATCGGCAGCTCGTCGGCGCCGTTCTCCACCGGCGTGATGCCGAGCAGGCCGGGCTCGTGGCCGAAGGCCGCCAGGATTTCGATGAGGAACCGCCCCATCGGGTTCTGGTCGATGAAGCTGACCGCATCGAGGAACGGGATCGCGCGACCCGCCGGATCCGGTGCCGCGAAGCGATGCGGCCCGGGCGGAGCGGTGTCTTCCTCGTCGTCGAAGAACCCGTCGGGATCCTCCTCCGAACGCCGTCCGTCCAGCTCCCCGGGAGGCCGCGAACGCGGCAGCCCGCCGCGTTCGGTGTCCGCACCCGGGTCCGGGTCCCGCATGGTGTAGGGCAGGGTCTGTTCGATGAGATAGCGCTGAACCGCGGCGGCCAGGCCCTCGATTGCCCCGGTGGCCCGGGCCACCCGGTACTGCTGTTCGTCGATGACCCGGGCCAGCGTCTCCGGACTCTCGTCGGGCAATTCGATATCCAGCAGCCGCCGGGCCGCGTCGGTCAGGCTCTCGCCGTCCGGCGGCGGGCCCACCGGCAGCTCCGGTCCGCGGGCGTCCCGTTCCTCGTTCAGCGCGTCGGACAGCGCGTCGGCTTCTTCGCCGGAGATCAGCCCGCGGTCGCGCAGCTCTTCCAGAATCTGTTGCTGTTGGCCGGGTTCGGCGTCGGGTCGGCCCGCCACCGTCAGCAGGTCCCGGAGCGCCTGCTCGGTGGTGATGCGGTGCGTGTCGAGGTCGGCGAGCAGTTGGTCGCGGGCCGCGTCCAGGGTGCCGTCGGTGAGCCACGGCTGGTATTCCGTGCCGTCGCCCGGATACATCGGCACGAATTCGCCGGCGGTATCGCGCATCCGCGCCGAGAGCCGGCCGAAAAGCGGTATGTGCTCGCGGTTCTGGATCCACACCGGTGTCTGCTGGGCGATCCGCAGCAGGGTGGGATCGGGCGGGCTGCCGTCCGGAACCGGCCCCATCACCGGCTGATCCGGGTTGGGTGGCGGGACGGGCGGTGCGGGCGGCGGCGCCGGATTCACCAGATCCGGTATTCCGGCGACCCCGTCCGCGATCGCCGCCTGTCCGCGACTGTCCCATCCGGAGCCGGACGGATACTTGACCTGCGTCTCGCGGATCGGCCACATCCGCCGGATCGCCTCGAGTTCGCGGCGCAGCGCGGCCAGCCGTTCCGGTGTGGCCGACGGGAGTTCGCCCTGCGGGACCAGCCGCCAGCTGTCCGGGCCGTCGGGGACGAGATCGAAAGTGATCTGCTCGCCGCCGAGGTCGAGCACCAGCGGGGGGATGATCGCATCGGGGTCGATCGGACCGTCCTGCGCGGCGGATTCCTCGTTCTCGGGAACCCGGTCACCGGGGTCTTCCGGTGTCGAGGCCGAATGCGGTGGTCCGGCGGGCGGCTTCTTCCCGCCACCCGCGCCGCCGGCCTCCGGCTTCCCCGGTCCGGGATCGGAGTGGCCGTCACCCCGCCGGGGCGGCTCGCGGCCCGAGTCCATCGCGTCACGGCGCGAGTCCGTCGGGTCGCGGCCCTGGTCCGCACCGTCGACGCCCGCGCCGAGCTTGCTGCGCACCCCCTCTCCGAAACCGGTCCACGAACGCCCGTGTTCGGCGACCTCCGTCAGCATGCGGAACAGCTCACGCACCGGCCGCGGGGCCGCCTCGGCACCCAGCAGCACATGCTCCATGAACGCTTCGGCCAGCGCTTCTTTCGCCCAGAGGTCGCCGTCGGCGGTTCGGCTGTACCCGCTCAGCTGGTTCAGCCATTCGCCGTAATCGGCGTCCGGGTCGGCCGACGCCCGATCGAGCAGGTGGGCTTCCGCAGTCAGTCGCGCAATGCCGCCACCGGCGTAGTCCAGCGCATGACCGTACTCGTGCACGGTGACGGCATACACCGCCCGGCGCAGCACCGTGGGTGAGAAATTATTGTTGTCCACCGCGGTGCGGACCTGGTCCAGGAAGTTCTCGACGTTGGTGGCGTGCCGGTAGTTGAGGGTGATGTCCCCGGTGTAGAAGGTATCGGTCGCACGGTCGAGTTCCGAGCCGGTGTCGGCGAGCGTACCCTCGCGGCGGTCGCCGATACCGATGGACCGGATATCGGTCTGCGGGAATCGCCGGTGCATATCGGTGATGGCGCGGGCGTATTCGCGCACCACCTCCGGGTTCAGGTCGGGCAGGTCGAAGCCGAAGGTAGCGAAATCCGGGTTACCGGTCGCGGCGCGCAGGAGATCGCGCAGTCGTTCGCCGACTTCCACGGGTGTCAGGCCGGACCATTCGTCCCGTTCGGGGGCACCGAGCAGAGCGATATCGTCCGCTCTTGTATCGGGTGTGCGGTCCGGCCCGGCAGCGGTGTCGCCCGCATCGTCGCCCGCGGCACTCTGCACGGCATCCCGGCCGAGTCCGGGCCCGGCGGGATCCGGTGCGCCCGATCCCCGGCGCGTTCCGAAAGGTCCCCGGTCCATGGCCCGGGCGATTCGGCCACGTGGTTTGCCGTGTGCGGTCAACTCCGCGCCCGGGTCGTTCAGCACCCCGGCGATCCGCCGGACGAGCCGTTCCGGAGTCGGCTCGGTCATGCCCTCGAAATACCGGGCGAGCGCCTGGAAGCTGCCTCCGCCGTCCGGTGCCGGTACCCGCCAGCTACCGGCACCGTCGGGCTCCAGCGCCACCTCGATACGGCCGGCACCGATCTCGACCCGGTGCCGCTGGTGATGGCTGGGCGGCGGACGGTCGGCCACCAACGCAATCTGCCGGGTGTGCAACCGATGCGCCACAGCGGCCGGATGCGGCGCCCCGGGGTCCAGCCCCTCCGCCAGCGCCCGGCGGTGCCCCGCCTCCAGATAACCTGTGCGCAAGCTACCGTCGGGTTCCCGGAACCGGTCGCCGGGGTGGCGCTGACCGTCCTTGGCGTGGAACGCATCCGGACCGAGCTGCTGCACCCAATCGTCGAAGCCGAGATCGGTGCTCCCCTCGACGCGGAAGCGCAGATATTCCGCGAGCATGAGGCGTAGCGCCTGACTCCTGCCCGGTTTCCGGAACTGGCCTTCCGCCAGAGAGGCACTGATACCCCCCTGCGAGCGCGACACATCCTCGGCGTCCGATCGCACCGGGTAGTACAGGAGTTCGTGCGAGCCGTCCCACAGCACGTCCGTGTATTCGGGATGGAACAGACCCAGCTCCCGCACCGCGGTGACATGATCTCCGTCCTCCGCCACGATCACCAGCCGCGGCCGGGTACCGGCGGGGCCGGAGAAGCGCGCGACGCGGTCGGTCAGTCGTTGCGCCGACCGGTCGTCCCACAGCTCCCGCAGTTCGACCAGGTCCCGATCGAGCGCCCGGCGCGCCCGGTCGGGGTCCGGCTCCGACCGGGTTTCGAACCGGTCCGGCTCCGCGGATTCTGCAGGCGCGGTGCGGTCCGCGGCGGACGATTCCAGCGATTCCGTGAACCGCCCCCAGACGACCCGATCATCGCCGAGGACTGCGCGCACCACATCCATGACGGTCTCGGCGTCCTCGAGGCCGGACTTACGCAGGTATCGGCGCAGCGCCGCGAGCCCGGCCTCGTAGGCGGTCCGTTCGGGTGAACCGGCGGTTGCGGGAGCCTGCCGCGCCTTGGCCAGCGCTTTGTCGTAGGCGTCGGTGTAGGCGCGTTCGAGCGGGCCGACCGGAACGAACCGGCCGAGGTCGCGCACGGCCCGCAGCATCTCGATCTCTTCGGCCATGTTGCGCGCCCGCAGTGCGTGATCTCGCGGAGTGTCGGCACGTGGGCCGCGGGTGGCCGGCGGCGCGGCGGTCTCGAGCACATCGTGGGCGCGGTCCCAGGCGGCGGCGAAATGATCACCGGGGGCGCGGCCGTCGATCAGCGGCCCCCACGGCAGAGCGGCCCGGACGGCGCGCACACCCGCGCGGTGCGCGGCCGCGTGGAAGAACTCGTCGGAACCGCCGAGCGCGCGGCGGTTGCCGTAGGCCCTGGCCGCGGTCCGGTAGGCATCGGCGTAGGTGTCCACATAGGTTTGCGCGAGCAGATCACCACCGGGTGCGAGTTTTGCCTTACGCAGATCGGTGTCGATGAGTCCGCGGGCGGACAGCGCATACGCCTCGGCGAGGCGGTCCAGCATCACCTCGGCGTATTCGTCTCTGGACCGCGCCATCCGTTCCCACGCCGGATCCACCGTCGCCAGCTGGTCGGACATCCGCGCCGCGAACACCAGCGCTCGCGCATGCTGTTCGACCGTATCCCCGGCGTACAGGAGCACGGTGCGGGTGGCCGGATCGTAGCCGGCCGCGGCTCCGGTAACGGTGCGTTCGCCCGCGGGCGGGGTGAGCGCGACCGCGGGGTCCGCGCTCATTTCGACCCGGACCCCGGTGCGGTCCAGCGTATCCGCCACCCAGTTACCGAGATATGGGACTCCGATCGGGCTTCCGGTCCCGCGCAGGTGTCCCACCGCCACAGATCGGGCACGATCGGCGGCTTCCGCCACTCCACCGTGCTCGTTCCGGAACCCGTCGCCGGGTGTGCGAGGCGCACCGGTGTCCGGTACCGCAAGTCCGCGCGCGGCCGCCGGCAGGAAATCCGCCTCGTCGACCAAGTGCAGTTCACCGGAATAGTGCCGCTGCACCCGCACACGTGGTTCGAGCCCGTGGGCGGTGTCGATATCGCTCTGCGCTGTGACGAGGAGCCCGGCCTCCGACCGGGTACGTAGCGCGGGCAGGTCCGTGAGCCGGTCCGTCAGCTCGCCGAGTACCCGCAGATCGTGCGCGACCACGGGGTCCTCGGTGAGCCGGCCACGCCTCTCGAGTTCGCGGAAGTACTCGGTACGACTGTGCGGTTGCTGGTCCTCGGCCGGTCCGAGGGCATTCCCGAGACGGTCGGCGACCTCGTCCCACTCCGCCGCCCACCGGGCCGCGCGGCGCGTCGACGCCGCCTCCGCTCGCAGGAATTCTGCGACCGCCCGGGCCGCTTCCGGTGACGTCGGCACATACTCCCGCAGCTGATAGGGCGATGACTCGTCCTGAAGTGCGTCCCACTCGGCACCGGCTTCCAGCCGGCCGCTGACCCCGAGTTCCGGTTGCTCCGGGTTGTCGAACCGCGGGTTGCCCAGGAGCTCACGGATACCCGCGCGCCGCGAATCGGGGCCGGGCTCGGCGCCGGCCGCTTCCGCCCGCGAACGGGCCGCTTCCACCGCACGGTGGTAGGCAGCTTCGGCTTCGCCGCGCCGCAGACTGTCGATCCGGTCGGCCGTGGGCCTGTCTGCGACGTCGTAACCGGCCGCCGCGAGCTCGCGATGGAATTCGGCCTGCCGGGCAAACGCTTCGGCTTCGGCCGCCACCCGCGCCGATACGTAGTCCGCGCGGTCCATCCCGCGGATCCGGCCGGGCAGCACCTCGAGGTGTCCGTTCACGACCACCTCGGCCAGCGCGGCCGCGCGGACGAGAGCGGCCGCCTGACCGATCTGGTCGCGGCCCGCGGTCGCGACCACGATATCCATGGTTGCGCCATCGAAACCGTCACCGAGATCGGCGAGCTCCGGGTCCGGATCCAACCGGATCTGCGCACCGGCGTCGCGGAGCACGGTCAGCGCGTGCCGACCGGCGGCGGTGCCGGCCACCAGTTCCAGGACCTCGGCCGCCGCCGGCCCGCGCGAAGAGGTAGCCAACCGATCCGCACCGGCACGAACGAGCTCGAGACCCGCATCCGTCAGCGGTCGGCCCTGCGCACTCTCGTCCGGTGCTGCCGGATCCGGTGACCCGCCGAGTGATTCCCGCGCCTCGCCGTCCGCGCTTACTTCCGGGTCTGCTCGATCCGGACCGGGGACATCGGGTGCGCGCCCGGCATCCATCGCACCGCGGGCACCGGCACGTCCCGCGGCGCCCTCCGGCGGGGTGCCGACATGGTGGATCAGCAGCTCGTACAGTTCGCGGACGGCCCGCACGGCCGCCGCCTCGCGACTCGCCCGGTCGGTGCCGCCCAGGATGTACTCGGCAAATGCCTCGGCCACCGCCTCGTCGCCGCGGAGCAGGCCGTCGTCCAGGCTGTATCCGCTCAGCTCGGCGAGCAATTCGCCGAAGTTCACGTCCGGGTTCTCGGCCGCCAGCCGCAGGAGATGGTTCTCGGCCTCGCCGCTCGCACGCAAACCGCCCGCATAGTCGAGCGCATGACCATATTCGTGGACCGTGATCGCGTAGACGGGCCGGCGCAGCATGGCCGGCGAGAACTGATCGTTGTCCACACTCCGGCGGACCCGGCCGGCGAAATCGGCGGGGTTCGTGGCATGTTGCCGGTTGAGGGTGATATCGCTGGTGTAGAAGGTCCCGGAGTCGTTGTCGAATGCCGGTCCGGCGTCGGCGAGTACGCCCGCACGCGCCTCCCCGATACCGGCCGACCGGATATCGGCCTGCGGGTAGTCGCGGTACATCTCGGAGACGGCGCGCGCGAATTCGCGGACGATCTCGTGATTCACATCCGGTAGATCGAACCCGAACACCTCGAAATCCGCGTTGCCGGTGGCCTCGCGCATGAGGTCGCGCAGCCGCTCGCCGACTTCCGGCGGCGTCAGCCCGGTCCATTCGTCCTGGTCCGGGACACCGAGTACCTGGATATCGTCCTGCACACCATCTGGGACCGGCCCCTCCTCCGGCGGGGTGCCGTAATCCGGGACATCCCGCGGCGCAGCGTCGTCGGGCACCTCCGGCCCGTCTTCCGGCGGGGTTCCGTAGTCCGGGTCCGGCGTGGGCCCGGCCGGTGCCCGCTCGCCCAGCTGCGGGACAGCCGGTGCGGGCTTGTCGAGCACCCGCCACATCGCCTCGTACGCGGCGGTTTCCAGTCCGACCTTCGCGAATCGGAGCTGGTCCCACATCCGCCCGAGCGCCGCGCCCGGCGAGTTCCGGTCGGCCGCCCGCACCAGCAGATCGTGCAGTCGCACCATATGGGCGCGGGCACCGTCGCGGCCGTGGGTCACGACCTGGTCGAACGCCTCCTCCAACGCCCAGCCGAGATCCATTTCGCCGGACGTGGTCTCGAAGACGTGCCCGCTGAATTCGGATCGCAGCCAGTCGGCGTAGCCTTCTTCGGTCGCGTCCCCGAGCCGCTGGCCGAAGTAGTGCACACGCAGTGCGTTGTCGACCAGTTTCTGTGCCGACTCGCGGCCGGTGATATCCAGTGCCCGCGCCCACTGCTGGACGGCGTTCGTATATACCGGCCGGTCGTGCGCACCCGAGTTCCGCGCGTAGTAGTACTCGGCGGATATCGGCTCCATCGCGAATTTGCCGATATCCCCCGCCGACCGTTCGTCGAACGTGATCGTCGCGGAACGCCGTGTGCCGGTTCCCGTGTCCGATTCCGGCAGCGTGAGCGCCAGATGGTAGCCGTCCCCGAACCCCACGCTGTGGACAGCCGCCATCGGATAGTTCCGGGCCATATCCGTCAAGCCGCGCGCGATCTCGCGCACGATGACCGGATTCAGTCCTTCACTCTCGAATCCGAACACAGTCAGTTCGGGGTTGCCCAGCTTTCGCAGCTCGGCCTGCAGCTTCTCCCCCACCCCGACCGGCGTGAGGGCAGACCACTCGTCGTTGTGCGGGGCGCCCAGCACCCACTCGGGACGCTCCGCCATGACCACCCGGCTCATGCCGAGGTCCGGGTCGAAGCCAGGGGTACGTGCTTCGATACCGTCCTGGGCCAGCAGCAGATCGTGCAGCAGAACGAAGGGCCCGGCCGCGCGATCACGGCCGCGGGCCGTCACCTCGGCGAACGCATCGGCCAGCAACGTTTCCGGCTGCCAGGCGCGCCTTCTCCCGACGCTGTCCGTCCCGAAGATATCGAGCGTGCTCTGCATCCAGTCGATGAAGGCCAGCCGGTGCTGATCGCCGAGCCTGTTGTACGAGTAGTGCTGCGCAAGGGCTTCCCGGACCGATCCTTCGGCCAGCCCCCCGGTCGTTCGATTGATCATTTCGGCAAAGGCCCGTGCGGTGTGCCGGTACGTCGAATCCAGGGCTACCCGGTCACCCGAATGGGGCCGGCCGGAGTACATCCGGAGCAGCCCGTCCGCGGGCCGGATCGAGACGCTCCGGTACCGGTCTCCCGGGACGATCTCCACGCCGCGCACCGGCATCTGCGGATTCCGGGCGATCAAATCGGTTACGCCCCGCGCGAACTCGCGAGCCTGTGCGATATCCACCGATTTCGCCGGGTTGGACGGGTAGCCCTCCATCACGCGGCGCGGCGCGGAATCGGGCGGCGGGACCCAATCGAAACCACGCACCTCGAAGTCCGGATTCCCGGTCATCGCATGCACATACTCGCGGAGGGTGTCGCCGATTTCCGCCAGAGTCAGATCCGACCATTCGTCGTCGACCGGGATCCGAGCCTGATCACCGGAACCGGCTGGGCCGGCATCCGGTTCACCGCTGATGCCGGGTCGCGATGCGTCGGCGGGGCCGACATGGTCCGGGGAATCGTCCGGGAGGTTCGCTGCCGGATCATGAGTTCGCGACGGGGCGTCGAGATAATCGCGCAGCAGGTTGTAGATCAGCAGTCGCGGTTCGCTGACCTCGGGCCGCCCCCGCCCGGCGACCAGCCGGGACATCTCGACCTCGGTGAAGGCCTCGGCCAGCGCCTCGGCATGTTCGAGCCGGCCGTTCCGGTCGAAGCTGTATCCGGTGAGCGTCCGGTGCAACCAGTCCTGGAACTCCGATTCCGGCCCGCCCAGGAACATCCGGTAGTAGTCGGACAGGACGGACTCGAGTTCCGCCCGGGCGCCGCGGCGGCCCGCGTAGTCGATCGCATGCCCGAATTCGTGTACGCCGACGGCGTAACCGGGCCGCAGCAGCATATTCGCGTTGTATTTGCCGGCGACGACGTTGTCCCGCATCTTCCGCAGCAGCAGTTCTGGGTCGCGGGCGTACTCGATATCGAGGGCGATGGAATCGGCCCGGACCGTGCCGGTCCCCCGGTCGGTCACCGGTTTGTTCAGCGCCATCGCGCCGTTCAGATCGCCGATTCCGATGCTGCGCAGATCGGCCTGCGGATACCGCCGGGCCATATCGATGATGGAACGCGCGAATTCCCGCACCACCACCGGATTCAGATCCGGCAGGCCGAACCCGTACACCTGGAAATCTTCGTTACCAGTGAGTTCGCGCATCTCATCGCGCAGACGCAGACCGGTTTCGGTCGGGTCGAGATCCGACCAGTCGTCGTCCGGGGCGTTGAATCGTTCGGCATCGGTCCGGCCGTCGGAGCCCCCGGTGATATCCAGGGCAGCAACCGGATCGTCGATCCGATGAGGGGCGTGGGGGGCGTCCTCTGTCCGGTCCAGGAAATCCGGGGCGTCGTCCTCGCGCTGCCGGGCGGTTGAACCATCCCCGTTCGGTCCGGCTGCGTCGCCGCCCGAGCCGGGCCGCAGCAGTCGCATGAGCCGCCCGAGACCCCGCCGTGGCATGGCATCCGGCGAAAGTTCGGCCTGCGGATCGTTCAGGATGCGCGAAATCCGCCGAACGAGGGCATCAGGATCGGCGGCGGTCATCCCGCGGAAGCGCCGGGCGAGCACATCCGCGGCATTACCCGACCCGGACGGCGGCGGCACCTGCCAGCCGCCCCGGCCGTCGGGTGCGACCCGGATGGTCACCAGGCCACCCCGGAACTTGACGACCCGGGGCGCCGCGGCGTCGTGTGACCAGCCGGCGAGCGCCGAGTTCGACAGCGCGAACTGCCGGGTGTACATGCGCTGGACCAGAGCCGCCGGATGCGGCTCGGTCACAGGCGGATCCGCATCCACGGAGCTCTGGTACACCTGGGTCACGAAATCCGGGCGCAGGTCGCCGACACGGCCGGCCCGGCTGTACGTTTTCAGGTATTCCTCGGTGATCCGGGCGTCCGGGCCCAACTGCGCCAGCCAGTCGTCGAATCCGACGCGGACCCGGCCCTCCTGCCGATAGCGAAGATAATGGTCGAGCAGCAGGATGGTGGCCTCGTCCCGATCGGGCAGGCGGTCGACACCCTCGGCATCCGAATGACTCAACCAGCTCAGCCTCGGGTCGCCGTCGATTCCGGTCGTCGGTTCGAGGTAATCCAAACCATGGCTGCGGTCCCAGAGGACGTTCGTATAGTCCGGGTGGGTGGTCGCCAGATCACGCAGGGCGTCCATATGTTCACCCCGTGGTGCAGCGATCGACAGCATCGGCCGCCACCCTGTCGCCGGACTCGCCGGGTAGCGAAGGATTCGGTCCGTGAGTCGCTCCGGCATTCCACCGGACACGTCCGTATCGAGCGGGGTACCCATCTTCGCGTCGAGCAGCCGCCGGGGCAGATCCGGATCGGTGGGACCCGTTCTGTCCCTCGAATACTCACTACGGTCGGGAGCGGGCCTGCCCCACCGCGGGTTGTCGCGGCCCTCATCAGCAGAACGGACGGCGTCCATCAGAAGCTCGGTCCGCTCGGCTCCCGCCCGCTCCAGGAAGCGGCGCACGGCGTCCCGGCCGGCCCGCCGGGCCACCGCCTGCGGATCCTCCGCACGGTGGTCACCCCGCTGGGCGCGTTCGGCGCGACGGAGAGCACGGTCGTGGGCGGTGTTGTATGCCTCTTCGACCGGACCCACCGGGAGAACCCGCCGGCCCCCGGCCCGGACCTGCTGAAAACCCTCGATTTCCAGCGCCAGGAGTCTCGCCCGCTGGTCGAGCGCCGTAGGACCGTCGAGCGTGCGGCCGCCCCGCGGGTCGGTGACACTACCGGCGTCGGCCGCGAGGCCCTGCGCCCTCGCCCAGGATGCCTCGAACCGGGCCGCGAGGCCGCCGGTCCCGATCACGGGCCCCAAAGTGTCGATTT
Organism: Nocardia sp. NPDC051750; assembly: GCF_044453135.1. Classification (NCBI taxonomy): domain Bacteria; kingdom Bacillati; phylum Actinomycetota; class Actinomycetes; order Mycobacteriales; family Nocardiaceae; genus Nocardia; species Nocardia sp. NPDC051750. The sequence goes on along the minus strand of NZ_JBITCK010000001.1, from coordinate 1,631,640 downwards.
GTGCCCGCACCGTCCGGTAACCCGCCCGGTGCGCCGCATACTCCGGGTGCACCTCGGGATGTCCCGAATAAGCCTTGCGCACGCGCTTGTACGCATCGGCGAAGGTTTCGGCGTAGGCCCGCGCCAGCGGATCGCCGGATGGGCGTTCGATAACACCGAGCCCGTTGACCATCGTCCGGAACGACTGGGCGTAGCCCTCGGCGGCCCGGTCCAGCATCAGTGATACGAACTCGTCGCGCGTCAGGGTTATCCGCTCCAGCAGATGATCCCCGGCGGCCAGCAATTCGGCCATCCGGGCCGCGACGATGAGATCCCGCGCATGCTGGGCCGAATCGTCGGCGCTGTCGAGCACCACGATACGGGTGACCGGGTCGTAGCCCAGTGCCTCACCCAGCCGGGTCCGTTCTCCCGCGATCCGGTGCGCCGCGGCCTCGGGGCCGGAGCTGAAACGCACCTCGAGCCCGTGCCGGTCGAATATCTGGGCGACCCAGGCCGCGAGAGTCGTATCCGAATATCGGAGTGCTTCCTCGACCACGTCGCGCGATTCACGAGCAGGGGTGTCGCGGTCCGGTTCGGTGGCCGATCGAGTCTCCGGCGGTCCGGTGGCGGGCCGCGGCCCCTCGGCACGTGCTTCGGCCGGTGTCCACGGAAGGTATTCGGTCATCCCGTCGGGCGGCCGGATATCGTGCTGGGCATCCCAGTCCGCGCCGCCCATTACCCGACCGGGAGCGCCGAAGTTCGGGTGGCCCAGGACCGCGTCGATACCGGCCGCCCGCGCTGCCCGGTGCGGCTCCGCGCCCGCTCCGGCAGCACGGACCGCCGCGTCGCAGGCATCCAGATAGGCCGATTCCAGCATCTGCTGCCGCACCACGTCGACCGCGTCGGCGCGCGGACCGCCGAGCGGCGCGAAACCGGCCGCCCGCAGGTCACGATGGAATTCGGCCTGCCGGCCCAGCGCCTCCGCCTCGGCCCGGTTCCAGGCGTCCACATGGGCGTCCCGATCCAGTGCGCGCACGCGGGCCGGTGTCACCTCGACCTGCCCGGTAACCACGGATTCGGCCAGCGCCGCGATACGCACGACCGCCGCCGCCTGGGCGATCTGGTCCCGCTCGGCGGCGCCGATGAGCACATCCATCGTCCGCGGGAAGAACCCGTCCCCGGTGGTTTCTCCGCCGGGCGGCTCGTACCGGACCGTGGCGCCCGCATCCCGCAGCACGCCGAGCGCATGCCGGCCGGCCGCACTGCGGGTCAGAATCTCCCGGATTTCCGGCCCCACCGGGTCGGCAAGGCCGTACTGCCGGCCATCGATCGGATGGTCCTCGCCCCGAATCAGGTCCAGCGCGTCCGCGGGTGGATCCGGTTCGATCCCACCTGCGTCCGGCGCACCGAGGAGATCCGGGCCGTCCGGCTCGTCCTGCCGCGCCGCGGGCCGGTCCGGTGTATCGAGGACCCCGACCGGCCGGAAATCCTCGGTGCGCCGTGTCCCTTCCGGACCCAGCGCGCCGATGAGTTCGTTGTAGAGAGCCAGGACAGCGGGGTTCACCCCATCCGGACCGCCGGATAATTCGTAAGCCTGGAACGCTTCGGCGAGCGCCTCGCCGGGGTTCAGCGAGCCGTCCCGGTTGAGGCTGTAACCCGTGAGAACCCGTTTCAGCCAGTTCTTCTTGGCATCGCGGTCGCTGGTGTCGACGGAACTATCGCGGAAGAAGAGATCGTGCAGGCGCGAATCGGCTCGCAACCTGGTCCGCCGGTAGTTCCCGGCGTGGTCGAGGGCATGCCCGAACTCGTGTACCGCCAGCGCGTACACCGGCCGCTGCCCCGCACGCGGGGAGAAGGCTCCGGCGGCGACCCGGCTGCGGGCCATATTCGCGGTCAGCTCGGCATTACGCAGATAGACCTGGCTGAAGGTCATCGACTCGCTGAAGGACCCGCCGTTGCGGTCCGCGTTCGTCGATGCCAGCCATCCCGGCGGCACTTCGCCGATACCGATCCGGCGGATATCGACCTTCTTGTACTGGGTGAACATTTCCGTCAGACCCCGCGCGAGTTCCCGCGCGAGATCGGCATCGACGCCGGGCATATCGAATCCGAACACCTCGATATCGCGGTCGGTCAGTTCCGACAGGCGCTGCTGCAGGTGTTCGCCGACCTGCGCGGCGTCGCGTCCCGACCATTCGTCGTCGATCGCGGCGCCGAACCGCTCCACGCGATCGTCGCGGCGGCCCGCACCCTCGCCCGGCCGCTGGTCCGGGTTTTCCGGTGCGGCCCGGTCGGCACGATCACCGTCCATCAGATTCGGGCCATCGGTTTCGCGCCCGGCAGGGTTCCCGTCCAACTGGTCGCGGCGGGTGAGCGAGCCGGTCTCGGCCGGCGGCGTATCGGGGACATACCGGAGCAGCAGGTCGTACATCAACTGCCGCACCGGGGAGAGCGCCGGCCGCTCGGATTCCGGTAGCAGACGCGCCAGCTCCGCCTCGGCGAAAACCTCGGCGAGCGCCTCGCCTTCGAACAGGCCCCGGCCGTCCTTGTGGAAGCTGTATCCGACAAGCTCGCGGCGCAGCCAATGCGGGAAATCCTGTGCGGGCCCGCCGACCTCGTGCGCGTAGTACTGGAGCAGTTCGTATTCGAGCGACAACCGCGCCTCGCGGCGGCCCGCGAAATCGACGCCGTGGCCGAACTCGTGCGCGATCACCCCGAAAACGGGCCGGATGAGCACATTCGGGTTGTATCGCCCCATTTCGGAAAGTAGGTGCACGGCGTTCAGCAGGCGGTGTGCGCTACGTGCGTACGGGAGGTTCAAGGTGATCCCGTCGGCCCGCACGTTCCCGGTGCCGGGGTCGGGTACGGGCATGGCCGAGGCAATCGCGCCGCCGATATCGGCGATTCCCACACTGCGCAGATCGACCTGCGGGTAACGGCGCTGCAGTTCGAGGATCGACCGGGCGAATTCCTGCACGATCGCCGGATTCAGATCCGGCAGACCGAATCCGTACACCTCGAATTCGTGGTTGCCGGTGAGCTCCCGCATCTCCGTGCGCAGCTGCCGCCCCACGTCCACCGGATCGAGGCCGGACCACCGGTCGGCCGGCGCGGCCAGCCACTCGGCGTCCGAGTCGCTGCCGGCCGGGTCGTCCGCATCGGGTGGCGTGTTCTCGTCCGGCCCACGATCCGGCGCCGCGTCCCCGGCCGGTTCATCCCCGGTGGACTCGTTCCGGAACACAAGTCCCCGCAGACCCACATCCCGGATGTGATCGCCCAGCCGCCCGGCGAAACTGCGGTCGGCGGTCCGCTGCACCGCCGCCAGCAGCGTGTCATAGACCAGCCGCACCACCGGCCCGGTATTGTCGCGGCCGACGGTTTCCACATGCTGGAATGCCTCTGCCAGCGCCTCGGCGGGCCGCAGCCGGCCGTCCCGGTGCAGGCTGTAACCGCTGAGGTTCTGTGCCAGCCAGTCCAGGTATCCCGCGACTGTCTGCTCACCGAGATCGTTGGCCGAGTAGTACTCGAGCAGCACCGTGTCGAGAGTGCGCGCCGCATAGCGCATCCCGGCGAAGTCGAGCGTATGCCCGAACTCGTGCAGTACCGTCGCGTACACCGGGCGATCCAGGGCACTGGAGTAGTGGAACCCGCTTTCCACGCTGTCCCGCACCGCGGTGAGGAAGGGCCGGGGCGCCGCCGCATAGCCCTGATGGAAGTGGATGTACTCGGCCGGGTATCCCCGCCGCGTGAAGTTCACGTTCAACCTGGACTCGCCCATCACCCGGGTGTCCAGATCGGCAAACCCCACACTGCGCAGGGCAGGCTGCGGGAACCGAGCATGGATATCGGTGATCGCCCGTGCGAATTCCCGGGCGGTTTCCGGATGTACGTCGGCACTGAACCCGGATACCCGGAACCGGTCGTTACCGGTGAGTTCCCGCATCACCTCCTGCAACCGCTCACCGACCTCGACTCCCGACAACGACGACCATTCGTCGACGGGCGGCGCCCCGAAACGTAGTGCCCAGTCCAACTCGGACAACCGGTCGACGGATATCTCTTCCCCGGCCGGAAGCCGTGGCTCGACACCATCCTGCGCGAACAGCAGGTCATAGAGCGCCCGCACCTGCTCGGTCGCATTGTCCCGGCCCCGCAATACGACATCGGCGAATGCCGCCGCCAATACCGTTGCGGGACGGCGGTCGACCACGGCGCCCCATTCACCGACCGCGGTGCGCAGCCAAGCGCGGTAGGCGCCGGAATTCCACTCGCTGTCCGCCCGGCCGAAGAAATGCCCGACAAGCAGTCTGTGGGCAAGGATGCTCGCGTCAAGCCTGTGGCCGGTCGCGCTGTTGACTGCCAGGCCGAATGTGTGCACGGCCGCCGCGTAGGCCGGGCGCTCGCCCATTCCTGCGGGCAACGCACCGGATTCGACGGCACCGGCAACCCACCGGAAGCGCTCGGCCCCGAGCGCATAGGCGCGGCCGAACCCGAGAATGTACTGGCGGTCTTCCGCTTTGAAATCGATCGTCGTGATCCTGCCGAACGAATCCCAGTCGTAGCCACCGACGTTCGTCTCGATCTCGATCCGCGCGACCGCGAGCCCCGGGAACCGGCGGAACATTTCGACCGTCGCCCGCGCGTACTCGCCCAGGACATCGGCATCCAATTCGGGATCGTCGAAACCACGCACCTCGAAATCGGGGTTCCCGGTGAGCCGGCGCAGCTCCGCGGCCAGCCGATGCCCGATCTCCGCGTTGCCCAGACGCGCCCATTCGTCATCCACCGGAGACCTCAGCACGTCCGTATCGGTGCCTTCGACCGTATCCACCAGATTCCGGACCAGCAGATCGTGGACCGTCCCCAACTGCGCATCGACCGCCTGCCGGCCACGCAGCACCGTCTCCACGAACGCATCGGCCGGGCGCACACTGCGTGGGAGGTTGTCCGCACCGATATCGAGCGCAGTGAGACCCGGATACAACCCCCGCGATTGCGCCAGAAAACGATCGACGATCGTCGGCGGGGCGATTTCCCGCCCTTCTATTGCCTCGGCGAAGTGCCGCAGGGCCGCCGCGTATGCCGGGCGCCGAGCGAATGCCGGGCGATCGTGGCCATCGACACGTCCACCGAGCACCGCATCGGTGATCCGTTCCCCATCGGCAACATCGAGAAAGACCGAACCCCGCAATTCACGCCGCACGCGTCCCGCGCTCGCCTCGTCGTATCCGTCGAGAATCACGACACCGGGCGCCTCGAAACCCGGAAAACGCTGGAACATATCGGATATCGCCCGGGCGTACTCCTGCACCACCTCCGGCGCCAAACCCGGCAGATCGAATCCCGACACCGCGAAGTCCGGATTTCCGGTGACCCGGCGCAGCCGATCGCGCAACTGCCGCCCGACCTGCTCCGGTGCCAGCCCCGACCATTCTTCGTCGACCGGCACATCCAGCCGGCCCGCCGGTGCACCCGGTTCGCCGACGTCGTCACGGCCGGGGTCCACACCGCCGGGCTCGGGTGGCGCAAGGCCCCGCGTGGCCGGGCCCGGTGTGCCCAGGTCCCGTGCGTCGAACCAGCCGTATTCGGCCGGTGCGGTCTCGTCGGCGATTCGGACGAGCAGGTCGTGGATGATCCCGACCGGCCCATCCGGATCCGGAGGCGGAGTTCCCTCCGGGTCGAACCGGCTCATCGTCACGGCGAGGAACGCTTCCGCGAGCGCCTCGGCGGGGTTCAGATGCGGGCTGCCGGGGTGGAAACTGTAACCGCTGAGCGTTTCCCGCAACCAGGCAAAATAGTCATCGATACTCGTGGCATCCGGATTGCGCTGGAAGAACTCCCGCAGCAGGTGACCGGAGACCTCGCGGCGCGCGGCGTGGTCACCGGCAGCGTCGAGTACATGGCCGAACTCGTGCACCACCCGCGCATACGCGGGACGGTGCCGCACCCCTGTCGGGAACCATCCGGAGTCGGCATTGGCGTCGGTGGCGCGGCGGACTTCAGCGGGATTGCGGGCCATGGCCGCATTGAACTCGATGCTGCTTGCCCGCCGGAGGCCGCCGACGGGCGTCCACCAGGTACGGGCGAAAACCCCGTCCCGCATACTGTCGCGGAAGCGCACCGAGTTCAGCCGGGCCGACGGGTTTTCGGTGAACATATCGACCAGGGCACGGGCGTACTCGCGGACCACCTCCGGATGCAGTCCCGGACGGTCGAAACCGACCACCTCGAAACGCGGGTTACGGGTGATCGCGCGTATTTCGTCACGTAGGCGGGTGCCGACTTCCGCCGCGGACAGGTCCGACCAGTCATCGTCGGCGGTGACACCCAGCAGCTCAGTATCGGAGGGGCGAGCAGCCCCGTCCACGATCGGCAACGGCTGGGTGTCGGCCGTGGTGAGCAGCGGCTGCCCGTCCCCGGCACGCGGCAAGGGCTGGGTGTCGCCGACCGCCGGAATCGGCTGCGTATCGTCGACGCGCGGTATCGGGCCGGTGTTGTCCGGGTCGCGACGATCGTCCGGTGACAGCGATCGGCCCCGGTCCGCGCCGGCACTGCTCTCGGGGTTTCTGCCGACACCGCCGATGACATCGAACGACACCGGCCGCCCGCGGCGTTCGAGATCGAAGCGCCGCACGGTGGTATCGCCCTCGGCAGTGGTACGCGCCTCGACGTACTCGACCTGCAGCGTCCCGTCCCGATGGGCGGTGAGCAATTCCTCCCGGGCGCGGAGCACCGCGTGACCGGTATCGCTGTCCGGGTCTATTCCGCGCGCGCGCAGTTGCGCGGGAGTTTCGGTGAGAACCCTGGCGAGGTTGTTGTCGATCGCCAAGGTACGGCGTAGATATTCGGGTGAACCCTGTTGCGCGTCCACGGTTCTCGACCCGCCGAGTGGCGAACGGCCGCCCTTCGCTTCGACAACGAGCAGCTTCGGCGGCGTGGTATCGGAACCCGGGACGAAGGCCGCGACATCCACGACATTGCTCGAGGTGCTGTCACCCTCCAGCGGGGTGAGCTGCACGACCCCGGGATGCAGATCTCGATCCAGCGCGTACGCGAGACCACCCAGCTCGCCCAGATGCTGTGAGGTGGCGACCTCCCGCAGTCGTAGCGCATGGAACTGCCGGGCATGCTCACCCAGCGCGTCGAGTGCCGCGGATCGCTCCGCCCGGTGACTATCGCTCAGGTCCGGGTTGTTGCGGACCAGTCGCTGCTGCTTCGCAATCTCCTCGCCCACGGCCCGCGGGCTGCGATTGCGGATCTCGGTGAGATCTCGGCGCGTGAACCGCCCCAGTTCCGCCTGGAGCCGCGCACGGTCGGCGTCGAGGCGGGCGTGTTCGGCCCGCTGTTCGGCCCGCTGGGCCACGGCCTCGGTCATCCGCTCGGCGAGCGCCCGGTCGGCCGTCCGGTACGGCTGCTCCGGCCCGAGTTGTGCGTGATGCCGGTAGTCCGCGGCGCGGGATCGGCCGGGATCGTCGCCGAAGAAACCGTCGGCATGCAGGTTGCCGACGCCGCCGATCGTATCGATGGGAACCGGGGCGCCGTCGCGGGTGAGATCAAACCGGCGCACCCTGACATCGCCGTTCGCCCCGGTCCGCACCTCGTGGTACTCGACCTGCAGCGTTCCGTCCCGATGAGCGGCCAGCAGGTTGTCCCGTGCGCGGGTGAGCGCGCGTCCCTGGGCGCCGTCCGGGTCGATACCGCGGGCCCGCATCTGCTCGGGGCTCTCGGTGAGCACGGTGGCTAGGTTCTTGTCCATGGCGAGGGTCCGGGCGAGGTATTCGGGCGAACCCTGTTGTGCGGCAGATACTCTCGATCCACCCAGCGTCGACCCCACACCCTTGGCCTCGACGACGAGCAGTTTCGGCGGCGCACCGTCGGCCCCGGGCACCAGGACCGCGATATCGACGACGTTCTTCGCGCTGCTCCCGCCCTCGTAAGGCGACAGCTGAACCGCCCCCGGGTGCAGTTCCGGATCCAGCGCATAGGCCAGCCCACCCAGTTCACCGAGCTGCTGCGAGGCAGCTACCTCCTGCCGGATCAGCCTGCGGTAATCCTCGGCGTGGATGCGCAGATCGTCGAGAATCGCGAGCCGTTCCTGCCGCTCGTCTTCGCTCAGGCTTTCGTCGAAGAGGACCTGCTGCTCTTCCCGGGCGATCTCGCCCTCGAGCTTGTTCGGGGTGAGATATCGGAGGTCGGTGAGATCGGCCCGGCCGACAATCCCCGCTTCCACAGCGAGCGCTTCGAGGTCGGCGGCGAGCCGGTCGCGGCGAGCCTGCTGCTCGAGCCGCGTGGCCGAGGCCTCGGCCAACTGCCCGGCCAGCACCGGATCGGTCGGCAGATACGGTGCGGCCTCGCCCAGCTGCGCGCGATGCCGATATCCGCCCCCGGTGCGCGGATCGGGTACCCAGCCGTGCTGGTCGCGTAGCCGGAAATCTGTGTCGCGGTAGGTGTTCGGCGGGTCGTCGCGATGATGCCGCCGCCCGCCGGAATCGGTGTAGACGAGATCGTCGCCGGCATCATTGCGCGGTTCGGCGCCGGATTCCTCCCGCTGCCCGGGCGAACCTTCGTCCTCGGGGCGATTCCGGCCGTAGTCGACACCGGACTCCGGAGCACGGCGAGCCCCCGCCTCACTCTCATCCGCACGATCCAGGGTCGCGTCGTCCCGGCGCCCGGATGTCTCGTCCCCACCCCGGGCGGCCGACTCGTCCTCGCCTCGACGGGCCGGTTCGTCCTCATCCCGACCGGCCGACTCGTCCTCATCTCGACGTGTCGACTCGCCTTCATCGCGACCCGCGGGCTCCTCATCGCGACCCGCGGGCTCGTCCTCATCGCGGTTCGACCGCTCGTCCTCGTCACGCGAGTCCGGGTCGTCATCCGACGGTGTCCGCTCGTTGTCCCTTGGCCAGTCGGAGATCCGCGTCTTCGGTGGGCGGCGCGCCTCGTCCCACCGGTTGTCAGCGGTGGCGCGGTGTTCCTCGGCTTGACGGTCGGCCTCGTCGGCGCGGGCGCGGAGCGCATCGCCGAGGCCGGCCGGGCCGTTCTCGTCGAAACCATCCGCCACCAGCCGCAGGACCTGCGCGCGCCGGCGTTCCAGCAGGGACGTCAGATCGGCGGCCTCGGCCTCCCGCCGCGCCGTGTACTGCGCCTCGTTTTCCCGGCGACCCTGCCGGTTCGCCCGGTAATCGTCCTGGTTGTGCCGCAGATACTCCTCGACCGACGGCCGGACCCGGGCATCGTTCCCGGACGGCGGAACCACCCGGCCCGCCCCGTCCAGGATCGTCGCCGATACCTTCCGGACCTCCGCCGGCGCGTCCGGCGGGTAGCCACGGGTGGACGGCGCCCCGGTCGGATCCGAGACCACGATCCGGTATTCGCCGGTGAGCGGGTCGGCCACCACCCGCATCGAGTAGGCGTGCGAACCCACCCCGTGCTCGTCGACCGGACCGGCATAGCTGTCGATCACGAACGCCCGCGGTCCCCGGCCCGCGAGCACCAGTTCCGGAGGCAGTTGCGCGGCCTGCCGCATCAGTTCGTCGGCGACGGCCTGATGCCGCGGCTCGGGTTCCGCACCCGGGCGCTGGTCCGGGGCCGGATAGTCGTAGAGCTTCCCGCCGAGCGCGTCCTCGATGTCGGAGCGGTCCATACCGCGGGGCCCGACCGGATCTTCCGGCGGCCTGATCCGGGTGCTGCCGGTCTCCTCTTGGAGCTGGGCCAACGTCAGTCGCGCGCATTCGCCGCGGTTGCGCGGCTCGGCGGCCCCCTCGGGCTCATCGAGGTCCCGGGTCCGGGTGTCGTCGGTATCGTCCGGCGAGGGGTCGAGGTCGTCCGGGTCGTCCGGGGCGGGATCGAGGTCGTCGGCGGAATCATCCGGGGAGCGGTCCGGGTTGTCGTCGGGATCGGTGCCGGCCCGGCTATCGCGGCGGGGGCCGCGGGACTCCGGATCACGCGGCGTACTGCGCGATCCGCCCTCGCGCATAGTGGAGGTATCTCCGGGCACCGGGAGCGGAAGCACATCCTCCGGCCCGATCCGGCCGTCGCCGACATCGCCGGGGACCCGGCCGCCGGGGAGGTCCTGCCCATTGTCCGCCGGCCGGGCCTTGTTCGAATCCGGTGCGGGAGCATCGGTCCGGCCCGCACGAATACCCTCCGTGCCCGGATACGGCGACCGCTGCCCGGCCCGGTCACCGGCTCCCGCTCGATCACCGGCTCCGGCCCGGTCGCCGGTCCGCGCGCGCGACCCACCCTCGCCGGCGCCCGGCGACGAACGGGAATCACCCGGCGCTCCGGGCTGTGCCCGCTGATCGCCGCCGCTGCCGGGAGCGTGCGAGGAGCCGGGAGCAGCCGGACTGGAGCCACCGGGAGTGGCACCCGGAGCGGCCGGTGCGGAACCCGGCGCGGGCGTGGCCCCCGGTACTCCGGCGGCCGGTGGCACCGGCGCACCCCCCAACGGGCCCGCCACCGGTGCGCCGACGACCGCACCCGGCGCGCCGGTACGGTCGCCACCCAGCGCCGGATCCCCGGTCCCGGTGACCCCGTCGCCGGCCGTACGACCGGCGCTCTGCGACTCCCCTGCGCCCGTATCCTGCTGTACACCAGCGGTATCCGAGGTCTCGGAACGGTCCCGCCCCGGATCGGTTCCGGAATCCGCGACCGGCCCGGTAGGTTCCTGCCCCCCGGACCGGTCCGCGATACCCGCACCGGAGTCGGACCGGTCACCGCCCCGGGACGGCTCCGCGGCCGCCCCCGAATCCGTGGAATCGTCTCCGCGCGATACCTGACCGCCGTCGTTCGCCGGCGTGCCGGAACTCGTCGAGCCGGGATCGGAATCGCCGCGGCCCGCGCCGTCTCCGCCACCGTTCGATGGATCGCCGGTGGCCGAGGCCGGGGAGCTGGGCCGGTCGCCGTTGCTCGAATCGCCGTCGCCGTTCGACGAACTGTCGTTCATCGACGAGCCGTTGTGTGCAGGCCCACCCTCGCCCGTGAACCCGTTACCTTCGGGGCCACCCGGCGTCCGCGCCGGGCTACTGGTCTGCGATCCATCGGGTCCCACGCCCGAACCGTCTGTGCCACCGGGCAATCCGGCACCGGGGGCGAAACCGGCGCGCGGGCCGGAACCGTTCACTTCCGCGTTGATCCGGTCCATGAGGGTCCGGTCGCCCCAGGTATTGCGGAAGTCCTCGCTGTGCACCCCTATTCCGAACTTGCCGCCCGCCGCGTTGATACCACCTTTGTAACCACCGGTGATCGCCCCGTTGGTCATCCCGGAGACGATCCCGAGCGGCCCGAACTGCTGGGGCAGCGACGACATCGTCTTGTCCATCGCGTCGCCCCAGTCCCCGCCGTTGTGGTACATGAGGACCGCGAACTGAGCCGGGATGGCGGCGACGGTACCGGCCACACCGCCGGCGAGTCCGGCCACGGCGCCGGTGGCCAACCCGTCGAATGTCTGGCGCAGTATCCCGCTGCCTTCCCGGCGCAGCGCATTCCCCATCAGATCACCCAGCGGGCCGGCGGCGGCGCCACCTGCGGCGGAGGCCACCACCGTGACCCCGATCTGCCCCAGGTCGAAATCCGGGCGATGCCCCTGCTGGATCTGCCACCCCTGGATTCCGACCTCCTGCAGAGTGCCGAGAATCGTATCGATGGCCACATGGCGCAGCAGGAATTTGGCGAACTTCTGCCCGGCGATCCGCATGATCGCCTGTATCGCCCGCTGAGTCAGCAAACGCACCGCGACCCGGGTCGCTGCGACGGCCGCGGCGTGCAGCGCAGGCCCCGCGAAAAGGGCGAACGACGCCGCGATGAGCTCCGCCAGCAGCAACGCCAGCGACGAGAGATACATCAGCTTGGTGTATTCGATCTCGGTGCCGGTGTTGTACGCCGCATCACCGAGTGCCCGGAAGTTGTCGGCGAGTTTCGGCACGGATTGATCGGTATCGGATCCGTCACCGGAGATCAGGCTGTCGAAAGCCTTGATCATCTCGGCGACGCCGTCACCCTCCGGATAGGCGTACAGCGAGGCACGCTTGGCCTCGATGATGTCCGAGACGATATCGTCGAGTGAATCTCCCGCGCCCCGCCAATCCTCCCCGAGGCCCCACATCTCGTCTTCGTTGCCCTCGGGCCATTCCACACCCGCGATCCATGCCAGGTTCTGCGCCCAGCCCGGGATATCGATCATGGCGGGATACTCGGACTACCAGCTGGAATCGGTGACCGAGCCGCGCCCGCTACCGTCCTCGCCCGCGAACCGCAGCCCGCTACCGTCGGAAATATCGCGGCGCTGCGCGGCATCCGGCCGTGCGGTCGAAGCAGGAACCACGCCCGGCATTTCCAGCTCGTCCATGCCCTCCACGAGATCGGAGAGTTTCGGTAACCGGGCCCGCTGGGTTTCCAGCGGCGCCATCAAGTCGGCGGTCTTCTCCGTCAGCTGTTCGGTGGCTCGCTGGCCGGCCTCGGTGATCGCCTTCGCGATTTCCGAATAGCTCAATTCGTCGACATCATCGGCGAATTTCACGTCGATCACCGTATTGTCGGCGTTCACCGTGACGCGGACTTTCTTACCGCGGGCCGTGCCGGTGGCAGTGATTTCGGCGCGCTGCTGCTGGATCCGGGCGATGGTGCGCATCTGCTCCTGCACCCCGCTCATGATCGCGGCGAAGTCGGCTTTGGCCTGTTCGTTGGTCATCGTCGCGCTTCAGCCTCGGTCAGCGCAGGCCGTCGCGGTTGCCGTCTTCCATGTCTTTCAGGTAGTTCGCGCTTTCCACCTGGCCGTCATAGAAGGAGCCCATGGTGCCGGCGACATTCCGGGCGCTCGCGAACAGGTTCGTCTTACCGGACGAATAACCGTCGTTCGCTTCACCATTGAGGAAGCTGTTTCCGAGCGTATCGTTGCCCCACGGCTCGCCGCGGCCGTTGATACTGGTGGTGAGGGTGTCGATCACGCCGTTGACCCGATCCCGCACACCGCCCGTGCGTTCTGCGGCCGCCGTGAACGCTTCGTCGTTGTAGTCGACCCTGTCGGCCATCGCGTCCGCTCCTCCCGCGGTGCCGAGCCACCCCGCACCGTCGTATCTGTCGAGATCGACGATGACAGCCAGGAGCGAACCCGGCGTAATGCCGGCGTGAACAGGAGCTTGCCCGCGGTTTGCGAACAGAAATACCGCCGCGCACAGTAGCTTCCGCGCGGCGGACAGCGCCGGGTCCGAAATACCCCCGGCGAGCAGGAATTCTGCGTGACTCTATCGCACCGGTACCCGTCCGGCGCGGGACAATTCTCCCCACAGACGGGAACCCCGCACCCGCGGCGCGGGAGCAGTGTCCGGCAGGGCATGATCGACCGGTATGCGAGCCCTCCTACAGCGTGTGACCTCCGCACAGGTACAGGTGGACGGCGAAACGGTCGGCCGGATAGACCCGGTGGCCAACGGAATTCCGCACGGCGTGCTGGCGCTGGTGGGTGTCACGCACACCGATACCGAGTCGATCGCGCGGGCCATGGCCGAAAAGATCTGGCGCCTACGGATCCTCGACGGTGAACGCAGCGCCGCGGATCTAGGGGCGCCCGTACTGGTGGTCAGTCAGTTCACGCTCTACGCCGACACCCGCAAGGGACGACGCCCCTCCTGGTCGGGAGCCGCACCCGGGGCAATCGCCGAACCACTGGTCGAGACGCTCGCCGATACCCTCCGGCAACTCGGCGCGACCGTAGCCGGCGGCCGCTTCGGGGCGCATATGCAGGTGGAACTCAGCAACGACGGACCGGTCACCGTCCTGCTCGAACTCTGAACCGGACAACGTGACCGGGCTGTGCACCGAAGCGGCTTGGCCGAAACCGGCGGGCGGGGGTGAGAGACGGTCCTATACGGAGTCGGAGGGGCGCAGGGTGAGGATCCGAGGGCCGTCCTCGGTCACCGCAACGGTGTGCTCCCAGTGCGCGGCGCGGGAACCGTCGGTGGTGACCACGGTCCAGTCGTCGTCGAGAACCTTGGTGTCGGAGGTGCCCAGGGTGAGCATCGGCTCGATGGCGAGTACCGAACCCACCACGAGACGCGGGCCCTTACCGGGCTGGCCCTCATTCGGCAGAAACGGGTCGAGATGCATTTCGCGTCCGATCCCGTGCCCGCCGTAACCGTCGACAATGCCGTACGAGCGGCCGTGCTCGGATTCCGCGGCGCGCGTGCCGAGCTCGATCGCGTGTGAGACATCGGTGAGCCGGTTCTCCGGAAGCATGGCGGCGATCCCCGCCACCATCGATTTCTCGGTGGCCTCACTCAGCAGCCGATCCGCTTCCGACACCTCGCCGACCCCGAACGTCCACGCCGAATCACCGTGCCAGCCGTCCAGGATCGCACCGCAATCGATGGACACCAGATCGCCCGCGGCCAGCACCTCCGACTCGGTCGGGATACCGTGGACCACGCGGTCGTTCACCGAGGCGCAGATCGACGCCGGAAACCCGTGGTAGCCCTGGAAGGACGGAACCGCACCGGCGTCCCGGATCACCTGTTCGGCGACCCGGTCCAGTTCGAGCGTGGATACTCCGGGCGCGGCCGCCGCACGCACCGCGACCAGCGCACGGCCGACGATCGCACCGGCCGCCGCCATCGCGTCGAGTTCCCCGGCGGTACGGAACGGTACGACCTTCTTACTCTTGCGACCGAAGACCACAGCTCTCCTTCTTCGAAGGATCGACGCCGGAGCCGCGAACGAAGCTATCCGGTCGTGGCATTACGGCCCAACGCCTCGAGGGCCCGCGCATTGACCTCGTCGACCTCGCCGACACCGTCCACCGACACGACCAGACCGTCGTAGTAGTTCAGCAGCGGCTGGGTCTCGTCGCGGTAGACCCGCAACCGGGTCCGGATGGTTTCCTCGTTGTCGTCGGAACGACCACGGGAGAGCATCCGCTCGACCACCGTGTCCTCGGACACCACGAAGCACAGCACCGCGTCGAGTTCGCTACCGAGCTCGTCGAGAATCTTGGCGAGCGCATCGGCCTGATCCACCGTGCGGGGGTAGCCGTCGAGAACGAAACCGCGCGAAGCATCCGGTTCGCCCACCCGCGACCGCACCATCCGGTTGGTCACATCGCTGGGCACCAGCTCACCGGCGTCCATATAGCGCTTGGCCTCGACACCGAGCGGAGTCTGCTCGCTGATATTCGCGCGGAACAGATCCCCCGTAGAGATATGTGGTACCCCCAGCTTTTCCGATAGCAGCACGGCTTGAGTGCCCTTGCCCGCTCCCGGCGGCCCGAGTAGTACGACTCTCACTTGAGGAACCCTTCGTAATTGCGATTCATGAGTTGGCTTTCGATCTGCTTCACGGTGTCCAGGCCGACGCTCACCATGATGAGCACGGCGGTACCACCGAACGGCAGATTCTGCACCCCGCTGGACGACGAACCCATATCGAGGAACACGTTCGGCAGTACGGCGACCAGACCGAGATAGATCGAGCCCGGCAGGGTGATGCGGCTCAATACGAAGGTCAGATGGTCGGCCGTCGGCTTACCGGGGCGGTAGCCCGGGATGAAGCCGCCGAACTTCTTCATTTCGTCTGCGCGTTCCTCCGGGTTGAAGGTGATCGCGACGTAGAAGTAGGTGAAGAAGACAATAAGGCCGAAGTAGATCGCGATGTACACCGGGTTGCTGGGGTTCACCAGATACTTCTGGATGATCTCCTGCCACCAACTGGGGTCCTCGGCAGTGTTGGACCCGGTGAGCTGGGCGATCAGGTTCGGCAGATACAGCAGCGAGGACGCGAAGATCACCGGGATGACACCGGCCTGGTTCACCTTCAACGGTAGATACGTCGACGAACCGCCGTACATCTTGCGGCCGACCACGCGTTTGGCGTACTGCACCGGGATCCGGCGCTGACCCTGTTCGACGAAGATGACCGCCACGATGATGGCGAACGCGGCGACGCAGACGAGCGCGAACACCAGGTTGCCGCGGCTGTCGAGAATGTTCTTGCCCTCGCTGGGGATCCGGGCGGCGATACCGGCGAAGATCAGCAGCGACATACCGTTGCCGACACCGCGCTCGGTGATCTGCTCACCGAACCACATGACCAGGGCGGCACCCGCGGTCATCACCAGCACGATGATGATCACACCGAAAACACTGGTGTCGGCGAGAATGTCCTGCTGGCAGCCCTGCAGCAGCTGCCCGCGGGCAGCCAGCGCGACCAGGCCCGAGGCCTGCAAAATCGCCAGCGCGATCGACAGGTAGCGGGTGTACTGCGTCATCTTGGTCTGGCCGGCCTGGCCTTCCTTGCGCAGTTCCTCGAACCGCGGGATGACGACGGTCAGCAGCTGAACGATGATGCTCGCTGTGATGTAGGGCATGATGCCGATTGCGAACACCGACAACTGCAGTAGCGCACCACCGGAGAACAGGTTGATGAGCTGGTAGATCCCGGCGGATTCACCCCCGGAGACCAGGTCGATACACTCCTGGACCGCCTTGTAGTCGACGCCCGGTGAGGGCAGCGCGGCACCGAGACGGTACAACGCGACCAGCCCCAGCGTGAAGAGAATCTTCCGCCGCAAGTCCGAGGTCCGGAAGGCCGTAACGAAGGCGGAAAGCACAGATCCTCCTGGCGAACGACATGGTCAGGCCATGGAATTTTCAGCGTGTCCCGGTCGGAAATCGCCGAACCCATGACGGGTCTTGGCAGACAACACTTGAACTCTAACAGTGACGCCGGACGAGCCTGCACTCGTCCGGCGGCGCTGTGCCTTTCGACATGGCCGGGAGCGCTGCGTGGTTACGCTGCGCTACCGCCTCCGCGCTTGACCCGGCCATGTCGATCGTCGAAATGGCGAACGTCAGCCCAGTTCGGTGGCGGTGCCACCGGCTGCGGCGATTTTCTCCTTGGCAGAGCCGGAGAACTTGTCCGCGCTGACCTGCACGGCGACGGAGATTTCTCCCTCGCCGAGCACCTTGACCAGCTGGTTCTTACGAACCGCGCCCTTGGCGACCAATTCGTCCTTGCCGATGGTGCCGCCCTCGGGGAACAGCTCGGCAATGGCGCCCACGTTCACGACCTGGTACTCCACCCGGAACGGGTTGGTGAAGCCCTTCAGCTTCGGCAGGCGCATGTGCAGGGGCATCTGACCGCCCTCGAACGCGGCGGGCACGTTCTTGCGGGCCTTGGTGCCCTTGGTGCCGCGGCCGGCGGTCTTACCCTTGGAGCCCTCACCGCGACCCACACGGGTCTTCTCGGTTTTGGAGCCCGGGGCCGGGCGCAGATGATGCAGTTTGATGGTCATGTCAGACCTCCTCAACAGTTACGAGGTGGCGCACGACATTGATCAGACCGCGGTTCTGCGGGTTGTCTTCCCGGATAACCGTCTTGCGGATCCCCCGCAGACCGAGGGTCCGCAGGCTCTCCCGCTGATTCTGCTTGGCGCCGATCGAGCTCTTGATCTGGGTCACCTTGAGATCTGCCATATCAGACTCCTTGTCCGGCACGGGCACGCAGCATGCCCGCGGGAGCGACGTCCTCGAGCGGCAGACCGCGACGCGCGGCGACCTCTTCGGGCCGCTGCAGCATCTTCAGCGCGGCGACGGTCGCGTGGACGACGTTGATCGCGTTGTCGCTACCGAGCGACTTGGCCAGGATGTCGTGGATACCCGCGCATTCCAGCACGGCACGCGCGGCACCACCGGCGATCACACCGGTACCCGGGGAGGCCGGGCGCAGCATGACCACACCGGCCGCCGCTTCGCCCTGCACCGGGTGGGTGATGGTGGAGCCGATCATCGGGACGCGGAAGAAGCCCTTACGCGCTTCCTCGACACCCTTCTGGATGGCCGCGGGAACTTCCTTGGCCTTGCCGTAGCCGACGCCGACCAGGCCGTTGCCGTCGCCCACGATGACCAGGGCGGTGAAGCTGAAGCGCCGGCCACCCTTGACCACCTTGGAGACACGGTTGATCGCGACGACGCGCTCGAGCTGGTTCTTCTCGGCGGGATCGTTACGACGATCGCCGCGGCGATCGCCGCCGCCACCACGACGGTTGTCGCGGCCGCCCTCAGGGGCATTGGGGTTCTGTCCGGCGGGTCCGTTTCCGCCGTCACGCCGTTGACGTCCCGGCATCAGACGTTCCTTCCGTTCACGCTGGTGTGTGCAGTCATGGTGATCATCAGAACTTCAACCCGCCTTCCCGAGCGGCGTCGGCGAGCGCCGCGATCCGGCCGTGGTAGTCGTGACCACCACGGTCGAACACCACGGTCTCCACACCGGCGGCCTTGGCGCGGGCCGCGATCAGTTCGCCGACCTTCTTACCCTTGGCGGTCTTGTCGCCGTCCACCGCGCGCACATCGGCCTCGATGGTCGAGGCCGATGCCAGGGTGTGACCGGCCGAATCGTCGATGAGCTGCACATGCAGATGCCGCGAGGAGCGGTGCACGATCAGCCGCGGCCGAACGGTGGTGCCCTCGATCTTCTTGCGCAGGCGGAAGTGACGCCGCGTCTTGGACAGCCGACGGCGAGTCGAAGCATCCTTGCCCAGCGGAATGCGCTTGGCCTTCTGGTTCTCGGTTTGCGCCATGATCACTTACCCGTCTTTCCGACCTTGCGGCGAACGACCTCACCGGCGTAGCGGATGCCCTTGCCCTTGTACGGGTCGGGCTTGCGCAGACCGTGGATGACCGCCGAAATCTGGCCGACCTTCTGCTTGTCGATCCCGGATACGGAGAATTTGGTGGGCGATTCCACCGCGAAGGTGATGCCGGCGGGCGCCTCGATCGGCACCGGGTGGCTGTAGCCGAGGGCGAACTCGAGGTTGCTGCCCTTCTGCTGCACGCGGTAGCCGACGCCGAAGATTTCCATCTTCTTCTCGTAGCCCTTGGTGACACCGGTGACCATATTGTCGATCAGGGTGCGGGTCAGGCCGTGCAGCGAGCGGTTGCGCCGCTCGTCGTCCGGGCGGGAGACCACCAAGCGGCCGTCTTCCTGCGCGACAGTGATCGGCTCGGAAACGGTCAGCGAGAGCTGACCCTTCGGGCCCTTCACGGCGACGTCCTGGCCGTTGATGCTCACCTCGACACCCGAGGGGATCACGACGGGATCTTTACCGATACGCGACATTGTCCGTACCTCCCCTTACCAGACGTAGGCGAGGACTTCCCCGCCTACTCCCTGCTTGGCCGCCTGGCGGTCGGTGAGCAGACCGGTCGACGTGGAGATGATGGCCACGCCGAGGCCGCCCAGGACCTTGGGCAGGTTGGTGGATTTCGCGTACACGCGCAGACCCGGCTTCGAGACGCGCCGCAGACCCTGCAGGCTGCGTTCCCGGCTGGGCCCGTACTTGAGGTCGACGACGAGGGCCTTGCCCACGGTGGCGTCCTCGGTGCGGTAATCGGCGATATAGCCCTCACGCTTCAGGATCTCGGCGATATTCGCCTTGAGCTTCGAATGCGGGGCCTTCACCTGATCGTGGTACGCCGAGTTGGCGTTGCGCAGACGTGTCAGAAAGTCTGCGATCGGATCGGTCATGGTCATAGTTCGACCTCGACACCTTTCTCGCTGCGGTTCCCATGCAACACCCGCGCCACAAGACACGGGCCGTGGGCCTACAGCAATTCGGCTGGTCCGGACGGCAGTCACCGCCGGATGAGTTCGCATCGCCCGGGCCGCCCGCGCAGGGGGCCCACGGACACAGAAGTGCCCTGGCAACCGGTCCAGTGTAGGAGCTGGCCCGGATACGACAAAATCGGGGCCCCGGACGACCGTCCCGACCAGCAAGGCGGCGATCGGTAACCGCGGTTGCGCCGTGCACGCGCGAAGCTACGGCCCCGCAGCGCGAACGAGCCCCGGAGCACCTGCTCCGGGGCCCGTTCTCCCACGTCCACGCCCGAGCTCACCAGGAGCTCTTGTGCACCTCCGGCAGTTCGCCGAACTGCTCGGTGTCGTGGTCGCTGTCGTCGGCAGGGCTCTCGGAGGAGGCGGCGCGCAGCTCCATATCGATCCCCTCGATATCGTGCTCACCCACCCGCACCTGTGCGGTCGACGGTGCGTAGCCGGTGGCGACGACCGTGTAGTTGCCCTCGGCGAGGTTGGCGAACACATAGGAACCGTCCGCGTCCGTGGTGCGGCTCTCCACCACATTGCCCAGCGAATCGGTCAGCGTGACCAGGGCGCCGGCCAGCGGACGTCCGCCACCCGCGACCACACCCGCCACTCGCACCCCGGGGCGCAGCAGCACCTCGACGCGGGCGGTGTCACGGCCGTTCACCTGCGCCGAAACGGCAGTCGGGTGGTATCCGAATGCGCTCACCGCGATCGTGAAGGCACCCTCCGGCAGGCCGGTGAGTTCGAAGCCGCCGGTGTGGTCGGAAACGCCTGCCGCCATCACTTCGCCGCGCAGGTCCAGGGCGGTGATCATCGCGCCGGATACGGGGTTGCCGTCACCGGCCCGCGCGACCGTGCCCTCCAGGCCGGTCAGTGCGCTGAGGGTGACGTCGTAGGACACCGGGTTGCTGCCGAGGACCGCGGTCGACGCGTCCGGCCGCCGCCCCTCGGCGGAGGCGATGAGGACATACGAACCGGGTTCGGGTGCGGCCAGTTCGTAGAACCCGTCCTGCCCCGACCGCGCCCGGCTGAGCTGCCGGCCGGCGGGCGAGATCAAGGTGAGGGTCGCACCGGCCACCGCGGCACCCCGCACGTCGGAGACCCGGCCGAACAGCACGGATCCGTTACTGGCCGGCTGCTGGGCGGGCTCGCTCGCACCATTGCGGTGCGCCGCGGTAACAGCAGGGGTCTCGGGCGCGGCGTGCCGCGGACCCGGCGCGGAAGTGGTGTCCTCGGCGACCGCCGCCGTTGCGGCATCATCGACCACCTGCTCGGCTTCGGCCGAGAGTCCCGCGGCTGCGGCAGGAACCGCCTCGGCCACCGCATGCGCTTCGGCCTTCGCCTCGTCGGGCCGCGCGCCGGCCGCCGCCGCGGCGGCGCGTTTCACCGTCGGGATGGTGCAGGCGATCAGCGCGGCCGCCGCGGCGACACCGCAGCCGATCAGGATGCCGACCCGGAAACCGTTCTCGGTCGGGACAGTGATCCCGCCGGCGAAGCTGACACTCATCTGCGCCAGGACCGCGCCGATCGCGGCCGAGGCCACCGAGGTGCCGATCGAACGCATCAGGGTGTTGAAGCTGTTGGCCGCCGAGGTCTCGGTGATCGGCACCGCGCTCATGATCAGGGCGGGCATTGCGCCGTAGGCGAAACCCACACCCAGGCTGATGATGATGCCGCCGAGCATCAGCCCCCACGCCTCGCCCATCATGAGGACCGACGAACCGTAGCCGAGGGCGATGATGACCGAGCCGAGAATCAGAGTGATCTTCGGGCCCGCGAGCGCGGAGAGTTTCGCGCTCAGCGGCGAGCTGAGCATCATCATCAGCCCGCCGGGCGCCATCCACAGACCCATCGCGACCATCGACTGGCCCAGGCCGTAGCCGGTGGCTTCCGGCAGCTGCAGCAGCTGCGGGAAGATCAGCGCCTGCGCGAACATCGACATACCGATGACGATCGAGGCGGCGTTGGTCAGCAGCACGCGGGGCCGGGCGGTCACCCGCAGATCGACCAGCGGATCACGCGAGCTCAGCTCCCACCATCCCCACAGCAGCAGAACCACCACCGCGGCGACGAACAGCGAGAGGGTGGTGACGCTGGTCCAGCCCCAGGTTGCTCCCTTGGATACGGCGAGCAGCAAACAGACCAGTGCGACGCCGAGACCGACAGCGCCCAGCACATCGAATCGGCCGCGGTGGGCACGAGGCGGGGTCGACGGCACCACGAGGAAGATCAGCAGGCCCGCGACCACGCCGAGTACCGCGATACCCCAGAACAGGTAGCGCCAGCTGCTGTACTCGACGACCGCCGCGGCCAGCGGCAAACCGAGCGCACCGCCCACACCGAGGGAGGAGCTGATCAGCGCGATACCGGAGCCGAGCTTCGCCGGGGGCAGCAGATCGCGCAGAGCGGCGATTCCGACGGGGATCAGGCCTACACCCATCCCCTGGAGCCCGCGGCCGACGAGCATCGGCCACAGCGACGAGGACACGGCGCACAGCACCGACCCGATGACGAGCGGAACCACCGAGCCCACCAGCACCAGGCGTTTCCCATACAGGTCGCCGAGCCGGCCGGCGACCGGCGTCGTCACCGCGCTGGCCAGCAGGCTCGCGGTCACCACCCAGGTCGCGTTGGACGGGTCGGTGCTCAATATCTCCGGCAGCTGCCCGAGCAACGGCATCACCAGGGTCTGCGTCAGCGACGCCACGATCCCGGCGAAAGCGAGCACCGCAAGTACCGCCGCGGGGCGGACAGCGGGTTCGGTCTTGGTCACGAGCTTGCTCCTCAGCAAGAAGAATTCAGTCGATGTGCATCATACACATAACATGCATGATGCAATCTAACCAATTCGCCGCCTTCGGGTTCCGTCCACGCGAAGGGTCGTGTGAGCACCCGCGGAGACCGCGATATACGCCGGGAGCAGCGCCGACGCTGTGACTCGCGCAACAAACCCGCGACGCCGCCGGTGTGCGCCGGACCACCAGCCGATCGCCCGCGAGCCGACAGACACTCACCTATCCCTGGCGGTCGTCCACAACCAGCCGAGGGGCGCCGACCGTGGGAGAAACCTGGCCGCCGCGGGCAAGTTCGGCGAGCAACGCGCCGCGTAGTTCCTCCGCCGTGCGGAAATCACTGGCCGCGTCCTCGCGTAGCGCCTCGTCCACGATCGCAGCGAGAGCAGCGGGGATGTTCGGGTCACGCATCCGGATCGGCATCGGTTCCGTCTGCAGAATCACCAGCCACGGGTCCCGGCCGTATGGGAAGTCCCTCGGGTAACTGGCCGTGAGGGCGTAGTACAGACAGGAGGCGAGCGCCCACAGATCCACGGCGGGCGTGACATCGCGGAAGTTGATCACCTGCCGGCGCGAGACATAGCCGGGTTTACCGGCAAGCGTGCCAGTTCGGGTGAGTCCGCTGAGCCCGGCCTGATCGAAGGCCTTGGCCAGGCCGAAATCGCCGACCTTCGCGATCGGCGCGTCGCCGGCACCACCGAGCAGTAGGTTGTGCGGGCTCATATCGCGGTGCACGACCCCCGCGTCGTGCGCATAGGCCAGGCCTTCCAGTGCCTGGCAGGCCAGCCGGGTGGCTTCGGGAACGCCGAGGCGGCCGCCCCGGTGGAGCATGAACTGGTCCAGGCTGCCACCGGCGCAGTACTCGGCGGTGAAGTAGAACACCCCATCGGCGAAGCCGGAGTCGTGCAGGGCGGCGATGTTCGGATGTCGCAGTGCCCGGGTGAACTCGACCTCACGCAGGAACCGGGCCCGAGCCTTCGAGCTCGCCGCGGCCTGGGGCAGCAGCACCTTCAATGCCACCAACCGGCCGGTGTCCTCGTGCCGGGCGAGATACACCGAGCCCATCCCACCGCGCCCCAGTTCACGCAGCAGCTGGTAGCCACGGATAGGGGCGAGTTCGCGGCGCCCGGCTCGCGCGGTATCCACCAGGTGCCGGGCGATATCACCGGAGTCGGCACGACAGTCCGCACACAGGTAACCCCCGGTGAGCTCACCACTCACCTCCCGGTGGCATTTCGCGCACAGGATCACCGACAGCGTGGGCTGATTCGCAGGCAGGTGTATATGGACGCGGAATACCGTATCGCCGAGCCGGATCTCGTCGCCGTCGGCGAGGTCGTATTCCGGGACGGGCGCCGCTGCCCCTTCCCGGGGAGTCTGGTGGGCGGCGCGCTGGCCGATCTTCCTGCCGTTGACGAAAGTTCCGTTGAGACTTCCGAAATCGCGGATGCGAATGGCGGGCGGGTTGATATCGAGCAGGCAGTGATGGCGGGACACCGTGTTGTGCCGCTCGTCGTCGGGCAGACGCGGCGAGCAGTCACCGGCGCGGCCGAGGACACAGGTGGTTCGCGTGTCGAACTCGTACTCCCCGGGTTCGAGCCGGCCGCGGACGACCCGCAGGGTGACAGTGGCGGGCATCGAGGGCTACTCCCCGGCCGTCGGGTCGCTGCTCACCCGTCGTTCTCGTCGAGCTGATCCCCGAGCAGCAGGAGATCCTCCGGCATCAGCGTGGCCGATGCCAGCATGGCTTTGATCAGATTGTGGTTCAACGTGTTACCTACCGGTTCACCGATCCCGTCCTCGACCCGGATACCCGGAATCGGGTCGGGCCCCATGGACAGCCGCTCGCGGAGCGCCCCGACGATATGCGCGGCTCCCCGCCAGGTCCAGTGCCGTCCACCGGGCGCCCGGTTGAGATCGGCGGCGGCCTGATTCCACGTCACCGGTTGCGGGAATCGCTCCTGGCGCAGATACCGCTGCGCGAGGGCGGTCAGCACCAGGCGTTCGTCCGGGCTCAGCTCGTAGATATCCGGCGGTCTGGTCCGGGTGTGCTGCTGATCGGCGGCGCGCGGGTTCCGCGCCCCGACCACATGGACCTCCAGCAGGTGCGGACCGCTCTTCGGCGAACCGATGAACAGCGGGGTGTACCCGGACTCGATGGGCATATCGTGCCCGGACAACAGCATCACATCGCCCGGCAACTGGATCGGCAGCTTGCCCTTGTTGCGGATCCACCACTCGCGACCGTCACAGGCGAGCACCCCGTGCAACCGGCTGACCCGCGGATCATCGACCCCGATCGGCACATGCACTTCGTCCCGGCAGCGCCCGAAATGCAGGGCGAACTTCCGGGGCGGGACGGCGTAACCGCCATCCGCGGCCAGCGCGAAAATCGTCCCGGGTGGCGCCGGTGGCACTCCACCGGCCAGGCTGGGCGTCGAACCCGGCAAAAACTGCGGTACGAAATCATCGGTCCTCACCGCGCACTCCCTTCCCCGAACCGGACGTTCCGCACAGTACCGATTCCCGCTCGGGACCGGTCCCGGATCGATCCTCACGCAGTCGGCGCAGCGGATTTCCGGACCACCCCGGCAGAATGGTCGTCATGGAAGATGCGGAACCCACGGTCACGCTGAGCTTGTGGCGTGCCGATGCCATCGTGTTGTTCGATTGGCTGGCCACCACGGACCTGGATTCTGTGCCGATCACGCATCCGGCACAGAAGCAGGCACTGGCCGATCTCCTGTCCCGGTTCGAATGGGCGGCGGACGAGGACGTGACCGCCGTGGCGGATGCCGAGATCGCCGCGGCACAGCGCGACGTAGCCCGAGATATGGGCTGGTGACCCCGCAGAGCAGCATCCCCGCCCGTAATCTGCTCCCCGCGACGCAGCCCGGTCTCCGGCAGTATTGAAGTCGATGCTGTAC
Organism: Nocardia sp. NPDC051750; assembly: GCF_044453135.1. Classification (NCBI taxonomy): domain Bacteria; kingdom Bacillati; phylum Actinomycetota; class Actinomycetes; order Mycobacteriales; family Nocardiaceae; genus Nocardia; species Nocardia sp. NPDC051750. Next base: position 1,606,355 of record NZ_JBITCK010000001.1, on the reverse strand, counting down.
ACACTCGCCGATATCCTGCCCGCGGTCGCCGCGTCGTTCGGGTCGGGAACGCACAATCCCCTGGGATTCGTCCCGAACCGGGATGTCGTGGTGCTGCTGATCGACGGACTCGGCGCCGAATTGCTCGCACGGCACCGGGACCTCACGCCCACCCTGACCGCCCGTGCCACCACCACGCTCACCGCGGGGTTTCCGGCCACCACCGCGACCAGCCTCACCAGTCTGGCTCTCGGTGCGCCCTGCGCGACGCACGGCATCATCGGCTACAGCTTCGCCGTGCCGGCCGCCGGCGGTGTGCGGTTGTTCAACTCGCTGCGCTGGCGGTTCGATTCCGCGACCGGCGACGACGCCCGCGAAGCCTTTCCACCGGAAACCGTGCAGCCGGGGACCAGCCGGCTACAGGACCTCGCCGCGCACGGGGTCGAGGTGCACTATGTGGTCCCGGAGTACCAGGTTCGTTCCGGTCTGACCCGGGCCTCGTTCCGCGCACCGGGCACCCTGCATCCGGCCGCCACGCTCGACGAGGTGCGGGCCGGAATACTCGAGGTGGCCACTCATCCGGGCACCGGATCGCGATTCGCCTACGCCTATTTCCCGGATCTCGATTCCACCGGCCACATCTACGGTCCCGAATCGTCCGAGGCACTGGCGGTTCTCCGGGAAATCGACGCGTTCGCAGCCGGGCTGCTCACCGACCTCCCGGATACCTGCACCCTGGTCATCACCGGTGATCACGGAATGATCCACGCGGACAACGCCGTCGACCTCGACACCCGGGACGGACTGCTCCGCGGTGTACGCCTGATCGCGGGCGAGGCGCGGGTACGGCACATCTACCTCGACCGCGCGGAGGCCGCGGCCGACACGCTGGCCCGATGGTCCGCGGAACTGGCCGCGGATGCGCACGTGGTGAGCCGCGAGCAGGCACTGGACGAGCACTGGTTCGGCCCCACCCCGCCCGCACCGGTGATCGCCGATCGGATCGGGGATCTGATCGCCGTCGCCGAGGGCCGCTCCGTGCTGCTGCGGCCGGAACACGAACCCCTGGAGTCGGCGATGATCGGCCATCACGGCGCCCGGACCCCCGACGAACAACTGGTCCCCCTCATCACCTCACGCTGACCGCGCGCCGTCCCGTTTCGTGCCGGGCAAGCCGCCCGCCGAGCACACAGCCCAAAACTATTGTGGCCGAATCCGCACCCTTGACCTGAACTAATATTCAGGTTTTAGCGTGAGACCATGCGTACCGAAACGACACACACCACCGATACCGGCATCGCGGCCGTAAGCCAAGTGGCACCCGACCTCTGGGAGACCCGGGAGTTCGTCGTCCCCGGCGGCCCGCGAACCCACGCCTACCTGTGGACCCCACCCTCCGGCCAGAACATCCTCTTCTACTCCCCCGGCAACGACCAGGATTTCGACCGGCTCGAACAACTGGGCGGCGTCACCCGCCAATATCTGAGCCACCAGGACGAAGCCGGTCCGATGCTGCGCGCGGTGGCCCACCGGTTCGGCAGCCGCCTGCACGCCCCGGCCGCCGAGGCGGGAGAGATCGAAACCCACGCGTCGATCGATGTCCGGCTCACCGAGCGGACGGTGGACGACGCGGGCGTGGAAGTGATCCCCACCCCCGGGCATTCCCCGGGCAGCACCTGCTATCTGGTACCCGGCCACGACGGCCGTACCTACCTGTTCACCGGCGACACCCTGCTGCGTTACCCCGACGGATGGCGCACCGGCTACATCCCGGGCTACAGCGACAAGGACGGGCTACGCGCAGCTCTCGACATCCTCGCCACGGTGCAACCGGACGTCGTAGTGTCCAGTGCCTTCGTCGCCGGAGCCCCGGGCGTCCACCACGTGGCCCCCGGTACCTGGCAGACCCACCTCGCCCAGGCCCGCGCCGGACTCTCCTAGATTCCGCGTCGAAGGCACAGCCCACCATGATCGCGGTTTCACGATCACACCCCCGGAAGCACGAAAAGGACCCGAGCCGCAGCTCGGGTCCTTTTCTATGGTGCGACCCCGGCCGGGCGGGAGCCCGCCGGGATCAGCTCACCAGGAGCTCTTGTGCACGCCCGGCAGCTCGCCGCGGTGCGCCATTTCACGCAGGCACACGCGGCACAGGCCGAACTTGCGGTACACCGCGTGCGGCCGGCCGCAACGCTGGCAGCGGGTGTAGGCGCGCACAGCGAACTTCGGCTTGCGGTTGGCCTTGTTGACCAGTGCTTTCTTGGCCATGTCTCAGTTCTCCTTGAACGGGAAGCCGAGGTGCTTCAGCAGGGCACGGCCTTCTTCGTTGTTGGTCGCGGTGGTGACAACGGTGATATCCATACCGCGCGGGCGGTCGATCTTGTCCACATCGATCTCGTGGAACATCGACTGCTCGCTCAGACCGAACGTGTAGTTGCCGTTGCCGTCGAACTGCTTGGGCGACAGGCCGCGGAAGTCACGGATACGGGGCAGGGCGATCGAGACCAGGCGGTCCAGGAACTCCCACATCCGGTCGCCGCGCAGGGTGACCTTCGCGCCGATCGGCATACCCTCACGCAGTTTGAACTGCGCGATGGACTTGGTGGCCTTGCGGATCTGCGGCTTCTGACCGGTGATCAGGGCCAGGTCCTCGACCGCGCCGTTGATCAGCTTGGCGTCGCGGGCGGCGTCACCGACACCCATGTTCACCACGACCTTGACCACGCCGGGGATCTGCATGACGTTCGGGTAGTTGAACTCGGTGTTCAGCGCGCCCTTGATTTCCTCGCGGTAGCGCTGCTTCAGCCGGGGCTGCACTTTCTCGGTGGTGGTCATATCAGATGTCCTTCCCGTTCTTACGGGAGATCCGAACCCGCTTGCCGGTTTCTTCGTCGGTGCGGTAGCCGATCCGGGTCGCGTTACCGTCGGAGTCGACAACCATCACGTTGGACACGTGGATGGGCGCTTCCTGGGTAACGATGCCGCCCGACGACGCGCCGCGCAGGTTCGCGGAGTTCGCGACATGCTTCTTGATCCGGTTCACGCCCTCGACCAGGATCCGGTTCTCCTTGGGGAAGGCCTGGATGACCTTGCCCTTGGCACCTTTGTCCTTGCCCGAGACGACGAGCACGGTATCGCCCTTGTGCACCTTCATGTCAGAGCACCTCCGGGGCCAGCGAAACGATCTTCATGAACTTCTTGTCGCGCAGCTCGCGGCCGACCGGGCCGAAGATGCGGGTGCCGCGCGGGTCGTTGTCCGGCTTGATGAGCACAGCGGCGTTCTCGTCGAAACGGATGTAGGAACCATCCGGACGGCGCCGTTCCTTGGTGGTGCGCACCACGACGGCCTTCACCACGTCACCCCGTTTGACGTTGCCGCCCGGGATGGCGTCTTTCACAGTGGCGACGATGACGTCGCCGATACCGGCATAGCGGCGCGACGAACCACCGAGAACGCGGATGCAGAGAATCTCCTTGGCACCCGTGTTGTCGGCGACGCGCAGCCGCGACTCCTGCTGAATCACTTCAGCCTCCTCGACCTGGACGTAAAGCACGCCGGATTGCCGACCCGACGGGCATGGTCTGTTACCACCCGAACGCGCGCCTACCAGCGGTTTCCTTCGATCTTCACGATCAACCACCGGGGGTTCGCGGCCGAATCGCGGGCACAGGGCCCGCAGGCAACCGGTCAAGGATAGCGAACCCGCAGCTAGGAAGGAAATCAGGGGTTGTGCCGGCACCGTCTTCGGCGGCGCGGGGTGGGGAGCGATATCGCCCGGCGCGACGTCAGGATGGTACGCCGGTAGCCTCATGAGGCTGGTTCGCCTACGAGAGGTGCGGGTCCCGCATCGGGGAGAGAGTTCGTGTGAATTCTTCGGATCGTCGATTCGTGCTCGACCGCCGCGGCTTCCTGGTCGCGCTCGGCCTGGTGCCTGCGGCCGCATGGCTGGTCTCCTGTTCCGAGGAGGAGACCGCGCGGCTGGTCAGCGTGGATATGGAAGGGTCCGATCCGGCGATCCGGCCGCAGGACGATCTGTACCGGCACGTCAACGGTAAATGGCTGCGCGAATACCAGCTGCCGCCGGACAAGACCTCCTACGGCGCGTTCAGCGAGGCCAACGACCGCACCCAGCTGCAGTTGCGGGAGATCGTCGAGGGCATCAGCGATCCGGAGGACGGGACCGCGGCCCAGCACATCCGCGATCTGTTCGATGCCCGGATGAACCTCGACGAAATCGAGCAACTGGGACTGACGCCGCTGGACTCCATGTTCGCCGAGATCGACGACGCGAAGGACAAGCGGGAACTCGCCGAGGTGATGGGCCGGCTGCCGATCGGCGGGTTGATCGGTATCGGGGTGAGCATCGACCGCAAGAACTCCTCGGCCTATATCCCCTCGATCGGCCAGGGCGGAATCGGCCTGGACGAGCAGTACTACCGCGACCCGCAGTACGCCGAGGAGCTCGCCGGCTACCGGACCTACCTGGAACGCCTTGCGAAGGGCGCCGATTTGCCCGATCCGGCCGCGATCGCCGGCCGGCAACTGGACCTGGAAACCCGGATCGCCGCCGCTCACTGGGACAATGTGCGCAATCGCGATACCGAGGCCACTTACAACCTGATGTCCTGGACGGAAACCACCGCGCTGGCACCGGAGTACGACTGGGATCCCTGGCTGTCCGGGATCACCGACCGGCCCCGGGACCTGTTCGCGAAGCTGGTGGTGAACCAGCCGTCCTTCGTCACCGAGGCGGGCAAGATCTGGGCCGGCACCGATATCGCGGTCTGGCGGGAGTATCTCAAACTGTCGGTGCTGCAGACCTACGCGCGATACCTACCGAAGGAACTCTCGGACGCGAATTTCGATTTCAACGGCCGGCTGATGTCGGGTTTGCAGCAGCGGCCCGAACTGTGGAAATCCGCGGTCGGCACGGTGGACAGCAACCTGGGTGAACAGCTGGGCAAGCTGTACGTGGAGAAATACTTCCCGCCGGAAGCCAAGGAACGGGTTCAGATCATGGTCGACGATCTGATGGCCGCCTACCGGGAGAATTTCACGAACTCGAGCTGGATGTCGCCGGAAACGCGGCAGGCGTCGATCGCCAAATTGGACAAGATCGGCCTGAAACTCGGCTATCCCGACAAATGGGTGGACTATTCCGGCCTGAAGGTCACCCGTGGCAAGCTGATCGAATCCCTGCGCGCCATCAATGATTTCGAGGTGAAACGGTCGTTCGACCGGCTCGGGAAACCGGTGGACAAATCCGAGTGGAACGCTTCCCCGCAGACGGTGAACGCCTACTATTCGCCCACCACGAACGAAATCGTCTTTCCGGCCGCATTCCTGCAGCCGCCGTTCTTCGACAAGGACGCCGAACCGGCGGTCAACTACGGCGGGGTCGGCGCGGTGATCGGGCACGAGATCGGGCACGGTTTCGACGATCAGGGTTCGAAATTCGACGGGGACGGTAACCAGCGGGACTGGTGGACCCCGGCCGATCGCGCCGCCTTCGACGCCAAATCCCAGCAGCTCATCGACCAGTACAACGCCCTGGTTCCCGAGGGCCTGCCGCCGGAACAGCATGTCAACGGCGAGCTGACGGTCGGCGAGAACCTGGCCGACCTGCGCGGCCTGCAGATCGCGCTGACGGCCTTCCGGATCGCCGAACAGCGCGCCGGGGTGACGAATCCCGACTACCACACCATGTTCCTGTCGTATTCGCGGATCTGGCGCTCGAAGATGACGCCGGAGGTCATCGAGCGGCTGCTTCAGGGCGATACCCATGCCCCGGACGAGTTCCGGGTGAACCAGGTGGTGCGCAATATCGCCGAGTTCTACCGGACCTTCGGCGTGGTGGACAAGGACGCACTGTTCCTCCCGGAGGACCAGCGCGTCGAGCTGTGAGTCCCGCCGAGCGGCATGTCGAGTAGTCGGTTGTCAGAACCCCGAATCCGACAGGGTCAGTCCGCCGTCCGCCGACCACCGGGCGTTTGTTGCGGTGAGCGGCAACGCCTCCGACACCGGTGAATCGGGAGCATCCACAAAGGCCGTAAGCATCTGTTCGAGGTGGTGGGCGAGCAGATCTACGGTATTCCGGTCATGCCGGCCGGCTTCCGCGTGTACCACCGCCCGGAGGCCTCCGCCGGCCAGGGACGCGAAGGCGAAAACAAGCCGGTGCACGGTCGCGTCGATCGAGTCGAGTACCTGTACCGAGACCTCGTCACCGAGCCAGACCTGCTGAGGCCCGCAGTTCTCGGTGAATTCCACCACCGCGCGGCACAGGTCGTAGGGTGAACGCCCCGGGCATACGGCGGCGGCGATTCCGTCTGTCAGCATGTCCTGACCGCCGTAGACACCGAGCGCGGTCCCGCGCGCCCGGTCGAGCACCGTGCGCAGGGCCGGGTCGCCGGACAGGTCGTGGCGCAGGACCACGGCCGTCGACAGCGGGCCGACCGTCTCGGCCACGGAGTTGTCGGCCCGCCCCGACAGGGGTGCGCCGAGCGCGATATCGGCGCCGGCACCCAGCGCGTGCAGCAATGCCGCCACCACCGCCTGGTAGAGCATGTATTCGGAGGCCCCGACCGTCTCGGCGTGAGCACGCAACCGCCGGCGCACAGTTGTGGGCACCGCGAATTCCGCCGACCGGGCGCCGCCGTCGCGGTCCGGCCCGGCCGCTGTATCGCGCAGTCCGGCGAGCGCGGCCTGCCGGTACTCCACCCGGGGCCCGGCCGATTCGACGACCGCCAGCTGCCACAGGGTGTAGTCGGCGTAGTCGACGGCCGGCGCGGCCCAGCGCGGCTCCGCACCGGTTCCGGCGCGACTCCGGTAAGCGGTGGCCAGGTCGGCGAGCACGATCCGCAGCGACTGCTCATCGGCGACCAGCCGGTCGGCCGCCAGTACCAGCGCATACCGGTCCGCGCCCAGAACGTAGAGGCTCGGCTGCAGGAGCGGCCCGGCCGCACGGTCGAAGCGGACGGACGGCAGCGCGGACAGAGCGGCACCCAGATCGGTCTCGGCTAGCTCCGTCGCCGGTATCCGCGGACGAAGTTCCGGCAGGACAACCTGATACGCCGAGGCGCCCGACCCGGCGATCACCGTCCGCAGGATCTCGTGCCGCGCGAACACATCGTGCAGGGCGGCAGTCAACGCATCCCGGTCGAGCGGGCCGTCGAGGCGAGCCACCAGCCGGACCGTCGCGTCACCTCCCGCGCCGAGCACGGCACGCTGGTTGTAGGACAGCGGGATTCGGCCGGGCCGGGGCCGGCGGTCCAGTTCCGGACGGCCCCGACCGGTCACCGGTGTCGCGTCGACCAGGGCGGCCAGACCGGCCACGGTCGGTGTATCGAACGGTGCCCGCACATCGACCTCGACCCCGAATTCCTCCCGGAGCAACAGCACCAACCGGTTGGCCAGCAGCGAATGCCCGCCCAGTTCGAAGAACGAATCGTCCGCACCGACCTCCGCGCACCCGAACAGTTGCCCGAACAGCCCGGCCAGCCGGACCTCCGTGGGGGTACTCGGCGGCCGCAGCTCACCGGTCCGGAAGCGCCGCGGCTCGGGTAGTGCGCGTTTGTCGAGCTTGCCGTGTTCGGTGAGCGGGATCTCCTCGATCACCGCCCAGGCCGTGGGCAACATGTAGTCCGGCAGGGATTTCGCCGCATACGCCCGCACCTCGGCCACATCCAGAACGCCCGCGGCAGGCACCAGATAGGCGGCCAGACCGGTGCCGGCCGCCGGGTCCTGGAACGCGACCACCGCGCAGGCCCCGACCCCCGGATGCGTGGACAGCGCCGCCTGCACCTCACCCGATTCGATCCGGTATCCGCGCACTTTCACCTGTTCGTCGGCGCGGCCGACGAATTCGATCTCGCCGTCGGTGTTGCGCCGCGCCAGATCGCCGGACCGGTACAGCCGCTGCCCGGGCAGGAACGGGTCGGCGACGAACCGCTCGGCGGTGAGGCCGCCGCGATTCCGATAGCCGCGGGCCAATTGTTCACCACCGAGATAGATCTCACCGATCACCCCGTCGGGAACCAACTGCAAGCGATCGTCCAGCAGGTAGACGTACACATTCCGGTTGGGCACACCGACCGGGACGATCCGGGTGCCCTGCGGCCCGCGCACGGTCTGATGGGTCGCGGACACCACCGCCTCGGTCGGACCGTAGTGGTTGCGCAGTTCCGCGTCCAGAACTCCGGCGAACCGGTCGGCCACCTCGCCGAGTAGCGCCTCACCGCCCACCGGGACCCGCCGCAGCGCACGCCATTCGGTGACCTCGGGCAGCATCAGGAATGTGCTCAGCAGTGACGGAACCATATGCAGCACAGTCACCCCATACCGGGTGATCAACTCGGAGACGTACGGAATATCGCGCAGCGCACCGGGTTTCGGAATCACCAGGCAGGCGCCCAGCGTCAGCGTGACGAAGATATCGAGCAGGGAGGCATCGAAACTGACCGAGGAGGACTGCAGCAGCCGGTCCTGCGCGGTCATATCCCATTCGGCGGAGAATCCGCGCACGTGGTCGGCGATCGCCGCATGCGCGACCCCCACGCCCTTCGGAGTTCCGGTGGAACCGGAGGTGTAGATGACGTATGCCAGGTTGTCCGGGTGCAGGGGTCGCCGGCGGTCGTCGTCGGTGAGGTCGTGCCCGGCCAGGGCGGCGGCGCTCTCTTCGAAAGCCGCCAGTTCGGCGCCGTCGAGGACGAGCCGCGGGCGGGCGTCCGCGTCCAGGAGGTCGATTCGCCGGCCGGGGTAGGACGGATCGATAGGAAGGTAGGCCGCACCCGCCTTCAGAACAGCCAGCACAGCCACCACGAACTCGACGGAATCGGCGATCCGCACGGCGACGAGGTCCTCGGTGCCGATCCCCTCCTGGACGAGCCGGCGCGCGAGTCGATTGGCGCGACTGTTGAGTTCCGCGTAGGTCAGCTCGAGATCGTCCGCGCCGGGTGCGATCACGGCGGTGGCGGCACGGGCCCGCGCAACCCGGTGCTCGACCAGCGCGACCAGCGTCGTGGGTTCATCGGCTATCAGTTCGCCGTGTGATCGGGTGAGCAGGCGGGCCCGCTCTCGATCGCCGAAGAGGTCCAGCTCACCCAACCGGGCCGCCGGGTCACGCAGGACACTGTGCAGCAATTGCGTGTACTGCGCGAGCAGTTGCTCGACCAGCCGCCCCTCCAGCTGGTCGGGCCGGTGGTCCGCCGTCAGCCGCGGCTCGTCCCGGTCGAGCACCACCGTGACCCGCAGCGGCATCGGCGCGACCGGCGAGCCGAACGCCTCCAGCGTCGCGGTGATTCCGGCCAGTTCGGGCACGGCGATCGATTCCCGCACCCCGAACCCGATCCGCGCCAGCTGTTCCAGACCGTCCCGCGCGCCGGTGCGGTCCGGGTTGATCGCGTGGACCACCCGGTCGATCCCGACCGCACGATGCGCGACACCGTCCGCCACCGTGCCGGCGATCCGGGTGAGGAACTCCGCGAAGGTGTGCGCCGGTTCGGGCGTGGCCCGGATGAGCAGGGTGTTACCGAAATAGCCGATCACCCCGGATGTGCCCGGGGGGCGGGTGTCGGCCGGGAGAGCCACCAGGAAATCACCGGCACCGGTGTATCGGTGGACCAGCGCGGCGAACGCGGCCAGCAGAACCGCCGTGTCGTCGACTCCGTGGGCGGCGGCGAGATCCCGGACCTGTCCGAGCAGGGCCCTGGGCAGCGGGGTCTCGGTGTGTTCGACGGTGGGCGGCACCACCGCGCGCTCAGCGGGTTTTCCGGGTAGTTCCAGCGGCTCCGGCAGCGGGTGCAGCGCCCGGGTCCAGTACTCCAGCCCGTCGCTGTCGGCAGTGTCGTCACCGAACCTCTCGGTGAAACGGACCGGCAGCGAACCCCCTGATGTGTCGTTGTAGGCGGCGGACAGTCCGGCGGCGAAAACCGGTGCGGAGGCGTCGTCCCACGCGATCGTGTGGACAACCAGCAGCAGCAGATGCTCGTCGGCACCGCGGCGCATCAGCGTGACCCGCAGTGGAGTTTCGCCGGCCAGGTCGAAGGGCCGGGCCAGCGCGCGCCGGGTCAGCACCTCGACGCGGCGGCGCGCCGGATCGGCCGCCAGCGCCGTCAGGTCGTGCTCCTGCCACTGGAAGGTCAGGTCGGCGCGCACCTCCTGATAGGGCTCACCGTTGGTGTCCAGCCCGTAGACGGTACGCAGGATTTCGTGCCGGTCCGCGACCGTTCGCACTGCCACGCAGAGCCGTTCGGTGTCGAGCGGGCCACGCAGCCGATAGGTGATCCGGAGATTGAGGGACGTGTCCGCGGGGTCACGGGTCTGCAGGAACCAGGCGCGGCGCTGCCCGGACGTGAGCGGGCGCCGGGTCGCCGCCGGGTTCGGCTGCGGTGCGACCGCGTCCGGCGGGGCCTCGTGGTTCGCGTCGTTGGCGATGATCGACATGATTCCCTTCGGCCCCCCGTACTGGATCACTGCGCTCGGACCGGTCCGGCCGGCGCGCGGACGCGCCGGCCGAGCCGGGTCATTCCGTCGCGTCGGTCAGATAACCACCACGCCGGAAGAATTCGGCGCCGCTGTGTTCGGCACCGTCGGCCGTGCGAACCCGGGTGATCAGCAATCCGTGGTTGTCGCCGCGATAGGCGTCGGGACCGCACACCACGACACCGCCACCCTCTTGCACGATGACCCGCCCCGGGGTGCCGCCGTAGCGAGCCGCCGACACGCCGGCCTCCAGCACCTCGATGCGCTCACCGCGGTAGTGAGCGAACGCGCGTGGATACGGCGCCGACAACGCCCGCACGAAACGTTCCAGATCCACGGCCGGCCAGTTCCAGTCCAGCCGGCTGTCCCGATCGGACCGCTTGTGGAAATACGTGCGGGCCGCCTTGTCCTGCGGCCGCCACACCGCCGTCCCGTTCGCCAACGCCGCCAGCGCCTCGTGGACCGCGCCGGGAATGAGTTCCATTCCGGCGATGACCAATTCCGTCCCCGTGGCATCGGGGCCGATCGGCAGCGAATGCTGCACGAGGATATCGCCGGTGTCGAGCTGCTCGTCCATTCGGTGCACGGTCAGGCCGAACTCGTCCGCACCGCTGATCAGCGCCCACAGCACCGGGGAGAATCCGGTGAATTTCGGCAGCAGCGAATCGTGCAGGTTGAGGGTGCCGTGGGTGGGCATGTTGTACAGCTCCGGCGGCATCCAGGTGTACCAGCTGTTCACCACGATGACGTCCGGTTCGGCGCGCTTGACCAGGTCGATCGTCTCGGCGTCGGCCCGTTCGGTCAGGTGGACCGGGATACCGTGTTCGCGGGCCAGCTCCTCCACCGAATCCGACCAGATCCCCTTGTAGGAATCCTCACTGGCGGGATGGGTGACCGCGAGCACCACTTCGTGCTCGGAATCGATCAGCGCCTGCAGAGTCTTCCGGCCCCAGGTCTGGAACCCGAACGACACGATACGCATCAACGAACCTCATCTACGTGTTGCTGGACAAAAGTAAGGCAAGCCTAGCCTAGCGCCAGGCGCTCAGTGTGTGGGGACTTGTCCCGCGAACGCCGGGCTCGCGGCCGCGGCGACGGGCGCCGGTGCGCTCGCCAGAATCCGGTCCGAGAGTTCGCCCAGGCAACTGAGATTCGGAAATCCGGGCCCCTGCGCAAGACCCGCCATATTCGGCAGATACAGCTTCGCCGGCAACCCCTCCACCGCCAGGTCGTATCCCATCACCGCCTCGATCCTCGGCTGGGTGACCGGCCCGCCGACGGCCAGCTCGAACAGATCGGCGGCCTCCTCGTCGAACAGGTCGAGGAACCAGAGCGGCTGGCCGCCGGTCGCGTCGACCACGAGATCGAAGGCATGGGTCTGGTCGGGCCGGGATTCGTTGCGCAGCGTCAGCGCGACCCCGTCCCCCTGATCGGCCACCCGCACCACCCGGCCCTGCAGGTGATGTACCCGGTTGTCCGCGAGCAGCGTCTCCTGCACCCGCACCGAGAACACGCCCCGGTCGGTCCGCCGCACCACATCACGGCGTTCGGCGACGCTCAGCGCCCGCCATTTGGCGGGATCGCTGAACAGCGAATTCTCGAAATAACTTTCGCCGCGGGTGTAGATCGTGGCGGCGGGCGAGATCACCGAAACGGTCAGCACATCGTGGCGGACCAGTTCGTCCATGGCCGAACCGGCGGTCTCACCCCCGCCGATCACGGCGGCCCGCGAGGACACCGGCAGTTTCCGGCGTCCCGCCAGATCCCAGAAATCGGCGATACTCAGCAGTTTCGGATGGTCGGCCAGGGCGCGGGTGCTGTCACCCGGGCCGGTGATCATCAACCGCTCGGCGCCGATCTCGGAAGTTTCACCGTCGGACCCCGCGACGGTGACCCGCCACTCGGCACCTTCGGCGCGAATACCGCGCACCCGGCCGCGCACGATCTCCACCTCGGATTTACGCGCAACCCACTGCAGGTATTTCGCCCACAGATTGTGTTCCGGACTCGGCCGGCCCCGATCCACCCATTCGGCGTAGGTACCGCGGTCGACCAGGAAGGCCGTCCACCCGAACGCCATCATGGCCTGATCCACGGCATGGTTGTGGCCGCGGGCCCAGGTCGAGTGGTACGGGAAGCCGATATCTTTCTCCGGGCTGGTCCCGAGCCGGTGCCGGCCATCGGTCCAGCCACCGGTCGCCAGCCAATTACCGCCCACCGCATTCGGTTCCACCACGGTGACCCGTGGCGCCGGCAATCCCAGTTCGCGGAGAACATGCGCTTTGGCCGCTACCGCCATGGCTTTGGGGCCCGCACCGACCACCAGAAGTCTGTCCACTGGTTCTCCCACTTTCCCGACAGCCCGATGGCGTCGCGCCTCATCCGGCGTGGTGGCGGCTGTCGCACCGGACAGCACGAACCACCCGAGTTCGCATAGGCTTACCTTACATCAGGTCGCGGCGCGAAACCCCGGGTCCGCTCGGGAAATCGGGCGCCCAGGCGCCCGAAATGCGGGTGACCAGCAGTAATACAAACCGACCGATGCGGATATCGATAACCGGACCGCACAGGCCAACTCCGACCGCGCCCCAAGACCAACACTGCTGATCGCCGCCGATTCCGTGTCGCCGGAACAGGATCGGCAGGCCAGTGGACGGCCGGAGCCGGAAGTACGTTCACGCCCGGCGCACACTGTCGCCGACCGATCGGCTCCCGACCGAACCCGCCCGGCCGGCGCGGAACCGGACTCGGCAACGCCGCCCATCGCCTACGCACCGGGCTCGACGCGAGCGACGCCACTGTTCACCCGAAGCACGAATTCGGCGGCGGCCCGACAACCGTGCCGTTGAATCCGGAGGCCCAGCTGCGCAACAGGTGGCGCGGGCAGCGGCCACGGTGTATCGCCGAATGCCGGTGCCGCGGCTCACGATTCGATGATCAACCGACCCTCGGAGGTCCACCAACCGCGGTGGCCGGTGCGGAACAAACGCGCGCGTGGCTCGTACGGATCACTCACGAACCGTTCGCGATAACGACCGCCCGAGAACTCCGCGCCCAGCGCCCGGCCACCGATGTGGACATCACCGACAACGCCGGGCGCAGCCAACCGCCCGTGGTCATCGAGGAGCAAAACCTTCGCACCGGGCACCGGGCGGGTCCAGCCGTCCGGCGCCAACGGGCCGCGCGATACAGCACCCACGTAGGCCGGGGCGTGGAATGCGACCGTTGCCACCGCTTCCGGCGACAGGCGCCGCACAGCGTCGGGAAGCATCGAACCACCACTGGTACCCACCAGATCCCAGCGCGCCACGGTCGGCAGCCGGTGCACCCCGGCCTCGACGAAGCGGACCGGCAGTTCGGCGGCGGCGACCACCTGGGATACCGCGTAGGTTTCGATCAGCTCGGCCAGCGCCGCAGGATCCCGGCGCTGCGATTCGGCCGGCACGACCACCGATGCGCCCGACGACCACGCCGCCAGCAGGTCGACAGTGTTCTGCGGGTCCCCCCACGGCAGCGCCAGCAGCCGGACATCGGCGGGCCTCTGCGCGGGGTCCACCCGGTGCAGCCGGCGATCGGCGGCGACGGCACGACGATCGGCGACGGCGACCGCGAGCGCATCGGCACCGAGCAGCAGGCCGTCGCGGCCGAATCGGCCGATACCGACGTGCGAGGCGGTCACGAATTCGGCCAGGAGCGCGGCGAGCCCGGCCGGAGTGGGCAGCGCGGACGACCCGAGGGTCCGCTCTACGTCGCCGAGGCCGCCGTACAGTTCGCCGTAGGTGACGACCTCGCCACCACAACGGGCTGCCACGCGCGTGCCGGGCACCATATGGCCGTGCCGGATCACGGTGACCAGCGGGGACATGTCATAGGGTTCCACGCCGGTGGCCCATTCGCCGAGTATCCGTTCCCGTTCACCGGCCGTCAGCCGCGGTACGACGAGCGAGTCGATTCCCCTGATATCGTCGATGACGGTCATCGGTCACCTCCTGACACGGGCAGCACTCGGATCGCGACCACCGATGGATCGTTCACCACAGCTCCCGCCTCACTGATCGGCACGGTCGACACCGAACCCTGGTACACATTGTGCTTAGGCTTACCTTACAGGGCGAGAGCATGATTCTCCATACTGTCATCCCACATTCTCGCCGTACGGTTCGCTTAGGCTAAGCTAACATGCCCGGTGGCGCCGCGGGCCATCCACCCGGAATTCGAGCGCGCCGAGCGTCGCAGATCGTGCAGCGGAGCCGGGCACCGATGCACCCGGGCCGTGCAACAGGCCACGAAACCCGGTCCCCCCCCCCAGCAAGTTCCAGACCAACCGGCCGCCCGTGCCCGTTCGCTCCAGAAATCGGCATAGCGCCCGCCGAGTTCCAGCAGTTCCGCATGGGTGCCCCGCTCCACGATCCGGCCACCGTCCAGGAAAAGGATCTGATCGGCATGCGCGACCGTGGCCAGCCGATGCGCCACGACGATCACCGTCTTGTTCCGGGCCAGCTCGTGGATACCCCGCACGACCACGGCTTCGCCGCACGGATCGAGGGCGCCGGTCGCCTCGTCCAGCAGCACAATCAACGCAACTTTTCGCGGAGCACGGGCAACAGAGGGCCAGGTCAGACGCCGGACAATACGGCTCGGCAAACCCTGAACACAGCTGTCAGTTAGGTTAAGCTAACCTGCATGGGTAGAGGTAGTAATGGCGTAATCATGAAGGTGTGGCGGGCCGACGACTATCGGCTGACGGTCACCTCCACCGAGCGGATCACCGACAAGTACGTCCGCATCGGATTCACCGCCGGGGGGCTACTCGACGATCACCCGGTCCATCCCACTCAGTTCATCCGGTTGTGGATCCCCGACGCCGTAACCGACAAACTGCACCACCGCGGGTACACCCTGATCGACCAGGACCCCGACAGCGACCACTTCCACATCGAATTCGCCGTCCACGGCGGGCCTGCCAGTCAGTGGGCCGAACGCGCCCAGGTCGGGGATGTGATCGAAACCTCCGTGCTCGGCTCGAACTTCGAGCTCCCCGCGGCGACCCCGAGCGAATACGTGATATTCGGCGACAGCGCCTCCCTGCCCGCGATCAACACCCTGCTCGAAGCGATCGGCGACACCCCGGCCCGCGTCTGGCTGGAGTGGCAGTACGAATCGGATACCACCCTGCCCGTCCGCAACAAACCGCACCACACGGTGACCTGGGTGCAGCGGATCGACGACGGACGCGCCATGCGCGAGGCAGCCGACGAGCTCACCGTCGCCGGTGATGCCTTCGCCTGGGTCGCCTGTGATGCCGCCACCACCCGCGCCGTGGTGAAAACCCTGCGCACCACCCTGCCGAAACAACAGATCAAAGCCCAGGGCTACTGGAAGTGAACCCGCAGGTCCGCGCGGATCCGCGGGCATAGCGCCGCGGCCGCGCCGACTATGCTGCGACGATGCGAAGAAGGCAGCAGCCGCCGCTGCCGAAGCGGTACGGGCTGGATCCGGCCCGGTTGCGGCTCCCCGAGGACGGCGACTGGGCAAGCCTGCGCGAGCATCTGATCCAGCGGTTGCCCCGCGTCGAACCGGCGCGGATCGAGGAAATGCTGCGGGCCGGCGAGATCGTCGATCTGGACGGCCCGCTCGGTCTCGATTCGCCGTATATCCCCGGCGGGGCGATCTGGTTCCACCGCGATCTTCCCGATGAGCGGCCGGTGCCGTTCGATATCCCGATCGTGTACCGGGACGACACCATCCTGGTAGCCGACAAACCCCATTTCCTGGCCACCATTCCGCGCGGCAGCCATGTCCTGCAGACCGCACTGGTCCGGTTGCGCCGCGAACTCGGCCTCCCCGATCTGATCCCCGCGCACCGGCTCGACCGCGCGACCGCCGGTCTCGTGCTGTTCGTGATCGATCCCGCCTACCGCGGTGCCTACCAGACGATGTTCCAGCGGCAGCAGGTCCGCAAGGAGTACGAGGCCGTCGCCGGTCACCGCCCCGGACTCGCGTTCCCGGTCGCTCTGGAAAGCCGGATCATCAAGGAGAAACACGTCCTGGCCGCCCAGGAAGTTCCCGGCCCGATCAATGCGCGCACCCGCATCGAGCTGATCGAACAGCGTGACGAGCTCGCTCGCTACCGGCTGCACCCCGCGACCGGGCGCACGCACCAGCTCCGCCTGCACATGAATTCGCTGGGCCTGCCCATCCTCGGCGACGATTTCTACCCGGTGATCACCGATAAACAGCTCGACGACTACCGCCGGCCGCTGCAGCTCCTGGCCGCGACCCTCGAATTCACCGACCCGCGCACCGGCGAACTCCGCCGCTTCGACACCGGCCGATCGCTGCAGGCCTGGACCGATCCGCACGGCTGGGCAGCCGGTCCGGCCGAGCCACCGGCGACCGATCACTGAATCGGCTGGTCCGTGGTGCAGGTGATATCGGTCGCGGGCAGCCGGCCGGTACCGAGGTAGCCGTTGATCGCCTCGTTCACGCAGGTGCTCAGCCCCGGCCGGAAGGTGAGGTGGATCCGGACATCCTGCAACGTCACCAACCGCGACTCACTGAGATGCCGGTGCAGTTGTACCGCCTCGCTGTAGGGCGTACGCGCATCACCGGTCGCCTGGACGATCAGCACCGGTACGGCATTGCGCACCACCGTCGCCGGTTCGACCGGGCGCGGCCAGAACGCGCACGGCTGAATATTGTTGGCCATCGCCCCGAACAGCGGCTGGGAGGTGCGGGTGTTCTCGATATTGCGCCGGTACCACTGCGGATCGTGCGGAGCTTCCGAATCACCGCAGGCGATGATCATCAATTCGGAGTTCTCGCCGGTATACAACAGCTCCAGCAGTTCCCCCAGACCCGATTCGGCCGAACTGCTGGAATCGCCGGCCGCCGCGTCGGCGATATCACGCACCGTGGCGGCCATCGTGTCGTTCACCTGGTAGCTGCGCAGCACGTTGTGCAGGATGAACGGGAAGATGTGGCCGTCGATCGGGTAGCCGTCGACCATGATCGGCTCGCGGGCCGTCCGCTGGTAGAGGGCGTCCACCGTCGCCCGGACCTCCGGCACGGTCGCCCCGAGGCGGTAGGTCGAGTTGCGGGCGGCGGCCCAGCGGGCCCAGTCGTCGAACGCGATTTCGTCGGCCGGCCCCCAATCCTGGACCAAGCCTGTCCAATACCGGTCCGGGTCGATCGCGCTGTCCAGGACGATCCGGTCGCTGCGTTCCGGGAACATCTCGGTGAACACCGCGCCCAGATAGGTCCCGTAGGACAACCCGAAGAAGTTGATCTTCTCCTCCCCCAGCACCGCACGGATCAGATCCATATCGCGCGCGGTATTGCGGGTGGTGATCTGCCGTAGTTTCTCGATATCGCCGTCGAGACAAGCCGCCGCCAGTTCGGACGCGAACACCACTTCCTCATCGAAACCGGCCGCCGTCGGCCCCGCCGACCGGACGGCCTCGGAGACCGGCCAGCCGCACGGCTCCGTCGGGTCCGAGGCACCCACGCCGCGCGGGTCCATGCCGATCAGGTCGTACTGCGCGAGCACATCGGGGCTCAGCACATCACCGAGAAGAGCCGGAGCATCCAGTCCGGCGGCTCCCGGACCGCCCGGATTGGACAGCAGGATCCCGCGACGCCGGTCGGGGTCGGTGGCCGGCACCCGGGAGATCACCACGGTGAGGGTGCGGCCGTCGGGGTCGGAGTAGTCGAGCGGAACGGTCACGTCGGCGCATTCGACACCGGGCGTGTCGACCGACGGAGTGTCACACAGTTCCCAGCTCAGTTCCTGGCTGTAGTACGGGAACCGCCGCTGATCCCCGGCCAGCACCGGCACCACCACGGCCACCAGGATCACCGCCAGCAGCCACCCTCCGAGGCGTGTCGAACGCCGCTCGGCGTCCGGATCGCCGCTCGACATCACAACCCACTTTCCCCGGGAACAGGTGTGTAGTGCTTCGCAACGGCCGAGGTCACAGCCCGCCGCGCCGCATATGCTATCCGAGCTCACCCGGACCCACCGGGCGAAACCGCCGGGTCGCGCGGGCCGGGGAGCCGCGCCCCGGCGGATCCGTACACTGGGACCGATGCTCCACCCGGTTCCCGAGAAAACGGCTGCTCCGCGGCACAAAATCCATGCCTACATCGATGTCGCGGTGGTGGTGCTCGTACTCACCTGCACCAACCTGATCGCCCACTTCACCACGGCGTGGGCGAATATCGTCTGCGTCCCGGTCGCCGCCGTGGTGCTGCTCGCGCTCATGCGCCGCCGCGGCCTGCACTGGTCGGAACTGGGACTGTCGCCCCGGCACTGGCGCACCGGAACCAAATACGCGCTCGCCGCGGTCGGGGTGGTGCTGGCGGCGGTCGCCCTCGGCGCCGCGCTCCCACTGACCCGGCCGTTCTTCCTGGCCGACCGCTACGCCACGCTCTCCGGCGCCCTCATCGCCTCGATGATCGTCATTCCGCTGCAAACCGTGATCCCCGAGGAACTCGCCTTCCGCGGGGTACTACACGGCACCCTGGATCGGCTGTGGGGCGCCCGCGGCGTTTTCGCCGCCGGTTCGCTCATGTTCGGCCTCTGGCATATCGCCTCCTCCTTCGGGCTCACCGCCGGTAACGCGGGCCTGTCCGGAGTGCTCGGCGGCGGCGTATTCGGCCAGATCGCCGGCATCCTGCTCGCCGTCGCGGCCACCGCGGCCGCCGCGGTCGTGTTCACCTGGCTCCGCCACCGCAGCGGTAGCCTGCTCGCCCCCATCGCCCTGCACTGGGCAGTCAACGGCGCGGGTGCGCTCACCGCGGCATTCCTCTGGCATACGACATTGGCCTGACCGGCCACCGAACCGCGATCAACTACGCCGGGATCGGGATCGCGCACGGGCACATCCGGATGCCGGACGAGTAGATCGCGGAGCTGACCCACCCGCTCTGTGCCGTGCCAGTCGATCGTGTCGAGCAGTTCCCGGGACAGCGGGGCCGCCTCGATCATGATCCGCAACAGATGGAGGTCACCCTCGACATCACGGAACCGGGACCACCACCGGCAACAAGCTGCAGGTGGTGGTCGCAGCGTGCACCGCCGCGGCCGGCTCGTCTGCCGGCTACGCCGGAATCAGCAGTGCTCGCAGATCCCCGTGGCAGGCAACTGGATGAAACAGCTGGAGCACACGACCGTCCGGCTACCGGTATCGGCTTTCGCCGGCGCCGGCCGCGTGGCGACGGACCCACTGGACCGCCGTGCCGACCCGCCCCGCGAAATCAGTGGCGGGGTGCCACCGTCGACCGGCACATCGGCACCGTGCGCCGCGTAGCAGGCCCACCGGGCGTATGCGGCATGGGTTTCGATATCCGCCGGCACCGGCAGCGCGGCCAGCTCGAGCACGTACTTGTAGCTGTCGCTCACCTTCAGATTGCGTTTGACACACAGCGAGGTCAGCGGCGGCTCCCCCGCGTTGTGGCAGCGCCGCGCCACCTTCCGCAGAATGGCATCCATCCAGGTGCGGGTCGGCGCATCGGTACGCACCCCCGACATCTCCTGCACCTTTTCCGCCAGTTCCTGCACGGTCACGAAGTACCCGTACCCTGTCGCAGTCTCGGCCAGCACCTCGTGCGCGGCCATAGCCCAGGCCACCGCGGCGTCACGGAAGGTCACCGCCGCCCCGTCGTCGATCCGCCAGGCCCCCGAAGTCATTGTCGCAGCGTCCCTCATAGCCCGTACACCGTAGCGCCACCCCTTCCGAGGCGATCAACCGCCCTCCCCTATACCACATTTCGCCTGCGAGCCATCGAATCCCATTCCGGGGACCGCCTACTCGAACTGACCTGGCCGTGACGGATATCACCCCCGACAGCCCAGGAGTCATTCGATCGGAGGCCGGCCTCTTGCCCGGCGTAAACAGTCCAGGACCGGGAAGAACCGACAATGTGTGGAGCTGGAGAGGCGGTCCTCACTCCATGACATCAACCGACACCGGTCCGTCCAACTCACTCGACTTCCGCGACCGCCCCGGATCAGTCGAACCAGGCCACCCCGACACCAGCCCGGTCGGTGGCCGCAGGGGTACCCACTTCTGGACGGTCGAGCTGCCGCCACCGCCGGCACCACCGACTCGGCGCCGCGTCCCGGTGGACCGTCGATACCCGGCGGCAGTTCCCCTTCCGCACAGAAGAAGCGGCGCGGTGCCGACACCGCTGTCACGAGCAACGACGAGCAGGAAGCCCTCGCAGACGAACAGGACGAACAAGACGTCCCCACGGTGGCACCGGCCTGACACCGGATCCGCCGGTCGCTGAACGTCTGCCACCGGTGCGGACGAGAGCACCAGCAGGTGTATCGAAAGTACTTCGCGGACGGTCCGATCGGTGTCCCGCCGGATTCACTGGGCAGGTTTACGCTGCAGCCCTGGCCGACCAGCCGTAGAAAGTCGCGGACGTGTGCGGCGCCACCACGGCACTGGGCGCGCCGCTGCAGTCACCGGACGCATACACGAGGAAGTCCCGCGTGCTCCGGTTCTCGAAATGTATGTCACGCGGGAACCCGCTGGCCCAGCATGCGTTCAGATCGCTCAACTCCAGCGTGTTGTCGACGATCACGACCTCCCGCCCGTCGCCGATACCTGCCGAACCGGTGGGGAACGATGAAGCCGCCGGCGCAGCGGCGGATACGGCAGCGAGCACGAAAGCGCCTACGATAGCGAACTTTTGGAGTTTCACTACGTCGATGCTACGCCCGGACGACCCTGCCGTCACAACGGCGCCGCTATTGCAATGATTCACCGCCGGACATTCCGGAGCTCACCGACCGGCACCAGGTGACCGCCCTGCGGTGTCGAAGTCAGGTGGCGAGGTCATCGACCGGCGATGGCAACCTCAGAGTTGACATCGGTCCTGTCCAGCGGGCTACGGTGTGAGGCGATGACTACCGGGACGGCGTTGCGCCACACACGGATGGATTACCCGGTGCTCTTCTGAGCGCGGCGCGGGCCGGTGCCCGCCCGCTTTTCGGTCGAGGATCCTGCGGTACTGCGCGGGCTCCGCCTTCGTCGTGTTGATCACAGGACATCAACTACGACAGAAGGATTCAACGATGATGACAACGTACGGAATGTCGGTCGACGTGCCGACACCCGATGGTGCCGCCGATGCGTATGTTGCCTACCCCGACGATGGCGTCGCTCATCCGGGAGTGCTGGTGATTCAGGACGGTTTCGGACTGCGGCCCAGCCTGCGGTCACTGGCCGATCGTATTGCGGCCCACGGCTACACCGTCCTGCTTCCGAACGCCTATTACCGGCACGGGCCGGCGCCGGTGATCGAGTTGCCGGACTTGATCGACCCGGCGCAGCGGCCGGAGATCTTCCAGCAGGTTCTCCCGATGATCCGCGAGCTGACACCGGAGCTCCTGCGTTCCGATGCCGGCGCCTACCTGGAGTGGCTGTCAGCATCGCCGCATGTCGCCGCAGGGAAGGTCGGCCTGACCGGCTACTGCATGGGTGCGCGGCTGGCGGTACTGACCGCCGGCATGTTCCCCGATCGGGTTGCGGCGGTGGCCGGATTTCATGGCGGCCCGCTCGTCACCGACGCCCCGGACAGTCCGCACCTGACTGTCGGAAACATCACCGCGGAGTTGTATTTCGCCCATGCCGGCGACGATCACCACATCACTGCCGAACATATCGCCCAGTTCGACAAGGCACTCGCCGCCGCCGGCATCCGCCACCGCACCGAGGTCTACGAGGCGGCCCAGCACGGCTACACACAGGCCGATACTTCCGCCTACGACCCCGAGGCCGCCGAACGGCACTACCGCGAACTGCTCGCCTTGTTCGACCGCAATCTGCGCACTGGAGCCCCCGCGCCGAACCGATAAACGACAACAAGGCCCGCTTCCCGAGAACAGGAAGCGGGCCTTGCGTTTACGACCTCAGCCGAGGAGCGTCCTCCCTCGACCTTTCTCCCCGCCACTGCTTCGGTGACCGACGTGGGCCCGCCGAGCAGCGACTGAACTCGGCGTCCAGGACTAGAAGTGCTATTTGTCCGCAGGCAGGATCCGGAATGAACGAAGGCCGGACGTCAGAGGTTCGATCGCACGGAAATCGCGCTGGTCGAGGGTGAAGATGCAGTCGGTTTTGTACTTGTCGGCGAGCGCGACGCCGACCGCGTCGGCAAGGTCGAGTTTCAACCCTTCGTATTTGGCTCGGACCGCTTGCGCGGTGGACAGATCGACATGCTTCAACTCGGCGAGCCGGTAGCTTCCGTCGATCGTTCGCGCCAGCAGCGCGTCGGTGATCTTCATAGCCGCGGCGAAGCCGAGGTCGCGACGAGTCAGGTGATCCAGTTCGGTCAGCACGAGCGGCGAGATGATCAGCATCTCGTGTTCCATCACCGACAGCGCTTGTTCGTGTTCTTCCTGGTCTGCATCGAATGCGGCGAAAAGCGCAGAGGTATCAGCGACGATGATCACCGACGGGCCGACCGCTGCTTGATCTGGCCGTAGATATCATCGCGCATCTCGTCGACGCTGCGTGAGCGACCGCTGCGGAAAACCGGAAGTGGCGCGCTGTCGCGGGGGCGGTCGGAGGCGTCCAGCAGCATCGCGATACCGCGGCGGATGAGTTCCGCCTTGCTCACCCCGGTGGCCGAAGCTTCCGCATCGAGCCGGACCTCCAGGTCATCGGGGAGGTACACGGTCGTCTTGTTCATGCCATATATGGTACCACCCATGTATGGCAGGAAATCGCTGCGCAGGCCACACACCGAACGAGCAGGCGGATGACGAAGGCCCGCCTCCCGGAACCGGGAAGCGGGCCTTACGTTTACGACCTTCTCAGCCGAGAAGAAGACCTACTTGGCCTTCTCCAGGACCTCGACCAGCCGCCACCGCTTGGTGGCCGACGTGGGCCGGGTCTCCATCAGCTGCACGCGGTCACCGACACCGGCGACCTCGTTCTCGTCATGCGCCTTCACCTTGGAGGTGGTGCGAATGATCTTGCCGTAGAGCTTGTGCCGGTGACGGTCTTCCAGCTCGACGACGATCGTCTTCTGCATCTTGTCGGAGACAACGTAGCCGACCCGGACCTTGCGGGTACTGCGCTGCTCCTCCACTTTGTCACTCATGCCGCATCTCCCTTGTCAGCGGGGGCAGTGGCCAAACCGAGCTCGCGCTCACGCATGACCGTGTAGATGCGCGCGATCTCATGACGCACCACACGCAGCCGGCGATTGTTGGTCAGCTGACCGGTCGCCATCTGGAAGCGCAGGTTGAACAGCTCTTCCTTGGATTCACGCAGGCGGGAGACGAGCTCCTCCTCGCTCAGCTCGCGGAGCTCTGCGGCAGGGGTACCGGTTGCCATCAGAACTGCTCCTCCCTCGTCACGATCCTGCACTTCATCGGGAGCTTGTGCATCGCGCGGCGCAGCGCCTCGCGAGCGATCTCCTCGTTCGGGTAACTCATCTCAAACATCACGCGACCCGGCTTGACGTTCGCGATCCACCACTCCGGCGAACCCTTACCGGAACCCATACGGGTTTCGGCCGGCTTCTTGGTGAGCGGGCGATCCGGGTAGATGTTGATCCAGATCTTGCCGCCACGCTTGATGTGGCGGGTCATCGCGATACGCGCCGACTCGATCTGCCGGTTGGTCACATAGGCCGGCTCCAGCGCCTGGATACCGAACTCACCGAACGACACCGAGGTGCCGCCCTTGGCGAGACCGCTGCGGCTCGGGTGATGCTGCTTGCGGAACTTGACCTTGCGGGGCATCAGCATGGGTCAGCCCTCCTGCTTTTCTGCCGGGGGCTCGGCCACCGCGGTAGCGGCGCGCCCGGCCTCGGTGCTGGTCGCAGTGGTACCGGAGGAACCGGATCGACGCGGGCGGTTCGGACGCTCGCGGCGCGGGCGATCCCCGGCCGGCGCGCTCGGGGCGGCCAGCTCACGCTTGCCACCGACGATATCGCCCTTGTAGATCCAGACCTTGACACCGATGCGACCGAAGGTGGTCTTGGCCTCGTAGAGGCCGTAATCGATATCGGCACGCAGAGTGTGCAGCGGGACGCGGCCTTCGCGGTAGAACTCCGAACGCGACATTTCGGCGCCACCGAGACGGCCCGAGCACTGCACGCGGATGCCCTTGACGTTCGGCGAACGCATGGCCGACTGGATGGCCTTACGCATCGCGCGACGGAACGCCACACGGTTGGAGAGCTGCTCGGCCACACCCTGGGCGACCAGCTGGGCATCCGATTCGGGGTTCTTGACCTCGAGGATGTTCAGCTGGACCTGCTTCTTGGTGAGCTTCTCCAGCTCGGCGCGGATCCGGTCGGCCTCGGCGCCGCGGCGGCCGATGACGATGCCCGGACGCGCGGTGTGGATATCGACGCGGACCCGGTCACGGGTGCGCTCGATCTCCACCTTGGAGATGCCGGCCCGTTCCATGCCGGTGCTCAGCAGCTTGCGGATGGCGACGTCTTCCTTGACGTAGTCCGCGTACTGCTTATCGGCGTACCAACGGGACTTCCAGTCGGTGGTGATACCGAGGCGGAAGCCGTGGGGGTTGATCTTCTGTCCCATTTACTTTGCCCCTCCCTTCCGGCGGCCACGAGTGCCACCGGCGGTGGGGACGCTCTCGACCTCGATGGTGATGTGGCTGGTGCGCTTGCGGATCCGGAACGCCCGGCCCTGGGCGCGCGGCTGGAACCGCTTCATGGTCGCGCCCTCGTCGACATACGCCGTCGAGATGACCAGGGTGTCCGGGTTGAGGCCGAGGTTGTTCTCGGCGTTCGCCGCGGCACTGGCCACGACCTTGGCAACCGGGGTGCTGGCGGCCTGCGGGGCGAACCGGAGCAGGTCGAGCGCATCGGAGACGCGCTTACCGCGGACCAGGTCCACGACCCGGCGAGCCTTCATCGGGGTCACGCGCACGTGCTTGGCGGTCGCGCGCGCAGTCGGATTCTGCGTTTCTGTGCTCATCGCCGCTTGCTCTTCCGATCTTCCTTGACGTGGCTGCGGAATGTCCTCGTCGGCGCGAACTCACCGAGCTTGTGCCCGACCATGTTCTCCGAGACGAACACCGGCACGTGCTTGCGGCCGTCGTGGACCGCGAAGGTGTGGCCGATGAAATCGGGGGTGATGGTCGAACGACGCGACCAGGTCTTGATGACCTGCTTGCTGCCCTTCTCGTTCTGCACGTCCACCTTCGCTTGGAGGTGGTCGTCGACGAACGGGCCCTTCTTGAGGCTGCGTGGCATTTCTTACCTCCTCCTTAGCGCTTCTTGCCGGTGCGACGGCGACGGACGATGAGCTTGTCGCTCGGGCGGTTCGGCTTACGGGTGCGGCCTTCCGGCTGACCCCACGGCGAGACCGGGTGGCGACCACCGGAGGTCTTGCCCTCACCACCACCGTGCGGGTGGTCGACCGGGTTCATGACGACACCACGGACGGTGGGACGGCGTCCCTTCCACCGCATACGACCGGCCTTGCCCCAGTTGATGTTCGACTGTTCGGCATTGCCGACCTCGCCGACGGTGGCGCGGCAGCGCACGTCGACGCGGCGGATTTCACCGGAGGGCATACGCAGCGTGGCGTAGGGGCCTTCCTTACCCAGCAGCTGGATGCTGGCACCGGCCGAGCGGGCCATCTTGGCCCCGCCGCCGGGACGCAGCTCCACCGCGTGGATGGTGGTACCGGTCGGGATATTGCGCAGCGGCAGGTTGTTGCCGGGCTTGATATCCGCGGTCGGACCGGACTCGATCTTGGTGCCCTGCACCACGCCCTTGGGGGCGATGATGTAGCGCTTCTCGCCGTCCAGGAAGTGCAGCAGCGCGATATTGGCAGTGCGGTTGGGGTCGTACTCGATATGAGCGACCTTGGCCGGCACGCCGTCCTTGTCCAGCCGGCGGAAGTCGATCAGCCGGTAGGCGCGCTTGTGACCGCCACCGCGATGCCGGGTGGTGATCCGGCCGTGGCCGTTACGGCCACCGCTCTTGGTCAGCGGGCGGACCAGCGACTTCTCGGGGGTCGACCGGGTGATCTCGGCGAAGTCCGAGACGGACGACCCGCGGCGGCCCGGGGTAGTCGGCTTGTACTTACGGATTGCCATGAGTTCTTCTCTGCTTTCTGGATACCCCGCCGCCTACGCGACCGGGCCTCCGAAGATCTCGATGGGCTTGCTGTCGGCCGAGATGGTCACGAGCGCGCGCTTGGTGTCCTTGCGCTTGCCGTAACCGAAGCGGGTCCGCTTGCGCTTGCCCTGACGGTTGGCGGTGTTGACGCTGGTGACCTTCACCCCGAAGACCTTCTCGACCGCGATCTTGATCTGGGTCTTGTTGGAGTCCGGGTGAACGATGAAGGTGTAGGTGCCTTCCTCGATCAGACCGTAGGACTTCTCCGAGATGACCGGCGCCAGCAGGATGTCGCGCGGATCGGCGATGGTGCTCACTTGCTCTCCTCCTGTGCAGCCTCAGCCGGGCCGTGCACGAAGGCGTTGAGCGCCTCGACGGAGAACACGACTTCGTCGCTGTCCAGCACGTCGTAGGTGTTCAGCTGGTCCGGTGCGATGGTGTGCACGTATTCCAGGTTGCGGGCACTCTTCCAGGCAGTGACGTCCTCGCGGCCGACGACCAGGAGGAACTTCTTGCGATCCGAAAGCTCGGACAGGAAGGTCTTCGCGGTCTTGGTCGAGGGGTCCTGGCCGGCGACGAGTTCGCTGATCACGTGGATCCGCTCGCTGCGCGCCCGATCCGACAGCGCACCACGCAGGGCGGCCTGGATCATCTTCTTGGGGGTGCGCTGGCTGTAGTCACGCGGCTTGGGGCCGTGCACGATGCCACCACCGGCGAACTGCGGCGCCCGGGTCGAACCCTGGCGGGCGCGGCCGGTGCCCTTCTGGCGGTACGGCTTCTTACCACCGCCGCGGACTTCACCGCGGGTCTTGGTGGAATGCGTGCCCTGGCGGGCGGCGGCCTGCTGGGCCACGACCACCTGGTGCATCAGCGCGATATTGGCGGTCACGTCGAAGATCTCCGCGGGGAGGTCGACGGTGCCGTTGGTCTTACCGCCCAGTTCCTTGACCGGCAGGGTCAAAGAGGCGGATTTCTTCTCGGTACTCACAGCGGAGCCGGTCATGCGTGCGCACCACCCTTCACGGCGCTCTTGACGATCACGACGCCGCCCTTGCGACCCGGGATCGCACCCTTGATCAGCAGCAGGCCGTTCTCGGCGTCCACCTTGTGAACCGACAGGTTCTGCGTGGTGACGCGGTCGTTACCCATGCGACCCGACATGCGCATGCCCTTGAACACGCGGCCGGGGGTGGCGCAGCCACCGATGGAACCCGGGCGACGGTGCACGGCCTGCGCACCGTGGGAAGCACCCTGGCCACTGAAGCCGTGGCGCTTCATGGTGCCGGCGAAGCCCTTGCCCTTGCTGGTGCCGGTGACGTCGACGTAGGTGCCCTCTTCGAAGGCATCGGCCGAGATCTCCTGGCCGACCTCGAAGGTGGAGGCATCCGCGATGCGGATCTCCGCGACGTGCCGGCGCGGGGTGACACCGGCCTTGGTGAACTGGCCGGATTCCGGCTTGTTCACCTTGCGGGGGTCGATGGCGCCGAAGGCGACCTGCACGGCGCTGTAGCCGTCGCGCTCGACGGTGCGGATCTGGGTGACCACATTCGGTCCGGCCTTGACGACGGTGACCGGAACGACCCGGTTCTTGTCGTCGAACACCTGGGTCATGCCCAGTTTGGTGCCCAGGATGCCGGCCGCGGGCCTGCTCTTGTTGTCAGTCATAGCTCGAGTCCCCGTCACTGGATATTGACGTCGACGCTGGCCGGCAGGTCGATGCGCATGAGGGCATCGACCGTCTTCGGCGTCGGGTCGAGGATGTCGATCAGCCGCTTGTGCGTACGCATCTCGAAGTGCTCGCGCGAGTCCTTGTACTTGTGCGGCGAACGGATGACGCAGTACACGTTCTTCTCGGTGGGCAACGGCACCGGCCCGACGACCCGGGCCCCGGTGCGGGTCACCGTTTCGACGATCTTGCGCGCAGACGCATCGATCGCCTCGTGGTCATAGGCCTTGAGCCTGATGCGGATCTTCTGTCCCGCCACGCTAAGTGTCCTTTTCTCCGCTTTCGTCCGTGATCCGGATACCGGCTAGGGCGTCCGTACCACCTTCATTTGCACAGCCCGAACACACGATGACGTCTCAGTGGAGACCACGACCGGGGCATGCCCGATCCGTGCCGCTGTTCATCTGTCATGGTTCTCCGGTCCACGCGGTCGGGCGTGTCGCCTTTCCGCTCATTCCTCGGCCTCGGAAGAAAACTTCGATCGTGGCCATCGGAACTTCGTCCCGGACGTACCCGCACCACAAAAGGTGAGGTACTCGCTGGTTTTGCTCACCCCGCCCAGCCGTGTCGTTTCACGAAAACGACGGCGACCCGGGGCAAGGCAACCCGAACAGTATGCACGAGCCCCGGGCGTCGTTTCAAATCGGGGTCGTGCGAGGTCCGGACGTGTCCGGAGAAAGGGGCCGCGCCGCTATCTTACCGTGGAGTAAGATAGCGCGCATGACGAACGAGACCGCCACGTACCGCGGTTGGCGGAAGCTGCCGGACAACCCGCTGGGGCACGGCCTCTTCTCCCTGTCGATGGTCGCCCGGGTCCCCTATTTCGCGACGGTACTGCCCCGGGTGGTGCGCCTGGAACCCGGCTTGTGCGAGGTCAAGGCTCCTAAGTGGTTCGGTGTGCACAACCACCTGGGCACCTTCCATGCGATCGCCGCCTGCAACCTCGCCGAGATCGCGATGGGCATGCTGAGCGAGGCCACCGTGCCCACCACACACCGCTGGATCCCGAAGGCGATGCAGGTCCAGTACCTGACGAAGGCGACCACCGGCCTGCGCGCTGTTGCGGAACTCACCGACCTGCCGGACTTCGACGCCATCACGGAAGGGCGTGACATCACGGTGGCGGTCGCGATCTACGACAAGACGGGCCGTGAAGTGGTGCACGCGGAAATCACCACGTGGGTCACGCCGAAAGGCTGACCGGCCGGGCCCCGGTACGGCGGGACCTTCGAGACGACAAGCGAGCCGGAGTCGCAGGTGGCGAGCAGGGCAGTCCGTGAAGGTTGCTGTGTTTTCGGCGCCGCCTCCGGCGTCGCGGGTTCGGGGCACCCTCGTGTCTCGATTCTTCACTCCGCCGCTCCAGAATCGAGACGGGCCCCGAACCACCAAGGTCTGCCGGCCGCATGCGGGGAACGAAGTGGGGGCGCAGGTGGACAGACGTGCGGGGACCAGGTTCTCGGTATCGCCCTGTTGATCTCCCCCGCATCAACCCGTTGAATGCAGTACATGGCAGCTACCACCGCCCATGAGTTCGATCTCTGCGTTGTCGGGCTGGGCCCGTCCGGTCGAGCGCTCGCCCACCGCGCCACCGTCGCCGGCCTGCGGGTGGCCGCCGTGGATCCCCGCCCCGACCGGCTCTGGCCGCCGACCTTCTCCTGCTGGATCGACGAACTGCCGGAGTGGTTGCCGCACAGTGTGATCGCGAGCCGGATCCCCGCCCCGGTCGTCTGGACCGACTCCGAGATCCGGATCGAACGTCCGTACTGCGTGTTGTCGAAACCCTTGCTGCGGGACGCGCTGCCGCTCGACGATGCCCGCGTGTACGCGGGGCGCGCCACGCGGGTGGACGCGCACGAGGTCGAACTCACCGATGGCACCGTGATCGGTGCGGCGGTGGTGGCCGATTCCCGGGGTATGCCCGGTCCGGGTGATCGCCGTACCGCCAGCGCGCACGGAATCTTCGTGGCCGCCGAGACCGCGGCGCCGATGGTGGGCGACGGAGAGGGGTTGCTGCTGGATTGGCGCCCGGAGAACGGGGCGGGGCCGGATGAACCCCCGTCGTTCCTGTACGCCGTCCCGCTCGGAGACGGCACGGTGATCTTCGAGGAGACCAGCCTGGGGCTGCGTGGCGGGATGCCGCAGCACGAACTGCGCAAACGCACCCTGAACCGGCTGGCCGCGCACGGGATCGAGCTGACCGGGGAAGAACCGAGCGAGGCCGCGCACTATCCGCTGGACACCCCACCCCCGGCCAAGGGGGTCGGACGGGTGGTGCCGTTCGGTTCGCGCGGCGGGATGATGCACCCGTGCACCGGTTACAGCGTGGCCGATTCCTTCGCACTGGCCGATACCGCGGTCGCGGCGATCCAGCGCGGCGACGACGCGATCGCCGCGCTGTGGCCCTGGCAGGCCCGCCTCACCTACTGGATGCGGATGCGGGGCCTGTGGGGGCTGGGCCGATTGACGACCGAGCAGTCCGTCGCCATGTTCGATTCCTTCTTCACCGCGTCCCCCCGCGGGCAGCGGGCGCTGCTCTCGGCTCATGACGATTACAGCGCGCTGGGATCCGTGCTGTTCAACACGGTCGCGCACACCTGGCCGTTCCGCTGGCGCTACGACCTCGTCGGCTGGACCAATCGCAACCGGTGGGCCGAGTACCCGTTCGCGCCCGGCGTGCCCGCGGAGAGCCGGAAGTAACCGCCGGTCTCAGCCGCTCTTCTCGGCGGCCTTCTGGTACCCACGGACCGCGGGATAGCCGAACACCAGGATCACACCGCCCACCCACAGCAGGGTGTCGATGAGCGGTTCGGCCACCGGACCGCCGTAGGAGAGGCCCTTCATCGCTTCGATGGCGCAGCTCATCGGCTGATTCTCGACCGTTGACTGCAGCCAGGTCGGATAGGCCTCGATCAGCACGAAACCGGAGTTGAAGAACAGTAGGAGATTGGTCAGCAGGCCGACGATCTGGACCAGCAGCGGTCCCTCGGAGACAGTGGCCAACGCGGTGACGAAGACCGCGAAACCGATTCCGAACAGAATCGGGATACCGATGAGCCCGAGCGCGGCCAACGGGCCCTGGTCGAATCGGAAGCCGATACAGAAACCCACCGCGATCACGATCAGAGTGGTGACGAGCACTCTGATGGCCTCCGCCATCAACCGCCCGGTCAGGCCCGCGGCGCGGTGTATCGGCAGGGTCCAGAGACGTCCGAGCAGGCCTGTTGCCTTCTCCGTCTTGAAACCGAGGGCGCTCACCACCGCGCCGGTCATCGCCGCGATCAAGGTGA
Organism: Nocardia sp. NPDC051750; assembly: GCF_044453135.1. Lineage (NCBI taxonomy): Bacteria > Bacillati > Actinomycetota > Actinomycetes > Mycobacteriales > Nocardiaceae > Nocardia > Nocardia sp. NPDC051750. The sequence continues at coordinate 1,574,767 of NZ_JBITCK010000001.1, read as the reverse complement.
GCATGGAGACCGTGCCGTAGATGGCCGGTTTCCCGGAGAAGCTGGTGATGGAGTCGTCGAGCACGATCCAGAACATCAGCAGGGTCAACGCGGGATAGACGATGGTCTGGATAGTGGTGGCCGGATCGCGCATCCAGCCCGTCAGCAGTCTTTTGCACTGGATCCAACTGTGTACCGCCCAGGCCGCGAGCGATCGCTCCGGGCGGGTCGTGACCTCCGGTAGGTCGATCGCGGTGGCCGTAGACGCGAACTGCTCGCTACTCGCCACCGCAGACGTCTCGACAATACTCATGCTCGCCTCACACCCGCCCACACCGCGAACGGTACGAACAGCACCGCCCCGCCTACCAGCCAGGCCAACCCGACTCGCAGCACCTCCCAGCTCACGCCGCCGGCCGCCATATCACGCATGACATAGGCGAACTGGGTGATGGGCTGATTACGCACGAACGGCTGGATCCAATCCGGGAACTGGGTCTCCGGAACGAAACCGCAGGACATCATGCCGAAGATCAAGGTCGGCAGGGTCAATGCCTGACTCAGCGATTGTGGGCTCTTCGTCAGGCTGCCCAGACCGTCGGCGCCGATCGCCAGCATGGTGCCGACCGCGATCGAGAATACGCAGAAGCCCACGGTCTGCGCCCAGCCCGCGGTGAACTCGAATCCGATGACGTGGCCGTAGATCAGGGCGGCGGTCAGCGATATCACCGAACGGAACAGCCCTGCCGCGATCCGCGAACTCAACGGCACCAGCAGGCCGATCGGCATGCTCTGCAAACGGCTGCTGAATCCGGTGCGGGCTTCGAAGGCCGCGAGTTGCGCGTTGGACATCATGGTGAACGCCATGGTCTGCAGCACGATGATGGGCATCACGAATTGGGCGTAGTCGATGCCCTGGAACTGCATCACAAGGCGCAGCGGCAGATAGAAACCGACGGTGAACACCAGCGGGGTCAGTACCGCGGCGATCAACTCACCCCTACTGACCATGGTCCAGACGATGCGGCCGGTGAGCGCCCGCCACTGCGCGAACGACGAAACATGCGTCCGCGGAAAGTCGTCGAAGAGTTCGGTGCGCGGGATCGCGGGAGCGCTCACGTGGCATCACCCGGTTGTTCGGTCCCGCCCGGATGACCCGTGATCGAGAGGAACACATCGTCCAGGGAGGGCCGCCGGAGGCCGATATCGGCCAGTGTGATCTCGGCGGCGTCCAACCGGCGCAGCGCCTCGGCCAGCGTGACTGCCCCCTCGGGCGCCGGAATGGACAGCCGTTCGGAGCCGTTGAGGTCGGCCACCAGCCCGGGCGGAACAAGATCGCCCAGCGCGGCGGCGGCGCGCGGCACTTGGGTCGGATCCAGCGGTACGACCTCGCAGTAGCTGCCGCCCGTCCTCTCTTTGAGTTCGTCGGCGGTGCCTTCGGCGATCACCGTGCCCTTGTCGATCACGATGATGTTGTCCGAAAGCACATCGGCTTCTTCCAGGTACTGGGTTGTCAGCAGGACTGTGATGCCCTGTTCTTTGAGCGCGTTCACCAGATCCCAGACGCCCTGGCGGCTGCGCGGGTCGAGGCCCGTGGTCGGCTCGTCGAGGAAAACCACTTCGGGGCGCACCACCAGACCGCACGCCAGATCCACTCGCCGCCGCATACCACCTGAGTACTGATTCACCGGGCGGCGCCCGGAGGCGACGAGATCGAATTCGGTGAGCAGGGTATCCGCGCGTTTACGCGCGGCCGATTTACTCAGACCCATCAGCCGGCCGAACAGTTCCAGGTTTTCCCGGCCTGACAGGTTCTCGTCCAGGGCCGCGTACTGTCCGGTCATCATGATCGACCGCCGGACTCCTGCAGGGTCCTGACGGATATCGTGGCCGGCCACGACCGCGTTCCCGCTGTCGGGCCGCAACAGGGTCGACAAGATCTTGACGGTGGTGGTCTTACCGGCGCCGTTGGGCCCGAGAATCCCGAGGACCGTCCCACGCTCAGCGGTGAAGCTCACTCCGCCCAGAGCGTGCACCTCACCGAACGATTTGGTGATGTCTTCCACCCGGACCACATCTGCCGTCGCCGTCGCACCCGGGCCGGAACGGGACGCGCGCACGGTGGCCGCGCTCGGTTCATTCGCGGCCGGGTCATCCCCGGGCAGACCGGTATCTCCCGACTCCACCCGGGAGCCGTTCACCGGCTCCACGTCCGGGGCATTGTCGCCGGCGGCTGTCCCGGCATCGTTCGAACTCGGCATCAACTCTCCACTATCGGCCGGATGGGGCTGCGGGTAGACCGGCGCATCGGTATCCCGCTGGATGATCCCTGGCGCCGGGCGCGATGTTACCGGCTCGGCGAATATCGCCCGGGTCGCCGCCGGTACCCGCAGCGGAGCCCTGTTCAACTGTGCGTTTGCTCACAGCAGCGCAAAGGCATGTTATCCACGCTGGTCGGCGGTGCAGTGACAGCGTCCGGGCAGTGCGCACACCTTGTCGGCGTAGCCGTTACCCCAATAATCTGGCTCATATGGCCGATACCGCGCAGCCCGAGGTGGCGGCGCGTTCGGGAGGATCCGGCCGACCGAGCGTGCTCACCTCTTACGATCCCCGCACCGGAGAGATCGTCGGTAACTATTCCATTGCCGGACCGGGCGAGCTGGAACATGCGGTCGCTGCCGCACGTTCTGTCGAGAACTGGTGGTCGACAGCGGGTTTCGGCCTGCGTAAACGATTACTCCTGGAGTGGAAGCGGGTTATCGCCCGCCGCTCCGCGCAACTGGTGGAGATCCTGCGCGAGGAAACCGGTAAGCCCGAGGCCGACGCCGCGATCGAAGTGATGCTCGCGGTGGAGAACCTCGACTGGGCAGCGCGCAATGCCGGTCGCGCCCTGGGCCGGCGTTCGCTGGCATCGAACTGGCTCACCCGCCACCAGCGCGCCTCGGTCGGTTATCTGCCACTGGGTGTGGTGGGGGTACTGGGCCCCTGGCAGAACCCGGTTTTCACCCCGATGGGGTCGATCGCCTACGCGATGGCCGCCGGTAATCCGGTCGTCTTCAAACCACACGAACTGACCAGCGGTACCGGGTTGTGGCTGGCGTCCACCTGGCAGGAGGTGGCACCGAACAAACCCGTCCTGGCGGCAATCACCGGCGATGATTCCACCACCGCCGCGCTGTGCCGCGCCGGGGTCGACAAGATCGCGTACGCGGGTCCGGAGGCGCAGGGTCGCGAGGTGATCTCACTGTGCGCGCAGACCATGACCCCGGTGGTGGTCGAGAACTCCGGTAAGGGCGCCATGATCGTGCACGTCGACGCGAAACTCGACGACGCCGCCGATTCGGCGGTGTTCGGCGCCATGGCCAATGCCGGCCAGAACGCCACGGGCGTACAACGCGCCTATGTCGCGGCCTCGGTATACGACCAGTTCCTCGACCTGGTCGTCACCCGGGCGCGGGCACTGCGGCCCGGCGCCGACCGACGGTCGTCCTACGGCCCGATGATCCTGGAATCGCAGACCGACGTGGTCCGCAAACAGGTCCGTGACGCGCTGGCCCGCGGCGGCCGGGCGGTGGTCGGTGGCCTGGATTCGATCCGCGAGCCCTACGTCGAGCCCATCGTGCTGACCGATGTCCCGGAGGAGAGCATCGCCATCACCGAGGAGGGCATCGGCCCGGTCCTCATCGTGAACAAAGTGCGTGATCTCGACGATGCGGTCACCCGGATCAACGAGGCCGGCCGCGGTATCGCGGTATCGGTGTTCACCCGGGATATCGCGGAGGTGGAGATCTATGCCGAGCGCTTGCGTGCCGGTGTGGTGACGGTCAATACGGCCACCACCTACGCCAGTATCCCGGCGCTACCGTTCGGCGGGGTCGGCGAATACGGCCAGGGCCACAGTCACGGCGATCTGGGGCTGCGCGAGTTCAGCCGGACGCTGTCCATCGCGCGCAACCGCTACGGGGAGCCGCTGGGCCTGTCCAATTTCAACCGGAACGTCCGGCGATTGCGGATGGCGCGCACCGTATTCCGGTTCCGGCACGGCTAGCGCACGTGGCGGGTCGCCATAACGACCCAGCCCCTGAGGCAAGGCCACGGCCGAATCGGAATCGGCCGGTGCTTCGTGCCGAACGACGCTGCTCCGTGCCGGTCAGGAAGCCGAGGGTCCGAGCAGGGCGGCCATCATGATGGCGTGCAGCCGGGCCATATGCTGCGGGCGGGAATCGAAGCGGATCAACCGGCCCACATCGATCACCTGACCGATCGCCGAATGCACGCGGAACCGGGCCTCGGTGGGATCGTCGTCGAGGAGGTTCGCCCACTCCAGCACGTTCTGCCGCTGGATGGCGCGCAACTTGTGCTGCTCGGCCTGCGGCAGGTTGGGGAACTCCGCGTAGTACACCGGCATGATCTCCGGCATGGTGAAACTGAGCCGCACATAGCGTTCGGCGATCTTGTCCACCGCGTCGGCGCGGCCGCTGGCCTCGGCCAGTGCCTCGGTGATCGCGAAGGCGAGCCGGTCGCCCGTGCGATGGAATGCCGCCGCGAGCAGGTCGGACTTACTGCTGAAGTAGCGGTACACGCTGGAGGCGTTGATCCCGGCGGCCGCACCGATCTCTTCGATACTGGCCTCGTGGTAGCCGCGGCGACCGAAGATACGGATCGCCTCGGTGAGCAACTGTTCGCGTTTGGAGGTCACCGGCAGACCGCGCGGCTGGGGATCCGGCTCACCGGGACCGGGCGCGGGCGGTAGTTCGGTGCGCACGATCGCCCATGCCATATCGCACAGCAGCGGTAGCAGTTTGGCGCTCGACAGCGCCGTGCGGTGGGCCGAGATGCTGCCGATCACGCTGAGCACGGCGGCGGCCAGCAGGGCGATGTCCTCCGGCGGCGCATCCGGCCGCAACTTCGCGATCGGCCGGGCGAAGGTCGCGTTGATCTCGTTGTAGAGGGTGCGGATCCGGGCGCGGTCGGACTGCTCCAGATAACGGCCCTCCCACCGGTACAGACCGGCTTCCCGGCGGATATCTATGGTGTGCTCGGCCACCGCGCGGATCAGGGCATCGAGATGCTGCTCGGGGGTCGCGCCGGGCTCGTCGGCGGCGCGGGCGGCCTCGAGCAACTGCCGGGCGCCTTCCTCCGCCGCCGCGACCAGGAGCGCGTACTTGTTGGCGAAGTGGCGATACAGCGCCGGGCCCGAGATCCCGACCTCGGCCGCGATCTCGTCCACGCCGACCGGGTAGTAGCCGCGTTCACTGAAGGCGCGCGCCGCCGCGCGCATGATCTGTATTTTGCGGTCCTTGGGCCGCCGCCGACCGGCCTGCCCATTGCCACGGTCGGCCGGACGAACGCGCACCGGGTCCACCCGGCTGCTCTCCGCGACCATGCATTCTCCGTTCCGTCGGCGGCGCCGCCGGTGTTGACAGCGCCCGACCAGTCAACCTAAGTTAACCACAATTCGCAATGTTAACCGGTATTCGCCCGCCGGTTGGCACGGACCGCACCCGATGGAGCGCATATGGCCGACACAGATTCCCCCACAACACAGCCGGCGGGTTTCTCCGCCGTGCACGACGGCCGGGTGCTGCGGGTGACGCTCACCAAACCCAAACGCAAGAACGCCCTCGATTACGACAGCCTGGTCGCGCTCGGCGATACGTTCCTCGCCGCGGCCCAGGACACCTCGGTCCGGGTCGTGGTGCTCACCGGGGAGGGCGGGGATTTCTGCACCGGCGCCGATCTGGCCGCCAGTGCCGAAGAAGGTGCCCGCGGGATCACCCCCGACATGGTGATGGACGCGGCGAACCGGCTGGTCCGGGCGATCGTGGACCTGCCGGTCCCGGTGATCTCCCGGATCCGGGGCGCGGCCGCCGGCGTCGGCGTCGGCATCGCACTCGCCGCCGACCTGGTCTACGCGGAAGCCGACTCCTACCTGCTGCTGGCGTTCATCAATATCGGCCTGATGCCCGACGGTGGTGCCGCCGCCCTGGTCGCCGCCGCCGCGGGCCGCCCGCTGGCCGCCCGGCTGGCCTTGCTCGGCGAACGCCTACCCGCTCCCGCCGCCCGCGCCGAGGGACTCTTCACCGACGTCCTGGCGAGCACCGAGGAACTGGACGCCGCTGTCGAGGCCGCCGCGGCGAAGATCGGCCACGGTCCCCGCCGTGCCCTGGAGCTCACCAAGAAGGCGCTCAACCGCGCCACGCTGGCCGCCCTGGACACCGCCCTCGCCGACGAGAAGGCCGGTCAGGTCGAACTGCTGCAGTCGCCGGACTTCTTCGAAGGCGCCACCGCCATGCTGAGCAAACGCAAGGCGGTCTTCGCCGAATAGAGGCGGCACCCCACCGAACACAATGAGTGGCGGGGGGGGGGGGGGGGGGGGGGGCCCGCCCGGGCGCGGGGGGGGGGGGGGGGGGGGGGGGGGCCCCGAACAACCACACAGAACAGGCTGAGGGGGTGGA
>NZ_JBITCK010000001.1:1564289-1568320 GCF_044453135.1 Nocardia sp. NPDC051750 | reverse complement strand
TCGCCGAATAGAGGCGGCACCCCACCGAACACAATGAGTGGCGGCCCGGTCGATGACCGGGCCGCCACTCATTTGTATTCGGCCGGACTCGCGGAGTCGCACCACACAGTGCCGAGTTCAGCGAGGCCGTGGAGGATTGAGGCCGCGTCGTGCTTCAGTCCTCGAAACGCATGCGGCGAAGCCGCGAGTCTCGAGGGCTGGAGCACGACGCCGAGGGGTCTCAACCCCGCGGCGCCGAAGGCGCCGCAAAAAAGACACAGCCTCAGATGCCCATGCCGCGGGCGAGGACGGGCCAGGAGGCCCGGAACTCGTCTTCCCAGTAGCCCCACGAGTGGGTGCCGTTATCGCGGAAGTTGAAGGTGGCAGGGATGCCCAGGGAATCGAGGCGGTTCTTCAGGTTGTGGGTGCAGAAGTTCGTACCCGCTTCGATCACGCCACCGACCAGGACCTGGTTGGCCAGACCGTAGGAGCCGGGGAGAGTGTGCGGGCCGTTCAGCGTGTCCCAGCGACCGGGCAGGCCGTTACCGGTGGAGACATAGAGTTCCAGACCGCGCAGACCTTCGGCGTTGACGTACGGGTCGTTCTCGACCCATTCCTCCGAGCCCTGCGGACCCCACATGTTCATGGTGTCGCCGCCACCCCACACCTCGACGGTGAGCTTCACGAACTCCGAACCGACCGGATCGCTGGTCTGCGCGCAACCGCTGTAGGCGGCGGCCGCCTTGTACAGTCCCGGCTTCGCGATCGGCAGCGCCAGCACGGTGGTGCCGGAGGTCGACAGCCCGGCGATCGAGTTCACCCCGTTGGTGCCCAGCGCGCCGTCCACCAGCGGCGGAAGTTCCTCGGTGAAGAACGTCTTCCACTTGTTGCGGCCGAGCGCCGGATCGTCCTTGATCCAGTCGGTGTAGTAGCTCCAGCTACCGCCGATCGGCTGCACGACGTTGACGTTCTTGTCGGACAGGAACTCCAGCGTATTGGTCTGGGCCTGCCACGATGCCGAGTCCTCGCCGCCACCGGCTCCGTTCAGCAGGTACAGCGTGGGCCGGGGCACCGAGGCGTCGGCCGGACGCTGCACATCGACGATGATCTCCTTGTCCATGGACGTGGACTGCACATACAAGCGCAGGTTGCGATCGTCCTTGTACTCGGCCTTGACGATGCGTGACCCGTTGGGCGAGGTCGGGTCGGCGAGCAGGGTCTTGGACTCGATGATCGGGTCGGCTGCGGCGGTGCTACCGCCGAGGCCCGTCATCACTCCCGCGAGCACCGCTGTGGCCGCGACCATCGCCGCAGCGCGTCTGCCGCCACGCCGGCTGAGTCGACGTATCAATTTCGCACCTTCGCTTCGTCTCGAATTTCCATTCGGGCTCTCTCGACGCCGTGGGGACCGGCTCCCGAACGCCTCACAGTAGCCGGGCACGAGTCGACCGCCCCGGCACTTCCGCCTGTGTAGTCGTACGGCGTGGACATATCGTTACCGTAGCGTTGCCCGAAGATCTCGGCCCGGCCGCGCATACAGTGCCGATTCAGCACGCCAGGATAACGGTTGTGGTGACGCCGAATAGCGCCGGGCGCGCTCAATCATGCCCGCCACGGCGCGAACCGGCCGTCAGCGACCCGCCGTGACGCTCGACACGGCCGAGGTACTCCAGGACGCCGTCGCGGCGCCGGACGATATCCCCGGTGCGGTACAGGCGGCCACCGCCGGCCGCGGCGACGAACCGGCCGGCGGTCGCGCCCGCAGCGTCGTAGTACCCGCGAGCCAATTGCGGTCCCCCGATGTACATCTCGCCGGCCGTACCCGGTGGCACCGGCCGCAGTCGCTCGTCCAGCAGGTACACCCGGTCGTTGGTGACCGGCCGCCCACCGACGGACCCCACGGTGATGACACCGGTCTCGTTGTGGCCGTACCAGATGACCAGCTCCGCACCCGGCAACAGCGTCATGAACCGCTCCACCCCGCCCGGCGGCAGCGCGGCGCCGTCCACGACGACCCGGCGCAGGCTCGGATGCGCGGCCCGGCCGCCACCGTCGGCCACCGAATCCAGGAAACGGTCCAGCAGGGCCGGGACGACGTGCACGATCGTCACCTTGTGCGCGGCGATCGAACGCGACAGATCCGCGGCCCGGCCCGGATTGTCGGGCATCAGGATCTGCGCACCGCTGTGCAGCGGCCGGAACAGCTCCCAGAGCGTGATATCGCTGATGGTGGGAGCCGCGTGCAGCACCAGATCGTCCGCGTCGTACGGGTGGCTGCGCTGGGCCCGGCGCAGCCGTTCGACCAGCTGGCGGTGGGTACCGGTGACACCGGTCTCCGACTCCGGGAGATAGCGGATATCGGCGATATCGTCGACGGATACGACCGGGTCCGCGGCGGGGTCGGTCGGTAGCTCCAGGTAGAGCAGATCGATGGCCACCACCGGGATACCGGTACCTGTCGTCACACCGTCGTCGGAGATGCTCAGCACACAGATCGGGGCGGCGGACCCCAGCACTCGATCGAGTTCTTCGGCCGGGCGGCCCGGATCCACGGGGACGTACGCACCGCCGGCGCGCAGCACCGCGACCACCGCGACCACCAGATCGATTCCGGGTCGCATCGCCACCGCGACCGGGGTCTGCGCACCGACACCGAACCGGATCAACTCCACCGACAGCGCCCGCGACTTCCGGTCCAGTTCGGCATAGCCGAGCAACCGCGCGCCCTGCCGGACCGCGGGGACCGCGGGAGTGCGCGCCACTTGTTCGTCGAACAGCGACAGCAAGGTGCCGGCATCGTCACGCGACCCGAGATCCAGGATCGGCGACATATACGCGGTGGTTTCCACATCGGTGACCGGCCGCAGGAAAGTGGTCGGTTCCGGATCGGCGGTACTGTCCGGCTCCGCCTCGTGGGCCGTATCCGGTTCGTAACTCACCGCGGCAGGCCCGGCGGATTCCGGGTCCACCGCCGATTCCGCCGCGGGCTCCGGCCGCCGCTGCGGTAGTGCGGGCGGTGCGGCGGCCGGCTCTCCATCGGATACGGGTCGCCGCTGTGGGAGCGGCGCGAGCGGCGGCTCGGGCGTGGGCCGTGCCGACTCCGGCTGATCCGCCGGGAGTGGGCGGCGCTGCGGCAGCACACTCGGAACGGGATCCGGCGGCGCACCCGCCTCGGGGACGAGCCCGGCAGCGCCGGCCTCGATCGGCGCAGCAGGTCGCCGCTGGGGTAACCCACCGGGCGCCGAGGTGAGCCCCTCCTGGTCCGCCGCCCCGGGGTCGTGCTGCTCGACGACCGGCTGCCGCCGCTGCGGCGACCCCGGGCTGTCCGGATCAGGAACGCCGGGGGCGGCGGTATCGAAAGGCTCGGGCGGCAACGAACTGCTCTGGTATCCGCGTCGTTGGGGAGGCTCGCTCGGGGCGGGCGAGGTCGACTCGAAGCCGTGGTCCCCGCCGTTCACCGGCTGTCCGGCAACCGGCGGGCGACGCTGCGGCAGCCCATTCGGATCGGACCCGGTCGCCTCGAGAGCCTGATCCCGGGGCCCCACGGACTGCTCGGCGAGCGACGAACGGCGCCGCGGCAGAGCGTCGGGCACGGAATCGGTGGACTCCGCTGTCGGAGTACCCCCTACGGTCCCGGACCGGCGCTGCGGCAATCCGCTCGGGCCTGTCCCCTCGCCTGCCGCGCCGGTCGGCCACTCGGCGGCGGCGTGCGGCCGGCGTTGCGGCAGTTCCGAACTGTGCGCAGCGGACGTACCGGGGTCGTGATCGGCGAGGGACCCGGACAAACCAGAACCCTCGTCTGACGAGGTCCCGTGCTGCGGAACAACGGCGGGGGCCGGGTCCGCCCACTCCCGTCCCCGGACCGGGCCGGCGGTCGGCTGCTCGGTGGCTCGCGACCGTCGTTGCGGCAGTTGCGAACCGCGCGAAGCGGGGGCACTCGAGACTTGGTCCGCGAGAGAATCCGACGAACGAGCCCCCTCCTCGGACCCCGCCCCACGCTGCGAAAGAACGGAGGAAGCCGGTTCCGCCGACTCCCGGCCCAGGTCCCGTAC
>NZ_JBITCK010000001.1:820009-1564197 GCF_044453135.1 Nocardia sp. NPDC051750 | reverse complement strand
GTGCGAACCGCGCGAAGCGGCGTCACTCGAGACTTGATCGGCGAGAGAATCCGACGAACGAGCCCCCTCCTCGGACCCCGCCCCACGCTGCGAAAGAACGGAGGAAGCCGGTTCCGCCGACTCCCGGCCCAGGTCCGTACCGGCGATCGATTGCTCGGCAGCTCGGGGCCGTCGTTGCGGCAGCTGCGAACCGCGCGAAGCGGCGTCACTCGAGACTTGATCGGCGAGAGAATCCGACGAACGAGCCCCCTCCTCGGACCCCGCCCCACGCTGCGAAAGGACTGGGATGACGGGTTGGGCCGTCTCCGGGCTCGAGTCCGGGCCCGCCGTCGACTGCTCGGTGGCTCGCGACCGTCGTCGCGGCAGCTCCGGAGCATCCGGGCCGGGTTGCCGGGCGTCGGTGACCGGCCGTAGCAGCGAGGTGGTCTCCGCGTCCGGCAGCGGCGAGTCCGCCGGGCTCGGTGAACCGCCCATCGGCTCCCAGCCGGTCAGCGAATCCCGGGCACCCGCAGAGTCCCGGCCCGACGACGAATCCCCGGCGCCGGCCGAGTCCCGGCCGGGCAGCGACTCCCGATTGTCCGGCGACGCCGCGCCGGTCAGCGAATCCCGGCCGGCAGACCGCGCCGGACCCGCCGGCAACTCCGCATCGGCCGGCCACAACCGGCCGGCGGACGAGTCCCGATCGGTTACCTCCTGATCGGGCGAGGGGACTCGGCCCGCCGGCGGTTCGGGGTCGTCCGGCCGGCGCCGGACAGGCAAGGCACCCGGACGGTCCAGGGATTCCGCGGTTTCCCGACCGGACGACGGATCAGTGCCGGGCAACGATCCCGGATCGTCCGTCTGATGCGGACCGGGATACAGATCAGTGGCGGGCCACGATCCCGGATCGGCGGCCTGATACGGACCGGGATCCGGATCACTACCGGTCGGCGATCCCGGATCGTGCGCCCGTTGCGGCCGGGAGCCCGGTCCGGTCGGCGCGCCGCCTTCGGGATGTGGGAGCGGGTCGGGTGCGGTTCCGGGCCGGAGGCCGTGTTCGGCGAGGCCGCCCAGCGCGCGAACCCAGTGCTCGGCGAAGGTTTTCACATCATCACCGAGGAAAACCGCGGTCGCGTAGTCGAAGCGGCACAGCAGGCCCTCGTCGGTGACATCGACCGTCAGCGCCAGCGGTACGCCGTCGGCGGGGCCGTCCGTGTGTACCCGGGCGGGGCGAAGATCGCGGTAGCGCAAGGTGAACCGGCCCGAGTCGGCGGCGGCGAATTCGGCCGCGGTCTCCGCGTTCAGATAGCGCAGCAGGGCGTACCCGGCACCGTCGGCGGGTACCGAACGCATGAGGTCGCGGATCTGGGTGAGCGCGGCACCCGCGGCGGAACCGCCGACCAGGGCGTCGTCGGTATCGATATCGGCCAGCTGCACCGACAGCGGGAACTCGGTGGCGAATCCGCCGACCAGGCCGTCCCCACGGCTCACCAGGGAGCGGGCGTCGGCATCGCAGCGCACCAGCGATCCCAGCGCCTGGGCCACCGTTCCTTGCCGGCCGGTGCGCAGCGCCATGGCGACCGCCGTCAGCAGTACCTCGGGCACGGTGGCCCGGTAGGCGTCGGCCGCGGCGGTGACCGCCGCGGTGCCTTCGGCCGTGATGGCCAGCGAAACCCGGCGGCGCGGCCGGAGATCGACCGTTCCCAGCGGGGCCGCGGTCCGGGCGCTCGCCAGGTTCCGGCGCCACCAGCCCGCCTCGTCGAGGAGGTCGATCGACCGGGCACGCTGGTCCAGTGCCTGCACGAGTTGCGGCAGCCGGGCTTCCGGCGCGGCCGGCGTGGTGTCACCGGCGACCAGTTCGTCGACTATGACGCGCCAGGACCGGTCGTCGACCACGAGTCCGTTCGCCACGACCACGAGCCGCCGGGCCGGTTCGGGTCCGGTGACCACGAAGTGGATATTGCGACCGGTCGCCGGATCGAGGGCGTCGGCGGCCGCCTGCACCACATCGTCGGTGGCCACCGTGTTCTCGCCGGTTTCGGGTCCGAGCCACCAGTACTGCCGGTCACCGCGCTGTTCCCGGGGCGGAATCCACAGTGCGGGTGTCTGATCACTGCTGTCGAGCCGGGCCGACAGCATCGGATGCCTGCCCACCAGGGCCCGCACCACGGCTTCGGTCCGGTCGAGCGGCTGATCGGCGGGCAGGTCCAGCACAATGGACCGGACCTCGACGCCGGGCAGCGGATTGTCGAGCAGGCGGATCGCCGTGGGTGTCGCGGGTAGTTCCCCGGAAACTTCGGCACCGCCCGATATCTCGGTGCCGCCGGCGCCCCGCGGCGATCCCGCGGCAGGCGAAGGCACCGCTTCGGCCTCCGCGTCGAGCGCCTGCGCGGCGGGATCCGAGCCACTCGCGTCGATGCGGTCGCCGACACCACCACCGATCGCGTGGCGGTCGCCGGCGCCATCGCTGAGCGCGTAGCCGTCGTCGACGCCACTGATCGCGCCGGTTTCCCTGTGCCTGAGGCCGGCACTGCCGACTACGTCGGGGCCCTGATCGGGGCCGTCGGTGCCGATGATCGCCGTGGGCTCCTCCGGAACCACTTCGAGGGCGGGTTCGAGCACCGGCACATCGTCGGGATCCGGCAGCCGGCCACGGTCGGGCACGCCGGCGGAGTCCACCGGAATACTCTCGACCGCCAGGTATGCCACCGGCACCAGCGACGCCGGCAACAGCCGCGCGAGCGAGGCGCGGACCGCGGTGAGATCCAGGTCGTCGACGCCGTGTCCGGGAACCAGGTAAGCGACCAACCGGCCGCCCGGTGTGGTCGGATCGGCGCCCGCGGTGGAGGTTCGCGGCAGCACCGCGGCCGCGGCGATACCCGGCACGGTGTGCAGGGCGGCCGCGATCGCATCCGGACGAATGCGATGGCCACGGAAGCGGAGCTGATGGTCGGACCGGCCCAGCAGGTCCAGGCGTTGCGGCGTGGTCGCGGTGGCGTCGCGCCACAGCACCAGATCCCCGGTGCGGTACATCCGCTGGCCGTAGCCGAAGGGGTTGGCCACGAACCGGTCCGCGGTCGGCGCCGGCCGGTCCGCGTAGCTCCGGGCCAGCTGGTCACCGGCGAGATACAGCTCGCCGGGCACCCCCGGCGGGACCGGACGCAGGCGTGCGTCCAGTACGTACACGCGGGTGTTCCACTGCGGCAGGCCGATCGGCACCGGCCGTTCCGCCGAGCCCGCGGCGGGCCAGGTCGTCGCCGACACCGCGGTTTCGCAGGTTCCGTACAGGTTGTGTACTCGGGCACCGCACCGGGCCCGCAGGGCGGACACGATATCCGGCGACAGCGGTTCCCCGGTCACGAAGATTTCGCGCAGGCTCGTCACCCGATCCGGCTCGACCAGGCCGGTGAATTCGGCGAGCTGAGCCGGCCCGAAATCGGTGACTGTTACTCCGTGCGCGGCGATCGCTTCGGCGACCTGCCCGGTATCGCCGGAGACGGCGGGGTCGGCCAGCACCAGCTGGGCGCCGGCCCGCAGCGGCAGGAAGAAACCCCAGAGCGAGGTATCGCTGGTGGCCGCATTGCGCTGCAGGTAGACGTCGGTGAATCCCAGCGGATTCTGGGCGAGCATCAGGGTGATCTGGTTGTTGAGGGCGCCGTGCGAGAGCACCGCGAGTTCCGGTCCGTCCGCACCGGCCGACGCGCAGATCATGCAGGCCGCATTACCCGGCAGCACCGGACGGATCAGTTCCTCAGGGCGCACCGTTTCCGCGGAATACTGCGCAAGATCACCGGCATCTGTCACGAGAACGGGCGTGGACTGCCCGGTCGCGCGCAGCGCCGCGGTGAGCCGGAGCTCACCGGCCCGGTCCGCCAGCAGCAGGGCCGGGCGAGCGGTATCGAGGATCTGCGCGGTCCATGCCGCCGGATCGTCCGGATCGAGCGGCAGGTAGACCCCGCCCGCGGTCAGCACCGCGTAGATCGCCACCACCAGATCGGGCGAGCACCGCAGGGCCACACCCACCGGCGTTTCGGCGCCGACACCGGCGTCGATGAGCCGGCGGGCCAGCCGGTTCACCCGGGCGTCGAATTCCTGATAGGTCAGCTCGGCGGAAGCATCGGCGACGGCAACGGTATCGGGCCGGATCGCGACGGTCCGGCGGTAGCCGTCGAGCAGCAGTTCCGGCGGCACCGGATAGCGGGTGTCGTTCCACACCACCAGCAACCGGTCCAGATCGGCACGCGACAGCAGGTCGATATCGCCGACCGGCCCGTCCGGATCGCCGCCGGCCACGGTGAGCACCCGCTGGAACCGGCGCGCGATTTCGGTGACGGTGCTCCGGCCGATCCGATCCGCGGCGAAATGCAACGCGGCCGCGATCCCGTCCGGGGAACCGTCGGGCGAGCGATGCGGATCGATGACCAGCCGTAAACCCTCCCCCGTCGGCGAACCGTCGACCTCGACCGGTTCGGTAGCCAGACTCGGCATCTCCAGGCGGGGAATATCGTTGTGCCGCAGCGCAATCGCCACATCGAACAGCGGCCCGTCGACACCGAGCGCCGCGGTCAGCAGTTCGAAGGGCAGATCCGCGTTGGCGAAGGCACGGCGATCCGATTCCGCGACACGCTGGACGAGTTCGAGGAAGGATTCGGCCGGATCGATCCGGGTCCGCAGGACGACGGTGTTGGCGTAGGGCCCGATCGCGTCGTCGAGTTCCCGCTCGTCACTACCGCGTACCGAACTGCCCAGCACGATATCGGTGGCGGCCGCCGAACGGGCCAGCAGGACCGCGAAGGCCGCACGCAACACGATGAATTCGGAGGTTCCGGCCCGCTGGGCGATATCGGCGATCCGGCGATGGGTCCGGGTGCCGATATCGAAAGCGTGCACAGCGTCCCCGGTGGCACCCGGAGGGGCGGTGTCGGGCGCGAACTCCAGCTGCGGGGGCAGGTCGGCCAGGTAGTCACGCCAGTACGTGAGCCGCCGGGCGGCGAGCGATCCCGGATCGCCGATATCGCCGAGCTCGGCCCGGCGCCCGAGGAAATAGTCGAGATACTGGAACGGCAGCGGCTGCCACAGCGGCCGCGACCGGTTGCGCCGGCCGAGGAACGCCCGCAGCAGATCCCGCAGCAGCAGCCCGGCCGAAACTTCGTCGGCGAGAATCCGGTGGACCACCACCGCGACGACATGTTCCCGCGGCCCCACTTCGGCCAGCGCGAACCGCACGGGAACCTGTTCGGGGTCGGCGGCGTCGAAGTCCGTCTGCGACAGCGACCGGAGCCAGCCGGCCAGTTCGGCGGCGGGAACCGGTTCGGCGACCACTTCGGGCACGGCCAGCTCCCGCGGCAGTACCACCTGATGTGGTGCGCCGTCGGACGCCGGGTAGACGGTGCGCAGGGTTTCGTGCCGGTCGACCACATCGGCGACCGCGGCCTGCATGGCCGCGCCGTCCAGGCTCCCGGTCAAGCTCATCGCGGCGGTGATCGTCTCGGCGGCCGTCCCGGGCGCGGTCTGGTTGCGTTCCCAGAGCCGCAGCTGGCCGGGCGACAGCGGGATGGACTCCGGCCGTTCCACCACGGGCGGCTGGTCGGCGACCGGGGCCGGTTCCGGGCCGGGAGCCGGGGACGACGGCGCATCGGGCACGGTCGACCCGAAACCCGGTGTGGCGGTGCGGCTCGGCAGCCCCGGTTCCGCCGGACGCACGGCGGGCCCCCGGCCCGGGAGGCCCGTGGCACCGCGCTCCGACGGCCGGTACGGGTCCTCCTCCGCGGACAGCGGGTTTTCGTAGAACGCTGTGGCATCGCTCGGGATCGGTGCCGTCCCACCGCGGGCCGGGCGCGGATCCGCGGGACCCGGCAGCTGACGACCACTGTTCAGCCACGCGTCGGACGCCGAATCCTCCGGCTGCCGCGAGACCGCCGCGGTGGGCTCGGACACCGCCGGCTCGGACGGATCGAGACCCGCGCGCCGCGGTAGACCGGAAGCTGGGGAACCGGACCCATCGAAACCCGCGCGCTCCGGCACCGCAGACTCGGACAGATCGAGACCCGCCCGCCGCGGCAGACCGGAACCGGACCGATCGACACCCGCCCGCTCGGGCAAACCGGAAACTGCGGACCCGGACCGATCGAAGCCCGCCTGTTCCAGCGACCCCGAATCCGCTGTGCCCGGGGAATAGAAACCCGCCCGCCCGGTGTCGGCGGGCGCAAGGGAATCGGTGTCCACCGGGTCGAGGGGTTTCCCGGCGCCGCGCTTACCGCGGCCGGGCAGCGTATGCTGCCGATCCGGCATCTCGAGGTAGCCGCGACCCGGTAGGTCGAGGTCACGCTTTTCGGATGCCAGCCGGTTGTCCCTCTCGGACAAGGCATCCAGGGAAACCCGCTCGGGGATGTTGCGCGGGCCCGGATCCGGCTCGGACACGCCGTACCCGTGACCCCGCCCTTCGTGAGCCGGCGGCCCAGGATCTGCCGCCGGGACCCGAATCGGCAGGCTCTGTTCGTAATCGGGGAGCTCACCCGCCGGCCACCGGTTCGGCGGAACGGCCGTATCCCGCGGCTCCTCCGGCCACGGCGCAGCGGAGTCGACCGCCGGAGCCGGCCCGGCGTCTTCCGAACGCGAGCGCTGCCCGGCGTCGCTGGGCCACACGTCCGGGCCGGCATCACCCGGCCGCGACACCGGATCGGCGACCATCGATTCGGCGGCACCCGGCGAACCAGGCTCGGTATCGCCACGCCGCGAGAACGATTCTGCCTCGCTGCGCCCCGGCACCGGCTCGCCCTCGTCCGGCCACGGCACCGGCTCGGTACGGCTCGGCCGCGAGCGTGCGGCCGGACCGTCGAGCGCCGGCAGGGCAACCCGTCCGACATATTCCATTTCCCCGTCGGCGGAGCGACGGACCAGGTCACCGGTGCGATAGAGCCGGGAGCCGTCGTCGGCGAACGGGTCGGCGACCAAGAGCTGCGCCGTCCGGCCGGGGCGACGATGGTAGCCGCGGGCCAGTTGCGCGCCACCCAGGTACAACTCGCCCACCGAGCCGTCGGGGACCAGGGCGAGCCGGTCGTCCAGGATGCGAGCCGTGACTCCGCGGATCGGTACGCCGATGGTGCGCGGTCCGCCCGGCGTCAGCGGTGAGCTGATGCTGGTCATGACGGTGGTCTCGGCCGGGCCGTAACCCTGGTACAGGGCCCGGGCCGCGCCGCCGGCCACCGGAACGGCCCAGCGGACCACCAGTTCGGGCGGGCACGGCCGGCGGCCGGTCACCACGACGCCCAGTTCGTCGAGACCGGCCGGATCGATCAGCCGTAGCGCGTCCGGGGGTAGGTAGGCATGGGTCGCGCCGGTGCGCCGCAGCAGCGCGGTCAGTTCGTCGGCCTGCGACACCAGCGGTGAGACCACGACCATGGTCGCGGCGCCGCCGAGTGCCAGCAGCAGTTCCAGCACCGCCGAATCCGAGGGCATCGGCGCGAAGTTCAGCGTGCGATCCTCGGGTTCGACCCGGTATCGGCCCTGCTGTTCGGCACACAGCCCGGAGAGTCCGGCCTGGGTGACCACGATGCCGTCGGGCGAGGTCTCACCGTCGCTGACATAGCTGACATAGGCCGGGTGTTCGGCGCGCAGTGGGCGTACCCGGTCGGCGTAGGTGACCGCGTCGGCGGAGAACTGCTCCAGCGAACGGGCCGTGTCGACCGTGTCGACCTGCAGCCATTCGATCTCGTCGGGTAGTTCGTTGCGCACCCAGGAAACCGCCAGGCCGTACACGGCACCGGCGTCGCCCAGCAGGTGCGCGACCCATCCCGGCGGATACGCGGGATCGATCGGAACGAACCCGGCGCCGGTCTTGGCGACGGCCCAGACCGCCAGCACCGCGTCCAGTGAACGCGGAATCGCCACGGCGACGAGGTCCTCCGGGCCGATACCCCGGGCGATCAGCGAACGGGCCAGCCGGCTGGACCAGGCATCCAGATCGGCGTAGCCGACCTGTTCCAACGGGCCGGTGCCGTCGGCGAGGACGAGTGCGACGCCGTCGGGATTGGTTTCGACAGCGTTGGCGATCAGTTGCGGCAACGTGGTCACGCGGGGCCGCCGGGTTCGATGCGGCCTGGTCCGGACTGGCCGCGTCATACCGCCCTCGCCCTCCGGAGGAGGTCATACCGCTGACCGACTACCGCATCCATCTGTCCGCCTCGCCTGCCTATCGCACTTCACCGCCGCGCCTACCGTGGCCGCGGCACGATAGGCAGCCTGCCACAATGCGCCGGTACCCGGTATGGCACCCGGCAGGTTACCGCCCGAGCTGCTGTTCGACCATCCAGTGACCGAGATCGGCCACCGGCAGCCGGCCGGATCGTCCGGCTCACCCCAGCAAGGTGGACAGTTCCAGCACCCGGGCGGCCCCGGTCCAGGCTGCTCCGGGTGCGGCGGCCTCGTCCACGATCACTGCGGTGAGATCGACCAGCGTGTCCGGATCGAGCACGGCGAGGCCCTCGGTGTCGGACCACAGGTGCGTGACCCATTCATCGGCCGGCGTCACGCGCTGGATGGTGTCCGGGATCAGTACTATCGACGCCCCCGCGGCGCCGGCCGCCACCACCTCCAGCACCGCCGCCGGACCGTCGCCGCGACCGTAACGGTAGCTGCGGGCCTCGTAGGTCAGGTCGGTGGCGTTGTGCACCCGGGTCACCGCGGCCGCCAACTGGTCGTACCCGGTTCGGTACCCCGCTGCGTCCACCACGACGACGTCGCCGCCGCGGAGCGGCCGGACCCGGTGCGCGTGGGTGACCGGCCGCGGCGACCGCCGGGCGACCGCGGCCGCCACCGCCGGATCGCCGAGCGTCAGCCAGTGCACGTTCGGCAGTTCCGGTTCCGCCGTCACCGTCAGCCCGACCTCCACCACCAGACCGGCCGCCGCGGCCGCCGCCACCGCGTCGGCGGGCACCAGCGCCGCACCCGCTTTGAGGACCGCCCAGGTGGCGACCACACCGTCGACACCGCGTCCGAGTGCGGTCACCACCCCGGAACCCGGGCCGCAGCCGCGGGCGATCAGCTCTCGCGCCAGTTGTGACGAACGCGCGTCCAGCTCCTGGTAGGTCATCGCGTTCTCGCCCCACACCACTGCGGGACCGGACGGATCGTCTTCGACCGAGGCACCGAGGGTCTGGGCCAGCGCGGTTCCCGCGGTGACCGCCGGTACGGCCGTGTCGACCGTGAATGCGGCCGGATCGACGGTGAATACAGCCGGGTCGACGGTGAATACAGCCGGGTCGACGGCGAGTACTTGCGAGTCCACAGCGAGTACTTGCGAGTCCACAGCGAGTACTGCCGAGTCGACGGCGAGTACTGCCGCCGAGTTGTTTTCGGAGTCGTCGATGTCGATATCGCCGATCCGGACCCGCGGGTCGGCGGCCACGGCGGTGAGGATCCGGGCCAGCCGGCGACCGAACGAGCGCACGGTCTCCTCGTCGAACAACTCCGTGGCGTAGGTCAGAGCGGCCCGGAGTTCTCCCGGGGGACCGCCGGTTTCGCGTCCGGGATCGATATCTATCCACAGGTCGTATTCGGCCACCGGTGTGCACTGCGCCGGTCCGTGCACGATGAGACCGGGCAGTTGGAGGGTCACCTGCTCGTCCCCCCGGAACGACAGCACCACGCCGAACAGCGGATCACGCACGATATCCCGTTCGGGCGCCACGACCTCGACGACCTGCTCGAACGGAATATCGGCGTGGGCGAATGCCGCCAGATCCGTTTCGCGGGCCGCGTCGAGCAGTTCGGTGAAGGTCTGCGCCACGTGTACTTCGGTCCGGAGCAGGAGCATGCCGGCGAACAGGCCGACCGAGTTCGCCAGGTCGGGTTCGCCGCGCCCGGCGTTCGGAGTGGCGATCGCGATATCGCCGGAGCCGGTGAGCCGGTGCAGCAGCACAGTCACCGCGGCATGCACCACCGTGAACAGAGTGGCATCGCGGTCGCCGGCCAGCGCGGCCAGGCCGTCGTGCACCTGCGCGTCCACCGTGAAGTCGGTGGTGTCAGCGTGTCGCGACGGCAGGTCCGGGCGCGGCCGGTCCAACGGCAGTTCCGGTCCCCCGCTCGCTCCGTCCAATTGTTCGCGCCAGAATTCGACTTGCTGCGCCCCGACCGTGTTCTCGTCGTCCTCCCCGCCGGCCACCGCGCACTGCCAGATCGCGTAGTCCGCGTACTGCACCGGCAGCGGCGACCAGCGCGGCGACTCACCGTTGATCCGGGCGAGGTACGCGGTCATCAGATCACGGGTCAGCGGCGCCAGCGACGTTCGATCCGCGGCGATCGCGTGCACAACCAGCGCCAGCACATGCTCGTCCGCGCCGGTGGCGAGCAGCAGCCCCCGGATCGGGGCCGCGCCTGTCAAATCGAAACCGGCCGAGAGCAATTCGCCGATCCGGCCGGGCGCGTCCTCGGTGGTGTCGGTCTCCATCCCACCGCGCAGCACCTGGGCCACCGGCAGGATCTCCTGGTACGGCACACCGTCCGGGTCCGCCGGATAGCAGGTGCGCAGAATTTCGTGCCGTTCCAGTACATCCGAGAGCGCATAGCGCAGCGCCGAGGTATCGAGCGCGCCGGTGAGACCGATGGCCAGCGCGATATTGCGCCCCGCCGCCCCGGGTTCGTCCCGGTCGAGCAGCCACAGCCGATACTGGGCCGGCGACAGCGGGATCCGCTCCGGCCGGTGGACCCGCTCCAAGGTGGGCCGCGGCACGGGGACGACGACCCGGGGCGCCGCTGTCCGGGTACGCCCGGCCGGCGTCGCGTCGTGCTCCCGGCGCACGGACGCCGGGTCGGGCAGCGCCGCACGGTCGAGTTTCCCGCCGGGGGTCGACGGCAGGGCGTCGAGCAGCACGACGAGATCGGGCACCATGTACTCGGGCAGAAACTCCCCGGCCCGTTCGCGTATCCGCTCCGCGTCCACCGCAGGATCCTGATCCGCGACCGGCACCACGTAACCCACGAGCCGGTCCCCCGCAATTTCGTCGCCGCGCAGCACCGCCGCGGCCCGACCCACTCCCGGATCCCGCAGAAGTGCCGCCTCGACCTCGCCGAGTTCGATCCGGAACCCGCGCAGTTGCACCTGCGTGTCCGCGCGACCGGCGTATTCCAGCCCGGCCCGGCCGGCGAATCCGGCCCAGCGGCCGATATCCCCGGACCGGTACATCCGCGACCCGGGCGGGCCGAAGGGGTCGGCCACGAATCGGGTCGCGGTGCGACCGGGACGGCCGAGATAGCCGCGGGCCAGTTGTGCACCTGCCACATAGATTTCGCCGGGCACCCCGAATGGAGCCGGTTGTAGCCGATCGTCCAGGACGAACGCGTCCAGGCCGGGCAACGCGCGGCCGATCACACTCGCCGGGTGGTCCATCAGCTGTTCGTCCAGGGCCAGGAACGACACGTGCACCGTAGTTTCGGTGATCCCGTACATATTCACCAGCCACGGTGCCGCGGACCCCGTACCACCGGGGGTCCCGTGACGTTCGTACCAGTGGCGCAACCGGCGAATATCCAGCGCTTCGCCACCGAACACGACGTAGCGCAACGACAGCGCGCCGCTCCCGCCCGCCGTCTGCGCGACCCGATCCGCCTCGGCGAGCCGGTAGAACGCCGAGGGGGTCTGGTTGAGGACGGTGACCTTTTCGCGAATCAGCAGCTCGCGGAACTGTTCCGGCGACTGCGCGGTCGGCCGGTCCACCACCACGACGGAGCCGCCGCTGGCGAGCGCGCACCACAGTTCCCACACCGAGAAGTCGAAAGCGGACGAGTGGAACAGGGTCCACACATCGGTGTCGTCGAATTCGAACATCAGCTGGGTGTTCGCGAACAACTCCACCACGTTGCGGTGGGTCACCGTCACTGCCTTGGGCGCGCCGGTGGAGCCGGAGGTGTAGGTGGCGTACGCCGGATTGCCGGGTCGCAGGGGCGCACGCCGGTCGGTGTCGGTGACCGCGGTCGCGGCATAGTGCGCGGTGTCCTCGATGAGCACCACCGGCAGGTCACCGGAGGGCACCGCGGCCCGCTCCGGCCCGGTGGTGAGCACGGCGACCGGGCGGGCGTCGGACAGGATGTACTCCAGCCGCTGCCGCGGATAGGTGGTGTCGATCGGCAGGTAGCCGGCGCCGGACAGCAGCACCCCGAGCAGCGCGACCGGCAGTTCCTCGCTACGGGGTATCGCCACCGCCACCAGGTTCTCGGGCCCGGCACCGGCGTCGATCACACCGCGCGCCACCCGATATGCGCGGTCGAGTAGTTCCTCGAAGCTCAGTGTGGTCGCGCCGGATCGGACGGCGGCGGCCGTGGGCCGCAGCCGGGCCTGGGCCTCGATCAGATCGGCCAGCGTGACGGCCGGGACCGCGACACCGGCGCTGTTCCATTCGCGCAGCACCAGGTCGCGTTCCCCGCGGGCGAGCAGGTCGATATCCCCCACGGTGACACCCGGATCGGCGGCCACCGCGGCCAGGATCCGGACCAGCCGGTCGGCGTGATCGCCGATGGTCGGCGCGTCGAACAGGTCGCGGGCGTAGGTGAAGGTCAGGGTGGCGCCGGCAGCGGTGTCCACCAGATCCACTCGCAGATCCAGTTTTTCCGGTAGATCGCCGGGTTGGAGTTCGTCGGACAGCATCACCCGGAAAGGCGGGTGGCCGGCCACCGTGCGGACCGTATCGATCAGGTAGCCGAGCCGTTCGCCGCCCACTCCGGCGGGACCGATTCCCGCGCCTGTTCCACAGGCGGCATCCAGCAGTGCCCCGAAGCCGCGTCCCGGGTCCACCTCGGTGTGCAGTACCGACAGCCCGGCCGCGGAATCCCGGGTGGCGAAGGCGCCCACGGCGGTTTCCCGTTTCCCCGACAACCGCGCCAGTAATACGGCCAGCGCGGCCTGAACCACCGTGAGCTCGGTCGTATTCCACTGTGCGGCGACTATGTTCAAGGCATCGCACAGGTCCCCGTGCAGTTCCCGGGAGACCTGCCCGCAGTGCCGGGACGGAGCGTCGGGCCGCGGCCGGTCGGCGGGTAACTCGCCGTGCCCGGTGAGCGAGCCGGGCGCGCGCCACCAACCGGGAGCCGGCACCTGCGCCCGGGCGGGCACCGCCAGCAGTTGACCCACGAGCGCACGCAGCAGGCCGGACAGCGCCTGTGCGGAGGCTTCGGCGACCGTCTCGCGGTGGTAGCACACCCGCACCCGCAACCGGTCGGCCGGTTCCACGACCAGTGTCACCGGATAGCCCGCGGAGATCCGCGCGGCCGGGCCCGCGATCACGTGGCCGGGCATCCCGTCGCTCGTCGCGTCCACGGGATGCGGTTCGTAGACCAGCACCGTGTCGAAGAGGCCCGCGGCGGGCCCGATATCGGCCGGCAGGTGGTGTTCGAGCAGGGTTGCCTGCTCGGTCTGGATGCGGACCAGCAGATCCTGGACGGTCCAGCCGGGATCGAAACTGACCCGCACCGGAATCGGGTCGGCTGTTTCTCCGGCCGGATCCAGCGGGCGTCCCGGTACGACTGCACCGAATACGACATCCGCGCGCCCGGTCAGGCTTGCCAGCAGCAGCGCCCACAGCGCCTGCGCCACAGTGCCGACGGTGACACCGGCCGCGGCCGCATACGCCGCCATCGCAGCCGTCTCGGCCTGGCCGAGCGTCAGGTCCAGTTCCCCGATCCCGGTTCCCGGCGGTTGCGGCGGAGCAAGCACCGCGGCCAGCTCGGTCGGCCGGGCACCGCGCAACATATCCTCCGGCCGCGGACCGGCCGGCCAGGCGTCGAGTCGGTCGGGGACCGCGGCGGAACCGGGCAGAGCCCGCCCATCCGCCTGCGGGTCCTCGCTGAGCCCGGCCAGTGCGCGCACCGCGGTCAGCCAGTCCTCGGCCAGTTCGCGCACGGCAATCTCGGGGACGAGATCGGCCGCGTAATCGAACGACACCGCCAAACCACCGTCCGCGCGGGCGACGGCATCGATATCGATGACCAGCTGCACCGGCATCCGGCGATCGAATTCGGCCTCGGCACCCGGATCGCCGACCGGTGACCATGCCGTATCGCCGGGCCGGGCGGTTACCTCACCGGCCGGGATCGGCCCGCGGCAGCGGAACCCGATCTGCGCCGGGACCCCGTCGAGTTCCTCCGCGATCGCACCGGTCACCGGCAGCCGCAGCAGGCCGAAGCCGATCCCCTGGTCCGGGACGGCGCCGAGCTGCTCCTGAACCGACCGCACCAGCGCCCCGGTGTCCGCACCACCGCGCAGCGCGGCGTCGGCGTCGATATCGGACAGGTCCAGTGCCACCGGATACTCGGTGGTGAACCGTCCGACGGTACGGGTGAAATCGGCACCGGGCACGACGGCGGCGGCACGCCCGCTGCCTTCCAGCTGGATCCGGGCGACCGTGCACTCCACCCCGCGCCGGGCCCGCCAGTTCCGCAGCGCCAGCGCGAGCGCGGCCACCAGCGCCTCGTCGACGCCGGCGCGATACCGGATCGGCACCTCGGTCAGCAATCGGCCGGCAACTCCGGGGGGCACCTCGGCCGCGAACCGGCGCACCGTCGCGTAGGTATCGGCACCGGGAGCCGGTGCGCGGGAGCCCAGCAGCGGGTCGGGGGTGGCCAGAACCTTGCGCCAGTAGGCGAGTTCGGTTTCCCGTTCCGGCTGGGTCGCCTCGTCGGCCAGTGCGTGGGCCCAGCGACGGAAAGAAGTTCCGACAGCAGGCAATTCGATACGCAGCCCCGCGGCGATCTGCGCCCAGGCCACCCTCAGATCCGCGACGACAATGCGCCAGGACTCCTGGTCCGCCACAGACTGATGGACGGCGAGCAGCAGGGCGTCGCGGGCATCCGGGCGGCGCAGCCAGGTTGCCGCGACCATCCGGCCGCTCAGCGGATCCAACTGCGTAACAGTAGGATTCAGCGCGGCCGCGGCAACCTCGGCCAGACCGGCCCCGCCACTGCCCGCGGGCACCTCGACCTCGGAGATCAGCACACCGGCGGCCGGCGCGGATTCGGCCACCTCGAGCCGGTATCGGCCGCCCTCATCCAGCAGCCGTGCCCGCAACATATCGTGCCTGGCCGTCACGGCCCCCAGCGTCGCAGCCAGACCGGCGCGATCGATGCCCTCCGGCAGCGACAGTACGAGGTGCTGCGCGGACGCCGGATACGCTCCCGCCACCGAGTGCAGGTCGAGGAACAGCGGCACCTCACCGTCAGCGCCCCCGGGCAGTTCCACCGCCGGGTAGCCGCGGACCGCCACCTCGGGGTTCCCGGCGTCCGCGCGGTCCGCTACCGGAACCGGGTCGCCGGCGCGCACGGGCGATCCGGCCGGCCGGGAAACCGGCTCCGCGTGGGCGGCGCGGCCCAGCCCGCCCATCCGGCTGCTCCCGGGCAAGAGCGGGGCAGGACTCCTCTCGGCGGCCAGTGTTTCACCGGGCAAGACGGCCACCTCGGCCGCGCCGTTGCTCGCGGCGAAGCCGTCCGGCGGCACTCGGGTACCGGCGCGGCCCAGATATTCGAACTCCGCGCCATACGGGGTTTCGATGCGGCGCACCAGATCACCGGTCCGGTACATCCGGGCGCCGGGCTGACCCATATCGGCGCCGAACGGCGCGGCCACGAACCGCTCGGCAGTGTGCGCGGGCCGGTTCACGTACCCGTTCGCCAGCGCCGGGCCCGCCAGGTAGAGCTCGCCCACCGCACCAGCGGGCACCGGGCGCAACCGGGTGTCGAGAACTAACGCCCCGGCCGCGTTCAGTGCGGCGCCGATAGTGATCGGATCGTCCGCGTACATCACTCCGGTGCTGGTGGCGATGGTCGCCGCCTCGGTATGGCCGTAGGAAAGGACGATATTGTGCTCGCGCGCCCAGCGGCCGGGAAGGCCGCGGCCGAACTCCTGCACCACCGCGGCGACGAGCACCCGATCGCCGAGCCCGGCCGGATCCACCCGCGCGAGCACGGCAGCGGTGGTGATCATATGGGTCACTCGCTCACGGGCGACCAGACCGGCCACGTCCCGGCCGTCGGGCGCACCCGCCGGGGCGATCACCAGGGTCGCGCCCGAGGTAAAGGTGAGCAGTAGCTCCAGGATCGAGATATCGAGGTTCGGCGCGCACAGGTGCGCCACCCGGGAATCGCTGGTGATCCCGTAGATCTCGGCGATCGCCGCGACCACCGTGGCCGGCCCGCTGTGCGGGATCGCGACGCCGGGGCTGCCGGCAGCGTCCGGGGTGTAGACGATATACGCGGGATGCCGTTCGTCGAGCGTCCGGACCCGATCGGTGTAGGAGATGGGGTGCCGGGGCCGCTGGGCGATCCGGGCGGCCTGCACCGGGTCGTCCAGTTCGATCCAGTAGAGGGTCCGGCCGAGCGCACCCCGGAACCGCGAAGTGGTCAGGCCGAACGCGGCCCCCGAGTCGGTGGCTATGTGCTCGATCCGGTCGGCCGGGGCACCGGGATCGATCGGCACATGCGCGGCGCCGGTTTTGGCGACCGCCCACACCGCGAGCACCGACTCCGGGCTGCGCGCGATCCCGATGGCCACCACATCACCGGGACCGATACCGCGTTCGATCAGTTCCCGCGCCACCTGCGAGGACGCCTCATCGATTTCCCGGTAGGTCATTTCCCGCTGATCCGCGGGATCACCCGTCGGGTTGTAGCGGATCGCCACCTCGTCGGCGGCCGATTCGACCGCGGCGGTCAGCAGCTGACCGAAAAGTGGATGGCCCGAGCGGCGCCGGCGACTGCCACGAGAAAAACGGCGGGCAGTTTCCATTCGAGTGCATTCACCTCTCGCATCGCACCGGAACCCGGCCCCCGCGTACCCGTCTGGTGGCGCGCCATGTCGACCGGGCCGAGCACGGTCCGGCCATCATATCGACAGCACTCGATAAAGCGCGGGTTACAACCAGCCGCGACGGATGGCCTGCACCCCGGCCTGGAATCGGGTGCTGGCGCCGAGCCGCTCGAGCAGCCGGGCCGTCCGGCGGACCACCGTGCGCCGCGACATTCCGAGCCGGCGTGCGATCGTATCGTCGGTCGCGCCCATGCTCATCATGGTGAGGATGGCGCGGTCGCGTTCGTCGAGTTCGTCGGCGGCCGGCTGTACCGAGATCGGGGCGGACAGCGTCCACAGCACGTCGAAGCTGCGGATCAGCAGCTCCAACAGCGGTGACCCGCTGATTCGCAGGGCCATCGGGTCCGGACGGCGTTCATCCGTGTGCAGTACGAGGCTGGCGCGTTCGTCGTCGGCGACGATGAGTTTGAACGGCGGATCGGGCAGGGTGCGGGCCTGGGCGCCGCGCGCGTTGGTGGCCAGCGTATGCCGCAACCGGTCCGCGTCCTGATAGATCGTGTCCTGGTAGAGGATCCGGTACCGGACCCCTTCGGCCATCCGGGCCTGTTTCAGGTCGGTGATCCGGCTGTCCCGTTCGGCATCGCTGATATGCGGGCTGCGATCCACCATTTTCACGCTGGATCCGGCGCCGGCGTGCAACGCCTCGAAATCCGCCAGCAGCTCGGCCCGTTCGAAAACAGGCACTACCGCGCCGTTCCAGCCCTGGGCGCGGCGCACCGACCGGAAGGTTTCGCTGAGCCGCGCCGCGGCGGCATGCATGGTGCTGATCTGTTGCCGGCGCCGCCGGGCTTCGGCCTCCGACAGCGATTCCGGTGCGTGTGCGTCCCAGCGCGCGGTGCCGTCGGCATCGACCAGCCGGAGGACCGCGCGCAATCCGCACAGTTCGTCCAGCGCCGATTCCACGGCGGACTCGGACAGTCCGGTCTGCCGCGCGATATCGGCGACCCCGGACCGCGGCCGGTGCACCAGGGCCGCGTACACGCGGCCGTGGATCGAGTCGGGTTCGAAAATTTCCGCCAGTTCGGTCACGCCGGGAGTTCGTAGGTCTCCTTGCAGGCCGGTGGGGCCGGGAAGGATCGGACGGTCGAGCGAGCTTGTCGAACTCAGTGCGAGGGACCCCACTCCAGCGGCACCCCCTTCGATGCCATCCAGTTCATCGGATCGATTTTGTTCCCGCCCTGATCCCAGATCTCCAGATGCAGATGCGGGCCGGTGGACTGGCCACGGTTACCGACGGTGGCGATCACCTCGCCGGCCTTCACCCGCTGCCCCTGCGTGACGTAGATATCGTTCACGTGGCCGTAGACGCCGGTGGTGCCGTCGTCGTGCAGAACGCGGACCCACATTCCGAAGCCGGACGCGGGCCCGGCCTCGATCACCGTGCCGTCGGCCACCGATTTGATCGGCGCACCGAGGGCATCGGCGAAATCGACCCCGTTGTGCATGGCGCCCCAGCGGCTGCCGAATCCGGAGCTCACCGCGCCGGCCACCGGGCGCACGATCGGCGCCGGAGCGAACTGCTGGTGCAACTGTTTGAGGGTCTGCTCGGCGTGCGCCAGCGGCGCCGCGACCTCGGGCGGCAGATTGGTCAACCCGAACGGTGCGGCCACGGGAGCCGGCGCGGCGATCTCGGCGGCCTGAACCGGAGCCGGGGCCGGGGTGGCCACGGGCGCGGCCTGAGCGACCTGCTCGGCTGCCGGGGCGGCCTCCGGAGCCGACGGGGCGGGCTCGGCTTCGACAGCGTCGTCACCACCACCGGGCAGCAGCGGCGCGGCATAGGCGATGGCCGGAGCGATCTGCGAGGCGGTACCGATGAGCGCGCCGGCCGCAACAGCGGCCCCGGCGGCTGCCCGGACCTTCTCCGCCGCGGTGGCTTCGGCACGATGGCGGCGCGGGCGGACCTGTACCTCGTCACCGATGAGGCTCATAACGGTGATGGAACTGGGGCCTAGTCGATGGTGGGCCAATGTCCGTCCTCGCTATCCGGTCAACATGTTCACGAACACCGCGTGCGGTCCCAGACTCGAGCCCGGTAAACGTAACGTTTAGGCATCCGTTGTGACGGTAACTCTACCGGCCCGTGACCATATCGCAACCTTTTCCCTAAAACCCCAGCTCAAAGCCCATGCGTGCCATTGTGAAACGGTTACGATCGCCACCGTTTTCGTGACCTTGGCAGAGATATTGCCGCATCCCGGAAACACCCCGGCAACCCGCCCGCCCACCGGCAGGCCCGGCACCATACGGCGGCACAGCGAGGCACGCGGCCCGTTCGCGGCACCCACTCACGGCAGGGCAATAACCCGGCAATCCGTGAAAGTTCACCCGCTCGAAAGGCTTTCACACCCAATCCACTGTTATTGACAACCAGTTTCGATTAGACTCGGTCCGGCAGATCTGCCGCGGAGTTCCGCATCACCTGTCGCACAGACGAGTTGACCCCAGGAGGTCGCCGTGTCCTTAGATGTCCCCACCGCCTTGCTCGAACGTGCCGAGCGCGGTGAGATCACCGACGCCGAATTCGTCGAATGTGTCCGCACCTCGCTGCCCTACGCATGGGAGGTCGTGAGTCGGGTTGCCGACGAATTGGCTACCGGCACCGCGGAATTCGCTGACAACGAGGTGGCGCCGCCCGACGAGACCGCACGCGGCCAGTTGCTGCGCGCATTGGCTTCCGACGCCATCCGCGGCGGCCTGGAACGGCATTTCGGCGTGAAACTGGCCTTCCAGAACTGCCACCGCGTCGCGGCCTTCCCGCTGGCCGCGGTGGGCGGCGAGACCTATAGCCGCTTCATCAGCCCGCGCAACCAGTTACTCAACCAGAGCCCGGAACTGCGTAACTGCTGAAATGCCCGGTCCCCGGCGCAAAACCGCGCCGGGGACCGCGCATCCGGGGTTCAGTGCACCGTCGTCACGTCCAGCTCCCCGTCGGCGTGCTGCGCCCGCAGCCGCTTCTTGTCGAATTTGCCGACGCTGGTCTTGGGGACCTCCGTAATGAAAGCCCAGTACTCCGGCAGCTGCCATTTCGCGAATCGCCCGGCCAGGAACTCACGCAGCTCCGCCGGCTGCACCGAGGCCCCCTCGGCCACAACGATCGCCGCCAGCGGACGCTCGTCCCATTTCTCGTCCGGAATACCGATAACGGCCGCCTCGGCCACCGCCGGATGGCCCATGACCGCGTTCTCCAAGTCCACCGACGAGATCCACTCGCCACCGGACTTGATGACATCTTTGGACCGGTCCACGAGGGTCAGATAGCCGTTCGGGGTGATCTTCCCTACGTCACCGGTGCGCAGCCAGCCGTCGTCGAATTTGCCGGGGTCCACGGCAACACCGTCGGGCGCGTAGTACGACCCGGTGATCCAAGGTCCGCGCACCTCCAGTTCGCCCAGCGATTGTCCGTCGTTGGGCACCACGTTCCCGTCGTCGCCCACCAGCCGCGCTTGGACGCCGGCCGGGAACTGCCCTTGAGTGACCCGGTACTCCCAGGCCTCCTCCGCACTGAGCCCCCGCGGTGGGTGGGCCAGACTGCCCAGCGGGGAGGTTTCCGTCATTCCCCAGGCATGCACCACCGTCACCCCGTGTTTTTCCTCGAACGCCTTCATCATCGACGGCGGCGCGGCCGAACCGCCGACCACCACCGAGCGCAGATGGGTGATGTCCTGCGGGGCCGAAGCCAGCGCGGCGAGCACACCGCCCCAGATGGTCGGCACCGCCGCCGCGAACGTCGGTTTCAGCGCGTCCATGATCTCCAGCAGCGGCACCGGCTGCAGGAACCGGTCCGGCATGATCACGTTCGCGCCGGTCATCAGCGCCGCGTACGGCAGCCCCCAGGCATTCGCGTGGAACATCGGCACGATGCCGAGCACCGTGTCGTCGCTGCGCAGCCCCATACCGGACGGGGTGATCGCCTGCATGGCGTGCAACCAGTTGGACCGGTGCGAGTACACCACACCCTTCGGGTCGCCGGTGGTGCCGGAGGTGTAGCACATCGCCGCCGCGGTCCGTTCGTCGACAACCGGGAAATCGTAGGTGGCCGGGTATTTCGCGATCAGCTCGGCGTAGTCGTGCACGGTGACGCCGTCCGGCGCCGTCACCGCGGCGACGTCTCCGTTGACCACGATGACGTGCCGCACCGTCTTCAGGTGCGGCAGATACTGGCCGAACATCGGCACCAGACTGCCGTCGACCAGCACCACCTGGTCCTCGGCGTGGTTGGCCACATAGATCAGCTGCTCGGGCGACAACCGGATGTTCAGCGCGTGCAGCACCGAGCCCATCGCGGGGATGGCGATATACGCCACCAGGTGCTCGTTGTTGTTCCACATGAAGGTGCCGACCCGATCGCCCCGCCCGATGCCGAGATCGGTCAGCGCGTTGGCCAGCCGGGCCGAGTCCGCGCCTATCTCGCGGTAGGTCATGGTGCGCACCCCGTCGCCGGTCCAGGTGGACACCGTGGAATCGCCGACGAAGGTGGACGCGTAGCGCAGCAGCGTTGCCAGCGAGAGCTGGTCGTCCATCATGGTGCTCAACATCGGAAATACCCCTTACTGATATGGGTGGCGATCGGTTGGCGATATGAGGCGGACCGCAGCCGGTGAGACACAGAAGCGGGCATGACTCACATCACAACGCCGAAGACTACCGTGCGGTAGCCGGACGTGGTGAAGGTAGGACAAAACCGGCGAAATTCAGCGACGCCGCTGGTCAGCGGGCGCGAGAAGCGGGGAGGCGACCGAGACGGCCGGACGGGATGAGACGCAATGCCCGCGACGCCCCCTGCGGGCCACCGGCACTGCGCCATCGCCGCCGAGCACTCCCCTGTCTTAGCTGGGAATCCGGCCCGTTGCCAAGTCAGATAACGAAATGACATCGAAACGAGACACGGTCCGTGTATGTGTCCCGAATGATGGGATGAATACGACGCGCAAGAAACCCCGCAGCCACCTGTTATTCCCGATGCGAACCGGGCAGACCGGGAGAAGGCGGGATCACTTACAAATGCACGGGCAGCCCAGTTCGAAGCCGAAATTATGGCCGAAAGTATTGATTCACTGTCCTTCGTTCCCTTCGGGCGCACCGGTCGGCGACCTACCCTTGGAGCATGACAACGCCGTCGATCATCATCATCGGAGCCGGGTTCGGTGGGCTCGGTATGGGACTGGAACTCGTGCGGTCCGGGATCGACGATTTCACCATCGTCGAACGTGCCCAGGACCTCGGCGGCGTATGGCGGGAGAACACCTATCCCGGCGCCGCCTGCGATGTGCCGTCCCCGCTGTACTCCTGGTCCTACGCACCGCGTTCCGATTGGCCCCGGCGTTTCTCCGAGCAGGCCGATATCCACGACTACATGCGCGGCGTGGTCGCCGAATACGATCTCGAACGCAAGATCCGCTTCGGCACCGAGATCAGCGACGCCGAATACGACGAAGCGTCCGCAACGTGGCAGATCCGCACGACCGACGGCGACGTGCTCACCGCCGACGTCCTCATCTCCGCTGTCGGCCAGCTCTCCCGCCCCGCCATGCCCACCATCCCCGGTATCGACACCTTCGCCGGCCCGGCCTTCCACTCGGCCGAATGGGACCACTCGGTGGACCTCACCGGAAAACGGGTCGCCTGCGTCGGCACCGGCGCCAGCGCGATCCAGTACATCCCCCGGATCCAGCCGCTCGCCGAACACCTCACCCTCTTCCAGCGTTCCGCCGCCTGGGTACTGCCGAAAGCCGACGCCGAATACGTGGCCCGTCACCACGCCGTATTCAAGTACCTGCCGCCGGTCCGCTGGGCCGAACGCTTCGGCTGGTGGATCTTCTTCGAAGTGATGGCCCTGGCCCTCACCGACCTGAAAGGCATCCAGGCTCCCGTCCTGAAGGTCGCCGAGAGCCACCGCGCCAAACAGATCCCCGACCCGATCCTGCGCGAAAAACTCACCCCCGACTATGCGGCCGGCTGTAAACGCGCCCTGTTCTCCAACGACTACTTCCCCGCCCTCGGCCGGCCCAACGTCACCGTGGAAACCAACGCGATCACCGAGATCACCCCGACGGGCGTACGCACCGCCGACGGTATCCACCACGAAGTCGACGTCATCATCTACGGCACCGGCTTCAAGGGCACCGAATTCCTGGCCCCCATGAACATCTACGGCACCGACGGCCGCAAACTGGCCGACGCCTGGGCCGCCGAAGGCGCCCGCGCCTATCTGGGCATCTCGGTCCCGAAGTTCCCCAACCTGTTCATGATGTACGGCCCGAACACGAACGTCGGCTCGGGCTCCATCATCTACATGCTGGAATCCCAGGCCCGCTACATCCGCCAGGCCGTCCAACACCTCCGCCACCACCCCCGCCGCGGCCTGGCGGCCCGCGTCGAAACGGAACAGCGCTGGGACAACTGGCTGCAGAAACGCCTGAAGGACACCCCCTGGAACTTCTGCTCCAGCTGGTACCGCAACGCCTCGGGCCGCATCACCAACAACTGGCCGGGCGCAACGGTCCTCTACCGCTGGAAAACCCGCACCTTCGACCCAGCCGACTACGAAACCACCCTCGCATCCTGACCCCCACCGGCCGCCCACCCTACGATGCGGCCCCCCAGCCGCCGACCCGGTAGACTCCTGCCCACCGGCCCCCGGCCCGGCCCTCGTAGCTCAGGGGATAGAGCACCGCTCTCCTAAAGCGGGTGTCGCAGGTTCGAATCCTGCCGAGGGCACAGACCTGCGACAGCATTTCCGCAGGTCAACTGGATTTCTCGATCTGCGGCGGGCTTGTAAATCAGCAGCAGAACCGCATATATGCAGGTCGAACGGTTGCCCTGGTTCGATCCTCCATCGAAACACAAAACAAGGGCAACTGGACCGCCACGTCACCGGAATTCAGGGTCAGCCAACTTCGGAACGGCCTGCCTGCCACCTCAGCAGTGCAGCAAGAGCCTTCGCCTGAGCGGCAGCGATGCGTTCTGCTTCCGCACCACTGACATAGTGAATCGCGAAAGACGCCGTCACCCCGTCACACACCACGTCCACAGCATGTTGGACAGGTACGTCGACCTGATTGCCGTCCAGTCCCGATGTTGCCGGGCCGACAGCTCCGTCCCGGTCGCCGATCGAGGCCCCACTCACCAGAACAACCGACTCGGGCACCACCGAGACAGGATCGACGTCGTTGCTTCCAGCCATTCGAGGGATTCTCGCCCAAACCACACCGCAGCTCGGGCAGGCGCGCTGGCCTCTTGCTCGACGAGAGAACCGGCTGGTCACCGTTCGGCGGTGGGCCGGTGGCACCGGTTCCTATTGGACCGGCGTGAAGTCGGGAATTGTGAAGGTCTTGTCGTTGAACTCTGCGGTGGGCCCCATAGAACCGGACGGCGGGTAGCCGACGCTTGCCGACGGTCGGGATCCAGTTCGATTCCATACCTTCCTGCGCGGCCGGCCCGACATAGAGTCCGGGTTCTTCCTCATCGACTCCAGGCCATAGCTCGACAGTGTGGTGCGCGGCGAGTCTGGCGCCTGATCCACCTCTGCTCGACGGTCGACCGACCCGCCAATGCCGTTACATGCCGCCGGGCCGGTCTGTCCAGTTTCAGGTGTAAGTCCGTCTCCTTCCTCGGGTTATTCGGTTACGTGCGGGCGGCGGACAGGCGTCCGTCGAAGGTGATCTCGAATGCGTTCAGGGCGGCTTTCCAGCGGTTGGACCAGCGTTGCCGGGCGGTGCCGGTGGGGTCCAGGCTCATGATGGCCATGTAGACGCACTTGAGCGCCGCGGACTCGGACGGTGCGGTGTAGACGGGTTTGAGGTCTTTGGCCAGCGCTCGGACCAGTCCTTGCGGCTGGCGTAGGCAAACGAACTACGCAGAAGGTGCACGACGCAGCCCTGGACCAGCGCTTGCGGTCATACCTGGGCGATGGCGTCGGGAAGGCCTTTGAGCCCGTCGCAGACGACGATGCAGACGTCGGCCATGCCGCGGTTCTTCAGCTCCGCCAGCACTCGCAGCCAGTATTTGGCGCCGTCGCCGTGCTCGCCGGCCCACACTCCCAGGATGTCGCGGGTGCCGTCCACGGTCACGCCCATCGCCACATAGATCGGGCGATTCGCGACGTTGCCGTCTCTGATCTTCACGTTCACGCAGTCCAGAACAGCACGGGATACACCGGGTCCAGGGGCCGGTTCTGCCAGTCGGCCATGGCGTCCATGACCCGGTCGGTGATGGTGGAAATGGTTTGTTTCGATACCTCGGCGCCATAGACCTCACGCAGGTGCGCCGAGATCTCCCCGGTCGTCAATCCCTTGGCCGACAGCGAGATCACGATGTTCTCCACACCGTTCAACCTGCGTTGACGTTTCTTCACCATCTGCGGTTCGAAGCTGGCGGCGCGGTCCCGGGGCACCGTGATCTCCACCGGTCCGGCCTCATCCGGGCCAGCAGCCCGCCCTCGCCGACCAGCTGCAGCCCGTCACGGCGGGCTTCGGCAGCCCACCGCCGGATCTGCTCGTCCATCGACGATGCCACCGACCCGGCTGGATCGCCTTCCGACTTCTCTTCAGTCACAACAGCATCCATCGTTCCCAGGACTTACACCGGAGAACTTACAGACCCGCTCCACGGATACAGTGGCACGTCCGGAATGTGGTATCCGGTGGTCGGCTCGCTGGCCGAGGCGCACACAGTGATTCTGCCCGGTGCGGGGCACGGCCTCCTGGCCGACGTCGAACCTGTCCGCAGCCTCGTCCTCGAACACCTCCGGCGAAAGGACGCGCCGGCCTGATACCGCGACAGCGAACCCCGAACAGGGCCGAGAGGGCCTCACACCGCGGGGTGCCCGGTGGCGGAACAATATTCACCGCCGCAGCGGAGGTGTCACCTCTGTGAACGGTGGTGCTGGACGAGGGTTGTGCAACACCGAGGACAGTCACCACTCGTCACTCTCACCCTCGGCGTCCACAGCGAACTCAGAATGGAAAAGCTCGGCACCCAAGGCGTCGAGGACCCGGGCCGTGATGCGGTCGACATCGACGCGCTCGGCCTCCGGCAGCGGCGCGCCGGCCGACTCGCGGGCCCGCGCGGCCGTGCCCAGCAAGCGAGCGGCCAGTTCCGGACGCCCGGCGAGAATATGAGCACCGGCGAGACCCTCCTGAGCGAGTGCGACGGCCCGAGGATCGCCGCCCGCACGCGCGACGGCGAGCGCTCGACGGTGCAGGGCAAGGGCTTCGGAGGCGTCACCGCGCTCCTCGGCCAGGAAACCCAGCTCGGCGAGAAGGAGAGCGGGGCCGGGCCCGAACTCGACCTCGCGGTGCCAGGTGAGGGTTTTGTCGAGCAGCCGGGCGGCGACCTCGAAGTCGCCCTGCCGCCGAGCACCGAGGGCGAGACCGATCTCGGCGTGGATTTCACCCGCCGTATAGCCGTGCTCGGCGGCCAGAGCCTGTGCCTTGCGGTGCAACTCGGTGGCCCGAGCGAAATCTCCGGTCAGGAGAGCGACCCGGCCGAGTCCGGTGATCCGGTCAGCGGCATCGGCGAAGAACCCCAGTTCCTCCGCCAGCCGAAACCCGTCCTGGTGCAGTTGCGCCGCGAGCGCGTAGTCACCGGCGACTGCGGCCAGCGCGGCGAGCGGATAGGTGGTCTGCAATCGGCCCCAGCTGTCGCCGAGTCCGGAGAAGATAGCGTGCCCCTCCTCCGCGCAGTCCTCGGCCGCGCGGAGATCGCCCCGCAGCAGGGCCTGGACGGACCGGGTGCTCTGCGCGGCAGCGACACCCCACCGGTCGCCGGCCGCACGGGCGCCCCGGAGCGCGCGGTCCACCAGGAGCTCACTGTGCGCGAGGTCCCTCCCCGACGCGAGAAATGCGTAGCCCAGGAACCACTCGGCGCGCGCACCCTCCGCTCCGCCGTCGGCCGCCGTCTCGGACATCGCCGGCAGGCCGTCGCCTCCTTCTCCGGTGAGCAGGGCGAACCCGGCGTGCCAGAGAACGGCGCGGGAACGGAGGATGCCCTGGCGGCCTGCGCCGAGGCGCAGAACGGCTGCCAGCGAACGCCGGGCTTCGCGCAGCCTGCCCCGCAGGAACCAATACCAGGTCGAGTCGAGCGCCAGACGCAGAGCCTCGTCGACGTCCTTCCGCTGTACAGCGCGGTCCAGCGCGGCGCGGAGGTTGGCGTTCTCGGGGTCACGATGGGACAGCCATCGCTGCTGCTCGGGACCGTACAGCCCGGCCGCGGTACGGGCGGCCAGCCCGGCGAAGTAGACGTGGTGTCTCTGCCGGAGAGCCTCACCGTCGCCCGTTTCGGCGAGGCGTTCCCGCGCGTAGGCCGCGATCGACTCCGGCAAACGATATCGAGGACCTTCGGCCGGAGTGATGACCGAGCAGTCCACCAGCCGGATCAGCGCCCCGAGGACATCCGAGTCGCCGGCGCATACCGCCTCGGCTGCTTCGAGCGTGCAGCCGTCGGTGAAGACCGCCAGGCCGCGCAGCACCGCCTGCTCGTCGTCACGCAGTAGCTCCCAGCTCCAGTCGATCATTGCCCGGAGGCTGCGCTGGCGGGCCGGCACCCCGCGGTTGCCGCCGGACAGCAGCCGGAACCGGTCGTCCAGCCGGGCCGGCAACTCCATGACTCCCAGGGCGCGGACTCGGGTGGCGGCGAGCTCCAGGGCGAGGGGGATGCGGTCCAAGCGGCGGCAGACCGTCGCGACGGCCTCCGCGTTGTTACCGGTGACGGTGAATCCGGGGGCACCGGCAGCGGCCCGTATTACGAACAGCCGCTCGGCGTCCCGTTGCGACAGCGGGGGCACAGTCCACACGGATTCCCCAGCCACTCCGAGAGGTTCCCTGCTGGTAGCAAGGATTTTCAGGCCCGGCGCGGCGGCCAGGAGCCGACGCACTGCCGCGGCGGCCGACTCTATGAGGTGCTCGCAATTGTCCAGCAGCAGGAGGAGCCGCCGCGCGCGCAGTGCGTCCTCCAGCCCCGCCGGCCCCTCTTCTCGTAGGCCGAGGGCGGCACCCACCTGCTCGCCCACGCCGGTGGATCCGGCGAGGCCGACCACTCGGACACCGTCGGGGTAGTCGGCGGCTGTCCGGCGCGCCGCCTCCTCCGCCAGCCGAGTCTTACCGACTCCGCCAGGGCCGGTCAGCGTCACCAGCCGGTGGGTGGCGAGCAGGTCGCATACGGCGGGCAGCGCGTTCTGTCGACCGATCAGGCCGGTGAGTGGGGCTGCCAGTTCGCCCCGCATCGGCCGTCTCGGGGCGGGCGCGGCCAGGTCCGGTTCTGTTCCCAACGCCGCGTCGTGACTGAGGACCGCTCGGTGGACAGCAGCCAGGTCCGGCCCGGGATCCACACCCAGCTCATCCGCCAGCCGGTTTCGTACCTCGGTGTAGACGGCCAGGGCCTCGGACTGCCGCCCGGCTCGGTACAGGGCCGTGATCTGAAGTGCGCGCAGCCGTTCCCGCAGTGGATAACGGGCAGCCAGGTCCCCCAACTGCCCTACGAGGGTGCGGTGCTCGCCGAGTTCCAGCCGGGTCTCGGCGAGCACCTCGAGGGCGGTCAGCCGCTCTTCGGTCAGCTGTGTTGCCGCAGCACGCACGAACTCCGGGTCGCCGAGGCCGGAGAACGGCTCTGCCTGCCACAATGCCAGCGCTGTCGTCAGCAGATCGGCCCTGGCCGAGGGGTCCCGCTCGCGGGACGCGGCGGCGGTCAGATCGGTGAAACGCCGGGAATCCAGGTCCTGAGGGCCGATCCGGAGCCGGTATCCCTGGTGCACCGACTCGACCAGCGCCTCCGCGCCCGGCTCGGCTCCCGCCAGCGCACGACGCAGCCGTGAGACCTTGGTCTGCAGGGCGCCGCCCGGGTTCCGCGGCAGCCGGTCGCCCCACAGGTCATCGACCAGCCGGTCCGCGGAGACCGGATGCCCCGCGTCGACGAGCAGGGCAGCCAGCAGGACGCGTACCTTCACCTCCGGTACGTCGACCTCGAGTCCGGCGGTGGTCCGGGCAGTGACGGGGCCGAGCACCGAGAAGTACATGCGTGCACGGTAATCGGACCCGATGATCGGGCCCGGCCCCGACAGCGGTCCGACAGGGTTCCGACAGCCCCGGCAGGCACGGTGGAACACATCGCACGCACCGCTCAGGTGCGGCACCGAAGGAATCGGGAGCCACCACATGTCACGCAACGAGAACCCTGATCAGTCCGCGGTGTCGGTCATCGGCCTGGGCCAGATGGGGACCCGGCTCGCCCAGGCGTTCCTGGCCGCCGGCTACACCACCACGGTCTGGAACCGCTCCACTGCGAAGAGCGACGCCCTCGTCGCGCAGGGAGCCCTCCGCGCTGCCACCGTCCAAGCGGCCGTCACCGCGAGTCCGCTGGTCGTGGTGTGCCTACCGGACTACCCGACCGTGCAGGGTGTACTCGGACCGGTGGCGGAGAACCTGCGCGGCCGGACTCTGGTGAACCTGACTTCGGGGACACCGCAGGAGGCTGCCGACGCGGCGGATCGGGCGGCCGGGCACGGTGCCGCCTACCTCGACGGCGCCGCCATGAGCGGTACCCGATTGGTCGGGCGGCCCGAGGCGCTGTTCGTCTTCAGCGGCTCGCGGGATGCCTTCGACACATACGAGCCGGTGCTGCGCAGCCTCGGAAACTCCGTCCACCTCGGCGCCGATCCCGCACTGGCCCCGGTGTACGACACCGCACTGTTCGGCCTGGCCTGGGGCACGCTGGCCGGCTTCTACCACTCCCTGGCGCTCGTGGGCTCGGCCGGAGTCGACCCGGCCGCGTTCGCCACGGTGGCAACCGCCCACATGCCGTTCATTACCTCGCTGCTGACGGAGCATGCCCGGCAGGCCCAGAGTGGTGTCTTCCCCGACGACGACGGCACCGTCGAAGTGCACCGGGCCGCGATAGCACACCTCGCACACACCAGTGCAACCCACGGCATTCGCACCGAGGTGCCCGGGCTGTTCCGATCCCTGCTGGAACAGGCGGCGGCCGACGGCCACGGTGCGAGCGGTATCGCCAGCGTCGTCGAGACGATCGCGAAGGGTGCGCACAATGAGTGAACCGAGAACCTTCCGATCGGCCGAGCAGCCGAAGCCCCGCGTGGCCGTCCTCGGCCTCGGCCGGATGGGTACACCGATCGCCGCCGCGTTCCTCGACGCCGGGTACGAGACGGTCGTGTGGAACCGCAGTCCGGGGAAGACCGCCGCGCTCGCCGCGCGGGGTGCCGTCCCCGCAGCTACCGTCGCCGAGGCGGTCGCGGCCGTGCCCCTGGTGGTCGCTCCGCTGCGCGACCACGACGCGGTGTGTCAGACGCTTGCGCCCGCCACCACCGCACTCCGTGACCGTACGGTGGTGAACCTTGCCAACACCACGCCGGACCAGGCTCGGGAACTCGCCACATGGACCGCCGAGTACGGCGCCGACTATCTCGACGGCGCCCATGCTGGCGCTGCCCGAGACTGTCGCCACCGACGCCGGATTCTTTCTCTACAGCGGTACCGAGGCGGCATTCACCGCCTACCGGAGCGTGCTGGAGGTGATGGCGCCCGCACACTACTTCGGCGCCGACCCCGGCTCGGCAGAA
This sequence comes from Nocardia sp. NPDC051750, assembly GCF_044453135.1. NCBI lineage: Bacteria > Bacillati > Actinomycetota > Actinomycetes > Mycobacteriales > Nocardiaceae > Nocardia > Nocardia sp. NPDC051750. The sequence continues at coordinate 1,533,799 of NZ_JBITCK010000001.1, read as the reverse complement.
ACCCATGACCTGGCCCTGCTGGGTACCGGATACGGGGCACTCGCCGGATTCCTGCACTCGGCTGCGCTACTACGCCCGGTGGGCACCGACCCCGAGGTCTTCGCGCCGCTGGCGGCCCGCTGGCTGAACGGTATGGCCGATTTCCTCCCCGAGTTGGCCCGCGAGATCGGTTCCGCGCAGTATGCGAATGGGGTCTCCACCGTTGACCTGAACCGGGCGGCCGTCGACAGCCTCATCGAGCTCAGTAGAGCCGGCGGGATAGCCGCCGACATCCACGAGCCCCTCCGGGATCTGCTCCACGGGCGCTCGATCGACGGGTACGGTAGCGACAGCTTCTCCAGTGTGTTCGAGCTGATCCGGCCGCAGGACGGGTCGTCGAGATGATCCGGGTGCGGGCCTCACCAGGCGAGGCCGCGGTCGGCACGAACCGCAGTGGCACTCCACTATCGTGGCGTGGTCGGGTACCAGAACACGACATTGCTGGTGAGTGTGGAGGAGACCTGGATGGAGCTGCGTGATATCGAGGTCTTCCTCACGCTCGCCGAGGAGCTCCACTTCGGGCGCACCGCGGAACGGCTGCGCCTCACCCCGGCCCGAGTGAGCCAGGTCGTCAAGAAGGCCGAGCGCACAGTCGGTGGCACACTGTTCGAGCGGACCAGTCGGCGCGTTGTGCTGACACCGCTGGGTGAGCAATTACGCGACGAACTATCCAGCACGTACTCGGAGTTGCAGAATGTGCTCGAGCGTGCCGGCCGCACCGCCCGCGGCACGACAGGTGTGCTCAGACTGGGAATGATCAGCTGGAATACCGAGGTGCTCCGGCCTGCTCTCGATACCTTCGCCGAGAGCAGGCCGGGGGTCGAAGTGAAGATCCGGTCGGTGAGCTTCGGGGATCCCTTCGGCGGGCTACGTTCCGGTGATATCGACGCGGCGGTTCTCTGGCTTCCTGTCCTCGAACCCGATCTGACGGTCGGACCGTCGGTGTATACCGAGCCGATTTTGCTCGCCGTCTCGGCCTCGCATCGTCTCGCCGCGAAGGTATCCGTCTCGTTGGAGGATCTCGCGGACGATGTGGTGATGGCCGGCGCCCGGCCCGCTTACTGGCGAGAAGCACTCGTTCCGCATCGGACACCCAGCGGCACTGAGATTCCGGTCGGACCGACGGTCACGACGTTCGAGGAGATGATCCCGATCCTTGCCACCGGCGAAGCGGTCTCACCTGTTCACGCGCACGCCACCCAGTACGCACGGCGACCCGACGTCGTCTACCTGCCCATCCATGACGCACCTGTCGCCGAGTGGGCACTGGTCTGGCGCACCGCTACCGCGAATGACATGATCCGCGCTCTCGCAACAGCAATTACATCGGCACCGCGCCCCATGGTCTGAGCGCGACTCGGACGTCGCGGGTCCCTCGCTATCGCACTACGTCGTAGACGAGCTTCGCGACATCGTTCGAGTAGGTCGCGGACTCCCGGAGCCGAAGATTCCGCTTATCCCGATCCTCGCGGCCGAAGATGCTCTTCCCCGCTCCCAGCAGCACTGGGAAGACGAGCAGATTGTACCGGTCGATCAGGTCCGCGTCGGCCAGGCGACGGGCCAGTTCGGCGCTCCCGTGGATGAAGATCGCTCCGCCATCGCCCTGCTTGAGCGTCGCGACGTCCTCGGCCGAGCGCAAGATCGTGATGGGCCCCCAGTCGTCGATCAGATCGTCTTCCGCGAGTGTCGTCGACACGATGTACTTCGGCAGATCCTTGTAGGAGGCATGATCCTCGGACCCCGGCCAGATCGGTGCGAAAACGTCGTAGCTGCGGCGCCCGAACATCAGTGCCGTCGTCTCGGCCAGCTCCTCCCCTTTGAGCGAGTACGCCTCCGGCACGAATTCGGTGTGCATCACCCAGCCGCCGCTGCGGTGCCCCTCGGCCTCACCTCCTGGCGAGTCCACCACACCGTCCAGCGATACGAATCCCGTATAGACCAGCTCTCGCGTCAAGACATTCTCCTTACCGAAACAGGTGTCTCCACCTTCTGCCCATAGCTCGAGTTGATCAACGAGAATTCGGAATACGATCGTGAACTCAGGCTTAATGAAGCGACGTCCGGAGAGATGGGTGCCTGGGGTGCGCGACTCGGCTGTCACTCGAAACGGCACCCCACCCATCAGGACTTACTTGTGAGTTAGATCACTATTGAGGTTGACCTCGGGTCAGGCTGGAAGCTCGTCGCAGCGGCACAACGCCGATTCGGGCGCAACAGATTCGAAGGAGCAACCATCATGAACGTCAACCTTTCCGCCAGGACAAGAGCACCGCAACCCTCGACACCGTTGGAATGACCGCCGCAGAGAGCGGGGCTGCACCGGCGGCTGATGCCGGGCCTGATCGCCCGGAGCTACAGAAGACGATCGAGGAGATCGCCGATTCCGGTTTGACCGGGATTGCGCTGCGCGTGCACGACGAGCGAGGCGAGTGGGCCGGCAGCGCCGGGGTATCCGAGCTCGGCGGGACCGCGAAGCCGCCGGTCGACGGGCATGTCCGGATCGGCAGCAACACCAAGACCTTCACCGCTACCCTGGTGCTGCAACTGGTGGCCGAGGGCAAGCTCGAGCTGGACACCCCGGTCATGAGCCATCTGCCCGATTTCGAGCCGGACGAGCGGATCACGGTGCGAATGCTGTTGCAGCACAACAGCGGGCTGATCGACTTCACCGGCGAGGTCTACGCCGACGGGACGGTCGTGTACGGGGTCCCCGTCCCCTTCGGCACCACGGCCGGAGTGGATGCAGAACCGGTTCAAGACCTACCCGCCGATCCTGGACCGCATGTCCGCCCTCGGCTTCGGTCCCGACTACGTGGCAGCCCAACGCGAGGCCCTGGTGCTGACCCGGGAAATGGTGCCGGAGGGCTTCGACAACTTCCTGGCCCAGCTCGAACACCGGCTCGAAGACCCCGGGTACATCGATTTGACCAAACGAGCTGCGGAGGCCGAGATCTGGCAACCGGACGACCCCCGGATCGAAGAACTCGCGGCCGCCATAGCCGACCACTACCTCGCCAACCCCACACTGCTGGGAGATCTCACCCGCGCGCATATCTGGACCAACGCCTCCACCCAGCACCGGCTGATCAACAACCACCGGCAGGACCAGGCACCGATCTCAGCCCGGCTGACAGCGTTCACCGAAACGAAACTCCGCTCCGCCGGCATGCAGATCCCCAGGCCGGACTCCTACTGACCGCGCCTGACTCCGGCCCTTCGCCCCGGCGATCGGGGGTTCCGGCAGTAACCGCGTATCCGCAGGTCGCCGAGCGTCGCACTCATTACAACCCGCCGAGTGAATACACCGCCACGATTACCAGGCGTTTTCCGGTTGCCCATGTTTTGCGTTTCCTGCCGAGGGCACAATCATGGGCAACTGTGGTGGTTGCCCGTTTGTCGCTGTGCTGCATGTTGCCGTGGTTCGGGGCTGGTGGCGGTTCTGCAGCCGGTTCCGGGGTTGCGGCAGCGCTCAGCGCCGCGGCGGCGCCTGCGCGGCGGGAAGTGTTTCCGTGGTCAGCGTGGCGTGGATGGTCGCGTGTTTGTTGGTGTGGCATGCACTCGTTGAGGTAGCCGTAGCAGACGATATGTATCGTCGGCCTTTCGTTCACTCCTCGCGGGGGAGAATGACCTCGGCACGCATCCGTTCATCCGGAGTATTGATATCCCAGAAACGAGCAGTCCCGGTCGCACTCCTATATGCGCCGGTACCACCGGTAATCGCCAAATCGAGCGGGCTGGTCCCCTCGAGCCACACCGCCTGCATGGTCAGCGATCCCCGCTCCATCTGCGCGGTGAGCACGCACTGCATGGTGATCTCATCACCCTCGATGTAAATATTCTGACATGAACCACCACCGTGTCCGATCTGACGACCATCTTGTTGAATGCCGCCCGAGTAGACGACCATATCGCCGAGACTCGGTCCCGGTTTATCGAGATCTAGAGCCGCAAGTTGATCGGTCAACGCGGCTGCTTCGATGATCTCGACTCGCTGCGCCGACCCGTCCTCGCCACCGTTGTCAGCACCACAAGCGCTGAGCCCGCCACCGATGATCAGGACTCCTGCAACTGCAGCCAACCTGGTTCTGAACGGCGAGTTCGCGTAAAGCATGATCTTCTCCTCTTAAGTGGGGACTTTCGGTATCTCTCATCGAGCGGCGTCGTGACGCCCCGCCACGCCGTGTTTTCGATCGCACACACGATTTGTCTGGTCTCTGGCTACCAACTCGCGGTCAGGTGATCTCTAGGTTTGCCATCATTCCCATGTCCTCGTGCTCGGCTGTGTGGCAGGAGAACAGGTCGCGGCCTCGGTACCCGTCGAGGCGAGTGATGATCTCCACGGCTTCGCCGGGGTTGAGGGCGACGGTGTCTTTGAGGCCGGCGTCGTGGGGCGGGGGTGGGCCACCGCCGCGGGAGAGCACTGTGAACCCCACAAGGTGTAGGTGTACCGGATGGTGGACGTCGGCGATGAGCCTCCAGATCTCGATGTCACCGAGTCGGGTTGTCACATCGGTTCGCGCTGGGGCGAACACCTTGTCGCCGATCAACCATCCATGACCGCTACCCATCTGCCCCACTCCGAACGACATGTCCCTGATCTCGCGGGCCTCCGAGCGCTCCCCGGTGGGGAGATCAGATGCCAAGTGATCGGGGACCCGCACGCATACCAGAGCGGCGAGCTGATTCTCATCGAAGTGCTGGGCCGCACCCGTTCCGCAATGGTGACAGGCAGCGCCCCAGTACGGGCTTGACTGGGGCGTTCGGATCGACAACAACAGCGCGCATGCGCGATTGCTCCTGTCCGTAGACCAGCCGAGCTTGCGCCCACACTGGGGACGCGTCGAAATGCATTGCGGCACAACATGCAGGCTTCGTACGAAGCCTGCCACTCCCGGCAAGCCGGAACCACCGTGGCAGAAATGGGCCACTATGCTGCGGACCCGCTGGGGAAGCTGTCCCTGGTGGTTGCCAAGTGGTACTTGTGGTTCGGCTTGCCGAAAGTCGGGTGGCCGACGGCCCAGGCGGCGGTATCGATGATCGCCATTTTGACGCGTGCGGCTACCCGGCCGCGGAGTGCTCCCGGTTTGGCTCGCGCGTCTCCGTCGACCAGTTGGAAGAGTCCGTCGTGGCGGCCGAGGCTGATGTGGTTGCCGATGTAGGAGAAGGTGGTGGGTGCGACTGTGCGGCCGGTGAGGTGCGCGATGATCGCGGCTGTGGCCGCCTTGCTGGTGGGTCCCGCCGATGCGCACGACATGGGGTACGGCAGGCCGTTGTCGCCGATGACGAAGGCGCTGTCACCGGCGGCGTAGACGTCCGGATGGGAGGCCGACCGCATCTGCCGGTCGACGGTGATCTGTCCGTTGGGTTCGACTGCGAGGCCACTGGCTGCGGCGATCGGATGGACGGCGAAGCCGGCGGCCCAGACGATAGCGTCGGCGGGGAACACGCTCCCGTCGGCGGCGATCGCCCGGCCCACCTCGACGCGTTCGATGGGGAAGTGCTCGTGGACCTGGATACCGAACCGGTCGAAAGCGCGCCACAGGTGCTGGCAGGCCTTGTCGCCGAGCCAGCCGCCGAGTTCGCCGCGGGTGACGAGGCCGACTCGAAGCCGGGGGCGGGATTCGGCGAGTTCGGTGACGGCCTCGATCGCGGTCAGATTGCCGCCGACCACCAGCACGCGCCCGCCTTCGTCCAGCTCGTCCAGGCGTGCGCGCAGACGCAGCGCGGCCGGTCGTGCCGCCACGTGATAGGCATGCTCGCGGACGCCGGGAATGCCACGGTCGTCGATTGTGCTGCCCAGCGCGTAGAGCAGGGTGTCGTATTCGATTCGGCCGGGACCGTCGACGCCGGTCACGGTGACGGTCCGATTCTCGGCGTCGACGCCAGTGACGCGGGCTACCCGCAATCGGATTTCGGTGCCGGCGAAAATTTTTGCGAGTGGCCGGTGGCGCAGCTGCTGTCCGGCGGCGAGCTGATGCAGGCGCAGCCGCTCCACGAAATCGGGTTCGGCGTTGACGACCGTGATCTCGAAGTCGTCGGAGTGAAGCTGTCGGGCAAGAAACGTCGCGGAGAAGGCTCCGGCGTATCCGGCCCCGAGGATGACGATGCGGTGTTTCATGGTTGCGGCTCCTGTCGGTTTCGCGTGCTCGCCAAACAAGACACCGGTGGGCACGATTTCCTGACAGCGGCGAGTTGGTGACATGCATCACTCCATGGCGTCGATCGCCGAGAAAATCCGCGCACCAAAGTTCTGTGACCTGATTCACACTTTGTCAGGATTCGCGGGGTTGCGGTGTCTTGTTATCGACCCGTTCGGAGCGAAGGAGACACCATGGGCAACAGTATCGAGGTTGTCGTGGTCGGCGGTGGATACGCCGGGGTGACGGCGGCCAACCGGTTGCGGCAGCGCGATGACGTATCCGTGACCGTGATCAATCCCCGGCAGGTCTTCGTGCCACGGCTGCGTCTGCATCAGCTGCGGGCACCAAGGGCCCAGTGGTGCGGTGCGGCAGTGCACGAATCCGGCGCCCCGCACCGCGCATGGTGCATCCATAGCCGGGCCCACGATCCACTCGCGGAGAGGAAATCATGCACATAGCGGGCGAACCCGACGAACGGCAGCCGGCCGAGGACGAGGCCGTCGGCCCGAGCGACTCGCACGCCGTTCTCGCGGCGACGAGAACTTTTGTTGCGCACCGTAATTTATTGTTCACCGTCGCATACGAGATGCTCGGATCGGCGGCGGATGCCGATGATGTCCTGCAGGAGACCTGGTTTCGCTGGGTCGGCGTCGACACAGCGCAGGTCGATGACCAGCGGGCCTACCTGGTTCGGATCACCACGCGGCAAGCGCTCAACCGGCTGCGGTCGGTGAAGCGGCGACGGGAGGCATACGTCGGTTCCTGGCTTCCGGAACCGCTGCTCACCACCCCGGACGTGGCCACCGATGTGGAACTCGCCGAAAGCGTATCGATGGGGTTGATGGTCGTGCTCGAGACCTTGACTCCGACCGAACGCGCGGTCTTCGTGTTACGCGAGGCGTTCGGACTGGGCTACGACGAGATCGCGGCCGCGGTGGAAAAGTCAACCGCCGCCGTACACCAGATCGCCCACCGCGCCCGCCGCCACGTCGAGGCCCGCCGGCCGCGCCGTACGGTCTCCGCGGGCGAGGCCCGAGCGGCTGTCGACGCGTTCCGGCGCGCGCTCGAGACCCGGGACCTGCAGGGCCTGCTCGATGTCCTCGCCCCTGAAGTGGTGGCGATCAGCGACGGCGGTGGCATCAAACAGGCCAGCCCCCGGCCCGTTATCGGCGCGGACAAGGTGGCACGTTTCGTGGTCGCGGGCCTCACCAAGCACAATGTCGCGCTCACCGTCGAACCGGCCGCGATCAACGGCAGCCCCGCGCTGGCGCTGCACATCGACGGGGAACTCGACAGTGTCCTCGCGCTACGGGTCGAGGACGCCCGCATCGTCGGTCTCTATCTCGTGCGCAACCCGCACAAACTCACCCATATCGACTCCGAGACCCACCTCACCCTGCGCTGACTTCAGCGACGTAACCAAGGAGCAGACATGACCACGCGAGCACCGCTCGCCATTGACGCGCTTCCGTCCCGATGGCCGACCGTGGCCGGAGCGGTCGTCGTGCTCACGACGATTACCAGCGTCTTGCTGATCGCGTTCGCCTGGCCGTCGGTGCGGTCGTCGGTGCACGATGTCCCGATCGCCGTCGCCGGGCCGGCCACCGCCGTCGACCGGATCCGGACCGCGCTCGAGCAGCGTGCGCCGGGTGCCTTCGATATCACCGAAGTCGCCGACACCCCGACCGCCGAACAACTCATCCGCGACCGGAAAGTGTACGGTGCCATCGATGTCGGCTCTGGCACGCCGCAGGTCATAATCGCCTCCGCTGCCGGCACCGCGGTCGCCCAAACCCTGCAGACCATGGCGACCGGATTCAGACAGAACAGTAATGCCGCACCATCGGTGGTGGTTCGCGACCTCGCTGCCCTGCCCGCCGGTGACGCCCGCGGCGCCGGCCTGGCCGCGGGCGCGCTCCCGCTGGTCATGGGCGGTCTACTCGCCGCCGTGCTGCTGACCAGGCTGGTGCGCGGCACCGGCCGCCGGGTCGCCGGGGCGCTGGCCTTCGCGGTCACCGGCGGGCTGGCGATCACGGGGATCCTGCAATTCTGGTTCGGCTCGCTCAGCGGCTCCCACCTCGCCAACGCCGGTGCCGTCGCACTGAGTATCGCGGCGATCGCGCTGACCGTTCTCGGGCTGGAATCGCTGTTCGGATACGCCGGGATCGGGATCGGTGCGGTGATCATGATGCTCATCGGGAATCCGCTCTCGGGCACGGCCACCGCTCCGGAGATGTTGCCCGGCCGGTCCGGCGCACTCGGGCAACTGCTGCCGCCGGGGGCCGGTGGTCAACTGCTGCGCTCGACCGCGTTCTTCGACGGCCGCGGCGCGACCTCCGCGCTCACCGTCCTGCTCACCTGGGCCACCCTCGGCGTGGTGCTTTGCCTGATCGGCAGCCTGCGCGCACACCGCGCGGCGGCCTGGAACCCCGGACATGCACCGGTCCGTGCCCTGACACTCAACGCACAGTGATGGGCGCTTCGGCGTATTCATGGGGACTATCTCGCTAAAGGCTCTGGCCCACTTTCGGTGGTGCCTGTGAGGTGACAGCGGCACGATAGCCCGGTGGCTGAGGTGAGTGTCGGTGTCGGCGTGATGTTTTCGGGTTTGTCGCCACTGGTTGTCGAGGATGTGGGTGTGGCGGGTACACGGTTGCTGGTCCGAGCGAGGACTCCTGGTGGTGTGGCCGAATGCCCGGGCTGTGGTGCGAGATCGAGCCGGGTTCATGGAATTCACGAACGGCGGCTGGCCGATCTGCCGGTCGACGGCCGCAGCGTGGTGGTGCGGGTGCGTGTCCGGCGATTGTATTGCCCAACGCAGGGATGCCAGCGCACGTTCCGGGAACAGGTCCCCGGTGTACTGGAACGCTATCAGCGGCGCACTACCCGGTTGACCGGGCACGTGCGTGCGGCGGTGCGGGAGCTGGCCGGGCGGCCCGCGGTCCGAACGCTCGGGCGGTGGTCGGTGCAAATGTCGCGCCAGACCGCGGTGCGGGTGCTGCTCGGCATCCCGCTGCGAACCCAGAAAGTGCCGAGAGTGCTCAGCGTGGACGATTTCGCTGTACTGCGCCGCCACCGATACGGGACCGTGCTGATCGACGGCGCGACCCACCAGCGCGTCGATGTCCTGCCCGACCGGCGCTCGGCCACCCTGGAAACCTGGTTGCGGGCCCATCCCGGCGTGGAGTTCGTCGTGCGTGACGGATCGGCGACCTATGCCGAAGCCATTCGCCGCGGGGCCCCGACAGCGATCCAGATCGCCGACCGCTGGCACCTGTGGCACAACCTGGTGCGTGCGGCAGAGAAGGCGGTCGCCGCCCACGCCCGCTGCTGGGCCGCTGCCGGCCCGAAACGCCGGCAGCTGACCCGCGAAACCACCACCCTGGCCCGCTGGCACGCCGTCCATGATCTCCTCGACCACGGGGTCGGACTCATGGACTGCGCCCGCCGGCTCGGCCTCGGCTTGAACACCGTGAAACGGTATTCCCGCGTCAGTGAACCGGAGAAGCTGCGCCGCCCACCGCAATACCGGGCCAGTCTGGTCGACCCCTACCGTGATCACCTGCGCGCCCGCCGCGCCACAGAACCCGGCGTGCCGGTGACTACTTTGCTGGCCGAGATCACCGATCTCGGCTACACCGGCAGCCTGAATCTCCTGCACAAGTACCTGAATCAGGGCCGCGCCGAGTCCGACCGGGTCATGCCCTCGCCTCGGCGGCTCACCGCCTGGATCACCACCCGCCCCAGCGAACTGGGCCAGCAGCGCCACGCTCACCTCACTGAACTATTGGCAACCTGCCCGGACCTGACCGCTCTCGCGGAGCTGGTGAGCGGGTTCGCCCGCATCGTCACCGAACACCGCGGCCGTGACCTCGACGACTGGATGAGCAGCGCCCGGTCACCGTCCGCCGACGGGATCGACCTCGCCCGCCCCGCTCATCCCGGCCGGCCGAGCGTTGGCGACCCCTCATCTGTGGTTGCTGCCTGGCTGACGTCGTGTGTCGGGCCATGCCCAGACCTTCCGAATCGTGTCGTCTCCCCCCGAACGGCCGGCACCCGTCGGCGTGCATCTGCCATATCCATGCCTTGCAGCCACCTCGGCAACTACCAGCTCCCGACTGTAGCTCTGCCCGAACGTGTTGAACACGTTTCAGGTCACATGGGGCACCCGAGCCGGTATTTCCTTTCGGGCGTGTATAGGCGGCTGAGTCAAGCGTTGACCGAGCAGTTCAGCGCGAAGCGGCTCGCTGATAACACAAACCCGACTCCACGACCGCACTAACCCCTGGCAGCAAGAATCCAGCAGATAGACGTAGAATTACCGAGAAAGTTTCTCGTCCGACTGGCGATTTATTCGGCGGCGCGGCAAGTATGTGTATGCCCGGTTTAGGTGGGCGGCCGCCCTTGTTCCTTTTCTACCGATCCGTTCGGGAGGTTTGGGTCGTGCGAACCGATGGAGACACCTGGGATATCGTGACCGGTGTCGGACTCACCGCGTTAGGAGTGGCGACCTTCCGAGCACTGGAATCCGCCGCACCGGATCCACTCATCCAGGACAGTTACGCAGAACTGTTCGTCCGTGCCGCCGGTGAACCAAAATTCATGGACATACTGGCGGACCCGCCAACTCTGGCCGGCGCTCCACTCGTACCCGGATTCATGGGGATCCGGACCAAATTCTTCGACGAATTCTTCCTGTCGTCCGTCGCGGACGGAATCACACAGGCGGTGATACTGGCCGCCGGATTGGACGCACGGGCATACCGGCTCGACTGGCCCCCGGGAACAATTGTCTACGAGATCGATCAACCCGATGTGCTCGAGTTCAAGAACCGGGTGCTGGCCGAACACTCGGCGACACCGCGCACCGAACACCGCACAGTGGCCGTGGACCTGCGTTCGGACTGGCCGGCCGCGCTGGCAGCGGCCGGAGCGGATCCGGCCGCACCCACGGCGTGGTCGGCCGAAGGCCTGCTGCCGTACCTGCCCGGAGCGGCTCAGGACGCCTTGTTCGCCCATATCGGTGAACTGAGCCCGGCCGGTAGCCGGATCGCTGTGGAGGCCGCCCCTGCCGATGCGGCGAGCAGTGGTCTCGCCGAGATCGAAACAAAGTACCTGAACAAGAACCCGTTCGGAGATATCGACCCGGCCGAACTGTTCTACTACGACGACAGAACCGATCCGGAACAGTGGCTGCGGGACCACGGGTGGTCGGTGCACGCAGCCACGCCTGCCGATCTGGCCGCCACCTACGGGGTGTCGCTACCGGACCTTCCCGAAGAACTGGAACAGCACTGGCAACGACCGCGGTACCTGTCTGCGGTACGGGACCCTCACTGACCGCCACCGTGGGTGGCCTGCGCGCGATCCGGAACTCGGCGGCCTGCTGACCGGGTACAGCCGGCTGCTGCCGTTCGGCTTCGACTAGCTGTCCAGGGTAGATGCCCAGGTCGCGCGTGTTCCCATCTTCCATGTGCCCCGCCGAGGGCACAAACCTGCGACGACGTTTCCACAGTCCAGCGGCTTCGCCCCAGCGATCCCGTCGATCCCGAATCATGAAAACCCAGGTCAGTCGTGTTGCTCCGGGTGCCGTGTAGAGCACAGCAAACATGGGAACGCGCGCGCCCAGTGCGGAAATGGCCCTGCCCGACCACCGACTTCTGGGACGGCCTGCGCGGTTCTACCGGATTACCGTAGGTCTGAGGTGTGTAGCGGGTCGTCCACATTGCCTACGACTTCGATCCCTTCTTTCCGTGCTGGTCACGCACCATGCCGTGCAACGCGACCGTCTTGAACGAGGGGTTGCCCCTCGGCAGTCCCCGCCTCACTGGCCGGGACGTTGCGATGTGCCGTCGAAAAGTCTGTCGAGGTAGTAATCAATGGCGGCCGACGCGGCGTCGGGATCGATGACGCCGAGGTCGAGAAGCGGGGTGAGGCCGGTCAGCGCAAGCAGGAGGTTCGTCTCTATGACCGGATCGCGATCCGGTGGGATGCGCCCTTCGGTGATTGCTTGCCTGATCAGGCGTTCGGTCAGCGCTCTGCCGTTCCGGAGTCCGAGGCGGGCCCGGTCGTGCAACTCCGGGTCGTGCAGTGCCTCGAGAGTGTAGGCGGCACTCATGCGGCTGGTGGCGCGGGCGTCCGGGTGCAGGGGGAGCATTTCCATGAGGGTCACGCGCAGTGCGTCTCGGGGGTGCAGAGGTGAGCCGAGTCGGTCGAGGTTTCGGGTGACGCGCTGCGAGGTCTGTTCGGAAGCGAACTCCATCGCGAATACGAGCATCGCTGTCCGGGAGGTGAAATAGTGCTGGACCTGTCCGAGGGAGACGTCCGCCTCGCGGGCGACCTCACGCATCGTCGCCCGGGTCCAGCCTTGTTGTTCCACTACGCGCCACAGTGCGCGTGCGATGGTTTCGCGGCGTTCTCGGTGGTCGACCTGTTTCGGCACGAGAACCCCTTTCATTTGTTTCCATACATCTGACATAATACAGACGACTTGGAAAAAGTGGTGAGTAATGCCCCTCCGGCCGAGGAACGTCGAAGCACGCACCGAAGTCCGCTACCGGTCGAGCCGGGCGGAGGCCGACACCGCGCGGCATGCCCTCCCCTTCCCGGGCGAGCGCAGCCGATTCGACTCGAGGAGTGCGCGATGACCACATTCGCCGCCGCTGAGCTGGAGACAGCATATTTCGCGGCCTACGACGCGGTGATGGCATATTGGCCGGTACAGGCCGAGACGGTAGACCTTGCGGGTCGGTACGGAACGACACGAGTCACGTCCGCAGGCCCGACCGGAGCGCCGTCGCTGGTCCTGCTCCACGGGTACAGTGGCACGTCCGGAATGTGGTACCCGGTAGTCGGTTCGCTGGCCGAGGAGCATCACGTGCGGGCCGTGGACACCATAGGCGAGCCGGGCCGCAGTCGGCACACCGGCGCCGCCTTGACCAGCATGGACGATCTCGTGGACTGGCTGGCGGAGACTTTCGATCTGCTCGGGCTACCCGCCGCAGACCTGTGCGGCCAGTCCCTGGGCGGGCACCTCGCGTTCCGGTTCGCGCTCGCCCATCCCGAACGGGTGCGGCGCCTGGTCCTGCTCGATCCGCCGCTGGTCTTCGCCGGGCTCAGCCCCGAGTTCGAGGAGTTGGGCCGGAACCGCAACCCACACCCGACTTTCGAGGAGGCCCGCGCCGTGCTGGCACCGGGTGCCCCCGGCAGCGGACCGGCGCATGTGGAGGCATACCTCGACCTGCTCGCTCACGGAGCCGCGCACTTCCCGGCCTCGCCGATCGTTCATCCCCACCTGCCGGACGAGCTGACGCGCCTGCCGGTCCCGACCCTCGTCGCCCTGGCCGGGGCGAGCCAGGTGCACGATTCGGAGGCGGCCGCGGAGGTCGCGCGGCGTGCCGGGGCGGACACGGTGATTCTCCCCGGTGCGGGGCACGGCCTCCTGGCCGACGTCGAACCTGTCCGCAGCCTCGTCCTCGAACACCTCCGGCGAAAGGACGCGCCGGCCTGATACCGCGACAGCGAACCCCGTTGCCAACGCGACAGCAGCCGGGACGCTCCCCGATCTGCTGAATTCGCTGCAGTCGGAGACGGTCCGATGACCGGTGCACTGGTAACCGGCGGCACCGGAAAGACCGGCAGCGTAGTGGCGAAACTGTTGCGCTACAGCGCAATACCCGTCTGGGTAGCCACTCGCAACCCGGTAGCCGGCAGACCGACGAAGTGGCCGCCTTTCCGGCGTTCCGGAGCCCGTTCGACGATCACCGGCTGCCGGCCGGCCTGCCGCAGCCCGAGGGCCGCGGCCATGCCGGCGATCCCGAGCCCGACGACCGATGCGCGTTTGCGCATGATGCCGATTCCCTTCCGCTCGAATCTTCCCGGTCAATCCGGGACGATGACGGCCCGGGTACGACCCTCATGCGCCCAGGCTTCGCCGACGCGGCTGAGCGGGTACGCGGTGTACGGCGTGTCGAAGGTGCCGTCGGCGAACCGGGCGAGCATGGCGGGAACCTCGGCGATCATCTGCTCCTTCGAGACCGAGCCCAGGCCGCTGCCGCTGATCCGGATCCGGCGGCTGCGCAGTAGTGCCGCGGGCAGCAACGCCTCGGTTCCGGCGAGCGAGCCGATCTGCACGTAATCGACCGGCACGCTGTTGTCGGACGGGCCGGAACTTCCCAATGCCGCGAAGGCTGCCTCGGCGACGGTGCCCCACACATAGTCGAGGACCAGGGTGGGCTGCGCCTCGGCGACGGCCGCACCGAGGGTGGCCGACCAGGCGTCGGGTGCGTCCGGTGCGAGAGCAACGGTCACTACCCCCGGGCCGTTCAGCCGCTCCAGCGCTGCGCGGTTGCGCCCGGCCGCGACGACCTGTTTCGCTCCGAGGGACAGCGCGGCCCGCACCGCCAGGCCGCCGGATGCGCCGGTCGCGCCGAGCACGAGTACGGTGCCGAGCTCGCCCGCCTCCTCGCGCCGGGCGACCAGCGGCATCCAGCCGGAGAGGGCGGGGTTCATACCGGCGGCGACAGCGAGCGGATCGGCCCCGGCGGGAAGCTCGGCCTCGAACGGCGTGACCATCCGTTCCGCCATAGTCCCCCACGGCGCCCGGGCGAAGCCCGTGTAGACCAGCCGCCCGTCCTCGGACCGGGCCACGGCATCGACGCCCGGCACGAGGGGATGTGCCCGGCCGCTGCCGTAGTGGCGGCCGGATGCCTGCCCACGAACGACGTGGTGCAAACCGGCGCCCACCAGGCTCAACGGCGCGCGGCCCGGCCGCTGTTCCGGATCCGGGAAGTCCGCGCAGACGGGTGTCGCGTCGGGGGTGTTGACGACTGCAGCACGCATGGGATGACTCCTTAACTAAGTTAATCTCCGATGGCGGCAACAGTGCCTTAACTTTGTTAAAGTGTCAACCGTGGCAAAAGGAATCACGCGGGAGCAGATCGTGACGGCGGCACTCGAACTGCTCGACGAGCAGGGCATGGACACCCTCACCGTCCGCGCGCTCGCCTCCCGGCTCGACGTGAAGGCCCCCGCCCTGTACTGGCACGTCCGCAACAAACAGGAACTCCTCGACGAGATGGCCACATTCGTCATGCGACGCGTCACCGACGCCCTCGCGACGATCCCGCGCGGCGAAGACTGGCGTGACGACATGGCCGCCTACGCCCGCGTCCTGAGGTCGGAGTATCTGACGCACCGGGACGGGGCGCGCATCTTCAGCGGCACGCGTTTCGCCGACCCCGAAGTGGTGAAGGCGAAAGAATCGTGGCTCGAGCGCTTGACCGCGGCCGGATTCTCACTGCCCCAGGCCGACGACGCCCTCGACCTGGTCACCGCCTTCGTGGTCGGCTTCGTCATCGAAGAGCAGGAGCGCAGACCGTCCGCCGGCGCCGACCCCGCTCGATACTCGCTCGCCGGACGTGATGCGTGGCTCGGCGAAGGGGCCGAACTGGTCAAGGCCGCCGGGCATCTCCGCGACGACGGCGACCCGAGGTTCGAACGGCAGCTCGGCGTTCTCCTCGACGGGCTCGCGACCCGGCTGCACTGACGGCCGGTCAGCCGATCCGACCGTCACAACAGGCGGCTACACCGGGGTCGGAGAACTCCGCGCGCACCGGCGCGACATCGGATCCGATGACGACTGCCGCCTGCATCCTCCTTATCTAAGTTCAGTCGACTGATTGCCACCGCTCCTTAACTTAGTTAAGGTATGCCCGTCGGGGAAGGGAATCCCCCGGGAACGGACCGTGGCGGCAGCGCTGAAACGGCCCGGCCATCGCAAAGGAGCTTCCGTGAACACCACGCCGGACACCGGCCTGCCACCTGGCACGACACGGCACAGACGGTGGAACACGCGCCTCGCCGCACAGATCGCCGCACTCCTCATCGGGAACCTGATGGCGGATACCGTGATCGTGGCGCCGCTGCTCTTCCTCCCGCAGATGCTCAAGCACTTCCAGACAGATCAGGCGGCCTGGATCAGCTCCAGCGCCGTGCTCGCCGGCGCACTGTGGGCCCCGCTGCTGGGCCGGAGCGCCGACCTGCGCGGCAAACGCCGGATGCTAATCATCACGCTGCTTATCGGCTGTATCGGCTCCGTCATCTGCGTGATGGCTCCCAACCTGCTGGTATTCACCCTCGGACGCCTGGCCCAAGGCGCCGTCATCGCGTCGGTCTTCCTCTCCGCCACGATCGTCCGCGAACTCTGCGAACCACGGATCGCGATGCCCGCGGTCGGGATCGTCACCACCGGCACCGCAGTGCTCAACTTCGGCGCCGCCTTCCTCTACGAGAATCTGGTTGCCGAGTTCGGCTTCCGCGTCATCTTCGTGACGGCAGCCGCACTGGGCGCCGTCGCCGCCGTCGCCGTGCGCGTCGTCATCCCCGAATCCACGACCAGGACGTCGGGTCGGCTCGACGCCGGCGGGGCCCTGCTACTGGGCGCCGGCCTGACCGCGGTGCTCGGCTATATCAGCCTGGGGCCGGAGATCGGCTGGTTCGGTGTTATCCCGTTCACCCTCCTCAGCGCCGGTCTGGTCACGCTGGCGTACTGGGTACGGCACTCCCGGCGGACCGCCGATCCCGTGATCGACATCAGCAACCTCGGGCGGCCCCTCCTGCTCACACTGCTCGTCATCGTGCTCGCTACGGGAGCGACGCAGAGCATGGACCAGCTCCTCAGCCTGATCGCCCAGGTCTCACACGAGCAGCAGCTCGGTTACGGGCTCGACGCCCAGGGCATGCTGGGGCTGCTGTTCGGGATTCCCGCCGTCGGGGTTGTCGTCGGTGGAGTGCTCTCGGGCTGGCTCGCCACCCGGATCGGACCGGCGGCCACGCTGGCCGGCGCCACGACGGTCGGCACCGCCGGCGCCGCCGGGATGCTCACCGGGGCCTCGTGGCTGCCCGCCGCGATCGCCTGCTCTTTTCTGCTGCAATGCACAATGGGTGCGCTTCTGACCACCGGCTTCAACCTGGCGGGGTCGCTCGTGCCGGCCGATCGTCAGGCCGCGGTCTCGAGCATGGTCTCGGTCGTGGGCGCGGTCGGCTCGGTGGTCATGACGTTCGTGGGTGCAGCCGTGCTCTCGTCCACCCGGACGATCATCGACGGGACCGCGGTGAACTCCGCGACGGGCGTGTACAGCTACATCGTGATCGCGACCGCCACGCTGGCGATCGCCACCGTGCTCGCCGTCGGCCTGA
Organism: Nocardia sp. NPDC051750; assembly: GCF_044453135.1. Taxonomy (NCBI): domain Bacteria; kingdom Bacillati; phylum Actinomycetota; class Actinomycetes; order Mycobacteriales; family Nocardiaceae; genus Nocardia; species Nocardia sp. NPDC051750. Next base: position 1,516,421 of record NZ_JBITCK010000001.1, on the reverse strand, counting down.
CCCGCCGGCGATTGTCCCGGTTCACCGCCGCCGATGGCCGGCGGGGAGTGTCACTCACGAGCCTCGGCGAGTGATCGCGGCGATGAGGCGACGTTCCGGGGTCATGATCGTGCGCAACACGGGGTCGGTGATCAGGACGGTCGGCACGACCCGCAGCGGCGAATCCGGTTGCCAGGACGGCAGTGCGTTCCGCAGTTCGGTCCAGGCCTCGTCGGGACGCCCGAACTCGACGAGTTCCCGGGCGACGGCGCAGGCGCGGCCGAAGGGCCCGGGATCGGGAACCGGATCGCCGGCAAGTGCCGCCGCGAAGGCGTCCCATGCCCGGTCGTCCTGCTCGTCGTCACCGGCCGGCCGGTCCGGTCGCGCGGCGAGGCGGGGGACGAACGAGGTGAGCCACCGCGCCCACGCGGCGGGGGGCCTGACCTGGTCGGGCCGGGTCAGGGCCAGGTACATCGGGATGAGGTCGCCGCGGAGGTGATCGTCGTCGATGGCCGCCATCACGTGGTCGTTGCCGAGTACGCCGTCGCGCAGGGTTGCCTCGTACCAGTCGCCGGGGAACGCGAACAGCCGGACCTGCGCATCGAGATAGGCCGCTACCGCCGAACCGGCGTTCATCGCGCGGTTCAGGGTTTCGTGCGCTGCTACCACGTCACCGGCCAGCGCCAGGTGACGCCCCTCGGCGAGGAAGATGCCGGCGCCCTCCGGGTGGGCGGGACGGCCCTGGTGGGCGCGGACCCGTTCGAGGGTCGTTCGTTGATCGGCCAGCATGGCGGCAAAGCTGTCGTGACGTACGGGGTCGGCGCCGTGCGCGGGATGCCAGGTGTAGGCGGCCCACTCGCCGTCGCGGACGTCGGCGGGGTCGAGGAACCAGTAGTCGCCGTCGTCGTTCGCACCGATCTGCAACGCCCGCGCCTGCGGACCGGTGTCCTCGACGAACACGCCCCAGAGGTCGAGCAGATCGGCATTCGTCTCCCGCATCCAGTCCAGCTCGGCCAGCGACCACACCTGCTCGCCGAACGCTCCGGCCTCGAGCAGGCCGTCGGTGACCTGGTAGAACGACCGCAGCGACGCGGGTAGCCGGTGCCCCAGCCGGGCCTCGGCCCGCTCGATCGCCGTAATGCCGGCCGGCGGCCGGACGAGCCCGGTGGGTGGCAGCCCGGCGACTTCGAGGTCTACATCGCTCGCCGTCCGGAACCATTGTTCGCTGTAGCCGGTGATCCAGTCCTGCCATCGCGGTGGAGCCGCCCGTACCGCTTCGGCTGCGTCCTCGGCGGGACCGGGTGGCAGCGGTGTGGACGCTGTCTCCTGCCGCACCAGGAATCCGTGCAGCGGGACGGCGGCTTCGCCGGGTCGCTGGTACCAGCCGAGGAACTTCGGTGGCGGCTCGGGCTTTTCCGCCGTGAAGAACCGCAGTCCGCCCAGCTGCAGGTGCGGCGACCCGGCATTGCCGAGGATCCGCAGCCAGTACCGTTCGCAGGTGCGCGGCCGGGCGACCGTGAACGTCCGCGACGTGCGCCGCCTGCCGAATCGTTCTCCGTGGCGTTCGTCGAGCGCGATCCAGTGACCGTCGCAGAAGCCGAGCAGTTCCCAGTCGCCGGGATCCCGGTCCGGGGCGTCGTCGGCCGAGTCCAGCTCGTAACTGACAACTGTGCGCTTCGTGGTCAGCCGCAGCACCAGGTCCGCCTCGGGGACCGGCGCGAACCACTTGGTCGCCATCGAGCCGTCGAGGAGGTTGCGAGCCACCTCGCCGACCTCGGGGTGCTCCGCCGTGGCCTGGATGTCGGCCACCTGCGCGGTGTGACCGTCCTGAAAGGGTGGCGCGAAGACGACGTGTCCGCTCTCCCCGCCGGCCGACCGCCACGACAGCCGGACGGGATGCCCCTCCCCGGTGTCCAGCAGCAGTCGCAGCGGATTCTGCGGGTGCTGTGCCAACGGCTGCTCGTTGTCGCCCTCGAACAACCGGTAGACAACAGGATCCACGAGCTCGCCCACCCTTCCCGGCGCCGGCTCGCCGCGAAGCTCCCATACCTCGCCGTCCGGTGACCGGTAGCTCCCCACGAGCTCCGGCAACGTCAAGGAAGTCTCGGCGCCGTCCTCGGCGCGCCAGCCGACTTCCGTCAAGACGGCGGCGACCCCGCCCCGCTCGATCCGGACCGAGAGCTGCCCGGCGCGAGTCCAGCCGTGCCGAGCGTCCAACGGACGCCGGAACAGCCTGCAGTGCAGAATGTCTGATCCCATGGTCTTCGATCTTTCCTCCGCCGTCCGACGTCGCCGTCGCGGGTCCCCCCGCCTGACGAACTCGGTGCACGCCGAGCACCGCCGGCAGCGGGCCGTTCCGAAGGCGCCTCGTGACCTGTCACCACCCGCGTCGCCTCGGCCGGCAGACTCGTGCGGCTACGACCCGGGCTCAGCGCTCAGCTCGCCGCCGCCAACGCCCTCCACGGCTTTCTGGAACGCGATCGAGCTCGCGGAGCGGCGCATTCGATTCGCCGGCGCGCCTCGGAGGTACTGATCCGCAGCAGATCACTCAACAGCTCCGCCGTATCGCGGTAGCCGGTGTCGGCGGCGAGACCACGGCGCTCGGCCTCGGCGACCGCGGCGACCATGGCCGCACCCAGTCGCCGCCGGTGGCGCTCGGTTTCGACGAGAGTGCGCAGCAAGTCGACATCGGCCAGTTCCGACCATCCCCGCGCCGGCGCATGCGGTGCCAATGCAGTCGAATGTGTGTTCACCCCGCCGACCCTACCCCATGAATAGAACATATGTTCGACAAACCTCCGTCAGGATATGTCGTGTCCGGGCAGCCGCAGCGGCACTACCAGAACTCGCCGCCGAAGCCGTCGTGAACGGCGCCACGCTGCCCAGCCGTGCTCAGGCCCGCGCAACTCGCCCATCGAGTCGGGCACCGCGTATGGCCTGGCCTCGCTGTAACCGAACCTCGCACGACGCCGTAAGCCCGTCTCGTACCGGACTCACACCCCTGCGGCCCAGAGACATTCGCGGGTTCGTCGAGCGGCGCCGCCGCCGACCGGGGCGCGGGTGTACAGGCCCAGCGAGAGCGGATGTTCGGAATGGTCGCCGGGCCCGCCCGCGCTAATCGCGCGGGAGCAACCTGGAGTTCGGTAGCGGCGGAGCGGGCAGTGGCGACAGATTGCCGGGCGGGAACTCGCCGAACAGGGCAGGTTTGCCGGCATCCCTCGGGTCGGCAGGTTCGAAACCGAGTTCGGCCTGGTAGCGGCGGCGGAACTCGGCGATCTCGTCGTGATCGCGTCCGATGAAGTTCCACCACATCACGATCTGCTCCCGCAATGGGACGCCGCCCAGGAGGATGACGCGGGCTTCGGTGTCGCCCGCGGCGATGACCAACGTCTCGGATCCGGGCGGTATGTAGGCGAGCGATCGATGGTCGACGGCGGCCGAGTTCACCGTGACCGCGGCGTTCTCCGCGAGGACCGCGTGTTCGAAGTCGGCCCGCACGGTGAGCCGTGCCGAGGCGCCGGGCTCGAGTATCAGTTCGGCACCGAGCAGGTCAGGGGTTCGTGTGGCGACCGGGGAGACCGATCCGAGGAGGGATCCGATGAATACCCGCGCCGTGACACCGGGGAACGTCACCGGCTCAGGTGCGTAGTGTGCGAAGGCGTTGTCGCTGAAGCGGGTTTCGTCCGGCAGCGCGTACCAGAGCTGCACGCCGTGCAGAGTGCGCGTCCCGGGGTCGCTGAGCTCCTGATGGGTGATGCCACGGCCCGCGATCATCAGGTTGAGCTCCCCCGGCACGACCGAGGCCGCGTTGCCGCCGGAATCGAGATGCTCGACGCGCCCGGTGAACAGCCAGGACACCGTCGCGAGCCCCGTGTGCGGATGCCGCGGCATCTGCATGCCACCGGTTACCGAGACGTCATCGGGACCGTAGTGATCCAGAAAGCACCACGCCCCTACCAGCGACCGCTGCCGCTGCGGGAGGGTCCGGTACACGGTCATCTCCCGCACGCCGCCGAGGGGCACGAGGCGCGGCTCGAGGATCTCGGTCGCCGTGCACGGTTGCCCGGGATCCAGGACTTCCAGGTCGGGGCGGGTGTCGAGATTGGTCATCGAATGATCTTCCCTTCGTTATCGCGGGGGCGCACCGAATGCCGGCTGAGGATCGAGATCCGGTTGAACGCGTTGATCGTGACCGCCACCCACTCGGCCGCGACGAATGCCTCCTCACCGAGAACCGATCGGGCGCCTACGAGATCGGCTTCCGACTCGTCGGTGGTGGGGAGCGAGGTGGCGGCTTCGGCCACCGCGAGCACCGCCCGCTGCCGATCATCGAACAATCCGGTCTCCCGCCACACCGGCAGCAAGTCCAGCTGCTGCTGCGCTATCCCGGCCCGTCTCGCCGCGCGCGAATGCAGATCCACGCAGAACGCGCACCCGTTGATCTGCGATGCGCGCAACTTGATGAACTCGGACTCCTGGACCGAGAGTCCGCGCTGCAACGTCGCCTCTCGAATCGCCGACGAGAACGCTTCCGCGGCCTTCCACGCCTCGGGCATCACCTTGTCCAAGGACGGACGCATCGTGTCTCCATTTCCGCGGCGACAGCACACACCCGTCTTCCGCTCTCGAGTATGTCTATCTCGACGCCGGTGCCGGATCCGTGAACATCGGGGTTTCGGCGCCGTGCTCAGCATTCTCGTCGAGCGCCGTCCACGCTCTTCAGGGTCCACCGGGGCTGTTCTCATCCCCGGTGGTGAGGTAACCCATGATTTTCCTTTTCGGCTTGTTCGATATTTCTTACGACGGTGACTCGGCCACCCTCGCCGGGATCGGGATCGGGCACGATCGCTTCCGGGTCGACGAGGTAGACCTCGTGACCGTCCAGCGTGAGCCGGCGCACGACCTCCAACAGCATGCGCCGGCCCACATCGTCGATCGAATAGACCATCGTGAGGTCCAAAGCCACCTTGGCTTCTACGGGCGCGGTGTCCACTGCCTCGCGAACTATTCGCTCGGCTGCGGCAAAGCCGATCCCGCCCTGCAGTTGGAGGACTCGGATCGCGTCCGGTCCACGGCCGACGACGTGGTTGGATCGCACGACCGCGCGCGCCGCTGCCGGGACCTCCATCACATGCAGACCCATATCCGAGGAGAATCGTTCGAACAGCGCCACCCCGCGAACGCTGTTCCCATGACGGTCCAGTCGTGGTGAGAACGTGGCGATGCCGATCTGGCCGGGGAGCGCGCCGATCAGGCCCCCGGCCACCCCGCTTTTCGCCGGAATACCGACCTGGGTCGCCCAGTCACCGGCCGCGTCGTACATTCCGCAGGTGAACATGACGCTCAGCACTCGGCGCACCACCGGTTCGGGTATCACCCGCTCACCCGAGAGCGGATTGACCCCGCGGTTGGCCAATGTCGCGGCCATCACGGCCAGGTCTCGTGTGGTGACGAGCACGGAGCACTGGCGGGTGTAGCCGTCGACGACGGCCGTCGGATCCTCGGTGAGGATGTCGTAATTGCGGAGCATATGTGCGATGGCGAGGTTGCGGTGCGCGTGCTCCAGCTCCGACGCGCACACCGCCTCGTCTATCGTCAGCCGGCGACCGGCAAACGCCGACAGGCCGTGGACGACCCGCTCCACGCGCTCTGCCGGAGTCAGTTCCGCCGAGCCGGCCAGCGAATGCGCGGTGATCGCCCCGGCGTTGATCATGGGGTTGTAGGGGCGACCGGTATCGCTTTCGAGGGAGATCTGGTTGAACGCCTCTCCCGACGGCTCGACACCGACTTTGGCGAGCACCGGCGCGAACCCGCGATCGGCCAGTGCCATCGCGTAGGCGAACGGCTTGGAGATCGATTGGATCGTGAACTCGGTATCGATATCGCCGGCGCCGTAGACCGCGCCGTCGACGGTGGCGAAGACCGCGCCGAGGCGCTCGGGGTCCGCTGCCGCGAGTTCGGGGATATACCCCGCCCGCTCTCCGGAGATGTCCGGCTCCACATCGCCGAGTGCCTCGATCAGGTAGTCGGGAACAACCGACCGCATTCGTGGTCCTCCCTGCAGGCGTGTGACCTGCTGCGCTGTGACGTCAGCGCCGAGGTCGTCATGTGCCGTCCCGACGTCGGTAAACCGCGCACCGAATCACGGCGTCGATGTGTAAAGCTAGCGGATCTCATGCCCGCTCCGGGTAGCGCGCGTGACCAGGGCGATGTCGGTGGGTGCCGGCCGACGGAACTTACCTCCGGCCGCGACGAATTCATCGCCGTGCGTCCGCAGATGGCGAGCGAACAGCGGGCACACCGGCACAACGGTGAGGTTGTTGCGAATGCTGTCTGCCAGCGCCGCACGCACCAGCAGCCCGGCCAGTCCCCGTCCGCCGAATTCCTCATCTACTTCGGTGTGAAAAAAGATCCGCTCAGCGGCTGCTCCGGGCGGGTCGACGAAATCGGCCCTGCCGACGGGTGCTCCCTCGGCGAGGCTCACGGAATAGGAGCTGACCGGGTCGGCGATATCGAGTTCGATCGTCACGGATGCACCGGTGTTGTCGATCAATACCTCGGCCATCTGGGTCTCCTCTCGTAAGACGGCGTCGCGGCTCGGGCCATGGTGTGCACCGTTGCCGAGTCGTCGTGTGGGAACCGGGAACAGACCGGATCCGGTTCGGCCTCCGGCAGCGTTGCTGACTGTCGGCTCATGGGTGCCGGGCGGGAGAACCCCGGTGATCAGCGCGATCTTTCCCGGCCCCAGGATCCCGATCGTCGTGACGGGCGGTCACCGTGTCACCCCCACTGTGACGGTGGGCTGTTCGGCCAGAATCTCGCGGACCCGGGGGATGACCCGGGTGCCGTACAGCTCGACCGACCGTAACCGGGCGGTGGCGGAAACTGTGCCGGCGGCGGAGTAGATCATGTCGAACCGGCCCACATCCAGCGCCCGGATCGCCTGGGCGATCTTGGTCGCGACCGTATCCACCGAACCGACGTGGAGCGACCCGTGTGCCACCTCGGCATCGAATTCTTCCCGGCTCAGCGGTGACCAGCCGCGCAACGCACCGATGCGGTCGCGGATTTCCCGGTACCCGGGGTAGAACAGCTCTTTGGCCTCTTCGTCGGTGGCGGCGACAAACCCGGGCGAGTGCATCCCGACCGGCTGTGCGGTGGTGCCGAGTTGCTCGTGCGCCCGCCGGTACAGGTCGATATAGGAGGCGAACCGGCTGGGGTCGCCGCCGATGACGGCGAGCATGAGCCCGAACCCGTAGTAGGCGGTGCGGAGCACGGACTGGGGTGATCCGCCGACCCCCACCCAGGTGGCGAGTCGTCCCGATTCGGTCTTCGGGTACACGTCCGCATCGTGCAGGGCGGCGCGGGTAGTGCCCTCCCACGTGACCGGCGTCTCGTCCAGCAGCTTGTGGAACAGGTCGATCTTCTCCTCGAACAGCACCTCGTAGTCCTTCAGGTCGTACCCGAACAGCGGGAACGACTCGGTGAAGGACCCCCGTCCGAGGATCACCTCCGCCCGGCCGCCGGAAAGTGCGTCCACGGTGGCGAACCGTTGGAAGACCCGCACCGGATCGTCCGAGGACAGCACCGTCACGCCCGAGGCGAGCCGGATCCGCTTCGTGGCGGTCGCGATCCCGGCCAGGACCGTTTCCGGGCTGGAGATCGCGTAGTCCGGCCGGTGGTGCTCACCCAACGCGATCACGTCGATGCCGGCCTGATCGGCCAGCACCGCCTCGGTCACCACGGCGCGGATCGCCTGCGCATGCGAGACGATCTCACCGCGATCGTTGCGGGGCAGGTCGCCGAAGCTGTCGATACCGAACTCGAGCTGCGAAACGTCCATCGTGTGCAATTCCTCCGGTTCAGCGGCCGCCGACCCGACCGGCCGGCAACGTCTCGCGTGGCCTGAAAACGACCGTACGGCGGCCATCCAGCGGGCGTCCAAGACTTGTTCGGACGCCCATCGGTAGGATTTGCCTATCGATATCAGCCCCCGCCTGCTCCGCTACTTCATGGCCGTAGCCGAGGAACTCCACTTCGGTCGCGCGGCCACGCGTCTCTACATCGCCCAGCCGTCCCTGAGCCATCAGATCCGCAAACTCGAAGAGACCCTCGGAACCCCGCTCTTCACGCGTTCCAGCCGCCGGGTGCAGCTCACCGCCGCAGGCCGGACACTGGTCCGCGAGGCACCGAAAGCCCTGGCAGCACTGGAACAAGCCGTCCAACTCACCCGGCTGGCCGGGTCCGGGATCGCGACAACGATCCGGCTGGGCTACACCCCCGTTACCGGCTTCGACACGCTCACCACACTTCTGGACGCCCTCCGCGAAGACCACCCCGATCTCGTAGTTGACCCGCGAGAGTACTTCAGCGCCGAGATTCCCGAACGAGTCCGGGCCGGCGACCTGGACATCGGTCTCGCCCTCTCACCACAGCTCGTCGACGGGGTAGCCGGCGAGATCCTCCGCGAAGAGCCCGTTTCCGCACTCCTCAGCACTCGACACCGCCTCGCCGGCACACCGCGAATCCCGGTGACCGCCCTCCGCGACGAGACGCTGCTGCTCTTCCCGCGCCAGCTCGCGCCCGCCTACTACGACGGCATCGTCACCGCATTCCACGAAGCGGGCTTCACACCCGAGATCTGCGCGTTCGAAGAACCGCCGGTATACGCCATGCTCGCCCGGCTCGCCGGCGGACGCGAGGTCGGCTTGGCCCCCGCATCGTTCGCCGAACACGCCGCGAAGACCGGAACCGGCATCATCCTCCGCGATATCGTCGACCCGCCGATCCTGGCGGAACTCTCGGTGGTCTGGCCCGCGAACGATCCCTCGCCCGCCATTGCCAACGTCCTCACCACCGCCCGGCGATGCGCCGAACACAACAAGTGGCTACGCAACCCGATCACGGCGCCACCCCGGTAACGGGTGAACGGTCACTGCAGCAGGTCGCCGGCGCCGTCGGGGTGCAGGGTGTCCCGGCCGGGTCACGCGGCCAGGTGGTTGCGGTAGAAGGGGACGAGGCGGGCGATCGCTCGGTCGATATATTCGGGCACGTCGTACATTTCGTAGTGACCCGCACCTTCGACCACGTACAGGTCGACGGGGTTCGGTGCCATCTCCCAGAGCCGCATACCCGCTTCGTAGGAGCCGGTGTTGCCTTTGCGTCCGGCCAGGACGACCGCGAGCGGCTGCGTGAGCAACTCCGCCACGTGCGCGAACGCGTCGTAGCCGAGGGTGAGTGATTCGCTGCGTGCGAGGCGCCGGTTGGTCGAGTGCGGGCTGTGGCCGCGCGGGGTGCGGTAGTAGGTGATCGCCTGCGTGGTGTCGATATCGGTGATGCCGGCCGCCTGGGCGTCCGCGAGCGTGTCGGGTAGCCAGTTGACGCGGTTCAACTGGCCGGCGAGGACCTCCCTGGTGCGCGCCTCGGCCAGCTCGTCCAGCGCTGCGGCCGGGCCGTTCGGGGTGAAGCTCCGGAAGGCGGCGCCCATATCGGCGGCCACGACAGTGCCGACGGCTTTGATGCGGTGGTCGGTGCGGGCGGTGTGCACGGCGTAGCCGCCGCCCGCGCAGATCCCGAGAACGCCGATACGGGCCGGGTCGACGCCGGGGACCAGGGTGAGGGCGTCGATGGCATAGGAGATGTCCTCGCCGCGGCGGTACGGGTCTTCCAGGTCGCGTGGCTCGCCGCCGCTCTGTCCTTGGTAGGCGGGATCGAATACGAGCGCGACGAGGCCGTTGTCCGCGAGCCGGGCGGCGTAGTTCGCGCCGATCTGCTCTTTGACGCTGCTTCCGGGCGTGGCGAGCACGACGGCGGCGTGCGGTCGGGAGGCATCGAAGTCGCCGGGGAGATGGAGATCTGCCGCGAGATCGAAGGAGCCTCGCGGAATGGCGATGTGCTGCAGCGGCATGAGCCGGGAACCTTCCCCTATCCTGTACAGGAAGTAGACAGTTCACTGTCAAACTTAGTTCATTATCGAACTAGTTTAATACTGTACCACTTCGAGAGGGGCGGGCCATGCCGGCGGACGATGCGGCGCAACTGTGGAAGCTGAACCAGCGGCTCCTGACCGTGGTGATGAACTCCTGCGTTGACACCTTCGACGAACTGGGACTGGAGACAAAGGAATTCTTCGTCCTCGACGAGGTGGACAGCTGCCGATACCCCGCGGTCCTGGCGGCGAAGCTGATGCTCCCGAAGGCGAGCGTGACCATGTATCTGCGCAGCCTGGTCGGCAAGGGTTTCGTGCAGCGGGAAATCGACGAAGAGGACCTGCGCCGCCACCGCCTGGCGACCACCGAACGCGGCCGTCAGGTGCTCGACCGGGCACTCGACGCTCTCGGCGCGGGATTCTCCGCCATCATGGAGCCCCTCGATCAGCGCGACCGCGACGAGCTGCGCCGGATCCTGGTGACACTCCTCGAGCCGGCCGAAACATGATCCGCGACCGCGCCGCCACCCGTCGCCCTGTCCGACCAGGGCGACGCCATCGGCATTCGCGACGTCAGTGCGAGTAGTCCCGGAAGGTCATCACGCCACCGACCAGGAAAACCAGCACCGCGAGGATGTACACGGTGACGCGGAACCAAGTCGGCCCGTAGTAGCTGACCGCCATCGCCGCACCGAGCGCCACGAGAATCAACACCACCCCGTAGAAAGGTGTGCGCTGCTCTCTGTCAACCATTCCTCCAGTGTCCGCCCACGACGCCCCGGGTAGCAATGCCGCCGCACGGATCGTGTCCTGGACCTGGGGTACGCAAACGGCCCGGCTCTCGCATCGACGAGAGCCGGGCCGGCGTAGTCACTGCGGTCAGGCCGCGGACAGGCTCGACAGCATTGTTGCCAGCTGCTGCATCGCCTGCGCTTCGTTGGCCGAGGAGCCCGGCGCGGTGGGCAACTGCACCGCTTCGGCGGACGGTGCGGTCACATTCGTCGCCGGCTGCAGCGGCAGCCCGGTACCGGCACTGGCCTGCGCCGCACCGGCTACGGCGCCGATCGCGATCGCCGCGACGGCGATGCTGCCCGACAAAAGACGTGTCATCGTGGTATCTCCCAATGGTTCTTGCCGCGGTTGCGGAATATTCCCGACCCGTTCCCATCCAACCCGCTCGGCCGTTGCCGGGCAACCGACTTCAGCTCTCGGCGTAACACCGGCGCCCCCCGTGGAACGGCGCCCCGGCCGGTGAGCGCCCGCGCCGGTCGGGACTACGCGGCAACAGGTTCACCGCTGTGTGCGTTGACGCTGGGCGATGCTTGCGGGCGCCGGCTGGGCCCACCGGCCGCTCCGGGGAGCGGCCGCGCCGGTGGCGGGCTGCGGTGTGGCGGACGCCCGGTTCGCGGGGCGCGGCCGAGCACGCCGAGCGGTCGGCCGTTCACGACGGGTTTGACCGGCCTGGTTGTCGTTGCGGCGGGCTACAGCTGCCCGCGGCAGGATTCGCTGCTTGCCGGCTTCACCCGGCTGATCATCCAGGTCGGCCCGAACCGGGTGCGAGGCGTGACCGAGCGGCACGGCAAGTTCGAGCCGCTTCAGAACGTCCTCGACATCATGGGCCGCCTCCCGGCGGCGGGCCGGCGGTTCTCCGGTCCTGGACCGCTGCGAAACCTCGTTGCGGGTGCCGGCACCACTGACGATCGAACGGAACCGGTTACCCATACTGATGGCGATCACGGCCGTGACCACCGCGACCAGACCGCACGCGAATCCTTGATTCGTCAGAGCGGCGGTTGCCTGCTGAGTCGCGCCGGCTCCGGACTCCGGGCCGCCGCCGAGGAGAGTGGTCACGATATCGCCCAGAGCGGTCCGCAGTTCGTCGTGCTCTTCGGTCATCGCACGTATCTCCGGTGCCTTGTCGTGGAGATACAGCAGTGTGACCGGGACGAATACGGCGTTGGCCACGCTGGCGCCGATCATCAGCACCAGTCCGGCAGCGGACCTCCGGGACAGCCACACCCCGAAGACGACGGCCAACGCGGCGGCGCCGGACAGCACGCCCCACAGCCCGCTGAGGGAAACAACACCTTCGGTCAGGCGCTCGCCGACGGTGCGCAGTGCGGGAACCGAGCCGTCGATCCGGCCGAAAGCATCGGCGCGCACGTCACCGTGCGGGCCCGAGGCCGTTAGCCAGGGCTGGAATAGAAGGGCGAAAGTGAGCAGGCTCAGGGTCGCTACGGACCAGCATTTCCAATCGAATCGGAATTCGGAAGCCGGTCGCTCGACATTTCCGTCCCGGCCGTGGGGTGAATATTCCGACGTATTTCTGGTCTCGACCTCGAGGTCCACCGTTTCGCCTTACCGCGCGAATTGTCAGGGTGCGCATCGCATCCCGGATGAGCTCTTGTCGCTCATCGACATTCACCAGACTAGAACACCACTCTTGCAGGTCAAGTGGCATTCGGGCGATAAGAGAGCGGCGCCACAATACCTTTCGGTAACATAGCAACGGACCCGAGGTTGCCGGCTCTGCCACCACCGATCGAAACACCGTGCACTCGAACAGTTTTCACCCGGATACGAACTCCGAAATCCGCCGCGTGCCGAATAGAGCCTGTGACCGGACCCACGTCGAGTACTCGAATTCGTTTCCGTGAGCAGGCGCACTGCGGACAGGACGCGTCGGTATGCGGTGCGGTTCACCCGGCGGCGGCCCGATCGGCTGTCGGGCGGCGGCGCAGATCCGGGTGCTGAAGCTGCGGCGGGACATAGGCCACGTCGACCGGCCCGGTGTCGGTTCCCGGGGGCACGATTTCGTCGATACGATCGAGCAGGTCGGCGTCGAGGGCGACGCTTGTTCCCGCGAGCAGGGACATTGATCCCGGCATCGAGCGCCCGGTGGACGATGCGCACGCACTCGTCGTGGTCGGGATTACCGAATCGCCCGAACTTCATGGTCCCGAGGGCATAGGGACTGATTTGGATACCGGTGCGGCCGAGTGGGCGAGTGCGCATGGGGTAGCTCCTGTGGGGTCTTCGAAACGGTCGCCCGCCGGGGGCGCGGCCGCGCCCCCGGCGGAGTGAGGTGGGCGTCAGGCCCGGTCGTACTCGGCCGCGACATCGAGGACCCAGGTGATACCGAAGCGATCGGTCAGCATCCCGAAGGCGGGCGCCCACCGGGCCGGGCCGTATTCCTCGATGACCCTGGCGCCGTCGGCGAGGCGTTTCCACAGCGCGCCGACCTCGTCGACGGTCTCGCCGCGGACGGAGAGGAAGAACGGCTCCTCGGTGATGGTGGCGCCGTTCTCGCGGCGGGTGGTGGGCGTACCCGGGGCCTCCGGAGCGTCCGTGCCGGGCACGTCGTAGGCCATGACCCGGAAGCCGTTGTCGGCGACGACCTGGCCGAACGCCACATTGGGGGCGTCGGGAAGCTCGGCGGGCATCCCGAAATCTCCGTAGGTGACGACGGTGGCCTGCCCACCGAACACCGACTGATAGAACTCCAGGGCCGCACGCGCCCGACCGTGGAAGTTCAGGTGGGCAACAGCGTTTACCGACATCGTGATCCGTCCTTCGGAGGTGGTTTCGCCGCCGGTGATCTCCGGCGCCGAAAGCCACCCTGTCACCGGTACAGGACAGGGAACGTCCGCTACTTCTGGCAGTCTGACGGCATGCCGACCGCCTCATCGACGGGGACCTCCCGCCGCCTGCTTTCGCTGCTTTCGCTGCTGCAGGTCCGCCGTGACTGGCCGGGCGGGCTGCTCGCCCAGCGGCTGGGTGTCAGTGAACGCACGGTGCGCCGTGACATCGATCGACTGCGCGAACTCGGCTACCCCGTCGCGGCGGCCAAGGGGCCCGACGGTGGTTACCGGCTCGGAGCAGGCAGCGAACTACCGCCGCTGCTGTTCGATGACGAGCAGGCGGTCGCGCTGACCGTGGCGTTGCGCAATGCCGCCGGGACGGGCGCCGGTATCGAAGAGGCGGCCGCGCGTGCCCTGGCGACCGTCCGCCAGGTCCTGCCGTCCCGGCTGCGGCAGCGCGTCGACACCTTCGAGATCACCGCGATCGGCCCGGGCGGGCGCGATACGCAGGCCGATACCCAGGTCCTGCTCGCGCTGAGCGCCGCCATCCGATCCCGGGAGGAAGTGCGGTTCGACTATCGGTCGCCGGCGCAGCCGGCAGATACCGGCGCGGCACCGCCTCGCCGGATACAGCCCCACCACCTCGTTGCCCGGAGTGGCCGCTGGTACCTCATCGGATGGGCACCCGACCGTGCGGACTGGCGGGTCTACCGCGCCGACCGGATGACCCTCCGGGTCCCCAACGGCCCCCGCTTCACACCCCGGCAGCCGCCGGGTGACGATATCGCCGCATTCCTCGCCGCCCGGTTCAAAGGCTCCGGCAGTGCGAACACCTGGCCGTGCCGCGGTGAGGTGATCCTCGACCTCCCCATCACCCGGGTGGCGCCGTTCGCCGGCGACGATGTCGCCGAGGAACTGAGTCCGACGCGGACGAGGCTGCACACCGGTTCCTGGTCCTGGGCCGCACTCGCCGCCGAACTGGCGCGCTTCGACGCCGAGATAGAGGTCGTCGGCCCGCAGCAACTCCGGGACGCTTTCGCCGATCTCGCCCGTCGTGCGGGACGCGCAGCAGACCGGGCACAGCGCTCGCCGAGGCGGTCCCGTACCTGACGCTTCGCGCGCGGCGGCAGCGGTACGCTGCGGATCATGGCAGCCGAATCGAGCCGGCCGGCCGGTCGTTTCCTGCGGCCGGCACTGTGGGTGGGAGCCGGGCTCGTCATCGCCACGCTCGGTGCCCGCACCCGGCCGTTCGATTGGGCAGCAACGGCTTTGATCGCCGGCATCGCCGGTGTCCTGCTCGTGCAGGCGGTCCGCGGGCCGGCCGAACCGATCTCGGTGGGTCCACGCTTGCGTAACGGCTTGCTGCTGTGGTCGTCCCTGCTACTGGCGGTTACGGTCTGGGAGCTGTTCGCCCTGTCGCGGCAAGAGTCCTGGGACGTACCGGATCCGTCCCACCCCACCTTGTCCACGCTGCTGGACCCGGCGCTCGACCAGGGCCCGGGCCGCTGGGCGGGCTGGTTGATATGGACGGCCATCGGGTGGCGGGTGCTGCGATGACCGACCGGACACTCGTTCTCCTCGGGTTCGCGGCCCTCGCGCTCGCGGCGGTACTGGCCGAGCTCACGGCCCGCCGCCATCCACAACGGTTCACAACTCTCGGTGAAACCCTTGATCTGCTGCGGCGATCCCGCATGGCGCGAGTACTCACCGTCCTGGTGTGGGCCTGGCTGGGCTGGCATTTCCTGGCCCGATGACCGTGCGCCGCGACCCCGCTCGAGGCGCTGGTCAGCGCTCGATCCGGTCCGCGACCCGGTGGTAGCGTTTTTGTATGAACGGTGCTCGGTCGCCGGGCCGGGCCGGTAGGTACGGGTGAACCGATGTCGCCGGAACCGGCGCGGCCATGACGGTCACGGTCCTGCTGGGCGGTGACGTCATGCTCGGCCGTGGCGTCGATCAGTTGCTGCCACGATCCGGGCACCCGCGATTACAGGAGCCATGCGTCCGGGATGCCCGGCGCTACGTCGAACTGGCCGAGCAGGCCAACGGGCCGATTCCACGACCCTACGGTTTCGCCCGCCCCTGGGGCGAGGTGCTCCCCATCCTCGATGAACTCGCACCCGGCGTGCGCCTGGTCAACCTGGAAACCGCCATCACCGCGGACGGCAGTTTCGCAGACGGCAAAGGGGTCCACTATCGGATGCACCCCGGCAATCTCCCGGCGCTGGCCGCAGTCCGTCCCGACGCCTGCGCTCTGAGCAACAACCATTCTCTCGATTTCGGTATCGGCGGACTGGACGACACTCTCGACGCGCTGTCCGGTGCGAATATCCGCGCCGTCGGTGCGGGCGCGAACCTCGCTGCCGCACAGCAACCGGCGACAGTACCGGCCCCGGATGGGCACCGGGTACTGATCGCGTCGATATCGACCCTGTCCAGCGGCGTTCCCGCAGGCTGGGCCGCGGGCAGCGATCGCCCGGGAATCTGGCTGATCCATCACCCCTCCGCCCACCACGCGGATGAGGTGGCCGACCTGTTCTCGCACTGGTCCCGCAGCGGTGACGTCACCATCGTGTCGGTCCACTGGGGACCCAACTGGGGGTACGGCACCGGCCTGAGCGAGCGGCAGTTCGCCCACCGGCTGATCGACGCCGGTATCGATATCGTGCACGGCCATTCCGCGCACCACCCCCGCCCGATCGAAATCTACCGCGGCAGACCCATCCTGTACGGCTGCGGCGATGTCGTCGACGACTACGAGGGTATCGGCGGCCACGAGTCCTACCGGCCGGAGCTGCGGCTGCTGTACCTCGTCACCCTCGATCCCGGCGGACCCGCCGCCGTGCGCATGCTGCCGTTGCGTATCCGGCACATACAACTCGATCGGGCCGGGCCTGCCGATACCCAATGGCTACGAAGCATGCTCGGCGAGATCAGCCGCCGATTCGGCACGCGGATCTCCATCGGTCCCGACGGCCTGCTGACCGCCCATCGGTAACGCCCGGGCACCGGCCCGCAGTCTCACTACCTCGGTCGCGAATATCCTGGGCCTGCCGGAGGTGCGGTCAGGCCGCGATCGGGGTGTAGGTGCGGGCGTCGCTGACGAACTCGGGGCTGCCGTAGTCCGCCAGCCGGCGCTCGACGAGCCTGGTCAGATAGCGGTCGACGGCCGGTTCGAGAATCGGGATACGGCTTGCGCCGGTCGCGAGCAGCAGCCGTCCGAGGATGAACGGGGCGGTCACGGCGATCCGCGCGTAATCGGCCGGGCCGAGCGTGACCCCCATTCCCCGGGCGACCCGCCGGCTGCCGCGGCAGAACGCTATGACGAAGCCCGCCCTGCTGTAGCTCCGCTCGACCGCGTCGGCGATTCGGTCGAACCGGGTGTCGCGCGGCCGGAGGTAGGCCGCCATCGTCGACCGGATCAGCTCGCCGCAGGTGGCATCGTCGAAGCCGGCCCGCAGGAGGGCGCCGCGGGCATGGAATACGTCGATGATCGCCTGGGGCGTGGTCGGCAGTAATTCCTCGGGTAGCCCGAGCAGGAAGCATCGGTAACGACTGAATTCCACCTGGGCGCGCTCCCCCTCGGTGAATTCGGTGCGGCCCTGTCCGCGGACGCGGAGCGCGAGGAGATAGAGGTCGATCATGCCGGCCGGCATCTGATCGACCTGCGGTACCGGCACACCGTAGATATCGGGATCCCACCGGTCGGACCGCTTCAGTGCGTTGTAGCGGACCATCGAATGCATCAGCCGCACCATGGCCGCCGCCTCGAACCCCGGACCGTGCCGATCGAGCGCTCCGGGCAGCGTGGTGACCGCGAAGAAAGAGGCCGTTTCGTTGACGCGGCGGGCCGCGCGCCGGCCGGACAGCGCTCCGGTCAGTGCCATCGGCAGCGCGGCATAGGTATTGGTGAAGGTGGCGATGAACGCGCCGCGGGTCACGAAGGGCGCCAGCAGGGCGGCGGGGATGCGCGCTTCCCGGGCGCCGCGCCGGACGAGATCCGCATCGAGCCAGTCGGGTGCGTCCTCCATCGCGGAGATGAACGCCACCAGCTCCGGTGGCGTGTCGGGCACCGCTTCCAGGCCTTCCCGGCAGGCTCGGCGAACCATGGTGACCAGGCTGGTCACGCTGTGCTCGGCGGAGAGGGCCGCGAACGGGTCGGCGACGATATCGCCGAGCATGGTCGCCGTCGACATCAGTTCGACGATGCGGTCGTCGGCCAGGATCGCCGTCCGGTCGGCGGCCCAGCTCGGCAGGGACGACGGATCGTCCGGTCCGGTCGCGAGACGGTACGGCTGCTTGTCGAGGTCGAGGTCACCGTAGAGGCCGGGCTGTAGCTCGCGCTGACTGCGCACACGCTGCGCAAGCCCCGGATAGTACGTAGGCATCGCGCCCTCCAAATAACTAACAGTGTGTGAGTTAATACTCACGGACTGTTAGTTAAGCTGTCAAGTATGGATTCGCAACGCCGGCGACGGATGCCCGCGGAAGCACGGCGCGGGCAGATCCTCGATGTCGCGCACGCGATCATCGACGCCGAGGGCTTTCATGCCGCCACACCGCACCGCATCGCCGACTCGGCCGGTGTCAATCGCTCACTCCTGTATCAGCAGTTCGGCGATCTGTCCGGCCTCTTCGTCGCATTGATCGACCGCGAAGCGGAACGCGCGGCCGCCCAGTTCGCCGATGCCGTTTCCGCGGGCGGCGACGATAATCCGGAGCGCAACCCCGTCCTGCGCGCGTTCGACAGCCTGCTGCACGCGGTCGACGCGCGCCCGGCGACTTGGCGGCTGTTCCTGTTCCCGCCGCAGGGCGCGCCACCGGCGCTCTACGAACGCCTCGGCCGGTCCGAGGCCGTGGTCCGCGAGTTCTTCATCCAGCAGCTACTCCGGGTCAACCCCGAACTGGAGGACCCGGAATACACCGCGCGGGTTCTCCACGCGTCCGGCCGCGAACTGCTGCAACTACGACTCAGCGATCCCGAGGACGCCTCGCACGAACGCCTGCGCGCCCTGGTACGACGACTCAACACCGAACTCCTGCAAAGGATTCGGTAGATCCGTCAGGATACACCTGTCCACTTGCCCGAATCCGGCGCGAGCGCCCGGCGCCGCCCCCGGAATCACGGCGCAAGGCTGGAAGTCGTATACGAGTTGGCTCGCCACCGACCGGTCCGTGCTGAAAGGCGCGAACAAGATGATCGACGCGGCCCTGCGCGATCCATTCGCGGGTATCGGCAAACCGGAACCGCTACGGCACCAGCTCGCCGGGCACTGGTCGCGAAGAATCACCCAGGAACACCGATTGATCTGCTTGGTCACAGACACCGAAATCGTTGTGGTACAGGTCGGTTCACACTGCGAAAGCTGAATACCCGGCCCGGGAGGACCCGGCGGCCGAGCCCTGGGAATTCTCCCGGGCTCGGCCGGACCGGCGTCACCGGCGCGGTAGCAGCAGGGCGGGTATCACGGCGAGGGCCATCAGGATCGGTGCGATCAGGTAGGCGTCCCGGAAGGCCTCCGCCAGGGCGGGTGCCAGGGCGGCGTGCTCGGCGGGGCCGAGACCGTGCAGCGCCTGCAGACCGCCGGAGATCGGCAGCAGGACGGACAGCACCACCGCGACGACGGCGGTCCCGACCGCCATGGCCGTGGTACTGATCAGATTCACCGTGGTGCTGCCGCCCGCTTGCTGCTCGGGCGTCAGTGCGCGGGTCGCGGTGGTGATGGCGGGCATCATGGTGCCGCCACCGCCGGCGCCCATCAGCAGCATCGCCGCGCACAGGCCCCAGTACGAGGCGTCGGTGTCCAACTGGGCGCGGAAGAGCAGGAAACCCACGATTCCGACCGTGATCGAGACGGGCAGGTAGCGGCCCGGCGGGAACCGGTCGATGAGCCGGCCCGCAACCTGCATCGTTATTCCGGAGGCCAGCGCGAACGGGATCCCGAGCGCCCCGGCCACCAGCGCGGATTCACCACGCACCACCTGGAAGTACAGCGGCTGCAGCAGCATCGCGCCGAAATAGCCGGCCGCGAACAGGCCGAGCAGGGCGGATGCCGCCCCGACCTCGCGGCGACGGAGAATCCGCAGGTCCAACAGCGGCTGCGGGACGGTGAAGCCGCGGTGCACGAACACCGCGACCAGAACCGCACCGAGCAGCAGCGGCAGCACGACCTGACCGAACGGCAGTCCACCGTGTTCGCCCGCCGCGGTGACTCCATAGATCAGCAGCGCCAGGCCGGGCGACATCAACGCCAGCCCGACCGTGTCGATACGCCGCCGTGGTTGTGATTCGTCGGCCGGGAAGACCCGGACGGCAAGGAGCAGCACCACGACAGCGACGGGAACGTTCACGAAGAACATCCAGCGCCAGGACATCTCGTCGATCAGATAGCCGCCGAGGACCGGGCCCGCGAGCGGGCCGACGAGGATCGCCAGCCCCATGGTGCTCATGGCGCGACCCAGCCGCTCCGGGCTCGCCGCGCGCAGCAGGACGGTCATCCCCACCGGCATGAGCAGTCCGCCGCCGAAACCCTGGAGCACCCGGAAGGCGATCAGCGACTCGATGTTCCAGGCCGCACCGGCCAGCAGCGAACCGATCGAGAAAATCGTCACGGCCGCCAGGTACAGGCGTTTCGCCCCGAACCGGCCCATTGCCCACGCGGCGACGGGGACCACCCCGGCGACCGCGAGCGCGTATCCGGTCGACACCCACTGGATAGTGGCCAGCGGCGCCGCGAACTCGGCGGAGAGCCGGTTGATCGCGACATTCACGATGGTCTGGTCGAGGGTGGCCATGATCGAGCCGACCACCAGGACGAGGGCGACCGTCATCGGGTTACGGGTGGCCGGCTCCGGCCGGGCACCGGATTCGGGCGCCGTCACACTCTGTCGCATGGTGACTCTCACTGCCCGTAGGGGCGGGCGGCGCGCGCCGCGCGGAGCGCCTCGCCCCACCAGACCAATTGATCCAACAGGGTTTTCGCGGCCGTCTCCGCCTCCGCGCCGCCCAGCGCATCCGGTTGCCCCCACGGATTGTGGAAGCTGACGGTGTCGCGCACGGTGACCGCGTGGAGTTCGGCGAAAACGCCCCGCAGATGTTCGACCGCCCGCAGACCCCCCGATATCCCGCCGTAGCTGACGAAACCGATGGGTTTCGCCTGCCACTCGCGGCCATGGACATCGATCAGGTTCTTCAGTGCCGCCGGATAGCTGTGGTTGTACTCGGGCGTGACGACCACGAAAACGTCCGCTTCGGCCAGCGCGGCCCGGGTGCCGGCGGCTCCGGGTGCCGGTGCACCGAAGGTATGTGGCAGATCCAGTTCGCCCACGTCGACGACGCTGACCGTCAGGTCTTTTCGCGTATTCGCCTGCTTCAGGAACCATTCGGCCACGGTCGGCGCGAAGCGGCCCTGCCTGCTGCTGCCGATCACCACGGCCAGCCGCAACGGTGGTGCGATGGTGGGGGTGCCGGTCGATATCGTCGTCATGGGTCTCACTCCCTGGTGCGTTCGGCGTCCCCGATCGGCCGCCCGCACATCACCTTGCTTCCTCAACTAATGTTGAGGTCAAGATTTACGATGGAGAAGTTTCGCACCGTGGCACCGACGACCCGGCGGCCCGGCGGGGCAACGGCAGCCGCGGAAATCCGATAGCCCTTGTTGTCGGCTGTTCTGTACCGTTCACGCAGGAGCTGCCGAAAGAGGAAAGCTGATGGAGAAGATCCCTACCCTTTTCGTCCGGGATTGGGACGGCAATCCGAAGTACGTGAGGCGAGAAAAGAACCCTGAGTGCCTCTGGGTTTTCGCCGGTGAAGGCGTCGCTACCCGAAAGTTCGATGGAACCTGTGTCCGCTATGACGGCGACCGCTGGTGGGCCCGACGCGAGATCAAACCGGGCAAAGCTCAGCCGCCCGGCTTCATTGCTCTGACCACCGACGGGGAGACCGGCAAGACCATGGGTTGGGAACCGGCCGAGCAGTCCAGCTTCGCCAAATTTCTTGTCGAGGCACTCGACAACGAAGGATCCTGGGAACCTGGCACTTACGAGCTGGTCGGTCCGCGCGTCAACGGCAACCCTGAGCACCAGCAGTGCCACGTCCTTGTCCCGCACGGCCGGGAGATCCTCGGACCGGATGTGCCGCGTGACTTCGACGGGCTCGCCGCCTGGCTGCACGCCCACCCGTGGGAGGGCATCGTGTGGCACAACTCCGATGGCCGCATGGCCAAGCTGAAAGCCCGCGATTTCCCACGTTGACATCGATATTTGCGCAAGGACGACAAGCAGTATCGCCGCGCCACCGGGCCAGCTCCGCCGAGCTGGCCCGGCCCGTCAGGATCGGACGGCCGACCGAGCGAGCGAGCGAGCGTGATGGTGGCTGGCACCCGCCGGTCCGTGTCACGGCGTGGGGCCGGTCGGCGGGTTCAGCAGGGCGCGGGGCAGACGGCAGCCGACCTGGGCGGCGATCACTGAGTTGACATCGGTCGCCACCTCGAGTGTGGTTCCGTTGTCGGGGTTGCTGAACCATACGTCGTGACGGTCCCCGGTGTCCTGCATGGTTTCCGGAGCGGTTCGGCGCCGTCCGCGGCAGCGGGTCAGGGTCGCGGTGTGCCGGGAATGGGTCTGGGGATGATGCCGCGGGTTCACCCGGCGAGCGTGACGGTGGCCAGTTCCTTCCAGTCCGCCGCCGCGCCCACCCGCATCGCCTCGGCGAAGTCCGCCGCACCGAGGCGATCTCGTACCGTCCGCTCGACCCGGGCCGCGTCCGGCTGGGAACGGTCGCGCACCCCGTGCACCGCGGCGCTCACCGCGAGCAGCCGCGCGGCCTCGGCGTTCCGGTCCGCGCGCAGCGCCAGATCCGCGATCCCGACGACCACCTGGGCCACCAGTAGCGCATGCCCCGCATCGACCACTGCGCGGAAGGCCACGGCAAGGTGCTTGCGGGCCTCGTCGAGATCGCCGGCGAGGTAACCGAGCAGAGTGTGGATCGCCGCGGCCATCTGCGGCGTCTCCGCTTCGCTACCCAGTACGGTTCTCGCGATATCGATCTGCTCGTAGGCATGCTCGGTATCGCCGCGCCACCGGGCCAGCTCCGCTTTCGCCAGGGCCAGTTCGGCCAGTGCGACCGGCCACGCGACCCGGTCCGCGCACCGCTGCGCCTCGGCGATCGCGGCCGCGCTCGCCTCGGTATCCCCCGCCAGCCAATACAACTGCGCCTGCCGCGACAACAGTGCGACGATGTCCTCGGCCGACCCGATCTCGGTGACCACGGCGGCCGCCTGCTCGAAGAGTTCGCAGGCAGCGGCGAATTCACCGCGGGTGGCGCAGCGGTTCGCCGCCTCGGTCAGCGCGAACGATATCCCCCACCGCTCGCCGACGGCCCGGAACTCGGCCAGTGCATCCTCGAGAAACCCATCCACGTCCGGTCCGTCCCGGCCCAGAACGATCCGCATCTTGCCCATCTGCAACCGCGCCAGGGCACGGACCCAGGGGTCCGCATCGGTGAGCAGCGGCTCGAAGGCGGTAGCCATTGCTTCCGGACCGTGCAGCATACGTTCCAGTGCGGGGACGAACGCCAGCGCCGGATGACCGCCCCGGGCACCTCGGCTGAACCGGTACGCCTTCCGGATCCATTCCCCCAGCTGATTCGCGTCACTGCGGCCGGAACTCAGGAAATGCACGACCAGTGCGTACACGAGGGCCCGGGTCCCGTCGTCCACCTCGGCGGGCACGTCGGCGACGGCGGTGACGAACTCCAGCCCCTCGGCCTTGTGCCCGCCGAGCCACCAGTACCAGCCGGCGTCCGCGGCGAGCCGCATAGCCCCGGTGCCGTCGCCGGCGGCGAGCGCGCCGCGCATGGCGGCAGCGATATTGTCGTGCTCACTGTCGAGAACGGCGAGCCACTCCAGTTGGTCGGCACGGCGCAGATGCGGTTCCGCGGTGGCGGCGAGGCCGGTGAAATAGGCGAGATGCGCGCGCCGCGCCGCATCCGACTCACCGGACTCGTCGAGCCGGTCGCGGGCATACTGCCGGATCGTATCGAGCATCCGATACCGCAACTCCCCCTGCGGGGAGCCCGCGACGATCAGCAACGACTTCTCGGTCAGCGCGGTCAGTAGCTCCAGTACGTCCCACTGCGCGACCGTCTCGGTGTCCGTGCCGCCGATATCCGCGCACACCTGCTCGGCCGCGTCCAGGCTCGCACCGCCGGAGAACACCGCGAGCCGGCGCAGGACCATCCGCTCGGCGTCGCTGAGCAGCTCCCAGCTCCAGTCGACCACCGCACGCAAGGTCCGGTGGTGCGGCAGCGCGATCCGGCTGCCGCCGGTGAGGAGACGAAATCGATCGTCGAGGCGGCCGGCCAGCTGGTCGAGGGACATGGTGCGCAATCGCGCCGCGGCCAGTTCGATCGCCAGCGGGATTCCGTCGAGCGCCCGGCAGATCCGCGCCATGGTCGCCAGGGTCCGGGTGTCGGAGGTGAGCTCCTTGCGCACCGCACCGGCGCGATCCCGCAACAGCCGAACAGCCGGGGAGGACTCGATCTCGGCGGCGCCCGCGCCCGCGGCGGGTAACGCCAGCGGCTCGACCTGCCACAACGCCTCACCCGTGATACCGAGCGGTTCCCGGCTGGTCGCCAGGATCCGCAACCGCCGGCACTCCCCCAGCACCCGGTGCGCGAATTCCGCCACGGACCCGATCACATGCTCGCAGTTGTCCAGGATCAACAGCGTTTCACGGTCGCGGACCGCCGCGATCAGCCGGTCCACCGGTTCCGCGTTCGGGGCGCCACCGAGCAGCGCGTCCCGGAGCCCGAGCGCGGCGATCGCCGACTGGGCGATGGTCACCCCGCTGCCCTGTCCTTCGGGCCCGGCGCCCTGGTGACCGTCCGCGCCGGCACCTGCCAGCTCCACCAGCCAGGCGCCATCCGGGAAGTCGTCGAGCAGGGTCCGCGCGGTTTCCAGCGCCAGCCGGGTTTTCCCGGAGCCACCGGGTCCGGTCACGGTGGTGAGCCGATGGTTAGCGATGAGCTCACGCAGGGCGGCGATATCGGCGTTCTTGCCGATGTATTCGGTCAATTCGCCCCGCAGGTTGGTCTTGCGGTCGTTCTCCCGCTCCCCCACCTCGCCGCGCAGCAGCGCGACATGCAGTGCGGAAAGCTCCGGGGAGGGGTCCACGCCCAGCGCGTCGGCAAGGGTCTCGCGCGCGGTCTGATACACCGTCAGCGCCTCGGAACCACGGCCGGCGGCACCGAGTGCGCGCATCAACGCGGCGACCAGCCGCTCCCGCACCGGATTCCGGGCCACCGACTCCGTCAGCTCGGGCACCAGCTCCGCGCCCCGGCCGAGCTGGATCTCCGCTTCGTAGAAATCCTCCAGCGCGGCGAGCTGCAACCCCGCGAACCGGGTGATCACGGCATCGACAGCCGCGCTGTCGCGCACCTCGACACCCTGCATCGGCGTCCCACGCCACAGATCGAGGGCCTCACGCAGCAAGCCGGACCGCTGCGCGCCCGCACTGCTGCGCGCCCGGTCGAGAAGCTGTTCGAAGCGAACGGCGTCGACGGCGCGCGGTGCCACCGCCAGCCGGTATCCCCCCGCCTCCCCGTCGAGTGTCCCGTCCGGCAGCACCCGCCGCAGCCGGGACACCAGGGCCTGCAGCGCATTCGCCGCGTCCGCGGGGGGCTGTTCACCCCAGATCCAGTCGACCAGTGTCGCTTTCGGCACCACGCGTCCGGGTTCGAGCGCGAGCGCGATCAACAACGCCCGCAGCCGGGCACCCGGTATCTCTACCGATCCGCCGTCCTCTGCCCGGATTTCGAGCGGTCCAAGCAACCCGATCTGCACCGGACCATTCTGCCGTGTGCCGGGCGCGGCGGCCGGGCCGCCTTCGACAGCACCCGTCACAACCGCATATGAGCAGGTACAACCCCTGTCAGCGGCCGTGTCAGGCGGATGTCAGGCCGGTATCAGCCGGGCCCGCGACAGTACTCACATGAACAGCCACCGCAACGGCCGAGAGCCACTGACGGAACTCAGGGTGGACCGGGAACGCTGCATCGGGGCCGGAATGTGCGTACTGACCGCCCCCGCAGTATTCGACCAGGACGGCGACGACGGCCGAGTGATCGTCTCCGCCCACGCACCCGCTCCCGACCAGGAAGCGGCCGTCCGCGAGGCCGTCCACCACTGCCCCTCCGGCGCGATCACCGTCGTCTCGGTCCGCTAGCCCGCCGCCCACCCGGCAACCACAACGAAAAGGAAACTCGATGTCCCGCACAGTCCCCGTTCCGCACGGCCTTCCCACCGAACGCAACGCCGGTCCCTTCGACCCGCCCCAGGAGATCACCGAGCTGCGCGCCGCCCGTCCCGTCAGTCCGCTGATCTTCCCCGACGGCCACGAAGGCTGGCTCATCACCGGCTACGACGCCGCCCGGCAGGTCCTGGCCGATACCCGGTTCAGCTCCCGCCTGGACATCGGCATTCTCCACGCGCTGGACGCGACCCCCGATATGCCGGTCCAGACCGAGCCGTCCCCGCAGATCCCCGGCCTGTTCATCGCCATGGACCCGCCGGACCACACCCGGCTGCGGCGCAAACTCATCAGCGCTTTCACCGTCAAACGCATGAAGCAGCTCGAAGAGCACATCGTCGAGGTCGCCGAGCAGCAGCTGAACGCGATGGCCCAGTTGACTCCCCCGGTCGATCTGGTGCGGGAATTCGCGCTGCCGCTGCCCTCCCTGGTGATCTGTGAAATGCTCGGCGTCCCCTACGCCGACCGGGCCATCTTCCAGACCAACTCCGCCAAGTTCCTGATCAAGGACCAGCCGCTCGACGAGAAGATGGCCGCCTACGGCGCGATGATGACGTACCTGGCCGAACTGGCCGCCGGCAAACGCGCCGAACCCGGCGACGACATCCTGTCCGACCTGGCCCGCGACGACGATCTGAGCATCGAGGAACTGACCGGCATCTCTTTCCTGCTGCTGCTCGCCGGCCACGAAACCACCGCGAACATGCTGGCCCTGGGCACCTTCGCGCTGCTGGAGAATCCAGGCCAGCTGGCCGAACTGCGCGCCGATCTCGACCTGGTGCCCGATGCCGTCGAGGAACTTCTGCGCTATCTCGCGGTCGCCGATATCTTCTACCGCTACGCCACCGAAGACATCGAACTCGGCGGCGAAACCATCCCCGCGGGTTCGACCGTCGTCGTCTCCCTGCTGGCCGCCAACCACGACCCGCAGCGTTTCGACGACCCCGACACCCTCGATATCCACCGCAAGGCCCGCGGCCTGGTGTCCTTCGGCCACGGCGTCCACCAATGCCTGGGCCAGCAGCTAGCCCGCGTCGAGATGCGCGCCGGTTTCGCCGCCCTGATCAGCCGGTTCCCCACCCTCGCCCTGGCCGTCCCCGCCGGCGACGTGAAACTCCGGACCGATATGAACATCTACGGCGTCCACGAACTGCCGGTCACCTGGACCGAGACAACGGCCCGGTAGGGCGGTCAGCCGGCGCCTCGAACGATGCGGCGCAGCGCCGGAAGGTAGCGGACCAGCGGGTCGCGCTGGAACGACAGTGGTCCGGTTCTCCGCCGCCGCTGTGAGCTGATTCAACGAATGCACGCCGGCTCCGATGCCGGGAATGAGGACAACGACATACTTCGCGTTGTCCGGATTGTTCCGGGCGATCACCATCCGCCCCTCGTCGGGGTGATAGCCCAGGAGCAGAATTCGCTTGTCGTCGAGCATGGTCCACAGTCTGAACGAGACACACCGGGAGGGGTCCCGGCGAGAACCGCCGGTGGCCCCCTTCACCTGCCGTACCGACATCACGTGGCCAGGTCGTCGATCGTCCCGAACCTACGAGTCGTCAGCGGATGTGATATCGCCGGTGACGGCCGCGACGACCTCCTCCTGGAATCGCGGGCATTCGGTGAAATCCTCGTGCCGGCAAGTGAGTACGTGGGCGATCAACTGCTGCGAGGTCCGGATCCGGTCGATTTGTTCGTCGAGTGCGTCCAGGTGGGACTGCAGGATGCGGCGGCGTCCACTGCCGTCGCAGGCATCGAGGAGCTCGCGGGTCCGGGCGAGGCTCAGGCCGATCTGTTTGCTGCGCAGGATCATGGCCACGCGGGCGAGTTGTGCCCGGGTGTAGCGGCGCCGGCCACTGATCCGAGCGGCCGGGGTGAGCAGACCGACGGACTCCCAGTGCCGGAGCACATGCGGTGCGAGGTCGAAGTAACCAGCGATCTCACCGATCGAGTAGGTCTCGCCGGACGGGCTTGACTTCATGTCCACATTAACTTGCACAGTGGGTCCTGTCGTCAAGACGACGACCGAGATCGAGGAGTGGCAGATGAAAATCCGTACACCGGCCGAACTGTGGAACGCGCGCTACGCCGAACCGTTCGCGTCCTACGGCACCGAACCCAACGACTACCTGCGCACGGTCGCCGAGCGGATTCCCGCAGGACCCGTGCTGTGCTTGGCCGAAGGCGAAGGACGTAATGCCGTCTACCTGGCGGGCCGGGGTCATCAGGTCACCGCCGTCGACCTCTCCGATGTGGGCCTGGCGAACGCCCGGGAGCTCGCGGCCCAGCACGGTGTCACCATCGATACCGTCGTCGCCGACCTCACCACCTACGACTTCGGCAACTCACAATGGGCCGGGATCATCTCCATCTGGGCCCATACACCCTCCGCGATGCGCCCGGGATTGCACGCGGCCTGTGTGCGCGCCCTGCGCCCCGGCGGCGTATTCGTCCTCGAGGCCTATACACCCCGCCAGTTGGACCGTCCCGGTGTCGGCGGCCCACCGGACCCGGACGCGCTGCCCACCCCTGCCGAGCTCCGCCGCGATCTCCCCGGCCTGCGGCTGGAGCATTGCGCGGAGGTGGACCGCGAAATCACCGAAGGGAAGTACCACCACGGCCCCAGCACCACAGTGCAGATTCTGGCGATCAAACCGGAAAGCGGTGCCCCACAGCGCTGACGGAACACCCCGAATGGCCGGGTGCCCCCATCGACAGCGTCCTATGACAAGTACAACAAGATCGCGTACACACCGGTGCGACCCGGGCCTCTTCCGGATCGGGATCTCCGCGCCGCACAGCTCACTACACTGGGACGCCCCTGCCCACACGTCCCAGGAGCCCTTGTGCCCCCTGCCGAGGTGACCGTTTCGCACCCGATCGTCGACGTTGTGCTCGACCATTACCGTCCGGCGCTGGGTTCACAGGAAGTGATGTACCGCAACCACGTCTACCGATGCCTGAACTATCAGCGCCTCCTGCTCGGTGAGATCCCCGATACCGCGGCCCTGGCCTGGGCCGTCCACGACCTCGGTATCTGGACCGCGGAAACGGTGGACTATCTCGAGCCGTCCGCCGAGCTGGCCACGCAATGGTGCGACTGCCTCGATATCGATGACGCCCCTACCGTTGCCACGCTGGTTCGCGACCACCATCGGATCCGGCCGGTACGGGACGAACTCGCCGAAACATTCCGCCGCGCCGACCGTATCGATGTGTCCTACGGGCGAATCCGTGGCCGGCTGTCCGCGACAACTGTTTCCCGGGTGGTGTCGGAGCTGCCCTACGCCGGGTTCCACCGGTTCCTGGCAACTCGGATCGGGTCCTACGCACTGCGTCACCCGCGCCGGCCACTACCGATGCTGCGGTGGTAACCGGCGAGTAGACGATCCGCGCGCCCGGGCCGCCTGCTTCACACCAGCCGGCCCCGCGCCGACATCACGTGTTCGGCCAGGTCTTCGATCGTCGCCATGTCCGGATGGCTGTAGTACATCAACTCGAATCGGCGTATGCGCCACTGCACCGGGTCCGTACGGCCTTCGTCGCTGGTATCGCACAGCGCTTCGAGCCGGTCGAGGTCGAAGGGTTCCTTGCCCCGCGCATGCGCGTCCGCTTTGACGGCCGCCAGCCGTTCGGACCCCGTCATATCCTGGCGGCCCCATATTTCCGCCGCGAACCGGCGCGCCTTCTCGACGTCCATACCGCTCCCTTGTCTGCCTGCGCCCGTGTCCGTCCGGCGGATCCTCCTGCAGGATAGAGCCGGAAGTCGCGACAGGACAGCAATACCGCCACCGGACGCGGAAACCGCGCCGGTTCAGGAGGCCGGCCGGTCGAACAAACTGGGCAGAAATTTCCGCCCGCACGCCAACTCGCGGGCGAGGGTTTCGTATGCGGCGTATTCGCGGGCCAACTGCCTGCGGCTCCGCCCCTGGGGGCCGTCCAACACGAATCGGTCGTGGCTGATCGTGTACAGATGCGCCATCCGGCCGAAGATCGCCCCGAGCCCCTCGTGATGCGTCACCGCATCGGCCGGGGGTTGACCGAGAACCCGCCGGGCCTCGAGATCTATCGACAACATATGACGCTGCACCTCCTCCCAGGCGCGGGTGAAGCCGTCGGTGCCGGCCGCCGTGGCCGACAGCACCGGGGTCCGGCCGCCCGGATCCCAGGTCAGCACGACCTCGTCCCAATCAGGCCGAGCCGCTGCCATTCTGCGATGCGCCACCACGAGACCCGCCAACGGCTCGAGCATCCCGCAATCGAACTCCGCCGCGGCAGCCGCCCTGTCGAACCGGTCCGCCCGGGTGAATACCATTGATATGACCCGGCTGCTCGGGAACCGCCCGAACCGGTCGGCGTCGCTCACCGCACCCCCTTTCCGTCCCGGGCGAACCCCGCTCGAATCGCCCGGGTTGCCTGGGACGCGCTCCACGGCCGGCGACCCGATCGCCGGCACCCCTCGCAGATTGCCGCGTACAGATTAGCCATCTCCAGGGGAGAACGAGCACTGTTCGACTGTTGCGGAAAATTGAATTCTTCGTTGCGGCAGTGATTTCCGTGCGTCGGCCGGCGGGATCACCGAGTTCGAACAGGCCGATTCAGCGGTGCCGCTGCCCGCAGCGGTGTTCGATCACGGGCGAAGGATCCGGGTTGCGTTCGATACCGGCGTCAGCGGGAGCCCGCACCACTCCTGCCGGCTGTGTAACGGATACCCCAGTGGCCTTCCCAGCGCTCACCCGGTGCCAGCCATCGCAGGCCGTCGCCGGAATTCAGGGCATCCGGAGCCGCGGTCATCGGTTCCAGCGCGACCGCGAGCCCGCGGCCCGCCGCTCGCGGGAAATCCCGGGCGGTGAAAACCTGGAGATAGCGCCATGCGGCGTCGTGCAGCAGTTCCACCGTCGCCCCGTCCGGGGCAGTGAGCCGCGCGGCCACACCGGGCGCCACCCCGCCGAACGGGGTGTCGAGGGTCAGCTCCGCCAGCGGGGCGCCGGTGCGCAAGTCGTACGGCGTGCCCTCGACAGAATGCGCCGCAACAGGATTCATGCGCGTGTCGACCTCGTAGTAGACGCTCGCGGCCACCATGAGTTCGAGCTCGTCGACCGGGTTCGCACCGATCCGGAAATACGGATGCGCGCCCGTCGCGTAGGGCGCGGTCCGGGCGGAACGGTTGACGACTCCATGGGTCACCGCCAGCCCGTCCGGGCTCAGTTCGTAGCGCACCCAGGTGTCCAGCAGGAACGGCCAGCCGTGCTGCGGTGGAATGAGAGCGCCGAGGGTCACCGCGCCCGGCGCCTGCTCCCGCACTTCGTAATCGGTATTGCGCAACAGCCCGTGGATCGCGTTGGCGCGCGATACCTCGGTGATATCGAGCTGCTGACGTTCCCCGTCCAACGTCCAGACCGCATCGCGCACCCGGTTCGGCCACGGCGCCAGCACGATCCCGGCGGCCATCGGCGGGGCGGATCCGGCCGGAATCGATTCAGTCACCTCGACACCGTCCACGGTGAGACCGCGCAGCACAGCGGCCACCGTACCGAGTTCGGCGCGAACACCGGCCGCTTCCAATACGATCGAACGTCCGGTCGGGGTGAGGTCGGATGCGGTCACGCCACCAGAGTAGATTCCCGGCCCGCCGGATCGGTGCCACGCGGCGGCCCGCGGTGAGTCGGCTATCTCTCGGACCGGAGCATGTTCCCGGGGTGACGGTCCGATTACCGCCTGCCCCCGGAACAACTCACCGATCTCCCCGGCCGAGGTCCAACTGAACAGCCGAAAGCAGTTACAGACCGTTGATGATCACCGCATTACAGTCCGCGGCGGCCTGGCGTAGCGGGATCGCGGCCTGGTATTCCTCGGAGTCGTACCAGGCCCGGGCTGCCTCAGGGGACTCGAATTCCAGGACCACCGTCTGCGTGGCGGGCCATTCACCCTCGAGGACCTGCGGTTTCGTATCGACCGCCAGGACGGTCACCCCTTTGGCCATCGCCTTCGCGGCCGCTTTCCCGTATTCGGCCATACCCGCCGGATCCTTGATCGACTCGGTCACGATGACATAGCCCTTGGCCATCCTGGTCTCCTTCTCCACACTCGGGCCACAATCAGCCCGCCGCCGACGATACCCAAAACGCCATTTCCGAAATAGAGAATCCCACATCCTGGACGCGGTGCGGGTGCCGCGGAACCGTCGCCCGGCCCCGGGACGGCCGGGCGGCTCGTGGTCAGAACTTGCCGTTGCGCCGGAGCAGATGGGGCCGCAACCGGTTGAATCCACGGACGCGGACGCTGCGCAGGTGCCGGATGGTGAACTCCTTCTCGCCGTCCAGTTCCGCCGCGGCGCCGTCGTCGACCAGGATCGTGCCGGGCCGGGCGACACCGGTGAGGCGGGCGGCGATATTCACCACCGACCCGTACAGGTCACCGAAACGCTGCAGCACCGGGCCGTAGGCCACCGCGACCCGCAGCTCCGGTGTGGTACCGACGGTCATCGTGGACTCCTGGATCGCCAGGGCGATCCGTGCGGCCGCCAGCGGGGATTCGGCGGCGAACATCACTTCGTCGCCGACGTTCTTGATCACCCAGCCGCCGTTCTCCGCGATCGCGGCGGTGGTCGTGGATTCGAACGCCTCCAGCAGCGTGGACAGCTCGTCGGGGTGCAGATGCCGGGTGAGCCGGGTGTAACCGACCATATCGGCGAAGCCGACGGCCAGGGTCCGGGTCGAATCCTGGGTGGGGCCGGTCTCCTCGAGATGGCGGGTGAGGGCCGCGTCGAGGTGCCGGCGCCACGCATAGGACAGCAGGCTCTCCAGCAGTTCCACCGTCTCCGCGGTGGCCGTGCGGGTGATCTGATCGGGGTCCGCGCCAGGTCCGGCCGCGGCGACCCGGCGGTCGATCTCGTCGAGCACCAGATCCACCTGCCATTCGGCCAGCCGGGCCATGGCCTGCCCGATGGTGCGGGCGGTCGCGGCCTGCTGCCGGGTATCGGCACCGGCCAGGACACCGACCTCCCGGAAGCGGTGGATCGCGGCGATATCGGAATCGGTGTAATCGGGCGCGCTGTCGTCCTCGCTGGCCGGGAATCCCAGCGAAACCCACAGCCGGCGCGCCAATTCGGGTGCTACCCCGGCCTTTTCGGCCACCTCCAGGCGGTTGTAGCGCCGGCTGCCGGCGAGCAGGCTCGTCTCCGCCGCCGATCGAACCAGTCCGGACCTCTCCTGCGACACCATGGGCGAAACCTTACGACGTAGTGGCGACCACACGGACGGCCCGGGCAAATCGGGCGGTGATCTGCGTCATGCCGACGACAGCCGGCTGTGTTTTCGGCGCGCTGGCGCGCGCGGGTTCGGGGCCCCCTCGTGTCTCGAACCATGTGAAGTGTGCGATCCGGGTGCTATGTCGCAGCGACGCGGACGTGGGTGTACGCCGCGGGTCCGGCGGGTGCGGGCGGGATCCCGGGCCGGCGTGGTTGGGGTTCGTCGAATCTACGGCTGCGGGGTCGCTGATCGTGGCGACGTGTATTGCGGAATCGGTGCCGGACCGGTCGTCGGAGCCGCGGGTTGTGCAGGCTGCGGCGATTCGGTGCCCGGCGCGGCAGGAACGGGCCGCGGAGCATCCCGCACGACGGGAGGTTCCTGAGGTTGGGGAGCCTCGGCCGGTCGAGGAGCCCCCGCGGGACGGGACGGTTCCTCGGACGGAGTACCGGCCGGGGCACCTGAGGAACTCGGCGCGGGTGTCTCGGCCGGGGTTGCGGCCGTGGTCGGGCCGCCGGGCACAGCCGGGGCGGCGGGCGATCCCTGCGCCTGCGCCGGACGGGTAGTGGGGGCCGCCGGGCGGGCCGGTGCGGTGGCGGAACTCGGGGCCGCGGGTGCGGTCGGGACGGCCGCGGGTTCCGGATCGGCGGCCGGTCGGCCCGATGCATCCGGCAGGGGCCGGTCGGTGGGGAAGTTGATGAAGCTCGGCGCCGCCGGGTCCAGCGCCAGATGCTGGGGTTTGAGTTCGGTGTCGTTGAGCATGGGCCGGAACGCCAGCGCTTTGGGGGCGTTCGCGGCGAAGACATCGAGGCGGAGCCGGTGGCCCGGTTCGAGTACCGCCTGGGTGGGGATGACCGCGATATCGAGCGCGACCGGCTCACCGGGAGTCACCGACTGCACGCTCTCCAAGGTGATCGGGTTGAACGGCGCGGTGAGATCGCCGTTCGGCGAGCGGGTGCTGCGCGACTCGTCGATGGCGCGCAGCGAGGCGGTGAGCTGCCCGGTGCTCAGTACCCGCGAGGTGCCGTCGGGCGAGACATCGTTCACCGTCACACTCCAATACCCGTCTGCGGCGTCGTGGACGGTATTCAGGTGCACATTGATCGGACCGGACACGACGGTCCGTTCGGCGACCTCCCCGCTGGTGAAGGTGAGCGCGCCGCGCTCGGCGATCCGCGAGTCCTTGGCGCAGGCGTCGAAGGCCGCGGTGATCCCCGCCGACCCCTGCGCCGCATCGCGGGAGCACACCGTGGTCAGCCCCGGGGCCACGGTGAGCCGCGCCCTGTCCCCCGGCTGTCCGATCAGCGATCCGTCGTGCACGCTCTCGCCGGTGGTACCGCTGGGCGTGGCCGACAGGTACACCCGCCGATGCGTCATTCCGGGCTGTGGGAACTGGTCGAGCGACACCCAGCCGCCGCCCTGTTCCCACACGATCACCGGACCGTATCCGGTGATGCCGTTGTCGATATCTTTGAGCCAGTGGTCGAACCAGGCGCGCTGCAGCACATCCAAACGGGGTGGGGCGCCGGGCCTTCCGGTCCCGGCGCCCGGATTGGCGTGATAGGTGTCGCCGACGATCAGCTGTTTACGTCCCGGCGCGAGTGGGATCTCGTTGTAGAGCTTGGTGGCGCTGTTGGCGAAGATATCGTGCCAGCCGCCGTAGACGAAGGTCGGAACGGTGACCTTGCCGGGATGGCCCGTGATGCCTTCCCGGAAGGGACTGTTCTCGTCGAGTGCCGCGGCCAGGGTGGGCGGCATATCGTTCAGTGACGGGGTGAGCAGCGCTTGCGCGAGCAGGTCGTAGTTGGTCGCGGGATCGGCCAGCCGGTCGGCGAGCCACTGCCAGTCGAAGGTGCCGTTGAACATGGCCTGCACATCCGGCACGAGCTTGGCCCGGTTCACCTGGGTGAGCCACAGCGGCAGGAAGGTCACGCCCACACCGCCGCCGGGGGCCACCACATCGCGCATCAGATCGCTGCCCGGTTCCACCGGGAAGATGGCCTGCAGCGGTTCCGGGGCGTTCTCCGCGGCACGCAACTGATTGATCCCGGAATAGGACCCACCGCTCATCGCGACCCGCCCGTTGGACCACGGCTGTGCCGCCGACCATTCGATGACCTCGCGGGTGTCGAGTTGTTCGCGCGCCCCGAGGGTGTCCCACAGCCCTTGCGACTGCCCGGTGCCGCGCACATCCACCGAGACCACGGTGTAGCCGGCCCGCACCAGTTTGCTGTCCAGTCCGAGCACGGTGGCGACGGTACCGCCGTCGAGGGCGTGCAGCAGATCCTCGAATCCGCTGATCGGGGTGCCGGACAGGTTGATCCGGCGGACCAGGTCCATGGTGAACCGCTGCGCTTCGGGGTTGTTGATCGCCGAATCGATGAGGCTGTTCATCATTTTCGAGTACGGCGTCATCGTGACGATGGTGGGCAGCGGTCCGGTTTCCACCTGCCCCCCGCGCGCGGGGTGGTACACATCCGCCTTCAGCACCACCCCGTCGCTCATGCTGATGTGCACGTCTTTGTCGATATGCACATCGGGGTAGGGCTGCGGGCCGTCATGCAGACCGGTCCATTGCTGAGCCAGTTCCGCCGGCGAGACGGCAGGTGCGGTGTCCCGGTGCACCGGGTGCCGGGCGGCCTGCGCCACCACCAGGATCACGGCCAGCACAACCGCGATGACGGCCGCCGCGGCCGCGAGCACGTGAACCCGGTACAGCCGCATGAACACCCTCCACCTCATGGTTCCGGTTTCCGCGCACAGGTCCCGCCGACGATAGCAATCAGCTCTCGTCGCAGGCGGGACCGACGCGCGGTCTCCGGTAGCACACGGGCGGCAAGGTTTCCGGGCACGCCCCCCGGGCCGGTCAGCTCACGCGCCGCACCCGCAAGACGAGATCCAGGACCTGGTGGCCGGCCGCCGGACGATTACGGTCCCGTTTGTCGTCGACCTCTACCGTCCATCGGTCGTCGAGCAGCGGGACGATATCGACGGGGAGGTAGTAGGCGTAGGGGTCGAAGTGGTGCGGATGCTCTTCCGGCGCGGGCATTTCGGTCGGATCGTGGGTGACGAACAGGAGCGTTCCGCCCGGCGCGACCGTATCCAGCAGGCCGAGCAGCGTCGCGTGATCGGGTTCCTTCTCGATCGGGAAATAGTGCGCCGACACCAGATCGAACGAACGAGCCGGCAGCGGCGTGACGGTGATATCGGCCTGCTGCCACGCGATCTCCGGATGCCCGGCCGACGCGCGCTCGATCGCAACCTTCGAGATATCCACCGCGGTGACCTGCCAGCCCTGCTCGGCCAGCCAGTAGGCGTCCGCGCCCTCACCGCAACCGAGGTCCAGCGCCTGCCCGGGCGCCATCCCGGCCACCTCCGTCACCAGTGCGTCGTTCGGCAGGCCGCTGAAGCGCTGCTCGGTCTCGCCGTACATATCGTCCCAGAACTGCTGGTCCATCCGTGTCTCCTGATCTCCTCGCGGGGTTGCCACCAAGCATCCGGAGAAACCGGAAACTTGACAAATTTATTTGCCAGAACTGCAATAGTGACATGCTCGAGGAATTCGGCGATGTCATCGACGCGATCGGACCGCGGCTGCGTGAGCTGCGGCGACGCAACGGCACCACCTTGGCGGCCCTGTCCGAGGTCACCGGCATACCGGTCAGCACGCTGTCGCGGCTGGAATCCGGCCAGCGTAAACCCAGCCTCGAACTGCTGTTACCCCTGGCCAAGGCCCATCATGTACCGCTGGACGAACTGGTCGACGCCCCGGAGACCGGCGACCCCCGGGTGAATATCCGCCCGGTCACCCGGCACGGCCAGACCTTCGTCCCGCTCACCCGCAAGCCCGGCGGCCTGCAGGCCTATAAACAGATCCTGGCCGGCCGCGCCGCCGCCGAACCCGACCTCCGCACCCATGAGGGCTATCACTGGCTCTACGTCCTCAACGGAAAATTGCGCCTGATCCTCGGCGACCGGGATATGGTGCTGACCCCCGGCGAGGTCGCCGAATTCGATACCCATCTCCCCCACTGGTTCGGCAATGCGGACGAGCATCCGGTCGAATATCTGAGCATCTACGGACCACAGGGCGAACGGTTCCACATCAAGGCCCGGTATCGCCCGTCGTAATTTCGATATGCCTCATACGCTGGGCGAACACATATAGTTACCGTTTCGTTAGGCATCTTGTCCGTGTCGTTTCCGAAGCATCGGCGGCGGACGGCGAAACATGACTCCCCGGGTTTGCAGGACCGACATATAGCTGTGGTGTATTTCCAACGCTGTTCGAGCAGTCGGTGATGTTCTCGCCGTGCACGATGCGGTGAAAGTTGTTGCGATCCACCGGCGCTCGACCTGAGCACGGAGGACCGCAATTATGGAGTCAGTACCGCTAGTCCGAAAACGCATGGCCGTCATGGCCCTCTTCGCCGCCGCGGCCGGCACCATCCTCTGTACAGCCGCCCCCGCCGAGGCACGACCGGTCGAAGTGCCCGGTCTCGGCATTTTCGAAGTTCCCGATCACATCCCCCTACCGGCCGGAATCCCCGGTATCGGAACCCCGCCGCCCCAATTCGCCCCCGCCCCCTCGGTCGGTGATATCGCGGTGCAGGCGGCACGCAGCAAACTCGGCGCACCGTACGTATCCGGCGGCACCGGCCCGAACACCTTCGACTGCTCGGGGCTCGTGAAATGGGCCTACCAGCAGGCCGGAGTGGACGTACCGCGCACGAGCTGGTCCCAGCTCTCCGCCGGCACCCCGGTATCACTCGACCAACTACGTGTCGGCGATGTGCTCTCCTACAGCGGCGGCGGACATTCCGCCCTGTACGCCGGCGACGGCCAGGTGATCCACGCCGCGACCACCACGGTGGAGATCTCGCCCATGTCCTATTCGCCCGTGGTCGGAGCACGCCGCTTCTGACCCGCGGCCGCGTCGTGGTCCCGATATCCGGCGGCAAGCCCGAACCACAGCCCGGGCCCACGACGCACCCACCCACCCGCTACCCCCGGGCACCCGGCCCGGGGGTAGCGGTCCGTTCGATTCAGAGGCGTTCGATGATGGTGGCGTTCGCCAGACCGCCCGCTTCGCACATGGTCTGCAGCCCGTAGCGACCCCCGGTCTGTTCCAGATGGTTGACCATCGTCGCGAGAATTCGCACACCCGAAGCGCCCAGCGGATGCCCCAGCGCGATCGCGCCGCCCCGCGGATTCAGCTTCTCCGGGTCGGCCTGCAGTTCGTGCTGCCACACCAGCGGCACCGGGGCGAACGCCTCGTTCACCTCGTACGCATCGATCTCGTCGATCGTCAGACCGGCCCGGTCCAGCACCTTCTTCGACGCGGGAACCGGCGCGGTCAGCATGAGCAACGGATCATCGCCCAGCACCGCAAAGGAATGGAAGCGGGCCCGCGGCGTGAGCCCCAGTTTCGCCGCCATCTGCTCGCTCATGATCAGCGCCGCCGACGCGCCGTCGGACAGCGGAGACGAGTTACCCGGCGTAATGGACCAATTGATCTCCGGAAAGCGCCGCGTGTATTCCTCATCCGCGAAGGCCGGCTTCAGTCCCGCGAGCTTCTCCGGGGTGGACCCGGCACGGATGGTTTCGTCCGCGGTCAGTTCACCCGCGGCCACCAGCTCCCGGTCGAACCCGCCCGCCGCCGCGGTCTCGGCGGCGAGCCGATGCGAACGCGCCGCGAACTCGTCGAGGGTCGCGCGATCGAACTTCCACCGCGCGGCCAGGATCTCGGCCGCGATCCCCTGCTGCACCAGCCCCTCCGGGTACCGGTGTGCGATCGGCCCACGGTTGGCGTCCTGCCCCTGCGCATTGGAGAACATGGGCACCCGGCTCATCGACTCCACCCCGCAGGCGATCGCGATATCGTAGGCCCCCGATATCACGCCCTGGGCCGCGAAATGCGCCGCCTGCTGACTGGACCCGCACTGCCGGTCCACGGTGGTCGCCGGAACCGATTCGGGAAACCCGGCCGCGAGCACGGCGGTCCGCGAGATATTGAACGCCTGCTCGCCACTCTGCGTGACGCAGCCGCCCACCACATCGTCGACCAGCGCCGGATCCAGGTCGTTGCGCTCGATCAACTTCCCGAGCACCCCGGCCAGCAGGGTCGCCGGATGCACCCCCGACAAACCCCCGCCCATCTTGCCTTTCCCGGACGGCGTGCGAACCACATCAACGATGACGGCGGATGGCATGGGCCCCTCCTGAACTGCTCGTTACGGTCGACCGAGTTAGTGACCGTTCCAGGATAAGTTAACACGGATTCGCATCGCGGGACCAGAGCCGCAGCGTCACACAGGCTTGCCGAGAGACATCTGCCCGACACAGGCTCGTCGCCGTGCCGATTCGACAGACAACTGGTGGCCGACCGGCCAGAGCTACCCGGCCGCGTAGGGATCGGTCAGTGTCGTCGGCGTCCGGGCTACCTCGAGCGCCGCCTCCGGGAATCGCGGCCCGGCGACATAGGTGCGAGCACGCGTACGTCCCATCGGCTCCAGGATCTGCCTTCGCGCCAGCTCGCGCAGATCTCGTTGCGCCTGTTGAAGATTGAGATTCTCGTTCTGCTCGTAACGACTGCGGCGCACCCGGCCCGACATCGCCACATCGTGTAGCGCGCTCACCAATCGCTCGTCGAGCGATTCGGTACCGGCGAATTCGGACAATCGCTCCCAGACCTGCCCGGAGCGAACGAATCGCGCGTGCACGGTCTGCGCCTGCTGGTGATAAGCGATCAGATTGAAGCGGACCCACTCGGAGACATCCTGGTCCGGCTGGTACTCACTGCCGCGACGGCCCAATACCTGGTAGTACTCCCAGGTATTGCCGGGACGGCCGAGCCATGCCTCGATCGAGGAGAACTCCGGCGCCAGCACCCCTTCGCGCGCGATCATCAACGTTTGCAGCGACCGCGACATCCGGCCGTTCCCCTCGGCCCAGGGATGGATGGACACGAGATGCAGATGGGCCATCGCCGCACGCACCAGCGGGTGGGTTTCGTCCTCGGCACCCAGCCACTCCGCCAGTTCGGCCATGAGCGCCGGAACCGCACCTGCCTCCGGTGCTGTGTACGCGGCGATGCTCGGGTCGCGAGCATCCGTCACATAGACAGGGCCGCGCCGCCACTGTCCGGCGGGTTTACGTGGTGAATGCCTATGTCCCTGCAACATCCAGTGCAGGGCGTTGAGCATCTCTTTGTTGTAGGCGAAGTCTTCGACATCGTGGAGCGTTTGGATGTAGGTCATCATCTGCTCGTAGGCGAGCGTCTCGGCCTTGTTCTCCTCGGAGACCTCCACATCGCGCTCACCGGCTATCAAGTCCTCGACATCAATGGTCGCGACCTTGAATCCTTCGATCGAGTTCGATGCGGCCACGGCGTCTGCCGTGAGGAACTTCCGCAAACCGCCGGCCCACTTGCCCGGCACTTTCTGCAACTGATGCCGCAGCTCATCGCGCATACTGTCGACCTCGGACAGCACGCGTTCATCGCTCGTGGTCAGCGTCGGAGTCGGGAACAACACCAACCAACGATATGATGACGCAATCATTACGTCAACGCGCGGGTGCCGTGTCGCGTGACCAGCCGTCGCGGGTGAGCCGGTCCAAGGCACGACATACAGGCTCTGGAAGAGGAGGGGCGGACCAGATTCGTCTGGCACACCGATGTCCTGCCGGACGAACTCGCCGAACAGATCGCCGGATTCGTCGAG
Source organism: Nocardia sp. NPDC051750 (assembly GCF_044453135.1). NCBI lineage: Bacteria > Bacillati > Actinomycetota > Actinomycetes > Mycobacteriales > Nocardiaceae > Nocardia > Nocardia sp. NPDC051750. Next base: position 1,475,662 of record NZ_JBITCK010000001.1, on the reverse strand, counting down.
CAGGGATCGGCGGTCATGGCCCGCGCGCTGGAGACTGCCGGCGAAGTATCGGCCACGCCCGGGCCCGAGTCCTGACGAAATCAGGCCCGAGCCGGTGCCGGTCAGCGAGCGGTACCGCTCGGGCCCGCAGGATGCACCGGACCCGAGACGGACAGTCAGACGAGCACGCCCAGCGCGAAAGCACCGAGGCCGACCAGAACCGCGCCGGTGAATACCTGCACGCGGCGGTCGACCAGGCACATCAGCGACAGGAAGCCCGGCATCGAGCCGCCGCGCCGGGTGTAGACGATGGCGGTGGCGCTCGGCAGGCAGCGGCCGAGCGCCACCGTCACGAACAGCGCCGCGCCCAGGGCCGGCGACCCGACGGCGGCGACTCCGAGCGCCAGCAGGTAGTACGCACTGGACCGGATGTAGATCAGGAATCCGGGGCCGATGATCGCCCCGAACAGCAGCGATACCTTCCACGGCGCTGTGCTGCGCCGCAGGTGCCGGGGCAGCTGCCGGCGCCGCATGGGCGTCGGCATAACGAGCAGTCCCAATTCGTGCAGGCCGTATGCGGCGGCGAGTACGGCCCAGGCACCGAGCACGAGTGTGATCGGCACGAGGCCGAGGGCGAGCCCGCCGAGCGCACCGATCAGCGCGCCGGTGATCGAAGCGGTTGCCGTCGAACCGAGGGCGTGCCAGCCGAGCCGGCGCAGCGGCGTGGACGAGCCGCGGCGGTCCGGTTGTTTGGGTGCGACCACGACGCCCGCCACGGACATACCGCAGGTCGACCAGTTCGCGGCGAGCGCAGTGATCAGACCGGCACCGACGACCGCGCCGGTGAGGCCCGCGGCCGCACCGGGCGCGGCCACCAGCGCCGCCACGATCCCGGCCCCGGCGGCGATCGCGGGCAGGGCGAGGCGGGAGCCGATCCCGACCGAGCGCCGCAATTCGGGCCGGATCTGCGGCATATCGACCGGCAGGGCTTCGTGATCGAGCAACGTTGTCATGGTGTACCTCCTGGTGGTGACCGCACGTCAGCCGACGTGCACGGTTCCGGACATGGTCGGATGGATCGAGCACCGGTACGCCACGTCGCCGGGCGTCGTGAAGGTGAACCGGAAGGTGTCCTCGCTACGGACACCGCTGTCGAAGACGCCGTCGGCGCGCAGATCGTGCAGCAGGAGGCCGTCGTCGAAGCGCCATTCGACGGTACCGCCGACGGGGACCCGGACCTCCCGCGGCTCGAATCGGATCTGACTGATGTGCACGACAGCGTCGGCCCGCGGCGGGCCGGAACAACCGCCGGCAAACGCCAGAAGTATGAGGGCGGCCGAGTAACTCAGCCCTCGACGACGACGGTGCCGACCATCATCGGGTGCGGGGTGCAGTGGTAGCTGAATGTGCCGGCTTCGGTGAAGGTGTGGGTGAAGCTGCCTTCGGTGAGCAGTTCGCTCTCGAACGCTCCGGTGTCCTCCACGACATCGTGCGGGAGGCCGTTGTCGTCGAAGATCCATTCGACCGTCTGGCCCTTCTCGATCGTCACCGAGGCCGGGCTGTAGCTCATGTTCGCTACCTGGACCGTCACCGCGGGGGCGCCACCGCCGGAATCGCCGCAGGCCGTGAGCGGCAGAAACGCGAATACGGCGACGACCAGGACCAGGAACTTTCTCATCGATACCTCTCATCGGACATACATCAGGTTGGCCGTCATCCCGGCCTCGAAGTGATAGGCGTTGTGGCAGTGGAACATCCACTCACCCGGGTTGTCGGCGTCGAACTCGATCGCCAGCGAGGTGCCGGGCAGGACATTCACGGTGTCGCGGCGGAGTCCGCCGTAATCGGGGATCGCGAAGGTGTGCCCGTGGGTGTGCATGGGGTGCCACATGGTCGACCGGTTGTGCATGGTGATGCGGACCCGCTCGCCCTGTTTCATCACCAGATCGCCCGCGTCGGCGCCCGCCATCGCCCAGACGTACCGGTCACCGGCTTGGAGCAGATCCACCGCGTAGTCGCGGTCGGGTGAGCGGTTCGGAAGTCGCGTGTGCTGTGCGGGGCGCAGTTCGCTTTCCGGCACCAGGTGCCCGCGGAGCTCCGGGATCACGCCGCCGATATCGGGATCCGCGAGCGGAGCCGCGTCCGAACTGCGCAGTACGGTCGAGGCGTAGCCGGGACGGCCTTCGACCGCGGCCACGACCGGCCACGCCCCCGATGCGACAGTCACCAGGACGTCGTAGCGCTGGGCCATACCGATCAGGATCGTGTCTGCCTCGACCGGGACCACATCGAATCCGTCCACCGCCACCACGGTCAGCCGGTGGCCGGCGACGGCGAACCGATACGGCGTCTCCGCGCCGGCATTGATGATGCGCAACCGCAGCCGCGAACCCGGAGCCGCCGTGATGACCGCGGGGTCGTTCGGTGGGCGGCCGTTGATCAGATGCAGCGGATAGGCGATGTGCTGGGTCATCCCGCCGAGTTCCCGCGATTCACCGTGCCCGGCCGCGGTGAGCGAGGCCGCCACCGCGGCCTCCCCGGCACCCACCTGCACCGGGGCGGCGCCACCGTGACCGGCGTGACCGCCGTGCAGATCGGGGTTGAGGGCGGCCATCACCGCATCCGGTGTGGTGCCCAGCCCGTCGACCCAGTCGTCGAGAACCAGGACGGCGTCGGCGTCGGCACCCGACGTATCGCGCGGGTCCTCGACGACCAGGGCGCCGAAGAGCCCCCGATCGGCCTGTAACCCGGAATGCGAGTGGTACCAGTAGGTGCCCGGGTCGGGCGCGACGAAACGGTATTCGAAGGCGCCACCCGCGGCGATGGGTTTCTGGGTGACCGGCGGCACCCCGTCCATATCGTTGCGGATCCGGATCCCGTGCCAGTGGATACTGGTCTCCGCCGGCACCGTATTGCTGACCCGCACCGCGAGGGTATCCCCGGCGGAGAGCCGCAACTCCGGTGCGACGGCCCCGGCCCCGTACGCCCATGTATTCACCAGTCGCCCACCGAGATCCACGGTCGCCGCACCCGCGGCGAGCGCGTAGGCCGCCGTTTTCCCGGTCGAGGCACGGGCGGCCTCGGCGGCTGCGACCTCGGGATCGCCGGGTTTTATGTAGTCGAGCCGGGCGGGGCCGGAGGTGGTGCCCGCCGACGATCCACACCCCGTGGCGCCGAGGGCGCCGATTCCCGCCAGTCCGGCGCCGGCCGCCGCGAGGGACAGGAACCGGCGTCGACCCAGCAGCGCGGACGTCATTCCAGCACCTCGGGCGTGATCAGCCCGGCGACCGGTTCGACATTGCCGTCCAGCGTCACCGCGCTCACCTGGTTACCGGTGGCCACATCGAACCCGACCAGCCGCTGCGGCGCCTCGCCGTCGACCTCCGGCGCGTCCCCGAGGATGTAGAACTTCGTGCCGTCCACGCTGTAGGCCATCGACGTGTACGCGGTGATACCGGCGTCGGCGAGTGTGTAGGTGCGCAGCGGTTTCAGGTTCGCCGCGTCGTACACCACCACCTTCGCAACCGAGCCGCCGCGAGCCGAATCCGGGTGCACGATGCTGTCGGTGTAAGCGATAGCGATGCGGGTCCCGGCGGAGTTGATGACGTTCTCGGCGAAACGGCCCGATGGATCACCCGCGTTGCCGACGGGTTTCACCGGTTCGGTGGGCAGTCCGCCGGCGAAATCGAAGACGAACACATCACCGTTCTCGCTCACCAGCAGGGCCTTGTTCGCCTCGGCGGCGAACGTGGTCTTGCGAGTACTGACGAAATCCTCGGGCAGCACCTTCGCCCGGCCGGCCTCCTCCGGGACACCCTCGTCGTTGATCGCGACATGCAGCAGTTCGCGGGTCTCCTCGCAGACGCTGTAGAGATCGTGCCCGACCATCCAGGTGAACGGCCCGCAGCCGACAATGCGGACGGCGCCGCTTTCCCGCCCGGATTCGAGATCGACGACCCGAATGCCGTACAGCCCGTCATCCCAGGTCACGAAGTATTTGCCATCGGAGGTCACGGCATTGGAACCCGGCCGCGAATGCACCCGCGCCACATCGGGAAGCGCGACCTCGGCGGGTTCGAGCAGATTGCCCGAATAGGTGCTGACCGTGAAATCGGCGTCACCCCGGGAGCCGCGGGGCCGCCAGACCTCGGCGGCCAGCACCGCGGGATCGTCCGGGGTCTTCCCGACGAAACCATGGATGACCGGGTCCCAGATCCCGGGCCCGACGATGACTCGGGTCGTGATCTTCCCGGTCGCCGGATCGATGGCGTCGACCTTCATCTCGAGACTGCCGAAATCTCCTTCGACGCCGAGGATCTGGTCCGCGCCGATCGGCTTGATCTTCCCGACGTGCAGGGGCTCCGGGAACTGCCCGGTGATCGCTTGGTCTTGCTCCCCCAGGCCGATCCCCGGCCCCGGGTCGCCGAATTCGACGCTGGGATAGGTGACCTCGGTGGACGATTCCGGGTCCGGCGACCCGCACGAGGTCAGGGTCAGCAGGGCGGCCAGCGGTACGGCGGCCGATACCACCCTGCGGCGATTCGATGTCATGATCCGGCCCCCACCTTCGGCCGGTCCGCGGGACGGGCCTGGCAGTCGGCGCCGATGATCGGCGCCATGGTGCACGTATAGGCCTGCGACTGATCGGAGACGCACCAGATGATCTCCTGATCGGTGCTGCCGCTGACCGGGTTGTACATGGTCGCCTGCATATCCGGCTCACCGCAGAAGGCGTTGGAACAGCTGGGGGCACCGCAGCAGTCGTAGTAGGCAATGAGGTAGGTCTTGCCGTCGGCCGGATTGGTACAACAGCCGACCCAGAATTCCGCGCCCGGTTTCGAACCCGGCGCGCAGGTGGTGAGCCCGCCGCCTTCACATGCGGCACAGGATGTTCCGTCCATATTGCACCAGCGCCAGTAGTCGCATTCGGCGGGATTGCTGCCGTCGTACTCCGGTACCTGCGGTTCCGGCGCCGGCTCGGGCGCGGCCGACGCCCGGGACACCGGCAACGCCCCGATCACCGCGACCCCGGACGCTCCGACGGTCCAGCGGCCGATCCGGGAAAGCATCGAACGCCGCGAGGAGCGTTCGGACAGGCGGCGTCCCGCGCGGCTGACGAGCCCGCCGCCACGACCGGCCATCCATTCGGCCTGTTCGGCCACCGTGTTCTCGTCGACCGGATACCGCTGTTCGGTACCTCCGTGGTCGTGAGGATGACTGTTCTGATTCATCTGCACTCCGTTCCGGGAATCGAAGAAAGGAATTCGCCTACGTCCGGCCGTACGCGGCGGGGTTGCGACCGGCGCCCATCAGGCGGCGCCGCGTTCGGCGGCCCGGGCGTGCAGGTGCTGGAGCGAGGGCGTATCGGTTTCCAAGGCGTTGAGCAGGCTCTCCACCTGCGCCATGTGATTGCACAGCCCCTTGGCCCGGACCTTGCCGTGCTCGTCGAGCATCACGCCGAACGGTGTGGTGCCGACCTGGTAGGCGATACCGACATCGCGCCCGTCGACATAGCTGAGTTCGGCGCCGATCCCCGCGCCGGCGAGAAATTCGGCGTGCTCGCGCTCGGTGCCGTCGGAGATCAGGACGATATCGATATCGCCCTCACCCTTCGCCATCGATTTCATCCCGGGCAGCAGCGATTTACAGGTGGAACAGTTCGGCGCGGTGAACAGCAGCAGCTGCGGGCGTTCGCGATGCCCGCCGACGCTGACGCTGCGGCCGAGCTGGTCGGTGAGTCCGTGGAAGGTGGGCCCGATCTGCTGCACCTTCGGGCCGGTGTCCATCATCCGGGCGCCGAGCGGCCCGAGGCGCACCTGCACCCGGCCGATCTCCCGGGCGAGCCCGAGGATCATCAGCAGCTCGGCGCAGACCGCCGCGCTCAGAAGCAGGACCATGGTGACAAGGAAAACGGTCAAGGATCAGTCCTTTTCGAGTGGTCAGTAGCGGCTGGAAGACGAGACGGCACGAATTTCGACGGCCGCGGGGGTCAGGTAGTCGTCGACCGGCCGGCGGCCGAACGACATCACCGATCGCGCATACAGTCCGACGGCGACCACGGCGACGGCGAAAACTCCGATACCGGCTCCGGCGGCGCGTTCGGCAACCGTGAGCACCGGTGCCACGGCGACCAGTACCGCGGCGACCGCCGGCCCGGCCGCTCGGAGCGCGTGCCACCATCCGATACGCGCGATCTCGTCCTTGCCCGCGGCGAACGCGAAACATCCGCAATCCAGGTCGCGCCGGCCACGCAGCAGGTTCACCGTGAGCGCGAGGAAGAAGACGACGAACAAGGCCGCCGCCGCGAAACCGGCGACGCGCGGTACCAGGCCGAGTACCAGCGCGGCACCGAGCACGATCTCGGCCCACGGCAACGCCGCGGCGACGACCGGCACCAGCGGATCCGGTAACAGCCGGTACCCGCGCACACTGCGTTCCGTCCGGGCCCGGTCGGCCACCTTCGGCACCCCCGCGATCACCAGAACGGTGCCCACCGCACCCGCCAGAGCTGCCCACACCATCGGCGCCCTCACTTCCCTCTGTCGAACCGCCGGCCTCGCGGGCGGTGAGCAAAGTATGGAAAGCCGATGCGACGGAACCGCTTCCCGCGGATTACCGTCCGCGCAGTACCGAATGGAATCGTCGCCGCCATGGTTTGCCCTGTTCAGCGGCAATCACCCCGCGGCGGCAGTGATGCCGGTCACAGTACCGGTCGATGCCGCGGCGATTTTCGCGACCGATTCCCACTCGGTGATCGCTTACCTGTCACATGGGAAACATCGATGCAATCCGGCCCTCGTAGATTGCAATTCCCGAAGTAGATTTCTCACCCCAGGTGGCCTATGAACACCAGCGCTCTTCAGGCCGCGCTCCGGCACGCCGCAGTGGCCGACCCACCCGTGGAACCGGTGTACTCGCCACTGCGCGCCCTCGGCCGCAGTCAGCTCACACCATTGGATCTGGCCGGGCAATCGATGTCGACCATGGCGCCGGCCACCTGCATGGTGTTCACCGCGCTGTGGATGTCGGCGGCCGGATCGCACGGCGTGCGCGGGCTGTCCGCCGTTATCGGCGCGGTGCTGGTGATGGCGCTGGTCGCACTGTGCATCCGCCAGTTCACGGTACGGCTCGCGGCATCCGGTTCGCTGTACAGCTTCGTCGCCCACGGTCTCGGGAAGCGCGCGACGCTCACCGCGGGAGCGGCATTATTGGTGGGCTACCTCGGCGTATCGATCTCGGTGCTGTCCAACGCCGGCGCCGATCTCGCGCAGGTGGGCGAATCGTTCGGGCTCCCCCGGTTTCCCGCCGCACTCGTCTGCGCGGGCATCGCGGTGGCCGTCGCACTGATCGCGATCCGCGGGGTGCGGTTCGCCACCCGGCTGATCCTGCTGATCGAGGTGTGCACCATCGGTTTGATCCTCGCCCTGCTGCTGCAGACCCCCGAGCCGCTGGCCTTCGACCTGACGGTGACCTCCCTACCCTTCGGCCTCCTCGTGTTCCTGGCGATGCAGACCGTACTGAACCTCGCCGGGTTCGAAAGCGCCGCCTTCTTCGGTCCCGAGGCGCAACGCCCGTTGCGCACGGTGACGCGAACCGTCCTCGGCACGCCCCTGCTGGTGGGCGCGCTCTACATCGTCGCGGGCTGGGCCGGGATGACCGGGCATGCCGGCACCCTGCTCAACGCGTACTTCGGCGGCACCGCCTCGGGTGCGAGCCCGTTGCTCGTGCTCGTGGTGAATATCGGCGTCTGCTCGTCGTGGATCGCCTCGACGCTCGGTTTCGCCCAGGCAGGCTCGCGGTTGCTGTACTCGATGAGCCTGGAACGCCTCATCCCCGCGGTCTTCGAGAAGGTGCAGCCCCGGTTCCGCACCCCCTACGCGTGCGTCGCGCTGTTCGTCGGTATCTCGTTTCTCGGCACGCTCTGGCACACCCCGGGACACGGCGGCTCTACTGCCTTCGACGCCGTCACCGAGATCACGCTGCTCCTCGGCTACACCCTGGTCGCCTTCGCGGCATTGCGTTTCCTGCATCGCATCGGCGAGCACACTCCGGGAACCCGCGCGGCGGGCCTGGCAGCGGCGGCCGCGGGTAGTGGCCTGCTGGTGTTCGCGGCCGTGGATGCCGGCCGCTCGGGTGGGTGGCTCTATCTGGCATGGTGTGCCGCGCTGTGCCTGTCCGGCACCCTCTGGTACGCCGTGCTGCGCCGATATCGGCCCGCCAGTATCGACGCGATCGGCGTATTCGACAGTGTGGAGACCGCCGACCTGCTCCCCGGCGCCGCCTCACTACGGATCGACGAAAACGGCCGTCCCGTGCTGAGCCCACCCGGACGGTAACCATGGTGGCCGAGCGACACCCCGCCCGCCCGGGCGCGGCGGGCACCGGGTTCGGGGGACAGCAACCCAAAGCCGTACAGCGCGCATTGGCGATGCTCGAAGCGGTCGCGCACCTGGGCGCCGGTGTCTCTGCCAAACAGATCTCCACCTACACCCGCGTCCCCCCGGCCACGGCATACCGAATCCTCAACCTCCTGGTCGCCGACGGTTTCCTGGTCCGCACCCCCGACCTCACCGGTTTCGCCCTCGGCCGCCGCACCTCGGAACTCGCCTACGCCGCCGCAACCACCCAGCCCGCCCGCACCGTCGCCGAAATCCTGGAAGACCTCCGCGCCGAAACCCGCCACGGCCTCTACGTGACCTCGTTCCGCGGCGGCACGCTGCGAATGGTCGACACCGACCCCGACCACGAAATCGTCCCGGCGGCAACGATCAGCCGCAACCCCCACGCCCACGCGGTCGGCAAGCTGCTGCTCGCCTACCGACCCGGACTGCTGGAACACATCGAACTCCGACCCGTCACCGCACACACCGTCGCGGATCCGCTGGCCCTGAAATCCCAGCTGGCCCACATCCTGGCCACCGAGGTCTCGTTCGAAGACCAGGAGTCCCGCATCGGCCGCGCCGCACTGGCAGTTCCGGTGCGCGAACCCGGATCCGAGGTGGTCGGCGGACTGTGCGTCCAGGGTTCCGTCGGCCGGGTATCGGTGCACAATGCGGAACTGATCGCCTTCCTCCGGCACGGCGCGGCCGAACTGACCGGTCTGCTGTGATCGGCCCATACGGCACCCGCAGGGAATTCAGCCGATCAGCGGAGTCCGGCGAAAAGGTCGGCCTCCGCAGAGGGTGCTGCCGCGACACGATTGAAATGGCGGACGAAGCTCTCCGTGCCGAAGATCATCTGCTGTAGTTCGGTGGGCATCCGCAGAAACGGGATGCTGTCACCCTGACTGCCGTGGGCTTCCAGCGCCTTGACCTTGCGCTGGGTATAGGCGGCCACGTCCACCACCGTGGTGATCTGGTCCATCGGTGTGCCGAAGTCGTCCGGCGGTTCGAAGTCGACAGCACCGCTCGCGCGCAGCGCCGAGAACACTTCCAGCGAGCTTTCTCGCGGAATCGCGGTGTAATAGAGCTTGTCCGGGATATCCGTTGCTGTTGCCGCCGCCTGTGCGATGCGGTTGGCCTGGATATGGTCGGGGTGGCCGTAGTTGCCGTTTTCGTCATAGGTGACGACCACCTGGGGACGGTAGTACCGCATGAGGCCTGCGAGCCGGGCGGCCGCCTGCTCGACGGGAATATTCCAGAAGGCATCGGGGTCGTGGTTGGCGTCCCAGCCGTCCATTCCCGAATCTCGATAGCCGAGCAACTCGATATGCGCGATATCCAGCAGCGCTGCCGACTCCCGGAGTTCGGAGAGCCGTTGTTCCCGCACCGCCTCGGCATCGTGACCCGCCTGGCCGGGTTTGATCCCGCCGGGTGCATCACCCTGCTCGCCGTTGGTGCAGGTCACCAGCACTGTTCGGATACCTTCGGCGGCATAGCGCGCAAAAATTCCACCGGTGCTGATCACTTCGTCGTCGGGATGGGCGTGTACGGCCATGATCGTCAGTTGGTCGGCCATGTATCCCCATCGGTCTGTGTCCGGCAATTCGAAGTCTTCACTCCAGGAATGAACACCGACACCCGGAACATTGATTCCGCGGCCGGCCCCGACACCATCCGCCACTGGCAGGTCGACTGGACCGAATTCCGCCGCACCCACCCCGAGATCCACGGCGACCTGGACAGCCGGCTCGGTCGGCTCGGTCGGCTCCCCCGCACCATCCCGATTCCAACCACTCGATCCAACTAACTGACCGATTCGGCCACCAAGCGCACCAACTCTCCGGCAAGTGCTGGGTTTGCGGCAATGGTGTGGCGAGCGCGGGTGCTGTGATCGGTGCCGTCGGAATCGCGAACGACGGCGCCACTCTCCCGCGCGATGATCACGCCTGCCGCCATATCCCAGGGCTTGTTGGACAAGATGACACACCCATCCGTCCTGCCTTCTGCCACCCATGCCAAATCGATTGCGGCCGAGCCGAACATGCGCACCCGTTCCACGGATTCGGCAAGTTCCCGCGTGAGGGCGAGCCGGTCGCGGTTCGCGGCGCCGGCAGCGGTTCCGACGGCGTAATCACCGATCGAGACAATGGCCTCGCCGAGCCGCTGTGCCGTACCTGTGGCCAGGATCGCTTCATTGGCGAAGGCGCCTGATCCTTCGGCTGCGTAGTACTCGAGCCCGAGAAAAGGTGCCCGGATGACACCGACCTTCGGCCATCCCCCACAGACAAGAGCCAGCGATACCGCACAGAGCGGAATCCCGTGAATGAAGTTCGACGTGCCGTCGATGGGGTCGAGAATCCATACCTGCTCGGCATCCGGGTCGGCGGTTCGGCCGGTACCCGATTCTTCGCCCAGAAACCCGATCTGCGGTGTCGCGGCGTGCAGGTAGTCCTGAATCTTCCGCTGAATCTCCAGGTCCAGCTCGGTGACGAAATCCCGGTCGCCCTTCGCCTGCACTTCGCCCGGGACAGCGCGCGCAAGCAAACCGGCCCCCACCTCGACCGCCCTACGGGCAATGTCCACCAGGGCCGCGAGTTCGGTCATGACCGAACCTCCTTTCCGCGGGTCCATATGCCATCGAAGACACCGGCAAATGTATCGAATATTCCTGCAGTCGCCGACTTGCGTGCGACGAAGGTGGGCGATTCGAGACCACGCGCAAGCGGCAGGTAGGGCTGCACGACACATAGCTCTGAGTCGACAAGGACGATATTGAACCGCGCAGTTTCGTCATATGTCCGAATTTGCATGGATCCCGTTGACGCAGCGCTCAAATTCTCACAGATCCGCTGCAGCACTCCTATGTTCAACGCGGTCAGACCCGACAACGCCCCAGGCGCCTGATCCTCTTCCACTTCACGCCGCCTGATCTCGTCCCCTTGGGGATCCAGGAACAGGCACCGCATCGCTGTCCCGGACCCGAGGAGTTGGACGATTTCACGATCGGAGTACTGCTGACACAACATGTTCAGAGAGATACCGGCGATGTCGATGGTTGTGGCGCCCCCGAACAACTGCTGCGGCGGCATCTCCTGGGCGAAAGCAATTCGGGTCGGAAACACAGCTTCGACATCTGCAGTGGACGATAGGAGCTGCTGCCGCGGCGGCAGCTTGCCGGGCCGATCCCGCTTCGCGGCACTCCGGTCCCCCGCGGGTTCGTACTTCCTGAACAATTCGTCGACCGAACTGTCCGGGAACATCGCCTGCAAAATTCGGCAGTGATGGGGGTACGGCAGTCCGGTGAGATCCCCCGATAGCCATCGATAGAACTGCGCTTTCCGCGGGCCGGCGCCGACAAGCGCGGGGTCGACCTTTATCGCATGCCTGTCGTACTCCCTGTTGAACGCCGACAGCGTTTGAATATGACGCTGCTGCAGAAGAGCTTTCAGAACTGTCGCCATGTCCTATCTCCAGGATTATGCGGCCACCAGGAAAGAAGAGACCTAGAAGATACCATCGGAGTCGAGGTGATACCCCGGCAGCGGCGAGAAGATACTTCGCTTCCCAAGATTCTCGATTCAGGCCCCGCCGTCGGGTAGAACACATCGCTTCCTCGACGGCGGGTGCTCGCCAACAAGAGCGAGACAGAACCTGAACGGGAGCCATCATGAAGTCACAGCAGAAGGCAATCGGCTACATACGAAGAGACGTGCGCACCAGTAGTTTCGATCTATCAGCGCTCGCCGAGCGGTGCGGCTACCGGCATGTCTACACAATTGTCACCGACACAGGTCCGATGATCTCGGGCCTTGTTATCGCACAGCATCTTCATGAGCACGACGCCGAGGCGGTCGTGGTGCCAGGGTTCGAACATGCCGAAATGATCCGAAGCCTGATCACCGATCTCGCCGACCTCATTACTCCGATGCAGGTATACCCGCTCGGTTACCGGTGGCCGACATCGGGCTTCGATGGTGAGACTCGATGATTTGGGATCTTCGGCTGATTGTGTTGGCGCTCGGGTTGGTCTGCCTGACCATTGTCCTGGCTATGCCGCCTCGGGAGAACAGACCGACCGATAGCCGACCTCGGCGGCCGGAGAAGGCTTCGCGCTGCAGCGGGAACTATCTTCCTGCACCCCGCAATGGCTCGACGCTTCGCCGAACCTCCCGGCCGTTGACAACTTCGGGTGCCGGGGAGCAGTGTCAAGGACACTGTCCTACCTCGGGGGTTACTCGGATGCGGAAGAAGTTCGCCGCCACGGCCGCCAGAGCGGTGGCGCGGATCGCGTCCGCCGCGGGTCAGCGGCGTATGCGTGCGCTTGCACGATTCAACCGGTATGTCACAAATCCGGTCCAGCGCCTCTGGGCCCCCTATCTGCCCTACGTGGCGGTCCTCGAACACACGGGACGCAAGTCCGGCAATTCTTACCGCACCCCGGTTCTGGCGTTCATCGAATCCGGCGCGTTCGTCGTCCCGCTCAACTACGGCACGGAATCGGACTGGGTCCGCAATATCGAGGCCGCGGGTGCGGCCGGTGTCGTTCACCGGGGTAAGCGCTACCGGTTGACCGATCCGCGAGTACTACCCGCCGACTCTCCGGATCTGTCGCCAGTTGTTCGCGCGGCTGGAATCCCCGGTCGCAGTGTGCTTTCCGGCGTTCTTGCTCCAGCCGGAGACAGCTGAGCAACGCGCGGTTCTTCTCGAGACGATCGGTGGCTGCCCCTGGTGTCAGGGCATGGCACGTTGCACCAGTATCGCGCCGAGGAGCAATATCGCGGCTCCGGCCAGTTGCGCCGGCCGGAGCGCTTGGCCGAGCAGCAACCAGGCCAGCGCGGCGGCGACGAGCGGTTCCACCAAGCCCAGCACACCGGCCAGGGGCGCGGGCAGATCGCGTAATGCCCGCAGCCCCGCCAAGTACGGCAGGACGGTGCCGACCACGGCCAGCACCAGCAACACCAGCCACACGGGAACGTGCAGACCACCCAGGACCGCGGAGGCAGGGAGCAGGTCGAACGGCAATGTCCACGGCGGAGCGACCGCCGCCACCACTACCGCGCCGATCATCAGCCCGGCCGCGGTCATACCGAACGGATCGTGCCGACTCGCGCCGTGCTCACCGAGCAGGAAGAACCCGGCCGAGCAAGCCGCCGCGCCCAACCCCGCCGCGACACCCACCGGGTCCAGCCGGGCGCCGTGCCAGATTTGCGCGATCAGAGCCAGACCCGCCAGTGCCAGCCCGATACCCAGCCAGACCTGCCCGGGCAGCCGCGTCCCCCGCACCACCCGCACCCACAGTGCGACCAGTGCCGGCGCCACGTTGACCAGCACCATCGCCACACCCACCGGTACGCGGGCCACCGCCACGAAGAACAGCAACTGCACCCCCGCGACCCCGAGCAGCCCATACCCGAGAAGGAGCCAGATATCGCCGCGGCCGAACCGCAATGCCCGCGGCCGCAATACCGCGACCACCAGAACCAGCAGTCCAGCGGCCGATCCGATCCGCACCGAGGTCACCGCAGCGGGCGACCAGCCCACCACCATCACCGCAGCCGCCAATGACCCGGAACTCGCGAACAACACCCAGGACAGCAGGCTCAGCCCGGTCGACCGAACCCGTCCGGACGCCTGCACAGCCCTCTCCTCAATGGCCACGCGTGCAGCTTCGCCGAGCGATCACCCGCGCGCCAATCAATATCCGGCGATACCTCGGTAGAACCCGCGGTGACTGCGGGAGGTGCCCGCCGGCCAGGACGGCGTCCCGGAACCAGTCCGGCTCCCGTAGCCTGACCCGCGTGGTGCGCAAGGAATGGGAAGCAGTCCTCGATGACAACCGCGAAGCCCTGATCCGAGCCGTCGGCGCCCTCACCGACGAACAGAGCCGCCGGCGGCTGGTCCCATCCCTGACCACACCGATCGGGCTGGTCAAGCATTGCGCCGCTGCCGAGCGCATCTGGTTTCAGCGCACCGTCGGCGGACTTCCCGAGTTCCGGTGCGACGGCTATGCCCGCGGCGACGACGAGAGTTGGACGGTCCCGCCGGAGCAAACCTTGGCCCAAGTGATAGCCGAATATCGGGCTGCGGCCGTACGGTCACGCGAGATCGCCCAAACAGCGGCGGACGACAATGTTTTCGTGCATTACCGACGAGGCGCAGTGACGTTCTCCTGGATCTGCGCACACATGATCGAAGAACTCGCCCGGCATGCCGGACACGCCGACATCCTGGTCGAACAGATCCTCGCGACCGGATCAATTTCTGGCTGACCGACAACAGATATGCCGGTCGGGCACCGCGCCCCCGGCTACCACCTCGCTGGACCGTGGGACAGCCCAAAGTCACCGCACCTCGCGTCGAGTGGTGTAACGAGACTTCCGCCGGTGATCGAATGCCCAATAGCCGCAGGCGATTAGGCGCTGCGATCCGCAGCAGCATTGTGCGCCGGTTCAGCCGGGCGGGCACGGAGTGCGGCGCACGCCACCTGCCGCCCCGGGCGAACAGGCGGACCGATGCGCTACCGCAGATCAATACTGTGTGTTGATGTGTCCCGGCGTCCACAGTCCATTTCGGCGAATTCGTTCGACACTGGCAACTCCGGGGCGGGTGGCCCGTTCGATCGGCACGAACTGTTCGATCGAACCCCAGTCGCGACCCCAGTCCTGATCGAGATAACTAGGGAGTTCTCGTGAGGAGAGAAGAAGCTGGGTCCAGCCGAGCGGGCCACCGCCGTCGTGTCCTTGCCACAGGTTGGTGATGGTGGCGCCGTTACGGTCGGGCAGGATGCGGTACTCCGGAACCTGGGCGATTCCGGCGTGCGTGTCGACCAGGTTCTGGCACGGGAAGTTCAGGCCGACCGCCCAGTCGAGAAGAACTGGCGTCCGGGTTCCGACCAGCTCGGAAAGGCTCTGTGTGCGGGGCACCCGGGGCGGTGTCACCGCCAGCCACTGGTCGGGGCCGAGATCTTTGTCCGATGCGATGATCCGTACGGTGTCGGCGCCTGCAGGGACCCGATCGAGAGGAACACGCAGATTTCTCCAGGACGGCGCCGGACCGATATCAATCGGTTCTACGAGGCCCAGCACCTGTACCGATCCGTCGGACACCGAGCGGCCGAATTCCAGGTGGAGCGGCTGACCGGGCCTGACCACACCGTCGGCATCGGTCGAGGCGACCCGCCCGGCGACGGCGACCGCGATGAGGTCGCCCGTATCGACTGTCGGCAGGTGGTACCAGTCGGTTACCAGGTCGGCAGGGGCCTGATCGTGGCCGCGGAAGCTACCGGCGACCGGTGTCGTGGCAGGGTCCAACCCGAACGGCAGCGGGACAGGGCTTCCGTTGATCCCGGTACCACGGGACGTCGCGGTGCCGGATCCGGCCGCCTGCGATACCGAGCCCTGGTCGATCGGGTCATCGGAAACGGAATTCGCCCGGCCGGTGGTGGATTCGGTCTCCTCCGAAGTCAAGTCCGGTCCGACCCCATCTGGGATGAATCCGGAGGAACCGGCGGCCGCGATCGCGCCGGCGATATCGCCGCTCACCGGAGTCAGCATCGAAGCGCTGGGGTCGGTTTCCACAAGTACGTCGTCGGCGAGGCCACATCCGCCCGAGACCGCCGCCAGATTGGATTTGGTCAACGAGTAGGCCGGATACTGCGATACCGCAGCTTTGGCGAAGGACAGTACTTCGAACAGCACCATTGCCGCGGAGACAACGGCCAGGACCGGAACTCGAGCCAGAGCTCGGCTCACGTACCCGCCAGGGCGGTGAGGTGGGCGAACATGCCACCACCCGGCGGCCACGAGCGCCGCTACGGTCAGAGCGGCGGCAATACTCGACAGCCCGAACCCGGCGAGAGTTGGCGGCTTGTCCCACCACGGGATGCCCCAACTCGAGACATACCAGTATCCGTTCGCGCCCACGAACGACAGTGCGAGGGCGAAGAACACAGCCGCGGCGAACAGGGCGCGATTCCGCGAGGGTCCGGTGACCTTCGGGCCGACCGTTACAGCCGTCAACGCGGCGACCGCCGCGGCGAGACCCGCGTAGACGCCGAAGTGATGGGTCCACTTCGTCGGGGTGAACATCATCAGCACCATCGCGCCGACCGTGATACCGATCAGGCGCAGCGCGGGACCTGCCGCTGTACCAGGAATCCGGCCGCCCCGGCGCAGCATCGTAACCAGGCAGACCACCACCCCGAGCACCATGACGAAGACTCCGAACCGCCGGGTGAGCCAGCCGTCGGAATTGATCTGCAGCAGATACTGATAGCGCAGGTATTCGAAAAACCACGGCTCACCCGGACCGATCGCGCCGTGCACATGGATCATCTCGAGCACCGCGGCGAGTGTCTGATCAGCGAACACTGCGGCGAGCACGACCAGCCCGGCAGCGCCCAGCGGCAGCAGCAGCGGCAGATAGCCCCAACTGCGGGACCGCTGCACAACGACCTGCGTGAGACTACGCGCGCCGGCCAGCAACGGAGCGAAACAGATCAGGCCCGAGGGTCCGACGGTCAGGGTCAGGGCGGCGATCATCAGCGCCACAGCGGCCGGTAGCAGACGCCTGGTCGCGATGGCGCGCTCCACCGATACCCAGGTGAGCAATACCCCCAGCGCCTCCATCGGCTCGGGGCGTAACCCGTTGTTGTAGGGAAGCCAGAACGACACGAAGACCAACGCGGCCGTCCAGACGACCACACCGTCCCGCCGACCGGCGACACCGAGCCTCGGGATGACCTCACGGCTGATGATCCACCAAATGAGCAGCCCTGCGGCCAAGGCGGGTAGTCGCATCCACGGGCTGGCGGTGGATATTTTCGCCATCCACGCCAGCAGGTCGTAATACGGTGTGCCGAAAGGACTTTCCGGGACACCGAACCAGCGGAAGAAGTTGGCTGTGTACCCGGAGCTGTCCGAAGCTCGCGCCATGCCCAGCTGATACCCGTCATCGGAGGTGTTGGCTCCGATGAAATGCCACACCACCAGTGTCGTGGCCACCACCGCGTCCACCGGCCGCACCGACCACCACCCACACGGCAGCAGCCGGCGACGGCACCGGCCGTCGGCACGATCGATCCGGTGCAGTGCGAGCAGCGCCGCGGCGGTCGCCAGCAGGCACAACAGCCCCACCGCGAGTTTGAGCACCGTCGGCGACGAGGAGAACCTCGAGTCGACTACCAGGTCCACACGCAGCTCCGGTGGCGCGCCACCGACCAGATCGGTGAACACTCCGACAACCTGCGGCCGCAGATCGCCTGCACGAGCGCCGGCCGATGCGCCCAGTACCTCGACACTCGCGCCGCCGGCTCGGATATCGACAGTCACCGAGCAGGTGCGGTTCACTACCGTCTGCAACGGGGTCGACCACAGCAGGCTGTTGCGGACAACCACATCCACCCGTGCGGTCTCCGTGGCAGATTCCGGCACGACTTTCACCACGAGTCCGTAGCGTTCCGCATCGGGCGACTGCACCGGAACGGTCGACACCACGACCCCACCGGTACCGGCGAGGCGTTCGAATGCCACGCAAGGAATCTGCGCCGACAGATCGGTGGGCGCATACGTCACCAGCGGAGCCGCCACCGGCGCAAGGTCCGCGGACTGCGGCCAGGTGATCCGGGATTGCTCCTGCTGCACCGGAAGGAACGGGATTGCCAGTGCCGCGGCCGCCGCGACGATCCCGGCCACAATCGCCACAATCCGCGGACACCTCGCAATCCCGTCACTGCTGTGGGATGCCCCGGGCGAGGACAGGCGCGGGGGACTTTCCTCGTCGTCCGCCGGGCCATCTGCACTCCTGGTTCCGGAGACGATCACCATCGCGTTACTCCAGCCCCGGGCCGGGTCGCCACACGCCTCTGCACGTGCCAATATTTAGTTGAAACAATTGTTACAGTCAAGCAATGGCACGCCAGATCGACCAACAGAAACGCGACGACCTGCTCGAAAAGGCCGTCGAAGGTCTCGCCTATACCGGCGTGACGGATACCGCGCTGCGAACCCTGGCTGCCCATATGGGCACCAGCGCACGAATGCTGATCTACTACTTCGGCTCCAAGGAGAGCCTGATCCTCGACGTCCTGGCACACCAGCAACGCCTTTTTGCCGCAGCGGAACCCGACGTCGAACCGGCAATCGACACGTTGCGCACCTATCTGCTGACCGATTGGGAAGCGCTCACCCGAGGGCACAAGAAGCCCGGCGTACGCATCCTCGAACAGGTCTTCGGCGCAGCCTGCGCCGAAAACAGCCCCTACCGCGACTACGCCGCCGAAACGCTGACCGGCCTGACCCGCACACTCGCCGCGCGCTTCACCGCCGCCGGTATGCCGACCGAAATCGCCGACCTACGTGCACACCTGGCGCTGTCCTCGCTCCAGGGCCTGCTCATGATGCATTTCACCGCCGACGATCCCGAACACATCGACGACATCTTCCGGCGCCTCGTCGACGAAGTACTTCTCGCTCCCTGGTGAGCCGGCAATAATTGCCGGCCGCGCCGAAGTCGAGGTTCTGACCGAACGGTACCGAAGGTCCTAGGACGACTACAGGTCGTCGGGGAGCAGCCGGAATGCCTGGTGGCAGGTCAAGGGTGTGAGCGCCCGAAAGTCACGGCGGTCGAGCGTGAGTACCGAATTCGTTTCGTATTCGGCGGCAAGGGCGACGCTGACAGCGTCAGCAAGATCGAGGCGCAGCGCTGGATAGAGTGTGCGTACCGCGTTGGCCTGATCGAGAATGTCCGTTGTCACCGCGGCAATTTCGAATGCCCCCCGACGCGCTTCGGCGGCGATATCCTCGATCATCGATGTTGCGTGTCGTTGCCCGAGCGCGCGGCGGCCCACGTGGTCGAGTTCTGCCAGGACCAGCGGCGACAGGACCACGAGCCCGGCCGACTCGAGGGCCGTGAAAGCCCCATCACTGTCGGGTGAGGATGTATCGAAGGCGGCGATGAGGCCGGAGGTGTCCGCGATGATGATCCCCAGGCCCGTCGGCGATGTGGGACCGGTCATTCTGCGTCGTCATCGGCGAGGATCTCCTCGACCCGGTTCGCCAGGGTAGGGTCGCCGCTGGCGAACCGGCGCAGTCGTAGCGGCTCAGAGCGTCGGCGCACACGCAGGGCCGCCAAGTGAATACCTTCCCGAATGATTTCGGCCTCACTCTGGTCGGTGCGCGCCGCGGCTTCCTTGATTGTCGCCAGATCGTCGGCGTCGGCATAGACCATGGTTCGCTTGAGGGCCATATGCGTATGGTGTCATATATGCACTGGACCGGCAAGGGGCGGTACGCCGAGTTGTCCCGGCAACGACTCACCCGATACACGCTCAGCGAAACATTCTGGCCAGTGGCTCGCGAAATGGAGCCGCCTACTGCACCCGTTCCCGGCCCCGCCGCTCCGGGCGCGACCCCAGTTCCATCGGGGCTGCGGTAGACGATGTAGGGCCTGGTCAGGTAGCCGAGGGGCATAGAGAAGACGAGGACCAGGCGGGTGAAGGGCCTCGTCAGCGCCGGGAGGAGCGGGTCCAGCCGAGCTTGTCGTAGCGGTAGCGCCAGTAGTGGCCGACCAGGAAGCACGTGATGGACGCGTAGGGCAGCGCCACCCACAGCAGAATGTCGAGAGTCTCGAGCTGTTCGCCTGCGGCGGCGTGAATGACGGTATTCATCGGCGCGCCTCCGTGATGTCGGCGGACCGTCGGGGAACTACGGGGTCCGGGAGGTACTGCGGCGGGGCGAACGGTGCCAGGCCGACGGCTTCCTCCGGCGGACCTTCGGCGATGAGCCGGGCGATCGTGTCCTCTTCGCGGACGGCCAGCCCGGGCAGGGTCGCAACGACCGAGTCGAGTACATCCGCCCACGGCGAACCGGTTTCGTACAGTCCACGACGCATCGCCTCCAGGCCCGCGCGATGCTCGGTGAGCAACCGCAACCCCGTCTCGGCGTGACCCGAGGCGGCGAATTCCAGGACCACGCACAGGTGGTCGGGTAATTCCTCATCGCCCAACCGCAGCCCTGCAGCCTGGTATTCCTGTTTGAAGCGCAGCAGCGCGACTCCGCGTTTGCGGGTGTCGCCGTAGGCGAAGTAGGTGAGGTAGGGGCTGAAACGTTTGCGGTGGTCGAAGGTCGCCACATAGTCGGCGGCGAGTTCGAACAGTGAGCTCGTCTGCACATGGGCGAGGAACCGGGCGAGCGGATCGCGGACCGGGGGCGGCAGGGTCGCCGCGACCCTGCCGAGCAGATCCAGGTTGCGATGCAGCGTCTCGTCCGGGTAGCGGAGCAACAGTGATTGCGCCTGCCAGGCGGCAATCCGGACTACCGGGTCCATCGTCACCTTATTCACTGCCGCTCCGTTTCGACGCCGGAACCTGATGTGTTTTGCGCGGCGGGCGGGAACGGGACACCGGGGGCTTCAAGCGTCCCAATTGAGCAGGTTCACCCGGTCCTGGCCGCCGACCGCGGTGGTGGCGGCCGCGGTCTGCCAATCGCGGACGGGACGACATTTCACGCCCCGCCGCCGTGTTGCGCTATCGGTCACTCACGGCCGTACAGTCGCCTGAGAGGGCCCGCTGGGAAGCCCAGCCACGGCCCGCCTACGGCAAGACAGGCTCATTCTGCCTGCACCGAGGTCGAGGGACAGCCATCCGCGATTCCGGGAGTTTCGCGACACCCACCGGGAGCCGGGTGCGGCCTCTGGTACCTGACCGATCCCGCCACGGCGGGCACTCCTAGGCTCGACCGGTGGATATCGACTGGCCCGAGCTGCGCGCCCGCTGCCGGATCACCGAGGACGAGGCGATTCTGGCGCTGAACAAACCCGCCGGGATCTCGGTCACCGGGGAGCGGCACGACACCGATATCGTCGCCGCCGCCGAGGACGCCGGCGAGAAACTGTATCCGGTGCACCGGATCGACAAGGTCACCTCAGGGCTGGTGCTGCTGGCCAAACAACTGCCGGCCCACGGGCAGCTGACCCGCCAGTTCAACAAGCAGACTGCCGCCAAGAGCTACCTGGCCATCGTCGCCGCCGGCACGGATCCGCTGCCCGGCCGCGGGGTCATCGAGCTCCCGCTGAGCGTCGGCCGCAAGAACCGGGTGCGGGTCGCGGCCCCGCGCGAAACCATCCAGCGCGCGGACGACCGCTGGTTCGTCGCCGACACCGATCTGCTGTCGACGAAGAATTATCCGTCCCGCACCGAGTTCACCGTGCTGGCCCGCCACCCCGAGCACACCGTTCTCGCCCTGCATCCGGTGTCCGGCCGCCGGCATCAGTTGCGGGTGCATCTCGCCTGGATCGGCCACCCCATCGTCGGCGACCCGCTGTTCGACCGCAGCGGCGCTCAGGCCCGCACCCATCTCCACTCCTGGCGCCTGCGTCTCGCCGCCGAGTGGCGCCCCGGCGGCCGGCTGGATGTGGAAGCCGCGCCGGATGACGCCTTCTGGTCCCCCCTTCCCCACCCACCGGAAACCCTGCCCTCCTGACCGCCGCCACCCGGCGCCATACGCTCCCGGCGTCGTAGTGGCCTACCTCATACCGCCGATGTTTCCCCTGGCCCTCTCCTCTAGGCTGACAGGGTGATCCTGGTGGCTCAGGTCAGCGATACGCATTTCGATCTCGGTACTCGCAACACCGAGCGCGCGCAGCGGGTCATGGCCTATCTGGCGGAGCTGCGGCGGCGGCCCGACGTGATCGTGGTGACCGGCGATATCACCGATTCCGGGAAACCCGAGCAGTATGCCGAGGCCCGGATGTCGCTGCAAGCCGATCTCCCGGTCCTCGCGATACCCGGGAACCACGACGAACGCGCCGCGTTCCGTGAGGTACTGCTGTCCGGCACGCCGTCCGACGATCCGGTGAACCATGTCCACCGGATCGGGGATCTGACCCTGATCCTGCTGGATTCCAGTGTGCCCGGACAGTCCGCCGGCCGGCTGGCCGATGAGACCTACGACTGGTTACGCGAACAACTCGCCGCCACCCCGCCCGATGCCGCCGTCCTGCTCGCTCTGCACCATCCGCCGGTCTTCCTGCACAGTCCCATCGTGGATCCGATCGCGCTGGCCGAGCCGGGCCGGCTGGCCGCCGTGATCGCCGGTGACCGGCGCATCATCGGCACCCTGACCGGTCACGCCCATACCGCCGGGGTGAGTACGTTCGCCGGCCGGCCACTGCTCATGGGGCCCAGCACCGCGTCGGTCCTGGGTGGTGAATGGGAGCTCGCGCCGCCGGAACGAGTGATGGACTACGGGCCGGACCCGTCGGTCGCGTTGCACGTCATCGACGACGACCATCGGCTGACCACGCATTTCCGCAGCGTGCCGATGGGCGGCTGGATCGCCACCCCGTACTGATCGGTCAATATCGTCCGGCGCGGGCCCGGCGATAGGCGGCGGGAGTCGCGCTGGTCCAGCGTTTGAAGGCGTAGATGAAGGTCGAAGCCTCCGCGTAACCGAGCCGGATCGCCACATCGCTCACCGACAGCGGTGTCGTGGTCAGCATTTCCTCGGCCAGGGCTTGGCGTACCTCGTCCAGCAAGGCGCGGTAGCTGGTGCCGGCGGCATCGAGATGCCGGCGCAGGGTCCGGGTGCTCATATTCAGATCGGCGGCGACGGTGTCGATACCCGGCGGCGCGGTGAAACCGTCCATCCCCCCGCGGGGCACCAGCCGGGCCCGGACTTCGGCGGCGATACCGGTGCGGGCGCGGCGCCGGTGGACCAGGTCACGACATTGCGCCAGACAGATGGCCAGGGTGTGCTCGTTGGCCTGCGGGAGCGGCTGGTCCAGGATGGCGGGATCGAGGGCGACGAGATTCTCGGGCCGCCCGAACCGCGGCCGGGCCACCGTGACCGCGGCGAGCAGATCGGCGTACGGCGGTTCCGGGAAACGGAATTCCGCCCGCACCAGCTCCACGTGCCGGCCCAGCAGATCACTCATCACCTGATGCATGGCGACCACATCGCGTTCCACCAGGAACTGCCGGACGTCGGCCGGCACGGATTCGTCGAGGATGCGGCCCACGAACTCGCCGTTCTCCCACTGCGTCACCGGCAGGCAGAAGGCGAAACTCAGTTCCATGTAGCGCAGCGCGAAATCGATCGCCTCGGCCAGCGTGGGACTGCTGATACAGGCGAAACCGAAGATCCCGAAGGTGGTGATGCGGTAGCGGCGGCCCAGCTCGACCCCCATACCGGGGCGATCCAGCTCGCGCACCAGATTGCGGACCACCGCGAGTTCGGTGTGCGCGTCGATCTGGGCGTCGGGGTCGTGTAAGCGGGCTTCGGTGAGATCGGTGCCGCGCAGTAGCGCCGCGGCGGGGACCCCGTATTCGGCCCCGTACCCCGCCATGAGGGCGACGCTGGCGATACCACGCGGGAAGTCCCAGTCCCGGACCGAAGGACGCTGCACCATGCCGACATTATGGCCGAATATCTCTATCGGACCAGCGGGGGCTACCAGGACAGTTCGGCGCAGCGCCGGGCGGTATCGGCGGTCTCGATCTGCAGGGTGGCGTGCTGGATGTGGAAACGTTCGGCGAGCAGTTCCTGAGCGGCACGCAGGATTTCGTCGCCGGCATCCGCTCCGGAGGTGGTGATGTGCGCCGAGGCGACCTCCATACCGGACGTCAGGGTCCAGACGTGCAGATCGTGCACATCGCAGACCCCGGGAACCGCGGCCAGCTCCGCCGCCACTTTCTCGACGTCGAGCTCTTCCGGACTGTGCTGGAACAGGATCCGCAGGGAGCGGCGGGCCAGCAGGTAGGTCCGGGGCAGCACCCACACACCGATCGCGACGCCGACGACCATATCGGCGTAGTACCACCCGGTGGTCAGGGTTATCGCGGCCGAGGCCAGCACCCCGACCGACCCCACCATATCGGCGAGCACCTCGAGGTAGGCGCCGCGCACATTCAGGCTCTCCGCCGCGCCGCGGCGCAGCAGCAGAAAGGCCGCGATATTGGCGACGAGCCCGATCGCACCGGCGATGAGCACCGGCCCGCCGGGTACCTCCGGCGGTTCACCGAAGCGACGCACCGCCTCTATCAGTACGTAGCCGGCGACCCCGAACAGCAGGACGGCATTGGCCAGCGCCGCGATCACTTCGGCGCGGTAGTAGCCGAAGGTACGGGTATAGCTGGGCCGGGTATTGCGGGCCAGCATGATCGCCGAGAGCGCCATGGCGATACCGACGACATCGGTGAGCATATGGGCGGCGTCGGAGAGTAGCGCCAGCGAGCCGGTGACCAGCGCGACCGCCAGTTCGATGAGCATGAATCCGGCGCCGATGGCGAGCGCCAGCGCCAGGCGGCCGATGTATTTCCCAGAGGTGCTCTCGGGTGATACCCGATGCGTATGATCATGTCCCACGCAGACAACATATGCGTCAATGCGCATGCTTGCAATACCTTCGATTCGCGCACTGCCGCCGGACTGGCAGACTTGACGTCGTGAGTGACCAGTCCGCTACCCCCCGGCCCGGCACACCGGACCGGCCCGCCGGCGACCCGAAGGGCGCGGCGCTGCGGCCGATCGAACTCGCCACCGGCGCTGTTCTCGGCGGTGTCACCGTCGGACTAGTCACCGTCGGCTCCGTGGTGCCGTTCGCGGCGGCACTTCAGCTCGTCGCGGCGGTTCCCATGGGGCTCCTGGCCCACCGGTACCGCTTCCGCACCCTGCTCACCGCCTCGATATCCGCGGCCCTGGTCACCTTCGTCGCGGCGGGTCTCACGGCCGCCACCGCGATGGTCGCCACCGCCACCATCGGCGGAATCGTCGGCAGCGTCAAACGTCGCCGGGGCGGCCTCATCGCGGTCACCGGGCTGTCGATCATCGCGGGTATCGCCTGGGGCGCGTTCTCGATCGGCTTCCTGCTGACCTTCTCCGCCACCCGCAATCTGATCTTCGACAACATCCGCAACAGCGCGACCGGCCTGGCCGACCTCACCTCCCGGCAAAGCCGGCTGGAGCCGCTGGGCCGCGGCGTCCTGAACCTGGCCGAGGTCGTCCTCGACTGGTGGTGGGTCTACATCGGCGGAACAGTCGCGGTCGGCACCGTGGTCACCGCGGTGGTCTCCTGGTTCGTGCTCGGCTCCGTCCTGGACCGGCTGACCTGGCTCCCCGGCACCGACCGGCTCGACGCACCGGCCGACGACCGCCCGATCGCGCCGCTTCCGGTGACGATGCAGGCGGCCGGGTACCGCTATCCGGGTGCCCCGGACCCCGCCCTGACCGATATCGACCTGCGAGTCGAGGTCGGCGAATTCGTCGCGATCGTCGGGCACAACGGGTCCGGCAAGTCCACGCTCACCCGTTTGCTGGCCGGTCTGCCGCCGAGTAGCGGCACCGTCGATCGCCCCGGGTCCGCCGGGCTCGGACACCTCGGCGGCACCGCCCTGGTACTGCAGCGACCGGAAAGCCAGACCCTGGGTGTGCTGGTCGCCGATGATGTCGTCTGGGGGCTCCCCACCGAACTCGCGGCCGAAGTGCAGATCGACGACCTGCTCCATGAAGTCGGGCTGGACGGGATGGGCACCCGGGAAACCGCGACCCTGTCCGGTGGCCAGCAGCAGCGGCTCGCGGTGGCGGCCGCGCTCGCCCGGCGGCCCGCGCTGCTCATCGCCGACGAAGCGACCTCCATGATCGACCCGGACGGCCGCCGCGAACTGGTGGCGCTACTGGCCGGGCTCCCGAAACGCCATCGGATGGCGGTCGTGCTGGTCACCCACCATGAGGCCGACGCGGCCGCCGCCGACCGGGTGGTGCATCTGGCGGCCGGCCGGATGGTCGGCCGGCTGCCCGCCTGGCCGAAACCGGCCCGTACCCGGCGCCGGCGTCCCATGGGCGATCCGATCCTGGAGCTGCGCGGGGTCCGGCACACCTACAACCGCGGG
This sequence comes from Nocardia sp. NPDC051750, assembly GCF_044453135.1. Classification (NCBI taxonomy): domain Bacteria; kingdom Bacillati; phylum Actinomycetota; class Actinomycetes; order Mycobacteriales; family Nocardiaceae; genus Nocardia; species Nocardia sp. NPDC051750. Next base: position 1,449,418 of record NZ_JBITCK010000001.1, on the reverse strand, counting down.
ACGCCGTGGGAGGCGCCCGCGCTGCACGGGGTCGACCTGTCGGTGCGCCGTGGGGAGGCGCTGCTGGTGGTGGGCGGGAACGGGTCCGGGAAATCGACCCTGGCCTGGATCATGGCCGGGCTGATCGCGCCCAGTATCGGCCGCTGCGAACTCGCCGGAAAACCGGTCAGCAAACAGATCGGCCGGGTGGAGCTGGCCTTCCAGCATTCCCGGCTGCAGCTCCAGCGGCACACCGTCGGTGAGGAGATCGCCGACTGGGGCGGGGAAGGCACCGGATCGGGCACCGTCGGAAAAGCCCTCGACGCCGTCGGCCTGGACCGCTCCCTGACCACCCGCTCCATCGAAGAACTCAGCGGCGGGCAGGCGAAACGAGTCGTGCTGGCCGCCATCGTCGCCGCCCACCCGCAGGTGGTGGTGCTGGACGAACCGCTGGCGGGACTGGACCCGGAAGGCCGCGCCGATATCGTCGACCTGCTGGCCCGGCTGCGCGACTCCGGGCTCACCCTGATCGTCATCTCGCACGATATCGAGGATGTCTCGGCCATCTGCGACCGGACGGTGCACCTGCGGGCCGGGCGGATCCCGGAGACCGAGGCCGCCCGGGTTCCGGTGCCGGAGCCGGAGGACGACACCGCGCCGATCCCGACCCTCCGCCCGGCCGGACCGGCCCATCACCCCGCCCCCGGCACGGCGTGGCGCCTGCGCGGCGACGCCCACGGAATCGATCACGGAGGCGCCCGATGAGCACGGTACTGCTGCGCCAGGTCCCGGTATCCAGCCCGATCCACCGGCTCTGGGCCGGGACCAAGATGATCGGCGTATTCCTGATCAGCCTGCTGCTGATGTTCCTGCCGACCTGGCCGATCCTCGGCATCATGATCGTGTTCCTGATCGCGACCGGGATCGTGGCACGGCTACCGCTGGGCGTACTCCCCCGGCTGCCCTGGGTGATCTGGCTGCTGATAGCGGTCGGTGCACTGTTCGCCGCACCGGTCGGCGGTGCCGCGCTCCTGCGCTACGCCCAGATCGTGGTGTTCGGACTGATCGTGCTCACCGCGTCGATGATGATCGCCTGGACCACCCCCATGAGCGATATCGCGCCGGCCCTCGCTACTCTCGGCCGCCCGCTGCGCAAACTGCGCGTACCGGTCGACGAACTGGCGGTGGTGGTAGCGCTGACGCTGCGCGGACTGCCCCTGCTGCTGGAGGAGATCCGCATCCTGCGCGCGGCGCGCCGGCTACGCCCCAAACCCGACCTGCTGCACCGCACCACCGACCCGCTGATCGATATCCTCACCGCCGCCATGGCGGTATCGACCCGCCGGGCCGGCGAACTGGGCGAGGCCATCACGGCCCGCGGCGGTACCGGCCGGCTCACCGCACGACCGGCCGCACCCGGCCGCAACGACGCCGTCGCCCTGGCTGTGGTCGTCGCCGTATGCGCCGGGGCACTGACCCTGGAACTACTGCTCTGACGCGAGCCCGGTCATCGAGGAACGCAAGTAGCCCGCGGCCGGGACCCGCTCACTTCTGCTGGTCGCGCACCGCTTTGCGGGCCGCTTCCTGCGCCTTGTCGACCTGCCCGGCGTACTTACCGCCGGTCTTCTTGTCCACCGCGTCGCCGACCTTCTCGATCAGCGGGTCCACCTTGTCGGCGTTCTTACGTGCCAGTCCCAGCGCTTTGTTCGCCAGCCCTTTGAAATCCATGATGTGCTCCTCGCTCGAACTCGCTACGGCGCTAACGATACCCAGCGAGGTCGACGGGAGAGCGGTAACGGCGGCGGCGACGGCGGTCACAGTTCGCCGAGCCACGCCGGATGCCAGAAGCGGCCGCCGTCCGTCCAATCCATGTAGCGGACAGTGCCTTTGACCTTGGGTGTCACCCAGATCGCGTCCCGGGTCTCGTCGGCCGACATCTCGTTGACGAACGGCGTCGTCTTGCGTTCGAGCCGGCGTAAGCGCGCCGCCAGGTCGTTCATCCCGGCCTCGTCGAATCCGGTGCCGACCCGGCCCGCGTACACCAGACCGTCCTCATCGGGTATCCCGACCAGCAGCGAGGCGAACGGGCGCGCCTTGCTGCGCCGCATTCCGCCGATCACCACCTCCTGGGTGCGCCAGTTCCGTTGCTTCACCCAGGAATGACCTCGGGTGCCGGGCAGGTACACCGAATCCAGCCGTTTGGCGATCACCCCCTCGGCTCCCTCGTCCCGGCTGCGCCGCAATGCCTCCGCCCCGTCGCCCTCGTAGCGCGGCGGCACCCGCAGTTCGCCGGTCGTCGCCGCGAGCGCTTCCAGCACCTGGCGGCGGTCCCGGTAGCGTTTACGCAGCAGCGATGTGCCGTCGAGGTACAGCAGATCGAAGGCAAGGAACTCGGCCCGCCGCGGATTCGCCTTCAGCAGCGCGATATTCACTTCACCCTCCGGACCCCGGACGATGATCTCACCGTCGATCACCGCCTGGTGATCCGACAGCTCTTCGGCCAGTACCGCCAATTGCGGGTACCGCGCGGTGACATCGTTACCCGCCCGGCTGCGCAGCCGCAGCTCACCCGCATCGATTTCCACGATCAGCCGGTAGCCGTCCCATTTCCGTTCGAAAGCCCATTCCGATTCCGGCAGGCCGGCCACCTCGCCGCCGGTGGCCAGCATCGGAGCGAGGCCGCGCGGCAGGTCGGCGGTCGAGGGCTGGTCCTTCATCAGATGCATCAGCCACTGGTCGCCCTCGGTGCGGATCAACGCGTACCGCCCGTTGAGCCGGTCGCCGCGCAGCACCACGATCACCTCGTCGTCACGCCATTTCTCGGTGCGGTAGGTACCGGCATCCCACACCGACATCTCGCCCGCCCCGTACTCACCGGCCGGGATCGTGCCCCGGAAATCCAGGTATTCCAGCGGATGGTCCTCGGTGTGCACGGCGAGCCGGTTCTGCCGCGGGCTGTCCGGCGGCCCCTTGGGCACCGCCCACGACACCAGCACCCCGTCGCGTTCCAGCCGCACATCCCAATGCAGTCGCCGGGCGTGATGTTCGTGCACAACGTAGCGGTTACCGAGTCCCGGTCGGGGGGCCTGCGCAGGCACCGGTTCCGGGGTGCGTGCCGGATCGCGCATGGACCGGTACTTCGTCAGCGAGTCGTTCAGCGACGGATCCAGCTCGGCCAGCAGATCCCCATCGGACCGGTACCGCTGCAACACCTCGTCGAACCGGAGCTGCCGCAGCTCGCGGGCATCCCCGAGCTCCGCCCAGTGGCGCGGCGCGGCGGCGTTCGGCTGGTCCCGGCCGCGCAGCGAATAGGGCGCGATCGTCGTCTTCGACGGGTTGTTCTGGCTCCAGTCCAGGAACACCTTCCCGGCCCGTACCTTCTTGGCCATCGTCGCGGTGACCAGGTCGGGCAGCACCTTCTCCAGGTTCGTGGCCACCTGTTTGGCCACCGTGGACGCCCCGCCGGGGCTCAGCGCCCGGTCCAGCGGGACATAGAGGTGGATACCTTTGCTGCCGCTGGTCAGCGGGTAGGCCCGCATACCGATCTCGGCGACCATATCCCGCACCCCGAGGGCCACCCGCGCGCATTCGACCAGGCCGGCGCCCGGACCGGGGTCCAGATCGAACACCAGCCGGGTCGCCGGGCCACGCGCGTCCCCGTCGAAGCGCCATTGCGGTACGTGGATCTCCAGGGCGGCCTGCTGCCCCAGCCAGACCAGCCCGGCCTGCGAGGAGATCACCGGGTAGTGCGCGGTGCGGTCGGAGTGTTCCTGGGCGCGGCGCGGTATCCACGAGGGCGTGCCCGCACCGAGGTTCTTCTCGAAAAAAGAGGGTTCGGCCACCCCGTTCGGCCAGCGTTTCCGGGTGACCGGGCGTCCCGCGATATGCGGCAGCATGGCCGGAGCGATCTCGGCGTAGTACTCGATCACCTCGCCCTTGGTGGTACCGGACGCCGGATAGAGCACCTTGTCCAGGTTGCTCAGCCGTACCTCGATATCCGGCTGACCGGGCTCACCGCCGAATGCCGCGGGCACGCCTGGTCACCCCCGCGGGCGGCCGAACCCGTCCGGCATCCGGCCGCGGCTCACGGCCGCGGGCCCGGCTCCGGTCCCGGTCCGCCGGGCTGCTGCCCCGGACTCCCGCCCGGATGTTCGGGCGGGACCACCTTACGGGCGGCTTCCTTACCCTTCTGAATCTTGTCCGAATACTTGCCCTTGGTCTTCTGGTCTAGGAAATCCCCGGCCTTGTCGACCGACTGGTTGATCTTGTCGGAGTTCTTGGCCGCGACTTCCTGGCCCTTGCCGACCAGGTTCTTCAGGTTGTCCATCAAGCTCATTGCCGGATTCCTTCCTGTCGCCGTGCGGAAGTGTTCACCCCATATCCTCCCACCAGGAACGCCCCGGCGGGAGATCACGCAGATCGAGCCGTTCCCCGGGTACGGGCACCACGATCTCGGTACCCGCGCCGGCGGCCGCGGCCACCAGCCGCCGCACCGGTTCGTCCCAGGGGTGCGGCGCCAGATTGAAGGTCGCCCAGTGTATCGGCAGCAGCACACCGTGGGCCGGATCGCCGCCACAGAGGTCGGCGTGCGCGCGGACCGCCTCCTCCGGATTCATATGGATATCGGCCCAGTGCTGGTTGTAGGCCCCGATGGGCAGCAGCGTGAGGTCGAAGGGACCGCATTGCGCCCCGGTCTCCGCGAAGGCCTTGGTGAACCCCGTATCACCGCCGAAGTACACCCGATGCGCCGGGCCGGCCAGCGCCCAGCCCGCCCACAGCGTGGTGTTGCGGACCAGTCCGCGCCCGGAGAAATGACGGGCCTCGGCGCAGGTGATCGTCAGTTCCCTGCCCGCGGCATGCGGAGCGGTCAAGGAGTACGTACCGCCCCAATCCAATTCGACGATCCGGGCTTCGGGCACACCCCAGTGCCGCAGATGCGCACCGACCCCGAGCGGCACTACGAACACGGCCCGCTGGGTGGCGACCAGCGTCGCGACGGTATCGGCGTCGAGATGGTCGTAATGGTCGTGGGAGATCACCACCGCGTCCACCTGTGGCAGGTCGGTGAGTGCCACCGGCACCGGATGGATCCGGCTCGGCCCGACCAGCCGCGACGGCGAAACCCGATCGCTCCACACGGGATCGGTGAGTACCCGGAATCCGTCGATCTCGATCAGCGCACTGGCATGCCCGTACCAGGTGACGGCGAGATCCGCGGCCGCCACCGGCGGATCCGGTTCGGCCAGCGGCACAGTGCCCTTCGGCCGTCCCGCCCGCATCGCGGTCACGATCGACAACATCCCGGCCGGATTGTCCGTGACGACGATCGGCGACGCGGGTTCGGTGTTGTGGAACTGGCGATTGCGGTAGCTCCGCGCCCCGGTCACGGTGGGCGCGATCGCGGAAACGGAGGCGCCGAGTGCCGCCGGCAGCCCGTCCAGCGCCCGCAGCACCCAGCCCAGCGCGGTCATTCCGGCCAGCCCCGCCACCGTGGTGGAGAGCACACGGGGCCGGATCACCGGCCCACGAACTTCGCCGCGCGCTTCTCCTTGCGGGCCAGCCGGCCCTCCTCGGCGTCCTCGCTGTTCCATGCTGCCTCCAATGCCGCGTGCTGCTCATGGGGCGCCGGCTCGCGGGTGCCGTCGTCATTGAGCTCCAACTTCAGATGACGCAATGACAGTGGCGCCAGTTCGGCGACGGATTTCGCCCAACTCTGCGCGTCGGCCGGCGTACCGAGACGGTTGGCGAAGCCGAAGGTGTACGCGTCCGCGGCCGAGATCGGTTCCGCGCCGAGCAGGACGGTCCGGGCCTGGCCGCCACCGAGCAGCGAGACCAGCCGGCGGGTGGTCCAGCGATCCACCGAGATACCGAGTTTCGCCGCGGGGATCGCCAAATAGGAATCGGGCGCCATCACCCGCAGGTCCGCGGCCATTGCCAACTGCACACCGGCACCCAGGGCGGGCCCGTTCAAGGCCGCGATCACCGGCACCGGCATCGCCTCGACCTCGTGCAGCATCTCCAGGAGCGCGTCGAGGAATTCGGTGGAGTAGACGCCGTCCAGATCCGCGCCGGCGCTGAACACCGGTCCCCGGCCGGTGATCACGATGGCCCGGGCGTCCTGCCGGGCCTGTGAGAACGCCTCACGCAGGCGGATCACCAGATCCAGGTTCAGCGCATTACGCCGCTCTTCACGCTGTAGTTCGATAGTGGTGACGTGGCCGTCGCGGCTGACCCCGAGCATGTGTGTCCTTCCCCGCTGAAACGAATACCGATACCAACAGCCGATACGATGCGTTACTGCCCACTCTGCCACAGCGCGGGGACGGGCCCACGGAATGCGACGCGGGTCATGGCCACCCGGCCGTGCGGGGAAGGTCCGCGGTTCAGGTGTCGAGACCGACGGCGAAAGTGTCGGGATCCGCTCCGGTCCGGGTGCCGCTGTCCAATGCGGAGATCGCCCGCATCTGCTCGTCGGCGAGTTCGAACCCGAAGACATCGAAGTTCTGCGCGATCCGCTCCGGGGTCACCGATTTCGGGATCACCACATTGCCCAGCTGCAGATGCCAGCGAATGACCACTTGGGCCGGGGAGCGGTCCACCTCCCCGGCGATCCGCGTGATCACCGGGTCCCCGAGCAGGGCGCCCTGCCCCAGCGGGCTCCAGGCCTCGGTGGCGATGGCGTGTTCGGCGTGATACTCGCGCAATTCCCGCTGACCGAGCAGGGGATGCAATTCGATCTGGTTGACCGACGGGGTCTCCCCGGTTTCGGCGATAACCCGGTTCAGATCGGCGATACGGAAATTCGAGACCCCGATGGACCGCACGTGACCGTCCGCCTTCAAACGCTGGAAGGCACGGAAGGTGTCGACGAACTTGTCCGCGGCGGGAACGGGCCAGTGGATCAGGTACAGATCGAGGTACTCCAGCCCCAGCCGTTCGAGGCTCGCCTCGCAGGCCCGCAGGGTGGATTCGTAACCCTGATCGGCATTCCACAGTTTGGTCGTGACGAAGACCTCGTCCCGGGGCAGGCCGAAGTGGCGGATGGCGCGACCGGTGCCCTCTTCGTTCTGGTAGGCCGCCGCGGTGTCGATACTGCGGTATCCGGCGCGCAGCGCGGTGGTGACGGTGTCGAACACCTGATCCGGGGGCACCTGGAACACCCCGAAGCCGAGCTGCGGGATCAGGCTCCCGTCGTTCAACACGATGGGAGGGACTACACCGATCTCGCGTCTAGTGGTCACCGCTCCGACGGTAGGAGCGGTTCGCCGAGAGGTCAACGAGCGCTTGCCCCGTGTCCGCACAAACTTGACAGATCGTTGTGTTTTTACAACACTTCTTTGTGTGAGCCCAGTTAGACGCGGGGAAACCCTACCGATCTTCAATCGCATCGCGGTACTGCGCGCGGAACATCGGATGTCGCGGGCCGGGCTTGCGGAGGCGGTGAACGTCAATCCGCAGACCATCGGCGCGCTCGAACGCGGCAACCACTATCCGAGCCTGGACCTGGCCCTGCGGATCTGCGAAGTCTTCGGGCTACCGGTGGAGGCGGTGTTCTCCCGCACCGAGTTCACCCCGCTCTCCGCCGAGGTCTACCCCCGCGAGAAAGGACAGCTGCCGTGACCGCAGCCACCGAACCGTCCACCCTCCTCGATCGCTATCAGGCCTATCGCGTCCGGCGCTGGCTGGCCCGGGAAAAGCAGCTCACCGGAATGCTGCCCGGCTGGCGCACCCGTGGACGCCGCCGCGCCCTGGTGGTCACCGTCGTCGCCGCGCTGACCGCGCTGTTCGTCACCGGGGTGCTGTGCGCCTGCGGACTCGAATGGGCCGCATTGTTCGCCGGGCTGAGCGCACTGATCTTCCTACCCTCGTGGACCATGTTGCGGATCGTCTCGCAGAGCCAGGACAACGCCCCCGCCGAAACCCTGGACGAACTGGAAATGGCCCAGCGCGAAACGGCCCGCTCGATCGGCCTCACCGTCACCCAGACGCTCTGCGTGTTCCCCATGATGTATCTGGTGTGGAGCGGCGCGATCTTCCCGGAGGCCGACGCCTTCCGGACCGCCTACGCGGGCGGCGTCATGATCCTGGCGACACTGCTGGCCGGCGGTTGCGCGCCCGCCATGATCCTGGCCTGGTCCAAACCGGACCCGGAACCGGAGAACTGAGCAGGAGCAGCCGCAAGACCCGGTGCGCCCCCGGTCTTGCGGCACCGCCCGCGCGGCCGGTGGGCTGCCCGCGCGAGATTCTGCGCCACAGCCTGCGGGAGGCAAGCCGCAGGCAGAGCGATACGTCGATCCACCACCGCCCGCACACCGACCCGGCGCGAGGCTGGGGCGGCCGTGCGGGAACGACCTCCACACCAACCCAGGGGGCGCGTCCGTTGTCCCCCGCAGTTCCCGGCTTGCACCCGGCGGCAGCCCGCTCCGATCTCGTCGGGGTCTGATGGGACCTCAGTCCGGCAGTCCGAGGCGGCGGTAGCGACCGTGCCGGGCCTCTCGTAAACGCTCCGGAGACCAGGCACCGAGCGCGGTGAGTTCCTCGGCGATGGCGTTGATCATGCGATGCGAGAACTCCACCGGTTCATCGGCGGCGTCGGGGCGCTCCGGCACGATTCGGTCCACGATTCCGTCGGCGAGCAGATCCGCCGAACGTATCCGCTGCCGCGCGGCCAGTTCCGCGGCATGCTCGGTATCGCGATGGACGATCGCGCTGGCGCCCTCGGGCGGCAGCGGGGCGAGCCAGCCGTGAGTGGCCGCCAGCACCCGGTCCGCGGGCAGCAGCGCCAGCGCGCCGCCGCCGGTTCCCTGACCCAGCAGCACCGAGACCGTCGGAGTCTCCAGAGTTACGAGATCGGCGATACAGCGGGCGATTTCGGGCGCCAGCCCGCGCTCCTCGGCCTCCTTGGACAGCGAGGCGCCGATCGTGTCGATGACCAAGACAAGCGGCAAGCGCATATCGGCGGCGAGCTGCATACTGCGCCGGGCCTCCCGCAGCGCGGCCGGGCCCATCGTGCGCTCGGGGTCCTGGTGGGCGCGATCGTGGCCGAAAACCACACACGGCCGCCCGTTCAGGCGGGCCAGAGCCAGCACCACCGTCCGATCGGTCTCCCCCTGACCGGTCCCGCTGAGCGGCACCCGCTGGGTACTACGGCGGAGGAGTTCGCGAATTCCGGGCCGGTCGGAGCGCCGTGAGATGCGCACCGAATCCCAGGCATCGACCGATCCGGCAGCGTCCGCGGGCCCGGCACCCGCGGCCGGGACCGCATGAGTGGGCGCCGGGGCGCCGGCTATCGGAGCGGCACTCGTAGCGGATCGGCCACCGCCCACCGGTGCCGTACCCCGGGCTGGTTCGGCGGCGAACCGGTCCACAGCTTTCGGTTTCGGCTCGTCCGGCACCCCGCCGAATACGCTCAGCGCGCGGTGGGCGATCCGGCGGAAGACCCGCACATCGACCACACCGTCGATCACCCCGGTGCGGTACAGATTCTCCGCGGTCTGCACACCGGGCGGGAACGGATGCCCGTACAGCGCCTCGTAGACCCGTGGCCCGAGGAAGCCGATGAGCGCGCCCGGTTCGGCGAAGGTGATATGCCCGAGCGACCCCCAGGAGGCGAAAACACCTCCCATGGTCGGATTGCGCAGGTACACCACATACGGGTGACCGGCCGACTTATGGGCGGCGACCGCGCCGGCGATCTTCACCATCTGCACGAAGGCGAGAGTGCCCTCCTGCATCCTGGTGCCCCCCGAGGTCGGGGACGCGACCAACGGCAGACCCGCGGCGGTGGCCCGCTCCACCGCGGCGACTATCCGTTCGGCCGCGGCGACCCCGACCGAACCGGCCAGGAAAGCGAATTCGCACGCGACAACGGCGATACGCCGCCCCCGGAGCAGGCCCTCCCCGGTCAGCACGGCTTCATCGGTACCCGCCGCATCGGCCGCCGCGGTCAGCGCAGACCGGTACGTACCGGTCTGCGCCACCGGAACAGGCGCAACATCCCAGCTCACGAATGTGCCGGGATCGAGCAGCGCAGCGAGCAGGTCGCGGGCGCCGATTCGCCCGGATACCCGCGTCATCCGAGCCACACCGGGCAGCCCGGCACCACCACTGTCCTCACCGGCACGCCGATCAGTATGACGGGCGCCGGGTCAGTAGCCGCGGGTGACCTTTTGCAATGCGTACTCGGTGAGCCGGACCAGCGCCTCCTTGGCGGGCTCCCGGCGCCGGGCGTCGATCGGCATGATCGGCACATCGGCGGGAACGGCCAGCGCCTGGCGAATATCCTCGATCGGGTACTGCGGAGCGTCGTCGAACTGGTTCAGCGCGACGAGGAACGGCAGGTTACGCGCCTCGAAGTAGTCGACCGCCGCGAAGCTGTCCTCCAGCCGCCGGGTATCGATCAGCACCACCGCACCGATGGCGCCGCGGATCAAGTCGTCCCACATGAACCAGAAGCGATACTGGCCCGGGGTACCGAACAGATACAGCACCAGATCATCGGCCAGGCTGATCCGGCCGAAGTCCATTGCCACCGTGGTGGTGGATTTGCTCTCGATACCCGCGAGACTGTCGATCCCGGCACTGGCATTGGTCACCAGCGCCTCTGTTCTCAACGGGACGATTTCCGAAACTGCCCCCACCAGCGTCGTTTTGCCCACGCCGAACCCGCCCGCGACCACGATCTTCGCCGAAGTCGGCTTACTACTGCGGGTATCGACCTGCGCCGTCGAATCATATACGCCGGAGTCCACTGAGAACCCTTTCGATCAGCTCGCGACGTTCATCGTCGCTGGAATCGTCTTTCAAAGTCGCCGAAACGCGGACATGCCCGGCTTCGATCAGGTCCGCTACAAGTACTCGCGCCACCCCGATCGGTATACCCAGTCGCGCCGCTAGTTCGGCGACCGACGGCGACTCCCTGCACAACTCGACTATCGAATTCTCGATATTGCTCAGTTCGTACTGGCTTTCGAGCGATATGGGATGGGACGCGACGAGAGCCTCGAGCGCCAACTCCACCTTGGGTCTGGTACGACCTGCGGTCAGCGAGTACGGGCGCACGAGACTGGGCTCGGAGCCTCCCACGCGGTGATCTTCTATGTCCATCCCACCATCAGGAACCCATCGTGACGCGTGGAGTGGCCTGAACTGTCTGGCCCACGCGTTCGACCAACAAAGCCATCTCGTATCCGACCTGTCCGATATCGCAGGACGTGTTGGTCAGGACTGCGAGGTATGACCCGTCACCCACCGCCATCAGCAGCAGGTAACCGTGCTCCATCTCGACGACGGACTGCAGTACGGTCCCGCCCTCGAACAGATTGGACACACCCACCGAGAGACTGGCCAGGCCGGCCGTGACAGCGGAGAGCTGTTCGGCCCGGTCGACCGGTAGCTGGGCGCTCGCCGCCATCAGCAGGCCGTCGGCCGAAACCAGGACGGCATGGGCTACGCCAGGAACCTCGCCTGCGAAGTTCGAAACCAGCCAATCCAACTGACGGTTCGTACCACCTAGTTCGGGGTTCATCGGTCTCCTTTGTCTCCGGTTAGGTTCATTGCTCGCATTGCACGGCCATCCCGAACACCTTGCTGATGCCGACTCAAACTAGACCGGATCGTCTCGGGATTGCGACTCGGCGTCCGTTCCTGGGCGCCGTTGACGGCGCCGGGCACCAGCCGGCCGCCTGGATTACGCTGCGGAAGACCGGCCGCGGTGCGGGTCTCGGGCTCGGCTTCGCTGGCCCGCCGGGCAGCGGTCCAGCCCTCGTCACCCGGGGATTCGAAGGATGCGACAGCCTGGGACCGATCGGTGTTCGGATCCGACAGCCACGCCGACATCATCTCCGCGAAAATGGGCGTACCACCCATCACGCTGTCGTTCTCCTCCGCCGGCTGCAACCGCGTCTGGAAGAAGGAAGCCGTCTTCGCGGGGTTGGACTTGTAGCTGTGCCGGCCGGGCTCGCGGGCGGGTGCGGCGGAATCCTCGACGGGTTCCGGCTCCCGGGGCAGCGCGACACCCGGTGGGTTGTCGAACCGTTCGGCGGTGTACCCACCCGGCTGCCGCTGTGGCAGGCCGCCCGGTTCCTCGGACCGGGACCGCCGCGAGGGAGCGGTGGCGTCCCGCTGCGGCAGGCCGTTCCCGGCCGGACCGCGCTGCGACAACCCGCTGTCGGGCGTACCGCGCTGCGGCAGACCGTTGTCGGGTGCATTCCGCTGCGGCAGACCGTTATCGGGCGCACCGCGCTGCGGCAGACCGCTGTCTGTCCGCCCGCGCTGAGGAAGACCGTTATCGGCCGGAGCCCGCTGCGGCAGACCGCTGTCCGTCTGTCCACGCTGAGGAAGACCGTTATCGGGCGCACCCCGCCGTGGCAAACCGCTGTCCGTCTGCCCGCGCTGAGGAAGACCGTTATCGGCCGGAGCCCGCTGCGGCAGACCGCTGTCCGTCTGTCCACGCTGAGGAAGACCGTTGCTGCCCCGCTGCGGCAAACCGCCGCCCGGAGCTTCGTGCCGCGGCGGTGCGCCGGGTCCGCGCTGGGCGGGAAGTTCCCCGGAGGAATCCCCGGACGGTAGGTCGGCGGCCGGACCACGCTGCACCGGTAGCTCACCGGAGGGGGCTCGGCCCGGGAGACCGTTACGAGTCGGCTCCCGCCGGGTGGGCGCGCCGGAGGCGGTATCGGTCGATTGCGGCGGCTCCTGCTCACGCCCGGTTGCGTCGCCCACCGTGGACCGGCGCTGCGGCAGACCCGGAATACCAGGCTCGCGGGCACTGCTTCCGCCGGTCTCCCGCTGCGGGAGCCCGTTCGGCCCCGGCTGGGCCGGTCGGCGCGGAGGCACGGGACCGGACGGACGCGGCGGCGCGGCGGTCTCCGACGCGGTCTCGGTGGGCCGCTCGGTGTCCGAACGCGAGCCGGCCGCATCCCGGGAACCCGCGGGGGCGCCGTTCGCGCCGGGGCGACGCTGCGGCAGTCCACCGGACTCCTGCTGCGGCGCCCCACCGGCGCCCGGCTGCCGCTGCGGCAGACCGCTGAGGCCGGCCTCGGTGGGGCGTGCGGGCGGGCCGCCCGCGGACGAGTCGCCCGGGGTACGCGGCGGGAGGGTCGGGGTGGCACCGCCACCACCGGGGCCGAGGTTGCGTTTGGGCAGGTTGGCGGCGGCCAGCTTGCCGCGTTGCGGGGCACTGCCCGCGCTCGCCTGCCGGAGGCTGGTGGTTCCTTCGCCGTCGCGCAGGCCACCGGACATGGCGGTACCGGGCTGTCTCTGCGGCAGTCCGCCCGGTCCCGCGGAAGCCGGGCGCTCCGGCGGTTTGGGACGTTCGACGGCCGGTAGCGGCCCGCTCATTCCCGGATCGACGGTGACCATCATGTTGCCGTCGGCGGTACGGCTGATTCCGCGGGTCTGCATGGCCGGTCCCCCGGCATTGCGCAGGGCGGCCGCGGCAGCCTCCTCGGGCGACTCTTCCGGCTTCGCCTTCTTACCGGCATCACTCGGGACCAGCGCCTGCGGACCCGAACCGGTCGCCAACGGCAGGATCTGCGTTTCGCCGGCGACGATCAGGCTCATCGGTACGTGCACGGTCACCGTGACGCCCGGATCGCGCGCAGTATCGAACGTCGGCCGCAGCCGGACATTGAGACCGTGGCGTTCGGCGAGCCGGCCGACCACGAACAGACCCATATGGCGGGCGGTGTCCGGGCCGGGTTCGGCGGTGTTCTCGAGCCGGCGGTTGATCTCGGCCATTTCGCTCGGCGGCATACCGATACCGCGGTCGGCGACCTCGATCAGCAGGCCTTGGTCGTGCGCCTGCGCGAAGGTGAACTTCACATCGGTTTCCGGCGGCGAGGCGCGCAGCGCGTTGTCCAGCAACTCGGCGAACAGGTGCGCCATATCGGAGGCGGCCGGTTCGATCAGCGCACCGCGCGGTGTGGCACCCAGCTTGACGCGTTCGTAGTCCTCGACCTCGGAGATCGCGGCCCGCAGCACGTCGGCGATCTCCACCGGCGCCGACTTCGCGCGGCGCTGTTTGGTACCGGCGAGAATCAGCAGGTTGTCGCCGTTCCGGCGCATACGGGCGGCGAGATGGTCCAGCCGGAAGAGGTTCTCCAGCAGGCGCGGATCCTTCTCGTCGTACTCCATCGCCTCGATCAGGCTGAGCTGATGGTCGACCAGCGATTTACTGCGCCGGGCCAGGGTCTCGAACATATCGTTGACCTGGGAACGCATCTGCGCCTGATCACTGGCCAGGCGCAGTGCCTGCCCGTGGATATCGTCGATCGCGCGAGCCAGCTGGCCGATCTCCTCCTCGGACCGGATGGGCATCGGTTCGAGCGGAACTTCCTCCGGCGCGGCACCGGTCCGGAGCTGGGCCACCTCGTCGGGCAGATCGCTTTCGGCCACGCGCAGCGCCGCCAGGCGCAGCCGGTGCAGCGGCACGATCATCGAGCGGGCCACGAAGACGGCCAGCAACAGCGCCGCCAGGATGGTCAGCAGCACGACGATCGAGTAGACGACGGCATCACGGAGGGCCTTGTCGGCCATCTTCTGCACACCGGTGTCGATGGCCGTGGTGGCCTCGCCGATCAGTTTGTCGGTGGTCGCGGTGCTGTCCAGCAGCGAGGCGCGGGCTTCGCCCAGCGGCAACCGGCCTGCTTGCGCCTCCGGCGATTCGAGCATGGCCTGGCGGTTGGCGACACCCTCGCGCAGGATGGTGATATCGGAATCTTCGGCGTTGTAGCGCTGGCTCAGAATGTTCAGCAGCGCGAGTTCGGTATTCGTCGCGGCCCGGTAGGCCTGCTCGCCCGCTTCCTGGTTGCGCAGCAGTTCGGCGGCCGCGGTGATCTCACCGACCATGGTGGACCGCAGGTTGAGCGCGTCGACGAGGCGGAGTTTGTCCGGGTCGACCGACGGGTCGCCGATTTCGCCGACGATCTCCTCCACCGTGCGGACACCCGCGTTACGGGCCCGGTCCAGGACGGCGACGGCTTCGTCCGGCGAACCGGACGGCGCCAGTCCGCCGGTCCGCACCTGTTTCGCCTGGTCGATCATCTCCGACAGCGACTGGTGCGCGCCGGACAGATCATCGAGGTCGGTCAGCGCGCCCTCGGCCGCCGCGATCGCCTTGTCCAGGTGGGTCAGGTTGTCCTCGGTGACCATGGAACGGTTCGGTGCGATGGCGATGGCCTGCGAGCCCGCGACCGTCGAGGTGGCGGAGCTGAGATCGAGCACGGCCGGTACGAGGCTGACGTTCTCGGCCGCCGAGCCCAGCCGGTTCGCCTCGCCCCATTCGGCCGATATCCTGGACACACCGAGTCCGACCGCGACCGCCAACGGCACAGCCAGGACGGCCGTAACCTTCCAGCGAAGGTCCCAGTTACTCAGCGCCCAGCGCTTCGTGCCGGACCTAGCGGCGTCACGCATTCCCACTCACTTTCCAACCTGGCCCCAGCCATGCACCACAGCAGAACTCCACACTCGCATAGTGGCTCGACGGGTGGAGCTGCCCGTGGGTCGCGGCTGGCCGAGAAATTGCGTCTACGACGGACCGAATTCGTGTCATCAGATTCTAACGGATCAATAACTTCTTGGTGTACTCAGCCCGGGTTTACGCACTCTGACCAGCCCATTACAGACATAAGCCATGGTCGCGACACCCGACGGGGGGTCGCGTGAAGTCTGCCACAATCGTGCTGATCTATCGAGGCGAGGATTGCTGCGAGGCTAGGGAGCACGGGTGAACGCGAGGAACGAGTATCGACCGGTCTATCAGACCAGCCTGGTCGATCCGGCCGAGTTCTGGACCCGGGCGGCGGCCGAGATCGACTGGGATGTACCGCCTGAGCAGGCCGTTGATACCGCCCGTCCCGTCTCGCGGTGGTTTCCCGGCGCCCGCCTGAACACCTGCTACAACGCCCTCGACCGGCATGTAGCCGCCGGCCGGGCCGGACAGGCCGCCCTGATCTACGAGTCGGCGATGACCGGCGAAAGCGGCGTTTACAGCTACGCCGAACTCCTCGACCGGGTCGCCCGATTCGCCGGCGCCATGCGCGACCTGGGCGTAACCGTCGGCGACCGGGTCGTTATCTATCTGCCGATGATTCCCGAGGCGGTGGTGGCGATGCTGGCCTGCGCCCGGATCGGGGCCGTGCATTCGGTGGTTTTCGGTGGGTTCGCGGCGCCGGAACTGGCCGCTCGTATCGACGACGCCGAACCGGTGCTCATCGTGACGGCGTCCGGCGGGCTGGAACCGAACCGCACCATCGATTACCCCCCTATCGTGCGCCGGGCGCTCGAATTGGCCGCCACCCCCGCGCCGCACACCGTGCTGGTGAAACAGCGATCCGGATTCGACCAATACGATTTCGGTGCCGATCTGGCGCCTGCTCGCTGGATCGACTGGGATACCGCGGTACACGACGCCGAACCCGCGGACCCCATCTCGGTGGCCGCGACGGACCCGCTGTACGTCCTCTACACCTCGGGCACCACGGGTAAACCGAAAGGCGTGGTCCGGGACAACGGCGGTCATGCTGTCGCGCTGACCTGGTCCATGCGCAATATCTACGATGTCGGCCCCGGCCAGGTGATGTGGGCCGCGTCCGATGTGGGCTGGGTCGTCGGCCATTCCTATATCGTCTACGCGCCGCTGCTGGCGGGCGCCACCACACTGCTCTACGAGGGCAAACCCGTGGGTACCCCGGACGCCGGCGCGTACTGGCGAGTGGTCGCGAAGCACCGGGTGCACACCTTGTTCACCGCCCCCACCGCACTCCGGGCCATCCGCCGGGCGGACCCCGCGGCCGAGTTCGCCCGCGACCGGGACCTTTCCTCACTGCGTTCCCTGTTCTGTGCGGGGGAACGACTCGACCCCGCCACCTACGAGTGGGCGGCGAACATCCTGCTGGCCGGACGCGACGACTGCCCGGTCGTCGACCACTGGTGGCAGACCGAAACCGGCTGGCCCATCTGTGCCAACCCGCTCGGGCTGCAGCAGCTGCCGATCAAACCGGGTTCGGCATCGGTGCCGGTCCCCGGCTACCGACTGCGGGTCCTGGACTCCTCGGGCAACCCGGTCGCGGCCGGCACCGAGGGCAATATCGTCATCGGCCTCCCGCTACCGCCCGGGGCGCTCACCGGCCTGTGGCAGGACGAGGACCGATTCCAGCGCTCCTACCTGGCGGCGTATCCGGGTCATTTCCTCACCGGCGACTCCGGGTATTTCGACGAGGACGGTTATCTCTTCGTTCTCGGCCGCAGCGACGATGTGATCAACATGGCCGGGCATCGCCTGTCCGCGGGCAGTATCGAAGCAGCCGTCGCGGGGCACGATTCGGTAGCGGAATGCGCGGTGATCGGGCTCCCGGACGAACTCAAAGGGCAGCGGCCGATCGCTTATGTCGTACTGAAATCCGATGCCCGGATCGATATCGAAACGCTGCGCGACGAACTGAGTGAGCGCGTGCGGACACAAATAGGCCCGGTGGCCGGGCTGTACGACGCAATCGTCGTACCCGCCCTGCCCAAAACCCGGTCCGGCAAGATCCTGCGCAAAACCATCCGGCAGATGACAGCGGGCGAACCCTACGAAATACCCTCCACCATCGAAGATCCCACGGTCCTGACCGAACTCGCCCGGATCATCGCGCCACAGCAACACACAAACTCCTCTTAAGAAATCCTCAGAGCCGGGCCAACCCTGCCCAATACGGTCTGAGGAGTCCACGAGCCCCCGGCTCGACTCGACACGGTAGGAGGCACTAATCCCCATGGCACACTCCACGAACCGCCGGTTCGGCAAGTTCGGCCTCACCACGCTCACCCTCGGCGCGGCGGCCGCCGCCACCGCTTTCCTCAGCCCCGCCATCGCCTCGGCGGGACCGATGGAAATGGCGGAACCATTGCTGACCAGCGATTGCTCCTTCGCCCAGGTCGACGCCGCCCTGCACGACCAGGCCCCGGAGCTGGCGGCGATGCTGGACAACAACCCGGATGCGAAGGCGCAGTTGCAGGCGAAGTTCGATCAGCCGGTCGAACAGCGCCGCGCGGAATTCCAGCAGTACCTCGACGAGAACCCGCAGGCGGCCCAGCAGGCGCAGGACGACCCGCGCGCGCAGCAGCTGCAGGCCACCTTCCAGGGCGTAGCCGACACCTGCCACAACTACTGATGGTGAGCATTATTCATCGGCGGCACCGCCGGTGCCGCCGATGAATAATGGCGGTGTGGCAGAGCGCATCAAACCGGCGGTTCTGGTTGTCGATGACGACGAGGATGTGCTCGCGTCTGTCGAGCGGGGTTTACGGCTGTCCGGGTTCCAGGTGAGCATCGCGCGGGACGGGGCGGCGGCACTGCGGGCGGTGTCCGAGGCGGCACCCGATGCGATCGTGCTGGATATGAATATGCCGGTGCTCGACGGCGCCGGGGTGGTGACGGCGCTGCGGGCGATGGGAAACGAGGTGCCGATCTGTGTGCTCAGCGCGCGGAGCTCGGTGGGTGACCGGATCGCCGGACTGGAATCGGGGGCCGACGACTACCTGGTCAAACCCTTCGTGCTGGCCGAACTGGTGGCCCGGATCAAAGCCCTGCTGCGCCGGCGGACCGATACCGCGCCGGCCGGTGCGCCCGACACCATCTCGGTCGGTCCGCTCCAGGTCGACACGGCCGGGTATCGGGCCCTGCTGAACGGCCAGGAGATCGAGCTGACCAAACGGGAGTTCGAACTGCTCTCGACGCTGGCCCGCAATGCGGGAGTGGTGCTGAGCCGGGAACGGTTGCTGGAACTGGTGTGGGGCTACGATTTCGCCGCCGATACGAATGTGGTGGATGTTTTCGTCGGCTATCTGCGCCGCAAACTGGAGTCCGACGGCACCCCACGGCTGCTGCACACGATCCGCGGGGTCGGGTTCGTGCTCCGGGATACGAAGTGAGCGACGACGGTCCCCGCCGACGGCGCCGCAGATCGTATTCGCTGCGCACCCGGGTCGCCGGAGCGGCCGCCGCCGGGTCGGTGCTCATCGTCATGCTGGTGAGTGCCGTGGCGGTACCGGCCATCGAGCGCAACAACCTGCAACAGGCCGACCAGCAACTACGAATCGCCTCGCGGCTGGTCGTGATCGAACCGGTGATAGCGGTCGGCATCGTCAACCTGGTGGGCCCGGACAGCGAGATGGCCCTGACCGTTCGCGACAACGGCCAGGTCACAACCTCCAGCGGCACCCAGATCCCGGAGCTGGATCCCGGATCGCGGACGGTCACCGTGGACGGCACCCCGTACCGGGTCCTGACCACCACCGAGAACCAGCCCGCGGGCCGGACGGTATCCCTGGGCATCCCGGCCACCGAAGCCGCGAAGGCGACAGCCGATCAACAGCGGTGGGTGCTGTTCGGCGGGCTGGCGGCGATCGCCGCGTCGGCGGCCCTGGGCTGGCTGTTCGGGGGCCGGGCGGTCCGTCCCATCGTCGTCCTCACCCGGCAGGTCGGGGCCCGCACCGGCTACCGCGACGCCACTCCCGAACCGGTCGACAGTTCCGGTGTCCTGGAGGCCGAACAACTGGCGGACGCGGTCAACACCATGCTGCGCCGGGTCGACGACGCACAGTCCGATACGGCGGCCGCACTGGAGACGGCCCGGGATTTCGCCGCCGTCTCGGCACACGAACTGCGCACACCGCTCACCGCGATGCGCACCGACCTCGAAGTCCTGGCAACCCTCGACCTGGACGAGGCGCAACGCACCGAAATCCTCGCCGACGTGCAGCGCAGCCAGGAACGCGTGGAAACCACACTGGCCGCGCTGGAACGATTGGCCTCGGGCGATCTGACCTCCGAACGCGACCATATCGACACCGATATCGCCGAACTGTGCGATCAGGCAGCGCACGACGCCATGCGCCACTATCCGGGCCTCACGGTCCGGATAGACACCGACGCCGAACTGGTCACCAGGGGCCTGCCCGCGGGGCTGCGGCTGGCGGTCGACAACGCGCTGAAGAACTCGGTGAAACACGGGGAAGCCACCGAGGCCCTGCTCTCGGCCCATCGCCACCCGGACAACACCATCGTCATCTCGGTCGACGACAACGGCCGCGGGCTACCTCGCGACGAGCGGGAACCGGTGTTTGCCCGGTTCGCCCGGGGCAGCGGCGCCCACAAGGGCGGATCGGGACTGGGCTTGGCGCTGGTGGCGCAGCAGGCTCAGCTCCACGGGGGGCGCGCCTACTTCGACGACGGCACCCTCGGCGGAGTACGGCTGGTCCTCGTACTGCCGGGTGTGTGATCCGGGTGCGCACCGTACGCGGACGTCACCGGGCGCGCCGGACCGCGCCCTCGTAACGCTCGGCACTGCCGCTGGGCAGTGGCACCCATTCCGCGAGGGTGCCCGGGTCTTCGGTGTACTCCATCGCGGAGAACAGCGGCAGCGTCCGCAGTGTCTCGTACCGCGATACCGGGCGGCGCCACGGGTTCGCTCGGGGCGCGTATGTCCTTCAACGGGTTCGGCGCGCCTCCTGTGGAGGCGCGCCGAACATCGTGTTCAGGGGTACTGGCCCTACTTCGCGTCGAGCAGGTCGATGACGAAGACCAAGGTTTTACCGGAGAGCGGCTGCCCACCGCCCGCGGGGCCGTAGGCCAGTTCCGGCGGAATGGTCAGCTGGCGACGGCCGCCGACCTTCATTCCGGGAATTCCGTCCTGCCAACCCTGGATCAGGCCGCGCAGCGGGAAGGTGATCGATTCGCCGCGGTTCCACGACGAATCGAATTCTTCGCCGGTATCGAATTCCACACCGACGTAGTGCACTTCGACGGTGCCGCCGGGAACTGCTTCCGGACCGTCACCGACCGTGATGTCCTTGATGACCAGCTCGGTGGGCGCGGGGCCCGCCTGGAATTCGATTTCCGGTTTGCTCATGCCTTGAATCCCCTTCGATTCAATCGGTTCAGCGGTTGGTGATTTCGGAGTAGTCCCGTGCACCATAGCCGGTGTAGATCTGCCGCGGGCGGCCGATCTTGATGGCTTCGCTGTGCATTTCCCGCCAGTGCGCGATCCAGCCGGGAAGCCGGCCCATGGCGAACAGCACGGTGAACATACGGGTCGGGAAGCCCATGGCCTTGTAGATGACGCCGGTATAGAAGTCGACGTTCGGGTAGAGCTTGCGCTCGACGAAATAATCGTCGGTGAGCGCGGCCTCTTCCAGTGCCTGGGCGATATCGAACAGCGGGTCGCTGCCGAGTTTGCTCAGAATGGTGTCGGCGTGTTTCTTGGCGATGGCGGCGCGCGGGTCGTAGTTGCGGTAGACCCGGTGCCCGAAGCCCATCAGCTTCACACCGTCTTCTTTGTTCTTGACCTTGCGGATGAACTCCTTGACATCCCCACCGGCGGCGAGGATACCGTCCAGCATTTCCAGCACCGCCTGGTTGGCGCCGCCGTGCAGCGGGCCCCACAGCGCGTTGATTCCGCCGGATACCGAGGTGAAGAGGTTCGCATCGGAGGAACCCACCAGCCGGACCGTGGAGGTGGAGCAGTTCTGCTCGTGGTCGGCATGCAGGATCAGCAGCATGTCCAGGGCGGAAGCGATTTCCGGGTCCACCTGGTAGGGCTCGGCCGGGAAACCGAAGGTCATCCGCAGGAAGTTCTCCACCAGCGAGAGCGAGTTGTCCGGGTAGAGGAACGGCTGGCCCACCGACTTCTTGTACGAATACGCGGCGATGGTGGGCAGTTTGGCAAGCAGCCGGATGGTGGACAGTTCGACCTGTTCCGGATCACGCGGGTCCAGGGAGTCCTGGTAGTACGCCGAGAGCGCGTTGACCGCCGAGGAGAGCACCGGCATCGGGTGAGCGTTGCGAGGGAACCCGTCGAAGAATCGCTTCAGATCCTCGTGCAGCAGGGTGTGCCGGCGGATCTTGTCGGTGAAATCCTCGAGCTGGTCCTGGGTGGGGAGCTCGCCGTAGATGAGCAGGTAGCTGACCTCGATGAAGGTCGAGTTGTCCGCCAGCTGCTCGATCGGGTAGCCGCGGTACCGCAGAATGCCCTGTTCACCGTCGATGTAGGTGATCGCCGATTTGGTCGACGCGGTGTTGACGAACCCGGGATCATAGGTCGTATATCCCGTGCTCGACAGCAGCTTGCCGAGATCGATACCGTCGTTGCCTTCGGCGGCCTCGGCGATCGTCATGGGGTATTCGCCACCCGGATAGGTCAGAACCGGTTTGGCGTCATTGATGTGATTCTCCGGCACGGAAGGTTCCCTCTCAGGCTTATGACCGTCGGCATCGCATGCGGTCGGCACACGGTGCGTTACCGGTAGACGCTAGACCTTCCCTCGCAGGCTTCGGCGGGGAGGGTACCCGCGCGTCGATCTCACAATCGGGCCGCGCGGACGTGAGATTCAGCGGGATAGTTACCGGACCGTATCGCTGTGACCGGCCGAATTGCGAGTCCGGGCCGCCGCCGACCGGCCGGGGCGGACCGAGCCGCGAGACGCGGGAGAACTGCCACCTCACGGGCTAGCCAAACGGTACCCACGGCTGCCGTATCGAAACCGTGCGGAATATCACCGAGTCACCTGGAAAGGGTGTAACAGGCCATGCCTGCCGGGCGGATTCACGGCTGCAGGCGCTGCACCGACATCCCGGACTCAGCGATCCGGACCAGGATCCGGTTGTGCAACCGTCCGCGCCGGCCCTGCCAGAACTCCACCTCGTCGGGGCGCAACAGATATCCGCCCCAGTGCGGCGGCACCGGAATCTCGGCCGCCGTAGCGAACCGGGCGGTGGTCCGGGCCAGCTGCCGGTCCAGTTCCTCGCGCGAGCCGATCGGCCGCGACTGGTCCGAAGCCCAGGCCCCGAGCTGGGATTCCCGGGGCCGCGACCGCCAGTACAGCTCGGTGACCGCGGCGGGCACCCGCTCCACCACGCCGCGCACATGGGCCTGCCGGGCGAGTTGCGTCCAGAGGAATGTCGCCGAGGCGTAGGGCGCCGCGGCCAGTTGTCTCCCCTTGGCCGAGTCGTAATTCGTATAGAAGATCACGCCGTCGGGCGAGAGCCCCTTGCAGAGCACGGTGCGCGTCACCGGCCGCGGCACCGGACCCTCCTGGTCCAGGGTGCCGAGCACCATGGCGTTGGATTCGGCGATACCGGCCGCGGTGGCCTGTTCGATCCACTGCCGCAGCAGCGGCTCCCAGCCGCCGGCCACCGAGTTCTCGTCGAGTTCGCTGTCCCGTGCCCCGAGCAGCGGACCCGATTCCGGCGAACCCGGATGGGCCGCACCGTATTCGGCGCGCAACGCCGCGAGACGGGCGTCCGACTCCTCCACCTCAGCCATGGGCCAGACGTTACTCCTGAGTAGTAAAGCGCTAGAGTTCTGTTGAAAGGAGAGTCGCGTATGACCACCAATTCCGGCGTAGCGGGGGGCGGCGCGGTCCCCGAGGGTTTCGTCAGCGGCCTCGAGGGGGTGGTCGCGTTCACCACCGATATCGCCGAACCCGACAAGGACGGCGGCGCGCTGCGCTACCGCGGCGTGGATATCGAGGATCTGGTCCGCAACCGAGTCACCTTCGGTGATGTCTGGGCACTGCTGGTCGACGGCGAATTCGGGCACGGTCTCCCCCCGGCCGAACCTTTCCCGCTTCCGGTGCACACCGGCGATGTCCGGGTCGACGTGCAAGCCGGCCTGGCCATGCTCGCGCCCATCTGGGGCTATCAGCCGCTCCTCGATATCGACGAGCCGACGGCCCGGGAGAACCTGGCCCGCGCCTCGGTGATGGCGTTGTCCTATGTCGCGCAATCCGCGCGCGGGATCTATCAACCCGCCGTGCCGCAGCGCCGGATCGACGAATGCACCACGGTCACCGAACGGTTCATGACCCGCTGGAAAGGCGATCCGGACCCGCGGCACACCGAGGCCATCGACGCCTACTGGGTATCCGCCGCCGAACACGGTATGAACGCCTCGACCTTCACCGCCCGGGTGATCGCGTCCACCGGCGCGGATGTGGCAGCCTCGCTCTCGGGTGCCATCGGCGCCATGTCCGGCCCGCTGCACGGCGGCGCCCCGGCCCGGGTGCTGCCGATGATAGAAGAAGTGGAACGCGCCGGCGATGCGCGCGCCCTGGTCAAGGGGATCCTGGACCGCAAGGAAAAGCTCATGGGCTTCGGCCACCGGGTGTACCGCGCCGAAGACCCCCGGGCACGGGTACTGCGCGATACAGCCGCACGCCTGGCCGCACCCCGCTACGAGGTGGCCGCCGCCCTGGAACAGGCGGCGCTGGCCGAGCTGCGGGAACGCCGCCCGGACCGCGCCATCGAAACGAATGTCGAGTTCTGGGCGGCGGTCATCCTGGACTTCGCCGAGGTACCGGCCCATATGATGCCCGCCATGTTCACCTGCGGCAGGACCGCGGGCTGGTGCGCGCACATCATGGAACAGAAGAAACTGGGCAAACTGGTACGACCGGCCGCCATCTACACCGGGCCGGGCCCACGGGCCCCGCACGAGGTCGTGGGCTGGGGGAACGTGTCGGTGGCTCCGCCCTCCGTATGACATAAGCGGCCGGACCCACGTCAGACACAGTCCGGGTCGGACTCCCAATCAACAGCTACCGAGTCGCCACCGTCCACCGCGAAGAAGGCGACCTGCAGTTTGGCACCCAGGTCCAGTTGCCCGATGGCGGACAGCGGCACCGATTGCACGATCCGCACCCGCCAGGGGTCCGGTTCGTCCCAGGTGCGCAGCTCCAGGTCCATGCGCATCACCGGATCGTCGCAGCCGCAGTAGTCGGCGGCGACCGAGGTCACTGCCAGGACGGTGGCGGTGGCCCGGCGGCCGTCGGCCAGGATTTTCGCGAGGGCCGCGCGGCCGGGATCGGCGTCGCCGGGTAGATACAGCACCATGCGGTCACGGTCGTCCGGGTCGACCCGGCAGCAGACCAGGTCGCCGGGACGCATCCGGTCCAGTTCTGCACCCGATACGCGCTGCCGGACCTGGGCTTCGTACGGCGCCAGCCCGGGCAGGCGCACCCGGACCCGGAAGGTATAGCCGGGCTCGCGGCGGCGGGTGCGGGTGGCCAGTACCGTGGCCGAACCGGCGGCGCCGTGCGTCAGCAGTTCGCGGCGGTCGGCGCCGGTGGGCGCCTCGCCACGCCGCCGGAAGCGCCGCGGCAGGAGGTCGCGCACGCGCCAGGGTGGAGCGGGTAGGCCCGGTCCGTCACTGTGACCGTGCGCGCGGCCATCGTCGGATGGATCTCCGGCAGCGCCCCTTGACGACCGCATGCTCATACCCACTCACGTTAGCCGGAGTGTGGTACGCGGCACAGCAACGGCGCGGCTACGCTGTTCGCCATGACCAGTGCGTTCCCGACCATCCCCGATGACCTCAAGCCCGCCGACGGTCGTTTCGGTTGCGGCCCGTCCAAGGTTCGCCCGGAGCAGCTGCAGTCCCTGGTGGAGGTGGGTGCCTCGGTCTTCGGCACCAGCCACCGGCAGAAACCGGTCAAGGATGTGGTCGCCCGGGTGCGGTCCGGGCTGCGGGACCTGTTCTCGTTACCCGAGGGCTACGAGGTGATCCTCGGTAACGGCGGCACCACCGCGTTCTGGGATGCCGCCGCGTTCGGCCTGGTCCGCGAACGCTCCCTGCACCTGACCTACGGCGAGTTCAGCTCGAAGTTCGCCAGCGTTACCAAGAAGAACCCGTTCCTCGGTGAGCCGATCGTGGTGTCGGCCGATCCGGGCAGCGCGCCGGACCCGGTCGCCGATCCGGCCGCCGACCTGATCGCCTGGGCGCACAACGAAACCTCCACCGGTGTCTCGGTCCCGGTGCAGCGGCCGGCCGGATCGGACAACGCGCTCATCGCGATCGACGCGACCTCCGGCGCGGGCGGGCTGCCGGTGAACATCACCGATGCCGATATCTACTACTTCGCGCCCCAGAAATGCTTCGCCGCCGACGGCGGCCTGTGGATCGCGCTGATGAGCCCGGCCGCGCTGGCCCGGGTCCAGGAGATCAAGGATTCGGGACGCTGGACCCCGGATTTCCTGTCGCTGCCGATCGCCATCGAGAACAGCCTCAAGGATCAGACCTACAACACTCCGGCGCTGGCCACGCTGCTGCTGTTCGCCGACCAGATCGATTGGCTGAACCGCAACGGCGGCCTGGACTGGGCGGTGAAGCGGACGCTGGATTCGTCGTCGCGCCTGTACTCGTGGGCCGAGGCCAGCGAGTACGCGACGCCGTTCGTCACCGATCCGGCGCACCGGTCCCAGGTGGTCGGCACCATCGATTTCGCCGACTCGGTGGATGCCGCCGCGGTCGCCAAAACGCTGCGGGCCAACGGCATCGTCGATACCGAGCCGTACCGCAAACTGGGCCGCAACCAGTTGCGCGTCGGCATGTTCCCGGCCATCGACCCCGAGGACGTGGGACAGCTCACCCGCTGCATTGATTGGGTGGTCGGAAACCTCGGCTGACCCGAGATCACCTGCGAATTCGGGCCCGCCGCGCGTGTTGCGCGGCGGGCCCGCCGCTATCCTGCCCGGGTAGTCCGGAATCAACTTGATACACAAGGGAATAGAGAAGATTAGCGGTAGACGACGGCCACAGGGTACATTTCGGTGCCGCGTGTCTTGCCACACGAATCCCAGAAGTGCACTACTGTTCCAGAACGTGGGCGGTATCGCGAGCGACGCGATAAGGAGGTAGTGGTGCGTGAACTTCGAGTGATCGGGGTGACGCCCGACTCCGCCCATATCGTGTGCGTCGACACGGAAAGTGGCCAGAAATTCCGGCTTCCCGCCGACGACAAACTCCGCGCCGCGGCCCGCGGCGACCTTGCCCGATTCGGCCAGATCGAGATCGAAATGGAAGCAACTATGCGTCCTCGCGATATCCAGGCTCGAATCCGCGCCGGCGCCTCTGTGGAACAGGTGACCCAGGAATCCGGGATGCCGATGAGCCGGGTGGAGCGTTTCGCGTATCCAGTACTGCTGGAACGTGCACGCGCCGCCGAACTCGCCCAGAAGGCCCATCCGATCCGGCCCGACGGCCCGGCGGTGGAGATCCTGATCGATGTCGTGACCGCGGCGTTCAGCGCCCGCGGGCATACGCTCGACAACGCCGAATGGGACGCCTGGAAGGATGAGAAAGGCGTCTGGGTCGCCCAGTTGCAGTGGCAGAACGGCCGTTCCGAGATCGCCGCGCACTGGCGCTACCAGCCCGATGCCCACGGTGGCACCGTATCCCCGCTCGATGATCCGGCCACCGATCTGATCGATCCCGATTTCGGTCGTGCGCTGCGCGGGCTCGCCTCGATCCTGCCGGTCGAAGCGGAAACTCCGCCCGCCCCCGAACCGGTTGTGGCCGAACCCCGTCGCGAGCCCGCCCGGCCGGCCGCGGTGGACGACTACTACGAGCAGCGCGCGGTCGCGGGCGGCAGCGCAACCCTGCCCGCGACGGCCCCACTCCCCCCTGGCGCCAACCGGTCCCCCGCGTTGCCCGCGGGAACCAGTCCGGCCAACGCCCCGGCACCGGCCGAACCGTACCGGCCTCCTGAGCCGGAACCGTATCGACCGCCGGCGGCCGAGGCTCCCCCGGCACCCGTCGAAACTCCGGCACCTGCGGTAGCACGCCCGGTTCCGCCACCGGCCCCGGCCGTAGCGCAACAACCGCAGGCACCGGCTCCAGCACCCGAGCCGGCGGCACCCGCCGCACCCGAGCCGATCCCCGCGACTGCCGCGCCGGTTGCTGTCGAGCCCACACCGGCCCCGGCCGCACAGCCCGAGCCCCCTGCCGTCACGGCCGTCCGGCCCGAACCCTCCGTTGCGGCAGCCGTCCAGCCCGAGCCTGCCGCCGCTCCGACCGATCGGCCGGAACCCGCCGACGAGGCAACAGCTCGACCCGAGACGCTCGCGGTCCAGCCGGAACCTCCCGTCGTCGCGGCGGTGCCGCCCGCGGCGGCCACCGATACCGGAACCGGTGCGGCCGCCGAATCCACAACCCCGCAGGACAGCGAGGCACCGCGCGCGGCTACCGAAGAGCCGGCCCCCACCTCCGAGGTGGCCGAGCAGGCTCCCGGCACCGAACCGGCCGACGCTCCGGCGGCGAAGCCCGCCGCCAAGAAGGCACCGGCCAAGGCAGCGAAATCGACGGCGCGCAGCAAACGGGGTAAGGCACCCATGCCGTCGTGGGAGGACGTCCTGCTCGGGGTTCGCAGCTCAGGTAACTAGACAGCCGCGAACCGGCGTGTTTCCCGCGACAACCGCCCGATTCACCGGATCGGGCGAGTAAGTTCCGCTGTACGGCGACACGGTTCGATGCGGGGCCGGTTCGGCCGCGGCCGCGGTGCGCGCCGAGAAGTTCACGACCCGGTTCGTGCGCTATCGGAGGTGGGTGGATGCTGTCCAAGATTTCCTCGGTGTGGTACGTCGACACGCCCGATCCGCTCGAGGTGCTGCGGGCCGGCCGCGGTCCCGATCCGGATGCGGCATACGCGCTGGCCCGGCAACTGCACCCCGGCCTCGATATCCAGCCGACCGTGCCCGCCACCCTCGCCGACGCGGCCGGTCCAGAACCCGATGAACTTTTCATCGGCTGCTACCCCGGTCTCACGCTGCTGTGCAGCGCCTACGCGGCCCGGGTGCACCCGACCGAGATCCCGGAACTGCTCGTCCGGCCGCTGGCCGAGGAGCACACCTATCTCGTTTCCTTCGATCTCGAATACGGCTGGGGTTCCTTCGCGCATTGGGAACGCGGCGGGTTGCGCCGGGCATTCAGTTCCACCCGGCTCAATATCCTGCAGGACCAGGGTCTGCCGCATATCTGGGAGCGACCGCACTGGGCCGGCGAGCACCCCATCCAGTGGCGAGCCGGCGAGCTGCCGGATCCGCTGGTGCTGCCGTTCGATCCGCCCGGTTTCGCGGATACCGCGAACTACGAATGGCTCGGTTTCCGATATTTCCCGGAGGTCATCGGTCCGCCCGGCCCCGAGGACAGTTCCGCCGCTGCCCACGATCGGCCGACCCCGGACGATATCCGGGTCTTCGGTTTCCGTCTCCATCCCGACGACGACGCTGCGAAACCACATCATGATCCCCACCCGCCGCACAACCGGATGAGCCATGAGCGCAAAGGACTGCTGTCCTGGCTGCGCGGCCACGATGCCGCGGTGGCGGCCGAAAAGTAGGGCGGGGTCAGGCCGCGAACAGCAACCCGATCCAGGCGAGCAGCACACCCACGCCGGCTCCGGCCAGCACCCAACGGGTCACCGGGCGAGTCCGCCACCGCCAGGCGGTGGGCGCGATA
This sequence comes from Nocardia sp. NPDC051750, assembly GCF_044453135.1. Classification (NCBI taxonomy): domain Bacteria; kingdom Bacillati; phylum Actinomycetota; class Actinomycetes; order Mycobacteriales; family Nocardiaceae; genus Nocardia; species Nocardia sp. NPDC051750. Next base: position 1,420,160 of record NZ_JBITCK010000001.1, on the reverse strand, counting down.
CCGATCGCCGCGACCAGGTTCACCGCCAGCGAGAGCAGCGGGTGCACCTGCGTCAGGGCCGCGCCGAATGCGTACACACCCACCATGGTCAGGGCCGCCACCAGCGCGGCGACCGTGATCCCGGCCGCCCACGGGGTGGGTTCGCTGGGCGGGGTCGAGTACCTGCCGTATCCGGGACCTGCCGGGTTCATGCGGTCCGCACCCGTTCGTAGAACGCCATGGCCGCCGCGGTCGCCACGTTCAGTGAATCGGTACCCGGTGTCATCGGAATCCGGGCCCGGATATCCGCCGCCGCCATCGCTTCCTCGGTGAGGCCCGGTCCCTCGGCGCCGAGCAGCAACGCCACCCGCCGGCCGGTGAGCGCGGTGGCCAGGGTCGCGGCCGCCGGATCGGGACTCAACGCGACCACCTGGAAATCGCTGCGGCGCAGCAGATCCAACCCGTTCGGCCAGTCCGGTACCTGAGCGAACGGCACCCGCAGCGCATGCCCCATCGAAACCCGCACCGATCGACGGTACAGCGGATCGGCGCAGCCGTCCCCGAACAGCACCGCGTCCACTCCCAGACCCGCCGCGTTACGGAACATCGCACCCAGGTTCTCGTGGTCGTTGACGCCCTCGAGCACCGCGACCGTCACGGCGCCGGAGATCAGTTCCGCGAAATCGCGCGCCGCCGGCCGCCGGGCCACGGCGAGCACCCCGCGGTTGAGATGGAAACCGACCACCTCGGCCATCAACTCGGCCGGAGCCCGGTAGAACGGGATATCGGAACCCGCGAGGTCGGCGGCGAGTTCCTGCCACCGCCTATCGACCCCGAGCAGGGCATGCGGCCGGAACGGCGATTCCAGCATGCGCCGGACCACGACCGTGCCCTCGGCGATGACCAGGCCTTTTCCTCCCGGACGGTCGGGTCTGCGATCCGCTGCCTTCAGATCCCGGAAATCGTCGACCCGCGGATCGGCAGCACTGTCCACATCGAGAACCACGGCCACGGGACTCATCCTGCCAAGCCGCGCCGCGCCGTCCACGCTGTGGGTGCGGATACCGGCGCACTGGGGCATGCTTGATGTATGAAGCTGATCCAGCTGTTGCTCAATATCCTCTGGCTGATCTTCGCCGGGTTCTGGATGGCACTGGGATACTTCGTGGCCGCCCTGATCTGCTTCATCCTCATCATCACGATCCCCTTCGGCATCGCCGCGCTGCGCAACGCCGCCTACGTGCTGTGGCCGTTCGGCCGCACCACCGTCGAGAAACCGGGCGCGGGCGCGGGCTCACTGCTGGGCAATATCATCTGGTTCATCGTCGCGGGCTGGTGGCTCGCACTGGGACACCTCACCACCAGCATCGCGCTGGCCGTCACGATCATCGGTATCCCGTTCGCCTGGGCCAATCTGAAACTGATCCCGCTGGCACTGTTCCCCCTGGGCCGCGAAATAGTCGACAGCGACCAGCCCTTCGTATCGAGCTACGGCGCCGCCCGCTGACCACCTCCACGGCGCCGGGCCGGTCGGCCGCACCCGATCGAATGTGCCCAGCGGCAGGGCCGAGCCGTACGAGGTCCTATTCCGAGTCGGCGACTATCTCGTTGAGAATTTCGACCGCTTGCTCGAGGACGATGAGCTGGTCGGTGTCCAGACCGGCGAGCTGGTCGCTCATCCAGGCCTCGCGGGCGCTGCGCTCGTCGGCGAGCAGGGCGTGGCCGGCCGGGGACAGCGAAACGATGATCTGACGACCGTCGGTCGGGTGCGGATCGCGGGCGACCAAGCCGAGGTCGGTCAGCGAGGCGATCACCCTGGTCATCGAGGGGGGCTGGACGCGCTCCTTGGCCGCCAGTGTGCCGGGCGTCAGCGCGCCCTCGTTACCGAGAGTGGCCAGAACCGAGAGCTGGGTCAGCGATATCTGCGATTCCGCACGCCGTCCCCGCAGATGCCGCGTCAAGCGCACCACCGCCAGCGAGAGGTCGCTGGCGAGCGCCCGCACATCCGAGTGGGTATTCACAAAGTGAACCATACGTGACACACCCCGGATCGGTGCGCGTACTGCGGTTAGGCTGAACGGATGAACGCGCAGCTCCCGCAGTTCCCACCGCGGCTGACCGATCCTCGTCCGGTCCTGGCCGTCGGCTGCGTGTTGTTCGCGATCGCCACCGCGGTCGTCTGGTTCGGCGGCGAGCGCTGGGAGTCGGCGCGGCCGGTCTGCCTGATGGGTCTGGCGGTCGGCTTACTCGGCTACGTGATCTTCGCCGTCCAGCGTCGAGGTGCCCGCCGCGGCGACAAAGGCGCCCAGACCGGGCTCGGATAGCCGGCCGCAAAGTACGAGGCAGTGAGGCCGGACGGCGTTCGGGCCGACCTGTCACGGCGCCGGTCCGCACCGGCGCCCCGGGGAATTGACTGTTGGGAGGTATGCGGCCAAACTCGCTCGTGTGTCCTCCCGATTGAGCGTCGAAGAACGACGGGCCCATCTGATCGAGGCCGCGATCGGCCTAGCCGAGAAGAAGGGAGTCGCGGGCGTGACCACCCGCGATGTCGCCCAGGCGGCGGGCGTCTCGCTAGGCGTGGTGCACTACTGCTTCGAGAACAAGGACGCGTTGATGACCGAGCTGGTCAAAGCGCTGTCGATGGAATTACGCGATTCGGTGGACGCCAACGAATCCGTCTGGCACGAGGCCGGTAGCGGTAACACGGCGCTGCGCGATCTGCTGCGCGCCGGCCTGGAACTCATGTGGCTGAATATCGAAGCCACACCGGAACGCCAGCTGCTCACCTACGAGACGACGACCTACGCCTTGCGCGAAGGCGAGCAGACACCCGCGAAACTCGCGATCGCCCGGGAACAGTACAGCTTCAACGATTCCACGGTCGCCGATATTCTCGACCATGCCCGCGACGCCACCGGCAGCACCTGGAAGGTTCCGGTGCACCAACTGTCCCGTTTCACGCTCAGCATGATCGACGGCATCGTGTTGCGCTGGCTGGTCGACAACGACAGTGAAAGCGTGCGCACCCAATTGGATCTGCTCGCTCGGGCGCTCGCGGAACACGCCGGCTAGCGGCACGGACCCGGACGCGTGGATCAGCGCGGCGGACCGGGCCGCAGAATATGCGTCGTATCGCCGTCCTGCCACCACGCGACGTTCACTGTCCGGGTGACCGCGCCGGAGAGCCGTACCCGCAACTCGTCGTGCAACACCAGCGTTCCCTGCTGCGGCGGGAGCGCGTACAGCCGCCGGACGACCACACCGAGCGGCTCCCGCGCCCAGTCGGTTTCGTGTCCGGATCCGAGCACCTCGGCCGTCACCTGCTCCGATACCAGGGGCAGGTCCAGCAGCACGGCCAGGTCCGCCGCTGTATCCCGGTCCGCGACCACCAGCCGGTCCGACGGTACCGCCAGACCGAACCAGGGCTTGTCCAGCACGAGCGCGTCCCCGGCGTCGATCACGGCACCGGACAGCGCCCGCACCTGATCCGGTAGTTCGAGCTCGGTGAGATCGAGCCGGTGCACCGCCGCGCCCAACCGGGCATGCGCGCGCGAAACCACTTCCGGGGAAGGTGTTTTCCCGGTATCGGCCAGCGCCTCCAGCAGGGTCGCGGCGAGCGCCTGGTCGATGGCGTCGGGGTCGGCCAGGCATCCGCCGAGCGCATCGAGATCCGCGCCGGAAAGACCGGTGATCGGGAGTTCCGGTAGCAGTCCGGCGAATTCGGTATCCGCCGGGTTCCGGTAGCCGCCCAGCGGGACACCGTCGATCCGCGCGTACCGGCGCAACCACCACGCGGTATAGCCGTGGGGGTCGCCGAGGAGCGGGCGCGTCCGTTCCTCGGACAACAACCGCCACAGCGCTTCCGGCCACGCCGCGTCATCCACCAGGTCCAGGTCGCGCACCGCGACGAGTTCCGGGGGATCCTCGGAAAGACCGGACCACCAGGTCTCTTCGTCGTCCAGGTGATGATCCGGCCCGGTGGGATCGATTTCGGTCACGATTCCGAAATCCCAGCCGGCACCGATCGCCCGTAGCGCATCGGCACCGTACTCGGCGGCCACGTCCTGGGATACGACGCCGAACGGCGAATCGGCCACCAGCAACTCGATCAGCGGGGCATCCGGGAGCAGTAGTTCATCGGCCGGTCGCGCACCACCCGTGCTGTCGGGTAGTTCGAGCATGCCGAGCCAGGCCGGTAGCGCCGACGCGTCGGCCACCGCCGCCAGGCGCAGCACCGACTCGACCGTATCGGGGTCGTCGGGGTGATCGGTCAGCAACGCCTGCAACGCGGGATCGGACAGCAGGTCGGCCACTGTGGCTCGGCGCGCGCCGAGCCGGGCGAGCAAGGGGTGCGCCGCAGCCGGATGTACCAGGCGCGCCCAGTGCACCGGGACCGGCGTGGGTAGTGCCGCGAGTTCGTCGTCCAGCAGCACTGTCCGCGGACCGGTCACCGACCGCCCGTCGGCCAGCGGGACGGACAGCGCACCCAGTTCCTCGACCGCCAGCTGATCGGTGACGAACGGCTCGAGCGCCGTGTACAGGGCCGACCACCACGACGGCGGCCGATCCAGCCCGGCGGACAGTTCCGCCAGCCGCGCCAACCCGATCCGGTGCACCCCGAGCACCGCCAGCACCTCGGCGTGCCGCGCACCGGACAGTTCCGGGATGAGCAGCGGATCGAGGACATCACCGAGGAGCTCGGCCAATTCCGCGGTGAGGTCCGGAAAGACGCTGGTCCTGGTGGGTACCGCGACCCGGTCACCGGATCGGTCCGCGGCATCGGCCGCGACGGCCGTCCGGTCGGCGGCGGGCTGCTCAGCGTCGGTCCAGTCGACACCGGTCTGCTCAGCGTCGGGCTGGTCGACGCCAGTTCGGTCGACGCCGGGCCGATCAGCGCCGGGCGCCGCGGCGAACACCGGGAGCCAGGAAGCGGCTCGCAGTTCCTGCAGGATCGCTTCCCGCAGCAGACCGTCGACCTCACTGCGCGCGAAACCCGGCGCCGGAACCAGCACCGGTCGCGAACCCGGTGGCAATGCCCGGGCGAAATCGGCATAGCCGGTGACCAGCTCAGCCAACCTGCCTCCCGGCAGCACCCGGCGACGGTCGGGCTGCATGGGGATATCGGCGATGAGCACGGCCGGCAGGGACAGTTCCTCGTCCGAGCGGGTCGGCGCGCGCAGGACATCCGGCCGCGCGGCCACCGGACGGCCGTCCCGCACCGGCACCAGCCAGCGGGCCCGCGCCGTCCGGTACTCCCACCAGTTCTGTTCGGCCTGGTCTGCACTGATCCGGATCTCCCGCAACCCCGTCTGCCCGAGATCCCGGGCGGTGGAGTGCGCCGTGAAATCCTCGATCCGGATCTCGCTCAGCGCGGGCAATTCCAGCAACAGATCGGCCGCTTCGGCGCGCATGGATTCCAGCAGCGCCGCGGGATCGATCTCCGGCCGCAGCGATAAAACGATCTCGGTATCGGCGTCCGCTCGCGGACCCGCGGCCTGCGGCCAGGCCAGCCGCAACACCGGCGGTAGGAATTCTTCCCCGGTCTCCGGAATCGGCACGCCGCGCGCCACCAGCTCCGCCCGGGTGAGCTCCCGGGAGAAACGCAGCGAGCCACTGGTGGACCGGAATTCGATCTCTTCGCTCGCCGTCAGCACCGCGGTGAAACCGACCCCGAACCGCCCGACCTCGCCGGTCCCGCCGGCCTTCCCGGAGGACCGCAGCGCGGTCAACGCGTGCACCCCCGCGACATCGAGCGGGGCACCGGTATTGGATATCGACAGCGTCCGGCCGGTGCACCGCACCGCGATCCGACCCGGCACGCCGGCGGCGACGGCCGCGTCCGCGGCATTCTGCGCCAGTTCGGTGAGCAGCCGATCGCGGTAGCCGGCCCGGACCAGATCCGCTTCGGCCGCCGCGTCCTCGCGCAGCCGGGTCGGGGAATCGCGCCAAGCGGCCAGCACCGCGTCGCGGAGCCGGGCGGTGCCGAACGGGTCGGAGGTGGCGGAATCCCGTTCCGCGGGTGTTCGCGCCGAATCGCTCATATCGCCCACCGCACCGGTCTCACTCACCGCCTCAGCGTACGTGCCCGCCGATCCGCGCCGAACCCGAGCCGAGCCGGGCCGGGCCGCTCGGCCACCACCCACGGCGCAGGGCCGGATCATTTTCGAACTTGTTGCGGCCCAACATGATAGGGCCCGATCAGGGGGCTTCGAGATGCCCCCGCCCGTCCAGTGGGCCGCCGCTACGAGCCGAGTCCGCTACCTCGGGCCACAGACCGAGGCGGCCTCCGTCCGTGCTCCTGAATAACACCGCCGGCGACGCACGAACCATCGCGGTATGCCCGGCCCGCCGGCACGACATTGCCGGGCTACTCCAGCGCGCCGCCCGGACCCCGGTTTCCGCAGCGTTTCCCCGGGTACCGGGCGGATATCCGCCGGACCCGACTCCACGACCCCGGAATCCCGCCCGGATTCGCCCGCGCTCTACCGAGCATCCAGTGGCCCGCCCGGGCCGAGGGCCCCGGCCCGGACTCTCTCTACTCCTGCACAGCGTCACCGGACACGGGCGGGACAGCACCGCCCGCAGGCCCGGATTCCCGCTCGACCTCACCCGGTTCCGCTCCGGTGCTCAGGGGTTGATCCGAGTTCCCGGACTCCTGCGGCGCATCCTCGGGCACCGACGGAAGGTCACCGGAATCCGGCTCGGCGGACGCGGTCTCTCGCACCTCCGCCTCGGCTACCTCCGCGGCATCCCCCGGCGCATCTCCAGGCTCATCCACGATTCGTCCGGATTCCTGCAGCCCGGCTCCGAAGGCTTCCTCATTCGATTCGGCGGCCGCGGGCTCGAACAGAGCCGCACCGGTCCGCTGCACCGGATCCCCGGACTCCTCCGCCCCGGGGGCCGAGCCTCCGGACACCTCAGGAGAGTGCCCCGAATGCGGGGCGACATGCCCGGGCTCTCCCGCTGATTCTTCAGGTTCCGGCGATACGCCGGAGAGTCCCTGCTCGACTTCCTCCGCCGCGGTGCTTGTCTCCGGTCCCTTCGCGGCGGGCTGTGCCGCCGCCGATGGCCCGCCGACAGCCGCAGTGTCGGTAACGACCGGATCGGGCGCCAGTTCCGGTGCGGTATCGGTCGAGAGATTCTGCGGAGAACCGGCGGTCTCGGACCGGCCGGATGCACGCTGCTCGGCGCCCTGACGCCCTGCGGAAGCCGGCGCGTCGACCGCCTGCGCGGTGGCTTCCGTGGTCGTGGCAGAGGCGGTGTCCCCGGACTCTGCCGGCACGCTCCCGGCGTCCGGTGATTTCTGCGGTTCCGCCGGATAGACCTCGACGGCGGCGTCGTCATAGGCCTCGTACAGCGGTGACCCAGCTCCCGTCGGCATCGCTGTGTCCGAATGGGCCCCGCACCCGTATCCCATGTGCACGACATGCCCGTCGGCGCCCATGGTGTTCGCGCAGACCCCGAACGCGGCGCGCAGCGCGCCGGACAGCGGCAGGTAGAACCCGCAGCTTTCACAGGACGCGGGGGCGGCCTTGGCCATATCGCTGTCCGGGCCGTATTCGCCGTACCAGCGCTCCGCGGCATCGGCGCGGCCCTCCAGGCTGAGGACCTGTTTGCGGCCCAGACCCACCTGGTAGGCCACCTCGTCGATTTCCGGATCGCCGGTTGCGGTGTAGCCGGGCGCCAGGCGCGAATCGTCCGCCGGTGGCGCGAGCAGATCGCCGGGGGCCAGATCGCCCGGGCGGACACGCTGATCCCACGGGACGAAGTCGGGCGCGATCAGCGCGTCGGGGCCGGGCAGCAGCGCAGATTCGCTGACCGTCACCCGGTCGGTATCCGGGGCGGCGGCGACCACCACCGCCCACTGCCAGCCGTGGTAGCCGGGGAGGGTGGCCTCGAAGCAGTGCGTGACGGCGCACTCGTCCTCGGCCCGCACTCCGAGATGCGCCCCGACCCCGGCCGGTTCCAGGTCCAGGAGCGCACCACGAGCCAGGTCGACGGCCCGGCTCAGGATCGACCGCATGTCGGGGTCAGAAACAGATACTGCGCTCACGGTCTACATTTTGCCGTATGAAGCACACTCGGCGTACCTGGGTCGGTACCGCGTTGATCTGCCTGCTCGCTCCGGGCGCGTGCGCAAACGCCGATGAAGGCGCTCAGCCCCTCGCCGTCGAGGTGGTCGCCACCCATCCGCACGACCCGTCGGCATTCACCCAGGGCCTCGAAATCGACGGTGACATCTTGTACGAGGGCACCGGCATGGTCGGGCAGTCCGGAGTGCGCAGCACCGACCGGCGCAGCGGCACGGAACTGGCGCGCACCCAGCTACCGCTGCCGTTCTTCGGCGAAGGTGTCACGCTCGCCGGCGACACCCTGTGGCAGCTCACCTGGAAAGAAGGGGTGGCCTTCGCCCGCGACCCGCGTTCGCTCGCCGAAAAGCAACGGGTGCCGTACCAGGGTGAGGGGTGGGGACTGTGTCACCAGGACGGGCGGCTTGTCATGAGCGACGGATCGGCGACTCTCACCTTCCGGGATCCGGGCACCTTCGCCGTGACCGGTTCGGTCACGCTGACCAGCCACACCGATGCCCGCCTCAACGAGCTGGATTGCGCCGAGGACGGGTCGGTCTACGCCAACGTCTGGCCCACCGACCAGATCCTGCGGATCGATCCGGAGTCCGGGCGTGTCCTGTCGGTGATCGATGCGGCAGGCCTGCTGACCCCGGAGCAGCGCGCGGGCACCGATGTGCTCAACGGTATCGCCCAGATCCCGGGTACCGACCGCTTCCTGATCACCGGAAAGTACTGGCCGGCGACCTTCGAGGTCCGTTTCGTCCCGGCCTGATCGCCTCGCGCCGGAAGGCGATACAGCTCACTTTCCGGCCGCCCCGAACAGGGCGGGGTTTCGCCGCGCCCGCCGTGGGCCAGAATTGAGTAGTGCCCACTTCCCGCGAGCCCTCCGATTCCGATCGCGGTCAGTGGCCCGCCGGCGAGTCTCCGCCACCCCAGCGGCATCCAGGTTTCGACCGCTACCCCCCGCCGAACGTGCCACACCGCAATCGCGAGCCCGACCCCGGCAACACCCGCCCGGCCCCGCCGCCGACCCGCCCGTTCCCGGTCGGCGAATCCGGTCCGGCGCACGATCGCGCCGCATCGGCCGAGCGCGGGAGTGACCGGATACCTCCGGTAGCGCACGACCCGGCCCCCACACCGGGCCGGATGAGCCGATTCGCCCGGGTCTTCGGCGCTCTGGGTGGTTCGCGCGGATCCGCGCCGCAGGCCGAACCCACGGCGGCGCGAGAGCCGGCCCCGCCCGAGCAGAGCCACCGGCGGGCATTCACCGAACCACGCCCGGGCGAACCTACGCATCGCGCCGCCGCAGCGAGCGCCGACTACACCGCCCCGCCGCCGCGCGCCGACTACGAGGCCGCACGCACGCGGACGAGGCCGGGCGCAGATACCGGACAACCCGGGTGGGGCGTGCGCGCACGTTTCGGCGCATCGGGCCGGGGTACGGAGGTGCCCATCGCGGGCGCCGACCGGCGACACAGATCGTCCGCGACGCCGGATCCGGCGTCGGATAGGCCGGCCGCACGCGGGCGCGATATCGAATCCGGCCGCCGCGCCGGGGAGACGGCCCGCCCGGCCACCGGCCCGAGCGCGACAGCGCAGGGGGGCAGCGCCGAATACCGTGCCGAGAACCGATCTTCGCCCCGCGGCGAAACCGCGCGCGACCGCTGGGCGCCCGCCGCGGCAGCCGATCCGTCCGACCGCTCCCGCCCAAGGCCGGAACAGGGCGGCGGGGGTGAACGGCACGACGCCGGCGCGGAGCATTCCGGAACCGAGGAGCCCGCGGCGACGAAGGAATATCCGAGCGGCGAACCCGGCCCCGAATCCGACACGGACGGCCGCCGCGCCCCCCGCAAACTCACCGTCACCCGGGTTGCGGCGATGCGCGGTCGCGAGCTCACCGGAAAGGGCATCGCGACCTTCCGGCGAGCCGCGGAAGCCGACGGCGCGGACAAATCGGGACTCACCGCGCTCACCTACGCCACCATGGCCAATTTCGCTTTGGATGCGGCAATCGCGGTAGCGCTGGCCAACACCCTGTTCTTCGCCAGCGCGACCGCCGAGAGCAAATCCAAGGTGGCGCTGTACCTGCTGATCACCATCGCGCCGTTCGCCATCATCGCGCCGCTCATCGGCCCCGCGCTGGACCGGTTGCAGCGCGGCCGCCGGCTGGCACTGGCCGGATCGTTCGCCGTCCGCGCGGTACTGGCCGTGGTGTTGATCTTCAGCTTCGACAGCTGGGTGCTCTATCCACTCGCCCTCTGCATGATGGTGCTCAGCAAATCGTTCGCCGTGCTCAAGAGCGCGGTGACGCCGCGGGTTCTCCCACCGGATATAGACCTGGTCCGCACCAATTCCCGGCTGACCGTATTCGGCCTCGTCGGCGGCACATTGGGCGCCGGTGGACTGGCCGGGGTCACCGCCGCCCTCGCCGGCTCGACCGGCGCACTGATCCTGGCCACCGGTATCGCGGTGGGTGGCGCCTACCTGAGCTGGCATATCCCGCGCTGGGTGGAGATCACCGAGGGTGAGGTCCCCGCGACCCTGAGCTACCACGGCGACGACCCGCAGACCGAAATCCTCGAGCCGGGCCGCGAATCCGCGGTGCCGCCCCGGAAACGCCGTCAGCCGCTGGGGCGCGCGGTGGTCACCGGATTGTGGGGCAACGGCAGTATCCGGGTGCTCACCGGGTTCCTGACCTTCTATATCGCCTTCGTCGCCAAAGCGACCGAGCATCGTCCGGTGCAGCAGGCGGCGATGCTCGGGCTGGTCGGCGCGGCGGCCGCCGTCGGCAACTTCACCGGTAACGCCACCGGCGCGCGGTTACGGCTCGGCCGGCCCTCGTTGATCGTGGTGAACTGCACCCTGGCCTGCACCGTCGTGGCACTTGTCGCGCTGCTGCTGGACAACTTGCTCGGGGCCGCACTGGCCGCTCTGGTCGCGGCCGGCGCCAGCGCGCTGGCCAAGGTCTCGCTGGACGCCTCGATCCAGGACGATCTGCCGCCGGAATCGATTGCCTCCGGGTTCGGCCGCTCCGAGACCGTGCTGCAGTTGAGCTGGGTGATCGGCGGGGCCGGCGGGGTCCTGCTGCCGACCGACTACTGGAAAGGGTTCGCGGTGGTCAGTGGACTGCTCGCCGCGGGCCTGGTCCAGACTGTGCTGAGTTCCCGCGGGCACAGCCTGCTGCCCGGCTTCGGCGGCCACCGCCCGCTGCACGCCGAACAAGAAGTCCCCCACCACGACCCCCAGCCAGGAGGCGCCACCCGGTGAGTACGAACAGAATCCGCACGACCCTCGCGCTGGCCCTGGCCGGGATCCTGGTGCTGGTGGCCGGAACCGCCGGTGTGGTCTGGTTGCTGGCGCGCGATGCCGAACCGCACGAGCCGGAGCTCACCGCCTATTCGCACGGGCGGGCCGTGACGGTTCCACCGTTCTACTACTGCACGATCCGGATGGAGAACTGCCGGCAGGGCGACACCGTGTTCCTGGAAGTGCCGACCGGCGATCCGCTGCAACTCTCGCTGCCGTCCGAGGTCGTGGGGACGCCGTGGGAGCTGCTGCCGCTGTACGCACGCGACAACGGCGAAGTGGTCGAGAAACCCAGCAGCTGGCGGGACCATCCGGAGGATATCCGTGCCCTGACCGTCGATTCGCAGCCCGAGCCGGGGCTGGAGCTGATCGGCGTGGAGTTGCAGGTCATGATCATCGCGATCGACGAGACCGGACGAGAATTCTCGCTCCCCCACGCGATCTGGTCGATCAAGACCGCCTGAATACCGAGGGGCCGGCCCGGACGAACCGGACCGGCCCCACCTCCGGTGCTGCGCTCGGCTCAGCGATCGAGTTCCCGGGCCACCGCCCGCACCACCTCGGAGATCCGCTGCGCCGTCTTACGATCCGGGTAGCGGCCCTTCCGGAGATCGGGCTGCACTTTGGCTTCCAGCAGCGTGATCATGTCCTCGACCATGCCGTGCAGTTCGTCCGGGTTGTGCTTGCGGACCGGGGGCTCCTTGCGGGCGTTACGTTCCTGGTTCTGCCGGACCGACGGGGGCGCTTCGACCAGTTTCACGCTCAGGGCCTGCGGGCCGCGGCGGCCGGCCGCCATTCCGAATTCCACCCGCTGGCCCGGCTTCAGCGTTTCCACACCCTGGGGCAGCGCGGACGAGCGGACATAAACGTCCTCACCCTCGTCCTGGGAAAGGAAGCCGAAGCCCTTTTCCACGTCGTACCACTTCACCTTGCCGGTCGGCACTGCGCTCACCCGTTCGTCTGTTCGGCGCCCGGCCCACGGGCCCGGACACACATGTCTGCTGAAACCCGCCGGTGGCAGGTTCTGCCTTTACTCGAAAAACGCGCCCCACAAGCATGCAGGACGCGAGATCGGTGCCGAGTCTACCCCGGTGGGCAGGACGCCAGCACATCAGTTTTACCGTCGAAAGGTGACCAACCCTGCCGATCCCCGGCCTTCCACCCCACCGCCCGGGCGCACTCCCGGCAACTGGCTCCTGTATGCCGCGCTGGGTGTGTTCGCCGTCGGACTCCTCGCCATCGTGGCGATCTTCCTGACCCCGATCCTCACCGACGGTGAGCCGGGATTGTGGTTGTACCTGGGGGCCATGCTGGCTCCGGTCGGTTTCGTTCTGGCGCTGATATTCGCGCTGCGATCCGGCCGCCGATCCAGGTGACAACTGCTCAGTACCCCGCCGACACACCCTCCAACCGTTATGTGATGATAATCACATAACGGTTGGACAACGGCTATTGCGCCGGGTTACGGGCCCACAGCGCGAGTCCACTAGCTGCACAGAGTCATCGAGAGCCGGCCGTGACCACTCCGCAACCCCGCCGCACACGCCGGTTACCAAAAAGTGATTTTTCGCGGGATCCGTCGTACCGTCTTACCCAGCCGGGCACACCGGCCCACCGGCCCGCCGCACCGAACCTCGCCCCGCGGGTACCGGAACCCCAAAGAAACGACAGGGGCGAGGGCGGGACGGGCACCCTCTCAGCCCTGACCCGAGCGAAACCCTCGCAGGTGCGTACGAGAGGAAGACGAACCCGAATGAGTGGACGCCATCGCAAGCCCACCAACACCGGTCGCACTGTCGCGAAGGTTGCCGTCACCGGCGCCATGATCAGCGGCGCGGGTGCGGCCCTCGCCGGTAACGCCAGCGCGGCTCCCGACTCCGACTGGGATCGACTCGCACAGTGCGAGGCCGGTGGCAACTGGGCCATCAACACCGGCAACGGCTATCACGGCGGACTGCAGTTCTCGCAGAGCACCTGGCAGGCACACGGCGGCGGGGATTACGCGCCGACCGCCAACCAGGCCAGCCGCGAACAGCAGATCACCGTCGCCGAAAAGGTCCTCGCCTCGCAGGGCTGGGGCGCCTGGCCCTCCTGCTCCTCCTCGCTGGGCCTGAGCAGCGGCTCGACCCCCCGCGAAACCCCCGCCGATACCCCTGCCGTGCAGACGGAAACCCCGAGCACTCAGGCCGCTCCGTCCGCCCCCGCTGCCCCGCAGCAGGCGCAAGCTCCCGCGCAGACCCAAACCCAAGAGGTCTACACCGCGGTGGATCGCGCCCTGGCCGCCGTCCAGGCGCAGGGTGTCCAGGTCCCGCAGCCCGCGCTGGATCTTTTCGAGGCCGTCAAGGCGAGCAATGCCCAGCTGGATCCGTCCATCCTGGGTCTCTACGAGGCCAACAAGGGCCTGCTGCCCTCCTGAGCGGCACCACCCCGCTACTACGAAAGAACCCCGCATCCCTTTCTTCGGATGCGGGGTTCTTTCGTTCGTCCGCTCAGCGGTTGATCACCGTATGCGGATGGACGTACGGCAGCTGCTCGGCAGCCACCGGGAACTCGGTGTCCTCGCCGAAGGGCGAGAGGTTACCGGAGCGGGCCGACGACAGTTCGGTGACGGCGTGCTCACCGTCGGCCACCTGGGGCCAGCCGTTGTCGACGTAGGGTTTCTTCGATTTGTTCACCACCTCCTCATTCTGGCATGTCCCGGCGGCGGCCCGGCAGGACAACCGCCGCTCGGCGGGCCCGCGCCCAGTGCGCAGGCCGGGATAGGCATAATCTGGACCGGATGACCGGCCCAGACTCGTACACCGCCTGGCTCGGCGGCCGATCCGACGCCCAACTGGTGGCGCTGCTCGAACGGCGACCCGATCTCGCGGTGCCGCTGCCCGCTTCGATGGCGGTGCTCGCCACCCGCGCCGAACAACGTGCCTCGGTGCTGCGTGCCGCCGACGATCTGGATACGACCGTTTTCGGGATCGTGGAGGCACTGGCGGTCCACACGGCGTCAGGGCACGAACCGCTGACCCGCACCGAGCTGAGGCGTGCACTCCGCGGGCGCGCCAAGGCCGCGGCGGTGGACGCGGCGCTCACCGAACTGGCCGACCGCGCCCTGGTCTGGTTCGCGGGCGACCGTATCCGGCTGGTACCCGCTACCGCCGAGGCGCTGCCGTGGCCGCTGGGCAGCGGTACGGACGCTGCCGGTTCGCTGAGCGAACAGGAGATCGCCGCGGCCCTCGCCGAACTCGCCCCGGCCGAGCGCGCCCTGCTGGACAAGCTGGCCGAAACGGGCCCCCGGGGCCGGACCCGCGACGCGGCACCGGACGCTCCGGCCGACCGCCCGGTCCCCCGGCTGCTGGCCCGGCGGCTGTTGCGCCGGATCGACGACGAGACGGTCGAATTGCCGCCCACGGTCGGTCAGCTGCTGCGCGGCGAACCCGTCACCGATCCGCACCGCCTGACCCCACCCGAACCGGTGGCCACCGCTCATGCGGTGGACGAGGTGAACGGGGTCGGCGCCGGCGAGGTCGGCGAACTGCTGCGGCATTGCGCCGCGATCATCGAGGTGGTGGGCCAGGCACCCGCCCCGGCGCTGCGGGCGGGTGGGCTCGGGGTGCGGGAGCTGCGCCGGATCGCCCGAGCCGCCGGTGTCGAGGAACCGCGCGCCGGCCTGCTGGTGGAGCTGCTGGCCGCGGCGAAACTGATCGAGAAGGGTTTTCCCGATCCGGCGCCCGAGAGCGACGCCGACGAATTCTGGGCCCCCACCCCGGCCGCCGACTCGTGGTTGGAGGCCCCACCCGCACGCCGGTGGATACTGCTGGCGCACGGCTGGCTGGAACTGGACCGCTATCCGTGGATGATCGGCCTGCGCGACGCCGCGGACAAACCGATGGCCGCGCTCGCCCACGAACTGCGCGTGCCCTACGCGGTCCGCGAACGCCGGACCGTCCTCGCGGCCCTGGCCGAACAGCATCCGGGCACTGCCCTGGCCGCCGCCGATATCGGACGGCTACTGGCCTGGCGCACACCACGCCGGCGGCGGCTCTACCGCGGTCAGGTCGTGGACAACACCCTGCGTGAGGCCGCCGCCCTCGGCGTGATCGGCCGCGGCGCGCTCACAGCCGCCGGCCGTGCCCTGCTGACCGATACGCTGTCGGCGGCCGAGGCCGAACTCGAGGCGGCGCTGCCCGATCCCGTCGATCATGTCCTGGTCCAGGCGGACCTGACCGTGGTGGCGCCGGGACCGCTCACGGCCGAGTTGCAGCAGCGCATCGCGCAGGTCGCCGATGTGGAATCGGCCGGCGCCGCGACGGTGTACCGCCTGTCGGAAACAACGCTGCGCCGCGCGCTCGATGCCGGACTCACCGCCGCGGAATTGCACAGCCTCTTCGACCGCCACTCCCGCACCCCGATTCCGCAGACACTGACCTACCTCATCGACGATGTGGCCCGGCGGCACGGCCGGTTACGCGCCGGAATGGCGCAATCCTTCGTGCGCAGTGAGGATCCCGCACTGCTGGCCCAGGTCCTAGCCTCCCCGGTGGCCGACACCCTGGCACTCCGCGGAATCGCGCCGACGGTCGCGGTATCCCAGGCTCCGCTCGGCGAACTGTTCGACGAGTTGCGCACGGCCGGATTCGCCCCCGCCGGCGAGGATTCCTCCGGGGCGATCGTCGACCTGCGGCAGCGCGGCGCGCGGATCAATGTGCGCCCGCTCGCCCGCCAGCCGTACCGCCCCTCCCCGCCGACCACCGAACAGCTCGAACTCCTGGTCACCGAACTCCGGGCGGGCGAACGCGCCGCCGGCGCGTCCTCCGGGCAGGCGGTCCGCAGCGACGGCAGCCGCACCAGCACCGCCGCCGCGCTCGCCCTGCTGCAGCTGGCCGCGCGGGTGCACCGGCAGGTGCATATCGGCTATGTCGATGCCAAGGGCACGGCGATCCAGCGCGTGGTCGAACCCGTGCGCGTCGGCAACGGGCAGTTGGAGGCGCTGGATCCGGTCACCGGGGCCGTCCGGCAGTTCACCCTGCACCGGATCTCGTCGGTCGCGCTGCTCGAGTAGTCCGGAACCTCGGCCACGTATCCGGAGCGCCGGTCCGGTTACTCTCAGCCACGCAGGTTGCCCGGATAGAGGTACTGGTCGGGCGGCGCTGTGGTGCCGTGGAGCCAGGCGTCGAAGAATCCGGTCAAATCCGTGGCCGATTTGGTCTGGATGAAAGCGCGGAATTCCGGCATCGAGGCGTGCCCGTAGGCGTGGGTTGTCACGAATTCCCGGAGCGCATCGAAGAAGACCTTGTCCCCCAACTGTTTACGCAGGGCGTGCAGGAACAGGGGGCCGCGGTAGTACACCGAGGTGAACATTTTCTCCGGTCCGGGATCTTGCAGAGGGACCTTCCAGAATGCGGGTTTCGCCGCGGCCTTACGAATCGTGTCCCGGTATTCGGCGTCCACATCGACGCCTTCCATACGTTCCGGCCACAGATAGTCGGCGGTGTAGCTGGCGAGGCATTCGTTCAGGCAGATATCGGACCAGCTGTACACCGAGACCGAATCACCCCACCACTGGTGCGCCACCTCGTGCACGACGGTGTTCAGGTCCGCCCACACCGCGTAGGTGGGCCGGGTCTGCGTTTCCAGGGAGAACGGGAGCGGAGCGGACAGGTAGATACCGCCGGCGGTATCGAACGGATAGGGCCCGTAGAGGCTTTCGGTGAAATCGAGAACTTCCGGTAGGCGCTGCTCGTGTTCCCGGAGCTCTTCGGCGCCGGGCGCGAACGCGCTCAGCAACGGAGTACCGTCGGCGCGGCGCTGCTCCAGATATTCGAACCGGTCGATCGCGACGGTGGTCAGGTAGCCGATCACCGGATGGCGCTGCTCCCAGCTGACCGTGCGGAAACCGTCCCGCACCTCATCGCGGACCCGGGCGCCCCCGGAGACCACCTCCCAGTCCGCGGGCACGGTCGTGTGCAGGGTGAAGGTGGCTTTGTCGCGCGGGGAATCATTGAGCGGGTACCAGGTCGCGGCCGAATGCGGTTGTCCCGCGGCGAAAGCGCCGCCGCTCGGCGCATAGGTCCAGCCTTCTCCCTCGGTATCGGCGGCGACCCCCGCATATTCGACCGTGACGGTGAAAGGGAGACCGGGCAACAGCGGTAGCGCCGGCGTGACGACGAGTTCGTGCGGTTCCCGCCAGACGAAACCCGCGGGCAGATTGTTCACCCGCACCGCGTGCACCGGTGGCCCCGCGAAATCGAGATCGAAGGAGGTGAGCGGCTGGGTGGCATGGGCGTCGATCCGGGTGGATCCGGTGAGATGGTGCCCGGCCGGATCGTAACCGAGCGTCACTTCGTAGTGCCCCACGTCGTAGCCGCCGTTACCGTCCTGCGGAAAATAGCTGTCCCCCAGCCCGTCCGCACCGGCCAGCGGACCGGGCGGCGCCTGTGCCGCGGCCGGTCCGAGGGACAGACTCGACAGCACCACCACCCCGGCGATCAGCCAGCGGGCGAGTCTCATGCGATTCCACCTTCCGCGGTCGGTGTGCGATCCCTGCGATAGCCCCCGACCGACGACGTTAGTCGTAATCGCTCGCCGATGGGCGCACCGGAACCTCCGGCGCGCGGCCGTTTCCCGAAACCCCGCACCCCGGCGGCGGATCAGGCCCCGAGGCCCTCCGGCAGTTGACCCGGATCGAGCAGCAGGCGTTTGGTGGCACTGCGCTGGACCCGTTCGGCCAGCGCGAGATTATCGGCGAGCAGGCGCCATTCGATCTCGGCGATGGCGGCACGGGCGCGTTCGATCACGGCAATATCCGGTGTGCCCCAGGCGATCGGCATGGCATCGACCGGTAGCCAGCGTTCGCCGATCGCCCGCGCTGTCCGGTCGCCGCGCACTGCGATCGCGGGCACGCGCTCCCCCGCCGAGAGCCGATGCCCGGGCAGTCCGCGCACATTCTTGGTCACCAGGGCGTACCGGAACTCGCCGGTATCCCGGCGGGCCACATTGACCAGCGCCAGCAGCACCGCACCGCGGGAATGGGTCCCGGAGACGACCGCGGGTACGAGTTCTCCCTCGGCATAGAGCCGGGCGATAGCGGTGCGGCGCGGGGCCCACAACGCGACCCACAACGCGGTCGCGGCGACCAGCGCACAAGCCACCGCCAGCGGATAGGACCAGGCCCGGCCGAGCCACACCAGATACGCGGTGGCGGCGGCGCCGAGCAGCATCGCGACCACCGCGGCCAGCCGCACCCGGCGCCGTCCGGCGACTACCTCGTTGACCGCCTGCGCATGCCGGCGATCCACCGCGAACTCGAAGCTTCGCACCTCGCCACCCCTTACCCAGTCGGTCGGATTCGGTCGCCGCTATTGGTCACTCGCCCCGAACGCGGGTCCCAGGAGATCGTCGGCATCGGTTATCCGATAGGCATATCCCTGTTCCGCGAGAAAACGTTGCCGATGCGCGGCGTAATCCGCATCGAGGGTGTCGCGGGCCACCACGGAATAGAAATGGGCCTGACCGCCGTCCTGTTTGGGCCGCAGCAACCGGCCCAGCCGCTGGGCTTCCTCCTGCCGGGACCCGAACGTTCCGGAAACCTGTACCGCCACCGATGCTTCCGGCAGGTCGATGGAGAAGTTCGCGACCTTGCTGACCACGAGCACCGGAATCTCGCCGCGCCGGAACGCGTCGAACAGCGCTTCGCGCTCCTTGTTCTTCGTGGAGCCCTGGATCACCGGCGCGTCCAGCGCGGCGCCCAGTTCGTCCAGCTGATCCAGGTAGGCGCCGATCACCAGCGTCGGCGCGTCGCGATGCCGGGCGAGGATGGATTTCACCACCGCGATCTTGGTGTGCGCGGTGGAGCACAGTTTGTAGCGCTCCTCCGGTTCGGCGGTGGCGTAGGACATCCGCTCGGCATCGGTGAGCGTCACCCGGACCTCGATACATTCGGCCGGCGCGATCCAGCCCTGGGCCTCGATATCTTTCCACGGCGCGTCGTAGCGTTTCGGCCCGATCAGCGAGAACACATCGCCCTCGCGACCGTCCTCGCGGACCAGCGTCGCGGTGAGGCCGAGGCGGCGCCGCGACTGCAGATCCGCCGTCATCCGGAAGACCGGAGCGGGCAGCAGATGCACCTCGTCGTAGATCACCAGTCCCCAGTCGCGGCTGTCGAACAGTTCCAGGTGTTTGTACTCGCCCTTCGATTTCCGGGTGATCACCTGATAGGTGGCGATGGTGACCGGCCGGATCTCCTTGCGCTCGCCGGAGTATTCACCGATCTCGTCCTCGGTCAGCGAGGTCCGGGCGAGCAGTTCGCGCCGCCACTGCCGGCCGGCGACGGTATTGGTGACCAGGATGAGAGTGGTGGCCTTGGCCCGTGCCATGGCGGCCGCGCCGACCATGGTCTTACCGGCACCACAGGGCAGCACGACCACACCGGACCCACCGGCCCAGAAGGAATCGGCGGCCATCTCCTGATAGTCGCGTAGCTGCCAGCTCGCACCGTGCCCGTGGTAGTCCAGGTCGATGGGATGGGCCTCGCCGTCGACGTAGCCGGCCAGATCCTCCGCGGGCCACCCGATCTTCAGCAGCTGCTGTTTGATATGCCCGCGTTCGGCGGCGTGCACGATCACGGTGTCGTCGTCGAGCCGCTCACCGAGCATCGGGGCGATCTTCTTGTGCCGGAGCACCTCGGCAAGGACCGCGGGGTCGAGACTGATCAGGGTCAGCCCGTGCGCCGGATGTTTGACCAGCTGCAACCGCCCGTACCGGGCCATCGTGTCGACGATATCGACCAGCAGTGGCTGCGGTACCGGATACCGGGAATGGCTGACCAGCGCATCCACCACCTGCTCGGCATCGTGCCCGGCCGCCCGCGCGTTCCACAGGGCCAGCGGGGTGATCCGGTAGGTGTGCACATGCTCGGGTGCCCGCTCCAGCTCGGCGAACGGGGCGATCGCCTGCCGCGCCACGTCCGCGAGCTCGTGATCGACCTCCAGCAGGACCGTTTTATCGCTCTGCACGATCAGTGGCCCGTCCACCACGGGACACCTCCTCACCTCGACTTCTGCCCATTGTCCCCGAAGCCACCGACAACGCCGTTCCGGCGGGGCCAGTGGATATCAACTGGCCCGAGACACAGCCGCTGGTCACGGCGAGTATCGACACCATGATCGAAACCTCGGCGGTGGCAGGTGTCGCAGTGGCGGCACTCGGACTGGTTCTCACGCCCGGCCCGAACATGATGTACCTGGTCTCGCGCACGATATCGCAGGGACGACGCGCCGGTCTGATATCGCTGGCCGGGGTCGCGGCCGGTTTCGGGGTGTATCTGGCGGCCGCGGCCACCGGGATAACAGCGGTGTTCACGCTGGTCCCCGAGCTGTACACCGCACTGAAAGTGGCCGGCGCGGCCTACCTGCTCTGGCTGGCCTGGCAGACCCTCCGCCCGGGGGCGGTCTCGGTGTTCGCGCCGGAGACCCTGCCCCGGGACGCGTCCGGGCGCCTGTTCACCATGGGCCTGGTGACAAATCTGCTGAATCCGAAGATCGCCGTCATGTACCTGGCATTGATTCCGCAGTTCGTCGCGCCCGGCGCAGGCCCGGTGTGGTCACAGAGCCTGTACCTCGGAGCGGTGCAGATCGCGGTGGCGCTGACGGTGAACGCGCTCATCGTGTGCACGGCGGGCGCCGTGAGCAGCTTTCTGACCGGGCGGCGCCTGTGGCTGCGCGCTCAGCGGTTGCTGATGGGCACGGTACTCGGCACCATGGCGGCACTTCTGCTCACCGACCGGGCCCGGCCGGTTCCCGCGTGAACACGATCTGCGCGGCGGCCCGGCGGCGATCGTGACCGCGCTGTCGGGCCGGCTCCGTCCCGGCTACCCGCCGCGACGCTGCCCCGTCACCGGCGCAACCCGCAGGTCACCCTGGCCGGAAACCGCTCAGTTTCGCCGGATTGGCGATATCGTAGGCACCCCGGATCAAGCCGTCCACAACGGTGAAACCCATTACCCGCGAAGGAAATCCGGGGTAGACCCCATCGCCGGGCCGGGCCCGGAAAAAAGCGCCGAGCTGGCCGTTGACCCGGACGAACTCCACACCGTCCGCCACGAAATCCTCCCCGGGCCGATCCATCCCGTAGCGGTGGAGGAGGCCGAGGAACAGCCGGGCCACCTTGTCCGGCCCGAAGATCACATTGCGTGCGGTCGGCGTGGTGCCACCGGAATCGCCGATCATCACCGCGTCCGGGTGCAGGACGGCCGCCACGGCGTGTGCGTCGCCCGTGGAGAGCGCCGCCAGTAGTTTCTGCACCGCGGCCTCGTGCTCACTGTCCGCCACGGGCTGCGGCGTCTGGTCCCGCACCGCCTTGCGCGCCCGCGCCGCCAGCTGCCGCGCCGCCTCGGCGGTGATATCCAGGATGGTGGCGATCTCGCCGTACGGCACCCCCAGTCCCTCGTGCAGCACGAATGCGACCCGCTGCGGCGGGGTGAGCTGGTCGAGCACCACCAGTGCCGCCATCCGGAATTCCTGCCGCAGTACCACCGTGGCCAGCGGGTCCGAGCCGCCGGCCTGGGCCAGCGGGGTAACCACCGGTTCCGGAAGCCACTGCCCCACATAATTTTCCCGCCGGACCACGGCGCTGCGCAGCCGATCGAGGCACAGCCGGGAAACCACCGTGGTCAGCCAGGCCCGCAGATCCTCGATCTCCCATTGCGCGGCCCCCGCCAAGCGCAGCCAGCTCTCCTGGACCGCGTCCTCGGCATCGGCCACACTGCCGGTCATCCGGTAGGCCACCGCCAGCAGATGCCCGCGATGAGATTCGAACTGGTCGGCGAGAAGCGCGGCTACCATCACCCGGATTCTACGGAGCGCCACGCGACACGGTTGCGCCGGACCTGGAAAAACAGATGGCCGGATCACGGACGGCAATGCCACCATCGAGCAGATGGAGGAACGCACGCTGACCGATGGCACGATCTGGCTGAGCCGGCCGGTGGAGGCCGATATCGAGGCGATGGTCGAAGGCTGTCGAGATCCGGCGATCATCGAGTGGGTGACCGTCCCGTACCCGTACGGCCGCGCCGACGCGGAGGAATTCCTCGGTACCGCCGTCGCCGACGGCTGGGCCGGCCACAGCCCGGTCTGGGGGATCCGGACAGCCGAACACGGCCGGCTGATCGGAACGGTGGGCCTGGGCACCCCGCCCCGCGACGACACCGCCGCGGAGATCGGTTTCTGGCTCGCTCCCGACTACCGCAAACGCGGGATCATCTCCCGGGCGGTCGCTCTGACCTGCGATTTCGGATTCGACCCGGCTGGGATGGGCCTGATCCGTATCCAGTGGCGGGCCTTCGCCGGCAACCATGCCTCCGCGGCCGTCGCCCGCAAGAGCGGGTTCCGCTACGAAGGGCTGGCGCGGCTCGCCGGCCTCCAACGCGGTATCCGGCGCGACTTCTGGGTCGCCGCCCGCCTGAACACCGATCCCCCGGGGCCCGCCCCGGGCTGGGATGTGATTTCGGCGCGCTGACGCTTGCGCATGCACCCGCAGAACAGCGCACTGCACAGCGGTCACAGCCAGCGAGCGCTGCTGACCAGGCGGTCACCGGTGGTCGGGGCCGGCCCGGTTCCGGAGCGACCGGCGGGAGTGAAGAACACGCCCGACAGGGCCCCGACCCGCGCCGCCGAAGGCGCAGCGACCCGTGCTCCTCAGCGCTCTCGGCGCCGGCGGACCGCTTCGGCGAGCCGGTCCAGCTGGGCGGCCGTGGTCTCCCAGTCCATGCAGGCGTCGGTGATGGACTGACCGTAGGTGAGGTCGCCGGCCCGGCCCAGTGTCAGATCTTGGCGGCCCTCGACCAGGAAACTCTCCAGCATCACCCCGACCACGCCCGGCTCGCCCGCAGCCAGCCGATCCGCGATATCGGCGACCACGAGGGACTGGCGCTTGTGGTCCTTGTTGCTGTTCCCGTGGCTGGCGTCGACCACGATCCGCTGCGGCAGCTTGGACTTCTCCAGCCGGGCGCACGCGTCGGCGACCGAGGCGGCGTCGTAGTTGGTGCCGTTGGACCCGCCGCGCAGGATCACGTGGCAGTCCTCGTTACCGGCGGTCTGGATGAGCGCGGACCGCCCTTCCAGATCCGTGCCGGGGAATACATGGCTGGCCGCCGCCGCGCGGACCCCGTCCACCGCGACCTGGACGTCACCGTCGGTGCCGTTCTTGATCCCGACCGGCATGGACAGCGCACTGCTGAGCTGCCGGTGGACCTGACTGGCCGCGGTCCGCGCCCCGATGGCCCCGTAGGACACCAGATCGGAGATGTACTGCGGAGTGATCGGGTCCAGGAATTCGCAGGCCACCGGCAGTCCCATGGCGGTGATATCGAGCAGCAGCTGACGACCGATACCCAGCCCGGTATTGACATCGAAGCTGCCGTTGAGATGGGGATCGTTGATGAGGCCCTTCCAGCCCAGCGTGGTCCGTGGTTTTTCGAAATACACCCGCATGACCAAGTGCAGCCGGTCGGACAACGCGGCCTGCGCGGCGGCGAGCCGCTGCGCGTATTCGAGCGCGGCCGCGGGATCGTGCACCGAGCAGGGGCCGACGATCACCATGAGGCGGTCGTCGGTGCCGTCGAGTACCTCGACCGTGGCCCGGCGCCCGGCGCGCACGGTGGCGGCGTGGTCATCGGTGATGGCATGAACCCGGCGCACTTCCGCCGGGGAACGTAACGGGCTGATACTGACGGTGCGTTGATCGTCCAGATCGCAATGGTCGGCATCGATATCGACTGCGATTGTCATCGTGGGTGGTGTCCTTCTCGTTCAGGCCGACCCACGGAATACCTCCCCGTCGAGCCGGTCGTTATCCGGCTCTGGGGAAACTGGTCAGCGCGCGTGGTTGCCGCAGACCGACCCACCCCGGGCCGGCTTGCTAAACCAGAAATACACGCGCTGCACGATTGCTGAGGCTACCAGGCGGTGAACCGCGGATGTGCGTCCGGGGCAGAATTTGCCGAAAGAAAGTGATGCTCAGCACAATTCCGCCCCGGACCTATTTCAGAACTGGCCGGGTTCGTAGCTGCCGGCCGGAGTATGGGCAATGGCGTTCATCCGGTTCCAGGCATTGATCGCGGCGATCGCGGCGATCAACCCGCCGATCTGCTCGTCGTCGTAGTGCTTGCGCACCCGCTGCCAGGTCTCCTCGTTGATGCCGCCGCCGTCGGCCAGCCGGGTGGCCGCCTCGGCGAGCTCGAACGCGGCACGTTCGGGTTCGGTGAACACGGTGGCTTCCCGCCACGCGGCCACGAGGTTGATCCGCACCGGGGATTCCCCGGCGTGCGCGGCGTCCTTGGTGTGCATATCCACGCAGAACGAGCAGCCGTTGATTTGGCTCACCCGGATCTTCACCAGCTCATGGACGGTCTTGGGCAGACCCGAATCAACGACCACTTTCTCGGCGGTCATGAGGCGCTTGCTGAAGCTCGCGGTGACCTTGTTGGCGAAGATATCGACGCGGGGTTCCATAGTCTCGTTCCTTTCGTTGCTGCGGTCTCGTGGTGTCGACGACACGCGCACTTCAGGTGTGACATCCGGCGAAGAATCCGCCCCTGCCCGGCCTCCGCACCGGGCCCGCCGCTCAGCCGGCGAAGTCGAACTTCACCCCGGTGAGCCGCTCGGACAGGTCCCACAGGGAGCGGGCGGTGAGCTCGTCCCTGGCTCGTTTGGAACAGCCGGAGGGACCGGGGTAACCACGCGACCCGCCCAACCCGGTGGGCCCGTAGTAACCACCGGGTTCGACCGGCGCCGTGGCCGCGAAAAGTTCCGGCAGTGCGCCCATCTCGGCGCTCTGGGCGGCCAGTTTGTTACCGAGGGCCATCACCTTGTCCAGGAACGTCTCGGTATGCGATTGCAGGCCGGTGGCCGCATACCCGGGGTGTGCCGCGACGGCGAGTTTCGCCGAACCGGCCGCGGTGAGACGACGCTGCAGTTCGAAGGTGAACAGCAGGTTGGCCAGCTTCGACTGTCCGTAGGCCGGCCAGCGCTTATAGGGCCGGCGCTCCCAGTTGAGGTCGTTGAGGTCGATCGCCCCCGCGGTGTGGGCGCCGCTGGAGACGGTGACGATCCGCTCGCGGATCTTGCCCAGCAGCAGGCCGGTCAGCGCGAAATGGCCGAGATGGTTCGTACCGATCTGCATTTCGAAGCCGTCGGCGGTGCGGCGCAGCGGGACAGCCATCACACCCGCGTTGTTGATCAGGACATCGGCGCCGTCCACCGTGGCGGCGAACTCGCGGACAGAGGACAAATCGGCCAGATCCAGCCGCCGGACCTGCGCCCGTTCCCCGATCTCCCCGGCGACGGCCTGCCCCTTGTCCACGTCCCGGCAGGCCAGGACGACCTGGGCGCCGGCACCCGCCAACGCCCGGGCGGCGACCGCACCCAAGCCACTGTTCGCGCCGGTGACGATAACGGTCCGGCCCTGTTGATCGGGGATGTCCCCGACGCCCCAACCACTCATGCGGCGAGTCTAATCCGCGTGGCCGCCGAGCACCGGGCACAAAGGCATCCGGTGACGATCCGGCGGTCGGGTGCACCCGCTCGTACCGGCACCCGGACCAGCGCGGCAGCGACCCGCTCTTTCCAAATTAAATAGGGTTGCCTAACCTATTGAAGGACCAGAACGCGCCGCACACGTTTTCCAGTCCCTGTTCCACGATGAGGCATATTGCGAGTTCCCCGCCCGCCGGTACCCACCGTGCGGGTCGTTCTCCCTACCCACCGATCCCGGCAGCGTCGCCCGCACCGGCCCGGCGCGGCCCCCCGGTTGATCGGCGGCCGAATGCATTTGCCCCGGTGAGTGGTTCCGGTCCGGCCTGCCGCCCACCGCGGCACCGTCCGGTCCGAGCAGGGCCGCGTGATTCACCCGTATCCCGAACGACACAGCAAACCGCCCCCGTGCGGCGCGCGGGCCGTCCATAGTGTTCGCATGGAGTAGTTTCGGATTTCACCGCCGCCGGCGACCGGCTTCCCGGCGAAGGAGTCCCACGCAGACCACAGCGGGCAAGAAAGCCGTGAGCCCCGATCGGACGCAGAGGATCCACACACCATGATCGAGAACCACGGTGGCGCACCGACGCCCTCCGACGACCCGCCGGAATCGGTGGTTGCGCTGGTGGATTCGGCCTCCGGCACCGAACGGGAACTGGTCGGCCGCTGGATCGCCGACGGCGGATTGTCCGCCGAACTCGGCGTCCGCGTCCCGGTCACCCAACTCGATCTCGATGCCGGAGCCGTGGCCGACCGGCTCACCGGCCGCACCGACGATCCGCTGGTGATCCCGGTCCGAGTGCTCTGGCTGCCACCCGAGCGCGACGGTGTCCGGCGCGTGACCTTCGGTGATCTGGCACTGCTCACCAACCCCCGCCGTCCCAACCGGTTCGCCCAGCGGCGGCTGATCGCGCGCTCCCCGGACCGGCATATCGTGCTCACCGGTGCTCCCGCCCGGCTCAGCGAGTTGCGCACCAATCATCCCGAGGCCGCGGCGCTGCACCACACCGGCAATACCGAACCCTTCGCCCGCGCCGTGGTACGGGCGGCGGTCGTCGCGCTGGAACGCGCGGAACGCACCGTGATCGGCGACCGGTACAAGGTGCCGCGACTGGTGACCGAGGAGATCCTGGACTCCCCCGATTTCCTGCGCCGGCTGGAACATATCGCCGACGAGACCGGGACCGACCCCCGGGAAGTCTGGCGACGCGCCGAGAAGGCGCTGAACGAATTGGTCGCCGCGCAGAGCCGCACGGTCTCGGATCTGTTCACCCAGGCGATGCGCCCGGTGCACGCGTCGACCTGGAAGGTGAACTGCGACCGATCCGGGCTCGCGGCGTTACGTGACCTCAACCGGCGTTATCCGCTGGTTTTCCTGCCGTCGCACCGTTCCTACGTGGATGCTTTCGTGCTCGGTGATGTGCTGGCACGCAATGATTTCCCACCCAACCATGTCGTCGGTGGGGCCAATCTGGGTTTCTGGCCGATGGGCCCGATCGCCCGGCGGACCGGCACTATTTTCATCCGGCGCAGTTTCGGCGGCGATACGGTCTATCAGGCGGTTGTCGAGGAGTATTTCGGCTATCTGCTCGCCCGCCGATTCAATCTCGAATGGTATTTCGAGGGTGGCCGCACCCGCACCGGAAAACTGCGGCCGCCGCGGTACGGACTCCTGAACTATCTGGCGGCGGCCGTGCGCCGGGGCCGCGTCGCCGACGCACTCCTCGTACCGGTGTCGATCACCTATGAGCGGCTCAACGAACTCGGCGCCATCGCCGACGAGCAGGTGGGTGGCCGGAAGAAGCCCGAAGGTCTGGCCTGGCTCGCCCGCTATGTGCGCAACCAGCAGCATTCGGCCGGTCAGGTGTACGTACGCTTCGGCGATCCGCTCTCGGCGCGCGACCGGCTCGCCACGCACGGCGACCCGCTCACCGAGCCGCCGATCTCGATTCCGCTGCACCGTACCGATACCACCGGACCCGCGCCGCGCGCGGAACTGGACACCCTGGGCGAGCATCTGGGCAAGCGGGAACGCCGGGCGGTCCAGCGGCTCGCCTTCGATGTGGCCGTCGGGATCAACGCGGTCACCCCGATCACCGTGAACGCACTGGTCGCGCTGGCCCTACTCGGCGTGCACGACCGCGCGCTGACCCGGGCCGAAGTCTGCGAGGTACTCAACCCGGTCCTGGACTACATCGAGAAGCGCGATCTCCCCAGGGGCGAGATCGCGAAATTGCGGGACGAGAACAGCCTGGCTGTCGTCCTGGAACAGCTGTCCCTGGCGAAAGTGGTCACGGTCTATCGCGGCGGCGTCGAGCCGGTGTACTCGATCGAACCCGGCGCCCATCTCGAAGCCGCGTTCTACCGCAACAGCGCCGTCCACTGGTTCGTCGACCGGGCAATTCTCGAATTGGCCATCCTGGCCGCGGTCGAGGCGGCGCCCGATGATCCGGCCGCCGGCGCCATCGGACCGGATGCCGATGCCCTGGATATCGGCTGGGCGGAAGCGTATCGCCTCCGGGATCTGCTGAAATTCGAATTCTTCTTTCCCGACCGGGCCGAATTCGCCGAGCGGATCACCGCGGAAATGCTGGTGGTGGATCCGGCGTGGCGAACCCGTCCCCGCGATACGCTCGGCAGTGAAATCCTGGCCGGTCTCACCGGTACCGGTTTCATGATGGCCCATCGCGTGCTGCGCTCCTTTTTCGATGCGCAATTGGTTGTCGCCGAACGGCTGGCCGCACGGGATCCGATCGTGGATATCGACCGCAAAGAGTTCATCGCCGAATGCGTATCGGTCGGCAAACAGATGCTGCTGCAGAAACGTCTGCACAGTACGGAGTCGGTGTCCACCGAACTTTTCGGCAGTGCGCTCGAATTGGCCGCGAACCACGGGCTGGTCGACGCCGCCGATCCGGATTCGGCGGAAGCAGTGGCCGCGCTGTCCGCGGCCCGGCGGGACTTCGCCCACCGGCTGGGCACCATCGGAATCCGCATCTCCCGTGCCGCCACCCTCGACCCCTCCAACCTCACCGCCGGGCGGACCCGATGAGTACCCGGGAAGCCGGGAAGCTCCCGGCCTCGCGGACCGTGCATCCGGACACACTGGTCAGCTCGATCCGGTCCGGCCCGCAGGGCGCGGATATCGGCGCGATCTTCGACCTGTCCGCGATCGCGGACCTGCGCACCATGCCCGCCCGCCGGTTTCGCGGCCCCGACCGGGAACTGATCGGTCTCCTGTTCGAACAGCTGCGGCACAGCGGCGCGGAATCGGGGCCCGATTTCCTCGGACGCATCGCCCAGCAGGCCGCCGGCCGGGCACCGGACGACTTCACGGCACTGGGTGAGCGCGTTTTCAAACGAGGCTGGTACGACCGGCTGTACCCGGAAGTCTGGCGCCTGGTGCAGGAACACATCGCGGCCGGGCACACGGTGGTCCTGGTCGGGACCGCGACCGACGGCCAACTCGGGCCCGCGGCCGCGGCGCTCGGTATCACCCACGTCCTCGGCGCCCGGCCGGAAGTAGCCGCAGGCCGCCTCACCGGCCGGCCGGCCGGTCCGGTGCCCTACGGCCCGGACAAAGCCGCGATCGTATCCGGCTTCGCCACCGACCAGGGCGTGGACCTCCGGCGGTCCTACGTCTATGCCGGCGCCGCTGCCGATGTCCCCCTGCTGTCGAGCGGCGGAACGCCGACCCCGATCGCACCCGATCCGGCCCTCGCGGCCGCCGCGGCGGAGAACGGCTGGTCCGGGGTCGACGTCAGCGCACGGACCGCGCCCGCCGCCGTCGACTACCCGCGCACCGTGCTCGGATTCGCCGCACTGCTCGGTGGCGCGCTCTTCGGCGTGCTCTGCCGGGCGCACACCCGAAGCCGCCGTGCGATGGCCGATGCCCTCTTGCGGTACGGCACCCGCTGGCCGCTGTGGTTGTGTGGAGTCCGGCTCCGGGTCACCGGCACCGAACATGCCCGCGACCCCCGGCCGGCGGTGTTCCTGTTCAACCACCAGAGCCAGTTCGACGTACTCATCGTTCCGGCCGTGCTGGGCCCGGGAGTCACCGGGGTCGGCAAGAAAGAACTGATCCGGAATCCGATTTTCGGCCCGCTGATGCGATTCGTCGGCGTCACCTTCATCGACCGCTCGAATACCGACCGGGCCAAGGCCTCGCTTGCGCCGGTGATCCACACACTGCGCGACGGACTGTCGATCGCGATCGCGCCCGAGGGCACCCGGTCCTACACCCCGCAGCCCGGCCGGTTCAAGAAAGGCGCGTTCCATATCGCCGCGCAGGCCGGGGTCCCGGTGGTCCCCGTGGTGATCCGCAATGCCGCCGAGGTCGGCCGCCGCGATTCCATGATCGCGCGTCCCGGGACGGTCGATGTCGCGATCCTGCCGCCGATCGATGTCTCCGGCTGGGATCCCACGGATATGGGCCGTGAGGTCGCCGCGGTCCGGCAGCTCTACCTGGACACCCTGCGCGAGTGGCCGGCGGGTGGCTAGAGCGACCGTCCGAACAGCAGTTTCCACGGCATGAGCGCGGATTCCAGCTGTACTGCCAGGCTCATCTTGGAGGCACCCAGGGTGCGTTCCTCGAAGCGGATCGGTACCTCGGAGATCCCGAAACCCTGTCTCTTGGTCCGATAGTTCATCTCGACCTGGAACGAATACCCGTTGCTACGGATCGACTCGATCTCGATCGCGCGCAGCGTATCGGCCTTCCATGCCTTGAACCCGGCGGTAGCGTCTTTGATGCCGAGCCGCAGGATGGCGTTGACATAGAAGTTCGCCCAGGCGGAGAGCGCCTTGCGATACCACTTCCATTCGGCGGCGGTCGAGCCGCCGGGAACGTAGCGGGATCCGAGCACCACCCCGGTACCCGGCTGCGTCAACCGATCCAGCATGGCCGGAATGACCTCGGCCGGATGGGACAGGTCGGCGTCCATCTGGATCACCACATCGGCGCCCTCGTCGAGCGCACGGGTGATCCCCGCGATATAGGCGCGGCCCAGACCGTCCTTCTCGGTGCGGTGCAGCACCGAGACGACATTCGGCATATCGACGGCCAGTTTGTCGGCCACCTCGCCGGTGCCGTCCGGGGAGTTGTCGTCGACTACCAGCACGTGCAGGTCGGGGACGGGTAGCTCCGTCAGCCGTTCCACCGCAACCGGCAGATTGTCCCGCTCGTTGTAGGTCGGCACAACAACGGTAACCCTCAAGGGTCGCCCTCCCTGCTGGTCTCGCCCGTCGGCCGACCGATCAGCCGCAGGCGTCGCTACGTATTACTCGTGAACGGTAGCCCAACCGCGTACCCGCAGCCGCAGCGCACCGGTCATACCGGCCACCACGGGCAGCCTGCTACCTCATTGTCCTTCGCGCCAAGCCCGGTCCGCCGCGTCCTGCGATGCGTTGCGCTGCCGCACTATGTCGAGCGCGCGTTCGGCGGTCGCACGATCCGGATAGGGACCCATCCTGTCGCGAAACCAGCACTGACGCCCGCGCTCGGCACGCTGATGCTTCAGACAGTAGTACCACCGTTCGGCCATGACTCCAGCATCCCACCCGCACCGGGTCCGGACGAACAGAAACCCCCGACCGCATGCGATCAGGGGTTCATTGTGGCCAGGGCCGGGATCGAACCGGCGACCTTTCGCTTTTCAGGCGAACGCTCGTACCAACTGAGCTACCTGGCCGCAGGCACCCGGAACGAATGCCATCCGATGGATGGCGAATCGCTCCGACATCCACTGGCGACCCTGACGGGACTCGAACCCGCGACCTCCGCCGTGACAGGGCGGCGCGCTAACCAACTGCGCCACAGGGCCTTGCTCTGTGCAACCTACTTTCGTAGGTCGTACCCCCTACGGGATTCGAACCCGCGCTACCGCCTTGAAAGGGCGGCGTCCTAGGCCGCTAGACGAAGGGGGCTCGTCCCGGATCTCTCCGGACCGGCTGTTCAACGGCTGTCCGTTGGGAGCTCGCATAGCTTATGTCAGGGTGCGCACAATTCCCAAATCGGCTGGTCAGGTAGTCGAACCCAGTTCTTCCAGGCGTGCGTACGCCCGCCACCCGTGCTGCCCGAACTTCTCCGACCACTCCGTCGTGCAGCTCGCCCGCACCACGACCTCCAGCGACTCCCGGAACCGCGTACGCAGATCGGGTCCACCCGCATGCGCATCGACGATGTAGCGCTGACCGATCAGCGCGCCGGCCAGTGTTCGCGTGAAACTGTCCGGATCGGTGTCGGGTCGCAACTGCCCTTGGTCGATCGCCCCGGCCGCCAGACCCCGGATGGTCGAGGAGAGCATCCGGCAGCCGCCGCGATTCTGCTGCCCGAAACCCGGATCTATGACGAGACGGAACTCCGCCTGAACGATGATGTCGTGCTCGAGCCGCAATGCCAGTTCGTCGAAGACGCCGTGCAGAATATCGAGCGGTCCCAGTTCCGCGCGAACGAGCCAGCGGTCGATGGTGTGGCTGTAGTGTTCGATGGCGGAATCGAGTACAGCACGTGCCAGATCTTCCTTCGAATCGAAATGGAAGTACATGGCGCCCTTGGTCGCCCGCGACCCTTCCAAAATGCGGTTGAGTGAAGCCGCGGCATAGCCGCTCTTCCCGAACTCAACGGCGGCGGACCGGATAATTGCTGCCCGTGTCCGACGGGCCCGCTCTTGCTGCCGTGCCATGCTCGAAACGCCTCCGAAGCCTTGTGCATCCGCTGGAATTTCCACCTGCGGAATGCCCGCGACCGATCAGCTGCTTTGGACGAGCGTGCCGACGGTGCGAACTTATCCTGTTGTATCCGACCAATGGTCGGTTTATTGACCCGTATCGAACTTTTGGTTCGAAACCCAGCCCGAAGACAAAACACACCGGCTGGTATAATTTGAACGCCCGGGTGCGCCGCAGGGGGTGCGCATCCGGGCAACTCCGTTGCGCTCTGACTCGTCCCCGATCCGCCTCCCGCAGCGTCGACCCGAGTAACACCCCGAATTCGTTGATTCGTCACGGTACTCGGAATCCGGTACCGACACGCGGTAAACCGATAGAGCGGGCTATGATTCGGCGACTCGGATTTTGCGAACATGCGATGGCTCGCCGAGCCCCGAATGGTCGAGCGAAACACCGGAGACAGCACCGGATGTCCGCCCGCGCGGGCAGGTTTCGGACCGGAGTTCAGCCGGCCACTCCCATCCCTCGGCGCCTGCCGTCCCGCTCACGAGCAGCCGTCAACCGACACTCCGGGAAATACGCTCCGAGAACCCACTTTTGCGAGAACTCCGCCTTTACCGATCCAAAGGCATTGGTATCCAACATATTTGGATCGTATCGTGCCACCCGTTGTATCAACAATGCCGGAGGTACCGTAATTCGATACCTATAGGTATGGTTTTCCGCCGCCGACCTCACCCGAGCCGACCCCGGAGCCGCCCGACCTCGCCCGACCTCGCGGCCGTGGCGATCCCGGACGGAGCGTGGACACATCGGCCGAAGCGGGATGAGTGACAGAAAGCACCAGCGTAACCACCCGATTACGAAATAGCGCGCGCTTCCCAGTACACTTGCGCCCGCGCCCCTATAGCTCAGTTGGTAGAGCTACGGACTTTTAATCCGCAGGTCCCAGGTTCGAGCCCTGGTGGGGGCACCTCGGGCGCCCGGTCCACGACCGGGCGCCCGTCGCGTTTCCGGGCAGGCGGCCGGCCGGAACCACCCTGTCGGCAGTATCACACCGGCCTGTGACTTCCACCAGGGTTACCCCGCCGCCACTGTGATTTCAATCGGCCCGTATGATCCCCGCTCACCCCGGAGCGCACCCCCTCGGCGCCCGCCTGCCCAGCCTGGAAAGACCTCCGTGAGCAGCGGCGCGAGTCCGGCGCTCCGGCCGGACCGGTACCTCCAGCACCCCGAGGATGTGCCGTTTCCCACCCCGGCTAACACAATTGGGAAGGCGCTCGATATGCCCATAACCGAGTTTCGGGCCATACACTCTCTGTGACGGCCGGTGGCAGGAAAATGTGCACCACCGTGCACTCTTTGTCCGTCGGATGCGTTTCGCATCACACCTACGGTGCCGTAAGGTAGGGCCGCATCGGCAGCGGTCTACATCAAGTGACCGGCACGAACGCAACATATGAAGGGCTTGATCACATGGCAAGGGATCTGACTCAACTCGAGCTGCTCACAGAGTTGGAGCCGGTTGCCGAGCAGAATGTCAACCGGCACCTCTCCATGGCAAAAGAGTGGCATCCGCACGACTACGTCCCCTGGGACGAAGGCCGCAACTTCGCCGCCCTCGGCGGCGTCGACTGGGACCCCGAACAATCCAAGCTCAACGAGGTCGCCAAAGCGGCCATGATCACCAACCTCCTCACCGAGGACAACCTGCCCTCCTACCACCGCGAAATCGCCGAGAACTTCTCCCAGGACGGCGCCTGGGGCACTTGGGTCGGACGCTGGACCGCCGAAGAAAACCGCCATGGCATCGCCATGCGCGACTACCTGGTCGTCACCCGTGGCGTCGACCCGGTCGCCCTGGAACAAGCCCGCATGGTCCACATGACCAACGGCTTCGCCTCCCCCGCCGAAGCCGACGCCGGATTCCTGCACTCGGTCGCCTACGTCACCTTCCAGGAACTCGCCACCCGCGTCTCCCACCGCAACACCGGCAAAGTCTGCGACGACGCCATCGCCGACCGCATGCTGCAGCGCATCGCGGCCGACGAAAACCTGCACATGATCTTCTACCGCAACATGTGCGGCGCCGCCCTCGACCTCTGCCCCGACCAGGCACTCGACGCCATCACCCTGATTCTGGAGAATTTCCAGATGCCGGGCGCCGGCATGCCGAATTTCCGGCGCAACGGGGTCCTGATGGCCAAACACGGCATCTACGATCTGCGCCAGCACCTGGAAGAGGTCGTCCAGCCGGTCCTCAAGAAGTGGAACATCTTCGGCCGCACCGACTTCACCGCACACGGTGAACAGACCCGGGAACGGCTCGGCGATTTCCTGGACAAACTGTCCAAGGACGTCGTCAAATTCGAGGAACAGCGCGACCGCATGCTCGCCCGTGAAGCAGCCAAACGAGAGAAGGCTCTCGCCTCGGCCAGCAGCTGAGAACGGACCAGTTCAGCGCGAACCACCAACGGGCCGCCGGGAAACCGGCGGCCCGTTGCATTCGCTGCCCGGTCGCGGCGCCACGTTCAACCAGGCCTGCCCAGCGGGTTACCCGGCGACGCTCCCTGAGGGTTCAGCCGCTCCCGACTCGGACATGCCCGGTGCCGGGCCAGGGTCACAGGTTCCGCACTCAGTTCGTGGGGAGGGCCCCGTCCACGCCACCCACGTCCGTGACCTGCCAGCCTTCGTTCTCGTCGAGCGTCACCGTGTAGGTGACCGTGGTCTGCGTACCGTCCGGGTTCTGGGCGTTGGTCGAGGTCACGTTGACGAAAACATTCAGCTTGTACACCCCGTCCTGCTCCGACATGACCTTGGCGGTGATGGGGGTCGCCGTCGAGGTCCACTGCAGCGGTACCAGGATCTGTTCCAGCTTCGGCGCTGTCTCGTCGAACTTGCCCGCGAGCTGCGGCGTGGTGTTCGTCTTCAGTGCGGCGATCCAGGCGTCGAGATCCTGGAAGTTCACCGTGGCCGCGCCGACCGCGTACTCGGTCGCCAGCTGTTCGGCACGGTGGTCGTCGGCGGCGCGTTCGTCACGGTCGGACAACTCGCCGCGTGCCGTGAAGTACAGGACGGCGAAAACGATCGCCGCCACCGCGAGCACGGCAATGAGTACGCCGCGTACCAGGCTGGACACGTGGATGGATACGGTGCCCGGCCTGTCCGCGGGCCGCTCCCCGGTGCCCTTGCCCGGGGAAACGGTCCTGCCGCCTTCGCCCTCGCTCGGCGTACCGGCGGATTCTTCGGTCTGGTCGGCCATGATGCTGTCGTCCTCTTTCGTTCGTCCGCGGTTCGATGCGCTCCCGGGAAGGTTCTGTCAGCGGAAATAGGTGGCCGCCTGTGCCGATTCCGACCGCGGTCCGGGGTGACCGGGTTCGCTCCACAGGCCGGTCGCTGCTGTGTTCACTTGCGTAGCTCCGGCGGCGGTTCGATCACCTCGCCGCCGGCAGCGCGGATAGGCTGCCCGGTGATCCCGAGGTCCACACCGCCGGTCGTCACCGCCCGGGTCGGGCCGCGAACTCCGGTGGTTCGGCGCAGACGAGGCTAGCGGTGGCCCGCGACATCACCGGCCGGCACCCACCTCGAATGCCCAGCAGATCACACGACAGCCGGTATCGGCCGGCCGCCCCCTGACCACCTCGGGCACCGCACGGTGAGGCACCCGATAGTGACTACCCCCGCGGCAGCAGGGAAAATAGGACCTTGTGCAGGCAGAAGTGGAACAGGAGACAGGTTTGCGGATCGGCCCCTACTCGGTCGATCCGCCGGTAGTGCTCGCCCCGATGGCGGGAATCACCAACCTGGCCTTCCGGAAACTGTGCCGGGAGTTCGGCAGTTCGACGGCGATCTACGTCTGCGAGATGATCACCGCCCGTGCGGTCGTCGAACGGAACGAGAAAACCCTGCACATGATGTCTTTCGACCAGGGCGAGTCGCCGCGGTCCATGCAGTTGTACGGCGTGGACCCGGCGACGCTCGGCGAGGCGGTGCGGATCATCGTCGGTGAAGGCTGGGCCGACCATATCGATATGAATCTCGGCTGCCCGGTACCGAAAGTGACCCGGCTCGGTGGCGGCGCCGCACTGCCCTACAAACGGAACCTGTTCGCCTCGATCGTCCGGGAGATGGTCCGGGCCGCCGAACCGGCCGGTGTCCCGGTGACCATGAAGTTCCGCATCGGGATCGATGACGAACACCGTACCTATCTGGACACCGGGCGGATCGCCGAAGCCGAGGGCGCCGCGGCCGTCTCGCTGCACGCCCGCACAGCCGCCCAGCGCTACTCCGGAACGGCGGACTGGTCGGCCATCGCGCGGCTCAAGGAGGCCGTGACCACCATTCCGGTGCTGGGCAACGGCGATATTTTCAGCGCGGGCGACGCGGTCGCGATGATGGCGCAGACCGGCTGCGACGGCGTCGTGGTCGGCCGCGGATGCCTGGGCCGGCCCTGGCTGTTCGGGGAACTGAGTGCCGCCCTGCGTGGTGAGCCCGCCCCGACACCGCCCGCCCTCGGCGAAGTGGGCAAGATCCTGGCCCGTCACGCGGGGCTGCTCGCCGAACATCACGGTGAGGACAAAGGTATGCGCGATCTCCGCAAGCATATGGCGTGGTACTTCATGGGCTTTCCGCTCGGCGCCGATCTGCGGCGGAGTTTTGCCACGGTGTCCACGCTGGACGAACTCGACGGACTGATCGCCCAGCTCGATCCGGCCGTTCCGTTCCCCCCCGATGCCGAGGGACCGCGCGGCCGCCAGGGCTCACCCGGCAAGGTCGCGCTGCCGCACGGGTGGCTCGACGATCCGGACGACGGAACCGTCCCGACCGCGGCCGATGTGATGCACAGCGGCGGCTGACCGGACCGACACGCCGAGACCCCGGGTAGGCGAAACCGCCGCTCGGGGCATGGAAACATACCTCCAGGCAACTTTCCAGCATTACCCGCACCTCTCACCCGCTCGAGACGTCCGAGTGGCTCTCAGTGGCGAAATCGTTATCATTGCGGAATCCCGTTACAGCCTTTCGAGCACGGCTGTGACGGCAGCGAGTTGCGAAAGAGCGAGGTTCATTGGTGGGTGACGATCGGAACGGGCGTTCACCACGGCCCGGAGGTCGCGCACCGTGGGAGCGATATCCCGCGGCAGAGCCCCCCGAAATGGACGGCGCACGAGGGGCGCGGCGGCAACGGCAACCCGAGACGCCGGCGGATCAGGCGCCCCTGACGGTGCAGGATCTGGTCGATCGGGTGGACAGCGAGCGGACGACCCGGCGGCGGGCGGGCGATACGGGACGACATGCGTCGCCGCCCGCACCCGGACAACCGGCTGCGGACCGCCCCACGCCGGCGGCGGGGCCGCCACCCCGGCACGGCGCCGATCACCGGGCCGGACCGGATCTACCCGGTCCCGCGGCACCACCCCCCGCTCGATCGGCCCGTCCCCCAGCGCAACCCACCCGGCCACCCGCCGGCCCGGCCCGGCAGCCCGGGCCACCGGCACCCGGACCGGGCGCTCCCCCGGACCTGCCCGGCGGGCCGCCACCACGGCAGGCACCGCGGGGCGGACCGGACCCGCGACGCCCCGACCGGCCGCAGCCACCGGCGGCCCGGCCGCAGCCCCCGGCAGGCCCCGCCCCGCGCGCCGATCCCGATCAGGGCGCACCGGCTCGTCCCACTCCCCGGCCCCCGGATCCCTCCGCCCGCCCCGGCGGCGATCTACCACCCGGCCGGGGCGCGATCAGGCCACCGACCGAAGGTCGGCCCGCCGTACCCCCGGCCCCGGGCGCACCACAGAACACAGGCGCACCCCCGAACTCCGGAAAACCGGCCCGGGATACCTCCCGGAACCGGCCACCCAATGGCCGGCGACCCGCCCCCGCGCCGGTCGGCGAGGCCGACGGCGAGGCCGCGGCCGCGATGCCGCGGCCGCCTGCCCCGATGCCCGATGAGCCCCGAGCCGACGATGAGCGGGCCTCGAAACGCTCCCGGCAATCACGCAGCACACTCCGCCGCGGCGGTAAGCGCGCCGCGCCTGTAGTGACCGATGAGAACGTCACCGATGTGCTGGCGCCCATCGCCGAGAACGGCGCACGCGTCGGCGGCCGAACCGATACCGGCGGCTGGCCCACCTCGGAGGTCGCCGAGTCCGAAACAGTCGGCAAGCCGAAACGACGGTCGGCCGGGCAGTCGCGGCGCGAGAAGCGAATGCGTATGGCCGTACGCGCCGGCGTCGCTTTCCTCTCGGTGCTGGCGCTGCTGATCACCGGCGGCGGCTGGAGCTATCTGCGCGCCACGAACAACGGATTCACCCAGGTTTCCGCGCTCGCCGACAACGAAGACGATGTGATCGATGCCAATGCCCAGCTCGGCGACGAGAACTATCTGATCGTCGGCACCGACACCCGCGCCGGCGCCAACGGGGATCTGGGCGCGGGCACCGTCGAAGACGCCGAGGGTGCGCGCGCCGACACCACGATGCTCGTACATATCCCGAAGAACCGGCAGCGAGTGGTGGTGATGTCCTTCCCCCGCGACTTGGACGTCACCCGGCCCGAGTGCAACGGGTGGGACAACGAGAAACCGGGTTACACCGAAGACGTCTACCCCTCGGAAATGGGGGGCAAGCTCAATGCGGTGTATGCCCTCGGCGGTCCGAAGTGCCTGGTCGGCACGATCCAGCGGCTGACAGGCAGCACGATCAATCACTTCATCGGTATTGATTTCGCCGGGTTCGAGCAGATGGTGAACACGGTGAACGGGGTCGAGGTATGTACCGCTCAGCCGCTGGAGGACGGCGTGCTCGGCACAATCCTTCCCGAGGCCGGCCGCCAGCGCATCGATGGCGCCACCGCGCTGAATTATGTGCGGGCCCGGCACATCTACGGCGAAGAGCGCAGCGACTATGACCGCATCAATCGGCAGCAGAAGTTTCTGGCTTCACTTCTCCGCGGGGCATTGTCGGGCCAGGTTCTGCTGGACCCCGGGAAGCTGAACGGGTTCATCAAAGCCTTCACCAACGCGACCTTCGTCGACGGAGTCGAGCCCAACGACCTGCTGATGCTGGGCCGGTCGCTACAGGACCTGGAATCCGGGGCGGTGACCTTCCTGACCGTCCCCACCGCAGGCACCACGTCCTACGGCAACGAGATCCCCCGGACCTCGGATATCCAGGCCATCTTCCGCGCTATCCGGGACGACCAGCCGCTGCCGGGCGAGAAAACCGCTCCGGCCCCACCGCCCACGTCGGAAGCCCCGGTGCCGCCGTCGCTCATCGCGGTGGACCCGAGCACCGTCTCACTCCTGGTTTCCAACGGTTCGGGAATCGGCGGCCTGGCCAACACCACCGCCAGTGAGATGGCCAATGTCGGTTTCGGCATCTACAACGTCGGCAACTACACGGAGGGGAACGCACCCGAGACCAAGGTCCGTTATTCCACCGGTTACGAGGCCGAGGCGGCGACAGTAGCGAGCTCGATCCCCGGGGCCACGATGGAGCTCGACGATTCGCTGGACAGTATCGTCGAACTAGTTCTCGGCGAGAACTACCAGCAGACGGTGAACGAGCCCACTCCGGTCGGCAGCCCGATCACCGATGTTCCGGCCGCCAGCACTGCGCCGGTGGAACTACCTTCCGACCTCGAGCATGTGAATGCGGGAGACGACCCCTGCGCCGTGCAGTGAACCGGGCCCGTACAGCCCGGTGACCGGGTTATTCACCCACTGTTGGTGACGTGGACAGTAGTGCGAACTAGTCTTCTGTTTCATGCGTGTCATCTACAACGAGCAAATGGCCGATCTCGCCCACCTGCTGGGCGAGATGGCCGGTCTTGCCGGTTCGGCCATGGATCGCGCCACGCAGGCTCTGCTCCAGGCCGACCTGCCGCTGGCGGAGCAGGTCATCAGCGAGGGCGATCGGATCGCCGAGATGATCGCCGATGCGGAGGAGAAGTCGTTCGCGCTGCTCGCACTGCAGGCCCCGGTCGCCGGTGACCTCCGGCAAGTGGTCAGTGCGATCCAGATCGTCAACGATGTCAACAGGATGGGAATCCTCGCCCTGCACGTGGCCAAGGTGGCCCGGCGCCGGCATCCCAACCACGCCCTTCCCGAGGCGGTCAACGGCTACTTCGCCGAGATGGGCCGGGTCGCGGTCAGTATGGGCCAGAGTGCCAAGGAAGTACTGGACTCCCGCGACCCCGAGCGCGCGGCGCAGCTGAACCAGGACGACGAGGCGATGGACGATCTGCATCGCCACCTGTTCACCCTGCTGATGGACCGGGAATGGAAGTACGGAGTGGCGGCCGCGGTCGATGTCACTCTGCTCGGCCGGTACTACGAGCGTTTCGCCGATCACGCGGTGGAGATCGGCCGCCGGGTCGTCTTCCTGGTCACCGGTGAGCTGCCCCCGGACACCGACACCGAATCCTGACCCGGATCGCCCGCCGAACCAAGACAGTGGCCCGAGGAAACCCTCGGGCCACTGTCTTTTGTCCGGATTTCCCGTCACGACCGCTACGCGCGGCTGAGCCGGCGGAGCGGCCAGCGGGCAACCACCCCGACCACGACTGCCTGCTCCCCCACCTCAATGGTTCGGGGCCCGTCTCGGATCTGGACTGACGGAGCGGGGGAGCGAAGCGGAGGAGCGGAGGAGCGGAGGAGGGAAGATTCGAGACACGAGGGGGCCCCGAACCCGCGACGCCGGAGGCGGCGCCAAAAATACAGCACCCGCGACGCCGGAGGCGGCGCCGATAATTCAGCCGAAGCGGCCGGAGATGTAGTCCTCGGTGGCTTTTTCGCCGGGGTTGGAGAAGATCTTCTCGGTATCGTCGATCTCGACCAGTTTGCCCGGCTTGCCCTGGGCCTCCAGGTTGAAGAAACCGGTCTTATCGCTCACCCGAGCGGCCTGCTGCATGTTGTGGGTGACGATGACGATCGTGTATTCCTTCTTCAGCTCGGTGATCAGGTCCTCGATCGCCAGGGTGGAGATCGGGTCCAGTGCCGAACAGGGCTCGTCCATCAGCAGCACGTCGGGCGACACCGCGATTGCCCGGGCGATGCACAGTCGCTGCTGCTGACCACCCGACAGCCCGCCGCCAGGCTTGTCCAGCCGGTCCTTGACCTCGTTCCACAGGTTCGCGCCGCGCAGCGAGCGCTCGGCGACCTCGTCGAGCTCCCCCTTGTTGCGCACGCCCTGCAATTTGAGGCCGGCCACCACGTTGTCCCGAATGGACATGGTGGGGAACGGGTTCGGCCGCTGGAACACCATACCGATGGTGCGGCGCACGCCGACCGGATCCACCTGGGAGCCGTAGATGTCCTCGCCGTCGAGCATGACGGCGCCGGAGACGCTGGCGTTCGGGGTCACCTCGTGCATCCGGTTCAGCGACCGCAGCACGGTGGACTTACCACAACCGGACGGGCCGATGAAGGCGGTCACGCTGCGCGGCAACACGTTCAGCGAGACATCGGCGACGGCATGGAATTTGCCGTAGAAGATGTTCAGGTCTTTGATATCGATGCGCTTGGCCATGTTTTTCCGTTTCCGCCTTATCGGTTCCGCATCAGGAACTTGTTGACACCCGCAGCCGCCAGGTAGAGCACCGCGATCAGCAGGATGAGCGTGAGCGCCGCACCCCATACGCGCTGGCGCCCCGCGTCTTCCGCGTTCGCCAGCTCCTGGTAGATCAGCAGCGGCAGCGAGGCCATATTGCCGTCGAAGATATTCGTATTGATCGACTTGCTGTAGCCGACCAGCACCAGCACCGGCGCGGTCTCGCCCATCACGCGGGCCAGCGCGAGCAGGATGCCGGATATCATGCCCGGCAGGGCGGTCGGAATAACGATCTTGACGATCGTCTTCCATTTCGGGATACCGAGCGCATAGGAGGCTTCGCGCAGCTCGTCGGGAACAAGTTTGAGCATTTCCTCGGTGTTGCGCACCACCACCGGCAGCATCAGCAGCACCAGTGCCAGGGCGACCGCGAAGGAACTCTGCGGGAAGCCCAGCGTCGCGATCCACAGCGCGAAGATGAACAGCGCCGCGACGATCGAGGGGATACCGGCCAGGATATCGACCATGAAGGTGGTGACCTTGGCGAAACGGCCGGTGCCGTACTCGATCAGGTAGATCGCGGCCATGATGCCCAGCGGGACCGCGATCACCGCCGCCACCGCCGACTGGACGATGGTGCCGTAGATCGCGTGGTAGACACCGCCGCCGGTCTGATCGGGCAGGATGCCCTTCTGCGAATTCTGCCACCAGTCCAGCGACAGGATCGCCTCGAGACCGTTGGTGACCACCATTCCCAGTACCCACACCAGGGGGATGAGCGCAATGATGAAGCACAGCGCGAACAGGCCGGTGGCGATATTGTTCTTGACCTTGCGGGCGGTACTCACATCCCGGAAGGTGGGTGGCTTGATCGGCTGATCGAACTTGGTCATGGTAGCCATCAGCCGTTCACCTTTCCGCCCGCGACGAACCGGGCCAGCGCGTTGACGACGAAGGTCAGCACGAAGAGCACGAAGCCCGCCGCGATATAGGCACCGGTCGGCAGCGGCGCGCTGAATTCGGCAGCAGCCGAGGCGATTTTGGACGCGAAGGTGAAGCCACCGTCGAACAGTGACCAGCCGCCGGCATCCGCGGATGTTTTCAGGATGATGAGCACCGCGATGGTCTCACCGAGCGCCCGGCCCAGGCCGAGCATGGAGCCGGCGATCACACCGCTGCGCCCGTAGGGCAGCACGGTCATCCGCACGACTTCCCATTTGGTGGCGCCGAGTGCCTGCGCGGCCTCGATATGCGCCATCGGGGTCAGCGCGAACACTTCCCGGGCCACCGAGGTGATGATCGGCAGGATCATCACGGCCAGCACCACGCCGGCCGTGAAGATCGTGCCACCGCCGGCAATCGACACATTGCCGTCGGCGAACAGGAAGAACCACCCCAGGTTGTCGTTGAGGAAGTGCTGGAGCGGCTTCAGATAAGGCGCCAGGACCAGCAGCCCCCACAGGCCGTACACGATCGACGGCACGGCGGCCAGCAGATCGGTCAGCATCGAGAAGGGCCGCGCCAGCTGCTTGGGGGCGTAGCGGGTGAGGAACAAGGCGATACCGACACCGATCGGCACCGCGATGATCAGCGCGAAAGCGGAGCTCAACACCGTCACCATGAACAGGTCACGGATACCGAAGCGGAGGTTGTCCGCATCGCCGGTGTTGAACTCCGTACTGGTGAAGAAGTTCACCTGGTCAGCCCCGAGCGAAGGCACCGCACGGATCAGCAGGAACAACGCGATCAGCGCGATCGAGCCCACGATGATCGCGGCGGCGGCGACGGCCAGCGATTTGAAAACCATTTCGGCCCGCTGGCCGCGTGCGCCACCGTCGCTGCGTAACGGCGGCTTGTTCGGGTCGCTCGACATGGATGCGGTGTCTCCGGCCTTCCGCAGGCTCGTCCCGGTGGACGAGCCCGCGGAGGCTACCTCTGGGTTGACTGTCATTTTCGCGCTATCAGGAGATGGCGTCGATCGCCGCGGTCAGTTTGGTCTTGAACTTCTCCGGGATCGGAACGTATCCGTTGTCCTCCAGGCCTTCCTGGCCGTTGCTGATCGCGGAGTGCAGGAACGCCTTGACCGCGGTCGCGACCTCACCGTCGGTGTACTTCGAGCACACGATCTCATAGGTCGGCAGGATGATCGGGTAGGCGCCGGTCTCGGTGGGCTTGTAGAACGACGAGGTGTCGAGCACCAGGTCGTTGCCCTCGCCCTTGATCTTGACGCCGTCGATGGCCTTGCCCGCGGTCGCCGAGGTCAGCTCGACCGGCTCGGGGCCGGCGGAGGTGATGACCCGCGTGACGGACAGGTTCTGCGCCTTGGCGAACGACCACTCGTTGTACGAGATGGAGTTCGGGGTGGACTTCACCGCGGCCGAGGTGCCCTCGTTGCCCTTGGCGCCTTCGCCGACACCGCCGTTGAAGACCTTGCCGGCTTCCTTGCCCCAGGCACCGTCGGAGGCGGCGTCCAAGTAGAGCTGCAGGTTGTCGGTGGTGCCGGACTCATCGGACCGGTAGATGACCTTGATCGGCTCGGCGGGCAGCTGCGCGTCCGGGTTCAGCGCCTTGATTTCGGGAGCATCCCA
Source organism: Nocardia sp. NPDC051750 (assembly GCF_044453135.1). Classification (NCBI taxonomy): domain Bacteria; kingdom Bacillati; phylum Actinomycetota; class Actinomycetes; order Mycobacteriales; family Nocardiaceae; genus Nocardia; species Nocardia sp. NPDC051750. The sequence goes on along the minus strand of NZ_JBITCK010000001.1, from coordinate 1,375,479 downwards.
GGTCTTGACGGTGCCGTTGAAGACCTTGGCCAAGGTCGGGCCGTCGAGCGCGAGATCGGTGACACCGTTGACGTTGTAGGTGATGGCGATCGGGCCGAAGACGGTCGGCAGGTTCCACGCGGGCGATGCGCAGCGCTTCGCGGCGTCGGCGACCTCACCCTTCTTCTCGCTCAGCGGCGAGTCGGAACCGGCGAAATCGGTCTGACCGCCGAGGAATTCCTTCACACCGGCGCCCGAACCACTCGAGGTGTAGTTGAGGGTCTGACCATCACAGTTGGTTTCGTAGGCGGCGGCGAAACGCTCGACGGCGTTCTTCTGCGCCGACGAACCGCTGGCCTTGAGCGCCTGCTTGCCACCGCACTGGATATCGGCATTGGCTTCGACACCGGTCGCACCCGCGTTGTCGTCGCTGCCACAGGCAGCCAACGGCAGGATCGCGGCGGCGAGTACGCCGACGAGGGCGCTGCTGCGCTTGAACTTCACTCCAGTTCCTCCGGATACGTCCTACTCGCCCGGTCCCTCACCGGCCCGGGCGGTGTGATGGTGCGGCCGTTCGCGGGGAACTTGCACACCAGGCGGCCCACGACCGCCCAGAATCAACCTAGGTCCCGTCGGTAGACAGCCGGACCAGGGTGAGTGAACGGAAGGTGAACAGGCTGGCGTGATAACGCCCGATATGTGTGATGTTTGCCGCGTTGTTACTCCGCGCACCCCCAACCATCGCCGCCAGGTCGCCTCGGCGGCCCACCGCACGAGCCGAACACCCATCGGCAGTCGTGCACGCGACCGGGGCAGAGAACCGCGCCGGGATATCCCCGGTGCCGTGCCCTGCCGCTACTCGCCCGGCGGGCGCCCGATTCCGTCCGGTGCCGTATAGGCGATATCGATATGCGCCGGTGCGAAACCGAGCCGGTTGTATGTGTGGACCGCGGCGGTGTTATCGGCCTCGGTGTACAGCAGCACCTCGCCCAGACCCGCATCCCGCAGGTGGTGCAGGCCGATCAGCGTGAGCAACCGGCCGAGTCCGCGCCCCTGCGCAGCGGGATCGATTCCCACCACGTAGACCTCACCGGCCGGCGGACGCTCGTCGTGGTGGATCTTGGTCCAGTGGAAGCCGAGCAACCGGTGCGGATCGTCCGCGGCGAAGGCCAGGAAAACGCCGGCCGGATCGAACCAGGATTCCGCACGGCGCGCCGCGAGCTCGCCGTCGGTCCATCCGCCCTGCTCAGGGTGCCAATCGAAGGCCGCGTTGTTGACCCGGAGCAGCTCGGCGTCGTCGGCGGGGCCGGCGTAGGTGCGCACGATGAGATCGTCCGGAATCACCACATCCGGTAACTCGGGTGTTGCCAGCGACCGCCGCATCTGCCAGAGTTCGCGCGCGGCGACCAGATCCAGCCGGTCCGCCACCGCCTGTGCCGCCGGCAATTTCCCGTGCGCCCAGATCCGGGCCCCGGCACCACCGGCAGCGAGCGCGGCGGCCACCAGTTCCCGGCCGATACCGCGACCGCGCTGCGCGGGCGCCACCGCCGCCTCCGCCATGGCGGGATGCTCGTCGTGCGCCGGGGTCAGGCTCGCGTAACCGGCGACCGCGCCTTCCCGCAGCGCGAGCAGATGACGGACGGGTGCGTCGCCACGCAGCGCCAGCAATCCCTGTTCGGAGACCGGCGCGACACCGTCGGCCGCGGCGGCGGCATCCAGCAACGCACTCACCTCGCCGGCACGCCCGCCGGCCGGCTCATCGGCACTGCCGCCGAGCCGGCCCTCCACCCACTGCAATTCGAGATCGGACATTGCCGCGGCACTCACTGCGCGGTGCCGTTGACCGGCGCCATCGAATCCTCTTCCACACCGTCGCGTTCACTGTTCGCGGCACGGGAATCGGCATCACCCTTGTTCGCCGACCGGGCCGGGCGGACAGCCTTGTACCCCACATTGCGGACGGTACCGATCAGCGATTCGTATTCACTGCCCAGTTTCGCGCGCAACCGCCGTACGTGCACATCGACCGTGCGCGTACCACCGAAGAAGTCGTACCCCCACACCTCCTGCAGCAGCTGGGCGCGGGTGAAAACTCGGCCGGCATGCTGCGCGAGGTATTTCAGCAGCTCGAATTCCTTGTAGGTGAGGTCCAGCGGACGCCCGCGCAACCGCGCGGTGTAGGTCCCCTCATCGATCACCAGCTCACCGAGGGTGATCTTGCCGGTGTTCTCCGGGCTGGCCGCACCGCCGGTACGGCCGACCAGCAGGCGTAGCCGCGCGTCCAGTTCGGCCGGGCCGGTACTGGGCAGCAGAATATCGTCGAGACCCCAGTCCGCGTTCACCGCGACCAGACCGCCCTCGGTAAGGACGGCCACCACCGGCACCGACGACCCTGTACTCCCGAGCAGCCGGCACAGTCCGCGCGCGGCCGCCAGATCGGTCCGGGCGTCCACCAGCGCGACATCAGCGGTACCCGCCTCGAGCAACGACGCCACCTCGGTCGGCGCGGGTCGCACATTGTGTGCGAGCAACGACAGCGAAGGCAGAACCGAATCGGGGTCGGGGTCGGAGGTCAGCAGGAGTAGCTCCACAGCACTCCTCCCATCTCGTAGCTACGCGAAAGCCAGCTTCGTCGCCGTCGCCACGTTGCTCATCCACAACTAATCGCTGCAAGATTAGCGCGCTCTGTCTATTGCGCGGCCTCCGGCCGCGCGGGTCGGGGCCGTCGATCACGGATCTCCCGAATCCGAGCGGTGTGGCCGGGCGTCGTCGGAGGCGGCGCTGGGGAAACAACGGCGTCTACTAGGGTGCATGGCATGCGGAAGCTCATCATCGGACTACTCTGCCTGGCCGGCCTGGCAGTGGTTGCCGATTTCGGGGCGGCCGCATATTCGGAGTACCGGGTATCGCGATCGCTGCGGGTGGGCGCCGAACTGAGCGCCGACCCGGAGGTCACTTTCCACGGTTTCCCGTTCCTGCGTCAAGCGTTCGAGGGCCGCTACGACAATATCGAGATCAATGCCGACAGTGTGCGGGCCGATATCCCGGGTGAGATCGCACTCGAGGCGACCCTGCACGGTATGCGGCTCCCGCTGAGTGATCTGGTCGACGGCCGGGTGCGCAGCCTGCCGGTCGACCGGGTGGATGTCCGGATGCGCGTCGCGCCGACCGAACTCGGCCGCCTGTTCGGTATCCCCGATCTCGAGGTGCACTCGCGACCCGCGGACAAATCCGACGGCACGGGCGGTTCGGGTGGTTCGGGAATGACCACCGCCGGTGCCCTGGTGCTGACCGGAACGCTGCCCGCGGCACCCGGTGGACAGCAGGGCGCGAGTTTCACCGGAGAACGGGTGAGCGTCGCGGCCGAACTGCTGCTCGACGGTGATCAGGTGCGCATCGTGGCCACCGGCCTCTATTCCGAGGAGATCTCACCCGTACCGTCGCAACCGGTGGTCGACGACGCGGATATCCCGGCGGTGCTGGCAATGTTCACCCGTACCATCGATACCAAGGAACTTCCGTTCGGCATCCGGCCCACCGAGGTCACCGCTCTGGGCGGCCATATCGTGGTGGAGGGCCGGGGCGAAGATGTGACGATCGACCTGAACAGATTGCGGCGACCATGATCGAGATAACCATCCTTGCGGTGATGCTGCTGGCGGGGCTGGCAGTCGGCCTCTACCTGCGGCACCGCGAGGGCGCGGTACGTACGGCTCCGGTCACGCTGGATCGCGATGCCGCCGACCGCGACGATCTGCTGCTGGCCGCCGGAGTAACCGGATCGGGCCCCGCTGTCCTGCACTTCTCGGCCGACTGGTGCGGACCGTGCGCCGCGGTGCGCCGGGTGGTCGCCGACGCCACCGGTGACCTGGCCGATTCCGCCCAGCCGCCGCGGGATATCGAGATCGATATCGATGCCGACCCGGCCCTGGCCCGGGCCCTGAACGTGTTGTCACTGCCCACCACCTTCGTCTTCGACGCGGAGGGCCGGGAGCGGTTCCGGATCTCCGGCGTCCCCAAGACCAGCGACCTGCGCAGTGCCTTGACTCCGTTGACAGCCGGCTCAGGGGCACACTGAGCCGTGTCTGTCGCGCCCCCCGGCGTCGCAGGGATAGGGGCCCTGGCAACCCCGTTCTTCACTTCTCCGCTCCAGAACCGGGCGGGCCGGTTGACCGACCTCGGAGGCGCCGAAAGCCGACTCGTAGAAGCCCGGCTTCGATCCGGCCGGCCGGGTCTCGCGGGCTCGGACTCTCGGCGGCTCCGGCTGGTAAGGCCCCTGACCAGGTGATTGCCCCCTACCCATTGGATCCGCGGCGGGATTGGGTAGACTGCCCGATGTGCAATCCCACCGCGAGCTGATGCTCACCCGTCGCCGCACAGTCGATCTGTGCCGCCTCGGTGGTTGTTGCTGCCTGTGCCGCTGAGCGGTCGGGTCATTTCCTGACGCCGACCACGGTTCGTCCGCGCGAGCGATCTCATCCCCCGGCGAACCGGCCGAAATCCGCCGAACAGTTCGAGCGCAGGAGTTTCGTTCATGTCCTCTACCACCACATCCGGAAGCGGCCCGGGGCTCGCGGCCGGGCATGATGTCCGCGGCCCGCGCTTCGTCGCTTGGGTCACCACCGGGGTCCTGGTCGTGGTACTGTTGCTGGCCGCGGTCGCCCCGCCGGCCGCCGCGGTGCTCATCGCGGTGCAGGCCGTGGTGTTCGCGCTCGGCGCGGCACTCGGGCCGCGTCGTCATCCGTACGGCCTGATCTACGCCCGGCTCGTCGCACCGCGCCTGGGCCCGGTCACCACGACCGAACCCACCCCGCCGCTCCGGTTCGCCCAGCTCCTGGGCTTCGTCTTCGCTGCCGTCAGCCTGCTGGGTTTCCTGCTCGGCACCTCGGTGGTGGGCGGCGTTTTCGCCGGGTTCGCCCTGTTCGCGGCCTTCCTGAACGCCGCGTTCGGCATCTGCCTCGGCTGCAAGCTGTACCCGCTGGTCACCCGGCTGGTCCCCCATTCCCTGTCCACCGTATCGAACTGAACTGATCGCTAGTCACCACTGAAAGGAAACAAATGGCTCGCTCCGATGTCCTGGTCTCCGTCGACTGGGCCGAAGAGAATCTCAAGACCCCCGGCGTCGTCTTCGTCGAGGTCGACGAGGACACCACCGCCTACGAAGGCGGACACATCGAGGGCGCCGTCCGGCTCGACTGGAAGAAGGACCTGCAGGATCAGGTTCGTCGTGACTTCGTGAACCAGGAGCAGTTCTCCACGCTGCTCTCGGAGCGCGGGATCGCCAACGACGACGAGGTGGTCCTCTACGGCGGCAACAACAACTGGTTCGCCGCCTACGCGTACTGGTACTTCAAGCTGTACGGCCACAACAACGTCAAGCTGCTCGACGGCGGACGTAAGAAGTGGGAGCTCGACGGGCGCCCCCTGTCGCGCGACGAGGTGAGCCGCCCGGCCACCCAGTACAAGGCCGCCGAACCGGACAACACGATCCGCGCGTTCCGCGACGAGGTCATCGCCGCCATCGGTACCAAGAACCTGGTCGATGTGCGCTCCCCCGACGAGTTCTCCGGCAAGATCCTGGCTCCCGCGCATCTGCCGCAGGAGCAGAGCCAGCGGCCCGGCCATATCCCCAGCGCGATCAACGTGCCGTGGAGCAAGGCCGCGAACGAGGACGGCACCTTCCGGTCCGACAAGGAACTCGCCGAGATCTACGGCGACGCCGGCCTGGACGGCAACAAGGACACCATCGCCTACTGCCGGATCGGCGAGCGTTCCTCGCACACCTGGTTCGTCCTGCAGGAGCTGCTCGGCCACCAGAACGTCAAGAACTACGATGGCAGTTGGACCGAATACGGTTCGCTGGTCGGCGCACCTATCGAGTTGGGAGAGTAACCACCATGTGTGCAGCACCTACCCAAGGTCAGGCCATTCCGGCCGGCGTCGATGTGGAGAAGGAAACGGTCATCACCGGCCGCGTTCTCGGCACCGACGGCGAGCCCGTGGCGGGCGCGTTCGTGCGGTTGCTCGACGGCAACGGTGATTTCACCGCCGAGGTCGTCGCCTCCGGAACCGGTGACTTCCGTTTCTTCGCGGCGCCGGGCGCCTGGACGCTGCGGGCACTGTCGTCGTCGGGTAACGGCACCTCCGAACTGCGGCCCGAGGGCCCCGGCATCCACAACGTGGACGTCACGGTCGCGAAGTAGCAGCAAGCCACACAGCCCAGAACCGGCCTCCCCGCGAGCCGGTCCTGGGCTGTTCTGCGTTCCGGGGGCCCGGACACCCACCCGGGGGGTTGAAGAGGGTGATCCGGCGCTGGCTAAACTCCCTACTGTGGTCCTCTTCTTCGAGATTCTGCTGATCGCCGTATCGATCCTCATCGGATGGTTCGGCCTGTACGTCTTCTACCGGCTGTTCACCGAATCATGAGTGGTCTCGCGAGCGAGGGTCCCGATCCGGCCGAGCGAGCGAGCGACACCACGAACGGCGAACCGGCGACCGAGACCTCCGCACAGAACGGAAACGGCCGGTCGGCGGGGGATCAGCCGCATCTGAGCGGCGATCGGGCGGTGGCCGACGCGGCCGAACGTGCCAAGGAGACCGCCGGTCGTAATATCCCGGTGCTCCCCGATCTTCCGCTGCCCGACGATACGGCGAATCTGCGACTCGGCCCCGATCTGAATCCGGCCATGCTGGCGCTGCTGCCGATGGTCGGTGTCTGGCGCGGTGCGGGCGAGGGCAACAATCCCGAGCGCGGCGACTACCGTTTCGGGCAGCAGATCGTGGTCTCCCACGACGGCGGGGATTTCCTGAGCTGGGATTCACGCACCTGGTTCGTCGAATCCGACGGTAGTTACGGCGGTCCGGACCTGCGGGAGAGCGGCTTCTGGCGCGTCGGCATCGAAGGCAACGACGAGGTGCTGGAATTGCTGCTCACGCACAGCACGGGCATCGTCGAACTGTTCTACGGCACCGCCCTCACCCAATCGTCCTGGGAACTGGCCACCGATGTGGTGATCCGCACCCAGACCGGCGCGGTGGTGGGTGGCGCAAAACGTCTCTACGGCATCGTCGAGGGCGGCGATCTGGCCTATGTGGAAGAGCGCGTGGTGGCCGATGGACCGCTGCAGCCCCGCCTCTCCGCACGCCTGCAGCGCTATATCGGCTGAATCCCTTCCCGGCGCCCCGGCACGCTCACATGCCGATCGGGGGCCGAGCAGACGACGCTCCGCCGAAGGACCGGCGAGCACCGTGCTCCGCCGCCGGCGTGGCCGGCCGGGACGCTCCGCTGCCGGAAACGGAACGACCCCCGAGCCGTATCGGCGCGATCCTCGGTACGGGTACCGAGGATCCGCGGCCGATCCCGATCGGACAGATCGGGGACTCGGGGGCCGGGTGGCTGCCTGGAATTCGCTCAGCACATACGGGTGAACGGGTTCCGTGCACAGCCGGCTTCAGCGCTCAGCTGACAGCCACCTCACGCGTCCGTTGAATTTCCATTCGTTGGATCACCTCCTTCCTTGTGTACCGACGAACCTAGCCGCGGGAGGCCGGAGTCGGCAACGGAATTTCGTCGACGGCGTAATGGGTGGCCGCCCCATCCGGAAAAGCCGCCCTGACTTGGCCGGATTCATCGACGGTGATCACCAGCCCGGCCCGGTGACCGGCCGGGAGCTGGTGAGTGACCACCACCACATCGCGGCCGGGTGCGACCAGTCCGCTGCCGGTATCGAGCAGAGCGCGCAACAAGCCGGCGCCGTCCGCGGCGTCCAGATGCTCGGTGGGCTCGTCGAGCAGGAGGGTCCGGGCGGGCGAGACCAGGGCGCGCGCGAGCAGTATCCGCCGCCGCTGTCCACCCGATACGGCCGCGGCACCGCCGGGCAGATCGGTGTGTACACCGTCGGGCAGGCCGTCCAGCCAATCCCCCAGTCCGACCGCCCGCAGGGCCCGCTCGGCGCCGGCCGGGTCCAGGTCGCCGCGGGCCACCCGCAGGTTCTCCAGCACACTGGTGCCGAACAGGTGTGCGTCCTCGGCGAAGAACCGCACCTCGTCGTCCGGGACATCGAACAGTCCGGCCCAGGCCATCAGCAGGGTCGTTTTCCCCGCGCCGCTCGGACCGACCACAACCACCCGCGATGCCTGCGGGCGTTCCGGAATCTGCCATTGGCCGTCCCCGACCCAGCCGATCACCACCCCGTCGGCGCGGCTGTCGGCGTACGGGAAGGGGTGCGGGTCCCCGCCGGTACCGAACCGTTTGCGGGTGTCGGCCGGTGTGGTCGCGGTGCCGGGACCCGACGTTTGCGGTGCGAGCGGCTCGCTGTGGCCCGGCGCGACGGCACGCAGCCGATGCAGCGCCGCACGGGCAACCGTGAGGGCCTGCGCGGCAGCGGGGAGTGCGCCGGTCGCCTCGAACGCGGAGAGCGGCAACAGCACGAGGACTGCCAGCGCCATCGGCGTCATCGCCCCCGGGTTTCCCGCATCGGGACCGTAGAGGGTGATCCCGATGAGCAGGGCGGCAAATACGCTTACTCCGGTCGCGAGCGGTGTCGCGGCCGCCGCCCAGGCATTACGCCCGGCGGCGCGGTCCTCGGCCGCGAGCACCCGATCGCCGGCCGCGACGGCCGTCGCGAGCGCGCTGTCCAGCTTCCCCGCGACGCGTAGTTCGGCGGCGTGGTCGAGAACGGTGAGCGCGTGCGCGGTGAATTCCGCCCGGTCCGCCCGGGCCGCCCGTTCGGCCCCGGAGGCTGCCCGCGCGGACAGCCACGGCGCGACGACGCCGGAGACGACCAGCGCGACGGCCAGGACGCCGGCGGCCGCGAATGAGATGAAGGCCAGCATCGCGACAGCCGCCGTCGCCAGGACCAGGGCCACCGCGATGGGTACGAAGGTACGGACCACCACGGCGCCGAGGTCGTCGATATCGGTGCCCGCGCGGACCAGCACATCACCGCGACGCAGCCGGCCGGGCCCGCCCGGGCCGCCGGGGAGGGTGGGTGCGGCGACCCCGCCCGGTCCGGGTGTGTCCAGCGCGGAACGGCGGGTCAGCCACAAGGGCGCGCGCGCGAGAGCCCGGTAGACCGAGGTGCGCGCCGCGGTCATCGAACGCAACGCCACATCGTGGGTGGCGAGCCGCTCCAGATAGCGGCACAGTCCCCGCGAGATCCCCAGCGCCCGGACCGCGACCACCGCGACCGTCAGGTCCAGTACGGGCGGCATCTGCCAGGCCCGGGCGATGAGCCAGGCCGCGAGTGCCGCGAGCCCGAGCCCGCTGCCCAATGCCAGCACTCCCCAGGCAACCGCCGCCACCAAGCGCCGGCGGGGGATCTCGAGCAACTCCCACATCTGCCGGGTGTCGCGCACCAGCAACCGGATCCGCGCCCAGCGGCGCCGCGGCCAGGATGTGCCCGCGACCCCGCCCGGCCGGGACCGGCCGGCCGGATGGCGGGTAACTGTGCTTCGGGATTTCATCTCGGTATTCGGTGGGTCGACGGTAGCGTGACGATCTCGTCGGCGGCGGACAGCAGGGCGGGGCGGTGTGCGACCACCACCACAGTGGCGCCCGTGCGCGCGAGAGTGGTGAGCGCCGCCGCCACCGCGACCTCGCTGTCGGGGTCCAGATGGGCGGTCGGTTCGTCCAGTAGCAGGATCGGCCGGTCGGCGGCGAGTACCCGGGTCAGGGCCAGGCGCTGCCGTTGGCCCAGGGAGAGCCCGACCCCACCGGACCCGACCACGGTATCCCATCCGGCGGGCAGCGCTTCGAGCACGGCGTCGAAACCGGTTACCGCACAGGCGGCGTCCAGTTCACTGAGCACCCGGGCCGCACCCCGTCGTGACGAACCGGCGACGGTGGCACCCAGCAGTTCGAGGTTCTCCCGCAGGGTGCCCGGCACCAGGACGGGGCGTTGCGGAAGCCAGGCCAGGCGGTCCCACCACTGGTCCGCGGGAAGCTGCCGGATATCGAGCCCGTCGACGAACACTGCGCCCCGGGTGGGCTCGAGCAGACCCAATATCGCCTGCAGCACAGTCGATTTTCCGCTGCCGTTGGGCCCGGTCAGCGCGGTGACCCGACCCGGTCGCAGCTCGGCGGTCAGGCCGTCGGGCGCCGCACCGTCTCTGGATTCGACTGTCAGGTCGCGTAATTCGATAACACCGGCGCGGGACGTATGGCCGTTCGCGGTTGCGTACGCCCCCGGCTCGCCCGCTTCACTGGCAGTAGACGAACGCCGGACTTCCTCGCCGCCGCCACGTGAGTGCGGCACTTCTTCGTCGCCGATACCGATCACCCCCGCCGGGAATCCCGCGGTGCCACCGTTATCCGGTGCCGGACCTGCCACGTTGCGAGCCCCGGCCCCGCCTGTCGAGTGGCTCCCGGAGGGGTCCGATTCCAGCGTCGGGGGGCGCTCCGGGTCGAGGATCGCGAAAGCCTTGTCCGCGGCGGCCATACCGTCCTGCGCGGCATGAAAGCGCTCGCCCACCGTTCGCAGCGGCAGGTATACCTCGGGCGCAAGGACCAGCGCGACCACACCGGCATACAGGCTCATATCGCCGTGCACCAGGCGCATCCCGATCGCCACGGCGACGAGCGCGACCGACAGGGTCGCCAGCAGTTCCAGCACCATCGAGGAGAGGAACGCGATCCGCAGCGCGCTCATCGTGCGCCGGTGCAGTGATTCGCCCAGCTCCCGGACCCGGCCGCTCATGCTGTGTCGATCGGGCCTGAGCGAGGGCCCTCCGTGGTGACGCTCCGCTGCCGCCTCCGGGCCCGACTCGCTCATGCCGTGTCGATCGGGCCTGAGCGAGGGCCCTCCGTGGTGACGCTCCGCTGCCGCATCCGGGCCCGACTCGCTCCCGCCGGGGTCCGGGGTGCCGGTCTCCCGGCCGAGCGCGCGCAGGGTCGGCATCCCGGCGAAGAGGTCCAGCAGCTGGTCGGACAACCGGGTGGTGGCGTCCAGGGTGGCGCGGGCGCGGCCCTCGGTGAGCAGGCCGATGAGGATCATGAAGATCGGGATCAGCGGCAGGGTGATGATCACGATGATCGCCGAGGTGAGGTCGTGGGCCGCGATCACCGCGAGCACCACCGGCGGCACCAGTACCGCGAGTAGCAGCGCGGGCACGTATCCGGTCAAGTAGGGACGTAATCCGCTGAGCCCGCTGCTCACCACGACGGCAATTTCGGTGCGGCGGGTTTCCAGCTCACGCGGCGGGAGCTCGGCGCCCTTCGCGAGGACCGCCTGTTCCAGTTCGGCGACAACGCGGGCACCTGCCCGGTGCGCGATCCGTGACTGCCACCAGGTGGCCGGCCCGCGCACGGCGACCGCGGCCGCGAGCAGGATCAGTTCGGTCGCCCACGCACCGGCCGTGCGCTGCCCGGGATCGGTGATGACACCGGCCAGCACTCGTCCCAGCAGCACGGCGGAGGCCACGATGGCCACCGTGGTCACCAGCGAGAGGCCGACACTGAGCGCCAGGTAACTCCGGGCCGAGTGTGCGTACCGCCACAGGCGTGGGTCCACAGGCGGGCGGGCCATCGCTGGTCACTCCTCGGTTGCGACGCGGGGGGAAAGCCCGATTCCGGGCGGGATCTGCTCGACACTAATGCGTTTGCGGAAAACCCAATACGTCCAGGCCTGGTAACCGAGGACCACCGGGGTAACCATCAGCGCCGCCCAGCTCATCACTTTCAACGTGTACGGGGTGGACGACGCGTTGTCGACCGTCAGGTTGAAGGCCGGATCGATGGTGGAGGGCAGTACATCCGGGAACAGGGCACCGAACAGCAAGGCAGAGGCGGACAGCACGGTGAGCGCCGTCCCGGCGAAGGCCCAGCCGTCACGTCCGGCGAAGAGCGCCGCCGCCCCGGCGAGGAGCCCGAATACCGCCAGCGCCACCAGAATCCAGGTCCAGCCGGAACCGTAGGCGAGCTGGGTCCAGAGGCCGAAACCACCGACCGCGGCCGCCGTGGGCCCCAGCAGCAGCTTGGCGATACGCACGGTGTCCGCCCGGACCTCCCCGGCAGTCTTGAGCGCGATGAACACCGCGCCGTGCAGAGCGAACAGCAGCCCGGTGGTGAGACCACCCAGCAGGGCGTACGGACCGAACAGGTCCGCGACGGCGCCGGTGAACTGCTTATCGGAATCCAGCGGCACCCCGCGCACGATATTCGCGAAGATCCAGCCCCACGCCAGTGCAGGGACCCAGGAACCGATGCCGATGCCGAGATCGCAGCGCGCCCGCCAGCGCGGGTCGTCGATCTTGCCGCGGTATTCGATCGCGCAGATCCGCAGAATCAACGCCACCAGCAGGAGCAGCAGCGGGAAATAGAAGCCGGAGAACATACTCGCGTACCACTCCGGGAACGCCGCGAACAGCGCGCCACCGGCGGTGATCAACCAGACCTCGTTGCCGTCCCATACCGGCCCGATGGTGTTGAGCACTACCCGCCGCCGATTATCAGATCGCTTTCCGAGGATCGGCATGAGCATCCCGACCCCGAAATCGAAGCCCTCCAACACGAAGTACCCGGTGAAGAGCACCCCGATCAGTACGAACCAGAATTCCTGCAGTTCCATCCCCGGCTCCTAGTAGGCGAACGAAAGCTGCTCGGCGGCAGGTTTTTCCGCGGTGGGCCCACCGTCGGCCGACTCGTCGTGCGGCTGTTCGGGACCTTCCCGCACATAGCGGCGCATCAGGTAGAACCACACAACGGCGAGCAGCCCATAGACCACGGTGAAGGTGATCAGCGAGATCCACACTGTCGCGGTCGCGTGATCGGACACGCCGTCCTGCACCATCAAGCGCAGGTCTTGGTCCCCGGTCGGATTGGGTACCACCACCCAGGGCTGCCGCCCCATCTCGGTGAAAACCCAGCCGGCCGAATTGGCCAGGAACGGTGCCGGGATGGCGAGCAGGCTCAACCAGGAGTACCAGCGTTTATCGGGTACCCGGCCGCGTCTTGTCATCCAGAATCCGGCGAATACGAGCAGCGCGGACCCCGCGGCCAGACCGATCATCGCGCGGAACGACCAGTAGGTGACGAACAGGTTCGGCCGGTAGTCGCCGGGCCCGAACTTCTCGTTGAATGCCTGCTGCAGGTCGACGACACCCTCCAGCTCCACCCCCCTGAACTTGCCTTCGGCCAGCCAGGGCAGCACGAAGGCCACCTCCAGCACATGCGTGACACTGTCGCAGTTGTTGTGTGTCCCGACGGTGAGGATCGAGAAGTCCGGATCCACCTCCGTATGACACAACGACTCCGCCGAGGCCATTTTCATCGGCTGCTGTTCGAACATCAGCTTGCCCTGGACATCGCCGGTGTAGACCAGCGCGACACCCGAGATCACCGCCACCAGCAGCGAGACCCGCGCGGCCGGACGCCACATGCTGCGGGCCTCGGCCAGTTTTCCGGGATCACCGCTGCGCGCGTTGCGGACCATCCACCAGCCGGCGATACCGGCCACGAAGGTGGCGGCGGTGAGGAACGATCCCGCCACCACGTGCGGGAACGCCGCCAGCGCGGTGTTGTTGGTGAGAAGTTCGACGATGCTGGTGAGTTCGGCCCGGCCCGTTTCCGGGTTGTACCTCGCGCCGACCGGATGCTGCATGAACGAGTTGGCCGCGATGATGAAGTACGCGGAGGCGTTCACTCCGATCGCCACCATCCAAATCGTGCCCAGATGCACGAGTTTCGGCAGCCTCGACCAGCCGAATATCCACAGCCCGATGAAGGTGGATTCCATGAAGAAGGCCACCAGCCCCTCCAGGGCCAGCGGCGCGCCGAAGACATCGCCGACGAACCGCGAGTACTCGCTCCAGTTCATCCCGAACTGGAATTCCTGCACGATTCCGGTGGCGACACCGAGCGCGAAGTTGATCAGGAAGAGTTTGCCGAAGAACTTGGTCAGCCGGTACCAGTGGTCTTTACCGGTGATCACCCATGCCGTCTGCATCCCGGCGACCAGCGGCGCGAGGCCGATCGTCAAGGGTACGAACAAGAAGTGATAGACGGTCGTGATGCCGAACTGCCATCGCGAGACATCCAGGGCGTCCACACCGAACCTCCTGTTACTACGACATGTCGTAGTACAAGATTACGCACCGAACCAGCCGAATCAATGTGTCCACCGCCACGACATGCCCGGCAATCCCGCAACAATTCCCGGCCGCAAACAACCCGCCGGGTCGGCAGGGCCCCGACCTCGCGGATGCGGCGCCGGAACACAGCTACCAGTCCGCGATGGTCCCGGTCCGCTCGATCCCCCGGTTCACCATATCGCTGATCTCCGCGGCCGAATCCGACGCCGACATCCGCACCCCGTCCAGCGAATTCACCCGCGCCGCCAGAGTCACACTGCTCAGCATCCAGATGCTGTCGCAATCGAACAGATCGGCGCTGAACAACGGTTCGTAACGGCAGTCGTAGCCCTTGCGCTCGGCCTCGGCGTAGAGCGCCCGCTGGGTTATCCCGGGCAGGATGCCGTTCTTCGCGGGTGGAGTGATCAACTGCTTGCCCCGGGCGATCACCACAGTGGACCGCGGTCCCTCCAGCACCCGGTGTTCGGTGCTGGTGAAAATGACGTCGTCGGCACCCATTCGGGCCGCGAACCGCAGCGCGGCCATATTGGTCGCATAGGAAAGGGTTTTCGCGCCGAGCAACTGCCAGGGCGCGGCTTGGGCGAGGTCGATCGAGATACCGCGGGTCAGCGTCACTACCGCGACACCGTCGGTTCTGGCCGCGGCCACCCGCTCCGGTAACGCGGTGACCATCACATAGGTCGTCGGCACCGGAACCGCCTCGGACAGGTCACCCGAACGCACCGCCGACTTCGGGCCACCGAGCGCACTTTCCCGGCCGCGGGTCAGCACCAGCCGCATGACCCCCTCTGCCTCGGCGCCCCATTCCTTGGCGCCGGTCTCCATTGCCGCGCGCCAGCGGGCCAGATCGGGCTCGGGTAGATCGAGTGCCTGCGCGGAACGGCGCAATCTGGCCAGATGGAAATCGAGCGCACAGACCGTGCCACCGCGGACCAACGCCGTCTCGAATATTCCGTCCCCGCGCAGGACGCCGATATCGTCGGCATACAGCAACGGCTGGTCCGCGTCGCGGACCTCGCCGTCAAGTGTTACAAGAACTCGATCCACCATGGCCACGAGCGTAGGCCAACACCGGCCCCCGTGGCGGGCAGAAAAGCAGGCAGGCTCCACAGTGTCGGTGCCCCCTTGTCTCCAGGTCGCCGGTTCCGCGGTCGGGTGATCGGCGATTCGGCCGGGTCCGGCGTTAAGGTCCGATGATGGCTCGACGGACCGAAATCGACCCGGCGGCGGTGCGTTCGGCGGTGGCCGCGGTGCGCGCGTGGCTGCTCGACGACACCCGGCCGGCCCCGGCGCGAACCGAACTGGCCGCCGCGGTCCGCGGTACCGCGCGCGCCTTGGCCGCCGCGGCGCCGGGGCATTCGGTGGAGGTCAGGGTGCCGCCGTTCGTGGCCGTCCAATGCGTCGAAGGCCCCCGGCACACCCGCGGCAATCCGCCGAACGTGGTGGAGACCGATCCGCGCACCTGGTTGCTGCTGGCGACCGGCCTACAGGAATTCGCGACGGCGGTCGCCGCGGGCACGGTCGACGCGTCGGGCGGCCGCGCTCCCGAAATCGCCCGGTGGCTGCCGCTGGTACCGCTGCGTCCCGACCGGGAGTGACTCGAATCGCCTGGTGAACACCCCGACCGTGCGCGCGGGCGGCAACAGCTCCTAGAGTGGAAGCCGTGTCCGTGGTCGTCGCACCCAGCCCTGTCCTTGCTGTACCGGGAGCCGTCGCCGCTGTGCCCGGGTCTCCCGATGCCTCCGTTCCCTGGCATTACGGTGATCCGCTCGGCGAACAACGCGCCGCGACCGAACGGATCGCGATCGTGGATCGCTCCCATCGCTTCGTCGCCACCATCACCGGCGCCGAACGGCTGAGCTGGCTGCACACCGTCACCAGCCAGCACATCGCCGAACTCGCCGACGGGCGCAGCGCGGAGAACCTGGACCTCGACCTCAACGGCCGGGTCCTGCATCATTTCGTCCTCACCGAACTCGCGAGCACCGTGTGGATCGATACCGAGGCCGAGCGGGGCCCCGGCCTGCTGGATTTCCTCACCAAAATGGTGTTCTGGGCCGATGCGCAGCCACGGGAGGAGTCCGGCTACGCGGTGCTGAGCCTGCTCGGCCCGCTCGCTCATACGCTGACGGCCGCGCTGGGCCTGGATCGGCTGCCCGAGACCTATCAGGCGCTCCCCCTCGCGGGCGGCGGCTTCCTGCGCCGGATGCCCTGGCCCACCGCGGACTCGTTCGACCTGATCGTCCCGCGCGACCAACTGATGTCGTGGTGGACCGAACTCACCGCCGCCGGTGCGCAACCGGCCGGTTCCTGGGCCTACGAGGCGTTGCGCGTCGCCGCGGCCCGCCCCCGGATCGGCGTCGATACCGACGACCGGACCATCCCGCACGAGGTGAACTGGATCGGCGGACCCGACGAGTACGGCGCCGTCCACCTGGACAAGGGGTGCTATCGCGGCCAGGAAACCGTGGCCCGGGTGCACAACCTCGGTAAGCCACCGCGCCGCCTGGTCCTGCTGCACCTGGACGGCTCCGCCGACGAACGTCCCGCCCCCGGCGATCCGGTGACCGTGGGCGGCCGGACGGTCGGCGTGCTCGGCACCCTCGTCGACCACTACGAGCTCGGCCCCATCGCGCTGGCGCTGATCAAACGCAATATCCCGGCCGACACCCAGCTCACCGTGGGCACGGCAGCCGCCGCAATCGACCCCGACTCGGTGATCGCCGACGACAGCCCCCAGCCCGGTCGCCAGGCCATCGAACGACTCCGCGGCCGCTGACCCGCCACCGAGCACATCGATCCGAGAGGAGCACCGATGCGGGTTGGGGATACCGGCCGGGTGCTGGCCGTCTGCGTGGTGCACGCGGAACTGGAGGTGCCGGGCCGCGTCGGCCGCAGCGCCATCGACAAACGCCCGGTCGCCGGACCTGTCCGGGCCCACCGGCTCGGCCTCGAAGGCGACCATGTGTGCAACACCCGCGACCACGGCGGGGTGCACCAAGCCGTCTACGGCTACGCCGAAGAGGACGCCCTGAACTGGTCGGCCGAACTGGGCAGGGAATTGCCCGCCGGCTGGTTCGGCGAGAACCTGCGGATCGCGGGGCTCCCCCTCAGCGATGCCGTCCTCGGTGCGCGCTGCGCCATCGGTAACGCGGTGTTCGAGGTCAGCGCGCCGCGGGTGCCGTGCGCGACATTCGGGCACTGGTCGGGCGAGCGGCAGTGGGTGCGCCGGTTCACCCAGCGCGCGAACACCGGATGCTATTTCCGGGTCCTGACCGAAGGCAGTATCGGCGCCGGTGACCCGGTCGAGGTGGTGTACGTACCCGACCACGGCATCACCGTCCGCGATGTCTTCACCGGCGCGGATCCCCGCCGGCTCGAACTTCTGCTCACCGCGGAACCCACCGTCTCCGAGGAGATCCGCGCCCAGATCACCCGCCACGCGAAGCGCCGCACCGCGGTGAACCAGGCCGACGGACACGGCGCCCCGGGAGCAGCCGCGACCGCCCCTGCCGGGACGGAGGCGACCCGATGAGCGTCGACCTGGTCGAGGTAGTGCGCTCCGGTTTCCGGGAATGCGTGCACCGGGGATCCGTGGTGATCATCGGGCCGGACGGGGCACCGGCCTTCGAGGCCGGTTCGGTGCACGTCCCCATCTATCCCCGGTCAACCAACAAACCGCTGCAGGCGCTCACCCTGCTGAAGTTCGGCTTCGACCCGGTCGACGAGGCCGAACTCGCTATCGCCGGTGCCTCGCATTTCGGCGAACCCGGACATATCGAACTGGTCGAACGGCTGCTGGGCCGCTTCGGGTTCCGCGAGGACGATCTGGCCTGCCCACCCGATCTGCCGATGGACGAGAAAACCCGGGCGGGTGTGCTCCACCGGGGCGAAGAGCCCGCCAAACGCTATATGAACTGCTCCGGCAAACATGCCGCCATGCTGGCCACCTGCGCAGTGAACGGGTGGCCGACCGCCGGCTACACCGACCCCGGCCACCCCCTGCAGCAGGCCGTCTCGGCACAGGTGATCGCACTCACCGGCGAACCGGAAACGGATCTGGGAATCGATGGGTGTGGGCTGCCCATAGTGCCGGTCGCACTGGTCAACCTCGCGCGTGCCTTCTCGGCCTTGGCCACCGCCGCGCCGGGCACACCCGAACGCCGCATCGCCGACGCCATCCGCGCGGAACCATGGGTGATTTCGGGCACCAACGGACCCGATCTGCTGGCCATGCGGGCGGTCCCCGGACTGCTCTGCAAGATCGGCGCCGACGGTGTGCACGCGGGCGCGTTGCCGGACGGCAGTGCCTTCGCCTACAAGATCGATGACGGCGCGGACCGCGCCAGAATCCCGCTGACCATGGCGATTCTGCAGCGTATGGGGGTTCCGTGGTCGGCGGCGCTGACTGAGCTGGCCGCGCCCGCGGTACTCGGCGGCGGCAGCCGGGTGGGTGTGATCCGCGCCATATCGGAGGCTCTGGCGACTAGCAGCTGAGCGGCGAAACATCGGCAAACCGGTCGGTCGATCCGGCCGATAGCCGACTCGTGGGAGCGCGACGGCCGGACACGCGCTAAAGTGTCTGTCAGGAAGATATTAATTCGAACGGGGCCGCCACCAATCCCCAGGCCGCCCCGCTGTGACGCGAGGGGGTCAGCCATGGGCCGTGGCCGGGCTAAGGCAAAGCAGACCAAGGTCGCTCGCGAGCTGAAGTACAGCTCGCCGACGACCGACTTCACGAGCCTTCAGCGCGAGCTATCCGGTAGTGACAACGCCCGGCGCGGCGGTGTTCTGTCGGACGAGCACGACGCGGACGACTCGTTGTCCAAATGGGACGACGACACCGACGACTGGCGTCGCTGACCAGGTGCACAGCTCGGGGAGGCCGATGAGCCTCCCCTTGGCCGTTAACGCCGGTTCGCGCCGTTCCCCGCCAGCCGCGCGGTGGATGACGTGAACCGGCGATCCGGTCCGGTCGGCACCCGGCAGTAACGTCGTCTCCTGCACACTGTGTACCGACGGTCCGCCCAGCGGGCCGTCGGCGCACAATCGCCGCCTGTTTCTCGCCTCTATGGGTAATCGACAAGCGGTAGGTTCGGGCGCGTACCGACCGATCGGCGTGATCATCTTCAGGGAATTTCGGCGCCGGTCGCAATCTCATCGGCTGGGCCCAGGTCGTACACATACGGCCGTTCGCCCTTGCGGCTCACCCACCCACCCTCAGGTGGAAAATCCCTGACCTGCGTCGTCGAAGGACGGCTCGTCACCTCCGCGGCGTCGCTCACCGCCCGGCCGAAGCCGGGCAATCGGCGACGCCAGATATCGAGGCCGGCCCGCGTATAGGACGGGAACCCGTGCCCCTGCCCGTCGCAGACGAACATAGGTCAAACCGTCCACGCACCACCGGAATCGCACACCGGGCATCACGCCGTTCTCGCCCACGACCCCGATCCCCTGCTGCCGGAGGCGATGCCGAAAATTCAGAAGCGAGGATGGTCACCCACGAGGACCGCGCGCGTCGCATCCGCATCCTTCGCCTTCTTCACACTGCCCAGCGTCCAGCATTCGATATGCCGGGCGGTGAGCACTGCCAGGGCTCGGTCGACATCCTCCGGAGCCACCACGGCGACCATCCCGACGCCCATATTGAACGTCTTCTCCATCTCCGCGCGATCGACCCGGCCGCGCTGGGCGATCAGTTTGAACACCGGCGCCGGGCTCCACGAGCCGCGATCCAATTCGGCCACCAGACCGGGCGGCAGCACTCGCGCCAGGTTCGCCGCCAAACCGCCTCCGGTGACATGCGAGAACGTGCGGACGTCGGTCTCGGCGATGAGCGCGAGGCAGTCCTTGGCGTAGATCCGGGTCGGCTCCAGCAATTCCTCACCGAGGGTGCGGCCGAATTCCTCCACATGGCCGGTCAGCGACATGCGGTCGATCTCCAGCAGCACCTTGCGCGCCAGGCTGTAGCCGTTGGAATGCAGACCGGAGGATCCCATGGCTATCACCACGTCACCGGGGCGTACCCGATCCGGTCCGAGCAGCTCGTCGGCCTCGACCACGCCCACGCCGGTGGCCGACAGGTCGTAATCCTGGTCGCCCATCATCCCCGGATGTTCGGCCGTTTCACCGCCCAGCAGTGCGCAACCGGCGCGGACGCAGCCGTCGGCGATCCCGGATACGAGTTCGGCGACCCGCTCCGGCACCACTTTGCCGACGGCGATGTAGTCCTGCAGGAACAGCGGTTCGGCCCCGCACACCACGAGGTCGTCGACAACCATCGCCACCAGGTCCAGGCCCACCGTGTCGTGTTTGTCCATGGCCTGCGCCACGGCGATCTTGGTGCCGACACCGTCGGTGGAGGAAGCGAGCAGCGGCTCCCGATAGCTCTTCTTCAGAGCGAACAGCCCGGCGAACCCACCGAGACCGCCCTGCACCTCGGGGCGGGTGGCTTTACGCGCGAGCGGGGCGAACAACTCGACGGCCCGATCACCGGCCTCGATATCCACGCCGGCTTCGGCATAGGAGGCACCGGCACCGGTAGCGTTCTGCTCAGTCATTGTCGGGGGAAGCTCCAAACCGAATCCGCGGATAATTTGCCTGGTAAGAGTCTATGGCGCGGCTGCCGCGCGCGGTGTTCCGGGATGTGTTTCATGCCTGCCGGCCGAGGTCACGGGCTCCGGCCCACAACGGAGCGCAGCGCGAGCTTCGCGAGCCGCCCGCTGGTGACCGCACTGCAGAATGCCCGCTGGTCACCTCTGCGGACCAGCGGGCCGACCACACGTCACCCGCGGCTGAGGGCGCTGGCGTTGGCGTTTTCGGTGAGCAGCGCTGGGGAGCGGCCGCCGAATTCCAGGAGATTCTTGCCGATGGCGGCTTCGGTGGGCAGCGGAATCGGGTAGTGGCCGTCGAAGCAGGCGGCGCACAGGCGGGAGCTGGGCTGATCGGTGGCGGCGATCATCCCGTCGAGCGAGATGTAGCCGAGCGTATCGGCGCCGATGGACCGGCGAACTCCCTCGACCATGTCGCGCATTGCCGCGGGGTCGACAGGCTCCCCGGTGGGGCCGTCCGGGTCGGTTCCGGCATTGTTGGCGACGAGTTCGGCGCGGGAGGCGAAATCGATACCGTAGAAACACGGCCACTTCACCGGGGGTGAGGCGATCCGGACATGGATCTCGAGCGCGCCCGCCTCGCGGAGCATCCGGATCAGGGCCCGCTGGGTGTTGCCCCGGACGATCGAATCGTCGACCACGATCAGCCGCTTACCGCGGATGACCTCGCGCAGCGGATTGAGTTTCAGCCGGATACCCAGTTGCCGGATGGTCTGGCTGGGCTGGATGAAGGTGCGGCCCACATAGGCGTTCTTCATCAGCCCCTGCCCGTAGGGCACACCCGAGCCCTGGGCATAACCCACCGCGGCCGGGGTACCGGATTCGGGGACCGGGATCACCAGGTCGGCGTCGACCGGATGCTCGGTGGCCAGGCGGCGGCCGATCTCGACCCGGGTCGCATGTACCGAGCGGCCGGAGATGGTGCTGTCCGGGCGGGCCAGATACACGTATTCGAAGACACAGCCCTTGGGTTCGGGGTTGGCGAACCGCAGTGATCGCACGCCGTCTGCGTCGATGGCGAGCAGTTCACCGGGTTCGATCTCCCGGACGAAGGAGGCGCCGACGATATCGAGGGCGGCGGTTTCGCTGGCCACCACCCAGCCGCGCTCCAGCCGGCCCAGCACCAGCGGGCGCACACCGTGCGGGTCGCGGGCGGCGTAGAGCGTGTGCTCGTCCATGAAGGTCAGGCAGAACGCGCCGCGCACCGTGGGCAGCAACTCCATGGCCGCCTGTTCGATACTCGAATCCGCGGACGCGTGCGCCAGCAGGGCGGTCATCACATCGGAATCGGAGGTCGCCGAGACAGCACCGGGACGGTGTGGGCTCACCAGCCCGAGTTCACGCGCGCGGTCGGCCAGTTCGGCGGTGTTGACCAGATTGCCGTTGTGCCCGAGCGCGAGACCGGATCCGACGGTGGTGGTCCGGAAGATCGGCTGGGCGTTCTCCCAGGTGGTAGCGCCGGTTGTCGAGTACCGGCAGTGGCCGATGGCTACATGACCGGGCATGGCGGCGAGGGTTTGCTCGTCGAATACCTGGCTCACCAGGCCGAGATCTTTGAAGACCAGCACCTGCGAACCGTCGGAGACGGCGATACCGGCTGCCTCCTGGCCGCGGTGCTGTAGCGCATACAGGCCGTAGTAGGTGAGTTTGGCCACGTCCTCCCCCGGAGCCCAGACTCCGAAGACTCCGCATTCCTCGCGAGGCGGGTTCTCCGTCTCCTCGGTTGCGGTGGGATTGCTGAGGGCCGATCGATCGGCGAGGGTCACCGTGCGCTCCCTGGTCGGGCGGGTGTGGGGGCACTCGACATTCTACGGGTGCGCGACCGCGAAGCGGCAGCGGATCAGCAGTCCGGCAGCAAGCGCGGTCGTACCGGTCGAATACCGATCCCAGCAACCCCGCACCGGGTCCCGGCAACCGCGGGCCGGCAAACCGTCACAACCAGTTGACCGGACGTTCACCTGCGGAAACAGGGTTCGGCCACGATATGTACGACCCACGCAGGATTGATGGATCGGCCCGCCGGCCACACCGCTGCCGACCGCCGCACATAAGCCGCGCGCCCCCTCCGGCGCAACGTGGGCGATATCACCCGCCGCAGCACTCCGGGCGCAACCACCGGTTCGGATCAGCGGGCGCGGCCGGGCAAGCGGCCGTTGGGCGGCAGATAGCCGTCCACCTCGGCGCCGAGATCCTTGGCCGCCGTCGCGATATCGGCCGCGGCGAGTCGCGCCGTGACCACCACCGGGCTCCCGGCCGTGACCCGGCGGTTCCAGGGCGGCGAGAATTCCAGGTCGAGCCCGATCCGCAACTCCACCGCACCGGGGACCGGCGTCGCGGTGAAACTCAGGTTGGGTTCGGTGAAAACCAGCCGGGCAGGGCCGGGCGGCGCATCACCGGACGGTTGCGCCTCGGCGGCGATACGCCGTAGCCATTCGGCCAGGTCGACCGCATCGTCGAGGGTCAAAGCCTGCCAGCGGAAAGACCAGTTCCCATCGGGGCAGTTGGCGGTACCGGCGATTATCAGCCAGCTGTACCGGATTCGCGGATCGATATGGTCCGGAAACTGATATCCGGCAACAGAGAGTTCCACACCGTACCCGTCGCTGTCGATCAACCTCACCGGCGCAGTTTGTCACTTTCGGGACGCCCGCGCCCGCTGGACGCGATCAGTCGCGGAACTACACCTCACAAAACAGACCCGAGGCCACTTCACAGCCGGGACATCAGGGCACCGCCGGCGTTCACCGCCCAGTGCGGCAGGGCGGGTGCGGTGGCGCTGCTCGTCCACCGGCGCAGGGCGCCGAACACGAGCCCGGCGGCGCCGGTGAACACCACGGTGACCAGGATGTTGTCGCCCGCGGCGCGGGCCGGAAATACATGCCACAGACCGAAGGCCGCGCTGCCCAGGAGTGCACCCGCGCAAGTCCCGAATTCCGTGTCCAGCAGGGGATCCAGGGTGCCGCGGAAGATCAGTTCTTCGGTATAGACCGTACCGAGTGGGATGTGCAGCGCCACCCATTCCAGCGTGCCCACGTCCGCGGCGCGATCCTCGGCGCCGGCCAGGGAGCGGCGCACCGCCGGCACCGCGACTGCCGCCGTGTACGCGGCAGCGACGACCGCCGCACAGCCGAGGCCGATCCGGGTTCCGGGCCCGGACAACCAGTTCGGGCGACCGCGGAACACCAGCGCGTAGCCGGTAGCGGCGACAGCGTTGGCGGCAGTGCGACCGCGGTGGTCCAGTGCCAGGCGCGGCAGCAGCCAGTTGTTCCACAGCAGCGGTAGGCCCACCGCGGCGACAACCCGGATTCTCATTTCACCTCGCGCTCGTAGGCTTCGTACGCTTCGATCTCCAGTCTGATCCGTTCCGCCAGTTCGGGATTCCAGTCCGGTGGCCGGGTGACGGCGGCCCAGGCATCCATGACCAGACTGCCGTAGCGGTGCCCGTGTCCGTCACGGACGCCCTGCGCATTGGTGAGGTCCGCCGTGACCTGCCAGAAGGTGACCAGCGGCGCCCAGCGCATCCGCGGCGAGACATCCGCGCCGCGCGGTTCGGATAGCCAATCCGGCTGGGTCAGGGCGAGATCCGGTGACCACCAGACGATCGGGTCGGAGGCGTGCTGCAGGTAGGCGATCCGCGGTTCCCGCCATTCCGGGCCGGGTGCGGCGAGATCCGCGGCGTCGTCGGCGAACCGGATCACCAGGCCGTCGGCGTACACCGGCTGGGTTTCCGAGGTTCCCGGGTCGCGCCGGCTGACGAACTGCTGCCACAGCCGGTTGGAGTTGGGCGGGCCCACCCAGAGCGCACCGTCGACTTTCGTGCGCAGGTCCGCCAGGCCGTCGAACGCGGCTTCCGAGCCCTGGGAACCGAGACTTTCGCCGTATACCAGCAGCTTCGGCCGGTCGTCGGGTGCGCGGGTCCGGGTCCGGTCGTACACAGCGTCGAAGAGTTCCCGGCCTGCCCCCGCCGTCTTGTCGCGGTCCGCCAGGAAGGACAGGGCGCTGGGCAGGTACGAATATTGGGTGGCCACTATGGCGGTATCGCCGCCGTACATGTACTCGATCGAGTTGGCCGCCATGGAGTTCAC
Organism: Nocardia sp. NPDC051750; assembly: GCF_044453135.1. Lineage (NCBI taxonomy): Bacteria > Bacillati > Actinomycetota > Actinomycetes > Mycobacteriales > Nocardiaceae > Nocardia > Nocardia sp. NPDC051750. The sequence continues at coordinate 1,350,716 of NZ_JBITCK010000001.1, read as the reverse complement.
CCAGCCGGTGCCGGTGGTGGTGACCACGACCAGCACCTTGCGATCGAAGGCGCCGGTCCGTTCCAGTTCTTCGACAGCCAGCTCGGCCTGGCTCTGCTCGGTGTGGGCCACGGATTCGAGTCCGATATAGGCCCGGATCGGTTCGCGGGCCGGACGACCGGTCACCCAGGAGATCCGTTCCGCGCTGGGGCCGTGCGAGACGAACCAGCGGCCCTCGAAGCCGAGGGTGTTCCAGGGCGCCAGCGAATCCGGGCTGCCGGAGCGTTCCGGGAGCTGGGGTTGCACGGCATATTCGGAGGTGTGGTCGTTGCGCACGCTGAACGCGGAATTTGCCGCGGCGAAGAAGGCCCGGGTGGCCACACCGTTGAACAGGGTCACCACCAGCAACACCAGCACCAGCGCCCCGGCCGCCGGCGCCAGTTCCCTGGGTACCCGGACCCAGCGATTCAATTCCCGGGCGAGAAACAAGATGATCTCGCGGACGGTCCGGTACGCGGCGACGACGATTATCCCGATGGTGAGACTCAGTCCGCCGGTGCGCAGATACGCCGGGGTGGTGGTTCCCTCCATCCCCATCAGCGCCGCGATCTCGCGCTGCCAGTGCGCGGACTGTACGAGCATGTATCCGGCGCTCAGCACCGCGCTGATCAGTACCGCGGATTTCAGTGCGTAACGGGTCCAGGTGGGCGGGGCGGGAATCCGGGTGAGGCGGGGCCGGATCCACAACCGGAACAGCCATTCCAGCAGGCATCCCACCCCGTACCCGATGGCCGCGTTGATCCCGCTGATCAGGCCCTGGAACATCCAGTCACGGGGAAGCAGCGACGGTGTCACCGACAGCGCGAAGAACACCGTCGCGACCACCAGGCCCACATAGTTCAGGTCGATGATCCGCTCGGTGCGCTTGACCACCGCGACACAACGCGACCGCAATCGGGTCATCGTGTCGGCGGTTTCCAGCACCCATCCAGTATGGCGGGCAGAACCGGCACCGGCGGGTGGCCCGGGTCACCCCCGGCGTGGCACGCCCGTCCCGGAATCAGTCGTGGCCGCCGAACAGGGCCGGCAGAGTGCCCTCGTGGGCGGCGCGGAGTTCGGCCATGGTGACCGTGAACTGGCCCTGCACCTCGATCGAGTCCGATCCCTGATCCACCACACCGATCCGCACCCACGGCAGTTCCCGGGCCGTGCACATCTTGGTGAACCGCGTTTCCTCCGAGCGAGGGACGGCGACCAGCACCCGGCCTGCGGATTCGGCGAACAGCATGACGAACGGGTCGGCATCTTCGGGCAGCAGCACCCGGCAGCCGGTTTCGCCGGCCAGTGCGGCCTCGACCACGGCCTGGGCCAGGCCGCCCTCGGAGAGATCGTGGGCGGCGCTGATCATGCCGTCGCGGGACCCGGCGGTGAGCACCTCACCGATCAGCTTCTCGCGAGCAAGGTCGACCTGCGGGGGCAGGCCGCCCAGATGACCGTGGGCAACCTGTGACCAGACCGAACCACCGAATTCGTCGCGGGTATCGCCCAGCAGGATGAGGGTCTCCCCCGGCTCCAGGCCGAGCCCGGTCGGGATGCGGCGGTGCACATCGTCGATCACGCCGAGCACGCCGACCACCGGCGTGGGCAGGATGGCGTTCTCCCCGGTCTGGTTGTAGAAGCTGACATTGCCGCCGGTGACCGGGATTCCGAGTTCCACACAGCCGTCGGCGAGGCCGCGCACGGCCTGCTGGAACTGCCACATCACGCCCGGGTCTTCCGGGGACCCGAAATTCAGGCAGTTGGTGACGGCCTTGGGCGTGGCGCCGGTGCTGGCCACGTTCCGGTACGCCTCGGCCAGCGCCAGCCGGGCGCCGGTGTAGGGATCGAGCTTCGTGTAGTGGCCGTTGGCGTCGGTGGCCAGCGCGATACCCCGGCCGGTTTCCTCGTCCACCCGGATCATGCCGGCGTCGGCGTGTTCGGCCAGGACGGTGTTACCGCGCACGTAGCGGTCGTACTGTTCGGTGATCCAGCGGCGGCTGCACAGCTGCGGGCTGGCCACCATTTTCAGCAGGGTCTCGCGCAACTCCTCGGCGGTTTTCGGCCGCGGGAGGTTGTCCGGGGTGTCGGCATTGAGCGCGTCCTGGCCGGCGGGGCGCTGGACGGGCCGCTCGTACACCGGGCCCTCGTGCGCGACGGTGCGCGGCGGGACATCCACCACGGTCTCGCCGTGCCAGGTGACCTCGAGCCGCTCACCATCGGTGACCTCGCCGATCACCGTGGCCAGCACATCCCATTTGGCGCAGACCTTCAGGAACGCGGCCACGTTCTCCGGGGTCACGACCGCGCACATCCGTTCCTGCGATTCGCTGGACAGGACTTCCGCGGGGGTCATATCGGCCGCCCGCAGCGGGACCCGGTCCAGTTCGATCCGCATCCCGCCGTCGCCGGCCGCGGCCAGCTCGGAGGTCGCGCAGGACAACCCGGCGCCACCGAGATCCTGGATACCGACGACCAGCCCGGCGTGGTACAGCTCCAGACAGCATTCGATGAGCACCTTCTCGGTGAACGGGTCGCCCACCTGCACGCTCGGCAGCTTCTTGCGGCCGGTCCCGGATTCGTCGCCGGAGAACGTGTCCGAGGCGAGCACCGAAACGCCGCCGATACCGTCGAGGCCGGTGCGCGCACCGAAAAGAATGATCTTGTTACCGGCGCCGGACGCGAACGCCAGATGCAGATCCTCCACCCGCATGACCCCGGCGCACAGCGCGTTCACCAGCGGATTGCCTTGATAGGAGGCATCGAAAACGGTTTCACCGCCGATATTCGGCAACCCCAGCGAGTTGCCGTAACCGCCGACCCCGCGCACCACGCCGTCCACCACGCGGCGGGTATCGGCGGCATCCGCGGCACCGAAACGCAGCTGATCCATCACCGCGATCGGCCGCGCCCCCATGGCCATGATGTCGCGGACGATCCCGCCGACACCGGTGGCCGCGCCCTGGTACGGCTCGACGTAGGAGGGATGATTGTGGCTCTCCACCTTGAAGGTGACCGCCCAGCCGTCACCGATATCGACCACACCCGCGTTCTCGCCGATCCCGGCCAGCATTTCCGCACGCATCTCGTCGGTGGTGGTCTCGCCGAAATAGCGCAGATGCACCTTCGAGGATTTGTAGGAGCAGTGTTCGCTCCACATCACCGAATACATGGCCAGTTCGGCGTCGGTGGGCCGGCGGCCCAGGATGTCCCGGATCCGGGCGTATTCGTCGTCCTTGAGGCCGAGCTCGGCGTACGGCTGCGGCGTATCCGGGGTTGCGGCGGCGGTGGCGACCGTATCGACCTGCTCAGTCACGGGAGTACCAGGATCCTTTCGTAGGTTGGCGCGCCGGCGCGCGCGGGCTCCGGTCCCGGTGGCGTATCCGCGCACCCCGTGGCTGCGTATTCGTGTCGACGCCGCGGGATATCGGGAACACGGGTGGGGCCGGAACACGAGGCCTCGACGGCGGGGCCCCGACAGATTTGATCCAGCACGAATCTTACGTTCACCTGCGCCGCGCACACCCCCGGCCCCATCGCCGACGACGTCCACGGCAGCCGGACAGACAACCGGCCGCCCGTCGATCCCCGCCGATCCGGCCCTGCCCGGCCACGAACCACCGGAATCGGCCGGTCAGTCCTCGGGAGCGAGAAAGGCGGCCAGCGCTGCCGCGTAGGCAGAGATATCGGCGGCGCCCATCAATTCGCGCGCCGAATGCATTGCTAATTGCGGAGCGCCGACATCCACCGTCGGCATCCCGGTTCGCGCCGCGGTCATCGGTCCGATTGTGGAGCCGCAGGGCAGATCGGCCCGGTGCACATAGCGCTGCATCGAGACCCCGGCCCGGGCGCAGGCCAGCGCGAACGCCCCGGCACCGACCGCATCGGTGGCGTAGCGCAGGTTCTGGTTCACCTTGAGCACCGGACCGCCGTTGATCTCGATCCCGTGCGACGGTTCGTGCCGTTCGGGATAGTTCGGGTGGGTGGCATGCGCCATATCACCGGACGCACACACCGAACCCGCCATCGCGGCCAGGAAATCCGACCGGCCGCCGCCCCGGGCCAGCACGATCCGCTCGAGGACCGTCGGCAGCAGCTCGGATTGGGCGCCACGGTCGGATTGGCTGCCGACCTCCTCGTGGTCGAACACCGCGAGCACCGGAACCGCCCCGCCCGGGTTGTCCACAGCCGTCCGGAACGCCTGCAAACCTGCGTAGCAGGTGCCCTGATTGTCCAGCCGCGGCGCACTGATCAGGTCCTGGCCGACGCCGATCACGCGGCTCGCTGCCAGATCATGGGTCATCAGCTCCCAGCCCAGCACCGCCGCCGGATCCACGCCGGCGGTATCGGCCACATAGCTCAGGAAGGACGCGGGTTCGCTGCCGACGCCCCAGATCGCGTTCACATGCCGCTGCGGGTCGAGAGTCACCCCGCGCCGGTCGTCGGAAAGATGGATGGCCAGCTGCGGCACCCGCAGGATCGGTTCGTCGATCCGCACCAGCCGCTCGGCCAGGCCGTTGCCCTCGCGCACGCTGAGCCGCCCCGAGATCCCCAGCTCACGATCGAGCCACGAGTTCAGCCAGGCCCCGCCGTACGGCTCCAGCCGCACCAGCTGCCACCCCGCCACCGACAGATCGGGATGCTGTTTCACCCGGAGATTGGGGCTGTCGGTATGCGCCCCCACCACCCGGAACGGCCCCGCCTGTGCCGGATCGGCCCAGGCGACCAGTGATCCACCGCGCACGATGTAGTACCGGCCACCGGCCGCGGGCCAGGGCTGGGTCTCGTCGAGCCGGGTGAACCCGTCCGCGTCCAACTCCCCGGCAATAGTCCGGCACACGTGAAACGGTGAGGGCGAAGCGTCGATGAAGGCACACAGCCCAGCGGCCGAAGCCGCTACTGCAGAACTCGGCATGCTGTGACTCTATGCGCGGGCCGAGGAGGTCAGGAAGCGACCAGGACGTCCAGCGCCGACAGGAACAACCCGAGCCCATCGTCACTCGGCCCCGTGAGCGGTTCCGTGGCGTGCTCCGGGTGCGGCATGAGACCCACGACCCGCTTGTCGGCCGAGGCGATACCCGCGATCGACCGCTGCGACCCGTTCGGGTTGTCGCCGGCGTAGCGAAACACCACCCGGCCCTCACCCTCGAGCTCGTCGAGCACCGACTGCGGGGCCTGGTAGCGGCCTTCGCCCGATTTCAGCGGGACCAGGATCTGCGCGCCCGGTTCGTAGCGGGAGGTCCAAGCGGTATCCGTGGCCTCGACCTTCAGCCACTGGTCGCGGCAGATGAAGTGCAGGCCCTCATTGCGCGTGAGTGCCCCGGGCAGCAGTCCGGCCTCGCACAGCACCTGGAATCCGTTGCAGATACCGAGAACCGGCATCCCTTTCCCGGCCGCCTCGATCACCGTGCCCATCACGGGGGCGAACCGGGCGATCGCACCGCAGCGCAGATAGTCGCCGTAGGAGAAGCCGCCGGGGACCACGACCGCGTCGACGCCTTTGAGGTCGGCGTCGGCGTGCCAGAGGTTCACCGCGTCGGCGCCGGCCAGCCGCACCGCGCGGACGGCGTCCACATCGTCGAGGGTGCCCGGGAAGGTGATGACCCCGATACGGGCGGTCACGAGACGCGCACCACCTTCCAGTCCTCGATCACGGTGTTGGCCAGCAGCGATTCCGCGATCGCGGCGAGCTGGTCGTCGCTCATATCGTCGCCGACCTCGAGCTCGAACCGCTTGCCCTGCCGGACATCGGTGACGCCTTCGAATCCCATGCGCGGTAACGCGCCGGCTATGGCCTGCCCCTGCGGATCCAGGATCTCGGCCTTCGGCATCACCTCGACCACGACACGTGCCACGGGTTGCTCCTCACGAAAAGGGGTGAGCTGCGTCCGGCGCTGCTGCGGGCCGGAACGTTGATGGGTTACCTGAGCAGCCTAATTGCCGGGTCATCCGGAGGTCGCGGCGGGTGAGGTGATTCCGGCCGCCGGTACTAGCCTGGGGCCATGCATGTAGCCCATTTCGGTCACTCCTGCGTACTCGTCGAACTGCACGGCAAGAAGGTTCTCTTCGATCCCGGCGCCTTCTCGCACGGTTTCGAAGGGCTCACCGGACTGGATGCCATCGCCGTCACCCATCAGCACGCCGACCATATCGACGCGAACCGGATCGAGGCGCTGGTCGCCGCCAATCCGGATGCCCGGCTGCTGTCGGATCCGCAGACCGCCGAGTTGCAGGAGGGTCCGTGGGAGGCGGTGCACGCGGGCAATGTCATCGAACTCGGCGAGCTGCGGATCACCGGTGGCGGCGGCCGGCACGCGGTGATCCACCCCGACCTCCCGGTGGTCGACAACACCGTGTTCCAGCTCGGCAGCGGCGAGAACCCGACCCAGTTCGTCCATCCGGGCGATTCGCTGTGGGTCCCGTATACGCCGGTGGATGTGCTGGCGCTGCCCGCCGCGGCACCGTGGATGAAGATCAGCGAAGCGGTCGACTATCTACGTTCGGTCGCGCCGCGGGTGGCGTTCCCCATCCATTACGGAATCATCGCCGAGCAGGCCTGGGGAGTGTATTTCAGCCGTTTCGACGAAATGCGTAAAAACGAAACGGAGTTCAAGACCCTACGGCCGGAGAACGATATCGACTTCTGACGCGCACACACCGAACACACTTCGAGACCCTGAACCCGCCGCCCCCGCTATCGCCGATCAGGGGCGGCGGAGCCTCAGGCCGCGCGCACGGCGATGAGCGGCTCCCAGCGGTACACCTCGCTGCGCGCCCCGTGATAGAGCGCGAGATCGACCGCGTCCAGCATCGCCTGGCGTGGCCCCGGCCGGCCCAGCTGAGCGGCCGAGACCGCCAGCCGCAGCACCCCGCCGCGGCGGGCGGTCCGGGCGGCACCGAGTACCAGCGCCCGGCACCACCAGGGCTCGGCCCGGAAACCTTCGCCGATGCCGTAGACCCGCGCCTTCTGCACCGTATTGCGTTCCAGGTCGTGCATACTGGTCAGTCCGAGCGATAACCGGAATCCCAGCTCGGGCAGCGCCGCCAGCGCGCCCGCCGACGCGTCCCAGCGCGGGGCCGCGAACAGCCGGGTGCGCAGTCCGACCTGTTCCATCGCCCGGTCGGCGGCGGTGAGCCGCAGCAGCGCCTCGTGTCTGGGGAGCGTCGCGAACTCGGCCCGGCGGCGTTTGGTGGCGGCCTGGTCGTAACCGTGCAGAACGACGGCGTCGCCGCGTTCGCGGCGGCCGCGCAGCCAGGTCTGCGTGGTGGGATCGTCGGCCAGCCGGTATTTACCCTTCAGGCGGGGCGCCACCAGCAGCGACAACCGAACACCGCGCTGATCCATCTCCTCGGCGAATCCGATCGCCGCGTCCCGGGTGGCTTCCCGGACCCCGGATACCGATACGAGCAGCTCAGCGTTCATGTACCAACGGTGGCAGACACAGGTGACCGCCGTATGCAGGACCGATGACCTGTACGTGCAGGTCGGGTGACCATCCCGTGCAGCAGGGATGTCCACCGAACGAACATCCGGACACGGTCCGGTAGCGTCCGTCCGACGGGGCATACCGGACGAAAACCACCCGGCACGACGCCTGCGGCACGGCCGGAGCGAACGCGCAGGGTACGCACAATGCGCACGGCCGGAGCGAACGCGCAGGGTACGCACAATGCGCACGGCCGGAGCGAACGCGGAGGTTACGCACAATGCGCACGGCCGGAGCGAACGCGGAGGTTACGCCTACCGGTCCCCGGCGCCGACCGTATCCAGTACCCAGGCGTACTCGAACGCGACCTCACGCCACTTCTCGTAGCGCCCGCTGACCCCGCCGTGGCCCGCGCTCATCTCGGTTTTGAGCAGCAGCGGCGCATCGCCGGTTTTGGTGGCCCGCAGTTTCGCGACCCATTTCGCCGGTTCCACGTACAGCACCCGCGTGTCGTTGATGCTGGTGATCGCGAGAATGGCCGGATAGTCCTGCGCCACCACGTTCTCATAGGGCGAATACGATTTCATGTAGTCGTAGACATCGTTGTCCGCCAAGGGATTCCCCCACTCGTCCCATTCTATGACGGTGAGCGGCAGCGACGGGTCGAGGATGGAGGTCAGTGGGTCGACGAACGGAACGTTGGCCAGCACCCCCGCGAAGAGTTCCGGCGCCATATTCGCCACCGCACCCACCAGCAGACCACCCGCGCTCCCGCCGTCGGCGATCATCCGGTCCGCGGCGGTGGTCCCGTTCGCGATGAGATGCCGTGCGCAGGAGACGAAATCGGTGAAGGTGTTCTTCTTGGTGCGCGTTTTACCGTGCTCGTACCACAGCCGGCCCATTTCGCCGCCGCCGCGCACATGAGCGATGGCGAAGACCATCCCGCGATCGAGTAGCGACAGCCGGGACACCGAGAACCCCGGGTCGATACTGGCCTCGTAGGACCCGTATCCGTAGAGCAGCAACGGTTTCGGCCCGGTGGCAAGGTCCGTATCGCGCCGGGCGACGATCGAAATCGGGATCCGCGTGCCGTCGTCGGCCGCGGCCCAATCCCGGTGCTGCACATAGTCGTCGGCGTTGTAACCGCCCAGCACGGGCTGTTCCTTGCGGAGCAGCAGCTCGCCGGTCGACATCACGTAGTCGAAGACCTGGGTCGGGGTGATGAACGAGGTGAGCCCGAGCCGCAGGGTGGGCTGGTCCCATTCCGGGCAGGACCCGAGTCCGGCGCTGTAGAGCTCCAGATCGAATTCGAGCTCCTTCAGCTCCCCGTACCCGTCCGGGCCGAGCGGCCAGATGGCGACCCGGGGCAGCGCGGCACGGCGATAGCTGAGCACCAACTGGCCGGCGAACGCATCGATATCCTCGAGCCGCACATCGTCGCGGTGGCCGATCAGGGTACGCAGCCGGGCCGGATCATCGGCCGGGGCCTCGGCCAGCACGAAGTTCTCCGCCTTCACCCCGTCGACCACATCGTTGTGCAGGATCAGGAACCGGTCCTCCCCCGCCACCACCGCATGCTCGGCGGAATACTCCACGCCTTCCCGGCGTGGCAGCAGAACCCGGAACTCACCGGTCGGATCATCGGATTCCAGCACCCAGCCCTCGGTGGTGATCTTGGACCCGACCCAGATCATCAGGTACTTCTCCGACCGGGTACCGCCGATACTCACCCAGTACCGCTCATCCGGTTCGTGGAAAACCTGCACGTCGGTATCCGTGGCGGCGCCCAGCCGATGCCGCCACACGGTATCGGGCCGCCAGGATTCGTCCACCGTCTGATAGAAGACATGGCTGCCGTCCAGCGACCAGGTGGCGCCGGGAGCGGTCCGCACGATCTCGTCGCCGAGCAGTTCGCCGGTGCGCAGATCCTTGAACCGCAAGGTGTAGCGCTCGTCACCGGCCGTATCCACCGAGAAGGCCAGCAGGTTTCCGTCGTGGCTCACCGAGAACGCGCCGAGCGCGAAGAAGTCGTGGCCCTCGGCCAACTCGTTGCTGTCCAGCAGGATCTGTTCACCGGGAATCTCGGTATCGGCCTCCAGCCGGGGCGGGGTCCAGGCGTCGATCCCCGCGGCAGCGCTGTCGATCGGGCACCGGCACTGCACGCCGTACTGCTTACCTTCGTAGCTGCGCGAGTAATACCAGTACTCGCCCAGCCGGGTGGGCACCGACAGATCGGTCTCCTGGGTGCGGGATTTGATCTCGTCGAAGATTTTCTCGCGCAGCGGAGCCAGATGGGCGGTCTGCGCCTCGGTGTAGGCGTTCTCGGCCTCGAGATGGGCGATGACCTCCGGGTCGTCCTTGTCTCGCAGCCACTCGTATTCGTCGACGAAACGATCACCGTGGTGCACCCGCTCCTGCGGCACCGTTTTCGCTGTCGGCGCCGTCACCGCCGCCTCGGTCACCGGACTACCACCACTGTCAGCCATGGCCACCACCGTAGCGGCCCCGCCCGCGCGCCGGAGACGCTACCGAGGCTCCGGCGCGGTAGCCGCCGCTAGGCCCCGATCGCGGCGCCGACCGTGGGCCAGGAAGCCTTCAGGTGATCGTTCCAATACGACCACGAATGGGTCCCGACCGGCTCGTAATCCACCCGGATCGGCACCCCGGCCGCCCGGGCACGCCGCTCGAAGGCGATCACACAGGTGTCGACCGCGAATTCGATCGGCCCGCCGAGCACGATGTTCTCCGGTAACTGCGGCTTCAGTTCCAGCTCGTGCGGGCCCGGCAACCCGGTCCCGGTCGACAGGTACAGGGTTTTGCCGCGCAGCCGGTCGAGCATGAGCGCCGGATCGTGCGCGGCCCATTCCGGGCTGCCACCGGGGCCCCACATATTGTCGGGATTCCCGCCCCTGGTGAGGATCGAGAACTGCACCGCACCAGTGGCCAGGCCGGTGTCCGGGCAGGCGCTGTATCCGGCGACTGCCGTGTACAGCGCCGGATGGCGGGCGGCGAGAATGTAGGCGGCATGCCCACCCATGGACAGCCCGCCGATCGCGTTCACGCCGTTACCGGCGAAGTGGGCGTCGATGAGAGGCGGCAGCTCCTGGGTCAGGAAGGTCTCCCACTTGTAGTGGCCCAGTACCGGGTCGTCGCGGCGCCAGTCGGTGAAATAGCTGGCCTTCCCCCCGACCGGCAACACGACATTGACGTTCTTGCCCAGGAAGAAGGGTTCGGCGTCGGTGGCGTTGGTCCAGGTGCTCTGACCGACCCCGGGATCCAGCCCGTCGAGCAGGTAGTAGCTGGGCCGGGAGCCACCGCCGCTCGGATGCAGAACCTGTACCTGCACGACCTGGTTCATCGCGGGCGAGGCGATGAACACCGCGGACCGCGTCGGGCTGAGCGCGTCGATTCCGACGACCTCCGCCGCGGCGGCCGGTGCGGGATGGAGCACAGGGAGTCCGGCGACCAAGCCGACCACCCCCAGCATGAGTACAGCTAACCGAGACAACCGCACGTTCACACCTCCCTATCCCCACCCAGAACTCGGCGTAGGTCAACTCGCACCATCATGCCCCGGAAATGGCGCCGGCGTTCAGCATTCGAGCAGCAAACGTATTGAACGTTATTGAGACACGATCTTACGTGTCCCCGTCCGTGCGGCCTGTGAAACGCTCCGCGCGTGGGAATCCCGTCCGATGGGCGGTGTGGACACCACCCATCCGCAGCCCACGACCGGCCGGATCGGAAGCGAAGGTGCGCCTACCGGGCTCCCCGGTCCAGGGCACCCCGGATCGAGCCGGCGAGATAATCCAGGTCGGCCCGGGCCGGGCTCCGCGGCCGGGCCCGCAACCCGAATCCGTCCCCGGGAGTCCGCGGAATCACATGCAGATGGACATGAAATACCTCTTGACCTGCGGTTACACCGTCAGCCAGGAAGAAGTTCACCCCGTCACAAGCGACTTCGCTCGCCCGCAGCGCCGCGGCCAGCCGCTGACCCACCTGGAACAGCTTGCCGCCGGTTTCCGGGTCCAGTTCGGCCAGATTCCGAGCCGGGGTCTTCGGAACGACCAGCAGATGTCCCGGCGTCACGGGGCGGATATCCATGAACGCCAGCACATCGTCGTCCTCGTACACCGGGCTGGCAGGAGCACGGCCCGCGATGATGTCGGCGAAAATCGTATACGGATCCATGGGCCTACTATGTCGGCTGCGCTTTCGGCGCGCTCAGGGTTCGGCCTCGCTGAACTCGGCCCCACCGCCGGCCACGTCCGGTAGGGCGGCGCCGAGACCTCAGAGGATCGGCGCGGGGGTGTAGCCGGCCGCGTCGGGGTAGGCCTCGGCCAGCTTGCCCACCTGGGCGACCACGTCGGCGACCTGGGCGTCCGCCGCGCCGATGAACGCCGACTTCTCCGCCAGTGCCGCATCCAGGGCGGCTCGGTCCAGTGGGAGGCGGTCGTCGGCGGCGAGCCGGTCCAGCAGATCCGGTTCCCGGCCCTGTTCGCGCATCGCCAGCGCGACCGCCACCGCGTGTTCCTTGATCACCTCGTGGGCCGCTTCCCGGCCGACCCCGGCACGGACCGCGGCCATCAGAATGCGGGTGGTGGCCAGGAACGGCAGGTAGCGGTCCAATTCGCGGGCTACAACGGCCGGGTAGGCGCCGAATTCGGCGAGGACGGTCAGGAAGGTCTCGGTCATACCGTCGAGGGCGAAGAACGCGTCCGGGAGCGCGACCCGGCGCACCACCGAGCAGAACACATCGCCCTCGTTCCACTGCGCGCCCGCGAGTTCGGCGGCCATCGACCCGTAGCCGCGCAACACCACCTGCAGCCCGTTGACCCGTTCACAGGACCGGGTGTTCATCTTGTGCGGCATGGCCGAACTGCCCACCTGACCCGGCTGGAACCCCTCGGTGACCAGTTCGTGTCCGGCCATCAGCCGGATGGTGTGCGCCAGCGAGGACTGCGCGGCACCGATCTGCACCAGCGCGGAGAGCACATCGTGGTCGAGCGAACGCGGATAGATCTGCCCGACACTGGTCAGCACGGTGGTGAAGCCGAGATGGCGGGCCACTTGCTGTTCCAGGGCGGCCAGTTTCGCGGCGTCGCCGCCCAGCAGGTCCAGCATGTCCTGGGCGGTGCCCATCGGGCCCTTGATCCCGCGCAGCGGATAGCGCTCGATCAGTTCCCGCAACCGGGTCAGGCCGATGAGCAGTTCGTCGGCGGCGGAGGCGAACCGTTTGCCGAGAGTGGTCGCCTGCGCGGCGACATTGTGCGAGCGGCCGGCCATCACCAGCGCCTGGTATTCGGCGGCGCGCTCGGCGAGCCGGGCGGCCACCGCGACACCGTGGGCGTGGATATGTTCCAGCGACAGCCGGATCTGCAGCTGTTCCACGTTCTCGGTGAGATCACGGCTGGTCATGCCCTTGTGCACGTGTTCGTGGCCGGCGAGGGCGTTGAATTCCTCGATCCGGGCCTTCACATCGTGGCGGGTCACCCGCTCACGTTCGGCGATCGATGCCAGATCCACCTGTTCGACGACCCGCTCATAGTCTTCGACCACCGTGGCCGGGACTTCGACGCCGAGTTCGGACTGGGCGCGCAGCACCTCGAGCCAGAGCCGCCGCTCGAGCACGATCTTGTGCTCGGGAGACCACAGATGCACCAGCTGCGGGCTGGCGTAGCGGGTGGCGAGGACGTTGGGGATCAGGTCGGAGGTCACGTCCGGTCAGTCTAATGACCGGTACCGGTCCACCGGCTGGTGCGTCGCCGGAGCGACGATATCGATGACCTCCAGCAGGGCTCCGCGGGCCAGCCGCCGGGGTTGCGGATCGGGTTCGCTCAGGGCCGCGACCACCGCACCGTCGACCACCGCGACCAGTCTGCGAAGTTGTTCGGGCCGCACCATCCGATCGGATCGGCGCAGCACATCGGCAAGCAGCTCGTCCAGCTGCCCGCGTAGTCGGAGCTGGACCTCACGTAACTCCGGATGCCGCGCGGAGGCGACGGTGCGTTCGTAGCGGGCGATCAACCGGCCGCGCGCGCCCTCGTCCACACCGTCGGTACCGATCAGTAGATCGAGCACCAGTTCGACGGTCGCTTCCGCACCACGGCGGCGGTGGGTCACCTCGCCGACGCGGCGCCGCATCGTTTCGAGTTCGGCGTTGCCACTGAATTCCACCGCCCGCGCGATCAGATCCTCGAGCGATTCGAAGTAGTAGGTCGTCGAGGCCAGTGGCAGTTCGGCGCGGGTGGCGACCGAACGATGCCGCACCGCGTCGAAACCACCTTCGAGCAGCAATTCGGCGGCCGCGGCCACCAGCGCCTGGCGACGCCGTTCACCTTTCGGAGTCGTCGCGGTTATCACCGTGCCATCGTGCCAGTCGTCATCAGTACATCCGTACGAAATCAGGGAAAGGGGAAACAACCATCGATGTTTCTACCGCATCCTCGCAGCAATGGTGTCGTACTGTGCAAAGTTGTTGCCCTACAGAGAAATTCTGTCAAGGCTGCTTGTGCAGATAGTGACCCAGGCGAGTGAGTGCGGTTTCGATATCGGCGGTGGCCCCGGCGAACGATACGCGGATGGTGCGGTGCCCGTTCACCGTGTCGAAGTCCAGGCCGGGCGCCATCGCCACCCCGGTATGTGCCAGCACGTCCGCGCACCATGCCATCGAATCATCGGTGAGGTGCCCGATATCGGCGTACGCGTAGAAGGCGCCGTCGGCGGGGGCGAGATCCGTGATCCCCAGTCCGGCGAGACCGTCCAGCAGTATTCGCCGGTTGACGGCGTAACGCCGCACATGGCCGTCGAGTTCGGTTCGCGAATCGGCGTCGAACGCGTGCACCGCCGCGTACTGCGAAATCGCGGGCGGGCAGACGGTCATATTGGACGCCAGCCGCTGCAGTGCCGGGCGGATCGCCGCCGGTACCAGCATCCAGCCCAGCCGCCAGCCGGTCATCGAGAAATATTTCGACACCGACCCGATCACCACCGCCGACCGGGTGGTCTCCCAGGCCGACGCGGTGCGCTCACCGCCGTAGGTGATGCCGTGGTAGATCTCGTCGGAGATCAGCAGGGTGCCGTGCTCCTCGCACCAGCGGGCCACGGCGGCGAGTTCGGCGGGTTCGATCATAGTGCCGGTGGGGTTGGCCGGGCTGGCCACGATCAGGCCGCGCGGTGGTTCCGGCAGGCTGTCGAGCATGGCGACGGTCGGCTGGAACCGGGTTTCGGCGCGGCAGTCCAGTTCGATCACCCGGCAACCCAATGCCGTCAGCGTGTTGCGATAGGCCGGATACCCGGGGCGGGCGACAACGACGGTGTCACCGGGGTCGAAGGCCGCCAGGAAGATCAGGGTGAAGGCGCCCGACGAGCCGGTGGTCACCACGACATCGTCCGGATCCACCGGGTATCCGTACATGCGCCGGTGATGTTCCGCAATCACCTCGCGCAGCGTCAGGATGCCGAAAGTCTCGGTGTAACCGAATAATTCGGCATCGATCGCGGCCTTGGTGGCACGCAACACCGGAGCCGGGGCCGGAGTCGAGGGCTGACCGGCGGCCAGGCTCAGCACATCGCCGTGTGTGCGGGCGCGTTCGGCGGCGGCTTTCCAGACATCCATGACGTAGAAAGGGGGAATGGTCGAGCGCCGAGATTCAGTGGACACCCGACCGACGGTAGAGCACCGCTCCGGCCGGTTCGACGGCTATGGTCTGCACTGATGCTCGACAAGGCCAGCCGGCCGGCCGCCGGCCCGCCCTCCGCCGAGCCCGGATCCACCGCTTCCGGTAGCGGTCCCGGGCCCCTGCGCCGTCGCTGGACCCGGGCGCTGCGCCCGATGTCGGCGGCAGTCCGCAGTCGTGGGCGAGTGGCCCCGCCTGCACCACACGACAACCGAGGCACCCGGTCCCCCGTCGCCACATCAGATGATTCCGCCGAGCCCAACACCGGCGGGTGCACCACATCAACCGGTCCGGACACGCTGAAGTACGGCGACCCGGACGAAATCCGGGGTGAAACCGCGGCGGGGGCGCACCCGGATCCCGGCTCGACCGAACCCGAAACCGTCCAGACAGGGGCCGAAGCCCAGACCGCATCGGACGCGGGGACCTCCCTGACAGTGCCGCGAACCGGCATCGACCCGGCAGAACCTGAAGCCGCGATCGAGCCGGCCAGGGCCGTGGTCCGAAATACCTCGACCCCGCCTGATTCCCAGACGCCTGGCGACACCGTCGATCCGGTGGAGAATCCCGGCGACCAGCGGGGACTCTTGCAGCGCGCAGCAGCGGCCAACGGTGGTCCGGTGATCGCGCCGGGCTGGCGGGAACGCGCCGCGCGAGCCGGGGCGGCCCACCGGACCCCCAGGCAACAGCTGGTCGCCGGATACGAGTGGACGATCCGGCAGCTGACAGCGTTGCGCTCTCGCATCCCGACCCGCGCCGAACTCACCGACCTTCTCGCCCGCCGCCCGTCCACCCAGGAGATCGCCGATACCGCCCGGCGGCACCGCTTCCTCCTCGGCGGACTCGGGCTCACCCTGATACTGGCCACCGGCGACGCGACCGCGGGCATCCTGGTCGCCGAACAAGCCCCGGCGCCGGGCATCGCACACCGCGTCGCGGTGGCGTATCCACTGCAGCTGTCCACCCCGGTGCCTTCGGTCCGCCGCTACCTCGACGCCATCGCCAACGGTGAGCGACTCCGCGAACAGGCCGTGGTCGCCGCCGCGGCCCGCGCGACCCTGGAGCGCGCCAAAGCGGAGGCCGCGGCCGCGGCGGCGGGTCAGGAGCAGCCGTGGATCAACAGCATGCCGGCACCCGAAGGCGGAGTCATACCGCCCGGGGCCATACCGCCCGGGGCCGGTGGCTACGTTCTTCCGGCACCCGGCACCTTCACGTCCGGCTTCGGCAGCCGGTGGGGCACGTTCCACAACGGTATCGATATCGCAGGCCCGATCGGATCACCGATCTATGCCGTGGCGGCCGGAACGGTCATCGACGCCGGTCCGGCCGCGGGGTTCGGCCTGTGGGTCCGGATCCGGCACGACGACGGCACCATCTCCGTCTACGGCCATATGTACGACTTCTTCGTATCGGTCGGCGAACGGGTGCCCGCCGGTATGCAGATCGCCCGGATGGGCAACCGGGGCGATTCCACGGGACCGCATCTGCATTTCGAGATCATCATGGACGGCCGGCACGTCGACCCGCAGCGCTGGCTGGCCCTGCACGGACTCTCCTACGGCTGATCGGCCGACCGCAGCCAGCAAACACGCGGTATCCGGATCCGGTCAAGATCCAGGTGGCAACGCACTGTGATCGATTCCGCAGAAATTGCTGTTCCAGCGATTTCTCTCAGGAGAATAGAACCGTAGGTTTGCTGTTAGTTCATCTTTTGTTCATGTTTCGCAACCATTCTGTGATTCGCCAGAGAACAGACCGCAAGTCTGTAACCCGAGCGGAATCGCATTCGTCCGAATGTTTCGCCGCGACGGCGCCGCCCACTGCCGCCGGCCCCACGGCCGGCGCGCGGCGCACCGCGTCACTGGCCGCGGACAACTGAATCTTCAGATTCCACAACCCATTCACAAAAGAAACAGCGCAACGACGGCGCCTGCGGCGATATCCCGCGGCGGCGTGGTGATCCCGCGCTGCCGGAGCCCCTCATGCGTTTACGAAAACTGTTGCCCCTGGCCGTTATTGCCGCCGCCGTCGCGATCCCCGCACAAGCCCACGCCGACGCCCCGATCGCCGGTGTCCCCGCGGAGGTGCAGGGACCCGCACAGCAGCTACAAGATCAGGCCCGCCAGTGGCAGCAGCAACTGCCGCAGCCGCAGCAGGACCAGCTACAGCAGTTCCTCCAACCGCTGCCGCAGCCGCTGCCGCAACTTCTTCCGCCGAGCTACCCGGACAACTTGGACGGCTGGATCCGCAACGCCCTGCAGATCCTCGGCCAGCGCGGTATCCCTGCCAGCTACGACGGCATCCACCGCAATGCCCTGCGGGAATCCGGCGGAAACCCGCGCGCGATCAACCTCTGGGACTCCAATGCCGCGGCCGGCATCCCCTCGAAGGGGCTCATGCAGGTCATCGATCCCACCTTCGCCGCCTACCACGTGGAAGGCACCTCGTGGGATATCTACGACCCGGTCGCCAATATCACCGCCGCGTGCAACTATGCCGCCCACCGCTACGGGTCCATCGACAACGTCTTCGGCGCGTACTGACCGCCGAGCGGTAGCCGGATGCGGTGCGCGCCGCGCCTCGCATCCGGCTACCGGTCAGAGCTGGATCCGGCCCTCGACCGCGGCGAGACCGATATCCGACCGGTAGTGTCCGCCGGTCAGCTTGACTCCGGCCAACCGGTCGTAGGCAGCCTCCCGAGCAGCGGTCAGGTCGGCCCCGGTACCGACGACACTGAGCACCCGGCCGCCCGCGGAGACCAGGGCGCCGTCCTCGCGGAGGGCCGTCCCGGCGTGCAGCACCGCCGCCGCGTCATCGGTTGCCGCATCACTCGCACCGGTGATCAGATCGCCGGTGCGCGGCCGCCCCGGATAGTTTTCGGCGGCCAGCACCACCGTGACCGCCGCCCCGCCGTGCCAGCGCGGCGCGGGAGCCTCGGCCAAGGTACCGGTCGCGGTGGCGTACAGCAGTTCTCCGAGCGGACTGTCCAACAGGGCCAGCACCGCCTGGGTCTCCGGATCACCGAACCGGCAGTTGAACTCCACCACCGCCGGTCCGGCCGCGCCCATCGCCAGCCCGGCGTAGAGCAGACCGCTGAACGGATTCCCGCGCCGGACCATTTCCGCCGCCACCGGTGCCACGACCTCGGCGACGATCTGCTCCACCATGCCCTCGGGCAGCCACGGCAACGGCGTGTACGCACCCATACCACCGGTATTGGACCCGGTGTCCCCGTCACCGACCCGCTTATGGTCCTGGGCCGGCAGCAACGGAACCACAGTTTCCCCGTCGACCAGGCAGAACAGCGATACCTCGGGCCCGTCCAGGAACGACTCCAACAGCACCGGATGCCCCTGTTCGAGCAGTTCGGCGGCGTGATCGCGGGCGGCCAGCCGGTCCGGGGTGACCACCACCCCTTTACCCGCGGCCAGTCCGTCGTCCTTCACCACCCAGGTCGGGCCGAATCGGTCCAGCGCGGCATCCAGCTCGGCGGGCGTATCCACCACCTCGCTGTGTGCGGTACGCACACCGGCCGCGGCCATCACATCCTTGGCGAATGCTTTCGAGCCCTCGATGCGGGCGGCATCGGCCGACGGACCGAAACACGCGATCCCGGCCGCGCGCACGGCGTCCGCCACGCCCAGGACCAGCGGCACCTCGGGTCCGATGACCACCAGATCGGCAGCCGCATCCCGGGCCAGCGCGACCACTGCTTCGGCGGACCCGGCATCCACCGGCCGCACCTGGGCGTGCTGGGCGATACCGGCGTTCCCCGGTGCCGCGACGAGAGCACTCACCGCCGGGTCACGGCGCAGCGCAAGGACGAGGGCGTGTTCACGGGCTCCGGAACCGATGACGAGTACTCGCACCGGGACAGCTTATAGGGGCCCGCTCCGCCGCCACCGGGCCAGGTTCCTCCCGGCCCGGCCGGTACCAGCAGGTTCACACCGACCGCGGCCGCGCACCGCCGACTTGTGGATGATGGTGGTGAAACATCCGGAACGGGTGGACAACTCGCGCGCCGAAGAGCGCGGCGCGCGCACGGGAGGATCGACATCATGGGTCTGATGGACGGAATCATGGGTAACGCCGGGCAGATCGAACCGGCCCGTGCCCAACAGGAATACCAGCGGTTGCTCGGCAACGGCGAACAAATCTATTCGGCCTACATCCTGGTCCGCGACGCCATGCTGTTCACCAACCGCCGTCTCATCCTCGTCGACAAACAAGGCCTGTCCGGCCGCAAGGTGAGCTACCACAGCATCCCCTACCGCTCCATCACCCATTTCGCGGTGGAAACTGCCGGCACCTTCGACTTGGACGCGGAACTGGTGCTCTGGATCTCCGGCAGCGACACCCCACTCCAGAAGAAATTCAACCGCCAGGTCGACATCTACGAGGTCCAGGGCGTCCTGTCCCACTTCGTCGGCGTGTAGACCCCCGGGCCGGGGCACGCAGGCGCCGGAGCCGCAATAAGCTCACCTCATGGCTTCTGTTTTCAGCGCGATCATCGCCGGGGATCTGCCGGGCCGGTTCGTCTGGGAGGACGACGAATTCGTCGGTTTCCTCACCATCGCACCGGTGACCCCCGGGCACACCCTGGTGGTACCCCGCAAGGAAATCGACCAGTGGCAGGACATCGAACCGGAGACCTTCGCCCGGCTCAACGGGGTGGCGCAGAAGATCGGGCAGGCCGTGCGGGCCGCCTGGGACGCGCCCCGGGCGGGTCTGCTGATCGCCGGACTCGAGGTTCCGCACCTGCACGTGCACGTCTTCCCGGCCTTCACCATGGGCAACTTCGATATCTCCGGTGCCGACCCGAACCCGGCACCGGAAACCATGGACGACGCGCAGACCAGGATCAAGCAGGCACTGCGCGACCTCGGTTACGGCGCGAACGTCCCCGCCTGACTCATTCACCGGCCCCGACCACGGGTTCGGCCGCCGGCCGGTGGCGCGGGAGCCGGACCGTGAAGGTCGTGCCCCGGCCGAGTTCGCTGTGCACCGCCACGCCGCCGCCGTGCGCGGCGACCAGCGCCTGCACGATCGACAGCCCCAGCCCGGACCCGCCGCTACCGCGGCTGCGCGAATCATCGGCGCGATAGAAACGTTCGAACACCCGCTCGGCCTGTTCCGGCGACATCCCCGGACCGGTGTCGGCGACTTCCAACAGGACCTCGTCCGGCCCCGGGGTGAGCCGGACCGTCACCTTCGCCTCCGGCGGAGTGTGCACCAGCGCGTTGTTCAGCAGATTCGCCAGCACCTGCCGCAGCCGGGCCGCGTCCCCCGGAACCTCGGCGGTGCCGGTACCCGGCCGCACCTCCAACCCGATCGACCGGCGCGAATCGCCATCCTCCTGCGTCGCGGCCACCGCGCGGGCACTGTGCACGGCGTCGCTGGCCAGCGACAGCAGGTCGACCGGCGCGTACTCCACCGGCCGTTCGGCATCCAGCCGGGCCAGCATCAGCAGATCCTCGACCAGCAGACCCATCCGCTTCGATTCCCGTTCGATGCGGTCGAGCAGCATATCGGTATCGCCGGTGGCGCCCTGCCGGTACAGCTCCGCGAAACCCTTGATCGTGGTCAGCGGGGTGCGCAGTTCATGGCTGGCATCCGCGACGAACCGGCGCATCTTCTCCTCCGACCGCCGCGCCGCCTCCTCCGACGCCTCGGTGGCGGCGAAACCACGCTGGATCTGGGCGAGCATAGAGTTCAGCGACCGGGCCAGCCGATCCACCTCGGTATTCGTCGGACGCATCGGCACCCGGCGATGCAGATCCCCGGCCGCGATATCGGCGGCGGTCTCCTCGACCTGCTCCAGCCGGCGCAGACTGCGCCGGATCACGAAATACGCGGCCACCGCCAGCACCGCCAGCACCGCCACGCCGATCACCAGTTGCAGCACGATCAGGCGCTCGACGATCGCCTCGGTCTCGTCCAGCCGCAGGGCGACCAGGCTGGTGCCCTCGGCGTTCTCGGTGTATTCGACCCGCCACTCACCGGAATCCTCTCCGGTGGACCCGGTGGTGAACGTGCCCGGTTTCAAGTCGTCGGGTAGATCGGGGGCGCCGTTGCGATCGTCCTGCAGGAACATCCGCCCGCCGGAGTCCTGCACCCGCGTGTAGAACTTCACCGGCGGTCGCTCGCGCCCCGGCTCCCCCGGCAGCGGTACGGGCGGCCGCAGTCCGCCGGGCCGGGCCCAGCTGTGCGCCGCCTCGTCGAGCTGCTGATCGACCCGATCGATCAGCGCATCCCGCAGGGCCGACGTCACCGCCACCCCGGAGGCCAGCAGCCCCACCGCGGAGAGCACGACCAGCGCCAGCACCAGCGTCACCCGCAACGGCATCGCCGCGAACCGACCGGTCAGACCGCTCAGCCGACGATCCGCCGTCGCGACGTTGCCGCTCACGACCGGACCGCGGGCAATTCCCGCATCACGTACCCGACCCCGCGCAACGTATGGATCAGCCGCTGCGGCCCGGTGTCGACCTTCTTGCGCAGATAGGAGACATAGGTCTCCACCACTCCGACCTCACCGCCGAAGTCGTAGCGCCACACATGATCCAGAATCCGCGGTTTGCTGAGCACGGTCCCCGCGTTCACCATGAAGTACCGCAGCAGCGTGAACTCGGTCGGCGACAGCGCGACAGGCTCGCCGGCCTTGAACACCTCATGGGTGTCATCGTCCAGCTCGATATCGGCGAACCGGATCCGCGACCGCTCCCGCTCCGGCGCGACCGCACCCGCTCGCCGCAGGATCACCCGCAGCCGGGCCACCACCTCTTCCAAGCTGAACGGTTTGGTGACATAGTCGTCGGCGCCGAGGGTCAGTCCGGTGACCTTGTCCTGCACATCGTCGCGGGCGGTCAGGAACAGCACGGGAGCGTCGATCCCGTCGGCCCGCAGCCGCCGCAGCAGCCCGAACCCGTCCATTCCGGGCATCATCACATCGACGATGAGCGCATCCGGCCGGAACCCCCGGGCCACGTCCAGCGCCTGCGCCCCATCGGACGCGGAAGCCACCTCGAACCCCTGGAACCGCAGGCTCACGGTCAACAGCTCGACGATCATGGCCTCGTCGTCGACCACCAGCACCCGGGCCTCCGGGGCTGCATCCGGCGCACCACTCATGACCCCATCCTGAACCAGTCCCCTGGTACTCGGCTGCACGCTCCCTGTGAACACGCTGTGTTATCGGCGCGCTGGCGCGCGCGGGGGTTTTGGCCCCCTTGGGCCCTGCTTTCAGCCCTCGAGACTCGCGGCTGCGCCGCATGCGCTTCGAGGGCTGAAAGCAGGGCCGGGCCAAAACCTCCAAGGGCCTCGCTGAACTCGGCACCGCCGCTGGGCACGTCAGGTTCGATCGGGGTTATGAGATCGCCAAGGGCCTCGTAAGACTCGGCGGCGCCGCTGGGCACGTCAGGTTCGGCCGCGGCCATGGGACCGCCGAGGGCCTCACCGAACCCGGCGCCGGGCACGTTCGGGACAGGGGTGGCCCACGGGATAGGGCCCCGGGGGCTCAGCAACCACAGCGGCTGGCGCCGGCGACCCTACTCGGAGTATTCCTGGTCGGCGTCGGCCATCAAGGCTTTGCCCGCGACCTGGCCCTTCGCCAGGGCATCGAGGAAGGCGCGGGCCCAGCGGTCGACATCGTGCGCCAGGACCTGGCGGCGGAGGGAGCGCATGCGGCGGCGGCGGGTTTCGTGATCGTCGGTGATGGCCGAGATGATGGCGTCTTTCACGCTGTCCAGGTCGTGGGGGTTGCACAGGTAGGACTGGCGGAGTTCGGCGGCGGCACCGGTGAACTCACTGAGCACCAGGGCGCCGTTGAGGCCGCTGTGACTGGCCACGTACTCCTTGGCGACCAGGTTCATCCCGTCGCGCAGTGGGGTCACCAGCATGACGTCGGCGGCGACGAAGAAGGCGATGAGCTCCTCGCGCGCGATCGGGCGGTGCAGGTAATGCACGACGGGATGTCCGACCTGCGCGAACTCCCCGTTGATGCGGCCGACCTGACGTTCGATATCGCCTCGCATCTGGATATAGCTTTCCACCCGCTCCCGGCTCGGGGTGGCCAGCTGCACCATGACCGTTTCGGCGGGATCGACGCGGCCCTCGTCGAGCAGTTCTTCCAGCGCGTTGAGCCGGATATCGATGCCCTTGGTGTAATCGAGCCGGTCCACGCCGAGCAGGATGTTCTTCGGGCTGCCCAGTTCCGAACGGATCCGGGCCGCACGTTCCTTCACCGAGCGGCGCCGCGAATGCTCGTCCAGCCCGGCGGAATCGATGGAGATCGGGAACGCGCCCACCCGGACGGTCCGGAAGCCGACCTGCACCACACCCATCTTCGAGCGCACCCCGACGGTGCCGCGCGAGGTGGGCTGTCCGGCCAGCCGCCGGGCCAGATACAGGAAGTTCTGCGCGCCGCCCGGCAGGTGGAAACCGATCAGATCCGCTCCCAGCAGGCCTTCCACGATCTCGGTGCGCCACGGCATCTGCATGAACAGCTCGACCGGCGGGAAGGGAATATGCAGGAAGAAACCGATGGTGAGGTCCGGGCGCAGCATCCGCAGCATCTTCGGCACCAGCTGCAACTGGTAGTCCTGGACCCAGACCGTCGCGCCTTCGGCCGCGACCTTGGCAGTCTCTTCGGCGAAGCGCCGGTTCACCTGCACATAGGCCGACCACCAGGCCCGGTGGTAGACCGGACGGACGATCACGTCGTGGTACAGCGGCCACAGCGTCGCGTTGGAGAAACCCTCGTAGTAGTCGGTGACCTCCTGCGCCGACAGCGGCACCGGAAACAGCTCCAGCCCGTCCTCGACGATCGGTTCCACATCCACGTCCGGAACGCCGGCCCAGCCCACCCAGGCACCTCGGTTGCTGCGCAGAACCGGCTCGAGTGCGGTCACCAGACCACCCGGGCTGCGCTTCCAGCGGGTGCTCCCGTCGGGCAGTTTCTCCAGATCGACGGGGAGGCGGTTGGCCACGACCACGAACCCTGAACCGGCGCCGCGCTCGCGCAGCGGTTCGGCCTCCACCGGCTCGGGAACCGCCACCGCCGGGGCTATCGGCGCGGCGACCGGACCGGAACCGTTGCGGTCACCGGGCAGGTCCGCGGATACGCCGGTTTCATCCTGGGGGGTGGAATCGCTGGACGGCTGATCGGTCATCTGGTCCACTCACGCATCCTTTGCGCGGCGCTGTACGCCGTGTATCGCTGGTGGCATGAGCGAGACCGGCGATCGGTCCGCTTACTCCCGCGGAGGCCGAAGCGCAGGCGAAGGTATCGCACTACCGCCTCCGGGCCTGTCTCGCTCATGGCATGTAGTTGTGTGGATCCGCGGACGTCGCCGTTGGCGCCGGCGGTTCTCTTATTCGGTGCGGGCGCCCGGGCCGATACCGAGCATCGACAGAAGCATCCGGCATTCGTCGGCATCAGCGGCGTAGGCGGCCACGACCCGCTGCGCCTGACGAGCGGTCTCGTCGGCGAGGGGCTCCAGTTCGTCGTCGGCGATACCGTTGGCGCTGCTCTTCGCGGCCATCTCAATCCTCCCGGCAGGTGCGCTGGTATGTGAAATGCCCATGGTATATGTGCCGCCACACGGTCGCTGCGGGCGCGGTAACACAGCGGCACCGATGTGGCTATACCGTGGGCAAGCGGAAACGATCAGGAAGGGGCCGTCAGCATGCCGTTGGCCACGGTGAACGGAATATCGATCAATTATCAGGTCAAGGGAGACCGTTCCAAGGGCACCGATGTGAAAGGCGGCGGCCCGCTCGTGGTGATGATCATGGGAACCGGCAGCCCAGGGCGGGTATGGGAGCTGCATCAGGTCCCCGCGCTGGTCTCCGCCGGTTACCGGGTCTGCACCTTCGACAACCGGGGTATCGCGCCCTCCTACGAGGCCGCCGACGGGATGACCATCCATGAGCTGGTGGCCGATACCGCGGGGCTGATCGAATTCCTGGACGAGGGTCCGGCGCTGGTCGCGGGCACATCGATGGGTGCGCGGGTAGCCCAGGAGCTCGCCTTGGCCCGGCCCGATCTGGTGCGCAAGGCCGTATTCCTGGCCGGGCACGGCCGGCTGGACCAGTTCCAGAAGACCTTGTCGCTGGGCGAGCACGAGATGGACGCCAACGGGGTGAAGCTGCCGCCGAAGTACGATGCCGCGATCACCGCGGTGATGAATCTCTCGCCGGCCACGATGGCCGATCGGAATGCGGCCCGGGACTGGCTGGACTTGTTCGAGTTCACCGGCGGTCCGGTCACGCCGGGCATCCGGGCCCAGCGCAAAATGGATCACGAATTCGACCGGCTCCAGGCCTACCGGGCAATCCGGGTGCCGTGCCTGGCGGTGGGCTTCGCGGACGACCGGATGATCCCGCCGTACCTGTCCCGCGAGGTCGCCGAGGCCATCCCCGGCGGTCGCTACCAGGAGGTTCCGGACGCGGGCCATTATGGCTACCTGGAGCGGCCGGATACAGTGAACAAGATCCTCCTGGAGTTCTTCGCCTCCTGAGGGGAGGCCCACAGTTAACGCCGGCCTTGCTAGGGTCGACACATCGTTGGGTTCGTGACACGGCAGCCGAAGGCCGACCGTCGTCGCGGCGCCCGGACAGATCCGTACACATACGCGCGAGCACCCCTGTGAGGTGAAATGAGCACCAACCCGTTCGACGACGAGGACGGCCGCTTCTTCGTTCTGGTCAACGATGAAGAACAGCACTCCCTGTGGCCGGCGTTCGCCGAGGTCCCGGCCGGCTGGCGGGTCGTCTTCGGTGAGGACAGCCGCGCTGCCTGCGTGGAGTACGTCGAGCAGAACTGGACCGATATGCGGCCCAAGAGCCTGCGTGACGCCATGGCAGCCGACGAAGCGGCTCGCAAGTAGTTCCGACTCCGCAGGCCCGGCCGGCACAGACTCCACCCTGTGCGACACCGATCAGGTGCCGCGTGGGAAGGTTTGTTCGCGCGCAACGGCCGGGCTTGCGCCGTCTCCCGGCCCGGCCCACGACTGCGGCAGGGGGAGTCGCAAAAACCGAACCTCGCATATGGTGATTGTGAATCGGTTTCGCGAACCCGGTGGCGGCCCCGTATGATCGGCTGCCGAGCGTCTCGATATTCGAGCCGCTCCGCCGCCTTGGCGCAACTGGCAGCGCAACGTACTTGTAATGCGTAGGTTGGGGGTTCGAGTCCCCCAGGCGGCTCTTGTTTCGTTCCGGCCCACCGACAATGTCGGTGGGCCGGAGTAATTTCCGCACCATGAGGCGATGCCGGGGGTGCTCCGCGCTACTGATCAAACGCAGCCAGAAGCTGTATTGCGCAACGAGCTGTCAGCAGGCAGCACAGCGCCGAGAGAAGACGCGGCAGTGGCTCGCCACGGGCGTGGCCGATGTCGGTAGCTACCAGGGCCATTACATCCGTGACTATCTCACCCGGGTCCAGGGGAATCGCTGTGCTCTCTGCGAGATCGACAACGAATGGTGCGGAAAACCGCTCAACTTCGTACTCGATCACGTCAACGGCGAATCGACCGACAACCGGCGCGAGAACCTCCGTCTCATCTGCCCGAACTGTGATTCCCAGTTACCGACGTACAAAAGCCGCAACCGTGGGAAAGGCCGGCATCTTCGTCGCGCGCGATATGCGCGCGGCCAGTCCTACTAGATGATTCAGATGGGGGTTACCGAGGCTACGAGCCACTGGTCGTCGGATTTGTCCAGGGCGACCCGGACCCGGCTGCCTGTGGTGGTGCCCTGCGGGCTCTCCTTGCTGGTGGTCAGCTGGTTCAGGAACAGGAGTACCACCGCGTGTGCCCGGTCCGCGGAGACCACTCCGCCGGCTTGTGTGGTGGCCTTGACGGTGAGTTCTTTCTCCTTGGCACCGGGCACGATCGCCTGGTCGATGAGCTGGAGATAGTCCGCCTTGAATTCGGGAGCGAGATTCTCCGCGGCCTTGGGCAGTTCCTTTTCCACCGTCTGGAATTCGTAGCTGAACATGGACGAGACCGTGCTGGTCGCGGCGGCGACGGCGTCGGTGCGCGATTGTTCCGACTGGCGGTAGTCCCAATAGCGGTAGCCGCCGATTCCCGCGACGACAGCGGCCGCGACCACCACGACCGCGGTGAGGCCGATCAGGATCTTGTTGCGCATCTTCATGCCGGTCCTCTCGGCGGAACGCTTTTCCTCGGTCGTGCTGTGCCCATCGGGCAGAACAGGGCCTGACTCGCTCATGCCACGAACTCCACGTCGGAGGCGGTCAGGGTTCCGTCGTCCGCGCGCTGCACGGTGACCCGGAACCGGTAGAACCGTTGCTGTTCGCCTTCGGCGCCCGCGTTGGTGAGCGTTTGTTTGGCGGCGACCAGGACGACCCCGGACTTCTCGTCGTCCCGTTCCACCGCGGCCTCGACGACCTCGCCCGTGGAGACGACCTTGGCCTGTTTGACGATTTCGGTGAACGGGTCGATCCGGCCGTCGAACTCGGTTTTGAATTCGCCGGAGGCCATGGTGAGGATTCTGTCGATATCCTCTTTGGCCGTATCGGCCCGGATGGTGGTCAGGTTGAGCACCGTCTGCCGCGCCGTCGCGACGTAGTCGGCGCGGCGCTCGTCTCGCTGCGCGGTGGACTGGACGGCGATCATCGACACCACCGCGGCGCCGACCAGTCCGATCACCAGCACAGCGGCCGCGGTGAGCGCGACAACCCGCTTCCAGGTACGCCGGGGGCCGGCCTTCTCCGCCTGCTCGCTGTCGAGATCGGTGGAGCCGGGTTCGGGCGTTGCTTCCTTCGCGAGCGTGACGACGACGGTGGGTGCGTCGGATTCCTTGTCGCCGGTACCCGACGGTTCCGCGTCGGACTTGCCGAGCCGGACGGTCGTCGCGGCAGCGGTGTGCTCGGAGATCGCCTCGGACTCTTCGCCCGCGACTCCACCGGCTGGTTCGGCAGGGCTCGCGTCGCCGGTATCCGTCGGCGCAGCAGGCGTGGACTCCGTCTCAGCGATGGTGAGCTTCTCGGTCGCGGCCGTCTGGGGAGCGGCCGCGGTACCGGCGTCGAGCTGCTCGGTCACGTCCTCGACCGGCGGACCCGCTGTCCGGCTCGCCCGCCTGCGGGAACGGCGGGGGTCCTTGGTTTCGCTCATTGTTGCTGCTCCTCGAACATTGCCTGCCAATCCGCGGGTACGGCGCCTGATCCGCCGGGTGAGATATCGCCCTGACGGTAGCTGCGACCGTCGGTGCCGGTATATACCCCGGTGGCCGGATCGTACGAGAGAGCGGCGGCGGGGGTGCTTGCGCCCGAGAAACTAGCAGGTGCGGGGGGTACTCCCGCAACCCCGGGCCCTGAATCGGGCGCGGCGGCCGGGGCCACGCCGGGTGCCGGCGGTTCGGTCGGGGCCACCGGTTGCGGCGGCCCGAACGGCGGATTCGTGCCTTCCGGAACATATCCGGTGCGGCACAGTTCGGGGGTCGGTGCGCGGCGGCCCGGGTATTCCATACACGGCGTGTTGCGAATACCGCGCACCGCGCTCTTGTCGTCCTGCGGAGTCTTGCAGTACAGGCCCTTGGGTGTAGGGATCGTGTCGACCTGGTCGGGTCCGCGGCGTTGATCGGGCGGCAGGAAACCGGTCGTACAGGCCGGCGGATCGTTGAGCACCGTCATGAAGTCGACCAGCGCGCCGTATTCCATGGGGCCGCGCACCGCCGTGAGCAGCGCGGCGATCAGCGGCGGGTAGACGACCAGGATCTGCTCCAGGCCGGGGTGGTAGGTGACACCGACCTGACCCAGACTCACCAGATTGTTCAGCAACAGCGGCAGAGTCGGCCGCAGTTCGTCGAACTGCTGGGTGACCCGGTCCAGTGCGGCGGGGCCGTTGGCGAGAATGCTGCGCAGAGCTGGATCGTGGGCACGCAACTGATCGGTGACGACCGCCAGATCACGGGTCCACGATCGGATCGCGGCATCCGAGTTCACCTGGGTGTCGAGCAGTGGGCCGATCTGTTCGATGAGCTGTTTGGTCGGCTCGACATTGTCGTTCGCTTCCTGCACCAGCAGGGCCGCGGAGTCGAGGAACCGTTGCAGATCCGGTCCGGCACCGTTGAAGGCCCGGAACGCCTCGTCGATAACCTGGCGCAGCCGGGTATCGGCAACGCTGGCCAGCAGCCGATCGGCCTGGTCCAGCAGGGCTCCCACGTCTTGCGGCAGCTCGGTGCGGTCCACCGGGATCACGCTGCCGTCATACAAGTTGGCATCCCCGGGGTTGTCCGGCGGGACCAGGTCGACGTACTGCTCGCCGATCGCCGAGACGCTGCGCACCAGCGCGGTGGAATCGGCCGGAATCTTGTAGTCGCTGTCGACCGACAGCCGGGCTTCCACACCGTCGCTGGTGAGCCGGACCTCGCGCACCACACCGACGTTCGTGCCACGGTAGGCGACGTTGGAGTTCTGATAGAGCCCGCCGGTGGCGGCGAGTTGCAGCGTGACCTCGTAGCGCCCGATGCCGAACATGGCGGGTACGCCCAGGTAGGTGCCGCCCATGACGGTCAGGCCGACGACCGTCAGGATGGCGAAGATGGTCAGCTGGATGCGGACGAATCGACTGAGCGTCACTGGCCTTCGCCCCCTTGCGGCTGCGCGGGCAGCGGCACCGTCAGCCCCGGAATGGCGGGCAGGCCGGGGATGGGCGGCAGCCCGGGGATGGTCGGTTGCGGCTGGTCACTGGGCGTGCCCGGGGGCGGTGCCAGCGGAGTCGTGAGCGGGTTGCCCTGTTCGCCGGCGGGTCCGGCCACCTGTCCGAGCGCGAGTTCCACGCCGCCGAACTTGCCACCGAGGCCGGTGCCGGTGAGGAAGTTCGAGTCCAGCCGTGCGGCGGTCATATCCACCGTCATGAACAGATTTAAGTAGTCGCCCTTGATCGCGTTGTCCAGGTTCTTCAGCGGGAACGGGAACGAGGCGATGATTTTCAGCGATTCGGTGAGATCGGTGCCGGTGTCGGCCAGCGTCTGCAGGACCGGGGCCAGGTTGGCCAGGTTCGCTTTCAGATCGTCGCCGCTGGCGGTGATCAGCCGGTTCACCACATCACTGAGTTCACCGAGTTTGGTGATGGTGGTGGTGATGTTCTGCCGGCGATCGGCCAGCACGGTCAGCGCGGGATGGATTTCCTCGATCGCCGCTTCCACCACATCGGTCTGCTCGACGAATTGCCCGGAGAGCCGGTCCAGTCCGCTTATCGCGGCGATGATGTCGTCGCGCTGCGCGTTCAGGTTGCCGATCAGATCGTTCATCTGCGGGATCAGGTCCCGGACCTCCTCCTCGTTGCCGACCAGGGCCGAGTTGAGTTCGCGGGTGATGTTCTCCAGCTGTGAGATACCGCCGCCGTTGAGCACCACCGACAGCGAGGACAGCACCTGCTCGGTGGTCGGGTAGACACCGGCCCGGTCCAGCGGGATCACATCACCGTCGGCGAGCCGTCCCTCGGGGGCGATACCCGTCGGCGGCGCCAGTTCCACATGGTTGCTGCCGAGCAGACTGGTCTGGCCGATCTTGGCGGTGGCGTTCGCGGGCAGCACCACATCGGGGTTCAGGGAAACCGTCACCAGCGCGTGCCAGCCCTCGACCTCGATATCGGTGACCGCCCCGACCGAGACATCGTCGACGCGTACCGGTGAATTCCGGGTCAGCGTCGTGACATTAGGCATCTGGATCTGCACCGTGTAGGAGCCTTCGCCGGTACCTTCGGTACCGGGCATCGGTAGCGAGTTGAGCCCGTCGTACTGGCAACCCGTGATCGGTAACGCCAGTGCGAGCCCGACGGCGAGGGCTGCGGCCCGGCGCCGGAAACCCGGCGCGGACAATGCCGGCCGGATATCCGGCGCCCACAACGCGAGTCGGCGCATCATCGTCCTCCTCCGGGCAGGCCGGGAACTTCGGGAAGCGGAAGGCCCGGGATCGCCAGCCCCGCGACACCGGCCGGAACCGATATGGGTGCGGGCGCGGGCGCCGCCGGGGGTCCCACCTTCTGCGGATCCACCCGCCCGGGCAGGTCCGGGGTGGTGTAGTCCAACTGGTTCGGGAAGGCGGTCACACCGGTCGCGGGGTTGGTCATGATCGGCACGTAGTTCATCGCCAGCGAACTGATCACCGGAGCGAGATATTGGGCGCACAGGTCGGCGGTGGTATCGGATTCGTGCTGTTCCAGGGACCGCACCGAACCGCACAGGAAGCTCACCGGATCGGCGAAGTTGTTCAGCGAGATGGCACCGGTCAGCGTGCCCTGGGCGGGCTTGTAGATCTGGTAGAAGTTCACCAGCGCGGTCGGGCCGGAGTGCAGCGCCTGTTCCAGCTCCGGCCGTTTGTCGACCAGGATCTGGGTCACGTCGGCCAGCCGCTGGACACCCTCGGTGAGCTCGGTACCGCTGCCGTCGAGGAACCGCCGCACATCGGTCAGTGCCAGGTCCAGGTTGTCCAGGCCGGCGCCCAGATCCTGTGACACTCCGGCCAGCACGGAGGACACCGAAGCCAGCCGCCCGCCGAATTCCACGATCTGGTCGTTGCTCTTGGACAGCACGTCCACGAACTTCTGCAGATTGCGAATGGTGCCGAACAGGTCGGTGCGGCCGTCGGACAGTGTGGTCAAGGTGGCGGACAGTTCCCGCAGGGTGCTGCGGAAGGCGTCGCCGTTCCCGTCGAGGTTGTTCGCGGCCGTGTCCACGAAGCGCCCGAAGGAGCCCTGGGGGTCGTCGCCGACCGGGCCGAGCGCGGTGGAGAGTTTGTTGAGCTCGGTTTTGATGTCGTCCCACTCCACCGGGACCGCGGTCCGTTCGAGGGGGATCTCCGCACCGTCGCTCATTTTGTCCCCACCGGTGTAGGCGGGAGCGATCTGGATGAAGCGGGCGGAAACCAGCGACGGCGCGATGATCACGGCCCGCGCGTCGGCGGGCAGGTCGACGCTGCCGTCGACCGTCATGGTCACCTTCGCCTGGTCCTTACCGGGCTCGACGGAGTCGATCTTGCCGATGGGTACGCCCAGCACCCGCACATCGTCGCCCGGGTAGATACCGCTGGTGGAGGTGAAATACGCGGTGATCTCGTGTTTGGTGAGCCGGTTGTATGCGGCGTAACCACCGACGACCACCAGCGCGATCACCAGCACCCCGGCGACGATCCCCACCCACTTACCGGGAATGGCCCGGACCTTGTCCTGCAGACTACTCACAGGCTTCTCCTCGGAGCAGGTTGATGCGGTGCGCGGAGACCGGAGCAAGTTTGCGGTCCGCGGCGGCCGCAGCGAAGGCGGAGGGATCGCATCATCGCGGCGGCTCCTGTGCGGACGGGCCGATCTTGGGACCGGGTTCGAGCAGATAGGCGCGCAGCGATTCGGGCAGATGCTGCGGCCAGACCAGCGCGTCCACCAGCGGATGCAGGGTTTCACTGCTGGCATTGACGACGTAGGCGTTGAAGTACGGGCCACTGCCGACCTGTTCGCCGAGGGCCGCGGCGAACGGGCCGAGGCCGTCGAGCGCGTCGGTGATGTTGTCCCGGTTGCGCTCCAGCAGGTCGAGCACCGAATTGAGTTTGTCCAGTGCGGGTTTCAGCTGCGCTTCGTTGTCGTGGACCAGCCCGGACAGCTGCTGGGCGAGCGAATTGACGTAGACGATCATCTGACTGATCGCGGTGCGCCGCCGATCCAGTTCACCGAGTAGCTGGTTCCCGTCGACCAGCAGCGCGTTGATCGAATCGGCGCGGTCGGCCAGGATCTTGGTGACGTTCTGCGCGCGGGTGAGCAGATCCGACAGTGCCTGGTCGCGCGCATTGATGGTGCGCGACAGTGCGGTCACACCGTCCAGGGCCGATCGCAGCGGCGCCGGGGTGTCGGCGAAGGCCGCCGAGAGTTCGTCCAGCGTCTGGTTCACCTTCGGCAGATCCAGATCCTGCACGGTCTGGCCGAGGTCGCCGAGCGCCTCGTTCAGGGAGTACGGCGAGGTGGTCCGGGTGAGTGGAATGGTCTCGGTGACCGTCAGGGTTCCGTCGCCGTCCGGAGTTACCGCCAGCGATTTGCGGCCGAGGACAGTATTGGTCTTGATCGCGGCGGAGGTCTTGTCGCCCAGCGCGATCGAATCGTCGACGCTGAACCGCACCAGGACCTGGGCGCCGTCGAGGCTGACATCCTCCACCCGGCCGGACTTCACCCCGGCGACCTCGACATCGTCACCGGTCACCAGCCCGCCGGCGTCGGCGAAATACGCGGTGTACACGGCGCCACCGCGGATGAACGGCAGCCGTTCGAATTGCAGCGCGGTCAGCGCCACCGCGACCGCCAGCACCAATCCCACGATGCCGATGGTCACCGCACGCGATTGCTCCTTCATTCGCTCGCACACCTTCCGGTCGTCTGCTCACCGGGCAGTTCGAGTAGCAGGGGCTTTCCGTCCGGACCGTCGACCAGGAAGTTCGTTCCGCATACGTAGATGTTCAGGAACGACCCGTAGGCGCCGATACGGTTCAGTTTCTTGTAGGCCCCCGGCAGTTCGTCGAGAACATACTGCACAGTGTCCGAACCATTGTCGAGGTTGGTGGCCAGCCGGCCGGTCTGCGCGATGGTCGCGGCCAGGTCGGGGCGGGCCTGCACCAGCAGATCGTTGGCCGCGACCGTGGCGTCGGCGATCTTCGGCAGCGCGGCGCCGATCGGATCGCGATCGGCGGCGAGGCCGCTGACCAGCCGGCGCAGTTCGTCGATCGTGGTGGCGAACTGATCGCCGCGGTCGTCGATGGTTTTCAGCACCGAGTTCAGATTGTTGATCACACTGCCGATGAGCGCGTCCCGGTCGGCGAGGGTTTTGGTGAACGAGCCGCTGCTGTTGAGCAGTTCGACGAGCGTGCCGCCCTGCCCCTGGAAAATCTGCAACAGCGCGTTGGTCAGATCGTTGACCTGGGCCGGATCCAGACCGCGCAGCAATGGTTTGAAGCCACCCAGCAGCATGTCCAGGTCGAGGGCCGGCGCGGTCTTGTCCAGGCCGAGGGTGCCGCCCTCGTGCAGGGTGGTCGCCTCCCCCGGCCCTTCCATCAGTTCCAGGTAGCGGTCCCCGACCAGGTTTTCGTAGCGGATCGTGGCCCGGGTGCTGGTGAGCAGCCGGTACTTCGTGTCGACGTCGAATTCGACGTGCGCGTGGTATTCGTCGTCGACCTTCACCGAGGAAATCGAGCCGACCGGTACGCCGGCGATTCGCACCTTGTCCCCGGGCAGCATGCCCGAGGCGCTGGTGAAGACCGCCTGGTAGCCGTGCTGGCCGGCAAAACGCACCTGGGAGAAAACCACCACCAATCCGGCGAAGACCAGGGTCATCACCAGGGTGAAGATGGCGAGTTTGACTGTCGTAGCGGTATTTTTCATGGCTGGCCCACCCCCGGGAGCCCGGCGAACAGGACCTGGAACACCTTGGGAGCGTTCAGGTTCAGCTTGGTCGAGGGGATGTAGGGATGCCCTTCCGAGGTATCGGTGACGACATAGTCGGAATGGCTGCCCGGCACGCGATCGGTGGTACCGGCGCAGCGCGGTCCACCCGTGGCATTCACCTTCGGCAGGTCGTTCGGATAGGTGTAGGGCGGTGTGCCGTACATGAAACCGGTGTTCAGGGCCACGCCCTCCTGTAGGCCGCCGAAGACCGCCTCACCGACCGGCATCGCCTTGGCGGCACCACCGATGAGACAAGCCAGTGCCGGCTTGTACTGGTTCAGTAGTTCCGTGGTCGGGCGCAGCAGATCCAGGGCGGTGCCGAACTGTGCCTCGTTCTCGTGCAGCACCGCGCCGGTGGTATCGGCGAGCCCGGTGAGATTTGCCAGCAGTGCGTCGACATCCGATTCGGATTCCGTGATGGTGCGGCTGCTGACCGTGGCGTTGTCGACGGTGCGCAGCAGGTCTCCGGAGACATCCGCGTACAGGTTGCCCACGGCCGCGGTGGTCTGGAAGTCGCGCTGCAGTGTCGGCAGCGTCGGGTTGATCTCCCGGAGATAGGAATCGCCGTTCACCAGCAGCTGTCCGAGCGATTCGCCGCGGCCCTGCAACGCGGTACCCATCGCGGTGAGGGTGGCGCTGAGCTTCTCCGGCTCCACCTGGGCCAGTACATCGCTGAGGTGCTGGAACAACGTGTTGAACTCGACGGTGACCTTCTCGGTTGCCAGCCGGGCCCCCGGTTGCAGGCTGCCGGTCTCCGGCTGCTGCGGGATCACGAAGTTGATGTACTTGGCGCCGAACACCGTGGTCGAACGGATATCGACGGTGGCATTGGCGGGAACCAGGTGCAGCAAATCAGGGTCCAGCGCCAGGCGCAGATCGGTGCCCTCGTCGCCGGCGTCGATGGCGGCAACCCGGCCGATCTGGACACCACGGACCTTGACCTTCGCGTCCGGGTCCAGCACCAGCCCGCTGCGGGGTGCCGCGACGGTGACGGTGACCGAAGGGGTGAACCCGCCGAAGAACATGGTCAACGACACGAACACCGCGGCCACCACGGCCAGCACCATGGCGGTACCGGCCAGTTTCAGACCGTATTTTCGCTGGACGAGGGTCCACCGGCTCACCGGACGCAGGGGCGCGTGGGGCTCGTCGGAATCGCGGGACGACCCACCCGCGATGCCGTTCGGTCCCTCGGGCCCCGGCCCGAGCTGGTGGCTGTCCGATCGCATCAAATCCGTCATGGCGCCTATCCGGAAAGGTTGAAGTTGCCGGAGGTGCCGTAGACGGCCAGGGAGACCAGCAGGGTTACCGAGACCACCGCGATCAGCGAGGTCCGGACCGCGTTACCCACAGCGATCCCGACCCCGACCGGGCCGCCGGCCGCGTTGTAGCCGTAATACGTATGGATCATCATCACCGCCAATGCCATGACAATGGCCTGGCCGAACGACCACAGAATGTCGCTCGGAATAAGAAATGTGGAGAAATAGTGGTCGTATACGCCGGCCGACTGCCCGTAGATGATCACGGTCGCGAACCGGCTGGCGACGAAGGAAGCGATCACCGCGAGCGCGTACAGCGGCACGATGGCGATCATCCCGGCCAGCACCCGGGTGCTGACCAGGTACGGCATCGGCCGGATCGCCATCGATTCGAGCGCGTCGATCTCCTCCGCCACCCGCATCGCGCCCAGCTGTGCGGTGGAGCCCGCGCCGATGGTCGCGGCCAGCCCGATTCCGGAGATCACCGGCGCCGCGATGCGCACATTGAGGAAGGCGGCGAAGAACCCGGTCAGGGCCTCGACCCCGATATTGCCGAGCGAGCTGTACCCCTGGACGGCGATGGTGGCGCCGGAGAACAGAGTCAGGAACCCGACGATCACGACCGTGCCGCCGATCACCGCGAGCGCACCGGTACCCATGCTGATCTCGGCGATCAACCGGATCGTCTCGGTGCGGTAGTGCACCAGCGCGCGCGGCATGGAACCGAACGTCTTGGCGTAGAACACGGCCTGTTTGCCGAGCTCGTCCAGCGAGGAGGAGAACCTGCGGACGCGGCGCGTCACTCTGGGGAAACGGGACTGGATGATCACGGAGGCCGACATCTGCGTCACCGCACCGAGAATTTGAGACCGACCGCCGTGACGACGACGTTCACCACGAACAGCGCCATGAAGGCGAAAACCACTGTCTGGTTCACCGCATCACCGACACTCTTGGGACCACCTTTGACATTCAGGCCCAGGTAACAGGCGACCAATCCGGCAATCAGGCCGAACAGGCCGGCCTTGACCTCGGAAATGATCAACTCCGGCAGATTGGTCAGCAGCGTGATGCCGTTGACGAACGCACCCGGGTTCACGTCCTGCAGATACACCGAGAAAAGAAACCCACCGACGATGCCGATGGTGCAGACCAGGCTGTTCAGCATCAATGCGACGAACATCGATGCCAGTACCCGCGGTACCACCAGCCGGTGGATGGGGTCGATACCGAGTACCTTCATGGCGTCGATCTCTTCCCTGATCGTGCGGGCGCCGAGATCTGCGCAGATGGCCGTGGCGCCGGCGCCGGCGACGATGAGCACCGTGACGATCGGCCCGACCTGGGTCACCGCGCCGAAGGCCGCACCGGCACCGCTGAGATCGGCGGCGCCGATTTCGCGGAGCAGAATGTTCAGCACGAAAACCACGAGCACGGTGAACGGAATGGCGACGAGCACGGTCGGCAGGATCGATACGCGCGCTACGAACCACGACTGATCGATGAATTCGCGCAACTGGAACGGGCGGCGAATGCTCGCCCGGGCCACCGATGCGGCAAGTTCGAAAAATCCGCCGACGGCCCGCAGTGGGACGGCAAGGACGTCGTTCACTCTGGATCCTCCTTGCCTAACCACTGGTCCCGCCGGCGGCCGTTGGGGATACACCCTGGGACACGCCCCGATAAGTAGAACACGTTCATTTCCTATTTGGGGCCATTTTGAGGCTTGTGAACTGGAAACTTGCCGCAATCCCAGACAGCGGGATTGGAACAAGATTCATACGCCTTGGGCATCATTGTGTGAGGCCGGGCACAGTGCGACCCCTTTGTTTACCAATGACTGGACGGTTGTTCAACTCTGGCCGGGCACGTTCCGCGAGCGAATCACGCAAACTGCCCGGCCGGGACTCACTCAACCCAGTTCGTGTAGTGCCGTTGCAGAGAAGGTACGACCTGCTTCGCGCCCGGCGAAGTAACCCGTCAGCGTGGTGGCCAGATCGTCATCAGACCATTGCGCGCCCGACGCATCGAAGCGCTGCTCGACCACCGGCGCGGCCATCAACGCCACCATCGGCCCGTAGACCACGAACACCTGCCCGTTGACCAGGTCGGCGGCGGGAGATGCCAGGTAGGCGACCAGACGCGCCACATGCTCGGGCGAGAGCGGATCCACCTCACCTTCGGGTGCCGCACTGAAAACCTGTTCGGTCATGGCGGTACGCGCCCGCGGGCAGATCGCGTTCGCGCGAACACCGAAACGATTCAGTGCGCGCGAAGCCGACAGGGTCAACGCCGTGATTCCGGCTTTGGCCGCCGCATAGTTGGCCTGACCCTCCGGGCCGAGCAACCCGGCTTCGGAAGAGGTATTGACGATCCGGCCGTACACCGGAGCGCCGGTCTCCTTGGACCGCGCGCGCCAGTAGGCGCCGGCATTGCGGGTCAGCAGGAAATGCCCGCGCAGATGCACCGCGAGAACCGCGTCCCAGTCCTCGTCGGTCATATTGAACAGCATCTTGTCGCGGGTGATCCCCGCGTTGTTGACCACGATGTCCAGGCCACCGAAGGATTCCGTGGCGGCGGTGATCAACGCGTCGGCCGTGGCCCGCTCGGCGATACTGCCCGCGACGAATTCCGCCTTGGCACCGAGGGCCCGGATCTGCTCCAGCGTCTCGGCCACCGCTTCGGACTCGCGGAGGTCGTTGACCACCACGGAAGCCCCGGCTCCGGCCAGAGCGAGCGCTTCGGCCTTACCGAGGCCCGCACCCGCTCCGGTCACGATCGCAACTCGCCCGGCAAGGCTGGTATCTGTATCGCTCACCGGGCCGACTCTAGAACGTGTTCTTATTCACGGCAAGAGCCGATTCAGAGCAACCGCAGCGCCGCTTTGGGGCATTGCGCCACCGCTTCGGCCACCTGGGACTCCTGATCCGCGGCGACCTCGCCCTCGGCGACGTGCAACATATCCTCGTCATCGAGTTCAAAGACGTCGGGAGCGATTCCCGCACAGATTCCGTTTGCTTCGCACTGATCGAAGTCAACGCTGACCTTCATCGAAACTCCTTTTCCCCACGTAGCGGCCGAAGCGTAACAAGCGACGGGCGCCGGGGCTGGCAACATGGGCTGATTACCCTTCAATACTGGAACATGTTTCAGTGCATATGCAATGATCGGAGCCAGGCATTCGAGATCCATACCGTGCTCCGCGAGCAGAGCGCGGAACCGCGCCGCCCGCAGGCGCGGCGCGATCCCACGTCCCGCCCCCGATCTCCATCCCGCAGAACGAAGGCTCGAGGTCCCGCCATGCGTATCGCGTATACCCCGCAGCAGCAGCAGCTACGCGCCGAACTCCGCGAATATTTCGCGCGCCTGATCACACCGGAACGACGGGCCGCGCTCAGCGCCCAGACCGGTGAATACGGCCAGGGCAATGTGTACCGCGAGGTGGTCGCGGAAATGGGACGCGACGGCTGGCTGGCCCTGGGCTGGCCGAAGGAATACGGCGGCCAGGACCGGCCCATGATCGACCAGCTGATCTTCACCGACGAGGCCGCCATCGCCGGCGCCCCGGTGCCGTTCCTGACCATCAACTCGGTGGCGCCGACGATCATGCACTACGGCAGCGAGGAACAGAAGAAATTCTTCCTGCCCAAGATCGCCGCCGGCGACCTGCACTTCGCCATCGGCTACTCCGAACCGGGCGCCGGCACCGACCTGGCCGCCCTGCGCACCACGGCGGTACGCGACGGCGACGATTACGTGATCAACGGCCAGAAGATGTGGACCAGCCTCATCGCCTACGCCGACTACATCTGGCTGGCCGTGCGCACCGACCCCACCGCCAAGAAGCACAAGGGCATCAGCATGCTGATAGTGCCCACCACCGCCGAAGGCTTCTCCTGGACCCCCGTGCACACCATGGCCGGGCCGGATACCAGCGCTACCTACTACCAGGACGTCCGTGTTCCGGTGACCTCCCTGGTCGGCCCGGAGAACGGCGGCTGGCCGCTGGTCACCAACCAGCTCAACCACGAGCGGGTCGCGCTGACCTCCGCCGCCGCGCTGCAACTGGCCCTGGCGCAGACGGTGGCCTGGGCCAAGGAGACGAAGGCCGCGGACGGGTCCCGGGTGTTCGACCGGGAATGGGTCCAGCTGAACCTGGCGCGCGTGCACGCCAAGGTCGAATACCTCAAGCTCATGAACTGGGAGATCGCCACCCGGGCCGACGCCGGCGGCGACGCGGCACCCCGGCCCTGGGACGCCTCCGCGTGCAAGGTGTACGGCACCGAACTGTCGACCGAGGCGTACCGCCTGCTCATGGAGGTGCTCGGCCCCCAGGCCGCGTTGCGGCAGGATTCCCCGGGGTCGGTGCTGCGGGGCCGGCTGGAGCGGATGCACCGCGCCGCCCTGATCCTCACCTTCGGCGGCGGCACCAACGAGGTGCAGCGCGACATCATCGCCATGACCGCCCTGAAGCAGCCCGCCTCCGCCCGCTGACCGTCTCGCCCATTCCAGAATTAGGTAGTCACCATGGATTTCACTCCCACCGAAGCCCAAGTGGATCTGGCCCGGCTCACCGGCGAGGTCTGCGAGAAACTGGTCACCGCGGACCGGCTCCGCGAATTGGACGGCGGTACGGCCAAATTCGACGAACCGCTGTGGACATCGCTGGCCGAGACCGGCGTGCTGTCGGCCGCGCTGCCCGAGGAGATCGGCGGCAGCGGTTTCGGCGTCCTGGAACAGACCGCGATCCTGCGCGAACTCGGCAAGGCGGTCGCGGCTGTTCCGTACCTGTGGTCGATCGTTCTCGGCGCGGATGCGCTGGCCCGTTTCGGGTCCGCCGATAGTCGTGACCTCGCCGCCGCGGCTGCCGCGGGCACCTCGATCCTCACCGTCGCCCTGGCCGAGGAACACAACTGGGAGCCCACCCGGCCCGCGACCACCGCAACCGAATCCGCCGGCGGCTGGCGCGTCACCGGCGTCAAGACCACGGTCCCGGTAGCCGACCGCGCCGCACGAATTCTGGTGCCCGCGTCGGTATCCGGTAAGCCCGCGGTCTTCCTGGTCGACCCCTCCGGCGAATCCGTCACTGTGACCGAACAGCAGGTCACCGACCGCAGCGCGGAATCGCTCGTCGAATTCACCGACGCCCCCGCCGAACTGCTCGGCACCGTGGAAGACGGTGCGCAAATCCTGAACTGGCTTCTCGACCGCGCCTGGCTGGGCCTGGCCGCCCAGCAGCTCGGCACACTCGAACGCTCACTGGAACTGGTCGCCGGCTACGCCCGCGAGCGCGAACAATTCGGCCGCGCCGTCGGCAGCTTCCAGGCCGTGGCTCAGCGTCTGTCCGACAGCTACATCAGCGTCCAGGGCCTGCGCCTCACCACCACCCAGGCGGCCTGGCAGCTCAGTGAAGACCTCGACGCCGCCGGAGCGATCCACACCGCCAAATTCTGGGCGGCCGAAGCGGGTCACCAAGTGGCGCACACTCTGGTCCATGTACACGGCGGGGTCGGGATCGACCGCGACCACATCGCGCACAACTACTTCACCGCCGCCAAACACAACGAATTCGCCCTCGGCGGAGCAACCAACCACCTGCTACCGCTGGCCCAGTTCGTTCCCGAATCCGCTTAGAGACCGCCCGCTG
This sequence comes from Nocardia sp. NPDC051750, assembly GCF_044453135.1. Taxonomy (NCBI): domain Bacteria; kingdom Bacillati; phylum Actinomycetota; class Actinomycetes; order Mycobacteriales; family Nocardiaceae; genus Nocardia; species Nocardia sp. NPDC051750. Next base: position 1,309,241 of record NZ_JBITCK010000001.1, on the reverse strand, counting down.
GTCAGCGGAGTTACCGCTGACCAGCGCAGCGTCTCCCGATAGGCCCGCTGCACGAACCGGCTCTTCGATGACGTGCTCGGTGTTCAGCAAAGGCGCGACCGCCTCCGGTAGAGGCGCGACGCGCTCGGATTGCACAACCGAATCAGTAGAAGCGGACCTCGGGGCCCGCCGGATTCGGCGCATCGAGGATCGGCTGCGGAATACCGCGCAGGTGGAGGTCGACGAAGGCGGTGACATATCGCCGGGTCAGGTCCATCGCGTGGTTGCCGTCGATCGTCGTATCCGGCACCCGGAAACCGACGGCCGCGGTGATCGGCGCGTAGTCGGTGAAGGACGAATGTGACGTGCCGTCCACCGACAGCCAGCGTTTCCAGCCGCCGAACGCATCGTATGCGGTGGCCCACTTGTCGCCGGACTTGCCGTCGGGTGCGTGCAGCGGTGCGCCCATCATCAGGAACGGCCGGTCGACTGCCCGGCCGTAGGGTGCGGCGGGGAACGTTCCGTCCAGGTTGAACCCGGCGCGGATCCTGCTGTCCTCGGCGAGCGCGTACGGCGCGGTGAATCCGCCCGCGGAATGACCGCCCATGGCGATCCGGGACGAGTCGAGCGGTAGTTGTCCGGACAGTTCGTCGAGAACGAAGGACACATCCTGGGCTCGGTTGCGTGCGACCGCCACGGCGTCCAGACTGCCTCGGCAGGCCGCACATTCGGTGATGCGCCCATCCGGGAAGGTCACGGCGGAGGCCTCGTATGTGTGGTCGATGCCGAGCACGAGATAGCCACGACTGGCGAGTTCCTCGGCGAGGCCGGTGAGCGATGCTCGCGGCATGCTGAAACCCGGCGAAAGCACCACCGTGGGCAGCGGGTGTCCCCATCTCGGCGCGTCGACATAGGCATGCGTTCGTACCGTGCTGAGGAGGCCCGGCGCAAATCCGTCCACACCGAGCGAAGCGAGGATGAGCGCCGACTCCTGGGGCGTGGCATAGGCGTCCGGCCGGCCGACAGGTGCCAGTGCGGGATACCAGGCGGAGACCATCAGTTCACGGTCGCGATCGGGAACCCACGGGTCGGGCCGATCGTCGACCAGGTGGAACTCCTGGGCGCCGACCGCGAACGGGCCGGTCGGGGCCGGCAGTGCCACACCGAGCTCGGACCCGGATGTGGTGGGCGCGGCCGCCCCGGGTGCGGTGGCCGCCGCACCCAGCGCGACCGCGAGGGCCGCCGCGAAGGCGAGAAAACGAGTGATACCCACGGACTCACTTTCGATCGGAACGATCATGTACCGCGAGTCTCGCCGAAGGCCGCAACTCTCGCATCGGGTGTCTCCCCGAATCCGACCCTGAGACAGACGGATCGGGCAGCCGAGTCCCGAACACGAACCGCCGGACTCGCGAACATTTCGACCACCACACGAGTTTCGCGTGCGGGCCCCGGTCGGTGGCGTCCCGTCGCACGGTTCCGGCCGCCCGCAGACGACACCCCGAATCAGGACTGCGCTGCCAGGAGTTCACCGGTGAGTTCGGAAAGGCGACGGGCATCGCCGGGGTCGAGAGTCGGCAGTGACAGCGGTAGCGACCGGCCCCGATCGATTGCGCGGAGCGGCGCCGCGGACGGGGTATCGACGAAATCGTGGATCGGGTGGATCGCGGTGCGCACGGGTCGAGCGGCGAGCGCGGCGAGCGTTCGGATGGCTGTCCTGGCGACCGGATTCAACGGTGTCAGATCCCCGCTGCGAGTGAATCCGGGGTGATAGAGGACGTACCCGATCTTCCCGCCGAATTGTCCGGCGAAAGAAACTCCCAGCAGATCGTTGGCCCGCCCGGCCTGTAGCTGGGCGCGGACCACACTGTAGCCGCGCGTGAGATGCGGATCGTCCCAGTTCACCGCCCCTTTCCGGACACCGACGCCGGCTATGTTCACGATCACCGGCTGCCCGCTGCGCTCCAGCAACGGAACCAACCCGTACGAGAGCAGATACCGGCTCAGGTAATACAGCGCGAACGTGCGCTCGAATCCCTCGGCGGTCCCGATGCGCTTCGGCGAGGTCCGGTTCGCGAACAGCAGCAGCGCATCGACCGTCTCGTAGACCGAATCTATTTCGGCGACAACTCGTCGCGTCTCCGCCACCGAACTCAGGTCCGCCCGCAGAAAGCGCAATCGGTCCGCGTCGGGTCCGGCGGCAGCCAGTAGCGCGTCCCCCTTGGCCGGGTTGCTACCGATCGCCACGACCCGGTCCCCCCGGGCGAGCCGCTCGAGCGCGAACGCACGTCCCATACCATCGGTACCACCACTGATAACAATGGTTCTGGTCATCACACCTCCATCGGTCCACCTGTCGCTCCCCATCCTCGACAGCGGTCACCGACCCCGGAAGAAGGCACTTTTATGTTCCCCACCCCAGCGCAGGCGCCCTCCTTCGCCGCGGCGGAACTCCCCGCGCCCGTCCCCAGCGCCGACTACCAGGCCTGTCCGGTGACCGAGATCGCCAAGCTCCTCGGCGACAAATGGACCCTGCTGGTGATCGCCCTACTGGCCCGCCGCCCCTACCACTACAACGAACTACACCGCTCGATCGAAGACCTCAGCCGCCGCATGCTGACCCGAACCCTCCGCTCCCTGGAAGCCGACGGCCTCGTCGACCGCACCGTCCACCCGACCATCCCACCCACGGTCGAATACACCCTCACACCGCTGGGCGAATCACTCCTGCATCCGCTCTCGACTCTGGCCGATTGGGCGGTGGATCACGCCGGTGAAATCGGCGCCGCGCGGGCCGCACGATAATTTTCGTACAAACATCAGGCAGATATGTACGATTGCCGGTATGACTGCACTTCCTGATTTCGACGCCTGGGAACTACCCGTCAGCGAAGCACGCGACAAGCTGGCCGAGGTAGTCGCGGCAGCCGAGGCCGGCAAGGTAGTCCACCTGACGAGGCACGGCCGTCGCGTCGCGGCAGTTGTTCCGGAAGCGATGGCAGAAACAGCCGACAGCCAGGTCCGCGAACTGTCGCAGCGGTTCGCGTCCAAGCATCGAGCGCTGCTCGACAGGCTTGCCGAATGACCCGGACCGCGATCTACTACCTGACCACCGCAGACCTCCGCGCAATCGCCGGCGATGTCGCAGGCGGGTTCATCGTTCGCGATCCGGGACTCCTCGAATCTGCGTCAGCCCGGCCACAAGCGACAGTTTTCGGTGCTGACGCCTACCCCTCCGTCTGGGACAAGGCCGCGGCGCTACTACATTCCATTGCCAAGAATCACCCGCTGATCGATGGCAACAAGCGGTTGGCCATTGCGGCCGGTGCGATCTTCCTCGCCCGCAACGGTGTGGATATCGGCGGTTTGGACGAGGACCTGGCGTACGACCTGATGATCGCGGTCGCTACCGGCGAACTGGACGAGGTCGCCGATATCGCCGAACAACTCAGGAAGGCGATCGGAGCAACACCTCCGGGCTCACCCGAGTAACGAACGCTCAGCGCGAAGAGGCTGCCGCGTGCATGGCGGCAGCCCCTTCGCGCAGCCGGAGCCTACGACGAGCTTCCCGCCTGACCGTGCTCGTCGGCGTCACGCTCCTCGGTTTGCGCCTTGGCCCACTTGTAGTCGGGCTTGCCCGCCGGGGACCGCTTGATCTCGTCGACGAACCACAGGCTGCGGGGCTGTTTGTAGGAGGAGATCTCCTGGGTCAGTACCGGTCGCAGTTCCTCCAGGGTGGGGCGTTTGTCGCCGCGACACTGCACGACGGCCGCCACTCGCTGACCCCAGCGCTCGTCCGGGACCCCGACCACCAGCGCGTCGAAGATCTCGGGATGGCATTTCAGCGCGCCCTCGACCTCCTCCGGGTAGATCTTCTCGCCGCCGCTGTTGATACTCACCGAACCACGGCCCAGCATCGTGACGGTCCCGTCCTCCTCGACCCGAGCCCAGTCGCCGGGGATGGAGTAGCGGACTCCGTTGAACTCCTTGAAGGTCGCCGCGGTTTTCACCGGGTCGTTGTAGTACCCGAGCGGGATGTGCCCCTTGCGGGCGAGGACACCGGACTGGCCGGAACCGGGGGTCACCGGGTTGCCGTCCTCATCGAGCACCGCGGTGGAGGCGTCGATCTTCACCCGCGGTCCGCCGGTATGGGTGGCACCCTTGGCCGCGATGGAGATACCGCCGAAGCCCGTCTCCGAGGAGCCGATGGAATCGGTGATGACCGTATTCGGCAGCAGGTCGATGAACTCGTCCTTGAGGGTCGGCGAGAAGAGTGCCGCACTGCTCGCCATCGCCCAGAGGTTCGTGTGCTGGTACGGCTCACCGTTTTCCGGGTTGCCCTCCTTCAGCGCATCCATCATCGGACGGGCCATGGCATCGCCGGTCATGAAGATCATGTTGATGCTGTGGCGGTCCACCGCCTGCCAGACCCCGTGCCCGCTGAATTCCGGCAGCATGATGGTCTTACCGCCGTCGAACAGGCCGTGGAACACCGCGGTCTGCGAGCCGCCGTGGATCAGCGGCGGGATCGGGTAACGCACCATCTGGCCGCCGGCCGCGCCCGTCTTGGCCTGCTGCCATTCGTCCTGGACGTATTCACCGGTCATGAAGTTGATACCGCCGCCGAGGACCCGCCACCAGTCTTCGTGCCGCCACATGACGCCCTTGGGCATGCCGGTGGTGCCGCCGGTGTAAAGCATGAAGATGTCGTCGGGGGAACGGTCACCGAAGTTGCGTTCGCCGGACGATTCCGCCAGGGCCGCTTCGTAATCCACGGAGCCTTCCGCAGTGGCGAATTCATCGCTGCCGTCGTCGACCACGAGGACCGTCTTCAGCTTCGCGACCTTCGGCCGCACATTCGCCACCTTGCCGGTGTAGCGCCGCTCGTGAATGAGCGCCACCATGTCCGAATTTTCGAAGATGTATTGCAACTCGTTCTCGACGTACCGGAAGTTCACGTTGATCATCACCGCGCGGGCTTTGAACACCGCCACCATGGCCTCCACGGCCTCGATGGTGTTGCGTGAGTAGATACCGACCTTGTCGCCCGGCTGGACACCGTGTTCCAGCAGGTAGTTGGCCAGCCGGTTGGCCCGGTCCTCCAGTTGCGCGAAGGTGATCGAGCGGTGGTCGTCAGCCAGCGCAACCCGGTCCGGCACGAGATCGATGGTGTGTTCGACGAGGTCGGCTATGTTGTACGTCACAAGGTCAAAAATAGAACGTGTTACTGTTTCTTGCAAGGTCCGAGTAACAGGAGAAACAACGATGCCTCAATGCCTCGTCGAGAAGCGCGGCCACGTCCTCATCGTCACCATGAACCGGCCGGAGGCGCGCAATGCGCTCTCGACCGAGATGATGGCAATCATGCGCGACGCCTGGGACCAGGTGGACCAGGATCCGGAAATCCGGGTCGCCATCCTCACCGGCGCGGGCGGGGCTTTCTGCGCGGGGGCCGACCTCAAGGGCATGACCCAGCAACATCCAGGTGATTCCTTCAAAGGCGGCGGCTGGGATCTGTCCAAGATCGAGGCGCTACTCAAAGGTCGGCGGCTCACGAAACCGCTGATCGCGGCGGTCGAAGGCGCGGCCATCGCGGGCGGCACCGAGATCCTGCAGGGCACCGATATCCGGGTGGCGGGCGAAAGCGCCAAGTTCGGCGTATCCGAAGCGCGCTGGGGCCTGTTCCCGCTGGGCGGCTCGGCGGTCCGGCTGGTCCGTCAGGTGCCCTATACCGTCGCCGCCGATATTCTGCTGACCGGGCGCCACCTCAGCGCCGCCGAGGCAAAGGACATCGGGCTCATCGGCCACGTGGTCCCGGACGGCACCGCCCTGGACAAGGCGCTGGAACTGGCCGACCTGATCGCGGCCAACGGCCCGCTCGCGGTCCAGGCGATCCTGCAGACCATCCGCGAGAGCGAATGCATCCCCGAGGAAGAGGCGTTCCAGATCGACGCCAAACTCGGCACCGCGGTCTTCCAGTCCGCCGACGCCAAGGAAGGCCCCCAGGCTTTCAAGGAGAAGCGCAAGCCGAACTTCAGCGGTAAGTAGGCGAATCACCCCGCGGATATCGGCGTTGCGGGCGCGACACAACCGCAATCCCGCCCGCGAACCGGGCTCGGCAGCCGAAGCGCCCCGAACGAGCTGAACGCCCCCTTTCGATGCATATCGAAAGGGGGCGTTCGCGCCGGTGTTCGCCTACTGCGCGCCGGGGTAGTCCATGAAGAACGGCTCCCACTGATGACCGTCCGGATCCAGGAAGGTCCGGCCGTGCATCCCGACCTGCGCCTCCTGCGCCTGTTTATCGGCATTGACCTCTTCGGTCCCGCCCGCGGCCACCGCGGCCTCGGTGAGCCGGTCGACCTCCTCGGCGCTACCCAGCGACAGGGCATACGCCGCGCCGGTGGCAGCCCGGGTATCGGCGATCGGGCGCTTGCTGAACACCCCGAAGTGCTCATGGGTGAGCAGCATCAGGCAGATATTGTCGTCGACCACGATGCAAGCGGCGTTCTCGTCGGTGAAATCGTCGTTCACCTTCCACCCGAGCGACTCGTAGAAGCCCTTCGAACGAGACAGTTCGGTCACGGGAAGATTGACGAAAATCATTTTGCTGCTCACGATTTCGGTCCTTTCGAAGCTGTGGTGGGTTTCGCCGGCTGCACAGGTAGAGACGCGGACCGCTTCCGGAACTAATCGGCAGTGACGGAAAATTTTCGCGGCCGGGTGAGGGGGCGCCGGGGCGACTCCTGGCGCGGCGCCCCGGTCGAGGGACGGGCCGCGGCCGCGCCCGGCGAGACCGGCAGTGAATCGGCGCAGTTTGTCCGAGACCTACCGTGGCTGCGGTCCACCGCATGGCGCAGCGGGCGGCTTTCGCGGCCGCCCACGGTGTGGCGTCTGCGCCTGTTGAGACAGCAGTGGCAAAGGCGTGAACTGCTTGTTTCATCCCCTGTTCACATGTCGGTGCGCTGTGCCACAGTGACACCCATGAGCGAGCAGACCGGCACTATCGACGCCGACGTACTGAGATCCTTCGAATCACATCGGCGCGAGCTCTGCGCCTACGCCTACCGCATGCTGGGTTCGTCCTTCGAGGCCGAAGATGCCGTCCAGGACGCCTTCACCCGGGCCTGGAAGTCCTACGACTCGTTCGAGGGCCGGGCCAGCCTGCGCTCCTGGCTCTACAAGATCACCACCAATATCTGCCTCGATATGCTCGATGGCCCCCAACGCCGGGCCCGGCCGATGGATCTGTCCAGCCCGTCCAATCCGGATCACCCGCTCGGTCCGCCCAAACCGGATTACGTCTGGGTGGAGCCCATCCCCAACTCGCTCGCTTTCGGCTCCGATCCGGCCGAGTACGCCACCGCCAAGGACAGCTTGCGGCTGGCTTTCGTCGCGGCCTGCCAGCATCTGCCCGCCACCCAGCGCGCCATCCTGATCATGCGCGAGGTGCTGCGTTTCTCGGCCAACGAAACAGCCGAAGCCCTGACCATGAGCACCGCCTCGGTGAACAGCGCCCTGCAGCGGGCCCGGGCGACCATGAGCAAGGTGCAGCCGGCCGAAACCGACAGCTACGACGCCTCCGACGACGATCAGCGCAAACTGATCGACGATTTCGTCACCGCGTTCGAGTCCTACGATATGGACGCGCTCACCACCCTGCTGAAATCCGATGTGGCACTGTCCATGCCGCCCTTCGACCTCTGGATCTCCGGCCCCGAGAATGTGGCCGCCTTCATGCTCGGCACCGGCGCGGCCTGCCGCAATTCCCGGCTGGTCCCGCTGGGCGGCGCCAACGGTCATCCGGCCTTCGGCCACTACAAGCCGAGCGGCGACCCCGGCCGCTGGGTGCCGTGGTCGATCACGGTGCTGGAAATGCGCGACGGCGTGATCGCCGGCCTCAATTTCTTCCTCGACACCGAACGCCTGTTCCCCCTGTTCGACCTCCCACCGGAATGGACCGAAACACCGGCAAGCGCCCCGGCCTGAGACCGTTCGGACAGGCGGCATAACCGTCGGCCCGAACGCATCCCGAGTGCCTGGATGAGGTTTCGCCGGTGATCAGTAGGGACACAGTGGTCGTATCGCACCGAATCCACCGGCGAACCATCGGTAGCCCAATGTCGGTTTATCGGCAGTTTATCGGCAATCCTGCGTACCCTTGCTCCACTGCAACGCCGGGTGCTCGAACTGTTCAGCCTGAATCGGCATCGACCGTTCGATGTCCGGTACCGGCCCCACGCCGCACGCCCCGCACCGCCGTCGCGGCCACGTGCTACCGTCCAGATGTCCACTGGCCTACCGTCCAGGTGTCCAGCAAACTACCGTCCAAGTGTCCACATGTTCTGCGTCCAGTTGTCCACCTGCATGCCATAATGGCTGGATGAGCGGGTTTCGACTCCTACCCAGGCACGCGGAAGAGCTGATCGCCGAGTCACTGGCGGACACTCGAGTGGTGCTGGTCAACGGGGCACGCCAGTCCGGCAAAAGCACACTCACCCGCCTGGCCGGTAGCCAACAGCCGGACACTGTCATCCGGTTGCTCGATGATCCGGCTACCCTGCGCGCCGCCCAGGACGACCCGGCCGGATTCGTCGATCGCGACAGCGGGCTGACCATCATCTACGAGATCCAGCTCGCGCCCGAGCTACTGCGCCCGATAAAAATGACAGTCGATCTCAACCCGACGCCAGGACGATTCCTGTTGACCGGATCAGCGCGCGTCCTCGCCTTGCGGACACTTCCGGACGCATTGCCCGGGCGGATGGAAATCATCGAACTCTGGCCGTTCGCGCAGGGCGAGATCGATGGGCAACCGGACGGATTCGTCGACGCGGCGTTCCGCCACGGCCCCGATATCGACCACTCGTCCACGCTCAAACGCCGAGACTATCTCGAACGAGCCGTGGTCGGCGGATTCCCGGAAGCAGTCCAGCGCAACGCCCGCCGCCGCTCTGCCTTCTTCGATTCGTACCTGCAGACTCTTATCGAGCGCGATGTACTCCAACTCGCCGCCATCGAACGCCACGGTGAAATGTTGAAGCTGCTGGCACTGCTTGCGGGCCGGGTGGGCAACTTACTCGTCCCCGGAACGCTGGCGGGGCAATCGGGGCTCGCCCGGAACACAGTCGTCCGCTATCTCGAGCTGCTGCAATCGGTTTTCCTGATCAAGAGCATCCCCGCCTGGTCACCCGGACCGACTTTCCGGGCGATCGGGACCCCCAAACTGGCATTCGTGGATTCCGGAATCGCCGGTCACCTCCTCGGCCAGGACGCCGCACGGATGGACGACCCCGGCGGGGCAGCCGGCCCGATGCTGGAGAACTTCGTGGCCATGGAACTCGCGCGCCAGCTGACATGGTCCGAGCAACGGGCGCGAATGTATCACTATCGCACCAAGGACAAGGTCGAAGTCGACGTGGTACTGGAGACCCCTGACGGCCGTGTTGTCGGTGTCGAAGTCAAGGCCGGGGCAACAGTAAGGACCGAGGACCTCACCGGCCTGCGCAACCTCGCGCAGAAACTGGATGACAAGTTCGTCGCGGGCTACGTGCTGTACACCGGCAAACAGACCTTGCCCTTCGGACCCAAGCTGCGCGCGGTCCCGATGGATGCGCTCTGGCGGCTCGCGCCGGTCCGATGAGCACCGGTCGGCGGCGACCTCGAAATAGGTCTGCGAACGATGCCGGCCGGGGCCGATACCTAGACGAGTTCGGCGGTCGACCAGTGCGGCTTGTGAATGTCGACGGTCTTCACGACGAACCCGCCGACCTATCCTGATGTGCGCGGAGTTCGTCCAATGCAGCGGCGAATTCCGGGTGGGTAGCCGACACGATCAGCACGGACCGGCCTTCGTTGAGCCGAGCATGCAGGATCGGCCGCGCGTAGCTGAAAGCTCCCCGTGCCGCTATGAGCGCAGATATGAAAATAGATATGAGGAACTCAGCCAGGCCGAAGAACGCCATCCTGTTGTCGTAGATGGCCAGCGAGCGAAACCAAGTCGGCGCGGCAATCGGCAGGAGTGACAAGGCGGGTATCAGCACCGCGACTCCAATGAGCACCCGGCCGGTCCAGCGGGAGAATTGCATTCGGCGCAGGCATGAGGAGCAACAGGGCCACTCCGCAGTGACCACCGCATCGGCAGCGGGGTCCCGGAACGCGCTCATCACGGTGCCCCGGCCCGGCATGTCGACGATGCTCCGGGTGAGAGTCAACTGCTGGGATTCCGGATCGGGCTCGGCGAACTTCACTTCGACCGGAAGCCGTACCGCCACGTCGCGTCCGTGCGGGCTGCACCGATCCGGCAGTAGCTCGGCCACCGTGAAGGCCGACGGGTGCCTGGCGGCGATGCCGTAAACCTCTGCCGCGGGATCGGGACGGATCGCGATCGACACCGGCCCCCGGCGGTCCGTGGTCACGTCACTCCAGCCAACCACGGCGGCGTCGATCTTGGAAGTACAGGTCGTCCTCATCCGGTTCGTCGGGCGTGACGACGATATCGCGCCACGACTTCTTCGGACCGGGTGCCGGCCCGGCTTCGCGGGGGCGGGAACTTTCCGGATCACTCCCCGCCGAATCGCCGGAGGGGCGACCAGGTGCGTCTGCCGGTGACGACGCCTGCACTTCTGGGGCAGTCGACTCCATCCCCAGCCTATCGAGTTCGGCCTGGCCCTGCTCGGCGAGTCGCTCACGCTCGGCGGCGGGTGTTTCGGCAGCCCACCGGATCGCGGCCGGGGCCACATTGTCGAGAATACGGTTGAAAGCCGGGTTGTTCATCAGCTCGCGCGCACTCGACCGGCCACTGGCGATATCGCTGATCTGCTTCTTCAGGTCCGGATCCGAAGAATGCTGGGCCAGGATCCGCAGAGCACGGGTGGCTTGCTGGGAGAGCGCCTTGTCGCCGTGTGCGACGTCCAATATCGGTTGCTCTGGTGTATTCATGTTGCTATCGCTCCGGGATGGTCATAGCCCTCGGCGGCTGCACCGCCGGGGAGCTCCGGGAAGTCCAGGAGAGCGTTCATACCTGACTCGACCAGCCCGAGAGCCCCTTCGGAGGCGGCGAACCACATCCCGAACTTGCCGTGCATCGCTATCCCCTGTTTGATCACGCCGAGCGCTCGAAGTGCCGCCGCCTGCATGGCCGCCCCCGCCGGAGCTCCCGCGACACTCGATGTCAAGGAGGCGGCTGCGGCCTGGAAGACAAAGTAGAGGAACGCATCGTCGAACATCTTCTGCACGAGCGCCGAGATGGTCTGTGCCATCAGGTACGACTCCATTGCGAAAGAGTCGATCCTGTCGGATATACCTTGTATAGCCTCGATTTGGGCATTCAGCCCATCGACGAGCTCCTGAAAATATTCCCGGGATCCGTCGGCCGCGTTTCCCTTCCAAGAAGTCTCGAACTCCTTGATGGCATCTTCGATCGCAATGCCGAAATCGGCGTTATATTTCGCCATGTTGCCGATGGCGATTCCTGCATCGCCCCCGATGAACGCCACCTCGACACACTCTTGACTGCCGCCACTATGGCTGCTCTTGAACCAGCGAGCTTCGGATAGATGAGCGCTCACCCTGCGAACTCCCTTGCCTTTTCGCGAAGCAGTTTCCTGCTGTCCTGCACATCCAACGCTACCCGCCGCAGGCTCGAGTGCGCGTTGCGATATCGGTCCACGAGGTCCGGATCATCGAAGTACATCGCCCCGGTATAGCCCTCGGTATACACCACAGGCGGCTCACCGGACTCCCCCTCCGACTCCAGCGCGAAATCAAGGATGATGAACGGCCCGGTCAGATCACCCAACGGCAGGCCCCCAGCGAAGGGGAGAACGCGGACCGAGACGTTCGGACGGGTTCCCATATCCGCCAGATGCCGAAGCTGCGCTGCCATGACACGTCTGCTACCGACAACCCTGTGCAGTGCCGATTCATCCAGAATGACATCTATCGGGAGTGGCCCCGACTTCTTGATTATCTGAACTTGGCGGCGGATCCGCATCTCGACTCGTCGAACGATTTCACTATCGAGTTCGGCGGGATGAGCCAGCCGGATCACGGTCCGCGCATAGTCGGGTATCTGTAGCAGGCCCGGGACAAGTTCAGCGAAGTAGGTCAGTTTCCGCGCCCCCGCTTCCAGCCCCATGTACACATCGAAATTCAGGGGGATCAGGTCGCCGTCCTGATGCCACCAGCTCTTGCTGTTGCCCTGCTGAGCAAGACCTTTCAGGGCATCGAGGGTGGTCTCGTCGGCACCGCATACCCGGCAGATCGCTTCGATATCCCAGAGCCGGATCCGGTCGGCCGCACCGGTTTCCAGGCGCTGCACGGTGGTGGCACCGCGTTCGATACGCCGTGCCAGCTCCGCGATCGTGAGCCCGGCGCCCTGCCGTAGGTCGCGCAGATATCGCCCGACTTGGCGACGCGGGAGGGTCGAGCCGATATCTGCCATGACAACCTACTTCCCCTTGGATCACGCGCTCGAACTTGTCCCGATCGGATCATCGCCACGCGCAGCGCCGGTGTCAGTCGATAAACCCACCGAATCGAGCCGAAATCGCACTGCCCCAATGAGAATCATTACACATGGCTGCAACGCCCAGGGCGTGGAACGCCTGGGTTATCCCGCATACGCCGGATCGAGCCGATATCCACAATTCGCATCCGTTTTCTTTGGATGCGGCCGCTTCGTTTCCTGGATGACCGTCGAATATTCGCCGGATCCTGTTCTCGGCCTTCGGTTCGATTCGATCGGATCATCCGCAGCGCGACGGGTTTTTCCGATGGGTCCGCTCTACTGGGCCTGCGAAGAGCACAGCCCCCCAACGAGAAGTGATCGACGATCGGAGGCAACCATGCCGGGGTTCCACACCGAGCAGCCCGAGACCTGGGCACCCCCGCTACCGCGGCGAACCACGCCGAGCCACCGGACGGCGGTGGCGGCAGAGCGACTCTGGCGGGCAGCCGAATGTTACGACCTCGGCGTGCTCGAACGAGTCGCCCGAAGCCTGCGCGACCTCGATACGGACCGTGGATGCCGGTCCCGCACCCAGCACGAAATCGACGGAGTCATCGCCCGATACCGCGCGGCCCACCCCGAGGCGCGGTATGGCCGTTGACCCCTGCGCACTGCACGCCGAGCCCTGGGTCCCGCCGGCCGCGCTGGACATGGATCGGGGTCGGGGTACGGGACACCGCGCCTCCGTGCGGTTGCGGGCCGTTCATCACCACCCGCCAACTGCGCATCGTCACCCATCACGGCAGGAAGCCATGGGGACCCCTCGCCGCGATCGCCTGCCCTGGCGGATGCCGGGAATTCGCACCGGTCCAGGACGACGGCAGTATCGGCCGGCACGGCTGCCCTGCCTGCCCCTGGACGGGTATCCAGGTAGTCGAGAAGGGTCTGTATCCGCCGTTGCTCGCCGCCCAGGACTACCGGTGAACGCCGCCTACGGTCGACCTAGGGTGCGCGGTGACCCGATACCCGCCGGAGGCGTCCGGCGGGTATCGGTAGGGGTCATTTTCTGAAACAAGTTCAGCGGACGCCGACCAGGGGCGCCAACCGCTTCAGCTGCTCCACATCGGGCACCGAGACCAGCAGCATGGTGACGCCGGCGGCCTCCCAGACGCCGATCTGCTCGCGGACCTGGGCCTTGTTGCCGATGATCGCGGTTTCCAGGACCAATTCGTCGGGGACAGCCGCGGCCGCCTCGGCCTTCTTGCCCGCCTGGAACAAGGTGCCGATCTCGTCGACCTCCTTCTCGTATCCCATCCGGCGATACACCTGGGCGTGGAAGTTGAGTTCGGGTGCGCCCATGCCACCGATGTAGAGCGAGGTGATCCAGCGCATCCGTTCGATCTCGGCCGCCGGATCGTCGGTGATGATCACCTGCGCGGTGGCGGCGATCTCGAAATCCTCCCGCGAACGCCGGGCACCCGCCCGCGCGAAGCCCTCGTCGAGCCATTCGTTGTAGACCCCGGCCATCCGGGGCGTGTAGTAGATGGCCAGCCAGCCGTCGGCGATCTCGGCGGTGAGGGCCACGTTCTTCGGGCCTTCGGCGCCCAGCCAGATCGGCAGATCAGCACGTAGCGGGTGGGTTATCGGCTTGAGCGGTTTACCCAGTCCGGTAGCGCCCGGGCCGGTGTAGGGCAGCGGATAGTTCGGCCCGTCGTTGGTCACCGGCCCCTTCCGGGCGAGCACCTGGCGCACGATATCGACGTATTCGCGGGTGCGCTGCAACGGTTTGGCAAACGGCTGGCCGTACCAGCCTTCCACGACCTGCGGGCCCGATACGCCGAGGCCGAGGATGGCCCGGCCGCCGCTGAGGTGGTCGAGAGTCAGCGCGTGCATCGCGGTGGCCGCGGGGGTTCGCGCGGACAACTGCACCACGGAGGTGCCCAGCCGCACCCGTTCGGTCGCCGATCCCCACCAGGCCAGCGGGGAGAATGCGTCCGAGCCCCAGGATTCGGCGGCGAAGACCGCGTCGAACCCCGCTTCCTCGGCCGCGACGACCACCTCGGCGGCGTGTTCCGGCGGTCCCGCGCTCCAATATCCGAGCTGCAATCCGAACTTCACATCCGACCCCTTTCCGGCCCACTGCTTGCCAGCAGAATAAGAACCTGTTCTACTCGATATCGTGACTCATGGGAATACTGCACCCACGGTAATTACGCAGGAACGCCCGCCGGGACTGAAACCGAGCGATGTGCTCAGTGCGCCCCTGCGGATGCAGTTCGACTACACGCGTTCCGTGGGACCCACCATCGGCAAGTATCTGACCGGACTCCGCGAGCGCCGAATCTTCGGCAACCGCGGCTCCGACGGCCGGGTTCTGGTACCGCCGGCCGAATACGATCCGGTGACCGCCGAACCGCTGTCGGAGTTCGTCGAGGTCGCCTCGACGGGCACCGTCAAGTCCTGGAGCTGGGTCCGCGACCCGCTCCCGGGCCAGCCCTTCGACCGGCCGTTCGCCTTCGCGCTGATCCAGCTCGACGGCGCGGACACCGCATTGCTGCACGCGGTGGATGTGCAGAGCCCGGAGCAGATCAGCACCGGTATGCGGGTGGTCGCCCGCTGGGCCGCCGAGACGACCGGCACCATCCACGACATCGCGTGCTTCGAACCCGGTGAGACGCCCACGGCGACACCGGCTCCGGCATCCGACGCCGAACCGGTCACCATGATCACCACGCCGATCTCGATGGATTACAAGCACACCGCCTCCCCCGAGGAGACCGCCTTCCTGCGCGGCCTGAAGGAGGGCAAGCTCATCGGCGGTCGCGCCGACGCGGACAGCAAGGTGTACTTCCCGCCGCGCGGCGTCGATCCGGTCGACGGACGCTCCACCGCCGATATGGTCGAGCTGTCCCATACAGGCACCGTCACCACCTTCTGCATTGTGAACGTGCCATTCCAGGGGCAGCGGATCAAACCGCCCTATGTGGCCGCGTACGTACTGATCGACGGTGCGGATATTCCTTTCCTGCATCTGGTGCTCGGCTGCGAGGCCAGCGAGGTGCGGATGGGCATGCGGGTCAAGGTGGTGTGGAAGCCCCGCGAGGAGTGGGACTACACCATGGCCAATATCGACCATTTCGAGCCGACCGGCGAGCCGGATGCCGACTACGACACCTACAAGCATCACCTGTGAGAGGGCTCCCCGCGTGACCATCACCGAGCGTTCCACCGATAACGCCACCGATATCGCCGTCGTCGGCTTCGCACACGCACCGCATGTGCCGGAGACCTACGGCACCACCAACGGTGTGGAGATGCTGGTGCCCTGCTTCCAGCAGCTCTACGACCAGCTCGGCATCACCAAGTCCGATATCGACTTCTGGTGCTCCGGATCATCGGACTTCCTTGCCGGGCGTTCCTTTTCGTTCATCTCCGCGATCGATTCGATCGGTGCCGTGCCGCCGATCAACGAATCCCATGTGGAAATGGACGCCGCCTGGGCCCTGTACGAGGCGTGGGTGAAGCTCCGCTCCGGACAGGCGAAGACCGCCCTCGTGTACGGCTTCGGGAAATCCTCCGCGAGCACGCTGCGCCAGGTACTGGCCACCCAGCTCGACCCCTACCTGGTCACTCCCCTGTGGCCGGATTCGCTGGCCATCGCCGGACTCCAGGCCCGCGCCGGGCTGGATGCCGGCCGCTGGACCGAACGCGATATGGCGGCCGTGTCGGCGGCACATACCGTCGACGGAACATCGGTCGACGATCTGCTGGCCGCCCCGTACGTCGCCGACCCGCTCCGGGCGCACGACTGCGCGCCGATCACCGACGGTGCCGCGGCCATCGTGCTGGCGGTCGGTGACCGCGCCCGCGAACTGAACGAACGTCCCGCGTGGATCACCGGTATGGCGCACCGGATCGACTCCAGCGCTCTGGGCGCCCGCGATCTCACCACCTCGCCCTCGGCGGCGGCCGCGGGGCAGTCGGTGACCGGCGGCGACACCACCGGGATCGATGTGGCCGAACTGCACGCGCCGTTCAGCCACCAGCAGCTCATCCTCGCCGAAGCGCTCGGACTGAAACCGGAGACCTCGGTGAACCCGTCCGGCGGCGCGCTGGCCGGAAACCCCATGTTCGCCACCGGGCTGGAACGTATCGGCTATGCCGCGCTGCCCATCATGGCGGGCACCGCCGGGCGCACGCTGGCGCATGCCACCAGCGGCCCGGCCCTGCAGCAGAACCTTGTGACCGTCCTGGATTCGGAGGCCCGCCGATGAGTTTCCCCGCCGCGGTGCTGGGCACCGGACAGACCCATCACGTTGCCAAGCGCAGCGATGTCTCGATGGCCGGGATGTGCCGTGAGGCGATCGACCGGGCACTGGCCGATGCCGACCTGACCATGGCCGATATCGACGCGATCGTCATCGGCAAGGCGCCCGACATGTTCGAGGGCATGATGATGCCCGAGCTGTACCTGGCCGACGCACTGGGTGCCCCCGGCAAACCGCTGCTGCGGGTGCACACCGCAGGATCGGTCGGCGGCTCCACCGCCTGCGTGGCCGCCAATATGGTGCAGGGTGGCGTGCACGAGAAGGTGCTCGCCATCGCCTGGGAGAAGCAGTCGGAATCGAACGCCATGTGGGCCCTGTCGATTCCGGTGCCGTTCACCATGCCGGTCGGCGCGGGCGCGGGCGGTTATTTCGCACCCCATGTGCGCTCCTATATCCGGCGTTCGAACGCTCCGCTGCATATCGGCGCCACGGTCGCGGCCAAGGATCGGCGCAACGGGGCCAAGAATCCGCACGCCCATCTCAAGCAGGGTGATAAGACCGCGGAAGAGGTACTGGCCTCCCAGATGCTCTGGGACCCCATCCGGTTCGACGAGACCTGCCCGTCCTCCGACGGCGCCTGCGCCGTGGTGATCGGCGGCGAGAAGTCGGCGACCGCGGTGGAAGCGTCGGGCAAGAAGGTCGGCTGGATCCACGCCACCGCGATGCGCACCGAGCCGCTGGCCTACGCCGGCCGCGACCAGGTGAACCCGCAGGCCGGCCAGGATGCGGCCAAGGCCCTGTGGGCGCAGGCCGGGATCACCGACCCGCTCGCCGAGATCGATGCCGCCGAGATCTATGTCCCGTTCTCCTGGTTCGAGCCGATGTGGCTGGAGAACCTCGGTTTCGCCGCTCCCGGTGACGGCTGGAAACTCACCGACAAAGGGGAAACCGAAATCGGTGGCGCGCTCCCGGTCAACCCGTCGGGCGGGGTGCTCTCTTCGAACCCGATCGGCGCCTCCGGCATGATCCGGTTCGCCGAAGCCGCCAAGCAGGTGATGGACCGGGCCGGGGACTACCAGGTCGAAAACGCCCGCAAGGCGCTGGGCCACGCCTACGGCGGCGGTTCGCAGTACTTCTCGATGTGGGTTGTGGGATCGGAACGCCGATGACATTGAAGTTCAGCCTGGGCATCGCGCTGAGTCCGCTGGACCAGCTGCCCGAACTCGCCCGCACCGCGGAGGAGGTCGGGTTCACCTCGATCGCCCTGCCGGATTCGCTGTTCTATATGAAATCCCAGGCGGCGGACTATCCGTATACCCCGGACGGCAGCCGCTTCTGGGGTCCGGAGACACCGTGGGTGGACCCGCTGATCGCCGCGACCGCCATGGCCGCGGTGACCACCCGGCTCCGCTTCTACACCAATGTGCTGAAACTCGGTTCCCGCAATCCGCTCCTGCTCGCCCGCCAGGTCGGGTCGGTCGCGAATCTGTCCGGTAACCGGTTCGGGTTCGGTGTCGGAATCGGCTGGGCGCCTGAGGAATTCGAATGGTGCGGCGTGCCCTACGCCCGCCGCGGTGCGCGGGTCGACGAGATGATCGAGGTCATCAAGAAGGTCCTCGACGGCGGCATGGTCGAATATCACGGCGAGTTCTTCGATTTCGACGAGCTGCAGATGAGCCCCGCGCCGAGCGAACCGGTTCCGTTCTATATCGGTGGGCATACCGAGGTGGCGCTGCGTCGGGCGGCCAAGGTCGGTGACGGGTGGACCTCGGCGATGATGAAATTCGCCGATCTCCAGACCACCATCGCCCGCCTGGGTGAGCTGCGGGCCGAACACGGGCGCGCCGATATGCCGTTCGAGATCCAGGCTGTCTGCATCGACAAGTTCGGCCGCGACGGATACCAGGAGCAGTACGACGCCGGTGTCACCGACGCGATCGTGGTGCCCTGGCTGGCCGCCGGTATCGGATTCGACGGTGAACTCGAGGCGAAGAAAGACGCACTGCGCACATTCGCCGAAGAGAACATCCAGAACCCGATCACCTGAGCACCCGTGGTGCCGCCCCCGGCGGCACCACGGTTTGTCGAGAGGAAACTCATGAGCACCGACGAGCATCCCGCACGCGCGGCCGGTCTTGCTTCCCAGGCCGCGGTCCGCGCCCGGGACAAGGACGCCTGGCTCGCGCTGTTCGCGCCGGACGGGATCGTGGAGGACCCGATCGGGCCGTCCGGTTTCGACCCCGAGGGCAAGGGACACCGCGGACCCGAAGCGATCGCGGCCTTCTGGGACAAGGCGATAGCGGGCACCGATTCGATCGAGTTCCTGTTCGGTGATTCCTTCGCCTGCGGCGGAGAGGTCGCCTTCACCGGCACGATCCGCAGCATCATCGGTGGCCACCGCATCGACGCCGAAGGTGTTTTCACCTACAAGGTGGACGACTCCGGGAAGATTCTCGCCCTCCGCGCGTTCTGGGAAGTAGATCGCGCGATGGCCACGGCCACCCCGATCGGCTGATCGGTTCCCGGACTGCCCCTCACAGTCCGCCGTCCGATCAGCTTCTCCAACGAATCGGCCCCCGCACCATTGGTGGTGCGGGGGCCGATTCGTCTGCACCCCACCGGCTTCCGGTCCGTGTGCGGTCGGTCGTACGAACCGGCAGTCCTCCGACCACGGAAACCGGATAACCTACGCGGCGAAGGCCGCGGGCGGATCGCCCGACGATAGTGCGAGGAAAAGCTTCGGCCCCGCACCCATTCATCCTGGTGCGGGGCCGAAGCTGTGGGCCGCGCCGCCGCCACAACTGCGCGACGCACACTCGTTTCCGATACTGCCCGGCCCACGGCGTCGCCGCGGGCGGGGCACCCTCGCGCCGCGGAACTCAGCTCGCGGTCTTACCCGTCATCGGGCAGGTCTTGTAGTCGACCTGGAACTCCTTGACACCGTTCAGCCAGCCCGAACGCAGCCGCTTGGGGTCGCCCAGCTTGGTGATATCGGGCATGTGATCAGCGATCGCGTTGAAGATCAGGTCGATTTCCAGCTTCGCCAGGTTGGCGCCGATGCAATAGTGCGCGCCGGTACCGCCGAAGGCCACATGCTGGTTGTCCTCGCGCATGATGTCGAACTTCTCCGGGTTCTCGAAGACGTCCTCGTCGAAGTTCGCCGACCGGTACACCATCAGGACCCGCTGGCCCTTCTTGATCTGGACGCCGCCCAGTTCGGTGTCCTCGAGCGCGGTGCGCTGGAAGGTGGTGATCGGGCTGGCCCAGCGGATGATCTCGTCGGCAGCCGTCTTGGGGCGTTCCTTCTTGTAGAGCTCCCACTGGTCCGGGTTCTCCAGGAAGGCGATCATGCCGTGGGTGATGGCGTTGCGGGTGGTCTCGTTGCCCGCGACCGCCAGCAGCATCACGAAGAAACCGAATTCCTCGGATTTGAGGGCTTCGCCGTCGATATCGGCTTCGACCAGGGTGGTGACGATATCGTTGGCCGGGCAGGCCTTGCGAGCCTCGGCCATCGCGTAGGCGTATCCGAGCAGTTCGGTGGAGGCCTGCACCGGGTCCACATCGATTTCCGGATCGTCGTAGCCGGTCATCTCGTTGGACCAGGTGAACACCTTCATCCGGTCTTCCTGCGGGACACCGATCAGTTCGGCGATCGCCTGCAGGGGCAGTTCGCAGGCGATCTGGGTGACGAAGTCACCGGACCCGGTCTCGGCAGCGGCCTTGACGATGGCCTCGGTCCGCTTCGACAGCTCCTCCCGCAGCGAGTTGATCGCGCGCGGGGTGAACCCGCGGGAGATGATCTTGCGCATCCGCGTGTGCTCGGGCGGATCCATGTTCAGCAGAATGAAACGCTGCAGTTCGATCTGCTCACGTTCGATATCGTCGTTGAAGCGCGGCAGCGCGGTGTTCTCGAACGTCGAGAACACATCGCTGCGCCGCGACACCTCCTTGACATCAGCATGTTTGCTGACGACCCAGAAGCCGTCGTCGTGGAAACCGCCGACCTCCGGCGATTTCTCCTGCCACCAGATCGGTGCGGTACGGCGGAGTTCGGCGAACTCCTCGACCGGCACCCGCTGCACGTACATGTCGGGGTCCGTGACATCGAACCCGTCCGGCAGGTTCGGCCGGCCCATGCGCGTATCCACCACCAGATGTCTCCTTCGACAAACTGAAACACGTTCTACAATCATTGAAGCACAGGCGGGTGTATGAGGAAAGAAACCGGACTGAACTTGCCCTTGCCTGTGTGCGGAACACGTTACAGTTTTATGTCCGAAACGAAAGGTTCACCATGGGCACTCCCGTTATCGTCGAGGCAGCTCGCACCCCCATCGGCAAGCGCAACGGCTGGCTGTCCGGCCTGCACGCGGCCGAGATCCTCGGTCTCGCCCAGCGCGGGCTGCTCGATCGCGCCCACCTCGACCCCGCGAAGGTCGAACAGGTCATCGGCGGCTGCGTCACCCAGGCCGGCGCCCAGTCCAACAACATCACCCGTACCGCGTGGCTCACCGCCGGTCTGCCGTGGCAGATCGGCTGCACCACGATCGACTGCCAGTGCGGATCGGCCCAGCAGGCCAACCATCTGATCGCCGGTCTGATCGCCACCGACGCCATCGATATCGGTGTCGCCTGCGGCGTCGAGGCCATGAGCCAGGTCCCACTGGGTGCCAACGTCGGCGAGAACGCCGGCCCGCGGCGGCCCGAATCCTGGGATATCGATATGCCCAATCAGTTCGAGGCCGCCGAACGGATCGCCAAGCGGCGCGGTATCTCTCGCGAAGATGTGGACGCACTCGGTGTCCGGTCGCAGCGGCTGGCCGCCCAGGCCTGGGCCGAGGGCCGGTTCGACCGCGAAGTCCTGACGCTCACCGCCCCGGTCGTCGACAAAGAGGGCAACCCGACCGGCGAGAAGCATGAAGTGAGCCGGGATCAGGGTCTGCGGGAGACGAGCGCGGAGAGCCTCGCCAAGCTGAAGCCGGTTCTGGAGGGTGGTATCCACACCGCCGGCACCTCTTCGCAGATCTCCGACGGCGCCGCGGCAGTGCTACTGATGGACGAGAAGGCCGCCCAGCGCGAAGGCCTGCGTCCGCGGGCCCGGGTGGTGACCCAGTGCCTGGTGGGCGCGGAGCCGGAGTTCCATCTCGACGGTCCGGTCCAGGCCTGCAGCCGGCTACTCGAGCGGTCCGGGATGAGTATCAACGATATTGATCTGTTCGAGATCAACGAGGCATTCGCCTCCGTGGCATTGTCGTGGGCCCAGGTTCACCAGCCGGATTTCGACCGAGTGAATGTGAACGGCGGGGCGATCGCGCTGGGCCACCCGGTCGGCTCCACCGGGTCCCGGCTCATCACCACGGCACTGCACGAACTGGAGCGGTCCGACCGCAATGTCGCCATGGTGCTCATGTGTGCCGGTGGCGCACTCGCGACAGGGACGATCATCGAGCGTCTCTGAATCATCAGCCGAATTCTCGGTACAGCCCCCGGGATCCGGGGCAGTAGTGCCACATCACATGTGCAAGCCCCGGATCCCCTGGAAATTCCACACCGTAGGTTGAACGTTCATCTCAACGTTCAGCAGACGTGTCGTACGCCACACAAAGTGATATAGACCGCCTTCCAAGGGGTATCAGCTACCCGGAGGTTACTCGCCGCCTGTCCGGGAAGACCCCCGCGACGGGCGGCGACCTGCCTGTATCAGGTGTCCGCAAGATCCGTGCGGGTAACCCGCAAACGCGATGCCTCGGTCCACTTCTCCGGATACACACCTAGAAGCTTCAAGGAAATCCCGAATCAGGCGTAGGTTTTCAGTTACTGAGCCGCTAATATCAATGATAGGTATCCGAGATAACGACTGTTAGTACAGTGAAGGGAATTGGGCGGCTCACAATGGCTGATTTCGCGGCGCGGCTGAACAAGCTGTTCGAAACCGTGCATCCCCCGGGGCGAAAGCCGCATACCAATGCAGAGGTAGCGGCAGCACTGACGGCATCCGGTCATCCGATCTCCAAACCGTATCTGTCGCAGTTACGGTCGGGCCAGCGGACGAATCCGTCCGATGAGACAGTCGCCGCCCTGGCGAAGTTCTTCAAGGTCAAGCCCGATTACTTCTTCAACGACATCTATGCCGCGAAGATCGATCATGACCTCGAACTCCTCTCGCAGCTACAGGGTTACGGGCTGCGGCGGCTCTCCAGCCGGGCCTTCGACCTCTCCGAGGAGTCGCAGAACCTCCTGACCTCCATGGCGGAGAAACTGCGTGCGAGCGAGGGTTTGCCTGAAGTTCCGCCGGACGGGACCGAATAAGACCGGAAGCAGACGCGGTGCGATCCGAACCGGGTCGCACCGCGTCTGCTCCTGTTCGACGAAATCCCTACCGTGGTGTTCCCACCGGCGGAGAAAATTCCTGCGGTGGCAGTATCGTCGCACGCGAAGATCTGCGGTATCCGATAATCACGGTACCGACCACTCGGCATGATTCGAGCCCGCACCACTGCCATATCACAGTGACGTAACGGACATACCGCACACGCCGGGCAACTAGCGAACCGCAGCCTCCTGTTGCGGTGTTTGTTCCGGCAGCGCGTCGAAGGCCTGCGCGATCGCCTGCACCCAACCGCGCGGACTGATGCCCGCCGGCGGCGCGATCCACCGGGCGTCCACCACTGCGGGGCCCAGCGGATGCTTCGCCCACTGCGCCACTCGTTCGGCGCGCCTGCCGACCGCCGCGGGAGGCTCACCTGCCGCCACGATCTCCACTCCACCACCGGACTGCAGGTACAGGGCGTCCATAATCTGCGCCACTCGGTCCGACGCCTTGAGCTGCGTGGATGTACCGGTCTCTTCCTGGACCACCTCCGGGAAGCGTTTCACCAGAACCTTGTGCAAGGTCTGCACGCGGCGCAACAACAACCGCGCCCGCATCCACATCTCGACCACGATCCATACCGCGCCGAATGCGATCAGCAGTGCCGCCACCTGCCAGAACGGCCAGGCCCAGGCCGGCTGCCCCGGCTCGGCGCCGGAAGCACCGGTGAGCCCGCGCTGGATCTGCCCGGCGGCCAACGCGACGGCCAGCGCGGTCCCGGTGATGTAGATCGCGATACCCCGGCCGAGCGCGGTCCAGCTCAGGTTCCGCAGCCCGGTGACGAGAACGAAGATTCCCGCGGCTGCTGTCACGGCCCAGCCGAGAACGAAGGTCCAGGCCAACGCGCCGGCGATGGAGAGAACACCGATCCCGTATATGCCCCAGGCGATTTGACGTAGGTTCCGGCGCGAAACCACCGGCCAGGCCGCCGACGCGACCACCGAGGTCGCGGTGACGAACAACAGCCAGGAACCGGTCACCACCCCTTCGGAGAGCAGCCCGCCGGGCAATCCGCCGGGCAGCAGGTTATCGATCGCCAGCCCGACCTCGGGAATGGCCGCGGTACAGGCCAGGGCCACAGCGGATACGGCCACCACGATCGCCACCCGGGCGGTGGTGGCCGGTTTGACGAGTACGCGCCCCACCCGGGCGCCGGCCGCGACCCACACCACCAGGGCGGTCAACCAGAACGTCATCCCAGAGCCTCATCGAATCGAAGGACCGAGACGCCCGCGCCCCGGCTGTTGAATACGCGCAACCGCGTCATCAGCATGGCGGCGAAGGTTTCGGCCTCCCATTCGGCCTGATCGTCCTCGCCGTCGTCGACCGCGGACTCATGCGCGCGCTGACTGAGCATGTAGGCGATGAGCTCATCGCTCACCTCGAGCGTGACATCCGTGGCCGGGGCGCCTTCGTGATCGAAGACGATATGCCCCAGTTCGTGCGCGAGCGTATGGTCGCGGCTCGGCAGCGCGCTGGCCAGGACGATGATGTCCTTGGCCGGGTAGTACCGCCGCTGCCCGCATACACCGGGACCGAGATCGGCATCCGCGATCTCGATCGGCCGGCCGCGCTCGGCGGCCACCGCGTCCACCACCTGTTCCAGCGTGGTGGCGTCGGCGTCGGCCGCTATCGCGCAGACCGCATCCACCGCGGCCGCGACCCGGCGATAGGCACGAGTGCCCGGTGTTCTGCTCTGCGAGGTACGAGTGTTCTCGGTTCCGTGCTGCGTCATGGCGATCACGCACCCGTTCCGAAGAATTCGGCGCGCGCGGCGTCGATCCGGGCCTGCGCCTGTGCCGCGCTCTGATAGCTCATCACGGCCGAACCACCACCGGCGATTGCCAATGCGATCAGGCCACCGATCACCGACAGCAGTTTCGGTTCGGGGAGCAGTCCCTCTGCGCTGGTAGGCCGCACGGCATGGCTCGGCGGAGCCGCGACCACCGACGGCGCAGCGGTATCCGGGGCAGAACTGCCGGGTGCCCCGACAGGCGGCACGGCAAGAGCGGGAACACCCGCACCGGCCGCAACAGCGGGTGCACCTGCCCCGCCACCGGCGCCCGCGCCGCCGCCTCCCGGAGCCGGCAGTGCCAGCGGTGGACCGACCGGCGCCGGCGATACCGGAGGCACGGGCAGCAACAGGAGAAGCAGCGGCGCCGCCGAACCCACACCGGCCGAACCCACGGCCGCGGACCCCACGGCAGCCGAACCCAACGCCGCCGAACCCGTGCCCAGCACACCGACACCGGCCGAACCCAACGCCGCCGAACCGGTACCCAGCACACCGACACCGGCCGAACCCAACGCCGCCGAACCGGTACCCAGCACACCGACACCGGCCGAACCCAACGCCGCCGAACCCGTGCCCAGCACAGCGGAGCCCGTGCCCAGCGCGGCCGAGCCGGTCACACCGGCGCCCAGCCCGGCGGAGCCGACGGCAGCCGAACCGGTACCCACGGCAGCCGAACCGGTACCCACGGCGGCGGAGCCTGTTCCGGCGGCGGCGGAACCGGTAATCGCCAAGGGGGCGACCGCGGCCGACCCGACGGCCGCGGAACCGGTGGCGAGAATCGTTCCGAGCGCCGTACCGAGACCGACGGGCCCGACAGGTTCTGCTACCTGCACGGGTGCGGCGGGCGCCGCGGGCTCGACCGGTTGCCCGGTGTCCGCGGCGCTACTCCGGCCCGGGATGTTCAAGGGTTCCCACTGGGCCACGTCTCCGGAATCCGTTCCGCTGCTACCGGTATCGGTACCACCCGGCGTCGCGGGAGATGCGGGAGGAATGTTCGCCGGTGCGGGGGCAGCACTGCCGGTACCCAGGCCGGGGACGGGCAGGGCCCCAAGTGGCGGCACAGCTTCTTGGTTCGCCTCGGCGCCGCCGTTCGGTTGCCGGCCCGGGATCGCGAGTGGACCCACCGGCCCGGATTCGGGCGCAGTATTTGCTGGTGGCGTAGTCCCCTGGTCCCCGCTCCCGGTCGGCCCCTGCTCCACAACGGGAGCGCGGCCCGGTTCGGCTACGGCGTATCCCGGCCCCCCGAGTAGCCCGAGGCAACCAACGGCCCCGGCTACCGCGAGTAATCGCTTGCTGCGACCAACGGCCATGCGCCAGCCATCCCCTCGATCGATATTGCGGATCCCCCGGTGATGACGCCTTCCGGGCAGAACGAACAGATGGTTGCCCATAGTAAACCAGCGCCCTGACCGGCGCATAACAAAGCCGCGAGACAGCAGCCGCCCCGCACTGCGCCGCAGGTGGAGCGAGAGGCCACAGCGGTGGCACCACGAACGAGCATGGAATTACTCACAGTTACCGGTCGGCGGATGCGGTAACTGAGCCACCCGCACAGCGGCGGATTCCGGCGGCGCACGGCGTCCCGTCTCCCCATGGCGGCGTCCCTCGGCCGGAGACACCATCGGCACTACGGACCAGCGGACGACAGCGAGATCCGGCGACCCGCGCCACTCCCGGCGCCCGGGTACCCCGCCACCGGGTGAGGTCCGCAAGCTGTGAATGTGGATTTCGCACACCATGCTGCCGACTTGCGGCCGGGCAGGCCGGCTCATCGGCCGGTCGATGCAGCCGCGACTCGGCGGGCCGACTCCCCGGCAGTGGCGGCCCCAAATCGCTTCAGGGCGACCGCAGGCACGCCGGACCGCGATCCATCGCGGCCCGTTGACCGGGCCGGAGCAACCCGGCGGGCGCAGACTCGACTATGCGGCCCGCCGGGTACTCAGGGTGGGGTTTACGCCCCGTAGACCGGCTCCGGCGGGTTGCCCTTCGAGATCAGTTCCGACACCACCTGGCCGAGTTCGGCCGGGTCCCAGCGGGTTCCGCGGTCCACCGGAACGCCGTGCCGCCAGCCTTCGGCCAGGGCGATACGACCACCCTCGACCTCGAACATCCGGCCGGTGATCCCGGCCGATTCCGGGCTGCCCAGCCACACCACGATCGGCGAGATGTTCTCCGGCGCCATGGCATCGAACCCATCGTCCGGTTTGGCCATCATGTCGGCGAAAACTGTTTCGGTCATCCGGGTGCGGGCGGAGGGCGCGATGGCGTTCACGGTGACGCCATAGCGGCCGAATTCGGCCGACGCGGTGAGCGTCAGACCGGCGATACCCGCTTTGGCGGCACCGTAGTTGCCTTGACCGACGCTGCCCTGCAGGCCGGCGCCGGAGCTGGTGTTGATGATCCGGGCGTCGACCGGACGGCCGGCTTTGGATTCCGCGCGCCAATACGCGGCCGCATGCCGCATGGTGGCGAAATGGCCCTTCAGATGGACTCGGACCACCGAATCCCATTCGTCTTCGGCGAGGTTGACCAGCATGCGGTCGCGGACGAATCCGGCGTTGTTCACGAGCACATCGAGTCCGCCGAAGGTATCTACGGCCTGCTGGATCAACCGCTGCGAGCCGTCCCAGCTCGCCACATCGTCGCCGTTGGCGACCGCTTCGCCTCCGGCCGCACGGATTTCGGAAACCACCTGCTCGGCGGGCGTTTCCGTCGTCGATTCACCGCTGAGACTGGTGCCGATGTCATTGACCACGACCTTTGCGCCTGCGGCCGCGAAGGCCAGTGCGTGCGCGCGGCCGATTCCCCGGCCGGCGCCGGTGATGATGACTGTCCGTCCGGCGCAGATGCCCTCGGTTGCCATATCCGTTCCTATCGTCGATGGTCGTAACTGGTGATCGTCGTGCCCGGTGAACCCGATCCCGAGTGGGAACTGCGGTGCCACCGCCCGCCGCGTCGATTCATGAGTGCGCGGTGTTCGCCGAGTCGGCGGAATGGGCCGCGGTGGCGGCCGAGAGGAACGCCGGCGGTTCACCTCCGCCGTGGATCTGCAGGGTCGCGCCGCTGATATACGCGGCGAGCGGAGAGAGCAGGAAGGCCACGCCGTTGCCGACATCTTCGGGCCGGGCCAGCCGGCCCATGGGAATGGTTTTCCCGACCGCGGCGACACCGTCGGCGTCCCCGTAGTGCAGTTCGCTCAGTTCGGTTTCCACCGCGCCGACGACCAGTGAGTTGATCCGGACGCGCGGTGCCCATTCCGCGGCGAGCGAGACCGTGAGCGCGTCGACACCGGCCTTGGCCGCGCCGTAGGCGGCGGTGCCGGGCGAGGGCCGGTGACCGCTGAGGCTGGAGATATTGACGATCGATCCGCCGGACTCCTGCCGGCTGATCACCGCATGTGCCGCCTGCGCGACATGCAGGGCGGCGACCAGGTTCAACTCGATGATCTTGGAATGGAACCTCGGGCTGGCGTCGGCGGCCAGCGCGTAGGGCGCTCCCCCGGCGTTGTTGACCGCATGGTCCAGCCGGCCGTGCCGGCGCACGATCTCCGCGATCATCGACTGCACCGCGTCGGCGTCGCGCACATCGCAGGGCAGGAAGTCGACTTCACGCCCGTCCGCCGCGACCGGCGTATCCGCTGGTCGGCGCGCGCAGGCCACCACCGTCGCCCCGGCGGCCAGCAGGACCCGGCTGATACCGGCACCGACACCGCGGACGCCCCCGGTTACCAGAACGACGCGATCGGACAGGTCGATTTCGAGTGCCACCGTGTTAACCTACCAAGCAATTGCTTGCTTAGCCAAGATGCTCGAGAATGCGAGATGGGATACGCGATGGGGATCAAGCGCCATACGGAATCCGCCGGTATCGCCGTGGTCACGGTCGACTATCCGCCGGTCAACGCCATACCCTCGGACGGCTGGTTCGCCCTCGCCGACGAGATCCGCGCCGCCGGGCGCGACCCGGAAACCCGGGTGGTGGTTCTGCGCGCGGAGAACCGCGGCTTCAACGCCGGCGTGGATATCAAGGAGATGCAGCGGACGCCGGGACACCAGGCGCTGATCGACGCCAACCACGGCTGCTTCGAGGCGTTCGGCGCGGTGTACGACTGCCCGGTACCGGTGGTCACCGCGGTCCAGGGCTTCTGCCTCGGCGGCGGTATCGGCTTGGTGGGCAATTCCGACATCATCATCGCCTCTGAGGACGCCACCTTCGGCCTGCCCGAGGTCGACCGGGGCGCGCTCGGCGCCGCGACCCACCTGTCCCGGCTGGTCCCCCAGCACCTGATGCGCGCGCTGTTCTTCACCGCGAGCACGGCCACGGCCCAGCAACTGCACCACTACGGCTCGGTGCTGAAGGTAGTTCCCCGTGCAGAGCTGGATGCCGCGGCGCTCGAGGTCGCCAAGGACATCGCCGCCAAGGACGGCCGGGTGATCCGGGCGGCCAAACGCGCGCTCAACGGTATCGACGTGCAGGACGTGCACCGCAGCTACCGCTACGAGCAGGGGTTCACCTTCGAACTGAACCTCTCCGGAGCCTCGGACGAAATCCGCGAACGCTTCGACGCGGATCTCGCGGCGCAAAAGGGCAAGAACTGACACCGATCCGGAGGATCGTTAAATTGGTGGAACGGAAAACCATGCGAGACAAGCGGAAATCGCTGGACGAGATCGTCGGCGAACTGCGCAGCGGAATGACCATCGGGATCGGCGGCTGGGGGTCGCGACGTAAGCCGATGGCCCTCGTCCGGGCACTGTTGCGGTCGGACATCACCGACCTGACGGTGGTCACCTACGGCGGGCCCGATCTCGGCCTGCTGCTCTCGGCCGGAAAAGTACGCAAGGCCTACTACGGTTTCGTCTCCCTCGACTCGGCGCCGTTCTACGACCCCTGGTTCGCGAAGGCCCGCACCTCCGGGCAGATCGTCGCCCGCGAAATGGACGAGGGCATGCTCAAATGCGGGCTCGAGGCGGCCGCGGCGCGGCTGCCGTTCCTGCCGATCCGCGCGGGCCTCGGCTCGGATGTGCCGAACTTCTGGGACGGCGAACTCCGGACCGTCACCTCGCCGTATCCGGGTCCGGACGGCCGGGCGGAAACCCTGATCGCCATGCCGGCGCTCAACCTCGACGCGGCGCTGGTGCACCTGAACCTCGGTGACGCGCACGGCAATGCCGCCTACCAGGGCGTGGACCCGTATATGGACGATCTCTTCTGCATGGCCGCCGAGAAGCGCTACCTCTCGGTCGAACGCATCGTGGAGACCGAGGAACTGGTGAAAACCGTTCCCCCGCAATCGTTGCTGCTGAACCGGATGATGGTCGACGCGGTCGCCGAGGCCCCCAACGGCGCCCATTTCACGCTCGGCGGCGAAAGCTACGGCCGGGACGAGAAGTTCCAGCGGCACTATGTCGAAGCCGCCGGGTCGCCGGAGACCTGGCAGACCTTCGTCGACACCTACCTGAGCGGCTCGGAGGACGACTACCAGGCTGCCGTCGCGCGATTCAAGGAGGAGCGGTGACCAGCACCGAAACCATCACCCGGGCCGAGGTGTGCGCGATCGCCTGCGCCGAGATCTTCCGCGATGCCGGAGAAATCTTCGCCAGCCCCATGACGCCGATGGCCCAACTGGGGGCGCGGCTCGCGAAACTCACCTTCGAACCCGATTTGCTGCTCTCCGACGGCGAGGCGTTCTTCCTCGCCGAAACACCGCCCATCGGCGGTAAGGCACCGGTGGAGGGCTGGATCCCGTTCCGCCGGGTCTTCGATGTACTGGCCTCGGGCCGCCGCCATGTGGTGATGGGCGCCAACCAGATCGACCGCTACGGCAACCAGAACCTCTCCGCTTTCGGCCCGCTGCAGCAGCCGACCCGGCAGATGTTCGGGGTGCGTGGCGCTCCGGGAAATACGATCAACCACCCGACGAGCTATTGGGTCGCGCGGCACAACAAACGGGTTTTCTGCGACAAGGTCGATATCGTCGCCGGCATCGGCTACGACAAGGTCGACCCCGAGAACCCCGCCTTCCGCTTCATGAAGGTCCACCAGGTGGTCACCAATCTCGGTGTTTTCGATTTCAACGGTCCCGGCCACACCATGCGGGCACTGAGCCTGCACCCCGGCGTGACCGTCGACGAGGTCGCGGAGAACACGTCATTCGAGATCGCCGATCTGGGCACCGCCGGGGAAACCCGGCTGCCGAGCACCGAGGAACTGCGGATCATTCGCGAAGTTCTGGATCCCAAGAAGATCCGCGAGAAGGAGGTCCCGCAATGACGCCCCGGCTGCGGACCCCGCTGACCGAACTCGCCGGGATCGAGCACCCCATCGTGCAGACGGGTATGGGCTGGGTCGCCGGGCCCAGTCTGGTCTCGGCCACGTCCAACGCCGGCGGATTGGGCATCCTGGCCTCGGCCACGATGACCTACGCCGAGCTGGAAACAGCGATCACGAAAACGAAGGCACAGACCGATAAACCGTTCGGCGTGAACATCCGCGCCGATGCCTCCGACGCACCCGAGCGGATCGACCTGCTCATTCGCGAGAAGGTGAAGGTCGCGTCCTTCGCTCTCGCCCCGAAGAAGGACCTCATCGCGAAGCTGAAAGACGCGGGCGTGGTGGTGGTCCCGTCGATCGGCGCGGCCAAGCACGCTGTGAAGGTCGCGTCCTGGGGCGCAGACGCGGTGATCGTGCAGGGCGGTGAAGGCGGCGGGCACACCGGGCCGGTGGCCACCACGCTGCTGCTGCCGTCGGTACTGGACGCGGTGGATATCCCGGTCGTGGCGGCCGGCGGTTTCTTCGACGGACGCGGCCTGGCCGCGGCTCTTTCCTACGGGGCGGCCGGGGTCGCGATGGGCACCCGCTTCCTGCTGACCCAGGAGAGCAGCGTCCCCGAAGCGGTGAAGCAGGAATACCTGAGCCGGCAACTCGGCGAAACCGTGGTGTCCACGAAGGTGGACGGTATGCCGCACCGGGTGCTGAACACCGAACTCGTGCAGAAGCTGGAGAACTCCGGCCGGATCCGCGGCCTGACCGCGGCGGTCGGCAACGCGGCCCGCTTCAAGAGCATGACCGGGATGAAATGGTCCACGATCGTCCGCGACGGCCTGGCCATGCGCAAAGCCAAGGACCTCACCTGGTCCCAGGTCATCATGGCGGCCAACACACCGATGCTGCTGCGCGCCGGGCTGGTCGAGGGCAACACCGAGGCCGGGGTGCTGGCTGCGGGTCAGGTCACCGGCATCCTGGAAGACCTCCCTACCTGTCAGGAACTGATCGACCGGATCATCGCCGACGCGCTGACTCGGATCGAGACGGTCGCAGCCCTCGCCCGCGGCACCGAATCGGCCGGCTGAGCCCGAGCCCGTTTCGCGCAGGTGCATCCGGACCGCCGGTACACCCGCCGTGTGGTGTTCGTCCTGCCGAGAGGGGCGAACCCGCCCACTGTTGTAATAGTTTTTGTCGCACAATGGGCGGGTGTCGACTACACGTGCGGGCTCAACGGGTGGTCGGTGTTGCGACCAGTTCCTGGAAGTCGACCAGGCGTTCGGTGGTGCTGATCTCCGGGCGCGTACCGGTGCGTCCGGTGGCGCGGTCGCCGATACCGGGCTCCTCGGCGATAAACACCGCGCCGGGGGGCCATTCACCTCACCCCAACTGCGTATTCGGACGCTCCTGCAACTCGCCGTCGAGGTACATATCGACCTTCTCGTTGTAGAAGCAGGCCAGACCGGCGATCTTCTGACTCTCCGGCGTCGGCGTGCGATAGATCCACACCAGGTCCGGATACTCGGTGCCGCCGACCTCGATGTTCCAGTAGTCGGCATTACCCTTGTACGGGCAGCTGGTGTGGGCGTCCGAGGGCCGCAGAAGGTCCATCCGGATATCGGTGAGCGGCAGGTAGTAGCGGGCAGGTAGACCTGTTTCGAACAGGATGCGCGGGGTCCGTGAATCCGCGACGGTGACGCCGTCGATCTCGACGCGTACGTGTCGCGAGCTGGCGAGGATATCGACGCGCGAGTACGGGTCGCGCGGGTGGACGTAGATCGGTTCGTCCTCCTCGAACCATTCGTCCATCGCGTTCCATTCCAGCCGCACCAGTTCGCTCAGCTGCGGTGCGTCCGGGTAGATCCGGGCGGCACCGGCCGCGACGGCACCGTCGACCACGACGTCGTATCCGACCCCGTCACCGCGACGCCGCGAGGGGTGGGTGGTGCCGTCCGGTTCCAGTTTTGCGCGCAGATCGGCTACCTGTATGTAGTAGGCCGGGTAGTAGGGGATCTCCCACACCAGTGCGGGCCGGACGGTATCGGCTACCAACTGCCCGCCGAAGTAGACCCGCACTCGCTTCTGGATCGTCTCGACCCGGATCTCGTCTCGCTGCGCCTCGGTCATACTTCTCGAGCCTACGCCGGGGTGTCGCCGGCCCGGACGCAAAAGGCAGGCCCCGCCGATGGGCGGGGCCTGCCGGGCGACCTCTTGTGAAGGTCAGTCTCCGACCGTGACCGCTTGCGCTTCTTCCACGCTGTGCGGGGCGGGGTCGTGGTCGTCGATATGAGCGAGCGCACTCCGGCCGGCCAGCAACACCACCACACCCACGGCGGTACACGCGGCGCCGACCCAGAACGGCAGCGAAATGCTGGTTTCTCCCAGTTTGCCCGCCAGCCACGGCGCGGCCGCGCCACCGGCGAACCGGACGAAACTGTAGGCCGCGGACGCGGTGGAGCGTTCCACCGGCGCGGAGATCATGACGGCTTCGGTGATCAGGGTGTTGTTGACGCCCAGGAACAGGCCGGCGATGACGACTCCGCCGATCAGCACCGGCTTGTGCTCGGCGAACAGCGCCATCACCGCCAGATCGGCGGCGAACAGCCCGACCGCGAGCGCGATCATCGGCAGGGTGCCGAACCGTGCCTGCAGTTTCGGGGCGAGGAACACCGAGGAGATCGCGAGCAAGATGCCCCAGCCGCAGAAGATGAAGCCGATCGCGTAGGTGCCCATATCCAGCGGGAACGGGGTGTAGGCGAGCAGGGTGAAGAAACCGAAGTTGTACAGCAGCGCGGTAATGCTCACCACCAGCAGCCCGCGATGCCGCAGCGCCTTGAACGGCGCGGCCAGCGAGGTCGGTTTCGCAGCCCGGGGCCCTTCGGGCAGGAGTACGACGATGGCGACGAAGGCGATGGCCATCAGCACCGAGACACCGAAGAACGGGCCACGCCAGCTGATTCCGCCCAGCAAACCACCCACCAGCGGTCCGGTGGCGATACCGATACCGAGCGCGGCCTCGTACAGGATGATCGCTTTGGCAACCCCGCCGGTGGCGGCGCCGACGATCGTGGCGAGCGCGGTGGCGATGAACAGGGCGTTGCCCAGACCCCAACCGGCCCGGAACCCGACGATCTGCCCGACCGTATCCGATAGTCCCGCGGCCGCGGCGAAGACGATGATCAGCGCCAGCCCGGCCAGCAGCGTCTTCTTGGCACCGAAGCGGCTGGAGACGACACCGGTGACGAGCATGGCCACACCGGTGACGAGCATGTAGCTGGTGAACAGCAGCGATACCTGCGATGGGGAGGCGTTGAGCTGTTCACCGATGGGTTTGAGGATCGGGTCGACCAGGCCGATCCCCATGAATGCGATAACGCTGGCGAAGGCGACGGCCCAGACCGCCTTCGGCTGCCCGGTCGATGTGCTGGTGGTCGGCGTGGTGGCCATCCTGGTGGTGATGCTCATCGGTGTTTCCTCGGTGACGTGTGGTTCCCGGTCGATTCCCGGATCGCCGTCAGCAGTTCCCGCAGGTCGGCGGCGAGTCCGGTCAGGCGTTCGGCGTCGAATCCGGGTAGTGGGCCCGATAACGCGTCACGCATGGCCGCACGAGAGGCGGCGAGCCGGGCGTGCCCGGCCGGGGTGAGTTCTACGACGACTGCGCGGGAATCATCCGGGTCGCGGTGCCGGGAGGCGTAGCCCTCCCCCACCAGCCGGGCGATGAGCGCGGTCGCCGTGGGTTGCGATGTGCGATCGATACGCGCGAATTCGCTGACGCGCAGCGAACCGTGTTCTTCGAGTACTGCCAGTGCGCGCACGGTGGCGCGCGGCAGGTCGTCGACGCTGAGCGTTCCCGCCGCGCGCGTGAGCCGACCCGCGGTGACCAGTAGATCGACGACGGTGTCGTCCACATCGGTCACCGGGCTCGGCTGCACTCCAATATTATTACATAGGCTAACTATCTATTTCCAGCTACGCGAGTGGGATGCCCGCCACATGCCGCAACTGGGCGAGGAAGGTCGCGCGGTCGTCGCCCGGGACCACGTAATGACAGGCCGCGAGGCGGATGATCGCCGCGGCGACGATATCGACGTCCGGACCCTCGATCATCGGACGGATGAGGTCGCGCATTGCTCGCCGCCTTCGGTCGCTACGAGCAGCAGAACACGCGATACCGCTGGAACGCCGGCCCGGGGAAACCGGTATGCGCCCGGAAGCGAAACAGGCGATCGAGGAGGCCGGGCGCTACCACTTCGAGTTGATCTTGGAACGGCGTGCCCGCCCCCGCGACGATATGATCAGCCGTCTCATCGAGGCCGAAGTAGACCGCGGCGACGGGGTCGCGACCAGGCTGACCGATCTCGAAATCGCCGGTTTCATCTCGCTACTGGGCGGCGCGGGCGCCGAAACCGTCGCGAAACTCATCGGAATCGCCGCCGTACTGTTCGCCGACCACCCGGAGCAATGGCAGGCCCTGCGCGACGTCCACCTGCACGACCGGACCATCCCGCAGGGCAGCCACGTCCTGATGCTGCTGGCCTCGGCCACGCGCGACGAGAACGCTTTCCACAATGCCGGCCGATTCGATATCGACCGCCCGCATTCCGGGCACAATCTCGGTTTCGGCTACGGCATCCACAGCTGCCTGGGCGCTGCCCTGGCCCGGATGGAAGGCCGGATCGCCCTGGACGCCCTACTCGACGTCATGCCGGAGTTCACCCTCGACCGAGAGGGTCTGCAGCGAGCCACGACGACGAACGTCGCCGGCTGGGCCAACGTGCCCGTGCACGTGGGCTGAACCCGCCGCAGCGGTATCGCCGGATCGTGACCGGCGATACCTCCGTGCGGTGATCTAGCGTTCGATCCGTTCGATGATGGTCGCGTTCGCCGTCCCGCCGCCCTCGCAGATGGTGAGCAGGCCGTAGCGGCCGTTGATCCGCTCCAGTTCGTTGAGCAGCGTCGCGAACAACTTGGCCCCCGTCGCGCCCAGCGGATGACCCAGCGCGATCGCCCCGCCGTTCACATTCACTTTCTCCGGATCGGCCCCGGTCTCCTTCAACCAGGCCAGCACCACCGGCGCGAAGGCCTCGTTGATCTCGATCGCGTCGATATCGTCGATGGTCAGACCGGTTTTCTCCAGCGCCCACTTGGTCGCCGGAATCGGCGCGGTGAGCATGTAGAGCGGATCGGCGCCGCGAGCGCTGACATGGATGATCCGGGCACGCGGGGTCAGGCCGTATTCCTGCACCGCCCAGTCCGAGGCCAGCAGCGTAGCGCTGGCGCCATCGGAGATCTGCGAAGCGACGGCGGCGGTAAGAGGGCTGCCCTCTTCCAGCGCGGGCAGCGAGGCCATCTTCTCCAGGCTGGTTTCCCGCGGACCCTGGTCGATCCAGAAATCTCCCACCGGGACGATCTCCTTGTCGAACCGGCCGTCTTTGATTGCGGCGCGGGCCCGGTCGTGGCTGCGCAGTGCCCAGCGTTCCATATCCTCGCGGCTGATCCCCCACTTCTCGGCGATCATCTGGGCGCCACGGAACTGGGACACCTCACCGGTGCCGTACCGGTGGTCCCAGCCCGTCGAACCGACGAACGGGGAATCGAAACCGTATTCCTTACCGGCCAGCATGGCCGCGGAGATCGGGATGGCGCTCATGTTCTGCACACCGCCGGCCACGATCATCTCCGCCGTACCGCTCATGATCGCCTGAGCGCCGAAGTTGATCGCCTGCTGACTGGACCCGCACTGCCGGTCGACGGTGACCCCAGGAACTTCCTCCGGATATCCGGCGGCCAGCCACATCGTCCGGCCGATATTCCCGGCCTGCGGGCCGACATTGTCGACGCAGCCGACGATCACATCGTCGACGTTCGCCGGATCGACCGGGTTACGCGACAGCAGGCCCTGCAGCGCGGCCGCGCCGAGGTCGGCGGGATGCACTCCGGCCAGCGCACCACCGCGCTTGCCGATCGGGGTGCGCACCGCGTCGATCACATACGCCTCACGCAGCGGTGCGTAGGGGCGGCGGGCAGCTGTAGCCATGGGATTGTCTCCTAATCGGTGTGGCCCGGCACGGTGAGCCCGTCGAGCACGATGGTGAGGTATTGCTTGGCGAGAGCGTCGACGGTGACCGATCCGCCACCCGGCTGGTACCAGCGAACAGCCACCCAGACCGTGTCGCGCAGGAAGCGATAGGCCAGATCGATATCGAGTTCGGCGCGGAAGCTACCGTCGGAGACACCGCTGGCGAGCACCCGCCGCCACAGATCCTTGAATTCCCGGTTGTAGTCGTCGATATAGGCGAACCGCTCGGCCGAACGCAGCCGTTTGGCCTCGGATTGGTAGATGGCGACCGCGGCATGGGAGCGGTCGAACGATTCGTAGGAAGCCAGCACCAGGGCCTCCAGCGTGGCGCGGGCGCTCAGACCGGCGGTCACGATCTCGCGGTAGCGGCCGAAGAGATCGTCCAGGAACCCGCGCAGGATCTCGTCTACCATCCCCTCTTTCGAGGAGAAGTGGTGGTAGAGGCTGCCGGAGAGGATGCCGGCGGCGTCGGCGATATCTCGCACCGTGGTGGAGCGCACGCCCCGCTCGGCGAACAGCTCGGCCGCCAAGTCGAGGAGTTCGGTTCGCCGGGCCGATTTCGAAGGGTCGGGTGCGGTCACCCCGCCATAATACAACCAAGCATTTGCTTGGGTCCATGGTCACCGGATACGAATCGGGCCCGGCGTTTCCGGCTCCCCCCTCTAATCGGAGCCGGACCCGCCGGGCCCGAATAGCGGAAAAGCGCTTCCGCACTACTTTCCGATCAGTTGGACGCGCGATACCGGGACCCGGTTCCGCGGCCTCGAGGATTCACCTGTGATCGCGACTCAGTTCGCATATCTGTGACGGCGCCGACTGCCGGGGAGAAGGTCGAAACACGGAAGCGCCTGGCGTCCGCCGGTATATTCCGGCCCATGACGACGCCTTTCCCGCAGTGGCAGTGGGGTTCACGGGACAACCCGCTGTCCCGTATCGCCGGCAAGTTCGCAGCCACCGCGCCGGGGTCGTGGGTGATCCGCACACTCACCCCGCTGGACCGCCGGTTGCTGGAACGTACGGGCGCCAAGTACACGGTGCTGGGCCCGATCGGCGCACCCGTCATCCTGCTCACCACCACCGGACGCAAATCCGGGCAGCCGCGCACCCAGCCGTTGCTGTACGTGCACGGCGGCGACACCCTGTACGTCATCGGCAGCAATTTCGGCCAGACCCGGCATCCGGCCTGGAGTGCCAACCTGCTCGCCGAACCCCGCGCGACCGTGGCGATCGCGGGCGAGCGCATCCCCGTGACCGCCACGCCGGTCGAAGGACCGGCGAAAGAAGAAATCTTCCGGCAGTTCGTCGATCTGGTGAGCGCATATTCCGTCTACCGCGAGCGGACCACCCGCGATCTGCGCATATTCGCGCTCACCAAGGCCTGAACGGGTCTGCCACACGGCGACCCGGCAGGCCCGGCAACGAACGTGCCGGGCCGGTGATCCGGCCTACGCGCGCTGGCTGCTGATCGACACCACCTCGCCGGTGAGGTAGGTGGTGTAGTCGCTGGCGAGCATGGCGATCGTGGCGGCCACCTCCCACGGTTCGGCCGCGCGGCCGAAAGCCTCCCGCTCGGAGAGACTGTCGAGCAATTCACTGGAACTGACCTTGTCCAGGAAGGCATGCCGGGCGATACTCGGCGACACCGCATTGATCCGGACCCCGAGCTCGGCCGCCTCGACCGCGCTGCACCTGGTCAGGGCCATCACCCCGGCCTTGGCGGCAGCGTAGTGGGCCTGCCCGTACTGGGCGCGCCAGCCCAGCACGCTGGCATTGTTGACGATCACGCCACCGTGCTTCGCCTCGCGGAAGTAGTTCAGCGCGGCCCGGGTACAGCGGAACGTGCCGTTGAGGGTGATATCCAGGACCCGGTCCCACTGCTCGTCGGTCATATCGACGACCGGCGTCTCCCCGCCGAGCCCGGCATTGTTGACGAAGATATCGACCCCGCCCAGCGCGGCGGCGGATCCGCGGACGAGCTCGTCGACCTGCGCGGTGCTGGTCACATCACAGACGAGGGCGTGCACCTTGCGATCGGCGAATTCCTCGGACAGCTCGACCCGGGTCGCTTCCAAACGCCGTTCGTGCCAGTCGGATACCACCACGTCGGCGCCCTCGTTCAGCAGCCGGCGGGCCGTGGCGGAACCGATCCCGGTACCCGCGGCCGCGGTGACGACGGCCCGGCGTCCGGTGAGCAGCCCGTGGCCGGGGGTCTGCTGCGGGGCGATGGACAGGGGGCCGCTCACTGCCGGGCCTCCCGGGGGAGTCCGAGCACCCGCTCGGAGATGATGTTGCGCTGCACTTCGTTCGAACCTCCGTAGATCGTATCGGCGCGGGTGAACAGGTACAGCCGCTGCCATTCGTCGAGATCGCCGTCGGCGGCGACCAGTCCGGCGGCACCGCGCACCGCCATGGCGAGTTCGCCGAGACCGCGATGCCAGTTCGCCCAGAGCAGTTTGCCCACCGATGCCTGGCCGCCGTCGTCGGCGGTTTCGGCCATCGTCCGCATAGCATGGGCGCGCAGCACCCGCAGGCCCACCCACGCCCGGTCCACCTTGTCCGCCAGCAGCGGATCGTCGAGTGCGCCGGAATCGCGGGCCAGCTCTTCGATGGCCGCCAGTTCCCGGGCGAAGCGGATCTGCTGCCCGAGGGTGGAGATACCGCGTTCGACATTCAGCGTGCCCATGGCGACCCGCCAGCCGTCACCCGGTTCGCCGACCACGAGATCGGCCTCGGTACGGGCGTTGTCGAAGAACACCTCGTTGAATTCGGAGGTTCCGGTGAGCTGCACGATGGGCCGGACCTCGATTCCCGGCTGGTCCATCGGGACCAGTAAGTAGGACAGTCCTTTGTGGCGTTTCGAACCGGGTTCGGTGCGGCATACCGCGAAACACCAGTCGGCCACATGTGCCAGTGAGGTCCAGATCTTCTGGCCGTTGATCGACCATCCATCGTCATCGAGCCGGGCCGAGGTCGAGACCGCGGCCAGGTCGGAGCCGGCGCCCGGTTCGGAGTAGCCCTGGCACCACAGTTCGGTGACCGTGCGGATACCCGGCAGGAACCGGTCGCGCTGGGCGTCGGTGCCGAAGGCCAGCAGGGTCGGGCCGAGTAGTTCCTCGCCGACATGGGAAACGCGGGCCGGCGCGTTCGCCTTGGCGTATTCCTCGTGGAAGATGATCTGCTGGCGCACGCTCGCCGCCCGGCCCCCGTATTCGACGGGCCAGCCGAGGCAGGTCCAGCCCGCGGCGGCCAGGGCGCGGTCCCATTCCAGGCGTTCGTCGAACGCCTCGTGCTCACGACCCGGTCCGCCGAGTCCGCGCAGTTCCCGGAACTCACCGCCCAGCTGTTCGTCGAGCCAGCCGCGGACCTGCGCGGTGAATTCACCGTCGCTCAGCGCGGCCACGCTGGTCCGCTCGACAGCGATACGCGACGTCGCCGCGGCATCATCACGCGGCTCGGCCGGGCCGGCGACACGCGGCCCTGGGGCCGGTTCGGCTGATTGCCGACCGCCGTCGGGACCGGTACCGGATTCTGAGGTCTGGATAGCACCCACGCCGGTAGGATAACCTACCAAGCACTTGCTTTGTAGACTCCGCTCGAGACCGCGCGCACCGCACCCGGCCGCACGACTATGAGGACACCCGTGACAACCCCTGCGCACACACCGCCGGTGGCACAGACCATCCCCGCGGCCCTGCACGCCGCCGCCCAAAACTTCGGCACGGCGCCCGCGCTGGCCGACGGCCCCGTCCGGCTCGACTGGACCGAACTGCTCGAACAGGTCCAGGACGTGGCGCGGGCACTGCTGGCCCGCGGCATCCAGGTCGGCG
The DNA here is from genome assembly GCF_044453135.1 of Nocardia sp. NPDC051750. Classification (NCBI taxonomy): domain Bacteria; kingdom Bacillati; phylum Actinomycetota; class Actinomycetes; order Mycobacteriales; family Nocardiaceae; genus Nocardia; species Nocardia sp. NPDC051750. Next base: position 1,268,211 of record NZ_JBITCK010000001.1, on the reverse strand, counting down.
ACCGGGTGGCGATCTGGTCGCCGAACACCTGGCACTGGGTGGTCGCCGCGCTGGGCGCGCACTACGCCGGGGCGACGCTGGTCCCCCTCAACACCCGCTACGTCGCCGACGAAGTCGTCGATGTGCTGCGCCGGGTGGATGCCAAGGCACTCTTCATCGCCGGCACGTTCCTGAAACGCGACCGCCTCGCCGAACTGCGCGCGACCGCACCGGACCTGCGGATCGACACGGTCGTGGTACTTCCGGTCGAAGGCCCACAGGAACCGGCCTCCGATGCCCTGAACTGGGCCGATCTGGCCGTAACCGGAGCGTCGGTGACGCGGGAGCAAGCCCTCGGACGCGCCGAATCGATCACGGGTGACGAGCTGTCCGACATCCTGTTCACCTCGGGCACGACCGGCCGCAGCAAGGGTGTGCTCATCGCGCACCGGCAGACGCTCTCGGCGGTCCGCGGCTGGACCGAATGCGCCACTCTGAACAGCACCGACAACTACCTGATCGTGAACCCGTTCTTTCACAGCTTCGGCTACAAGGCGGGGATCGTCGCCTGCGTGCTGACCGGGGCGACCATGATTCCGCAGATCGTGTTCGATGTGCCGACCACCATGCGCCTGATCGATCAGGAGAAGATCACCGTCCTGCCCGGCCCGCCCACCATCTACCAGACGATTCTGGATTTCCCGGAACGCAGCGAATTCGACCTCAGCGGTCTGCGGGTCGCGATCACCGGCGCGGCGCAGGTACCGGTCGTGCTGATCGAACGGATGCGCGCGGAACTGGATTTCGATGTGGTGCTCACCGCCTACGGTCTCTCCGAATCCACCGGTTTCGGCACCATGTGCCGGGTCGACGACGACGCCGAAACCATTGCCGGGACGAGCGGGCGCCCCATGGCCGGGTTCGAGCTGAAGTTGAGCGACGCGGGAGAAGTACTGCTGCGCGGGCCCAACGTGATGCTCGGTTATCTCGACGATCCGAAGAGCACCGCGGAAACCATCGACGCCGACGGATGGCTGCACACCGGCGATATCGGGGTGGTCGACGACCGCGGCTACCTGAAGATCACCGATCGGCTCAAGGATATGTACGTCAGCGGCGGATTCAATGTCTATCCCGCCGAAATAGAACAGGCCCTCGCCCGCCTGGACGGCGTGGCCACCTCCGCGGTGATCGGGGTACCCGACACCAGGATGGGCGAGGTGGGCAAGGCCTTCATCGTCCGCACCCCGGGTGCGTCGCTCACCGAGGACCAGGTGTTCTCCTACGCCACCAAGACGCTGGCCAATTTCAAGGTGCCGCGTTTCGTCGAATTCCGCGACGAACTGCCCTACAACGCCGCCGGCAAGGTGCTCAAACGCCAGTTACGTGAGGAGAATTCGTAATGCCCGACGACACCGAGAACAACACTGGTGAGAATGGGAGCGTTCCCTACGAACCCGATGTGGTGACCTACGAGCGCCGGGGCGCTATTGCTGTCGTCACCCTGAACCGGCCGGACTACCGCAATGCGCAGAACTCCGTGATGACCTATGCGATCGACGCCGCCTTCGAACGCGCGGTGGAGGATCCCGAGGTCAAGGTCATCGTGCTGGCCGGTAACGGGAAACATTTCAGCGCCGGACACGATCTGGGCACTCCGGGCCGCGACCATCACGTGAAATATCAGAACAAGGCCGCTCTCTGGTGGGATCATGTCGACCGCCCCGGGGGCGATCAGCGCTTCGCCCGGGAGACGGAGGTGTACCTGGGGATGTGCCGCCGGTGGCGGGAGATCCCCAAGCCGACCATCGCCATGGTGCAGGGCGCCTGTATCGCGGGCGGGCTCATGCTGGCCTGGGTCTGTGACCTGATCGTCGCGTCCGACGACGCGTTCTTCTCCGACCCGGTGGTGCGCATGGGCATTCCGGGCGTCGAATATTTCGCTCACCCGTGGGTCATGGGCCCGCGTGCCGCCAAGGAATTCCTGTACACCGGCGACCGTTTCGACGCGGCGCAGGCCAAGGAATGGGGCATGGTCAACCGGGTCGTTCCGCGCGCGGAATTGGAATCCGAAACCATGGCGCTGGCGGAGAAGATCTCGGCGATGCCGCAATTCGGCCTGGCACTGACCAAGAAAGCGGTCAATCAGTCCGAAGACCTCATGGGGATGCGCACCGGTATGGACTCCGTATTCGGCCTGCACCATTTTGCCCATGCGCACAATGCCGAGGTCGGCGCGGATTCACTGGGCGGCATGAATGCCAAAACCATGAAAGCGCAGGCGAGTACGGCCGGCGCGAAAACGGAAGACGGGAAAGCCTAGATGGATCTCGATCTCGACGACAGCACCCGGGAATTCCAGCGGGAGGTCCGCGAGTTCCTGGCCGCGAACGTCCCCGCCGAACCCCTGCCCTCGATGGACACCGAGGCCGGGTTCGAGGCCCATCGGGCCTGGGAACGCACCCTGGCCGACGCCCGGCTGTCGGTGGTCTCCTGGCCCGCGGAATTCGGCGGGCGCGATGCCTCACTGCTGGAATGGGTGCTGTTCGAGCAGGAGTACTACGCGGCGGGCGCGCCGGGCCGGGTGAGCCAGAACGGTATCTTCCTGCTCGCCCCCACCCTCTTCGAACACGGCACACCGGAACAGCTGGAACGGATCATGCCGCGAATGGCCCGCGGCGACGATATCTGGGCGCAGGCGTGGTCCGAACCGGAAGCCGGTAGCGATCTGGCCGGTATCCGTTCCACCGCCCGTCGCACCGACGGCGGCTGGGTGCTCAGCGGCCAGAAAACCTGGAGCTCGCGGGCGGCGTTCGCGGACTGGGCCTTCGGCCTGTTCCGCAGCGACCCCGAAGCCGAACGGCACCGCGGGCTCACGTACCTGATGTTCCCGCTCACCGCCGAAGGCGTCACCGTCCGGCCTATCCCCCAGTTGGACGGCGAACCCGGGTTCGCGGAGATCTTCCTCGACGATGTCTTCGTCCCGGACAGCGATGTCATCGGCGCCCCGAACGAAGGCTGGCGGGTCGCGATGAGCACATCCAGCAACGAACGCGGCCTCTCCCTGCGCAGCCCCGGCCGCTTCAGCGCGACCGCCCAGCGGCTGATCGAGCTTTGGACCGAAAAGGGCGACACCGGCACTGCGGCCCGCGACGCCGTAGTGGACGCCTGGATCGGCAGCGAGGCCTACCGGCTGCACACCTTCGGCACCGTCACCCGGCTGAACGAGGGCGGCAAACTCGGCGCCGAATCCTCCATCACCAAGGTGTTCTGGTCCGAACTCGATATCGCCATGCACGAAACCGCGCTCGACCTGCTGGGCGCCGAAGCCGAGCAGGCGAGCCGCTGGACCGATGGCTATCTGTTCTCACTGTCCGGCCCGATCTATGCCGGCACCAACGAAATCCAACGCAATATCATCGCCGAGCGGCTCCTCGGCCTACCGAGGGGAGGCAGCCGATGAAATTCGCGCTCAGCCCGGAGCATCGGGACTTCGGTGCCAGTATCCGCAAAGTATTCGAATCCGGTTCGACGCCCGCCGCCGTGCGCGCGTGGAGCGCGGACGATCCCGCACCGGGTCGCGCGCTGATCGAACAGCTGGCCGCGGCCGGTGCGCTGGGTCTGACCATCACCGAGGAGTTCGGCGGCCTCGGCGCCGAACCGCTCGACCAGCTGGTCGCGTTCGTCGAGGTCGGCCGCGCCGCGGCGCCCGGTCCCCTGGTGGAATCGGCGGCCGCGATACCCGCGCTGCTCCAAGCGCTGGCCGCTACCGACCCCGAACCGGCACGCCGCTGGCTGCCGGGCATTTCTGACGGCACGCTGTCGGCCACGATCGGCTTCGCCGGACGGGGTGGTCGCGCGATCGCCGTGGACGCCGACCGATCCGACCTCGTACTCCTGGTCGACGGCGAACGCCTGAGCACGGGCCGCGTGGCCGAACAGGTGCGCTCGGTCGATCCGGCCCGGCGACTGTTCGTGCTCGAGTCCGACGAGCTGATCGCCGAGGGGTCTCAGGTGGCCGAGGCCACCGCCGCTGGGTTCGATTTCGGTGCGCTCGCGAATGCGGCGCAGCTGCTCGGCGCGGGCAAGGCACTGCTCGACGCCTCGACCGACTATGTGAAACAACGCAAACAGTTCGGCCGGCCGATCGGCGAGTTCCAGGCGATCAAGCAGAAACTGGCGGATGTCTTCATCGGACTCGATCTCGCCGAACCCCTGCTGTATCGGGCGGCGCTGACCACCGCGACCCCCACCCGATCCCGCGATATCTCCGCCGCGGCGGTCGCCTGCGCCGACGCTGCCTACCGGGCCGCCCGGTCCGCACTGCAGGTGCACGGCGCCATCGGCTACACCGCCGAATACGACCTGTCGCTCTGGCTGACCCGGGTCACCGCCCTGCGCAGCGCCTGGGGCACCCCGGACCTGCACCGCGGCCGAGTAGCCGACGCCCTGCGCGCAGGTCCCGCGGCGGATCCGTCGGGCGCACTCACCTGAGAACAGCAGCTGGGCAGCGGCCGGTGCCGGACGGATGTGCTGCCCCGGAATCCGTCCGGCGATACACGGGAGAAGAGATGATCAGCGAGGAACAGCAGGAGCTGGTGTCGGCGGTCCGGGGACTGCTCGCCAAACGCGATGCCCGGGCGGGTATCCGGCAGGCCATGGACACCGACCTGGGCTACGACCCGAACCTGTGGGCACAGCTGTGCGAACAGGTCGGGGTGGCCGCGCTGGCGATCCCCGAGGAGTACGGCGGTTTCGGCGCCGGTCTCGTCGAATCCCTGCTTGTCGTCGGCGAAATCGGCCGGACGCTGGCCGATGTGCCGATGCTCGGTTCGGCGGTCTTGGGCGCGCAGGCGGTGCTGCTGTCCGGCGACAGCGAGGCCTGCACCCGCCTGCTGCCCGGTGTCGCCGAGGGCAGCAGCACCCTCGCGGTCTGCTGGGCCTCCGCGCAGGGCTGGGACGAGTTCGGTGTCCGCGCCGACGGGGAAACTCTCGACGGCACCGCGCATTACGTCCTCGACGGAACCATCGCGGACACGCTGATCGTGGTCACCGAATCCGGACTGTTCGAAGTCGACCCATCCGCGGCCGGCGTACAGCGCCGGAAGACAGCGGCCATGGACCCGTCCCGGGCACTGTCCGACATCACATTCACAGGCACTCCCGCCCGCCGCCTCGGCACCGCCGACGCGGGCCCGGCCATCGAACGCCTCCGGCAGATCGCCTGGGCGGCGCTCGCGAACGAACAGGTCGGGGCCGCCGAGTACTGCCTGGCGGCGACAGTCGAATACACCAAGTCGCGGGTCCAGTTCGGCCGCGTAATCGGCAGTTTCCAGGCCCTCAAACACCGCATGGCCGATATGTACGTCCTGGCGGAATCCGCGAAATCCGCCGCCCTGGCCGCCGCCTTCGCCCTCACCGAAGACAACGAATCGGCCGCCGAAGATGTCTGGGTCGCCCGGCACCAGTGCTCCGAGGCGTTCTCCACCATCGCCGCCGAAACCATCCAGCTCCACGGCGGCATAGCCATCACCTGGGAACACGACGCCCACCTCTACTTCAAACGCGCCCACGGCGACGCCCACCTCTTCGGCACCCCGAAACGACCGGTGATCCACAGCTGACCTGACCGCCGGTTCGCTGTGGTGCGCCCGCCCGAGGCTCGGCGTCATACGGACAGGATCGGAACCTCGTACTTGTGGCACCACGGATCGCGTGTGGCCAGCATCAACCCTTCCGCGCTCGCCTGAGCCACCAGCATCCGGTCGAACGGATCGCGGTGAACAAGCGGAAGCCGACCCGCTGCGATGGCATGGTCCGGGCTGATCTGCAGCGTGACCAGACCGCGGTCACAGATGCGCTCGGGCAGGTCGGGCGGGCCGCCGAGTTTCCCTCCGGCCTGTTTGATGGCGACCTCCCACGCCGAAACAACACTGACAGCCACATCCGGATCGTGGTCGAGGCGATCCTTCAGTTCGTCGGACAGCGTCGGATCATCGGATATTGAACTGCTCCGCTGCGTTGCCGGCCATGTCCACCTCCTTAGCTAAGGTGTTAGGCCACTCGTCACGCCTTCGGTTGCTGTCAGGTCTCAGCGGCACAAAACTCGGTTGCGGGGATCGTCGCGACAGTGAGAGAGTGTGCCCCGGACAGCGAGTCGTGAGGGAGGTGGAGAGCGTGACAGTCGGTCGGATTGTCGTGCCGCGGCCGGTCGTACCGGTCGCCGCCCAGTTCTCCATCCCGAACCTTCCTCGCTGAACCCGGTCGGGTTCGGCGCCCGACGAAAGAATCTCTCACCATGGTCGACTACGACCTGCTCATCCCCTATGGCTGGACCGAAGCCGTAGCCGAGGACTATCTGCCGCATATCGACCCCGGTTTCGTGCCCGCCCGGATCGTGCGGATGGACCGCGGGGAATGCGATGTTGTCACTCCGTCCGGTCCGGCGCGCGCGATATGCCCGCGTTCGGATTCCGAAACCAGCGGCTTGTGCACCGGCGACTGGGTATCGCTCGACGCCCGGTCGCACGTTCGGGCACTGTTACCGCGCCGCTCGGTGATCGCCCGCTCGTCCGCGTCCGGTCGCTCCGAGAGCCAGGTCCTCGCCGCCAATGTCGACACCGTGCTGATCTGCACGGCCGCCGACGGCGATGTGGATCTGGGGCGGATCGAACGAATGCTCGCCCTGACCTGGGAGGGTGGCGCCCAGCCGGTCGTCGTCCTCACGAAGGCCGATGTCGCGGAGGACCTGCCCCTCCACGAAGTGCGCGCGGTAGCCCCCGGCTCCACCGTGCTGGCTGTCAGCGCGGAAACCGGCGCCGGTCTCGACGTGCTCACCGCCGCGCTCGACGGCACCGTCGTCCTGCTCGGTCCGTCGGGCGCCGGTAAATCCACGCTGGCCAATGCCCTGCTGGGTGCGGAGGTGTTCGCCACCGATCGGGTGCGCGCCGCCGACAAGAAGGGCCGCCACACCACAGTGCACCGGGAACTGCGCCCGCTTCCCGGCGGCGGAACTCTCATCGACACCCCCGGACTCCGCGGTGTGGGCGTATGGGATGCCGCCGAAGGCATCGGCCGGACCTTCAGCGATATCGAGGAATTCGCCCGGCAGTGCCGATTCGGCGACTGCGCCCACGACAGCGAACCGGGTTGCGCGGTGCGCGAAGCGGTCGACTCGGGCATCCTCACCCGCCGTCGCCTCGACAGCTACCGCAAACTGGCCCGGGAGAACGCATGGGTGCAGGCCCGCACCGATAAACGGCTACAAGCCGAACGCGACCAGGTCTGGCGCGGCATAGCCAAACAGCAGCGCCGCATGTACCGAGAACGCGGCACCCGCTGACACCCGACGCGACTGCTCCGGGCGGCGGCGACCAGGCACGGGAACCAACCGTCCCCGTGTCCGCCACCGCCCGGCGGGATAGACAGAAATATATATCAGACATATCCTGGGATATATGAAGACTGTCATCGACATCAACGACGAAACATTGGAACTGGCTGCCCGTGAACTGGGCACCACCAGCAAGAAGGACACAGTGAACGCGGCCCTGGAGTTCGTCGCACAGCGCCGCCAACGGATCGAGCAAGTCCTCAACGACCCCTTCGGGTTCGGGCTAGGCGAGGATATCAACGACCCGGAGGTGATGAAACAGGCCAGGCGATGAGCGCTATCACGCCACTTCGCCTGCATCTGGTCGACACCTCGGCCGCGGCGCGTATCAAGCACCCCGTTGTCCGCGAAACGCTTGCCGGGTTGATCGCAGATCGCGCTGCCGCCACGTGCGTCACCGTCGACCTGGAGGCCGGCTATTCCGGACGAAATCTCGCCGACCTCCAGAACATCGGACAGCGCCGTCGCACCCTGTATACGAACCTGCCCATCAACGAGACGATCGCAGATCGTGCCCGCGAAGTGCAGCAACTCATGGCCCGAAAGGGGCAGCATCGAGCCGCAGGTGTTGTCGATCTCCTCACCGCAGCGGTGGCGGAGTTCCACGGCGCGGTCGTACTGCATTACGACGCGGATTTCGAACATATCGCGGCGGTGACCCGGCAGCCCCAGCTCTGGATCGCGCCGCCCGGCAGTCTCGAATGATGCGGGCTACCCGGAACACCGAACTTGCGAAATGCACACGTTTATCGAACGCTGCGGATATGGAAGCCGAACCACGCGCACTCGAGGCGTTGTCGCAACTGCTCGCTCTACCGATCGATGAGATGCAGACGGGGATCGCCTCACGGTTGTCCACTACGTTCCCCTGGGCTGATCTTCTCCCCGCCCATGTACGCCCTGAGTTCGTCTCCGAGCTTCTCGATGTCTCCCGGACATGCCATTCGGTCGGCCGCTTCGACCGCTTGACCATCATCCTCGAAGCATGGAGAGCACCGCGAAGTCATACGCCGATACCGAATTGGCCCTCGACGCCTCGGATCTGCACTACTTCGACGACCCCGAGGTCGTGCCGGACCCCCGGACCGGCGAATGAGGGCGGTTCAGCGGATGCGCATGATGCCGGTGATCGTGCCCTGCCACAGTTCGCCGCTCGCTGTCGTGAGGCCGGCCATCTGCAAGGTGTCGGCAACGATCGTGGCCGACATCGGGTGCTTCGCGGTGACTTCACCGGTATTCGGATCGATGACGCCGTAGGCATAGCCGTCCAGCGGAGTTGTCAGACCCAGTCCGAGGCGGAGGACTGTGTAGATATTGCCGTCGGCAGCGGACAGTTTCGGGACTGCGGCGCTGCGGGCCTTGCTGTCCCAAACGGTGTGGCAGCCATCGGCGTCGATATCCACTCTGGTCATCCCGCCGGCGAACGGGGCGATCGCGGGTTCCGCGGGGCCCGCGTCGTCGGGGACCGTGGGATAGGGATAGCCGTAGGTGCCGGCGACGAAGACCGATCGGCCGATGCCGATGGGGGAATTCTCGCTGCCCGGACCGCCCTGGGTGAGCACCGGCTGGTTGCAGACGAGTTCGCCGGTGCCGGCGCGGTAGACCAGCAGGTGTACCTGATCGTCGGCGTTATCGACGATGGTCAGGTATTCGGTGCCGTCGCCGGGCCCGAAGTAGGTCGGCGTCGAGCCGGTACCCCAGCTGAGCTGGCCCGGTTTACGTGCCGGACCTCGATCGTAGGGGGCACGCCACAGCACCGTCGGCGCTCCCGAATCGCCGGCCCGGAATTCGTAGAGCGCGTGGGTGGTCGCGACCGCGACCCCGTCCGGCGAGGACGAGATACTGTTGGCCACCCGCTCACCGACCGGGAGTTGGTGGGTGGTCACGGCACCGCCACGCCCGACCTTGCCGACCAGTCCGGCACCGGTGGCGAACCAGACATTGCCCGACCAGTCCGGCACCAGACCGGTGACCGCGTCGCCCTCCGGGATCACTCCCGTCAGGTCGGTGTTCTCCGCAACTGCCAGACTCCATTTGCCGTCGCTGCCGCGCGTGTGGGAGATCCGCAGCAGCCGCCGTTCCCCGTCGACGACCACCAGACGGTTCTCGTTGTCCAGATAGGCATAGACACCACCGAGCAGGCTGCCTTTGGTGAGACTCAGTTTCGCGGCCGGCGGGCCGATAGGGCCCTTCGCGGGGTCGAACAGGTAGACGGTCGGCGCGCGGTCGACGATGGCCGTGCACAAGGCGACGACCATACCGTCCGAGCCCTGCAGAATGGTCGGGCAGGCTGCCGCCAGCGGATCACCGGACGGGATCACCCAGCCCGTACCGGGCCCGGCCAGTGGTGTCACGTCCGAGGATCCGGCGTCGCCGTGCATGGTCGCGGTGCCGAGCGGCCCGAGGTGGGGGTTCGCCGGACCTATCGGTCCCCAGCCGGGTTGAGCACTCGACGGAATCGCGGTGAGCGCGAGCGCGGCGGCGAGTACCGGCAGCAGCCGGCAGGCGGAACGGGCAATTCGCATGGCGGCATATTATTGGAACTTGTTACAGTTCGGGCCGAATCGGGCGGGGTACATCGGGATCCCATCCGGTCCGGAAAGGCCCCTACGGTAGCGGCGGTGCGGCGCTTCGGTCAGCACGGTCCTGACCGAAGCCTGTGGCCGGAATACGCGGCCGCGCCACCGAAGAACTACTCCGGGACGTCGAGGACGCCCTCGTCGACCGCCCATTTGATGGTCTTCTGCAAACGTTCGCAGGTATCCGGGCGACCCGGCCCGCAGCCCTTGGCGCTGAGCTCGGCGAACACCGGACACTGCGTCGCAGGATTGCCGGTCCACTGCACCGAGGTCTGCCGGGAACTGCTCTTGCGGACCAGCACCTCGGTATGGCAGGCCTGACACCGCAGCGGTGTCAGGCCTTCCTCCAGGTACCGTTCCCGGTCCACGACCGTCTGGGCCCGCACCGCGTCCCGCCGCGCGGGCTGGTCGGCAAAGTCGGGTGCTTTCGCCCAGCTCGGCATGTCAGACTCCTGCCTCCGCTTGGTCGGCGTCCGCCGAGGCACTACGCGGTTCGGCCGCGGCCGCCGCCTCTTCCTCGCGCTTACGCCGCAGGTTGTCTTCGACCTCGGCCTCCCAGGCCTCGTTCGCCTTGGTCGTATCGACCTCGAACTCGAAGCGCTGGGTCATCTTGTCCGTCACATCCGCAACGTCCACATAGAACTGGTCGTACCAGCGACGCAGCTGGTAGACCGGCCCGTCCTCCTCGCAGAGCAGCGGGTTCTCGACCTTGGACTTGTGCTTCCAGATCTCCACGTCCTGCAGGAAGCCGTCGCCGAAGAAATCGGCCATGGTCTGCGCGAGGTTCTGCGCCGTCTCGTCGTCGAGGCCCTTCGGCTTCTCGACGGTGAGGCCCCACTGCAGCATGAACGAATCCTGCGACACCGGGTAGTGGCAGTTGATCAGGTTGATGGTGATCTCGTAGCCGCCGTAGCTGTTGATCAACGGGTTGATCATGTAGGACGGCCCGAAGTACGACGCCTCCGATTTCAACAGCTGATCGCCGGCGTACTTGGCACCCAGTCCGACGTCGGGGCGACCCTTGGTCTCCAGGAACTGAGTGGCGACATGCCCCTCGAAAACGTTCTTGAAGTAGGTCGGGAAGGCGAAGTGGATATAGAAGAAGTGCGCCATATCCACGACGTTGTCGATGATCTCGCGGCAGTTCGCGCCCTCGATCAGCAGCTGATTCCAGGTCCACGCCGTCCAGCCGCTGTCGAGTTCCTCGACCGGGTTGCCGTCGGCATCGGTGTAGGGGCCCTCGATGTACGGGATCGTCACTTCGGGCGGCGGCTCGTTGCGCTCGTGGTCGTGCCAGACGAAGAGCTGGCCGTTGCGTTCCAGGGTGGTCCAGCGCCGGGTCCGGGCCAGCGGCGGCACACGCCGGGCGTACGGAATGGACGTGCATTTGCCGTTCGCGCCCCAGCGCCAGTCGTGGAACGGGCAGGCGATGTCGTCGCCTTTCACCTCACCCATGCTGAGGTCACCGCCCATATGGCGGCAGTACGCGTCGAGCACGTGCAGCTCGTCGTTGCTGTCGGCCCAGATCACGAGTTTGGTGCCGAAGGCTTGGACCGAGTGCGGTTTGCCGTCCCGGAAGTTCTGCGCCAGGCCCAGGCAATGCCATCCGCGCGCGTACCGGTCGGGGGTCGAGCCGACGTCGAGCTCCCGTACCTTCGCCCCACCGCTTGCCGGGGTTACTGCCATCGCGATTCCTCCTCCTGCTGTACTAGAACACGTTACAAAACTGGCGCCCCGAACGCCAGCGATTCACACCACATCCAGCACATGTCCCATATTCGCAGCACGCAGACACCGGTTCTCGACATGAACGAGAACCTGTTCTAGTCTCAGAAGTAAATTCTGCGTTGAGCAGATAACTACCGGTTAGCAAAACAACCAGGCAGGAGCAGGGCCGGAGATGACGCGAGAAGTGACCGAACGGGTCGAAGCGCTATTGCCCACGCTGCGCGCCCGCGCACAGGAAGCCGAAGATCTTCGGCAGATCCCCGAAGAATCCATCAAGGACCTACAGGAAGCCGGGTTCTTCCGGCTGCTGCAGCCGAAGCAGTGGGGCGGTCACGCCGCGGATCCGGTCGTCTTCTACGACACCGTCCGCAAGATCGCCAGCGCCTGCGGTTCCACCGGCTGGGTCGCCGGCATCATCGGCGTGCACAACTGGCATATCGCCCTCTTCGGCCAGGAGGCCCAGGAAGAGGTGTGGGGCGAGAACACCGATGTGCGGATCTCCTCCTCCTACGCCCCGATGGGCGCGGGGACCGTGGTCGACGGCGGCTACCGGGTCAGCGGCTCGTGGGCCTGGTCGTCGGGGTCAGGTCACGCGGACTGGACCTTCGTCGGCGGCCCGGTGATCAAGAACGGCAAGCCGGTCGATTTCGGCAGCTTCCTGATCCCGCGGTCGGAGTACGAGATCGACGACGTCTGGAACGTGGTCGGACTGCGCGGCACCGGGTCGAACACGCTCGTGGTCAAGGATGTCTTCGTGCCTACGCACCGCTTCCTGAGCTACAAGACCATGAACGATCTGAAATCGCCGGGTCTGGAACGCAACACCGATCCCGTGTACAAGATGCCGTGGGGCACCATCCATCCCACCACCATCTCCGCACCGATCGTCGGAATGGCCTACGGCGCTTATGAGGCGCATGTCGAGCACCAGGGTAAGCGCCTGCGCGCGGCCTACGCCGGCGAGAAGGCCAAGGAGGATCCGTTCACCAAGGTGCGGATCGCCGAGGCGTCCAGCGATATCGACGCCGCGTGGCGGCAGCTGTCGGGCAATGTCGCCGACGAGTACGCGCTGCTGCTGGAGGGTAAGGAAATCCCGTTCGACCTGCGGGTCCGCGCCCGGCGCGATCAGGTCCGTGCGACCGGCCGGGCCATCGCCTCGATCGACAAACTGTTCGAGAGCTCCGGTGCCACCGCGCTGGTCAACGGCACGCCGCTGCAGCGGTTCTGGCGGGACGCGCACGCCGGCCGGGTGCACGCCTCCAACGATCCGGAACGCGCCTACGTCATGTACGGCACGCACGAGTTCGGTCTGCCGGTCGCGGACGGGATGGTGTGATGACCTCGACCGCCGAACTCACCTACGAGTCCACCTCGAAGTTCGCGCAGGTGCGGCCGGACCTGAAACTGCACTACCACGAAGCTGGAGTCGGTAACGGTCCCACCATCGTGCTGCTGCACGGCGGCGGACCGGGCGCTTCGTCGTGGTCGAACTTCTCCCGCAACATCCCGGTGCTGGCCCGCGATTTCCATGTGATCGCGGTGGACCAGCCCGGATACGGGCAGTCCGATAAGCCGACCGAGCATCCGCAGTACTTCGTGCACAGCTCCTCGGCGCTGAAAGACCTGCTGGACACCCTGGACATCACCGGCCGTGTCCACCTGCTGGGCAACTCACTCGGCGGTGGCGCCGCGGTGCGGTTCGCGCTCGACTACCCCGATCGCGCCGGGAAACTGATCCTGATGGGCCCGGGCGGGCTGAGCACCAACCTGTTCGCGCCCGATCCCACCGAGGGTGTCAAACTGCTCGGCAAATTCAATATGGAACCCACCCGGGAGAACCTCGAGGCGTTCCTCCGGATCATGGTGTTCGACCAGTCCCTGGTCACCGACGAATTGATCGAGGAACGGTTCGCCTCGGCGAGCACTCCGGAAGCCCTGGCCGCCACCCGCGCCATGGGCAAATCCTTCGCGAGCGCCGATTTCGAAAAAGGCATGCTGTGGCGCGACGCCTACAAACTCCGCCAGCCGGTCCTGCTGATCTGGGGCCGGGAAGATCGGGTGAATCCGCTGGACGGAGCCCTGGTGGCGCTGAAGAACATCCCGCGCGCGCAACTGCATGTCTTCGGCGGTTGCGGGCACTGGGCGCAGTTGGAAAAGTTCGCCGAGTTCAACCGGCTGGCAACTGATTTCCTGAGCGGCGTCAAGGAGAAGTAGCGATGAGTATCAAGGCACTCGGGTACATGCGGATCGAAGCCACCGATATGGCGGCTTGGCGCGAGTACGGGCTGAAAGTGCTCGGGATGATGGAGGGCAGCGGGGCGAACCCCGATGCGCTCTACCTGCGCATGGACGATTTCGCCGCACGCCTGGTGATCGTGCCCGGCGAGCAGGATCGGCTGCTGGTCTCCGGCTGGGAGGTCACCGACGGTCCGGCGTTGCAACGGCTCCGGGAGACCCTCGAGAAGGAGGGCATCTCCTACACCGAGGGCACCAAGGAGGAGCTCGACGAACGCCGGGTCGAGGGCATGATCCGATTCCAGGACCCCTCCGACAACACGCTCGAGGCGTTCTACGGTGCGCAGTACCTGGGCCGCCGGTTCGTCAGCCCCTACGGCCACAAATTCGTCACCGCGGAACAGGGCCTCGGACACGTCGTCCTGACCTGCACCGACGACGCCGCGGCACAGGCCTTCTACCAGGATGTGCTCGGGTTCCGGCTGCGGGATTCGATGCGGTTGCCGCCGCAGCTGGTGGGCCGCCCGGCGGACGGGGACCCGGCCTGGCTGCGGTTCTACGGCTGCAATCCGCGCCATCACGCGCTGGCGTTCATGCCGTTGCCCAATCCGACCGGCATCGTGCACCTGATGGTCGAGGTGGAGAACTCCGACGATGTCGGCCTGTGCCTGGATCGCGCCCAGCGCAAGAAGGTGAAGATGTCGGCGACCCTCGGCCGGCATATCAACGACAAGATGCTGTCGTTCTATATGAAGACCCCGGGCGGATTCGATATCGAATTCGGCTGTGAAGGACTGGAAGTCGACGACGACCGCTGGACAGCGCGGGAATCCACCGCGGTGAGCCTGTGGGGCCACGACTTCTCGGTGGGTTTCCAGTGATCTCCGGCCGTGCCCGATGCGATACTCGCACCGGGCACGGCCGAATCCGGCGGCCCGCCCGCCGGCTTATCGGTACGAGGCGAGGACGGTATGAACGTGACGGCACCAGCGGACCCGGCGGACGGCGCCACCGAGACGGCGGCTGAGCAGCCCACCATCGACCCCCGGCAGTTCCGCAATATCCTCGGGCAGTTCTGTACCGGGATCACGGTCATCACCACGTTCACCGGCGAGAACACCCCGATCGGCTTCGCCTGCCAATCCTTCGCTGCCCTCTCCCTCGACCCGCCGCTCGTCCTCTTCTGCCCGACCAAGGGCTCCCGCTCCTGGGCCGCCATCGAGGACAACGGCCGCTTCTGCGTGAACGTCCTGGCCGAGGAACAGCAATCCGTCTGTGCGAAATTCGGCTCCCGCGAACCCGACAAATTCGGCGGAACCGACTGGCACACCTCAGAACTCGGACTCCCCCGCCTGGACAACTCCCTCGCGACCATCGAATGTTCGGTGGACCGGGTGGTGGACGGCGGCGACCATTACATCGTCATCGGCCGGGTCGAGGGTATGGCGGAAACCGCCGCGACAACGAACGGCCGCCCCCTGCTGTTCTACCGCGGCCAATACACCGCCATCGAACCGGAGAAGACCACCCCGGCCCCTTGGCGCGCCGACCTGGATCACTTCCTCACCACCACCACTCTGGACACCTGGCTCTGACCGCCGGCTGTCCCGGCCCCTATCGATTGCCGGCCAGTTCCTCCACGATTCGTTCCAGACCCTCACCCGCCCGGCCGTCGGCGATCTGCCGGTCGATGAGGTTCTTGATGGGGCCGACGATGTCCAGGCCCACTCCGGCGTCCCGGCTGGCCCGGACGATCGCGTCGAAGGCCGGCTTGTGGAACCGTGCGGGCTGCACCTCGTCGGTGTAGTCGCCGCTGTCGATCACCGTGGCGTACGCCGGTAGCAGCTCGGCCATGGCAGCCACGTATGCGGCGGCTCGCGGTGCGAACGAGGCGGCGCTGATACCCGCAGACCGCACCATGGCGGCACCGTGGAAGAACCCGGTGAACATCGCGTACATACCGGCCAGCAGCGCGAAATCGTAGAGTGCCGCCGTTCCGGGATCGTCACCGAAATAGTCTGCGGCGGAGAGCTTCTCGAGATCAGACCGGAACCGGTCGAAGACGGACACGGCTCCGCTGTACAGGATCGAAGCGCCCGGCCCGCCGATCATGGGCGGTACGGCCATGATCCCGCCGTCGAGGAATTCGATCCCGTGACCGGCGGCCCAGGCACCGAGTTCCCGGGATTCCTCGGGTGCGGTGCTGGTCAGGTTGATCAGGGCTTTGCCCTTCAGCTGTTCGGCCAGCGGGTCGAGTACCGCGTGCACGGAGGCGTGGTCACTCAGCACCACAACAACCAGCTGGGCCGCCGCGACAGCCGACGCCGCATCCGGGCCGCTCACCGCCCCCGCGGCCACGAGTTCGGCGGCCTTACCCGGCGTCCGGTTCCACACGGTGGTGGGATTGCCGCTGCCTACCAAGGTGGCGGCGATGGCACGCCCCATCGGTCCGAGGCCGAGGACGGCCACTGCTGTCTGCCGGGTTGGGGTCATAACTGCCGACTTCCTTTACTGAGACGAAGGTGAACTCTGTGCTCGGCGCGCGCCGTGATCAACAATCGCCAACACTGGATGCCGGAACAAGTACCCACTATTCGGTGGGGTACTTACCGGAACGTATGTGAACAGGCAGCGGAGCTGGCATGGGTGAGAAGAGATTCGGTCCGTACTTCTGCGGGATCGACGCCGCTATGGATGTCATCAGCGGCAAGTGGAAAGGCCTGATTCTCTGGGAGCTGGAGAACTACGGGGTACGCAGGTACGGCGAATTGCGGCGCGGGCTACCGGGCGTCTCGGAGAAGATGCTGATCCAGCAGCTGCGTGAACTCGAAGAGGACGGCCTGATCGACCGGCGAGCCTATCCGGAGGTACCGCCCCGGGTGGAGTACCGCCTCACCGACCTGGGCCGGACACTGAACACCGCGCTCGAACCGCTGGCCGCGTGGGGTCGTGCGCGGATCGAGCGGGTCGGCGCCGCACGCGTCCAGCCGCCGTCCGGTACGAATCCGGAAGCCGGCTCAGCCCCGGAGTAGAACCCGTCCGGCGGTTGGCGGGGCGCGAGCCAGCGCCGAATACCATTTGGTCTGTTTTTTCGGAGTCCGGTGATAGTGTTTCGCGGCCGTCGGCCTTCCGCCGGCTTACGTTGCCGTTTATCACGGAACTCCGGAATGGATGGCAGTTTCGGCATTCGCGGCGCTCTACGTGCTGGGTTACCTGGTGACAGTCGCGCTGCGGTCCCGGCGTATTGTCCACCGCGTCGACCACAGAGTGGCCGAGGTGATGGGGCGATCGGTCGTGGACTCGATGATCGACCACGATATCCGTAACCGACACTCGCTGCCCGGTTTCGCGCGGCTCATGCTCGCCGTGTACAGCCCCACGGAAGCCCAGCGCGCGCAGCGCCTGGACACCACCTTCGGGCGGCATCTCACCGCCGGTCAGGCACCACCTCCACCGGACGCAACCGGGAACGGCCAACCTCCTCAGGATGCGGCTGTGAAATAGGCCCGCAGGGTATTCACCGTGGCCGGCGGCGGGAATTCAGGAGTCCGCGCCGACCAGACCGTCCGAGCGACCACCCCACGCCCCGCCGACCCGGATGCGGCAGCGGCGGCCGTCTGCCAGTTCGAGCGCTCAGAGCTCGGGGTTCTCGCCGGCCCCGACCGGCTCGAGCGGAGGATCGACAGTGAACCCGCGAAGTTCGCGATTCCGCGGATCGTCGGCGCAGAGGAGTTCGGTGCGGCTCGGTGCCGGCCGGCAGCCGCGCGCCCCGGCACGGACCGGTGTCGAAATCATTCGCTGTACACCGGTATTCACCGAACCGACGAGGGTGCTCACCCTCAGAGATGCGCGACCGCTTCCCGGTACCGCCGGCCCAGCGTGCGGAGATGGTCCACCAGCTCCGGTGGTCCGTCGATCCGGAAATCCATCATCAGCATGCTCAGGTAGATGGCTATTGTCTCCATGGCGTCCGCGCCGGTCAGCAGCAGACAGGAGTTGTCGTCGATCGGTTCCACCACACCGACCGCCGGATTGATCCGGGCGATAACGGTTTCCGCTGGTTCGAGCACGGTGACCCGCGCATGCACCTTCCATCCTGCCGAAGCGATCTCCCGGAGTACGAACGCCACCAGATCGTCTTCGGGCAGCGGGCGGGCGGCGAATCGGCGACTGCCCGCTACCACCCGGCGCCGGTCGGCTACCGGAAAAGCCCGCCAGGTATGACCGTCCAGGTCGTAGCCGACCAGATACCAGCGGCGCTGCCAGCCGACCAGACGGTAGGGCTCCACTCGATAATCGTCGAGTTCGAGAACCCTGGTGGCACGGATCGCGGCGGCGATCGTGGCCAGCGTTTCCGCGGGCACCGGCGCATCCGGCTCGCGGGACCCGATCGTTGCCGGGCCCACAGCGGTGGTTTCGCGCAAGGCATTCACGGTGCGCTGCAATCGTTTCGGCAGAATCCGTTCCAGCTTGGCCAGGGCCCGCTTCACACTCTGGTCGATATCGGCGATCCCGGTGGAGCCGTCCTCGGCGAGACCCACCGCAACAGCGACAGCGATCGCCTCGTCGTCGTCGAGCAGGAGCGGCGGCATGGTGGCGCCCTGCCCGAGGCGGTAGCCGCCGACCTGACCGCGGGTGGCGTGCACCGGATAGCCGAGGTCGCGCAACCGGGCAATGTCCTGACGCAGGGTGCGGTCAGTGATTCCGAGGCGTTGCGCGAGCTCGGGTCCGGTGTAGCCGCGGTCCTGGAGCAGCGAGAGCAATCGGAGCACCCGCGTAGTGGTGGAGGTCACAAAATCTCCATTCGAACCGATACGGCAATCAGGAACAAAATGAGCCTAATACCGCCATATGCTGAGATCAACGCCGAAAACGACCGAGAGGCAAGTCGATGGAAACCACCGCAGCTCAGCACGACAGCACCGCCCAGCTCGCACCGATCTGGCGCGATGTCCTGACCGCCGCGCACGCTGCGCTGCGCTCCGCGGTCGCCGGAGTCGCACCGGACCAGTGGCAGCTGGCGACTCCGTGCTCGGACTGGAATGTCACGCAGGTGGCCGAGCACGCCGCCGGTGACCAGCGCGCCTACGCCGCGGCGCTCGGCGTGGGCCCCGGGCCCGCCTACGACCCTTTCTCCCCGACCGGAGATATCCCCGGCGGCCCGGTCGCGCTGGTCGCCACCGCGCTGGACGAGACAGCAACCGCGTGGGCGACCGTCACCGACGACACCGAAACCGTCCCCACCCCACTCCCCTTCGGCCCGCTGCCCACACCGGTCGCCGCTGTGCTGTGCGCCTTGGACGCCGCGGTGCACGCCTGGGATATCGCGGTCGCCACGGGACAGGAGTCGCCGCTGACCGACGACCTGTCGGCCCCGATACTCGCAGCCGCGCACGGCCGGATCGAACCGCTGCGCGACTGGGGAGCCTACGGCGCGATCGTCGACGGCGAGGACGGCACCAGCACAGACCGGTTGCTGCGCTACCTGGGCCGGCGCCCTTGATCTCGGGCCGGTCGCTGAAGTCGAGTGCGGAGTTACGTATTACGCTCGGCGACCGGCTGCCGGAGGATGGTTCGCCGCTTCTCCGGTGCCACCTTGCGCGCATCGCTGAGATAGATCTCGTGATGCTTGCCGACCATGCGGAATCCGTTGCCCGGGATGAACTGGTTGTGCATACGCGCGAGCACCTCGGCCTCGGCATCGAAGGGGCCGATATGCAACGTCTGCACACAGCGCCTCTCGGACAACGACTCCAACCGCACCTCGTCCAGCCGCGCCGGCCGGTTCTTCGCACCCGCCTGCTCGACGGCGACTGTGAACATCGCCGCGTCGATCCAATCCGGGACCATGATCATCAGCGTCCAGTCCCACCGCGACTTGTCCCGCGCCGCCGTGAACGAGTCCATGTCCGCGGCCCACCACAACCCCTCCAGTGGCATCACGACATAGTCGCGGTCGAGGTCGCGTTTACTGGCGAATTTCAGCTTGTACGCCACCGGGTAGAGCGCTTCTACCGCCCCAGTGAACTCGGTCGAGGTGTTCGGGTCGCCGTGGCCATCGATCATGAGGTACTGCAGATCGGGCACCTCCAGGACACGGAATCGGTCGCGTTTCGCCCGATAGGCATCGAGGGACTTCTTGAAGTCGGTTTTTTCTGTCATCAGGAGCCCACCGCTGTGCTGCCGGCGCCCGAGCGCGGTTTCACGGCTTCTTTCACGATCGCCAACGTACTGGTCGTTCCGGCCGGATACCGTCCTGAATTGCGCGACATAATGCGAACCGAGTCTTCACCCTGGACGAGAGCGACTTCCGGCGCTTATCGCCCCTGGGCAAGCACACCTACTTCGGGATCTTGCCGACCGATAATCCCTCCTACGGCGGTCCGTTTCCCGCACAGTCCGGCAGGTCGTCGGCGCAATGCTCCGGTGTCATGGCTTACAGGGTTTTCACGGCGGTATCGATGGATCTCCACACCAGGTTCATCTGGGCTTCGGTCAGGCCGCGCAGGAACGGGCTCTGTAAAGCCAGGCCGTTGGCGAAGTTGATCGCGTTGGAGCCGCTGAAGCCGATCCTGACGATTCGGTCGCCTGCCAGTGCCTCGAGGGCTGGACCGACGGCGTCGCCGAAAACCGCCTTGGTCCGGTCGACGATGACGTATCTGTTGCTCGATATCGTGCCGAGGACCGTGAAGTAGTCGCGCGCGTTCGCCCGCTGGGAACCGATCGCGGCGACCGCGTGGGGCATGTCCACAGTGAAATGGGCGTTGTATCCGGCCATGGTGACGTGCCCGAGCGAAAGGTCGCAGTTGTGGGCCAGTTCGAAGTGGCGCGCCCAGCGCGCTTCGACGGGCCCGCCGCTGAACTCCCCGTGCAGGTTCCGCAGGAACTGACCCATCACCTCGATGCTGAGTCGATGGACGTAGTCGGGGTTGTCGAACTCCGATTCCCTGCGCTGTAGTGGCAGCACCGCGACCTGTTCGAGGGCGTCGAGGCCGAGCGCGAACGTCGCACGCCGATCTTTGTGCTGGGCCAGGATTTCGGTGATTCTGTTCAGGCGGGCAGCGGTGGTTTCCAGCCGCGGCAGGGACGGGCCGCTCGGTAGGGTCCCGAGGTCGGACAGGGCGACGATCTCGGACACCTCGGCGGCGGCGAGTGGTTCGCCGCAGGCGGCGGACACCGGAGTCGAGGGGACGCCAGATGCGGGCTGCGCCGGAACGAGCACGGCGACGACAGTCGTGCACGAGAGAAAGATGCCGCGAACGAGAGTGCTACGCATGAACCGGAGCGTAGACAGACATGGCGAATCAGGGTGGTGCTCACGCTGAACGCTGGGCTGACATCCAGCCGACTCCGCCGATCCGCTGTGCGTCTCGACACCACTCCGGAGGGCAGTTATCGCGAGAGCCGATAACGACGGTCATCAAGACCCTCGGAACGCTCGGACGCGTGACCGGACTCGCGCTTGTCGCCCACGGTGTCGGTCGTGCTCCGATGTCCACCATTCGGACAGGAGCCTCGGATTGGCAGCTCAGCCGCTAGCGCCCTTCGGCAGAGACGCCCTTTCCGGAGTTTCCGGACACGCCTTCGGTGAGGGCCTGCTCACCGGCCGCGCTCCGGCCCGCGCGACGGCCGGAGAAGATGCAGTCGGACAGCGAAAGGCCACTGACATAGGAGTTCACGCAGATCCCGGCCGCGGTCCGGCCGGCGGCGTAGAGACCCGGGATATCGACTCCGTCGGTGCTCTTGACCGCGCCCGTCTCCTCGTCGACCAGCAGGCCGCCGACGGTGAACATCGGGCACGGGTTGGTCAGGCTGGGTTTGATCGAGACGTCCAGTAACCAGTACGGGCCGGCACCCACCGGTCGGACGTATTCGGCGGGTTTACCCACCGGGTCCGGCGCGCCGGTGGCGTAGGCACTGTTGTGGGCGGCCACCGTTTCCCGGAGGCCCCCGGGGTCGATACCCGCGGCGGCGGCCACCGCGTCCAGGGTCTTTCCGCGCTTGGCTTTGCGGCGCATGACCTCGAACTGCATCCGCTGGAACCAGGCGGCCTGCGGGCCGATCTGGGAGAGGGCGGTGCGCATGAGCTCGTCGTCGGCGAGCAACCAGCCGATACCGTCGTGCCGGTTGATCAGGGCATCACCGACCGCAGCGCCGTAACGGGTTTCGTCGATGACCCGCTGCCCCTTCCCGTCCACCAGCAGCGCTCCGGCGAACGAACTCGGCGGCAGCAGGAACCGCCAGGCCGAAACGTTTCCCATCCGGTCGGTGGCTGCCCCGACACTGCGGCCCAGTTCGATACCGCTGCCGTCGTCGCCGGAGCTGCCCAGTGCCAGCCCGTTCTTGTAGGCGGGCGCGTAGGCATGCAGCATTTCCCGGTTGGCGATGAAACCGCCGGCGGTCAGCACCACCCCGCGCCGGGCGAGCACCCGGATGGTGGTGCCGTAGCGCCGGTCGAGGCGGGCGAGCTGCTTTTCCAGGGCCTTGCGCAGGGGCGGGTAGTAGATACCCGGTTTGGCGGCGATAGCGGCCATCTTGATGTAGCGCGAGCGGACCCGGGCGGGCGCATCGCGCAATGTCCGGCATTCGACACCGACCACCGCGCCGGTGTCATCGGTGAGCAGGGCGGTAGCCGTGGTCAGGGATTCGACCCGGACGCCCTTGTTCGCGGCCGAGCGGGCCAGCGGGGCGAACAGTTTCTTCCCGGAGGTGCCCCACCCCTTGACGCGGTGGCCGCGTTGCGCCGGGGTGATATCGGCGAAGGCGCCGGAGATCTCGCTCCCGGAGTAGTAGAGGTAGTAGTCGTTGTTCGGGTAGGAGGTCTTGTACGGACACAGCGAGGCTTCGAACGGCACCCCGTGCCCGGTGAGCCAGTCGATCATGGCCGGGCTGCCCTCGACGAACCGGCGCAGGGTGGCCGGGGCGACGGCGTCACCGACCTCGCGCTCCAGATAGGCCAGCATCAGCTCCGGCGTGTCCTCGACCCCGCCCGCGCGCTGGACCCACGTCCCGCCGCCTCCGTAGATGATGCCGCCGGACAAGGCGGTCGCTCCGCCGCCGGTGAAACGGTCCAGGACGAGGACCTGGGCACCGTCCTCGGTGGCCTGCAGAGCGGTCGCGGCGCCGGCCGCGCCGTATCCGATGACCACGACGTCCGCGGTCAGGTCCCATTCCTGCACCATCTAGCCAACTCCACTGAAAATTGAAACGAGTTTCGCTGCCGTTAACGCGACAGAACAAGTCTTCTGCCACACAACATAGACCAACAGCGCTGTCATTCTATAACGTGTTCTACATGAACGATCGGGAATACGATGTGGTGGTGGTCGGCAGCGGCGCCGCCGGGATGACCGCCGCCCTCACCGCCGCGCACAACGGGCTGAGTGTGGTGATCCTGGAGAAGGCGCCGTACTACGGTGGGTCCACCGCGCGCTCCGGCGGCGGGGTCTGGATCCCCGGCAACAAGGCGCTGCGCGAATCGGGCGGGCCCGATGATCGCGAGGAAGCCCGCAGGTACCTGCACAGCATCATCGGCGACGTGGTCCCCGCCGAGCGGATCGATACCTACATCGACCGCGGCGCGGAAGCCATGAACTTCGTCTTGGCCCACTCTCCGCTGGAGATGACCTGGGTCAAGGGTTACTCCGACTACTACCCCGAAGCCCCCGGTGGCCGGGCCGGCGGCCGGTCCTGTGAACCGAAACCTTTCAACGCCATGATCCTCGGCGAGGAACGGTTCAACATCCACCCGCCCTACTCCAAAGCCCCGCTGAACGTCGCGGTCACCCAGGCCGATTTCGTCCGGCTGAACCTGATCCGCCGGCATCCCAAGGGCATGTTGCGGGCGCTGCGGGTCGGAGTGCGCACCTATTGGGCCAAGTTCACCCGTAAGCATCTGATGGTGATGGGTCAGGCGATCATCGCCGGGATGCGCAAGGGCCTGATGGACGCGAAGGTTCCCCTGCTGCTGGACACCCCGATGACCAAACTGGTCGTCGAAGACGGCAAGGTCACCGGTGTCGAAGCTACCCACAACGGCGAAACGGTCCGCTTCACCGCCCGCCACGGTGTGGTACTCGGCAGCGGCGGGTTCGAGCACAACGCCGAGATGCGCGCCAAGTACCAGCGGGAACCGATAACCACTGAGTGGACCACCGGCGCCGCCACCAACACCGGTGATGGCATCGTCGCGGGTATGGACGCGGGTGCCGCGATCGGCTTCATGGAGGACGCCTGGTGGGGTCCGACCATCTTCAAGGGCGGTAAGCCCTGGTTCGCGCTGTCCGAGCGCAACCTGCCGGGTTCGATCATGATCAACCCGCAGGGTGAGCGGTTCGGCAACGAATCCGCACCCTACGTGGAGGCCGTGCACACCATGTACGGCGGCGAGTACGGGCAGGGCGAGGGTCCCGGGGAGAACATCCCGACCTGGCTGGTCTTCGACCAGCGCTACCGCAACCGCTATATGTTCGCCAGCCTGCAGCCGGGCCTGAAGTTCCCGTCGCGCTGGATGGAGAACGACCTCATCGTCAAGGCCGCCACCCTGCAGGAACTGGCCGAGAAGATCGGGGTCCCCGCCGATAAACTCGCCGCCACCGTCGAACGCTTCAACTCGTTCGCCGAAACCGGCAAGGACGAGGACTACCACCGTGGCGACAGCCAGTACGACCGCTACTACGGCGACCCCACCGTCAAACCCAACCCCTGCCTGGCCGCGCTGGTCCAGGGCCCGTTCTACGCGGCCAAGATGGTGCCCGGCGACCTCGGCACCAAGGGTGGTCTCGTCGCCGACACCGCCGCCCGCGTGCTCCGCGAGGACGGCAGCCCGATCGACGGCCTCTACGCCTCCGGCAATGTCTCGACCCCGGTGATGGGCCACACCTACGCCGGGCCCGGCGCCACCATCGGCCCGGCCATCGCCTTCGGCTACTTGGCCGTCCACGACATCATCGAACGCAAGAAGACCGGGCCCGCCGCGTCACCGGCCGGGGCCTGAGGCGAGGAGAAGTTATGCCCATCGACCCCCAAGTCGCGCTCGGCGCCGAACTGCCGAGCAAGGAATTCTTCTGGACCGCGTCCGACGTAGCGCTCTACCACCTCGGTATCGGCGCCGGTCACCGCTGGACCGACCCTGCCGAACTGCGCTACCTCGACGATCGGGAACCGCAGGTTCTGCCCACCTTCGCCACCGTCGCGCACACCCTGCGCGATGTCGACCCGCCGAAGGTGAAGTTCCCCGGCGTCGATATCGACCTGGCCAAGGTGGTGCACGGCGCGCAGGAGATCCAGGTGCACCGGCCGCTGCCCGCCTCGGGTAAAGCGACCCGTACCGGCCGGATCAGCGAACTCTGGGACAAGGGTTCGAACGCGGTGATCGTGCAGGAATTCACGATCACCGGGTCCGACGGCGAAGCACTGTGGACCGAGCGCTCCTCGATCTTCGCCCGCGGCGAAGGCGGATTCGGCGGCGAACGCGGCCCGAGCAGCAAGTCCGAACTCCCCGACCGGGCCCCGGATTTCGACGTCACCACCGCGACCCTGCCGCAGCAGGCCCTGCTCTACCGCCTGTGCGGCGACCGCAACCCGCTGCACTCCGACCCCGAGTTCGCCAAGGGGGCAGGGTTCCCGGCGCCGATCCTGCACGGGCTGTGCACCTACGGGATCATCTGCAAAACCGCCACCGATACGGTGCTGGAGTCGGCGGCGAAGCGGGTCACCGGGTTCCGGGCGCGGTTCGCGGGGGTGCTGTTCCCTGGGGAAACGCTGCGGTCGCGGATCTGGCGGGAGCCGGGCCGGCTGACCATCAGCGCTACCGCGGTCGAACGCGAGAACGCACCGGTACTGGGAGATGTGGTGCTCACCTACGGCGAGTAACCGGACCCTTGCCGCCGTGTGGCCGATGGCCTCGCCGGAGGTCGTCGGCCACACGGCTTTCCGGGCCTGTCAGCCGGTGCGGGAGCGCTGGTCATGATCTCGGCCGGAATCGCCATCGCCGCCCCTTCCCCGCTGCTCGGTTGTCTCGCGGGCCGCATCGGGAACGGGGTCGCTGGTCCTGGCCGGGCTGACGCTCATGGCGTGTCCGAGGTGACGTTGACCGTGTCCTCATTTACGCCCATGGCGTACCTCCAGGTTTGCCGTATCAGGAGCTCTGACGCCGCTTACGATGGCGATATGTCCCTGCCGCGCATCGAACGGCCCGAACTCCCCGAATACATGACCTGGGAGGAACTCGAGCAGCTGCCCGACGAGGTCGCCGCGCAGATCGAACTCTGGAATGGGCGCGTGGTGTGGGTCCGCCGCGGCCCGGCAGAGCACCAAGTGTTCACCAACCGACTGTGGGCGGCGCTCGAGCAACACACTCGCGAGCAGAACCGGAGGAGCCCCGACGAGTGCTGGCGGGTCACCACCGAAACGAATGTCTTCCTCGGCGAAAACGGGAAATCAGATTTCCTGACCCCGGACTTTCTGGTGCACCGCTGCCTCGGATCGCCCTACCAGGACATCCGGTCTGCTGACACGCTGCTGGTCGGTGAGGTGTTGTCGCCGTCGAATACGCAATCGGACATGGAAGCGAAGAAGGCCCGCTATGCGGGAGCCGGCATTCCTTGGTATTGGGAAGTGACCTTGGCGCGCGAAGAAAGCGCGATCGCAACGATCCGCGCGTACGCGCTGGAGACCAGGCCCGGAGAACTGCCCCCTGGTGTGCATCCACTGCACCCGGCCAACTATCTGGTAGCCGGAGAATGGACCAGGGCCACCACCGGCGGGGTGCATATCGATTTTCCGTTCCGAATCGAAATCGACTGGACCGCACTCGAATTCTGATCCACGTCATGATGCCGTCATTCGACGAAATGCCCGCGACAGCGGCGTGGGCACACCAGGGTGCGCGGAGTGGCTTCGAGGTCGCCTACTTCGAACGGACCGGCTCCGGGCACCGGATCGAGGGGTGCACCACCGCGGTCGAGGAGGGCCACACCTGGTGCGTTACCTACGACATCACACTGGACTCGGAGTGGCGGACCCGCACCGCGCACGTGACCAGCCGGTCCGGCGAGGGCCGGCGCTCGGTGCGGCTCGAGGCCGACGGGGCGGGACACTGGCTGGTGAACGGCGAGCCGGCACCCCACCTGGACGGCTGCCACGATGTGGACCTCGAATCATCGGCGATGACCAACGCGTTTCCGGTACACAGGCTGGCTTTGCCGATCGGCGCGCACGCCGCGACGCCGGCGGCCTACGTGCGCGCCGCCGACCTGTCGGTCCGACGGCTGGAGCAGAAGTACCTGCGTGCACCCGACCGGGGCTCCCACCGCTGCTTCGACTACACCGCGCCGGCCTTCGACTTCTCGTGCCGGCTGATCTACGACGCGTCGGGTCTCGTCCTGGACTACCCGGGGATCGCCGCTCGGGCGGTGTGACCAGGTCACGGCCCCTCGGACCGGGTCTCCGAGTTACCGATCAAATGCCTCGGCGCGTGCCACGATGGTCTGTAGGTCAGACCCAGGAGGTGACGGATGCCGGAGCAACCAGCACCGTCCGCCGACGATCCGTTCGGCGGCCGGACCCCGACCAGCCATGAGCGGATGGCCGGGCGGCCCTGGGACGCGTCGTACCACGACGGGCCCGCGCCCTGGGACCTCGGCGTGCCGCAGCCCGCGGTGGAGCGCGTGGTCGCCGCCGGTGGATTCGCCGGCACGGTACTGGACGCCGGCTGCGGAACGGGCGAGAACACGCTCCTCATCGCCGCGCAGGGCCTGCCGGTGCTCGGCGTCGATGTCGCCGAAACCGCCCTGGCGACCGCGCGTGCGACAGCTGACGAACGCGGTATCGAGGCGGAATTCGCCACTGTGGACGCCCTGCACCTGGAACGTTTGGAACGCCGGTTCGACACAGTGCTCGACAGCGGACTGTTCCACACGCTGGATTCCGGCGAGCGATCCGAGTACGTGGCGAGCCTGGCGGCGGTGACCGAACCGGGAGCCGTCCTGTACGTGCTGTGTTTCAGCGATACCGGTCCGGAGCCTGGCCCGCACCCGGTCCCCCGCCACGAGCTGACTGCCGCTTTCGGGCCCGGTACCGGCTGGCGGATCGAGTCGATCGCACCGGAACGAGTCGGGACGAGATTCCACGACAACGGCGCACCGGGCTGGCTCGCGACGATCGAACGGATTCCGGCGGCAAGTTCGGATCACGAGTCGTAGGACATCGAACAGCAGCAACACCCACCGCGTGCTCCCGGCCCGCCGAATGCGCTGACCCTGCAGGCTTGGTCGCTACGTTTCATGGTTCCTCGGCCCCGTGGGCGCCGTGGATATTCAATGCACCTGCCGGGGTCCGGTGTCCGTAGCCCAGCCGGGCAGTTCCTCGCGTGCCGCCAACCACTGCTCCGGCACCCCGCGGGTCTCGCCCCGATTGCCGATTCCCGTATGCGCCGCAACCATGCCACCGACGATGGCGGCCGTGGTGTCCACATCTCCACCGGCCTCGATACACGCGCGGACCGCCGCGGGGTAGTCCTCGAGGAAGGTGGCTGCCGCCCACAGCGTGAAGGGCACCGTATCCTTCGCGCTGACCTGCGCTCCGTTACCGAGCTCGTAGGCCGCCTCGGCGACGGACCGTCCCAGCAGTTGTCCGATCCGGCGGATACCGGCGCCGGTCTGCCCGTCGACGAGATAGGGCTCTACCATGCGAAGCAATTCCTCAGGCGCACAGGATTTTCCCCGCGTCGCGGCGCAATGGCTCGCGGCGGCGGCAATGACCATGGCGCCGACGATCGCTTCCGGATGCCGGTGGGTGACCTCAGCGGACAGGGCAGCCTCGGCGGCCGCCCGGTCCGGGTCTCCGGCGAAATACGCACCGAGTGGGGCGACCCGCATCGCGGCACCGTTCCCCCACGATCCGCGACCGGCGAACACGGCACCCGCCGCTTCGGCCCACGGCCGGCCGTCGCGAATCTCGTGCAGCACAACGACAGTGCGCGCACCGTAACCGCGGTAGGGTTCGCAGCGTTCGGCGAAGGCGGCGGCGAGGGAGTCGCGGTCGATATATCCGCGGTCGCGGATCTCGGAGTACACCGTGCATGCCATCTCGGTGTCGTCGGTCCACGGCCACCGGCCCGCCGGCGGCCGCCCGGCCAGCAGATCGGCTACGGAACTTCCGGGGACGAAGAATTGGGCGCCCAGCGCATCGCCGACGGATAAACCGTCGAGGCTGTCCCGAACGGGATCGGAAACCTGTCGCATATCGACGCCCATAGTGCGCGACGGCACCACCACACGCAACCGAGTTACCTACCGCGCAACCGAGTCGCCTGCCGGGCCACCAGGCGTGGATCGATTCACCGGTAGTCCATCACCCCGGCGAGCCCGGCTCACGCCCACCCACGGTGAGTAGGCGATCATCTAGCCGAGACAGACCCCGGCGGCTCCGACCGCAACTTCTACGGGCAGGTGGTGGCGAGCGGTCCCCCGCTCAGTGCCGAGATGATCAGCTCCTGGAACGCGCCGTCGCGTGGCTCGTTACGGTGGATAACGTGCCGGCCTGGGCAGAACTGCTGAACGCTCGCGTTGACCGCGCCCGGCAACTGGTCCCGTTCGGAGCCTTCGTTCTCCGAGTACAGGTGGTATGCGGGAAGGCCGGGCGGAACCTCGGGCGGCTGATTGAGTTGCCGCAGGAAAGGCGAATTGGGCGAGATATCGCGGCATCCGGGCCAGAACAGGCCGCAGAACACCCCGAGTGGCTGGCCGAA
The DNA here is from genome assembly GCF_044453135.1 of Nocardia sp. NPDC051750. Taxonomy (NCBI): domain Bacteria; kingdom Bacillati; phylum Actinomycetota; class Actinomycetes; order Mycobacteriales; family Nocardiaceae; genus Nocardia; species Nocardia sp. NPDC051750. Next base: position 1,238,546 of record NZ_JBITCK010000001.1, on the reverse strand, counting down.
ATTCGGTGTACCGATATCGACGTAGGTCCCCACCGATGCGAGACCGTTCAGAAATTTGGTGTAGTGCCGTGCCGCCAGCCCACCCATCGAATGCCCGACCAGATCGACCCGGACGGCGCCGGTCTCCTGCCGGATAGCGGCCACGGTGTCCGCGACCGCGCCGGCCGAATCGGCGATCGGCACAGAACCGGTCGGCGCCCCCGAAAGCGACGGCACACTGGGAAGAACCATGGAGTAGGCCGCATGCCCGCTCTCGGCGAGCGCTTCCTCCAGCTTTTCCATGATCCCGACATCGGCATCGAATCCGCCGATCACCAGCACCGGATTCAATGCCGCGGGACTAGGCCGGGCGAACGCGGTGGGACACACCGCGGAACCGAGGCCCAGGCATACCGTTACCAGGCCGATTCGAACGAGCAGCGCAAGAAGGGTTTTCATCGACCTGCTTTCGGGAGCCGACGATCTGCTGGGATTGCGAATGTCTCGACGAACTTGGATGCTAACGCGGGGTCAGCGCTCGGCCACCAGCGACGCGCGCAACGCCACGCCGAACCAGGTGAATGCCGGTTCCAGGTCGGGGAGCGGGGGCCAGCCGTTGATGGTCCCCACCAACTGCCAGTACCGCGTGACCCGGGAGTCATCGGCGACCTCGAGGCGTTCGAGAATCCAGCGCCGCAGCGGAAGGCCGTCCTCCTTGTCGAAAGTCTCGGCATACCTGCTGGTCAGCCCGTCGATCACCGATTCCGCCGCCGACTCCGGCACGATACCCGCCGCTATCGCCCGGCCGACCTCCTCACGCACCACCTCGGTGAGGTCATGATGCAGACCCGTGGTGTCACCGTCGGCCCGCTCCTTTGCCTGATATTCGGCCATCCGTCGCACCGCCGCGCGGAAATCGTCGTCCTGCACCAACTCCACGAGTTCCATCCAGGCCCGGACCTGCTCGGTGGTGGGGTCCGCGGGCAGGTCCGGCATGCTCGAGCGCAGCAACTCCACCACAGCGGGGTTGCCCTCGACGCTGCCGAATGTTCCGTCGACGAAATCGTGGATGAGGCGGTGCCGTTCGGCTTCCGACAAGTTCACCAGTTTGTGCATCAGATCCATCTCCTGTGGGTTCGACTCCCGTTCGGCCACCGCCCGCAACACCGCACGCCGCAACCGCAGTGTCCGGATCTGCACGTCGAGAGCATCCGCGTGCGCCGCCGCCACCTCACTCAGTGAGGTTTCGCGGGCCAATATGCGCCGCACGGTCGCCAGGTCGATATCCAGTTCGCGCAGTGTGCGAACCAGCTCCAGACGTGCCAGCGCACGCATGTCGTACAAGCGGTAGCCGGCCGGACTGTGACCGGTCGCCGGGACGATCCCCTTATCGGAGTAGAACCGGATCGTCTTGACCGTCAGACCGGTCCGCGCAGCCAGTGCCCCGATCGTGAAGAGCGTCTCGTCGTCCATACGGGTACCTTCCTGTCTCCCCCTACAGGAGGGTCAAGTTGCCGGCCGGCACAGATAAGTTCGATCAGTGACCGATGAGAACGCAGAACGGATATCGGAATCGCTGGCTCTCGCCCTCCCGTTCCTGAACCGGACAGTCGACCTCGTTTTCGACCGCCCCTACGGAAGCCACCACCCGACCTGCGGATTCCGCTATCCGACAAACTACGGATACGTTCCCGGCACCCGCGCCCCGGACGGCGAGGAACTCGACGCCTACTACCTCGGTCCGCAACAGCCGATGACCTCGGCACGGGGAACCTGCATCGCGATCATCCATCGCCTGCACGACGATGACGACAAGCTGATCGTCGTCCCCGAGAACAGCCCCGCCCTCGACAACACGGCGATCGCCGCCGCCGTCGAGTTTCAGGAAACAGCGGGCGAGTACATCGTGGTGCGGTCGAGCGAGGCGGCATCGGACTACGGGTTCCGAAACAGCACGCGTATGTGATCACGAGCCATGCCGGGCAATCACAGATCCGGTCAGGTCGTTGCCGCTCGCCCCGCGGCCCCGGCGGCGGTCTCGGGTGCTGGTTTCGCCGGCCGTCTGCGGGTGGCGGTGATGCTGTAGGTGAGGATCGAGGACAGCAGGATCACCAGGACCGGGGCTACCACGGGCGACCAGGCCAGTTCGATCGGGAGCACTGCCGCCGCGCCCGCGGCTCCAGTCCACAGGACCGCGCCGACCACCGAGGGCAGGGTTGTGGGGACCACGCCGCGTGGGGCTTTCACCGTGGCGATGTTCAGCAGGTAGGTGGTGGCGACCAGGCCCGCGGCGGCGGCGGCCATCAGGTTGGTTTGGGAGAGGCCCAGGACGCCGATCACCAGCAGGACCGCGCCGACCGACGCGAGCCGCCACCACCAGGCGATCACCACGAGGGCGATCGCGGCGGGGGCCGCCCAGGGCTGGATCAGGGCGACCAGCAGGACCAGCAGGGTTCCGGAGAGGTGGGCGAGGAATTTGGTCATCGGCGGACTCGGATCCTCCGGCGGTGCTGGGGTAGCAGGCGCATCGTCTGGTCCAGGCGGGTGTCAGCGGCCCAGTTGACGATATCGACGCCGACCGTGCTCATATCGCGGTACATCGACATCCGCTCCAACTGCCACATCTTCTCCATGGTGGGGTCGAGGTCGTCGGCGAAGGGGCTGCCGCGCAACACATCTACCGCCACCACGACATGACCGCGTTTGCGGAGGTCGATCAGGGCGAGGGCGAATTGGGTGTCCAGCAGGGTGGAGAACGCGATGATGATCGCGCCGAGCGGCACCGCGGCGTAGGGCGCGAGGGTGCCGGTGGTGGGGATGTGTTCGTCGCCCACATCGAGCACGGTGTCGACGATCCGGTAGAACTGCCGGCGGCCGATATCGGGGCGCAACCAGCGCGGCGACTGACCGAGGCAGACCACGGCGGTGCGGTCACCGGCCTGCAGCGTGGACTGCACCACCTGCGCCGCACCGCGCACCGACTGTTCGAGTGCATCGGTGGCCGGGCCGGGCGCCTGCTGGGAGGTGTCCACCAGGACTACTACGTCGGCGGAGCGGTTGGTCAGGCGTTCGGTCACATAGAGCCGGCCGCGGCGAGCGCTCACCGGCCAGTTCACGATGCGTAATTGATCGCCGGGGGCGTAGGCGCGGATATCGGCGTACTCCACGCCGGGACCGTGTTTGCGGGTGAGGTGGATGCCGAGGCGTTCGGGAAGTTCGGTGCGCGGCAGGCGCATCCGCTGCGGATCGGTGATCGGATAGACGAAGATCTCCCCAGCGGGCAGGGTAGCGGTGGCCAGCGCCATCCCGGCGGGGCTCAGTGCTTTCACCCGCACCGACAGCGGGTAGCGACCCCAGCGCTGCGCCGAGACCGTCAACCGCAACCCGGCGGGCGCCGTCCCGGAATCCGAGGATTCGTCCACGGTCACCGTCATCCCGTCGGTCGCCACCGGCCGGCAGCGCAGCAGGGCGTGACCCTGGTCGACGAATGCGGCGATGGTCACGGTGACCTGCTCGCCTTCGAAACACCGCTGCGTCCCGCCGCCGTCCACCTGGATCCGGGTCCGTGAGACCTGCCAGGGCGCGCTGGCCAGCACACCGAGCATGGGCGCCGCGAAAACCACCAGTTGCCAGCTGGCCGTAACCACCGCCCCGAGCAGCGCGACCGCCGAGGCGATGGCGAGCAGATAGGTCAGTGGGGCGGGGCGCCAGCGCAGCCTCGCCTCCACTGTGGCACTGGCGTCGCGGTGTCTCATTGGGTGGCGGCGCGCGGAACCGGGAGCCGGCGCAGGAGTTCGCCGATCACATCCTCGCCGCGGATCCGGCGCACCCACATTTCCGGACGCAATGTGATCCGATGCGCCATCGCGGGCACGGCAAGCGCTTTCACGTCTTCGGGGATGACGTAGTCGCGCCCGTTCAGCAGTGCGCGGGCGCGTGCCATCTGCACCAGATCCAGTTCCGATCGCGGACTGGCACCGACCTCCACCTGGGCGTGACCGCGGGTCGCCGCGGCCAGCGCCACCACATAACCCACCACATCCGGGTGCACGGAAACGAATTCCACCGCGTGCCGCATCTCCAGCAGGCCCTTGGCGTCGACCACCTGATGCACCCGCGGGGAGACGGCACCGCGTTCGAGACGCCGCCGGATCATTTCGGTTTCGTCGAGTTCGGACAGGTAACCCAATCGCAACTGGATGGCGAACCGGTCCAGCTGGGCTTCCGGCAGCGGGTAGGTGCCCTCGTATTCGATGGGGTTGTCGGTGGCCAGCACGACGAACGGCTGGGGCAGCGGGAAGGTTTCGCCGTCGATACTCACCTGCCCTTCGGCCATTGCCTCCAGCAGCGCCGCCTGGGTTTTCGGCGGGGTGCGGTTCACCTCGTCGGCGAGCAACATATGGGTGAACACCGGGCCCCGGCGGAACGTGAACCGGCCGGTGGACATGTCGTAGATCGTGGAGCCGAGCAGATCCGCGGGCAGCAGGTCGGGGGTGAACTGCACCCGGGTGAAATCCAGACCGAGGGCGGCCGCGAAGGACCGGGCGATCAATGTCTTACCCAAACCGGGCAGATCCTCGATCAACACATGCCCGCCGGACAGTATCGCGATCATGATGAGCTGTAGCTCTTCGCGTTTACCCACCACGACCCGGGAGACCTCCCGGAGCACGGCTTCGGTGCGTTGGACAGTCGCGTCCAAGGGCATCGTCATTTCATTTCTCGCATGTGTCGACCCGTTTCACATTCTCTGAAGGCGGCTCAGGATCTCGTCCAGAGCCGCTCGACCCGGCGCGGGCGTGTTCTGGTCACGCAACGCCGAATCCGCCGGATCCACCCAGCGCCACAGTTCGGCGCCGAAGAGATGGATACCGGCACTTTCCAGCGCCCGCCGGTTCTTGCTGACCCGCAGCCCGGCGGACAATTGGAACTCTTTGGCCAGCAGGGGGCGCAGATGCCGGTCCCAGTCGGCCCGGCTCCCGTCGGCGCGGTCGGTGAGCATCTGGGCGCGGGCATGCCAGTGGCGCAGCATTTCGGCGGGCCCGTTCTCCATCTCGTCGACGAGTTCCTTTTCTCTCTTCTCCGGGCGCAACAGCACCCAGACGAAGCAGCACAGTGCGATCGCCACCGGCACCCCGGCGGCGACCAGCATGAATTCCCGAGCCCGCACGAAGGCGACAGCTTCGAATCCGGCGACCGCGAGGATCGCGGTCACGACTATCCAGGGTCTGGTCATCGGCCCGCCGCCCCGCTCGGTGCGCCGGGCAGATAACTGGCCGGATCCGCTGATTCCGGGACGGGCTGGGCAGGTATCGGCGCACCCAGATCCGAGAGGACAACCCGCAGCAGCTGTTCGGCCCGCATCCGCTGCCACGCCAGCATGTCGTGCGGACTGAACCGGGCCTCTTCGAACAACGCGACGAGTTCGCGGGCCGAGGCATCGTGCAGGGCGCCGTGCTCGAATGCCCGCGCCAGCACCTCCATCGGGGTGTCGGAGGCCAGCGGGGCAGCGCCCTGGGCATAGATCAGTCCGCGTTCCATCGCGACATAACAGGCGATGATCGCGGTGCGCGGGTCCTGGCCGGGCGCGTTCATCGCGGCCAGACCCATTTCCGCCGCCTTGACCAGGGACAGGGTTTCGCTGCGCAGTTTCTCGGCGGCGGCGTCGGCGGCGGCCGCGTCCTCCGACCGGCGCTCCCGGCGCTGGGTGTTCACGGTGACCACGGCCAGACCGGTCACGGCAACGGCAACCAGGGTGCCGGCCGCGGCGGTGGCCAGGATCAGACCGGTGCCGGTGAGCACCGGTTCGTCCTCTTGCATACCCGGCGGGACAGCGGGCCTGGTCGTACGCTCCGAGCTCTGGTCCGGTGTGGCCGGAAGCTGCTCGGCGGTGCGCCCGAATCCGATGAAATAGACCGCGAAGGTGATCGCCGCCAGGACTCCGGCGGCGGCCAGGAGGAACAGCACGACCAGTCCGAGGCGGCCGAGTTGCCAGGGCTGTTCGTTTTCGTCGGCATCGAGATCGGGCATGGCCAGGGGCAGCCGGTGCTGGCTGGCGATGACCCCGGCCAGCAACACCACGATCGAGACGGTCAGCAGCACCGGCATGAGCACGACAGAAAGAACGGCCGGTGCACTGTCCGCGTTCTCCTCGGGATTCTCCGGCATACCCGGAATATGTCCGCGCAGCGCAAGGACAGCGCAGAACAGCAGCGCGAACACCGCCACAATGCGCGCGATCAGCGCCCGCGACCCGGCCAACCCGATACCTCAAAAATCTGTACAGCTGAGAACAGCCACATAGTTACATGCCGGACGGCCGGTCCGGTAGCGATTCGACAATATGAAATAGCGACTTTTCCACCTGGACCAGCTCCCTGCCGGCAAACCTACTGCCCATTGCGCAATCGACAGTTATATCTTGTTCCCGACTGTGAATACTCACAAGGCCCTCGGGAACCTGTGAAGGGAGCAGTGGACGACCCGCCGGAGTTCGTCCCGTAAGACGGGCGGACCGTCGGCCGGTGACGGCGGTCCCGCCGCGACCCGACCCGGTCCACCGGGGTTGACGGGGTAGCCGGGCGAAGCCACCCCGGCTACCTGTACCTCCGTCGACGCTCCGGCCGGGCGCGGTGTACGTACTCGCTCAGTCGCTGCGGGTGTGCATACTCTGCGTGTTCGTCCTGATCGCTCCGCAGTGTGCACTTGTCCCGTCGCTGCGGGGTGTTTCCCTGCGTACCTCCCGCATCGCTCCGCTCACGGTTGCGGACACGCTGCACCGGGTAGGTCGTCAGGTGTGGTCTGCGCTCAGTACAAGTCCCGAGGTCGGGACCCCGGTACCCGCCGTGACCAGCACGTTCTCGACCCCGTCGACCTGATTCACCGAGTTTCCGCGCAACTGCCGAACCCCTTCGGCGATACCGTTCATCCCGTGGATGTAAGCCTCGCCCAATTGGCCGCCGTGGGTATTGATCGGTAGTTTTCCACCGATTTCGATGGCGCCGTCGGCAATGAAATTCTTTGCCTCGCCGCGCGGGCAGAATCCGAGTTCCTCCAGCTGCATGAGCACAAAGGGAGTGAAGTGGTCGTACAAAATGGCGGCCTGCATATCTTCGGGACGCAATCCGCTCTGCGCCCACAGCTGGTCACCGACCAGTCCCATCTCCGGCAGGCCGGTCAGTGCGTCCCGGTAGTAGCTGGTCATCACGTACTGGTCCGCGCCGCTGCCCTGGGCCGCGGCGGTGATCACCGCCGCCGGATTCGGCAGATCGCGCGCCCGCTCCACGCTGGTCACCACGATCGCCACCCCACCGTCCGATTCCTGACAGCAGTCGAGCAGATGCAACGGTTCCGCGATCCAGCGCGAATTCTGATGATCTTCGAGCGTGATGGGCTTGTTGTAGAAGAAAGCGTTGGGATTCACCGCGGCGTGTTTACGATCCGCGACCGCGACCCGGCCGAAATCCGCGCTGGTGGCACCGTAGACATGCATGTACCGGCGGGCCACCATGGCGACCTGCGCGGCCGGTGTACCCAGACCGTGCGGATAGGACCACCCGGCGTCGATCCCCGAGGAAGTCGGTGCCGCGGCCAGCGAGCTGGAGAACTGCCCGAACCGCGAGACCGACCGTTCGTTGAATGCCCGGTACGCCACCACCACATCCGCGACACCGGTGGCCACCGCCATCGCCGCCTGCTGCACGGTGGCGCAGGCCGCGCCGCCGCCGTAACCGATATGGCTGAAGAACTTCAGCTGCGGGATACCGACCGCCCGCGCCACCGCGACCTGCAGGTTCGTATCCATGGTGAAGGTGGTCAGGCCGTCGACATCGGCCGGCGCCAGGCCGGCGTCGGCCAGGGCGGCGGTCACCGCCTCCGCGGCCAGCCGCAGTTCGCTGCGACCGGATTCCTTGGAGAAATCGGTGGCGCCGATACCCGCGATGGCGGCCCGGCCGGACAATGGATGATCGGTACTCACACGAACCTCGTTCCGCGGGCCGCGACAGCCCTAGCTCCGCCTGCAATGCTCATGCTGTGCCCATCGGGCATGAGCGAGGGCCCTACGTGGTTACGCTGCGCTGCCGCCTTCGGGCCCGGCTCGCTCATGCGGGCCCCCCGCCCTGCCCGAGGGTGGCGACGACTTTCGCGACGATGTGATCGCCGAGGCTGTCCTTGCCGACGACCTCGAGATGGATATCGGCCCCCTCGACCGCCGTCACCTTCCCGGTGAGCGTGAGGGTGTCGTAGGCATACAGCGGCACCCCGAGGCGCAGTGAAATGGATTTCACGACGGTGCTCGGGCCCGACCAGTCGGTGACGAACCGCTGCACCAGCCCGGTATCGGTGAGGATATTGACGAAAATATCCTTGGAGCCGCGCTCGACGGCCTTGTCCCGGTCGTGGTGCACATCCTGGAAATCCCGGGTGGCCAGGGCGGTGCTGATCACGAAGGTCGGATCGGCGTGGATCGACAGTTCAGGTAGTTCGGTGCCCACCCGGACGGCCGCCGGATCGAATGTGGCGGTCATGCGTTCACCTTCCAGAACGGCAGCACCGTATCGTCGTCGAGCTTCTCGAAGCCGGCGACGACCTCCAGCCCTACCTCGACTTCGCCGGGCTCGATACCGCGCAGTTCGCCCAGCATTCGCACCCCTTCCTCGAGTTCCACCAGTGCGACCACGAACGGCAGGTCACGACCGGGGACTTTGGGCGCGTGATGCACGACGTAACTGAATACCGTGCCCTTCCCGGAGGCGACCACGTAGTCGACCGGTTCGGTCTTGTCCTGCCAGATCGCGGGCACCGGCGGATGCCGCAGTGTTCCGTCGGGAGTCTTCTGGATCCGCAGCTCCCCGGCTTTGGTGCCCTCCCAGAAGAATTCGGTGTCGTGGGAGACCAGCGGGCGCACCCGGTCGGCGAGCGACGGTTTCGGCGGGGCTCCGGTGCCGGGCGCGAATTTCAGGATGCGGAAGAGCATTTCGGTGACGAGTTCGTCGCCGACGTACCAGCTGGTGCGGTAGGTCAGGAAGAAGCCCTCGCCCAGCCCGGTGCGTTTGGGTCCGGCGATATTGTCCAGCGCGCTGGTGATGCTCACCTCTTCGCCGGGCCGCAGGTAACGGTGGTAGATCTGCTCGCAGTTCGTGCCGACCACCGAGGTGTAGCCGGCGGAGTCGAGCAGCGCGTTGGTGGCCTCCATCGGATCGTCCGCGGGGCGGCGACCGCCCAGGCCCAGCATGGTCCACACCTGGGCCATGGCCGGTGGGGCGACGATCCCGTCGAACCCGGCGGCCTTGGCGGCGGCCTCGTCGACGTAGACCGGGTTGGTGTCGCCGAGGGCTTCGACCCAGTTGTTGATCATGGGCTGGTTCACCGGGTCACGGCCGGGACGGGGGGAGCTGGCCCCGGCTTCCATGATCTTCTCGGCTGCGGCGGTGATCGCTTCTGGAGTACTGAGATCCGGCACGCTGTTCCTTTCGGCGCGCTGACGCGCGCGTGGTTTCGGCCCCCTCGGCGTCACCGTTCAGCCCTCGAGACTCGCGGCTGCGCCGCCTCGCTTCGAGGACTGAACGGCGACGCGGGCCGAAACCTCTCAGGGCCTCGCTGAACTCGGCACCGGGGCTGGTGACGTCGGGCAGACGTCCCGTCGGTCATGGTGGGCAGATCGAACGTTGGCATCAGCGTGGTACCCGGGGCAGTTTCAAGCCCGCGGAGGCGACGAGTTCGCGCATCACCTCGTTGACGCCGCCGCCGAAGGTCACCACCAGGTTCTGTTTCGTCCGCCGGTCGAGCCAGGTCATCAGTTCGGCGGTCGCCGGGTCCGCGGGGTCGCCGAAGCGGCCGATGATCTCCTCGGCCAGCCGGCCCGCCTCCTGTAGCGATTCGGTGGAGAAGATCTTGGTCGCCGAGGCGTCCGCAATCACCTGGGACGGATCGATGTCCTTATCGTCGGCGGTGGCCGCCACCTGCCAGTTCAGCAGTTCGTTGAGCCTGGTCATGGCATGGATACGGCCCAGGGCGCGCTGCGCCTCGGGTTCCTCGAGGATCGCCCGCGGACGGGCCCAGTCGCGGACCTTGTCGTAGAGCTGTTCGATCTTGCCCGACGGGCCCAGGCTCACCCGCTCGTGATTGAGCTGGGTGGTGATCAGCCGCCAGCCCTTGTTCTCCTCGCCGACCAGCATGCCCGCCGGAACCCGGACGTCGTCGAAATAGGTGGCGTTCGTGTGGTGCGCGCCGTCGGCGGTGATGATCGGCGTCCACGAATAGCCCGGGTCGGAGGTGTCGGCGATCAGAATGGTGATCCCGCGATGCCGCGATTCCACCGAACCGGTGCGGCAGGCCAGCCAGATGTAATCGGCCTCGTGTGCGCCCGTGGTGAAGATCTTCTGGCCGTTGACGATCCAGTCGCCGGAATCGTCCTTGACCGCGCTGGTGCGCAGCGCCGCCAGGTCGGTACCGGCCTCCGGCTCCGAATAGCCGATCGCGAAATGGATATCACCGGAAAGGATTCCGGGCAGGAACTTCTCTTTCTGTTCCTGCGTCCCGAACTGCTGCAGGGTCGGGCCGACGGTCAGCAGGGTGACCAGGGGCAGCGGGACATCGGCGCGGGAGGCTTCGTTGTAGAAGATCTGCTGTTCGACCGGGCCGAAGCCCTGGCCGCCGAACTCCTTCGGCCAGCCGACACCCAGCCATCCGTCGCTCCCCATCCGGCGGACCACCGCACGGTAGGCGTCGCCGTGCCGGTTGACCGCCATTTCGGCGGCCTCCTCCGGGGTGACGAGGTCGGCGAAATAGGCGCGCAGGTCGGCGCGGAGTTTGTGCTGTTCGCTGGTCAGATCGATGAACACCCTGCCCCCAATCGTTCGAGCCGCAGCGCGGCGCCGCCCAGCCAGCGGGCGAGGTCTTTGGACTGTGAGTAGTAGCGGTGCATGGAGTGGGTGACATCCACTCCGATACCGCCGTGCAGGTGATGACATTTCTGCATGGCACGCGGCAATTCCGCGGCCACAGTGTAGGCCAGCACGTTCAGATCGTCGGCGATCCGCGCCTGCTGTTCGGGGCTGGGATCGTTCTGCCCCAGCGCCCAGTTCGCGGACAGCGCCGCCACATGCAGTGTTCGCGACACCACGTACAGGTCGGCGATCTGCTGCGCGACCGCCTGGAACTCCGCGAGCGGCCGGTTGAACTGATGCCGGGTGCCCACATGCGCCGCGGTGAGTTTCACCGCGCCGGAAAGCAGCCCGTCGGCAACGGCACCGATAGCGGCGAGCACGAGCCGATGCAGTCGCGGGCCCGCATCGGGCAGCAGCCGATCGGCCGGGATCGCGACCCCGTCCAGTTTCACCGAGAACTCCGGCAGTTCACCGGAGACCGCGGACGGCGCGAACGACAGCCCGGACGCATTCGAATCCACAATGGCGACACCGGAATCCGTGGTCACCAGAATCCAGCGGGCCTGATCCGCACAGGGCACCGCCACCTTGTAGCCGGTGATGCGCACGGTCTCGCCGGACACCTCGGCCTTGGTCGTGGGCTCGGTGGTCAGCGGTGCGCCGGGTTCGCTGATGGCCGCGGTGAGCACCGCGCCTTCCGCGACGGCCGGGAACACCTCCGCGGCCACCGCCTCGGGCACCGCGCCCAGTAGCGGCAGCACGCCGAAGCCCAGGGTGGGCAGGGCGGGCGCACTGACGGCGTCGGTGGCCAGCTCGGTCAGCAGTACCGACACCGCGTCGATGCCCATATCGTCGCCGCCGAACCGCTCCGGTAGCGCTACCGACAGCAGGCCGGTCGCCGCCAGTTTCGGCCACAGCTCGCTGTCGCGCGCCGCCTCCCGCTCCAGGAGTCCGACGACGACCTCGGCCACCGCCTCCTGAGCTTCGTCTCGGGTGAAGTCCACGTTCTGCTCTCCAGTCGTCGCACGAACTAACCGGCCGCGTCCCGGGGCAAGCCCAGGATCCGCTCGGCGGCTACGGTCAACAGGATCTGCTCGGTGCCGCCCGCGATCGACAGGCAGCGGGTGAGCAGGAATTCCGAGGTGTCCTCGGTCGTTCGCGCGCCGGCCGGGCCGGCCACCTGTACCGCGAACTCGGCGACCGCTTGCCGGTGCCGTACACCCACCAATTTGCGCACACTGCTCTGCGCGCTCGGGTCGGCGCCGGCCAGGATCCGCACCGCCGCCCGCTGTTCCAGCAGCAGCCCGGCGATCGCGTCGGCGACGAAACCGCCCAGCCGGTCGTTGATCAGCTCCGAGCCCCGGCCGGTGGCGGGCAGCTTGGCGATCAGCTCCTCCAGCGCCGGCCCGATCCCGTTGCCGCTCATGGCGACCCGTTCCGCCGACAGCGTGGACCGGGCGATCTTCCAGCCGTTGCCCAGCGCGCCGACCACACACTCGTCGGGCACGAAGACCTCGTCGAGGAACACCTCGCTGAACCGCGCCTCACCGGTGATCTGCACCAGCGGCCGGATATCGATCCCGGCGCTGCGCATATCGACCAGGAAGTAGCTGATGCCCTTGTGCTTCGGCGCGGCCGGATCGGTGCGGGCCAGGCAGATCGCCCAGTTCGCCTCTTTGGCCAGCGAGGTCCACACTTTCTGACCGCGCAGGATCCAGCCACCGTCGGTCCGCTCCGCGCTGGTACGCAAGGCAGCGAGGTCCGAACCGGCGCCGGGTTCGCTGAACAGCTGGCACCAGACGACCTCACCGCGCAGTGTGGGCCAGGCGAAGCGTTCGATCTGTTCGGGCGTTCCGTGCTGCAGCAGGGTCGGGATCGCCCAGCCGCCGATGGTGAGATCGGGGACCGTCAGTCCGGCCCGGCGCAGCTCCTCGGAGATCACCAGGCCGGTCATCGGGTCGGCCGCGCGACCGTAGGGTTCGGGCCAGTGCGGCATGATCAGGCCCGCCTCGGCCAGCGCGGTGCGCTGCTGTTCGGTGGGCAGGGCGGCGATCCGGGCCACCTCGGTGGCGAGTTCGCCGCCGGCGGCCGCGGTATCGCTACCGACCGCGGCCGCGTCGGCGAACACGCGGTCGGCGCCGGTGGTGCGCCGCTGCCCGGCGCGGGTGAGTTCGGTGACCCGGCTGCGCCAGTACGCACCGCCGCCGAGCAGCTGGCTCAGGGCGACCGCCCGGCGCAGGTACAGATGCGCGTCGTGTTCCCAGGTGAACCCGATACCGCCGAGCACCTGGATGCAATCCTTCGCGGTCTCCACCGCGGCGTCCAGGCTGATGGCCGCGGCGATCGCGGCGGCGATGGGCAGTTCGGCGGCGCCCGAGTCGACGGCGGCCGCGGCGTCGGCGGCCACCGCCCGGATGAGCTCGGTGCGGCACAGCATCCACGCGCAGATGTGCTTGACGGCCTGGAACGAGCCGATACTGCGGCCGAACTGTTCGCGCACTTTCGCGTATTCGACCGCGGTGGACAGGCACCAGCCGGTGACGCCCGCGAGTTCGGCGACGGCCAGCGCGACCAGCAGGTCTTCCACGGCGTACGCGGGGGCGAACACCGCGGCGGGCTCCACGCGCACGTCGGTGCAGCGCACCCGGGCCAGCGGTGCCGCCAGATCGAGGGGGTCGAGTGGCTCGAGTTGCAGACCGGCCGTATCCGGCGGCACCAGGCACCAGCGCCGGCCGTCCGGGGTGTCCACCGGTAGCAGCACCGCGGTGCCGGGCGCGGCGCCGAGCACCGATTCCCAGCTTCCGGTCAGGGTCCCGGCCGATTCGAGTACCGGGACAACCGAGCCGGCTCCGCGTTCGGCGTCGTCGGCGACAACCGTATCCAGCGCGACCCCGCAGGGCTGATCCTCCGGCAGTGCGCCGGCCGTCACCAGCCCGGCCACCGCCGTCGTCAGTACCGGCCCGCCGACCAGGTCGTGGGCCGCCTGTTCGAGGAAGACAGCCAGGTCGGTGACCGTGCCGCCCGCGCCGCCGGCCTCCTCGGCCACCGCGACATGGAAGATTCCGAGTTCGGTCAGCGTTGGCCAGTACGAACGCCAGAAGCCGGTGGTCTCGGCCCGCATTGTTGCAATCGGTTGTGCCGCCGCGGCCCATCCGCTCATCGACTGTTGAACGGCTTTATGCTCGTCAGTGGTGGCGATGGTCACAGTCCATACCGCCTTTCCGGCGTGACTCCCACACCTAGAACATGTTCTAATATCCTCGGCGGGCGGAAGTCAAGGCATGGCGCCCACCGGAAGTCCTACGCGCTAGACACGTCACGGAAAGGAACTCCACTCCATGGCAAGCCCCTCCCGTTCCCAGCCCGGCGACTCGGATGCGGTCACCGCCGCACCTGTCACCACGCTGCGGGAGGACGAGTTGAGTTCTTCGGCCCAGCGCGAGCGGCGCAAGCGGATCCTGGACGCCACCCTCGCCCTGGCCTCCAAGGGCGGCTACGACGCGGTACAGATGCGCGCCGTCGCCGAACGCGCCGATGTCGCGGTGGGAACCCTGTACCGGTACTTCCCGTCCAAAGTGCACCTCCTGGTCTCGGCCCTGGCCCGGGAGTTCGAACAATTCGAGGGCAAACGCAAACCACTCGCCGGCCAGTCACCGGAGGAGCGCATGCATATGCTGCTCTCCCAGATCACCCGGATGATGCAGCGCGACCCACTACTGACCGAGGCCATGACCCGCGCGTTCATGTTCGCCGACGCGTCGGCCGCCGCCGAGGTGGACCGCGTCGGCAAGGTCATGGACCGGGTGTTCGCCCGCGCCATGAACGACGGTGAACCCACCGACCGCCAGCTCGCCATCGCCCGCGTCATCAGCGACGTATGGCTGTCGAATCTGGTGGCCTGGCTCACTCGCCGTGCCTCCGCGACCGATGTCTCCGAACGGCTCGAACTGACTGTCGACCTACTCCTGGGCAACCGCTCTCTGGACACGTAGCCTGCGGGCAACCGCTCACAGTTCCCGCCGAATCGGATGAGGGATGATGACACAGTATTGTCATGCGCGCCCCCTCTTAACGAAAACTCCGATCAATAGGTTGGATGTGTGAGCGCACAGGATTTGCCACTCGAACTCCGCCGAGCGCTGGCTACGGTCGCGCGCGTACCTCGGCTACTGGTCGCATCGGATTACGACGGGACTATCGCGCCCATCGTCTCCGATCCGTCCAAGGCTTACCCGCACGGTGAATCCGTGCGGGCATTACGCGCGCTGGCCGGCCTGACCGGCACGACGGCCGCGGTCATCTCCGGCCGCGCCCTGCGCGACCTGGCGGCGCTGTCGCGCTTACCGGTCGAAGTGCAGCTGATCGGTAGCCACGGCTCGGAATTCGATGTGGGCTTCGTCCACGCCATCGACAGCGATGCCCGGCAGTTACTCCGCGAGGTGGTCGCGGCGCTGAACACGATCGCCGCGGAAAATCCGGGTGCCTCGGTGGAGGTCAAACCGGCCAGCGTCGCACTGCATGTGCGCAACGCCACGCCCGAAGTCGGCCGCCTGGCGCTCGATCAGGCGCAGCAGGGGCCGGCCCGCTGGGTGGGCGTGCAGGTCACGGAGGGCAAGGCCGTGATCGAACTGGCCGTCGTGCCGACGGACAAGGGCTCCGCACTCAGCACCGTCCGGCATCAGGAGAGCGCGTCGGCGGCGGTGTTCTTCGGCGACGATGTCACCGACGAGAAAGCCTTCCGCGTTCTGTGCGGTCCCGATATCGGGATCAAGGTCGGCGACGGCGAATCCCTCGCCAAATACCGGGTGGACAGCACCGAGGCCGTCTCGCACGCACTGGCCTACCTGCTCGAGGAGCGCCGCACCTGGCTGGCCGGTGCCAGCGCACCACCCATCGAACGGCTGTCCATGCTGGCCAGCCCGCGTTCGGTCGCCCTGCTCACACCCGATGCCACGGTGACCTGGTTCTGCCATCCGGAACCGGATTCGGCGGCGGTGTTCGCGCACCTGCTCGGCGGTCTCGACGCCGGCCACTTCTCGGTGACCCCACAGCGGCCCGGTCTCCCGCTGTCGCAGCGCTATGTCGACGGCACCATGACCGTCGAGACGCGATGGGCGAAACTGCAGGTGGTCGATTACCTGCCGCACGATGTGGACCCCGACCGCACCGACCTCACCCGAGTGATCACCGGCACGGCCACGGCTGAACTCACCTTCGCTCCCCGGCCCGAATTCGGGCAGGTGCCGGTGTCCATCGAGGTGGAACGCGACGGCCTGCGCGTCTGGGGCACCAACGACCCGGTGGTACTGCGCTCCCCCGGCGTCGAATGGCAGATCCACAGCGACGGCATCCACGATACGGCCACCGCCGTCATCGATCCGTCGAACGGCCCCGTGGTTCTCGAACTGCGCTGCGGATCGAACGATCTCGACCCGGCCGCCATCCCCGAACCGGAGCGGCGCCGTACCGCGGAACTGTACTGGTCGGAATGGGCGCGGACGCTGGATCTGCCCCGGCTCAAACCGGACCTGATGAAACGCTCCGCGCTCACCCTGCGCGGTCTGGTGCACGCCCCCTCCGGGTCGATCCTGGCAGCGGCCACCACCTCGCTGCCGGAAGATATCGGCGGGGTCCGCAACTGGGACTACCGCTACTGCTGGCTGCGTGACGCCGCGCTCACCGCGAGCGCTCTGGTGTCGCTGGGCTCGCTGGACGAAGCCGAGCGGTACCTGGACTGGGTGCACCGCGTGCTGGAAACCCTGCCCGGTCCCGAGCGCCTGCACCCGCTGTACACGATCTACGGCGAAACGCTGCCGCCGGAAGCGGTGATCGACCAGCTGCCCGGTTACGCGGGGTCCCGCCCGGTCCGCGTCGGCAACGCCGCGAATATGCAGGTGCAGCTGGATGTCTTCGGGCCGATCGTGGATCTCATCACCACGCTCGCCCACGCCCGCGAGAAACAGGGAATCACCGATCCGCGCAAGGTGCTGCCCGACGCGGACTGGGAACTGGTGCACGCCATGGTCTCGGCCGTACAGCGCCGCTGGACCGAACCCGACCACGGCATCTGGGAGATCCGCGGCAACCCCCGTCACCACGTGTACTCGAAGGTGATGGGCTGGCTCACGGTGGACCGCGCCCTCACCCTCGGCGAGAAGTTCGACCGCCCGGTCGACGCCGACTGGGCCCCGCTGCGCCAGACCATCGCCGACGAGGTGAAGGCCAAGGGCTGGAACGACGAGGTCCAGTCCTACACCGCCGCCTACGACGGCACCGACCTGGACGCGGCGACCCTGCATATCGGGCTCAGCGGCCTGATCGATCCCACGGACCCCCGGTTCGCGGCCACGGTGGTAGCCACCGAGGCCGAGCTGCGCAGCGGTTCCACGGTGTACCGCTACCACCACGACGACGGCCTGCCGGGCGGCGAGGGTGGATTCCACCTCTGCGCGGCCTGGCTGGTGGAGGCCTATCTGCTGATCGGCAAACGGTCCGACGCGGAAGCCCTGTTCGCGCAGCTCGTGGATGTGGCCGGTCCCACAGGCCTGCTGAGCGAGGAGTACGACCCGGTCGCCGAACGGTCCCTGGGCAACCACCCCCAGGCCTACAGCCACCTGGGCCTGCTCCGCTGCGCTCAACTGCTGGCGGCCTGAGAGCGTAGTCACACATCACCCGCGGCGGCACGAACATGCCGCCGCGGGTCGGCCATAACCGGCTCACCGTACGTACCCAGCGGCGGTGCCGAGTCTTATGAGGCCCTTGGAGGTTTCGGCCCGTCCCGGCTTTCGGCCCTCTAAGCACATGCGGCGCAGCCGCGAGTCCCGAGAGCCGAAAGCAGGGCCCGAGGCCGGGACCGAAACCCCCGCGCGCCGGAGGCACGCCAAAGGACACTGCTAAAGTAAAACGGAAACGATTTCCATTAATCCTGGTAGGACTTGCCGTGTCACTGAAATCTGCCCGTAGCGCTCTGATCCTCGCTGTGGGCGTCGCGACCACCGCGGCGCTCACCGCCTGCGGAGGCTCCGGGGACGATTCCGGTAAACCGTCGGTGGTCGCGTCGACGAACGTCTGGGCCGATATCGCGACCGCGGTCGCCGGACCCGACGCGGAGGTTTCGGCGATCATCTCCGATCCCGCGGCCGACCCACATTCGCACGAGACCTCCGCCGCGGAATCCGCCCGGATCAGCGATGCCGACCTGGTGGTCTACAACGGCGGCCACTACGACGAGTTCATGTCGAAGGCGATCGAGGGCCGCGACAAGCGGGCCGTCGAAGCCGCCGCCTCGCGTGCGCCCGAGATCCAGGGCGATGCGAACGAGCACATCTGGTACGACATGGAGACCGTCGCCCTCGTCGCCGAACAGATCGGCACCGCCCTCGGCGAGGTCGATCCCGCCCATGCGACCGGGTACGCCGACCGCGCCGCCCAATTCACCGGCCGCCTCGCCCAGGTCACCTCCCTCAGCGACCGGATCGCCGCGGAACACCCCGGCACTCCGGTCCTGCAGACCGAACCGCTGGCGTACTACCTGCTCCAGGACGCCGGAACGGTCGACCGGACGCCACGCGACTACCAGGAAGCGGTCGAGCAGGAAACCGACCCCGCCCCGGCGGCGGTGGCCGCCACCCGCGACCTGATCAACAGCAAGCAGATCGACGTGCTGGTCTACAACGTCCAGACCGAGGACAAGGTCAGCCAGGACCTGCGGACAGCCGCCGACGCGGCCGGTATTCCGGTCGTCGAGGTGACCGAGACACTGCCGCCCGGGCTCGATTTCGTGACCTGGCAGACCCGGAACACGCAGGCGCTGGCCGACGCCATCGGCTGAGCCGGACCCGGATCGACGAACGGATGAATCCGATGAGTGAAACCGCGTCGCCGGGCGGCCGCACCACGGCTCCCGGTGCGAAGACCGCGCCCGCCGCGGGTCGCGCGAACGGCCCGAGCGGTAACGGCGCCCACCCGGCGTCGGAAGACACCGCTCCCCGGAACGGGCGCGGGCCCGGCTCGGCCCGGACCGAGCCGCCGGCCATCGCGCTCGATTCGGCCACCCTCGCATTCGGTGACCGCACCCTGTGGCGGGAACTGAACCTGAGCGTGGGCCGTGGCGAGTTCATCGCGGTTCTCGGCCCCAACGGGTCCGGTAAAACGTCGCTGCTCCGCGTGCTGCTCGGCCAGCTCGCCCTGACCTCCGGCACCGCCCGCGTCAGCGGGGCCCCGCCCCGGGCCGGGCATCCGGATATCGGATACATCCCGCAGCAGCGCACCATCGACGCCGGGGTGCAGTTACGCGGCACCGATCTGGTCGGTCTCGGCGTCGACGGGCACCGGTGGGGTCTCGGCCTGCGTAGCCGCGCCGACCGCCGCCGCAAGGTCGCCGCCGCGATCGCCGAGGTCGGTGCCGAAGCCTTCGCGAAGGCTCCGCTGGAAAGTATGTCCGGCGGCGAACAGCAGCGGCTGCGGGTCGCGCAGGCGCTGATCGGCGATCCGGCGGTGCTGCTCTGCGACGAGCCCCTGCTCAGTCTCGACCTGGCCAGTCAGCAGCTGGTCGCCGGATTGATCGACGCACGGCGCCGCCGGCACGGCACGGCGGTCCTCTTCGTCACCCACGAGATCAATCCGATCCTGCCGCTGGTGGACCGGGTGCTCTACCTGGTCGACGGGAAGTTCCGGATCGGCACGCCGGACGAGGTGATGACCTCGGCGGTGCTGTCGGAGCTGTATCAGACCGAGGTCGATGTGCTGCGCGTCCGGGGCCGGCTGGTCGTGGTCGGTACCGGTGACACGATGGATGCCCTCGGCACCGCCGGAGCCCACTGCCACGGCGACCCCGGCACCCCGTACACGCCCGACTTCGGAAGCACCGACCTACTCCAGCAATCCCGACAGGCACACAGGTAGATGGACAAGCTTTCCGATGTGGTGACCCAGGTCTTCGATCTGCGGACCACCGTGCACCTGCTCGGCTACGACTTCGTCCAGCAGGCCGTGCTCGCGGCGGCACTGCTGGGGCTGCTGGCCGGGGTCATCGGACCCCTGATCATCAGCCGGCAGATGTCCTTCGCGGTGCACGGCACCAGCGAACTCTCGCTGACCGGCGCCGCGGCGGCGCTGCTGGTGGGCGCCGGGGTCGGTATCGGCGCGATCGCCGGATCGGTGGTGGCGGCGGTGCTGTTCGGCGTGCTCGGCACCCGGGCCCGGGAACGCGATTCGGTGATCGCGGTGGTGCTCTCGTTCGGCCTCGGCCTGTCGGTGCTGTTCCTCTGGCTGGGCCCCGAACGGGCCGGTTCGAAATTCTCCTTGCTCACCGGTCAGGTCGTGAGTGTCGGGTTCGGCGGGCTGACGCTGCTGGCCACCTGCACCGCGGCGGTCCTGGCGGTCCTTGCCGTGGTCTACCGCCCGCTGCTGTTCGCCAGCACCGACCCCGAGGTCGCGGTGGCGCGTGGGGTGCCGGTCCGCGCCCTGTCGATCCTCTTCGCGGTCATGCTCGGTATCACCGCGGCATTCGGCGTGCAGATCGTGGGCGCCCTGCTGGTGCTCGCCCTGTTGATCACTCCGGCCGCCGCGGCGGCACAACTCACCGCCGATCCGGTGCGGGCCACCGTGCTCGCGGTGATCTTCGCGGAGATCTCGGCGGTCGGCGGAATCCTGCTGTCCCTCGCACCGGGCGCCCCGGTCTCCACCTTCGTCACCACGATCTCGTTCCTGATCTACCTGGTCTGCCGGGTAGTCGGCGCCAGACAGCGGCAAGTGGCGCGGGTGCGGTAGGGCTGACACCTTCTTTGCGGGCAGGTGCCTTCAGTCTGGGCGGCGGGGTTTCGTATGCTCGTGCCCAACGCTCCCGGAACGAAGGTGACACGATGATCGACTTCACGATTCCCGCCGACCTGGCCGCCGAACGGGACCGGATCCGCCGATTCGTCGCCGACAAGATCGTGCCCTACGAGCGCGACCCTCGCCTCACCTCGCACGGACCCACCGACGAACTCCGGCAGGAACTCGTCGAACTCGCCCGTGCCGAGAAGCTCCTCACCATCCAGGCCCCCACCGAACTCGGCGGCCGCGGCCTCACCCATCTCGAACAGGCCGTCCTCTACGAGGCAGCCGGCTGGTCCACCCTCGGCCCGGTCGCGATGAACTGCGCGGCACCCGACGAGGGCAATATGTTCCTGCTCTCCAAGATCGCCGACCCGGACCAGACCGCACGCTATCTGCAGCCGGTCATCGACGGGCACCAGCGCTCGGTCTTCGCCATGACCGAACCCGACGGCGCCGGATCCGACCCCGGCCAGCTGACCACCACCGCCACCTTCGACGGCGAGAACTTCATCATCGACGGCCGCAAATGGCTCATCACCGGCGCGAACGGCGCGAAAACCTGGATCATCATGGCCAAGCTCGCCGAGAACCCGCACCTCCCAGCCGGCCCGACCCTGTTCCTCACCGACGGTGACCAGCCCGGCATCATTATCGAACGCACCATGAACACAATGGACCGCAATTATGTGGCCGGCCACTGTGTGGTGCGCTTCGACAAGCTGACCCTGCCGAAATCCGCCCTGCTCGGCGAGGCGGGCCAGGCCCTGCGCTACGCCCAGCTGCGCCTTGCCCCGGCCCGGCTCACCCACTGCATGCGCTGGCTCGGCGCGGCCGAACGCGCCCAGAGCATCGCGGTGGAGCACGCCAAAACGCGCACGGCCTTCGGCAAAACCCTCGGCGAACACCAGGGCGTTTCCTTCATGATCGCCGACAACGAGATCGCCCTGCACCAGTGCCGCCTGACCATCTGGCATACCTGCTGGCTCATGGACCAGGGCGAAAAAGCACGCCATGAGAGCTCGATGGCGAAATCGTTCGTCTCCGAGGAACTGTTCAAGGTCGCCGACCGCTGCGTTCAGATTCTCGGCGGAATCGGCGTCAGTGACGAAACGGTGGTCGAAATGATCTTCCGCGATATGCGCCCCTTCCGCCTCTACGACGGCCCCACCGAAGTCCACAAATACGCCATAGCCCGCAAGGTGCTGCGGTAATTCTTCCGCGCCGCGGCGCGCGGGTTTTCGGACCGACCAGGGGGCCAAAAACCCGCGCCGCCGGAGGCAGCGCCATAATCACCCCATGAGTTCGGAATTGCTCGTCGATGTCTCAGCGGGCATCGCCGTCCTCACGCTGAATCGACCGGCCAAACAGAACGCGTTCAACCCCGCCATGACCGAGGCGCTGGGAGCCGCACTGAAACGGTGCGATACCGAGGACGCCATCCGGGTCGTGGTCATCACCGGGACGCCGCCCGCCTTCTGCGCCGGGGCCGACCTGTCCGACCGGGTGGGCGAGGTGAGCGCGAGTATCGATCCGCCGCCGTTCCGGGTCCGTAAACCGGTGATCGCGGCGGTCAACGGACATGCAGTGGGGGTCGGGCTGGCGCTGGCGCTGCAATGCGATCTGCGGTACCTCGCCGACGACGCGGTCTATGCGCTGAGCCAGGTGCGGCGCGGAGTCCTGGCGGACGGCTATGCGCACTGGACGTTGCCGCGGCTGGCCGGGCTGGCCAATGCCGCCGATATCCTGCTCACCGGCCGCACCTTCGACGGCGCCGAGGCAAAAGCGATGGGGCTGGCGAATGCCTGCCTGCCCGCGGCGGAAGTGCTGCCGACCGCGATGGCAGTCGCGCACGATATCGCCAACGGATCGGCACCGCTCAGCGTGGCGCTGTCCAAGCGCCTGCTCTGGGAGGGGGTGGGTCTGGAACCGTCGATGGTCGGGCAGCTGGAGGCCGACCTCAACGAGCACATCGCCGGCGGCCGCGACGCGGGCGAGGCAATGGCCGCCTTCCGGGAACGCCGCCAGCCCACCTGGTCGGGTTCGATCAGCGAGGAATGGCCGGGACCGGCGAAATGGTCCGGCCAGCAGAGCCTCGACTGAACGGCGTCACCCGCCGCCGAGCAATACCAGGACGAACAGCAGCGCCATCAGCACCATCAGGATCGTGCCGATGACACCGAGGGTGAACCCGACCACGACCTGCGTACGCCCGCCGTATGCGCCACCGGACTCGTCGATCTGATCGAGCGCCCGTTTACCCATCGCCCACGCCACCGGCCCGGACAGCCCGAAACAGAACAGGCTGAGGACGCCCAGCAACAGCACCACCGTTGCGTACGGGTGCTCGATCGGCTTACCGATGGGCGCGTTGGGTATCACCACACAGCGAATTCTACGGTGCCGAGCCGGTTTTGCGTTCCGGGCGCGGCAGAATCGCCGCCGGACCGCGTGTCCGGCCCGCCCGGTCAGCGGCTCGGACCGCGCGGCGGGGCAGGTCAGGCGCGGCGCTGCCGGGCCGTCTCGGCCAGCACCACACCGGCCGCCACGGAGGCATTGAGCGATTCCACCGGCCCCGACATCGGGATACTCAGGATCGCGTCGCAGTTCTCGCGGACGAGCCGCGACAGTCCCTTACCCTCGGACCCGACCACGATCACCGTCGGCCCGGTGGCGTCGAAATCGTCGAGCGAGGTGTCACCGCCGGCGTCCAGGCCCACGATCTGAACACCCTTGGCGGCCCAATCTTTCAGCGTGCGAGTGAGATTGGTGGCCCGGGCGACCGGTAGCCGCGCGGCCGCGCCGGCACTGGTCCGCCAGGCCACCGCGGTCACGCTGGCGCTGCGGCGCTGCGGGATCACGACACCGTGCCCACCGAACGCGGCGACCGAACGGACCACGGCACCCAGATTGCGCGGGTCGGAGATATTGTCCAAGGCGACCAGCAGCGCGGGGGCCGCCGATTGCTGCGCCCGGGCGAGCAGATCGTCGGGATGCGCGTACCGATAGGGCGGCACCTGCAGCGCCATACCCTGGTGTAACCCGTTGGAGCTCATCCGGTCCAGATCGGTGCGCGGCACCTCGAGGATGGAGATTCCGGTATCGGCGGCAATGCGCACACTCTCGGTGAGCCGCTCATCGTTCTCGGTACCCACCGCGACATACAGGGCGGTCGCCGGAACCCCGGCGCGCAGGCATTCGATCACCGGGTTGCGCCCGAGAACCAGTTCGGGACCGTCGTCACCGCGCCGTCCCGCCGGACGAGCGCCACGATTCGGCGAACTGCCCTGGGCAGCACGCGCTTTCGCGGCGGCCTTGCGTGCCGCCGGATGCTTCGTCCGAGCCTCGGCCGGTGGTGTCGGCCCGCGTCCTTCCAGTCCGCGGCGCCGCTGGCCACCGGACCCGACCACCGCCCCCTTCTTGCTGCCGCCCTTGCGGATCGCACCACGACGTTGTGAATTGCCGGCCATCAGCCCGCCTTTCCAGGGGTAGGTGTGCCCAGCGACCATTCGGCACCGTTGGGGGTATCGGTCACATCGATGCCGGCCGCCTGCAGCCGATCGCGCACGGCATCGGCCGTCGCCCAGTCCTTCGTGGCCCGGGCCTGCTGCCGCCGTTCCAGTTCGGCTTGCACCAGCACATCGAGAGCCGTGTCGGCGGCCGAATGGTCGGCGGCGCGGTGCCAGTGCGGATCGAGCGGATCCACGCCCAGTACGTCGAGCATGGCGCGGACCTGGCTCGCGTGTTCGCGGGCGGTATCGAGGACCCCCGCGTCCAGGGCGCGATTGCCCTCGTGCACCCCGTGATGAATTTCGGCGAGCGCCTTCGGGACACCGAGATCATCGTCCAGGGCAGCAGCGAATCCGTCGGTCCATTTCCCCATCGGGATATCGCCGCCGCGTTCGGACACCCGCTGTACGAAGGCCTCGATCCGCTGATAGGACTGCGCGGCATCGGCCAGCGCTTTATCCGAATATTCCAGCATGGACCGGTAGTGCGCACTGCCCAGATAGAACCGCAATTCCACGGCCCGCACGGATTTCAGCACATTCGGAATGGAGAGCACATTGCCGAGCGATTTCGACATCTTCTCGCCGCCCATGGTCACCCAGCCGTTGTGCAACCAGTATTGAGCGAAACCGTGCCCGGCCGCCTTGGACTGCGCGATTTCGTTCTCATGGTGCGGGAACACCAGATCCATTCCACCGCAGTGGATATCGAACTCGCCGCCGAGATAGAACTCGGCCATGGCCGAGCATTCCAGATGCCAGCCGGGGCGTCCCGGCCCCCAGGGCGAGGGCCAGGTGGGCTCGCCCGGTTTCGCGGCCTTCCACAGGGTGAAATCCCGGGGGTCGCGTTTACCCATCCCGGCGCTCTCACCCTGGTGCACGTCCTCGAGCCGGTGACCGGACAGATGGCCGTAGTCCGGATAACTGCGCACATCGAAATACACATTGCCCTCGGAGGCATAGGCATGCCCCCGGTCGATCAGCCGCTGCATGAGATCGACCATCTGGGTGATGTGCCCGGTCGCCCGCGGTTCGGCGGACGGCGGCAGCACGCCCAGCTCCCGATAGGCCTGATCGAATGCCCGCTCATGGGTAGCGGCCCATTCCCACCACGGCCGGCCGGCTGCGGCCGCCTTGGTGAGAATCTTGTCCTCGATATCGGTGACATTGCGGATGAACGCCACATCCAGCCCGTTGGCGGTGAGCCAGCGTCGCAGAATATCGAAGGCGACACCGCTGCGCACATGGCCGATATGCGGTTGACCCTGCACGGTCGCGCCACACAGGTACACCGAGGCGCGTCCGGGTACCAGCGGCGTGAAATCACGCAGGGTCCGTTTCTCGGTGTCGAACAGGCGCAGCGTCACGGCAGTCGATCCTAGTTTCGTTTGTGGATTGCACTCGGATGTGGTGCAGCGGGGATATGGGCAGGGTAGCGGCAAAGACCGGACCTCCGGCATTCGGCCGGTGCCTGTCACACGACATCCACCAGCTGGAAATTTCCGGTTCTTGCTGGATCAGGCGGCTTCGCTGACCCCGGATCTCGTCCGGTTACCGGTCCCCGGGGTGGTCGCTCGGCCGCTCCGGACAGTGCAGCAGGGCCGTGGCGACCGCGGCAACACCCTCCCCGCGGCCGGTGAGACCCAGCCCGTCACTGGTGGTGCCGGATACCGAAACCGGAGCGCTGAGCAGATCGCCCAGCACCTGCTGTGCCTCCGCGCGCCGCGGGCCGACCCGCGGATGGTTGCCGATGATCTGGACCGCGGCGTTGACCACCGCGTATCCGTCCTCTTCCAGTTGCCGCCGCACTTCTTTCAGCATGGCGGCGCCGGAAACACCGGCCCACTCCGGGCGACCGGTTCCGAATACCGCCCCCACATCGCCGAGGCCGGCGGCAGACAGCAGGGCGTCGCACAGGGCATGAGCGGCCACATCACCGTCGGAGTGGCCTGCGCAACCGTCTTCTCCGTCGAACAGCAGCCCCGCCATCCAGCAGGGCCTCCCCGGTTCGATCGGATGCACATCGGTGCCGATTCCGACCCGCATGTTCAGCATCGGCCGACCACCTGCTTTCCGTCGAGGACAGCTTCGGCCAGACGCAGGTCGAGCGGGGTTGTGATCTTGAATGCGAGCGGGTCGCCGGTGATGGTGCGCACCCCGATACCGAGCCGTTCCACCAAGCCGGCGTCGTCGGTCGCGGCCTCCGGGTGCTCATAGGCGCTGCGCAGCACGTCAGCGGCGAAACCCTGCGGAGTCTGGACCGCGCGCAGTGCGGAACGGTCCGGCGTACCCGTGACGACACCGGCGGAATCGACCGTCTTCACCGTATCGACCACCGGCAGGGCAGGTACGACCGCGCGATGACCGGCGCGGAGCTCGGCCACCACCCGGGCGATGAGCGTGGGCGGTGTCAGCGCCCGCGCGGCATCGTGAACCAGGACATACGCGGCATCACCGGCATTGGCGAGTCCGGCGCGCACGGAATCGGTGCGCTCCGCGCCACCGGCCACGATCCGAGCCGGCGCGGCGGGCGGTAACAGGGCTGCCGTTGCCTCGACGAGTTGGGCGGGCACCATCACAATGATCTCGTCGACGACTCCGGCAGCCATCAGGCCGCTGACAGCCAGTCCGAGCATGGGTACGCCGCCGATCGGGACGAACGCTTTGGGAGCATCTGCACCCAAGCGCACGCCACGACCGGCGGCGGGAACCAATGCGATGACGGGACCGGCGTCACGGCCGGGCCCGTCCGGTTCGTGCACGGTCAGGACGCCGCGGCGAGAACCTCGTCGAGGAGCGTCTCGGCCTTGTCGTCATCGGTCCCCTCGGCGAGCGCCAGCTCACCGACGAGGATCTGCCGAGCCTTGGCCAGCATCCGCTTCTCGCCCGCGGACAGACCACGATCCTGTTCCCGGCGCCACAGGTCGCGGACGACCTCGGCCACCTTGTTCACATCGCCGGAGGCGAGCTTCTCGAGGTTGGCCTTGTAACGGCGGGACCAGTTGGTGGGTTCTTCCGTATGTGGCGCCCGCAGCACCTGAAAGACCCGATCCAAGCCTTCCTGGCCCACGACATCGCGAACGCCGACGTATTCCGCGTTTTCCGCGGGAACCCGAACAGTGAGGTCACCCTGTGCGACCTTCAGGACCAGATACTCTTTCTGCTCACCCTTGATGGTGCGGGTCTCGATAGCTTCGATCAAAGCCGCCCCATGATGGGGATAAACGACGGTATCTCCGACCTTAAAAATCATGTGTCCCGTGCCCCTTTCGATGTTCACAGTTTAACACGCGACTCGATAACGGCGCGATCAACTGCGCAGGTCAGGGCCACAACGACCAGGTACTGGGGCTTGACAGACCGTATTTGGTGTGCATCACGTTGTGGCCGAACGGGTGTCGTCATCAGCCGCATCCGAGCCCCGCGGAAGCGGGCCGCCCGGGCACGGGTCACCGACCGGTGTAAGCCGAATCGTTACCGGTCAGCGCCCCGGCTCGCGGTATACCGGCCGACGCCGGACACCCCCCCGAAAAGAGGCCGCAGAGCAGAACCAGGCCACCCCGCCAGAGACAATGCGACCTGGGCGCCGGGTGCGACAAATCACACAGTCCCGACCACGCAATACCCCCTGACACCGCCCGGTGCGCCCGGTGCCGCACAGCGACTACTACAGTGCCTAGTTGGAGTGCGCCCACTCGGACATGGAGGACAACCCGTGACTGCACTGACTGCTGTGACTGCCGCGAGCCCGGCCGCCCCGACTCGGCGGCGCCGCTTGGCGCCGGTCGCCGCGCTCGCCGCCGGTGCGGCTCTCATCCTGTCCGGCTGCGGCGCCGGCCAGATCTCGCAGACCGCCGACCAGGTCGCCGCGGTCAACGGCAATACCGCCGATATCGGCACCATCGCCCTGCGCAACGTGCACATCGTCTACCCGGGCACCGCCACCCACACCAACACCGCCGGCGGCCAGGCCGCCCTGGCACTGTCGATCATCAACACCGGCGAAACGGTCCCCGACGAACTCACCAGCGTCACCACCGACCTCGGCACGGTGAAGATCACCCCGGCCGAGGGCGACAAGCTCGAGATCTCCCCCTCCGAAACGGTCGTGGTCTCCACTCCGTCGGCCGGCGCGGAAACTCACACCACCGGTGAAGCCGTGGATACCGAAGCCGGCGAAACGAAGGCCGCGAACATCGAGGTCACCGGCCTGACCCAGAACATCACCCCGGGCCTCACCTACGATTTCTCCTTCAACTTCAAGGAAAACGGAACGGTCCTGGTCCAGGTCCCGGTCGATGCCGGCCTGGAATCCCCCCGCCACGAATCGGAAATCTCCAAGAGCACCACGGGACCGGCCGGCGGACACTGAGCTCTGTTTTTTGGCGCGCCTCCGGCGCGCGGGGTTTCGGCCCCCTTGGCCCATGCCGTCACTCCTCGAGACTCGCGGCTGCGCCGCATGCGCTTCGAGGAGTGACGGCATGGCCGGGCCAAAACCTTTCAAGGGCCTCGTAAGACTCGGCGCCGCCGCTGGGCGCGTTTGATCGGGGTTATGGGAACCGTACGGGCGTCGTAGAACTCGGTGCCGCCGCTTGACATGTTCGGTCGGGGAAGGGTTGCCGACCTCTCAGCGGTGGCGGACGTCGAGTTGTCCAGTTGCGCCGAATCCCGGCGCTGTCGGTGTGGTTGCGTAAGGTGCGGGTCTGTGGCAGCCACCAAGACCAAAGCCGTGTACCGGTGTTCGGAGTGCGCGCACGAAGTTGCCAAATGGGTCGGCAAGTGCCCGGGTTGCGGATCGTGGGGCACGGTCGACGAGGCACTGCCCGCCGCGGGGGCCGCCGCTGTCCCGGCGGGACGGAAGGCCATGCTGCCGAGCACCGCTGCCGCCCCGATCTCACGGATCGATTCGAAGACCACGACCGCGCGGCCGACCGGGGTTTCCGAGCTCGACCGCGTGCTGGGCGGCGGGATCGTCGCCGGGTCCGTGGTGCTGCTGTCCGGGGAGCCGGGGGTGGGGAAATCGACGCTGCTGCTCGAGGTCGCGCACCGGTGGGCGCGGCAGCGAGACGAACGGGCGCTGTACGTCACCGCGGAAGAATCCGCGGGGCAGGTGCGGTTACGCGCGGATCGGACGGGCGCGGTTCACGATCGCGTATACCTGGCGGCCGAATCCGATCTGTCGGTGCTGCTCGGCCATGTCGATCAGGTGAAACCCACACTGCTGGTGGTCGATTCGGTGCAGACCATGCTGGCCACGGACAGTGACGGCGTCATCGGCGGTGTCACCCAGGTCCGGGCGGTCACCGCGGCACTGACCTCCCTGGCCAAGGCGAGTGGTATCGCGGTCCTGCTCGTCGGGCATGTCACCAAGGACGGGGCGGTGGCGGGGCCGCGCACACTCGAGCATCTGGTCGATGTGGTGTTGCAGTTCGAGGGTGACAAGAACTCGACGCTGCGGATGGTGCGCGGTATCAAGAACCGGTTCGGCAGTGCCGACGAAGTGGGCTGTTTCGAGTTACACGACGATGGAATCGCCTGTGTCACCGACCCTTCCGGACTGTTTCTGCACCACCGGGCCGATTCGGTGCCCGGTACGGCGGTTACCGTCGCCATGGACGGGAAGCGGCCGCTCGTCGGGGAGGTTCAAGGACTCACCGTCGACACCCAGGCTCCCGCGCCGCGCCGGGCCGTCAGCGGCCTGGACTACAACCGGGTCGCCATGGTGCTGGCGGTCCTGCAGAGTCGCTGCGGCCTGTATGTGGGCAAACAGGATATCTACGCGGCGACGGTGGGCGGGATGCGGCTCACCGAACCCGCCGCGGATCTGGCGGTCGCGCTGGCGATCGCGAGCGCGGCCCGCGATACCGCGCTGCCGCCGGGCTGGGTGATCCTCGGAGAGGTGGGTCTGGCCGGTGAAATCCGCCGGGTCACCGCCGTGGGCCGCCGGCTCGCCGAGGCCGAACGCCTCGGCTTCACGACAGCGGTGGTACCGCCGGGTGTGACCGGGAAGGACACAGCCATGAAGCTGCATGAGGCGTCCAGCCTCCGGGGCGCGCTACGGCTGGCGAGTCTGACCAAGAAATGAGCAGGGCGGCTGCGGGTATCTCCGATATCGCTGCGCGATCTCCGGGCGGTGCGCCGAGCAGGGTCCGGAGTGCTGACCGGCCGGCGGTGCGGCGATCGAATTCGACGCCGCGCAAAGGGTTCGGCGCCCGTCAGGCGATGTTGAAAGGTTCGGGGGCACTGCGCACCGATCCCAGGTGCGCCACCACGTTGTAGGCCCCGGAGGGGACCTGGATGCGCTCTCCCGCGCATTCCGGCTGGGAGGTCGTGCCGGTCCAGGTCACCGTGAACGCGGCCTGCTCGCCGCGGTCGAGCGTCCGCACATCCGGATCACCGTCGGGGTAGCAGTCCGTACTGGCCCAGAGCTGCCGCCCGCCGTCCAAGGTGTGCACCGAAACGCGCTGCAGGCCCGAACCCATATCGCGGGTGCAGGGCTCTCCGGAGATATTCGTGATCACGATTCCGAAGGTGGGCTCCTCGCCGACCCGGTAGGTCGGCTGGGCCACCGAAATCTTGATCGCGAGCGATTGGTCGGCGCACTCCCCGGACGCGGCAGGCGCCGGACTGGACGATGCGGCGCCCGAGGCCGTGGTGGATGTCGGACCGGACGCCGAGGTCGAGGTCGAGGGTGGTGCGAGGCTCGTCGTGGACGATACCGCCGCCGCACCGGGCGAATCCCCGCCGCGGGATACGGTCACGACCAGCCAGATCACCACCGCAAGCGCGACGACCAGCGCTCCGATGGCAAAAACGCGACGCCGCCAGTAGATCTCCGGCGGTAACGGTCCTGTCGGTTCCAACACGTGTCAACGGTAAGCGCAGCGGGCGGCGAGGACGGTCAACGGCACACCGGAAGCTGCGGCCGGGCGCCGGCGTGGCAGCAGCGCGCCCGCCTTCCGGCAGCTCAGCGGCGTTCCGTCGTCAGACGGTCTCCCCTATCTCGCCGACAACGCGGTGCAGCTGTGCACGGCCCTCGGCCAGTTTGTAGGTGGCACAGGCGATCGCGCACTCCCCGGATTCCACCCGTTCGGCGACGATCTTCGACCGCTCCATGAGCAGGCTGCTGGTTTCGACGACATGGCGGGCTTCGAGTTCGTCCACCGTGCTCAGGCCCTCGCGGCGGCCGATCAGCATCGAGGGGGTGACCTTCTCGACAATGCTGCGGATGAAGCCGCCGGGCACGGCACCGCCGTCCAGCGCGTCCAGGGTGGCTTTGACGGCCCCGCAGCTGTCGTGGCCGAGGACGACGATCAGCGGTACGTTCAGCACGCCCACGCCGTACTCGATCGAACCCAGTACTGCCGCATCGATGACGTGGCCGGCTGTTCGCACCACGAACATATCGCCGAGCCCCTGATCGAAGATCAACTCTGCCGCAACACGGGAATCTCCGCACCCGAAAAGGATGGCGGTGGGACTCTGGCCGCCGACGAGCTTGGCTCGGTCGGCAGCTCCCTGACTAGGATGCTGCAGCGTGCCGTTCATGAAGCGCTCGTTACCTTCACGCAGCGACTTCCAGGCACTCACCGGGTTGGACTGAGGCATGGTGTCCATTCTGCACGATTCGATATTGCCGCCCGCTTCGGTCCGGTTACGGCGCGGCATCCATCCGCGCGGCGCCGGTGGTTTTGCACAGTGAGGTGGATGGGAGCGGGTCAGTGAGCAGCAGGACAGCCGGCGGGCCGGGTACGGGCGAGCGCCGCGACACTTCGAGCGAACCGGCCGCGATCGACACCGATATCCTGATCGAGTGGTACGGCCGTACCGCCCGGGATCTGCCCTGGCGACGGCCCGGTGTGAGCGCCTGGCAGATCCTGATGAGCGAGATCATGCTGCAGCAGACCCCGGTCGCCCGGGTCGAACCGATCTGGCGGGAGTGGGTGGCGCGCTGGCCGGTGCCGTCGGCCATGGCGGCGGCCTCCGCGGGCGAGGTGCTGCGGGCCTGGGGCAAGCTCGGATATCCGCGGCGCGCGCTGCGACTGCACGAATGCGCGCAGGTGCTGGCCGGTGAGCACGGGGACGAGGTCCCCGACGATGTCGAGGTACTGCTCGGACTGCCGGGCATCGGCGCCTACACCGCGCGTGCGGTCGCCTGTTTCGCCTACGGACAGCGCGTGCCGGTGGTGGATACCAACGTTCGCCGGGTGGTGGCACGAGCCGTGCACGGACGCGGTGAGGCGGGCAATCCGGCGGCCCGCGATCTCCGCGAAACCGAGGCGCTGCTGCCCCTCCGGGTCGAGCGGGCGGCGGTTTTCTCCGCGGCACTGATGGAGCTGGGCGCGACAGTGTGCACCGCCCGCACCCCCGACTGCGGCCGTTGCCCGCTCCCCCGCTGCGCATGGGTGACCGCGGGCCGGCCGCTACTGGAATCGACTCGCCGCACCCAGAAATACGAAGGCACCGACCGGCAAGCGCGCGGAAGGCTCCTGGATGTGCTGCGGGCGGCGACCGAGCCCGTGGACCGCATCCGCCTGGACCTGGCCTGGACCCGCGATCCCGGCCAGCGCGACCGGGCGCTGGATTCGCTCCTGGTGGATGGTCTGATCGAACAGACCCGCGATGGCCGGTTCGCACTGGCCGGCGAAGGCTGACCCGGCCGCGACCGGGGCGGGCCGATCAGCGGTCCGGAGTGGGTTCCGTGGCGAGCACGCGAGCGAGAAACCGTTGTACCTCGGCCCGGTAGTGAGCGGGCTGGTCGTCGTGCACCAGATGCCCGGCGTCGGGGATGACGATATGTTCGGCATTCGGATGCAATTCCGCCATACGACGCATCTGGCCCGGCGGGGTGATGGTGTGCTCGCCCTCGATCAGCAGAGTGGGCACGCTGGACTCGGCCCATTCCCGCCAGAACGCACGGGTTCCCCATTCCTCGGAGATATCGCGGAAAGTCGTGATATCTCCGTGCAGCCGGTAAC
Source organism: Nocardia sp. NPDC051750 (assembly GCF_044453135.1). NCBI lineage: Bacteria > Bacillati > Actinomycetota > Actinomycetes > Mycobacteriales > Nocardiaceae > Nocardia > Nocardia sp. NPDC051750. Next base: position 1,205,372 of record NZ_JBITCK010000001.1, on the reverse strand, counting down.
CGTCCGGGGTCCGGTCGAACGAGTTGAGGAAATAGCGCCCGGCAACCGGGCCGAAGTACTCGAGCACGGCGGCCTCGTCAGCGAAGGGCTGCGGCCAGGCCGCGACCATGGCGGCCCAACCGGCGGCCGTGCGACCGGTGAAATCCGCGGCCATATCCTCCACCACCAGCGCCCGCACCCGCTGCGGATACCGGGCCGCGAAGACCCATCCGTGCAGCGCACCCATCGAGTGACCGATGACCACCATCGGCACGGTGACGTCGGCGGTTGCCGCGGCCAGGTCCGCGACGAACGCGTCGGTGGTCAATTCGGCCGGCGCGGGGCGTCCGTGCCCGGCGGCGTCGAAGGTGTACACATGACCGTGGCCACGCAGCCAGCCGACCTGATCCGCCCAGGTCCGGGCGCTGCCCATCAAACCGTGCAGCAGCAGTATGGGGGCTCCGGTCCCGCCTTCGTCGTGCAACATCGACAAGAGTGTATTCCGGCCCGGCCGCGCCCTGCCCGAGGATTCATACCCGGCCGACGGTAGGCACACCCGCCACCCGCTCGTCGTGGTTCACCACGGTGGTTCGGGACCAAGGGGGGCCCGAACCTGCGCCGCCGGAGGCGGCGCAATATATACAGTATGGCTGTTGTGAAGATCAATGCGATCGAGATCCCCGAGGGCGCGGGACCCGAACTGGAGAAGCGGTTCGCCCACCGCGCGCACGCCGTCGAGAACTCCCCCGGATTCCTCGGCTTCCAGCTACTGCGGCCCACCGCCGGCGAGAACCGGTACTTCGTCGTCACCCAGTGGGATTCCGAGGAGTCCTTCGCGACGTGGCGTGACGGCCCGGCCAAGGAGGCCCACGCCGGTCAGCAGAACAAGCCGGTCGCCACCGGCGCGTCGCTGCTGGAGTTCGAGGTGGTACTGGACGTGGCGGGTAAGCCCGCCTCCTGATCCGTTCGCTGGTCACGCCGCTCACTGCGGCGTGACCAGCACTTTGTTCCACCACATATTGACGCCCGGCCGCTCCGGTGTCACAGTTCGAGGGATAAGCGAAGGTGATGCGGTAATCCGGTGAGATCCCGGAGCGGTCGCGCCACTGTGTTCTCCGCCGCGGCGGAGAGAGCCAGACACCGGCACCGACGCATGGCACTCGACGGGACGCGAACTCCCGGAGGAGGACACATCATGGCCATCGTCCACGTCCCGAGCCGGGCCGCCGAGACCGCGGCGACCGTGCTCATCACGGCCGGTGTCGTATTCCTGGCGTTGCTGACGCTCTACCTGGTGGGCTTCGACCAGGGCGCGATCTCGCGCAGCGGGATGTTCCTGCACGAGCTGATGCACGACGGACGGCATCTGCTGGGCGTCCCATGCCACTGAGCGGGTCGTTCGGAGCTCTACTGATCCGTGGCCTGCTCGCCGGTTTGATCGCCGGACTGCTGGCGGGTGTCGTCGGGAATTTCGTCGGCGAACCCAAGGTGGACGCGGCCATCGCCATCGAAGAGGCCGCGGCCGGGACCGAGGCGAACTCGCACGATTCTCCGGCCGGGCACACCCACGGTGACGAAGCCGGGCACAGCCACGACGAGGACGAAGCCGTGGTCAGCCGGCCGTGGCAGAAGTTCGGCCAGTTCCTGGCGAACGCCCTCGCGGGTATGGCCTTCGGCGCGATCGTCGCGACGGCAGCGCACTACGTCCGGCGGTTCACCTCGCTACCTGGACCGCGGCTGGTGCTGGGGCTCGGCCTCGGCGGCTGGCTCGCGGTAGTGGCCGTGCCGTTCTTCAAGTACCCCGCCAACCCACCTGCGGTGGGCGATCCGGAAACGATCAGCGAACGCACTCTGCTGTGGGTCGCCGCTGTTGTCCTGGGCCTGGTCGCTGCAGCGGCGGGGGTCTACGTCTGGAAGCTGCTGCGCACGCAACTCGAAACCGTCCGGCTCATTGCCGCGGTTGCGGTGTTCGCGCTGATCACCACGATCGGTTACATAGCGCTGCCCGGCGTGAACGAGGTGGGTCCGGATTTCCCGGCCACGCTGCTGTGGGAGTTCCGGACCGCGTCCCTGGCGGTCTCCACCACGCTGTGGGTGAGCATCGGCCTCGCGTTCGCGGTGCTCACCGAGTGGAGCACGCACAGCCGTACCCCGGTACCGGAAACAGCCACCACCGCAGGGTGATTCCGGCTCCGGTGTGCCCCCGGAAGTGTCGAGTGCATGAACCAGACCGGCATCCGCATGGGCGAGTCAGGCCCGGAGGCGGCAGCGAAGCGTAACCACGCAGGGCCCTCGCTCATGCGCGATAGGCACAGCATGGGCGAGTCAGGCCCGGAGGCGGCAGCGAAGCGTAACCACGCAGGGCCCTCGCTCATGCGCGATAAGCACAGCATGAGCGAGTCAGGTGTCGATCGCCCGCGGCCCGGGGCCGTCACCACCGCGTTCCTCGCGCTGGTGACGGCGGTCGGGTTCGGCGTCGCGGAGGCGGGGGTCCATACCGTGGGGCAACTCGGTGAGCCGGCCGCGGACCTCGGTTCGGTCGCCGGCGGACTGCTCGTGCGCGCGGTGATCTACACCGTGGTACTCGGGGTGGCCTGGCGGATGCTGCGCGGTGACCGCTGGGCGCGGCTGATGCTGACCTTCGGCATCGGCCTGATCGGCTCGGCGTCGCTGCTGGTGGAACCGATCGCCGCGCTGGCGGCCGCCGGCAGTATCGGCGGCGCGCTTCCCGATCCGACCGTCGAAAATATTCTCGTCGTGCTCACTCGGGTGGGGCATATCTGCGCGGTGCTGGTCGCGATCCCGGCCATGTACACGCCGGCGGCGCGCGCCTGGTTCCGGGGCCGGTAGGGGCCATCCGCACCCGTCCGGTGGTCCCGGGCCCCGCCGATGCGGGAGCCCGGGAACCGCTCAGGATTCCAGGGCGGCGTCGAGCGTGATCTCGTCGACTCCGGCCAGTGCTTTGCTCACCGGGCATCCCGACTTGGCCGCGGCGGCCGCCGTGGTGAAACCCGCGTTGTCCAGACCGGACACCCGGCCGCGCACGGTCAGCGCGATCCGGCTGATCCGGAACCCACCGGCCGGATCGGGTCCGAGGGTGACGGACGCCGATACATCGAGGCTCTCCGGAGTTCCCCCGGCCTGGGCGATCTCGTTCGAGAGTGCCATCGCGTAGCAGGACGCATGGGCTCCCGCGATCAACTCCTCCGGGCTGGTCGTGCCGCCGGCTTCGTCGGCGGACCGTTTGGGGAAGGACACCTCGTACTTGCCGACTCCGGAACTGACCAGCTCGACCTGGCCGGAGCCGTCCTGCAGACCACCGGTCCATGCGGTGCGCGCGGTACGTGTGGGCATCACAATCCTTTCGAAGACAAATTGATGGGGGCCATTGTCGAACCTACTCGCACCTGTCAGCCGGCCGCAGCCGTACGTTCGTCGAGCCGGGCCAGCGCCGGCGGCCAGGCCGCGCGGTGCCGGTCGCGGGCCGCTTCGTCGGCAAAACCGCTGTGCCGCAGACGCAACCGGATACCGCGGGGTTGTTTGACGAACTCCACCCGCAGCACCGTTTCCACACCCTCGGTACCGCCGGGCCCGGTCAGCCAGGTCATTTCGACCAGGCGCCGCGGTTCGAGCCGCAGGAATCGCCCGTAGTGCGGACGCCTGTTCTCCTCCCGGCCCGCCTCGAAGTAGAACGGCTCGTTCACCTCGGGGCGCATCCGCATCGTCCCGGGCTCTGCTAACCAGATATCGAATCCCTGGGTCCATGCCAAGTAGAGCAGTTCGGGCGAGGCTTTCATCACCCGTTCCACTGTCAGCTCATACGGCCGTGCTGACAGGTCCGGTACACGCACTTGCTGGTCGACCATCACTGGACCATACCCGCGCAGGGCCTGGTCACGCGGCAGTTGCGACCGGTATCGCGCCGCCGCCGATCGTTTCGTGCCCAACCGGCGGATTCGGCCTGTGTCTGTTGGGCATGAGCGGGGGCCCTGCGTGGTAACGCTTCCGGGCCTGACCCGCTCATGCCCGGAATGTCTTTGCGATACCGGGAATCCGGGTGTGCAGCGCCGACTTCGCCCGATGGGCGAATAGGGTGATACAGGTGGAGAGTTCGCGATGACGAGCTGGGAGATAGCCGGGCTACTGGGTTGGCCGGCGCTGGCCGCGGCACTGGCGGTGCTGATGTGGCAGCGCCGCGTGCTCCTGCGCGCCCACCGGGAGCGGGATGCCGCCACCGAGGTGGCGGCACAGCGGCTGCGGGAGCTCGAGGTGAGTACCGAGCGCCTGCTGATCGCGCGGGAACTACACGATGTGGTGGGGCACAACCTTTCACTGATCAACGTGCAGTCGGGTATGGCGCTGCAGCAGGTCGAGAACAAATCGGCGAAGGCCGCGGGCACGGTGGCCGAGATCAAGACCACCAGCCGCAACGCGCTCGAAGATGTGCAGGCCTTGCGGCACGCGATCCAGACGGTGGAACCGGCCGGCCCCACCGCACCGCCCGCATCCGACAACCAGCAGCGGCGGGATACCGATACAGCGCTACCGCGCGACCGGGAGAAACGGTCCCGGCGTGGCGGTTTCGTGCGTCGCGAGCGAACCGGCCCGCCGGAATCGGCGCGCGACGCCGAATCGACCATCCGGGCCGACGGCACGCCCACCGCACCGCCGCCGCCGGCGCGCGAGCCCGACCCGACCATGTCCGACCTCGACGAACTCCTGCGCAAACCCCGGCTGGCGGGACTCATCGTGCACACTCGCCTGGTCGGGACGGCCGGGTCCCTGCCCGGGGCGATCGATGAGGCCGCGACCCAGATCGTGACGGAATCGCTGAGCAACGTCATCCGGCACGCCCCCGGTGCCGAAGCCACGGTGACCGTGCGGTTCACCGCCGATTCCGTGGACCTCACGATCGACAACACCAGGCCCACCGGCAAACCCGAACACACCGGCCCGACCCGCGGAATGGGCATTATCGCCATGCGGGAACGCACCCACGCACTGGGCGGCGCGCTCACCGCGGGCCCGAAGCCCAGCGGCGGTTATCGAGTCGCGGCCAGACTGCCGAGCCGGCCGCTGCGGGTAGCGGCCGACCCGGACGAACTGGCGCGGTCGCGGGTGGGGTCGGAGATGAACAAGCGGACTCCGGCGGCCGACCGCCCCGCCGGTCGCGATACCACACCCGAACGGGTCGAAACCGGTCCGACCACAACGGAATAGAACCACGGATTCTCCGGCGATCATGAGCATGCGCTGATGTGCGGTCAGCAGAAAATGCGGCGACCGGCGGTGAATGCGGCGACCGGCGGTGTCCGAGGCCATAGTCGCCGGACGTCGGCCCACGCGGACGGGCGCTGCACGTCGGCGGCGCCGGTTCACTAGCTACTGCGCCGGATCGGCTCACCCGCAGCAGGCGACCGTGGTCAATGCGCGCAGCACGTCGTACACGGCTCGGCGCCGCGCTGCCCTGAACTGCACACCCGCCTGCTGGAACTGGCCCGCTCCCGCGGCTCCCGGCTGTTGGTGCCCGTGGCGTGCGGATCAGCTAACTACTGCCCGGGTCGGCGGCACGGCGCTCCTCGTCGGTGAACCCGGCAGCGCGGGCCGAACCCGGGGCGGCGCCCGGGGCTTGCAGACGGGACGAATACGCACCCGCGGCCCGGAAAACACCCTGAACGCCGGCCGGTGCCGCGCCGTAGGTGATCGACTGTTGCGGCGCGAACCCCAACTGGGTGCCGATCTGCACCGCATCCATATTGGCGCCCAGGAACAGAAAGTCCCAGTTGTAGTCGGTCTGCTGTTGTTCGATCAGCGAACGCACGGCGGAATGGGTCCATTCGCGGCTGGAATTCTCATGGCCGTCGGTGAGAATCACGACAATCACCGTGCCCGGGCGCTCGGATTCCGGGCGACCGGCGAGCTCGGCACCGATATCGGTGACCAATTTCCCGATCGCGTCGTAGAGCGCCGTACCGCCCCGGGGATGCAGGACCGGCGGCGGAATCTCGTCGAGCGGGATATTCGAGTACAGGCATTCGTACTCGGTATCGAACTGGGCGAAAGTCACCCGGACGGTCTTTTCGACCTTGCCCTGTTCCTCGAAGAAGGCGGCCAGCCCGCCCTCGGTATCGGATTTGATCGACTGCATGGAGCCGGAGCGGTCGAGCAGGACAGCGATCAAACTCTGATTCGGATCGGTCATCGTTACCCCCATTCGAAGTGCACCTCTGCGTCCAACCCTACGCGCGCCCCCACCTGCCCGCCGCCGAATTACGGGCCGCCGAGTTCCGGTGACCGGGACATACGAAAGGGCCTGTCCAGCTGTGCAATACAGCGGGACAGGCCCTTCGTTCGCGGATGGATTACTCGCCCGAGGCGGCCTCGGTAGTACCCTCGCCCGCACCGGTCAGCACGACCTCCGGCTTCTTCTCACCCTCGTCCTTGGTGAGCTTGGCCTTCGGGGTGAAGGTGAACCGGGCGTCCTCGCCGGAACCTTCGCCGTCCCAGCCCTCGACGTCGACAAGGACGTTCTGGCCGGCACCGATCTCGCCGAACAGGATCTTCTCCGACAGCTGGTCCTCGATCTCGCGCTGAATGGTGCGGCGCAGCGGCCGGGCACCGAGCACGGGATCGAAACCACGCTTGGCCAGCAGGCTCTTGGCCTGATCGCTGAGCTCCATCGACATATCCTTGTTCTTCAACTGCACGCCGACGCGGTTGATCATCAGATCCACCATCTCCACGATCTGCTCGGTGGTGAGCTGGTGGAAGACGATCACGTCATCGATACGGTTGAGGAACTCGGGCCGGAAGTGCTTCTTCAGCTCGTCGTTGACCTTGAGCTTCATCCGCTCGTAGTTCGAGCCCTCCTTGTTGGACTGGGTGAAGCCCAGGCCGACAGCCTTCGAGATATCCGAAGTGCCGAGGTTCGAGGTGAAGATCAGCACCGTGTTCTTGAAGTCCACGGTCCGGCCCTGGCCGTCGGTCAGGCGGCCGTCCTCCAGTACCTGCAACAGGGTGTTGTAGATCTCCTGGTGGGCCTTCTCGATCTCGTCGAACAGCACGACCGAGAACGGCTTGCGCCGCACCTTCTCGGTGAGCTGGCCGCCCTCCTCGTAGCCGACGTAGCCCGGAGGGGCACCGAAGAGCCGCGAGGCGGTGAAGCGGTCGTGGAACTCGCCCATATCGATCTGGATGAGCGCGTCGTCGTCGCCGAACAGGAAGTTCGCCAGCGCCTTGGACAGCTCGGTCTTACCGACACCGGACGGACCGGCGAAGATGAACGAACCGGACGGACGCTTCGGATCCTTCAGGCCGGCACGAGTACGGCGGATGGCCTTCGAGACCGCCTTGACGGCGTCCTCCTGGCCGATGATCCGCTTGTGCAGCTCGTCCTCCATACGGAGCAGACGGGTGGTCTCCTCCTCGGTGAGCTTGAAGACGGGGATACCGGTCCAGTTGGCCAGCACCTCGGCGATCTGCTCGTCATCGACCTCGGCCACGACATCCAGATCACCGGAGCGCCACTGCTTCTCGCGCTCGGCCCGCTTGGCGACGAGCTGCTTCTCCTTGTCGCGCAGCCGCGCGGCCTTCTCGAAGTCCTGCGCGTCGATCGCCGATTCCTTCTCCCGGCGCGCATCGGCGATCTTGTCGTCGAATTCGCGCAGGTCCGGCGGGGCGGTCATCCGGCGGATACGCATCCGGGCGCCGGCCTCGTCGATCAGGTCGATCGCCTTGTCCGGCAGGAACCGGTCGTTGATGTAGCGGTCGGCCAGGGTGGCGGCGGCGACCAGGGCACCGTCGGTGATGGAGACCCGGTGGTGCGCCTCGTAGCGGTCACGCAGACCCTTGAGGATGTTGATGGTGTGCTCGACGGTCGGCTCGCCCACCTGGACCGGCTGGAAGCGGCGTTCCAGGGCGGCGTCCTTCTCGATGTACTTGCGGTACTCGTCGAGGGTGGTGGCGCCGATCGTCTGCAGCTCACCGCGGGCCAGCTTCGGCTTCAGGATCGAGGCCGCGTCGATAGCGCCCTCGGCAGCACCCGCACCGACCAGCGTGTGCAGCTCGTCGATGAACAGGATGATGTCGCCGCGGGTGTTGATCTCCTTGAGCACCTTCTTCAGGCGCTCCTCGAAATCACCCCGGTAGCGGCTGCCCGCGACCAGGGAACCCAGGTCGAGGGTGTAGAGCTGCTTGTCCTTCAACGTCTCGGGGACCTCGCCGTTGACGATGGCCTGGGCCAGGCCCTCCACTACGGCGGTCTTACCGACACCGGGCTCGCCGATCAGCACCGGGTTGTTCTTGGTGCGGCGGCTGAGCACCTGCATGACCCGCTCGATCTCTTTCGAGCGGCCGATCACGGGGTCGAGTTTGCCTTCCAGCGCGGCCTGCGTGAGGTTGCGGCCGAACTGGTCGAGCACCAGCGAAGTGGACGGGGTGCCGGTTTCGCCCCGGGCGCCGGATTCCACCGGCTCCTTGCCCTGGTACCCGGACAGCAGCTGGATGACCTGCTGACGGACCCGGTTCAGGTCGGCGCCGAGTTTGACCAGCACCTGGGCGGCGACGCCCTCGCCCTCTCGAATCAGCCCGAGCAGAATGTGCTCGGTACCGATGTAGTTGTGGCCGAGCTGCAGCGCCTCGCGCAGGCTCAGCTCCAGCACCTTCTTGGCGCGCGGGGTGAACGGAATATGACCGGACGGGGCCTGCTGACCCTGGCCGATGATCTCTTCGACCTGGCTGCGCACGCCCTCCAGCGAGATGCCGAGCGACTCCAGGGACTTGGCCGCGACACCCTCACCCTCGTGGATCAGACCCAGCAGGATGTGCTCGGTGCCGATGTAGTTGTGGTTGAGCATCCGGGCCTCTTCTTGGGCCAGGACGACGACACGCCTCGCGCGGTCGGTGAACCTCTCGAACATCGCTCCCTCACTCTCCTGCTCCGGACTCTATGGCCGGCTCACGCCGTGGTGTGTCGTGGACAACCGTCGGCTTCAGCCTGCCATGAAGGCCAGGGGTTGCGGCCCCCGCCTCCCACTCTAGTTGGCAGGGGTTCGTGCCGCCGCCGGTCCACCCTAATGATCTGTAGCCGGTCGCAGCGCTATTCATTCATAACGCCCATACCCGCGGATTCGTTTCCCACTCAGGTTTTGCCCACAGCGAACACCCCGCTGCCCGGGAGCGCTCCCGGGGACCTGATCGGGAATGTCGGCCGGATTACACCCGACGGCCGCGCACAGGCGGGACGAAGGCGGACATACGGCTAGAGATCGCGATCAGCGATGAGACCGCTGCGCATGGCCAGCGCGGCGAGCCGGACCCGCTTCTGGTTCTGGGGCAGGTCCTCGACCCCGAACTTCGCGAACAGCGCACGCAGATGCGTTTTGACGGCGTCCACGCTGAGGAACAGCTCGTCGGCGATCTGTTGATTGGACGCGGGGGCGGCGAAGCCGGCATCTCCCTTGTACGGGCGGCACAGCGCGATCAGGACGCCGCGCTGCGCCTCGGTCAGCGATCGGACGGTGGGGGTGCTACCGCTGGAGGCACGGGTCGCGTCATCGGCGACCCCGTTGAAATCATGGAAGGAAACCAGGGAGGTACCCATCCGGATACGGTCCCCGGGCATGAGCCGACGGCGGCCGTGCAGGCGTTCGCCGTTGACGAACGTGCCGTTACGGGACAGGCCGTCGTCGACGATGGTCCATTGCGCGGCGAGGTATTCCACGGCGGCGTGTAATCGCGACACCTCGGCGTCCCAGCGCAGCGACAGGTCGGCGCCGGCCGAACGCCCGATCGTGATCCGCTGCTTGTCGGGGCTCAGCATCACCTCACGCCGGCGGCCTTCGTCATCGGTGAAACGTAGGAACGAGCCGACGGATCCGGACACTGCGCCGATACCTGACCTCTCCATACCGGCAGCAACTGCCGAACACCACCCGACCCCCACGCTGCCACACGTACGGGCCCGGTCCAACCAACCCCTCTATGGTGCCGGGCGAGCGGGCACCGGAGCAAGACGGAACACCGCTGAGCGCAGCGACCCCGGCGCACAACGCCGGGGCCAGCGGTAATTCCAATTCGCTATCGAGAAAGACCTACCGCCGCCGGGTACGAAAAATCTCCGAACGACAGTTGAAAGAAGAACTAACCCTTCGAGGCCTTGTTGTACGCGTCGGTGATATCCGCGGAGATACGCCCCCGGGCGGAAACCTTGTGGCCATTCCGGCGCGCCCACTCACGAATTGCCGCACTTTGTTCACGGTCCATGGTGGCACGGCCCTTGCTGTTACCACCGGCGGCGGCGACCGCCGACTTCACCCGGCGCCGGCCGCTCACGCGACGGGCACTGGTAACCCACTGCTCCAACTCGTCCCGAAGCTTCGACGCATTCGACGACGACAGGTCGATCTCGTACGACACCCCATCGATTGCGAACTCGATGGTCTCGTCCGCGATGGACTCACCGTCGACATCGTCGATCAGGCTAACGGTGACCTTCTTTGCCATGAGATGAACGTCCTCTCGAAATCGTGCGGCCCGCAAAAATCAGGCCGATTACCCGAGGCAAGAATACCTCGAATTCGGAAAATTCCAAGACGAGCGATCGGCTATGCAAACCGCTCGCTCAACGGCCGACCGGCCGCACTATTGGGAACAGTATCGTTTCCCGGATTCCCAATCCGGTGAGCGCCATCAACAACCTGTCGATTCCCATACCGGTTCCGGTTGTCGGCGGCATCCCGTGTTCCATCGCGGCCAGGAAGTCTTCGTCCAGAACCATTGCTTCGTCATCACCGGCCGCGGCCAGCCGCGCCTGATCGACGAACCGTTCCCGCTGGATCACCGGGTCCACCAACTCCGAATAACCAGTGGCCAACTCGAAGCCGCGGACATACAGGTCCCACTTCTCGGTGACCCCGGCGCGCGACCGGTGCTGCCTGGTCAGCGGGGAGGTCTCGACCGGGAAATCACGGACGAAAGTCGGCATATACAGCTTGTCGCCGTAGCAGTGCTCCCAGAGTTCCTCCACGAGTTTGCCGTGGCCGTAGCCCTTGCCTTCGGGAATTTCCAGACCTTCCCGTTCGGCGAGTGCCAGCAATTCCGGAACAGTTGTTTCCGGAGTCACTTCGACCCCCAGCGACTCCGATAGCGACGGATACATCTCGACGGTTGTCCACTCGCCACCCAGATCGTATTCCGTGCCGTCGGCCAGTGTCACGACCAGAGTTCCCAGTGCCTCCTGGGCGACTTCCTGGATCAATTCGCGAGTCATCCGCGCGGAGTCGTCGTAGGTGCCGTACGCCTGATAAGTTTCGAGCATCGCGAACTCGGGCGAATGGGTGGAATCGGCGCCCTCGTTACGGAAGTTGCGATTGATCTCGAACACCCGCTCGAGGCCTCCGACCACACAGCGCTTGAGAAAAAGTTCCGGAGCAATGCGCAGGTAGAGATCCATATCGAGCGCATTCGAGTGCGTCCGGAAGGGGCGGGCGGCGGCGCCCCCGTGCAGAGTTTGCAGCATCGGCGTCTCGACCTCGAGGAAGCCCCGGCGTTCGAGCGCATTGCGCAGCGCCCGCACCACCGCGACCCGGGTCCGTGCCGTCTCCCGTGCCTCCGGACGCACGATCAGGTCCACATAACGCTGCCGGACCCGCGACTCCTCGCTCATCTCCTTATGGGCGACGGGCAGTGGGCGCAGCGCTTTCGAGGCCATGGACCAGGAATCGGCCATAATGCTCAATTCCCCCGTACGCGACGAGATGACTTCGCCGTGCACGAAAACCATGTCGCCGAGATCCACATCGGCCTTCCACGCCGCCAGCGCATCCGCACCTACGCCGTTGAGGCTGACCATCGCCTGCAACGTGGTGCCGTCGCCCTCCTGCAACTGCGCGAAGCACAATTTGCCGGTATTGCGCATAAAGATGACCCGCCCGGCCACGCCGGCCTGGACACCGGTCGCGGTATCGGCCGCGAGATCCGGATGAGCGGCGCGGATTTCGGCCAGGGTATGGGTGCGGGGCACCGCTACCGGATAGGCCTCCCCACCCGCCGCGAGCAGCCGTTCCCGCTTCTCCTGCCGGATCCGCATCTGCTCGGGGACGTCGTCGACTTCCGCGGAGCGGCCGGCCCGCCCCGCGGGAACAACGCCCGCGGAGCCGCCGGATGACGAGGAGTTCGGGTTGCTCACAGCGAACCACCCTAGCGTGCACAGCAAATCGATTCGTCAGCCGCCCGCCCCTCGACCGCGCGATATGGAATCAGCGTAGGGGCTCGCGGCGACGCCGGTCGGAAAAATAGACCATTCGGTAGCTTCGAGAATTCCGCCGGCGCTTCGATACCACGGAAATATATTGCGCTCCGGTCGCATTCGCGGGGCCGTAGAACAATTTCAGAGAGCCGCGAGCGAACGGACTTCCCTCGTGAAGTGCTCGGCACCGGTCGCCACGGTACGCAGACCGGCCGCCACCAGCGCCTGATAGCCGCCGATCAGATCGGTGGCCCGATGCAACCCCAATTGACGCAATGATGCGGCGGCCAAGCTCGAGGTGTAACCCTGCGAGCACACGACAATCCATTCGACATCGTGATCGGCGGCCAGCGCCAACCGGGCCGAACTGCTCGGGTCCAGCCGCCACTCCAGCACATTGCGTTCGATGACCAGCGCTCCCGGCAGTGATCCCTCCCGGGTCCGCTGGGCCGCGGGCCGGATATCGACCAGGATCGCGCCGCGGGCCAACGCGGCCGGTAATTCGACGGGCTGGATCCGCCGCAACTGCGCGCGGGCATTGTCGAGCATCTGATCGATGGTCAGTGTCGGCATCAGAGTTCACCTTCGGGCTGATCGGTGAGGACGGTGTGAGTACGCCGGAGGTTCCCGTGCCCGGTCACCTCGTAATAAGACATGGCGGTGAGCGGGGGCGAATACGCATGCACGCTCAATGTGGGATCCAGCGGACCCGTGCCGGACTGCCCGGAAACCGCGACCCGCTCGGAAGCGCGGACGACATCGTGCACCCAGCCGATCGGAAATGCGGCCTGGTCGCCGGCCGAAAGAATCCGGTGCCGGAGTTCGGTGCCGTTCCACCGGTACTCCGCGAGCGCACCGCTCAGCACGGTCAGCGCACCGAGCGAACCGGCATGGTCGTGTAGTTTCGTGGATTTGTCCGGGGTCCAGCTGATCAACCAGATGTCGAGTTCGTCGTCGGCGACCAACCGGGTGGCCCAACGGTCCACCAGCGGCCACCGGCCGCCGGCGGGGAGCACATGGTCGTATCGACCGGCCAGAACATCCTCACCGGTCTCGTCGGTCAGCCGTAAGAGATCCGCCGGACGCAGGCGGGTCGGCAATGCCGGGGCGATCGGCCGATCGGGGATCGGATTCGCGGCAGCGACGGCGATATCACGAGCCGAGGGCCGGGCTACGGAGGAAAGAACAGGGGAACGCATATGCGCATCTCCAGGAGGAATGAGAACGGTCGAGGAATTCGGGATGCCTCGAACGGTCGAGGCGAATCAGCCTCGACAACACTCCTGGGTACGCACGCGGAACAGCACACGGCGAGCTTAGCAACACGGACCCGATGCGGCCACCTCCGGCCCAGCGGAATACGTCACACCGGAAAATGCGTCAGCCGCGGCTACGCCGCTGGTTACGTTCGTAGACCAGCCGCAAACCGGTCAGCGTGAGATGCGGCAGATGATGTTCGATGGTCTCGGACTCGTCCAGGATCAACGACGCTGCCGGGCCCGTCGCCACCACGGCGATATCGTCGCCGGCGAATCCGTCCACATCTTCCCGGATCCGGTCGACCAGGCCGTCCACCAGACCCGCGAAACCGAACACCGCGCCGGCCTGAATACATTCGACGCTGTTCTTCCCGAGCACCGACCTCGGCCGGGCCAGTTCGACCCGGCGCAGCGCGGCCCGCTCGATCAGCGCCTCGGTCGCGATCTCCACCCCCGGTGCGATCACACCCCCGAGGAATTCCCCCTTCGCCGACACCAGATCGACACAGATCGAGACGCCGAAATCCACCACGATCGCGGCGGTGCCGTATTCGTGATAGGCGGCGAGACTGTTGACGATCCGGTCCGCACCGACCTCTTTCGGGTTGTCCACCAGCAGCGGAATACCCGTGCGCACCCCGGGCTCCACCAGCACATGCGGCACGTGCTGCCAGTAGCGATCCACCATGAGCCGCATCTCCCGCAGCATGGGCGGCATGGTGGACAGCCCGGCGACCCCGGTCACCTCATCGAGATCGGATCCCACCAGGCCGCGCAGATTCATCGCGAACTCGTCGGCGGTGTGCAGCGGGTTGGTGTGAATCCGCCAGTGCCGCACCAGTTCCGAACCCGGACCGGTTCCGTTCATCAACCCGATAACGGTGCTCGTGGTGCGAACGTCGATGGTCAGCAGCATCCGTTTACCGTCGGCGCTCAGACCAGAGACAGATTGCGCGGGCTGATCAGATCGGATCCCTCCGGAGCATGCGCCGGATCGGAACCCAGTTCGACCGGCCGGTTCCGCGAGTCGACGAATACGACCTTCGGTTCGTATTCGCGCAACTCGGCCTCGTCCATCATCCCGTACGCGATCAGAATCACCAGATCCCCGGGATTCACCAGATGCGCGGCGGCCCCGTTGATACCGATCACCCCGGACCCACGCTCACCTGCGATGATGTAGGTCTCCAGCCGGGCACCGTTATCGATATCGACGATGCAGACCTGTTCGCCCTCGAGCAGATCGGCGGCATCCAGCAGATCCTGATCCACGGTCACCGATCCGACGTAATGGAGATCGGCGTGGGTCACGGTGGCCCGGTGGATCTTCGATTTCATCATGGTCCGCAACATCATCGTCGCCCTTCTGTGTTCGATAGCGCCGTTCGCTCCGGCGCCCGGGAGATATCCGCGTCGGGGTGGCCGTCCAACTGCACGCCGAGCTGCACTGCGGCGTTGTCGATCAGCCGGGTGCTGCCGACGCGGGCCGCGATCAGGAGGCGGGCGTTGCCTGCTTCCGGGGCGGGGCCCAGGTCCGCGGCACGGAGTTCCAGGTAATCCAGTTCGATATCGGGGGCGGCAGCCAGGACCGAGCGCGCGGCGTCCAGCACGGCCTGTCCGCCCGCGGCGCCGGAGCGGGCGCCGGCCAGCAGAGTCGCCGACAGTGTGGTCGCCAGCTCACGCTGGGCGGGGTCGAGGTAGCGATTGCGCGACGACAGTGCCAGCCCGTCGGCCTCGCGGACCGTCGGGACCGCCACGATCTTCGCGTCGAAGTTCAGGTCGCGGACCATCTGCCGGATCAGGGCCAGCTGCTGGTAGTCCTTCTCGCCGAAGAACGCCTCGTTCGGGGCCACGATCTGCAACAGTTTCGCCACCACGGTGAGCATTCCGGCGAAATGCGTCGGCCGGGAGGCGCCCTCGAGTTCGGCGCCCAGCGGACCCGGCTGCACCGTCGTGCGCGGCCCGTCCGGGTACATATCGGCCGGGCTCGGCGCGAAAACCAGGTCGACGCCCTCCGGACGCAACATATCGACATCCGCGTCGAGTGTGCGCGGATAGCTGTCCAGATCCTCGCCGGCGCCGAACTGCAGCGGGTTCACGAAAATCGAGACAACCACGATCTGGTTGCTGCGCTTCGCGCGGCGGACCAGTTCGAGATGTCCCTCGTGCAGCGCTCCCATGGTGGGTACGAAGCCGACCGTGCGGCCGGAACGGCGCAGCGCGCGGACAACCTTCCCGAGCACAGCCGGATCGTGCTGCACGGTCAGTTCACCGGCGCGGTAGGCACCGCGCAGGGTCTGGTCGTTCATCGCACCTCCTGCGAAGCAGCGACCCGGTCGACGCCTGGCGAAGTGATCACCTGTGGCCGGCGGAGGCCGGAGCGAAGGCGGCGGTATCGCATCATCGGTGTCCCTCCAGCAGGTCACGAAGTTCGGCAGGTGCCTGGGCCCGTTCGGCGGTACGCCGCGACATCGCCCGGTACCCGGCGGCGATCTGCGGATCGGCCGCGGTCAGCGCCTCGAGGTGCGCGGCGACGGCGGCGGTATCGCCGCGGGCCACCGGGCCGGTCAGCGCGGCCTGCCCCCGGCGCAATGCGTTGTCCAGTGCCGCCGAGGCCAGCGGGGCGAGCAGGCGTTCGGGCAGCCCGTTCGGCTGATCGTCGATGGTCTGCTGGCCGAGTAGTCCGGGCCCGGCCAGCGCTTCCCGCAGGGCTTCCACCGCGTCCAGCACAAGAGTGACCAGGTGGTTGCTGCCGTGCGCGAGCGCGGCGTGATAGAGCGTGCGATGCTCCTCCGCCACCCGGACCGGCTCCCCGCCCATTTCGATCACCAGCGACTGCGCGATCGCATAGCCGATCTCGTCCGCCGCGGTGATCCCGAAACAGGCGTTGGCCAGGCGCGATACATCCTCGTCGTGGCCGGTGAAGGTCATCGCGGGGTGGATGGCCAGCGGTAACGCGCCCGCTTCCTGCAGCGGCGCGAGAACGCCGACCCCGTTCGCGCCCGAGGTGTGCGCGACGATCGTGCCCGGCCGTACCGTATGCGCGCTCGCGAGACCCCGGACCAGGCCGGCCAGTTCGGCGTCGGGAACCGCCAGGATGAGCAGTTCGCTGCGGGCAGCGATCTCCTCGACCGGGAGGATCCGGGATTCGGGCAGCCGGGCACGGGCCCGCTGCACCGAGGCATCGGAGATGGCGGCGACGCCGAACACCACGTGTCCGGCGCGCTCGAGGGCGGCACCGAGCGCTGATCCCACGCGTCCCGCCGAAACGATTCCTACCGTCAATCGTGCGGGCGCCGGATCACCACTCGCGGCCGGATTGCCAGGAGTCACGCGTGGCGAGGTCAACAGTGTCCTCTCGAAGTCGTTCCAGTCCCGCTGGGCGGGTACCGGACGTTACGAGTCGAGGATAGGTCCGAGATGCGCCGATGCGCCATGGACGCACCGGGTGATATGCCGCACTTCAGGAGCTGCGCTGCTCCTCTTCCCGGCTCAGATTGGCCATGATCTCGGCGACCGACAGCCGGCGCGAGCCGCCTGGGTCGGCGGCCTGGGTCCGGCGCCGCCGGGAGTTCGCCGACCGAGGGGTCGCTGTGGCCGGGGTGCGCCTGGTCCGCTCCCGGGATTTCGTCGTCGCGGCTTGTTTCTTGGGTAGCTCCGATTTCGGCACTGCCGCACCATTGACGGGCACCTCCGGTGCCGGTGGACCGTGGATCAGCTCGTGCTGCCGCGGCGGACCCTGTACGGGCTCGTCCGCCGGAAGCGGTGCGGGGCGTTCGGTAGCGGCCGCATCCGGGTCGTCGTACACCTCGGTGAAGGCGTCCGACCAGCTCGGTACGGACCTACCGGGGGCCGGCGACTCCTCGTCGTCGAAACGCACGATCGCCGTTTCGGCGGTGACCGGATCGTCGTCGCGGCTGGCGAACCGGGGCCGGCCCGGATGGTCACTGTCGTAGACCGGGGTGTCGCTCCCGCGCCCGCCCGCGCCGGGGCTCTGTTCGGCGGACTCCGCCTCGGTATCCACCCAGGCATCCGCGGCATGCGACCAGCCCGCCGCGGCGTTCGCCCAGGCATCGACCGCCCGGCGCTCACCCTCCTCGGTCGCGCGCCACCCGGTCGCGAGCACGGGCCCGTCCTGGGCACTCGGCAGCTCCTGGACCCGGGTCGCGGAGGCGCGCAACGCGGGGCGTTCCGGTGGGAGTTCCCCGTCGAACAGCCGCTGCAGTTGACGCCGCAGGACGGCCAGTTCGGCCCGTAGCGCGGCCATCTCGGACGCGTCGGCACCGACCTCGGACCGTACCCGCGCCTCGACACCGAGATCGTGTTCGCGCCGCGCGCTGATCTCCCGTTCGAGTTCGACCTCGTAGGTCCGTCGCAGATCACGGATCTTGCCCTGATACCGGCTCACCGCCCACGCCCCGAGCACCGCCGCCCACAGCGCGATCACCAACCCCACCCGGACGATCTGCACCCGATCGCTGAGCACCAGAAAGACACTCGCCACCAATCCGAGTAGGACCAGGGCGCCGAGGAAGAGCTTTCCCACATCTTCCCGGCCGCGCGGGGAAGAGCTACTGCGGGACGGTGAAACCATGACCGCAAGGGTAGCCGCGATATGCGGCCGCGCCCAGGTCGGAAAGGGCGTGATCGATCACGAAGACGCCTGTTCGGTTGCTGTCGGGGCACAGTCCGCGCGACCGGAACGAACGCGGAGAGCCCGCTTACGAGGGCGCGGGATCGTCGGACGGGTCGTCGGGAGCGCGGCAGCAGTATTCGAGCCACAATGCCGCAACAACCAGAGCGATACCCGCACCGCAGCCGATCAGGACACCGGGATAGTCCGCATCGGCGGCCCGCAGATCACCACGCTGCGGGAAAATCCACAGCAGGAAACCCAGCCAGACCCCGGCTGCCAGCGACCCGACCTGCGCGGACGCCTTGGCCAGCGCCAGCGCCCGGGCCACCGTGATCGGATGCAGCCGGCGACCGTCGGCCCCGATCTGGCTGTTGCTCACCCGGGTGCGGATATAGAACCCGAGCACGGCCTCGAGCGCGGCGACCGGATACAGGGAGGCTCCCGCGATCGAGGAGATCGGCGGGAAACTCCCGTACGCGAGACGAGTGGCCACCCAGGCGATCACGGTGGCGATGAGGACATTGGCCAGCAGTTCCCGGATACGGGTGGGTTTCAGTTTCATATCCGGTCCGTCCCCGCCGCCGGTGTTCTTATCGCTGCCCCCGAAGGTCATGGCGCGGCTCCCGCGGCGGGTTCGAGGGTGTGGGTTGTCCGGCGGACCCCCGCGACCTCGGCTTCGTCCAGCTTCGCCAGCAGTTCCCGGACCCGGTGGTCGATACCCGCCACCGTCAGCACCGCGTCCGGCTCCACGTCCAGCCAGGGGACCAGGACGAAGGCGCGTTCATGGGCTCGTGGATGCGGCAGGGTCAGTTCGGGGTCGGCGCTGGAACAGACGTGGAACCCTCCTGCTACCGATTCGGCGCAGGTGACGATATCCACATCGAGGGTGCGGGCGCCCCAGCGCACCGTCCGCTCTCGCCCGGCGGCCTGTTCGAGCTGCCGGCCGTGTTCGAGCCAGGCACGGCAGTTGTAGTCCGGATCCTCGGCGACGAGGACGGCGTTCAGAAAATCGTCCTGCTCCACCCCGCCCCAGGGCGCGGTGGTGTACACCGGCGAGACCGCGCGGACCCGCGGACCGAACCCGGCGACGACCCCACGCAGCAACTCCAGCCGATCCCCCATGTTCGAGCCGATGGAAAGCACCGCGCGCGTCATGGCGACGCCTGTTCGCCGCGGCGCGCGGTCACCACCCGGACATCGGCGAAGCTGTGCGGTATCGGCGCACCCGGTTTGTGCAGGACCACCTCGACCTCGGCGACGCCGGGCACCGTGCGCACCCGGTCGGCGATTTCGGTGGCGACGGTCTCGATCAGATTCCGCGGTGGCCCCTGCACGATGCCCACCGCGATATCGGCGAGGGCGCCGTAATCCACGGTGTGGGCGAGATCGTCGGTGGCCGCGGCGGCCGAGATATCGGTCCAGACGGTGAGATCCACCACGAACTCCTGGCCGTCCCGGCGTTCGTGCTCGAAAACGCCGTGGTAGCCGAATACTCGTAGCCCACGCAGTTCGATCCGGTCCGCCGGCGCGGCGCTCATCGGACGGCTCCTGCCGCGACGGCACGGCGCCAGGCGTCGGTCACCGCGAGCGCATCCTGCGAACCGCGCACATCGTGCACCCGGACCCCCCACGCGCCGTGCCAGGCGGCCAGCGCCGACACCGTCGCCGTGGCGGTTTCCCGCCCGGCGGGTGGGCGCGGTGCCGCGCCGTCGGCCAGCAGCGAACCCAGGAATCTCTTGCGCGACGCCCCGATCAGCACCGGGAACCCGTCGGCGACGAAACGGTCCAGCGCGGCCAGCAGCGCCCAGTTGTGCTCCGCGGTTTTCGCGAAGCCCAGGCCGGGGTCGAGAACGATCCGGGCGGGATCGACACCGGCCGCGATCGCCTGCCGCACCTGGACCCCCAGTTCCGCCCGCACCTCGGCCACGACATCGTCGTAGTGATCGGCCGGGCCGGTGTGCCGGTAGTCCGCGGCGGCCCGCCAGTGCATGAGAATCCACGGAATATCGGCCGCGGCGACCACCTCGGCCATGGCCGGATCGGCCCGCCCACCGGAGACATCGTTGACCACCGAGACCCCGGCCGCGATCGACGCCTCCGCGACCACTGCCCGCATGGTGTCGACGCTGGTGGGCACCCCGGCCGCCACCAACCCCGAGATCACCGGAACAACCCGGTCCACCTCGGTTCGCGGGTCGATCCGCGCCGCCCCCGGACGGGTCGACTCGCCGCCCACATCGATGATGTCCGCACCCGACTCGAAGAGCCGGACCCCGTGCTCGATCGCCCGATCCGGATCGAGGTAGCGCCCGCCGTCGGAGAACGAATCGCTGGTGACGTTCACGATGCCCATCACCACACACGACCGGCCCGGCCGCGGCTGCACGCCCGGGCGGGGCGCTACCCCGGTCAGGGTGGGCACGGTGGCGGCCGGTCGCTGATCGCTCACTTGCGCAGGATCAAATCGAGGGCCTCGGAGCGCGAGGCCGAATTGGTCTGCAGCAGTCCCCGGACGGCGGAGGTGGTGGTGCTGGCACCGGGTTTACGGATACCGCGCATGGCCATGCACAAGTGTTCGGCCTCGACCACCACGATCGCTCCGCGCGGATCCAGTTTGCGCATCACCGCGTCGGCGATCTGGCTGGTCAGCCGCTCCTGCACCTGAGGGCGTTTGGCGTACAGATCCACCAGCCGGGCCAGTTTCGACAGGCCCGTCACCCGTCCGTGCGGGCCGGGAATGTAACCGACGTGCGCGACTCCGTGGAACGACACCAGGTGGTGCTCGCAGGTCGAGTACATCGGAATATCACGGACCAGCACCAGCTCCTGATGCTCCTCGTCGAATGTGGTGTTGAGTACCGCGTCCGGTTCCACATACAGTCCGGCGAACATTTCCCGGTAGGCACGCGCGACCCGCGCGGGGGTATCGAGCAACCCGGGCCGGTCGGGGTTCTCGCCCACCGCGAGCAGCAACTCCCGGACCGCCGACTCGGCGCGCGCCTGGTCGAACGGTTTACCGGTATGCCGGGCGATCAGCTCCGGCATCGGGCCACCGGTCTCCCCCAATTCGGCGGGGATACCGGCTGTATGGCCGTTGGTCTGCTGATCGGCCGACATAGGACACCTCCACATCTCGGGCGCGGCAGTACTCACCGGGCGCCGAACACGTCCGAGCGTAATCGGCGCCGGTCTACTGCCGACCGTTCGGGCTGTCCCAGGAGTGCCCGCCGCCACGGCCCGGCTCCTCACCGGACCCGTAACCGGAATCTCCCTGACCGCCGTGGTCGCCGGAGTTCCGGTCCGGCTGGGCATGCCGCGGCTGCTCCGCGGGCGCACCGTAGCCGCGCTCGGCAGGAGGTGATTGCGGCTGCTCACGCGGCGGCCAGCCCGGGGCCGACCAGCCCGCGGGAGCGCCGTAATCCGGACGCGAGCCCTGCGTCGCACCTCGCGGATAGCTGGGCGCCGGCTGTTGCGGCACCGGATAGCCGGCAGGGGGCTGTCCGTAACCGGGCTGGGCGACCGGCCCACCCGGATACCCGGCGGGTTGCGGCAAGCTCCCAGCGGCTGCCGGATCGTGCGGTACGACGCCCGCCGGAACCTTGGGCTCCGGTGGCCAGGGTTCACCGCGTTCGGCGGCGAGTTCGCCCGGGGTCTTCACCGGGGGTTTGTCCGACGGCACTCGATCACCGAATTCGTTGAACGCGGTAATCCGCGGCCGCTTCTGCACCGCGCTCAGGATGACTTCCAGATCCTTACGATGCAGGGTTTCGCGTTCGAGCAGCGCGGTGGCCAGATCGTCGAGCACGTCGCGGTACTCGTTGAGGATCGCCCACGCCTCGGTATGCGCGGCCTCGATGAGGTTGCGGACCTCTTCGTCGATGGCGCCCGCGACCTCGTGCGAATAATCCGAGGCGGTGCCCATGGACCGGCCGAGGAACGGATCGCCCTGCTCCTGGCCGTACCGGACGGCGCCCAGGCGGGAGCTCATACCGTATTCGGTGACCATGGCGCGCGAAATCTTGGTGGCCTGGTCGATATCGGAGGACGCACCCGTGGTGGGCTCGTGGAACACCAACTCCTCGGCGGCGCGGCCACCCATGGCCATGACCAGCCGCGCGATCATCTCCGAGCGGGTCATCAGGCCCTTGTCGTCCTCGGGCACTGTCATCGCGTGTCCGCCGGTGCGCCCGCGGGCCAGAATCGTCACCTTGTAGACCGGTTCGATATCGGGCATCGCCCAGGCCGCCAGGGCATGCCCGCCCTCGTGGTACGCGGTGATCTTCTTCTCGTGTTCGCTGATGATCCGGCTCTTGCGGCGCGGACCACCGATCACCCGGTCCACCGACTCCTCGAGCGCGTCACCGGTGATGGTCGCGCCGTTCTCCCGCGCGGTGAGCAGCGCAGCCTCGTTGATCACGTTCGCCAGATCGGCACCCGACATACCGACGGTCCGCTTGGCCAGACCGTCCAGATCGGCTTCCTGCGCAATGGGCTTGCCCTGGGAATGCACCCGCAGGATGGCACGGCGTCCGGCCAGGTCGGGGTTGCTGACCGGGATCTGCCGATCGAACCGGCCCGGGCGCAGCAGGGCGGGGTCGAGGATATCGGGGCGGTTGGTCGCGGCGATCAGAATGATGCCGGTGCGGTCGCCGAAGCCGTCCATCTCGACCAACAGCTGGTTGAGGGTCTGTTCGCGTTCGTCGTGCCCGCCGCCGAGCCCGGCGCCGCGCTGGCGGCCGACCGCGTCGATCTCGTCGACGAAGATGATGCAGGGACTGTTCTGCTTGGCCTGTTCGAAGAGGTCACGCACCCGGGAGGCACCGACACCGACGAACATCTCGACGAAATCCGAGCCGGAGATGGTGAAGAACGGCACACCCGCTTCACCGGCAACAGCACGGGCGAGCAGCGTCTTACCGGTACCGGGCGGCCCGTAGAGCAGCACGCCCTTCGGGATCTTGGCGCCCAGCGCCTGGTAGCGCACCGGATTCTGCAGGAAGTCCTTGATCTCGTACAGCTCTTCGACCGCTTCGTCGGCGCCGGCCACATCCGCGAACGTGGTCTTGGGCATATCCTTCGACAGCTGTTTGGCCTTGGATTTGCCGAAGCCCATCATCCCGCCGCGGCCACCGCCCTGCATCCGCGACATCACGAAAATGAAGAGTCCGAGCAGGATCACCATGGGCAGGACGAACAGCAGGATCTGAGTGAGCCAGCTCTCCTGTTTGACCACCGTGTTGTAGGGCGCGCCGGAATCCTGCACAGCCCGGAAGATCTGCGATGAGGTATCGCTGCCGCCGGGATACTTGGCGATGATCTTGTTCTGGCCCTCGGTGGCGTCGTTGCCGTTCCTCAGTTCGATCCGCAGCTGCTGCTCGCGATCATCGATCTGAACATTGGTGACGTTCTCCTTGTCGGAGAGCTGGTTCAGGGCCACCGACGTATCGACGCTCTGCCAGCCGCGGGTGTCGTTGCCGAAGTAACTGAACAGATAGATCACGAGCAGAATGCCCGTGATTATCGCCAGGGTGCGAAACACTGTCTTGCGGTTCATAGAGCGTCGGCCGGGCGGCCAGTCCTTTCAGGCGTCTCCGCGTTTTGCCTAGCGATGCGTCGGTCTCGAGCGGCGCAACCCACTTCCGGGACCGTCCGGTGGACGGATTCGGATGCGGATATGCCACGTTACCGCGTACGGTCTAGTCGATACATCGCGCTTCCTGACTTATCGCAAGCGAGGAGTTCGGCTGGTGATGCAGTTCAACAGGTAAACGGCCGGAAAACCACGGTGGTTCCCGGCAGCGTGGTCTGTGATATCTCGTAGTGATCACAATCATGGCACGCACGCCCGACCGATGATGATCTACGTACGACCCGAGCGCAGGGGGTATGGACATAGTCGAGTTACGGACACCCACAGCAATCGTCCGGCACGGAGCGGGGCGGTTGATCGTCCTGCGCCCCGGCGCCGACGGAGAAACCGAGACCGACGGCGAGCCGGTGCTCGACGTCGCGGTCACCGACCTGCTGGAAGTACGGCTCAGCCGGCGGGCCGATGACGCGGTCGTGATCGAGATCTACCTGCGTTACCCGGCCCAGCTGCTGGTCGGCGTGCCCGCCGACCGGACTCCGCTACCGGTGCTCATCGCCGAGCACGATGTGCCGGCCGCCGCCGGAATCGTCTCCCGCATCAACGACCAGATCCTGGCCGCGCAGCGGATCGATATCCACGCACCGGAGCTGAAGGCGCCGCCCCTCGAAGACACCGACCGGGGTCCGGTGCGCGCGGATGTCGACCGGGCGGTGGGCCGCATGTCGGTGGCCGGGCGCGGTGAATCGGCCCTGACGGATCTGCACCGCCTCGTCACCGGTGACGAATATGTACTCGAAACCGCCTACGTGACGGCGCACCCGCCGGTCGGCAACGACGATCCCTGCCTGCTCACGGTGACGACCACCCGCCTGCTCCTGGTGGCACTGGGCGCGGACGAACCATACGTCCACGAACTGCCGATTCCGATGATCATGAGGGCGCGGGCCACCGAGGAGCCGGACTCGGTAGCCGGCGGCTCGGACCCGGCGGCGCGCCGGCCGCTGATCGAGGTGCACGACGGAAACACCACGATATGTTTCACCGGTCTGGACCGTGCCGATACCGAACGCGTGACCTACGCCGT
This sequence comes from Nocardia sp. NPDC051750, assembly GCF_044453135.1. Classification (NCBI taxonomy): domain Bacteria; kingdom Bacillati; phylum Actinomycetota; class Actinomycetes; order Mycobacteriales; family Nocardiaceae; genus Nocardia; species Nocardia sp. NPDC051750. The sequence goes on along the minus strand of NZ_JBITCK010000001.1, from coordinate 1,180,577 downwards.
CAACTTCGCCGTCCGGCTGGTCGCGCTGGACGGGTCGGCGGGACCGGCCGACCCGAGCGTCGCCCATCTGTACTCGGAGTGGGAACTGCTGGTCGAACGGCATTCGCTGGGCATGGTCGACGACACCCAGTTCCAGCGCTACGGCCGCGGCATCCTGCGCTCCCTACCCGGAATCTGAGTGGTGGGGGGGGGGGGGGGGGCGGGCCGGGGGGGGGGGGCGGGGGGGGGGGGGGGGGGGGGGGGGGGGGGGGGGGGGGGGGGGGTGGCGCGCCCCCCCGGGGGCGGGCGGCGGCCCCCCCCCCCCCCCCCCCCCCCCCCCCCCCCCGGGCGGGCCCCCCCCCCCCCCCCCCCCCCCCGGGGGGGCGCCCCCCCCCCCCCCCCCCCACCACTGAGGTCTTCACGACGGTGCGGTCCCGGATGCGGCCGGCATCAGTGCAAGGTGATCATCCGCCACGGGCTGGTGGGACGTAGCCACAGGCGGAGCAGCTCTTGGCGGCGGTCGACCCCGCCGTCCTTGAGTTCTGCCAGGTCTTCGCAGGCCTGCCAGTAGGTCCAGCCGGTGAGGTAAGCGTCGCCGAACTGGCGCCAGTTGCGGTATTTGCGCTGCGCCAGGGGTAGCGCGCGGGCCAGGTAATCCCAGGCCACATCCGCTTCGATATAGCTCGCGGTGTACGCCATCCGCGCCACGGCGACGACCCGGGCCAGATCCCAGGCGTGGATATCGGCGGGCAGCGGGCGGGACAGGTGGTCGGTGAAGCCGATCTTGATGGCCTGCGACCAGATGTCGTAGTCGCGGACCAGAGTCTCGGAATTATCGATACCGCGGAACGAGGCGACCTGGCGCAGGAAGGCCCGGTGGCGGTCGGCGCGTTCACCGAAGCGGTCGCGTTCGCTGGCGTTGAGCGAGGCCGTGACGAGCGGGTGCACCAGGGCGAAGAGCGGGGCGTGCATACCCTCGAGGAGCTGTTCCATCGAGGCCCGGGCCTCGGTGCCGTCGGTGATTCCCCAGGCTCCGGTGAGTGTGTCGATGGCCAGTTCGCGCCGGTCACCGAGCGGATGGTCGCGCTCTGGGCCGAGCAGCAGTTCATCGTGGAACGCGTCCCAGCGGGCCGAGTAGAAGGCGCCCAGCGACAATGCCCGCAGGCGGTCATCGTCGATCTGCGCGCCGGACCAATGGTCTTCCTCGCGCTTGTCGAGCTCCGGATAGGGGAAGGTGGTCGGCGTGGGCAATCCGGCAGCAGCCATACCGTGAGTGTAGGACCCGAATCCCGTGCCGGTCCGGTCAATGTCATCAGGACATGTCGATCACGGCAATCGATACCGAACCGGTCGATATGTTTTCACATTTGCTGCTTGGCCTGTCACAGCCATAGTCCCGGGGCTAATGTGCATTCATGTGTAGAAACATCACCGCCTTGCGAGGTCTGGAACCCGCCGCAACCGAGCAGGAGATCTACGCCGCAGCACTGCAGTATGTGCGCAAGGTCGGTGGCCTGTCCGGATTGAGTTCGGCCACCAAACCCGCGGTGGACAAGGCGGTCGCCGCGGTCGCCGAGGCGACGACAGCCCTGCTCGCGGAGCTACCCGACCGCCGGGTCCCCCCGGCTACCGAACCGCCGCTGCGCCGACTGGCCGCCCGGGAAAACCTGTAATCGATCCCGTTCGGGTGCCGCGACCGGGCGCGGCGTCCGCGACAAGCAGCCTCCGTTCCATGAGATGTTGAGGCGATTACCGATGAATTGTGTCACGATCGGTCCAGTGCGCTGATCCACTGTGATCGGCCACCAGCGGTTCCAGCACGACGCAGTGGGAGAACAGCAGTGACCAATACCGAATCGGCACGACCCGATACCGAGCCGGCCGGCGGCCGGCCCCCTGACTCGGAGATCCGAGTTCTCAATCCCGCTACCGGCGAGATCGTCGGCAGCGTCCCCGACACCCCGGCCGAACAGGTCGTCGCGCGGATCGCCGAATTACGCGAGCACCAGCGCGAATGGGCGGCCATCGGCGCCGACGGGCGCAAAGAATGGCTCCTGAAGCTGCAGGACTGGATCATCGACAACACCGAGGCCCTCGCCGACGTTCTCCAGTCCGAAACCGGTAAGCCCCGGGTGGACGCGCTCATCGACCCGATCTTCGGCAGCGATCTGATCGGCTACTACGCCCGGCGCGCTCCCAAGTTCCTGGCTGACGAGCATCCCTCCCCGCACAGCCCGCTGTCCCGGGTGAAACGGCTGACCACGGTGTTCGAACCGTACCCGGTGGTCGGCGTGATCACGCCGTGGAACTTCCCGCTGGCCATGCCGATTCTGGATGTCATCCCGGCGCTGGCGGCCCGGGCCGCGGTGCTCTTGAAACCGTCCGAGGTCACCCCGCTGTCCGCCCTCGAACTCGCCCGCGGCTGGGCGGAGATCGGCGCGCCGCGGGTGCTCTCCGTGGTCACCGGAGCGGGCGCGACCGGCGCGGCGGTCGTCGACAACGCCGATTACATCCAGTTCACCGGCTCCACCGCCACCGGCCGCCGGATCGCCGCCGCCTGCGCGGCCCGCATGATTCCCTACAGCCTGGAACTGGGCGGCAAGGATCCGGCGATCGTGCTCGCCGACGCCGATATCGATCGCGCCGCGCACGGTATCGCGTTCGGCGGCATGTTCAACTCCGGGCAGGTCTGCATCTCGGTGGAACGGGTCTATGTCGAAGCACCCGTCTACGACGAGTTCGTCGCCAAACTGACGGCGAACGTCAAATCCTTGCGACAGGGCCGCGACGATCGCACCCCGCGCAACGATGTCGGCGCCATGGCCAACGAGAGTCAGGTCTCCATCGTCTCCCGGCATGTCGAAGAAGCGGTCGCCGCGGGCGCGAAAGTACTCACCGGCGGCAAACGAACCGGTGAAGGCACCTTTTTCGAACCCACCGTCCTGGTCGATGTCGACCACAGCATGTCGTGCATCGCGGAGGAGACCTTCGGGCCCACGCTGCCGGTGATGAAGGTAGCCGACGAGGCGGAGGCCATCCGCCTCGCCAACGATTCCGCCTACGGCCTGTCGGCCTCGGTATGGACCGGCGACAAGGCCCGCGGAGAACGGGTCGCACGGGCGTTGAACGCCGGCGCGGTCAATATCAACGATATTTTCGCCAACCTGTTCAACTTCGCCCTCCCGATGGGCGGCTGGGGCGATTCCGGGGTCGGCGCCCGCTGGGGCGGCGCCAACGGGGTGCGCAAGTACTGCAAGGCGAAAGCGATCACCACGCCGCTGCTGCCGACGCAGGAACGCGAACTCACCTGGATGCCGTACGACCTGAACAAGATCCTGATCGGGCTCGGCGCGATGCGCGCGGCCGGAGCGCGCGGTATGCGCCGGATCGACCTGCCCGCCCTGCTCCGACTCAAGGGAGACAACCGTTGAAGACCGATTCCATTCGCGGCAAGGTTGTCGTGATCACGGGCGGGGCACGCGGGATCGGCCTGGCCACCGCGCTCGCCCTGGCGAAACTGGGCGCCAAGATCGCGATCGGCGATATCGACGAGAAAACGGTCAAGGAGTCGGGCACCGAGCACGATTTCGACCACTACGCCCGGCTCGATGTCACCGATCAGCAATCGTTCGCCACCTTCCTCGACGATGTCGAGCGCGAACTCGGCCCGATCGATGTGCTGATCAACAATGCGGGGATCATGCCGACGGGCCGGCTGGTGGAGGAACCCGATCAGATCACCCGCCGGATCCTGGAGATCAACGTCTACGGCGTGATCCTGGGCTCGAAGATCGCGCTGGCCCGGATGCTCGAGCGCCGGCGCGGGCACATCATCAATATCGCCTCGCTGGCCGGCGAGACCCATATTCCGGGCCTGGCCACCTATAACGCCTCCAAGCACGCGGTGCTGGGTTTCACCGACACGCTGCGTGAGGAGTATCGCGGTACCGGTGTCGAATTCTCTTCGGTGCTGCCAACGCTGACCAATACCGATCTCGGTTCCGGAGTCCCCGCACCCAAGGGTCTACCGGCGGCGGAGCCGGAGGATATCGCCGCCGCGGTGGTCCGGCTCATCGCCAAACCCCGGGCGAAGGCGCGGGTGACGCGGGCGGCGGGCGCTATGTCGGTCTTCGTGAACCTGCTGCCGCAATCGGTGGGTGATGCCCTGGGCCGGTCGATGGGGTCGGCACAGACCTTCCTCGGCGATGTGGACACCGAGCAGCGCAAGGCCTACGAGGAACGCATCCGGAACAACTGACACCCGATTCGATACGCCGCGGCCCGGTACCCCCGGGCCGCGGCGATGTCGTCGGCGCCATCGAATGGGCATCGAAACACTATTGTGATCAATATCACTTGACGTGCATAGTCGGATAGAGGTCGCACGACGCACCGTCCCCGCGGCCGTGCCGGAGCAGTCCCGTGGCTTCATCACCCGAGGTGACAACGACACTCTCCATGAACAGCCCTACCACCGGAAATGCCCGAACCTTTACGTCGTATCGCCCACGGACGGCGCACAGACCGCGCGGCGCAAAACTCATGATGCACATCACCGTGACACCTAATAAGCTGTCACTAACAAACCTGCCGACTGTTTCGAGGCCGCTATGCGGACCATCCGAACAGATTAGGGCTGGAAATTCAGCAACGATTCTGATAGCAAGGTGCTATGGACCCGCATTTGCGCGATCTGCGGTATTTCGTCGCCGTCGCCGAGGAACTGCACTTCACCAACGCCGCTCAGCGGCTGCACATCGCTCAACCGACCCTGTCGCGTCAGATCCGACAGCTGGAACGTCAGCTCGATGTGGTCCTGTTCGATCGCAACCAGCGCAGCGTCGCACTCACAGTTGCCGGTAAGGAGCTGCTGGGCGGCGCCCGCAAGATCCTCGAGCTCTGGGAGACCACCAACGGTTCGCTGCAGGAAGCGGGCGAGGTACTGCGCGTCGGCCTGCAATCGACCCTGGGCCGCGGCCTGCTCAACGATCTGGAGAGCGCCAGCGGCCACCGCCTCGCGCTGCATCCGGCCGCCTGGACCGACCCCTCCAGCGGTCTCTCCGGCCGGCAGGCGGATCTGGCGCTGGTCTGGCTGCCACTCCCCGACCCCAACCGGTACCGCTGGCAGGTCCTGCGCACCGAACGCCGCTGGGTACTACTCCCGGAAAACCACCCGCGCGCGAATCAGGAAATGATCGACTTCGCGGACGTGATGGACGAACCGTTCATCGCACTGCCCGCCGAAGCCGGCGCGGTGCGCGACTTCTGGCTCGGCAACGACGCCCGCGGTGGCCGCCCGGTCGCGATCGGCGCGGAAGCCGCCACCCCGGAAGACCGGCTCGAGGCCGTCGGGCTGGGCCTGGGCCTGTGCCTGCTCGCGGAGAACAACGTACCGATGTACCGCTGGCCCGGGCTGACCGCACGGCCGCTCACCGGTATGCCGCCGTGTGAACTCGCGGTGGCCTGGCGGGCCGACGACACCCGGCCGACCATCCTGGAATTCGGCCAGCGCGCCGTCGCGGGTGGGTTCGCGGCCCCGCCGGCTATTCCGGCGTAACTACACTGATCTGAACCGTGCATGGGTGGAGGGTGATCACCCTCCACCCATGCACGGTTCAGTCGGTCTCGCCTCCGTAGACCCGCGGGTGGAGAGTGCCGATATAGGGCAGATCCCGGTAACGCTCGGCGTAGTCCAGGCCGTATCCGACCACGAATTCGTTCGGGATATCGAAGCCCACATTCGCCACCTCGACCTGAGTGCGCAGCGCATCGGGCTTGCGCAGGAGGGTGACGACCTCGAGCGAGGCCGGGTTACGGGTGGAGAGGTTGCGCATCAGCCAGGACAGTGTCAGTCCCGAATCGATGATGTCCTCGACGATCAGCACATTGCGCCCGGCGATGTCCTTGTCCAGATCCTTCATGATGCGCACGACACCGGAGGACGACGTGGACGAACCGTAGGACGAAACGGCCATGAACTCCATCTGGGTCGGGATGGGCAGGGCCTTGGCGAGATCGGTCATGAAGAAGATCGCGCCCTTGAGTACCCCGACCAGCAGCAAATCCCCTTCCGGGGCATCGGCCGGGTACCTTTTGGAGATCAGTTCGGCCAGCTCGTTGACCTTGGCCTCGATTTGGTCCTCGGTGATCAGGACCGAAGCGATATCGTCCCCGTACACGTCAGCTGGTTTCCCTTCGGTCGCGGCTCACCCGGTCGGCGCGGGCAAGTGTCAGCCTGCCATGCTCGCGGACGACGACCAACCTCGTCCCCCGCTCCGGACCGCTCACCGCGACCCCGCCCTGGCCGCGCCACCCCACCACCAGCTCGTCGATCGACCGGATATGCGCTCCGGTCACGGCACGCACCCCCTGCGTCAGCAGCCAGGCACGGACGGCCCGGGAACGCACCGCCGCCGCCGCGGCGGCGAGGACCGCGCAGGACAATCCCGGAGCCTCGGATTCCGCCCGGACCAGCAGTTCCCCGGCGAATTCGTCGAGCGCGGCATTGTCCTGGCGCAACTGTTCGGCGGTCCGGGCCAGCGCCGGCGCCGCGGTCCCGCCGAGCACATCCTCCAGTAACGGCAGCACCTCGGTGCGCAGGCGAACCCTGGTGAATTCCGGGGAACTGTTGTGGGGATCTTCATAGGGCGAAAGACCCAGATCCACGCAGAACTGCCGGGTGGTCTCGCGCCGCACACCGAGGAGGGGCCGGCCCCACGGGTCGTCGAACGGGGCCATCCCTTGGATGGAGCGCGCCCCGGACCCACGCCCGAGCCCGAGCAGCACCGTCTCGGCCTGATCGTCGAGCGTATGGCCGAGCAGAACTGGCAATCCACCGCGCGAAGACGCCAAGGCGGCGTACCGGGCGGTGCGCGCGGCCGCTTCCATCCCGCCCACGCGGCCCACCTCCACCGGCAATACACGAGCCGAGCGGCACCCCAGTCCCCGCGCTGTCGCCGCGGCTGTCGCAGCGACCTCGTCCGATCCATCCTGCAACCGATGGTCCACCACCAACGCGTCCACCAACGCGGCCTCGGCAACGGCCGCGGCGGTCAACGCCAGCGAATCGGCACCGCCCGAGACAGCGACAGCCACCACCGAGCCCGACGGCCCGAATCGTGCCAGCCAGTCCCGGACTGCCTGCCGCAGCGCCAGTACCGCGGGTGTCTCCGGTAACGGCATCGGCTGGGTCATCGGCGTCGCCGCGGGCGTCGCAGGGTTCGGGGCCCCCTCGGTCTCAATTCTTCACTCCTCCGCTGCAGTGTTTTCCGCGCCGCCCTTCGGCGAAACGGGACCTCGGCAGGGCGGGGTTGTGTTGTTTGCCGGTGTCGCGTGGACGTTGGTCTCGTACGCAACCAGCCGTTGAGATCAGTCCAGCACGCGGGCGATCCAGCGGCTCGGTTCGTCGATCTCGTCGGCGCGCGGGAGGGTGTCGGCGTCGGTCCATATCGCGTTGAACTGCGGCATTCCCACTGTGCTCACCACCTCGTCGACGAAAGCCTTACCGCGCACGTATTGCGCCACCTTCGCGTCGATACCCAGCAGGGCGCGCAACAGACGCTGGACAGGGTTTGCCGGGCGGGTGCGGCGTTTGTCGAATGCCCCCCGGATCTGCTCCACCGTCGGCACCACGCTCGGCCCGACCGCGTCCATCACATGGTCGGCGTGTCCCTCGAGCAGGGTGCCCAGCATCAGTAGGCGGTCCAGTGCCTCGCGCTGCGCGGGCGGCTGCGTCGCCCGCAACAGTCCGACCACCCCGCGCGAGTTGGGGTCGTCGGAAGCCTGACCACTGCGCCGGAGTTTGAGCTCGGTGATCAGTCGCGCCAGCATCTCCGAGGTGGCCTCGTCCTCGATATCGCCGAGCACCTCGACGTTCTCCCGCATATAGCCGGCCAGCCAGGGCGACGCCGAGAACTGGACCCGATGGCACACCTCGTGCAGGCAGACCCACAACCGGAAATCGGCGGGCGTCACGCCCAGAGCCCGCTCGACCCCCACGATATTCGGCGCCACCAGCAAAAGGGTGCCGTCGGGCCCGGTGAACGGATCGTATTGGCCGAGAATCGCGGTGGACAGGAAGGCGAGCATGGCGCCCACCTGCACGCCGGCGGGCTTACCGGCGAGCACGCCGCCCTTTTCCGCCGGGCCCGTACCGGTGAGCAGGGACATGGAATCGGCCGCGGCGCCGATCCAGCCGGGCCGGTCGACGATCCGGGCGGCGGGCACCGGTTGGTCGTCGAGCAGACCGGTCACCGCACGCACCGGCTGCTCGGCCCGCACGGACGCCTCACCGAGTTCGGCGACAGCCTGTTCGGCGGCGAGCCGGGAGGTTCGCGGGCCGGCGGGTACGAGCGCCGCCCCGGTGCGGGCGGCCCAGCGCCAATCCACCGCGGCAGAGAAGGTGCGGCGCTCGGCGTCGGAGGTGCCGGCATCGGCCGACTCCGGGGCGCCGGGCCCGCCGGGACCTTGTCGAATCGTCATGCGCCCTCCAGCCGTCAGGAACATCCACAGTTACGCAGCGCGGCCGCGACGGCATCCAGGGCGGGCCTGCTGACCTCCGGCGGCCGATCACTCGACATCAGCGTGAAGGTCAGGACCCGGCCGTCACGATCCAGCACGTACCCAGCCAACGTACTGGCCACCGACAATGTTCCGGTCTTGGCGCGCACCCAGCCGGCGCCGACCTGATTCTGCGTGACATAACGGCTGGTCAGCGAGCCGGTGCCACCCGCGACCGGCAGGTAATCGAGCAGCGGGACCAGGGCATCGGTCAGCGTGGCCCCGGTGTCGGCCGGGTCGGACTGCGATCCGGCGCCCGCACCGAGCGGCGGCACCAACGGCGGCGGGGCGGTGGTGGCCGGCTCCTTTTCCACCTCGGGTCCGGCCGCGGTGGCCAGAATCCGGTCCAGTACCCGGGCCGGAATCCGATCGTCGACCGAGAGCCCGCTGCAATCGTGCATGGTCACGCCGGTCAGATCGAAGCCGTGCTCGGCGAGCACCGCCGCGACCGCCGCGGCGGCCCCCTCGAACGACGCGGGCCGACCGGTCGCGACCGCAACCTCCCGGCCCACCGTCTCGGCCAGCACATTGTCCGAATACACCATCATGTCGCGCAGCCGGTCGCGCAGCGGCGCGGAAGCCACATCGGCGAGCCGCTTGGTTCCCTGGGGTGCGGTGCCGATCCGCACCCGCGCCGGATCGAGACCGAGTTCGGTCGCGAGCCGCCGGCCCACGTCCAGCGCCGGTGTACTCGAACGCGGCGAATACTCGACCAGCGGATCCAGCCGGCCACCGTCGAGCATGACCGGTTCGATCGGCGCGATGGAACCACCGGGGATATCGATCGGGTCCCAGCCGCGGGCCATCGTCGGGCCGGAGTAGCGGGAAATATCGACCACGACCGTATCGGCCCGCACATCGGCCGAGCGGACCTGATCGGCGAGGTCGCTCAGGCCGGCGGCGCCCGGGTAGTAACCCTCCCCGTCCGGCCGGGCCGTCAGGGTGGGGTCACCGCCGGCCACCAGCACGATCTCGTTCGGCGTGGCGCCCGCGACGACCCGGGTGTGCACCCGCTGATCGGCGGGCAACGTGAGGAGTGCCGCGGCGGTGGTCATGATCTTGGCCGTGGACGACGGCACCCGCGGTTCATCGGCGCGGGAGTTCCACAGCACCGTGCCGGTCTCGGCATCGGTGACCGACCCGGCGAAACCGCCGAGATCGGGACTGGCGGCCACCGGACCCAATGCCGCGGCGATACCGGCAGCACTGGGTGCCGGCCCGGTATCCGGTGCGGGCCGGACCTCCGGGGCGACCGGAACCGGGCCGGGCGCGGCGGCGATGGTGAGCCCACCGTGCCGGAACTCAGGGGTCCACGGCTGCAGCACCGCCAGCAGCACCGCCGCCGCCCCCACCAGCGCCACCAGCACGGCCACCAGCCATGCCCGCACCCCACGGCGCCGGCGCCCGGCCGACCCGTTCATCTCGCTGCCACCCTGCCAAACCACGTTGCCGCTGTCTCCCTCGTACCCGTCCACGGCACCGGTCCCCCGCCGAACCCAAGTGCCCGCCGACAACACTATCGGTGTTCGGCTACCGTTCTCGGCGAACAACCGGGTGCGCCGGCCACGGCCGGCCACCACGGTGCATCGTGAGAGCAGCGGAAGGAGCTGGCGTGGAGTTCGACGTCACCATCGAGATCCCCAAGGGTTCGCGCAACAAGTACGAGGTCGACCACGAAACGGGACGGGTCCGGCTCGACCGGTTCCTGTACACGTCGATGGCCTACCCGGCCGATTACGGTTTCATCGAGAACACCCTGGGCGAAGACGGCGACCCGCTGGACGCCCTGGTCCTGCTGCCGGATTCGGTGTTCCCCGGCGTGATCGTCGAGGCCCGTGCAGTGGCCATGTACAAGATGACGGACGAAGCGGGCGGCGACGACAAGGTCCTGTGCGTACCCGCGGGTGATCCGCGCTGGGACCATATCCAGGACGTCGGTGATGTCCCGGAGTTCGAACTGGCGGCGATCAAGCACTTCTTCGAGCGATACAAGGACCTGGAGCCCGGTAAGTACGTCAAGGGTTCGGAGTGGGTCGGGCGCGCGGAGGCCGAAGCCGAGATCGAGGCGTCGTTCCAGCGTCTGAAGGACAAAGGCGGGCACTGAGCTCTATTTTTTGGCGCGCCTACGGCGCGCGGGTTTCGGCCCCCCTTGGTCCATGCTTTCCGCCCTCGAGACTCGCGCCTGCGGCGCATGCGCTTCGAGGACGGAAAGCATGGACGGGCCGAAACCTCCAAGGGCCTCGTAAGACTCGGCACCACCGCTGGGCGCGCCAGGTGCGTTCGTGGTGATGGGCTTCCAGGGCCTCGCTGAACTCGGCGCCGGGTTCGGGCTCTCGGGGTTGCCCCGATCCGGCTACCGGCCCTTGTAATCCGGGGTGCGCTTCTCGAAGACCGCCTGGATGGCCTCGGTCAGATCCTCGGAGGGTAGGAAGGCCGCATTCCAGGCCGAGACGTAACGCAGGCCCTCGGTGACCGCGGCGTGGTTACGTTGGCCCAGCACATCTTTCACACCCTGCACCACGAGCGGCGGGTTCGCGGCGATCTCCCGCGCCGTCGCATGAGCCGCTTCCAGGACGGCCGCGGGGTCCGGGTAGACATCGTTGACCAGGCCGATCCTCTCCGCCCGCGCCGCGTCGATATCTTTGGCCGTGTACGCCAGTTCGCGCAGGTGACCTTCGCCGATGATCCCGGGCAGCCGCTGCAGCGAACCCACATCGGCGACAATGGCGACCTTCGCCTCCCGCAGGCTGAACTTCGCTTCCGCGCTGGCGTAACGGATATCCGCCGCGGATATGAGGTCGAGACCGCCGCCGATGCACCAGCCCGAGACCGCGGCGATCACCGGTTTACGGCATTCGGCCACCGCGGTGATCGCGTCCTGCAGGCGCCGGATCTCGCCGAGGAAATCGGTGCGCGGCGCGGCGAGGGCGCGATCGGCCATCAGCGGACCGAAGGTACCGCTCATCGCGGGCAGGTCCAGGCCGTAGGAGAAGTGGGCCCCGGACCCGGTGAGCACAACCGCCCGGACCTCCGGGTCGGCGTCCAGGCCGCGGAAGATTTCCGGCAGCTCCCGCCAGAAATCCGGGCCCATGGCGTTACCTTTGCCCGGGCCGGTGAGCGTCACCCGGGCCACGCGATCGTGGGTTTCGACGGTGAAAGCCTGCCAATCTGTCATCGCTCCAGACTAATGGTCGGCGCCGCGCTGTCTGGGTCGCGCCGTGGATCCACACCGCACCGGCCGGACCCGGCCCCGCGATCCTGTCCGCTCAGCGGATACGCGGCGGGCGTTCGGCGGCGCGATACCCCGGATCGCTTTACCCTGTGGCCATGCGCAGGTCGCTTCCACCGATAACCTGCCGGGTCTCGGACACTTTGATAGCGCGCGGACACCACGGCCTGATCGTCACCGTGCCGGAATCGGCGGCCGGACCCACCGAAACCGCGCACGCGATGGAGGTGGAACCGGGCGCGCTGGTGCAGGCGCAGGTCTTCCTACTCGGCGACGAACCGATCCTGCTGCTGGTTTCCGCGGCGCACCCGGTGGACACGGCGCGCACCGGCGCCCGGCTCGACGGCGTGCTGGTTCCCGCGCCGCCTCATCTGACGGTGAAGTACACCGGACAGCTGCCCGGCAGTATCGCTCCGGTCGGCCACCCGGCGAACCTGCCCACCTGGGTGGACAGCACCCTGTCCCGATTCGGCGGACTGCTGGCGGCCGGCGGCTCCCCGGGCACGGTTTTCCGCACCTCCTACGCGGAACTGCTGCGGATCACGGCCGGTTTATCCATCGACGTGGACTGACCTGCGGTATCCCGGACAGCGGACCGGACCGCACCACCGCCGGCGGTCCGGGCGTAGCGTCGGCCGGGTGACCGAAGCACCACGGCCCGAGACCGGAATCCGGATTCCCGACGACCTCAGCGGTATCACCGCCGAGCAATACCGCGCCTCGATGCGGCACTACCCGTCCGGCGTCACCATCGTCACGCTGAACTCGGCCACCGGCCCGGTCGGTTTCACCGCGACCTCGTTCGCGTCGCTGTCCCTGGATCCGCCGCTCATCTCGTTCAATATCAGCGATACCTCGTCCAGCCTGTCCGCACTGACCGCCGCCGATTCGGTGGTGGTCCATTTCCTGGGCGAACACCAGCGCCACCTCGCCCAGCGGTTCGCCCGGACCGCGGCGCACCGGTTCAGCGACCGCGCCCTCTGGTCCGCTCTGGACACCGGCGAACCGGTCCTGCACGGCACCCCGCTGTGGCTGCGCACCACCATCGAACAGCTCATCCCGATCGGGGATCACACCCTCGTGGTGGGCCGGGTGGTCAAGGTCCACGACGACACCGACGAGGAACCGCCCACCGTTCCCCTGCTCTATTACAAGGGCAGCTACTACCGCCCCACACCACTCGCCGACGACGTGGACTGAGGGCCACGTCTCACCTGCGCGGGTCAGCGCACCGAAAACCCAGCCCAGAGGCCGCGCATGCCTCGGCACGCCATAAACTCAGTCTGCCGTTTGCCGGGCGGTAACCCTGGTATGAGACAAACGAGTCCGTCGGCTGGGCGATGGAAGGTGGGCCGCGTAGATGCAGTCGCAGCTGCAAGCGGAGAGTGAGCTCCGGCGCGCGGTGGCGGCTCCGCGCGCCCGCACACTGGTCGATATTCTCGGCGAGACCGCAGCCCGCTACCCGGACGCGCCGGCCCTGGCAACTGCCGGCCGCACTCTCACCTACGCCGAACTGCTGCCGGAAATCGACCGTTCGGTGGGCGAGTTGATCGCCGCCGGGGTCTGCCGGGGCGATCGGGTGGGCGTGCGGATGCCGTCGGGCACCTGGGAGCTGTATCTGACCATCCTGGCCGTGCTGCACGCCGGCGCGGCCTACGTTCCGGTCGACGCCGACGACCCCGAGGAACGGGCCCAGCTGGTCTTCGGTGAGGCACAGGTCACGGCCATCGCCACCGCCACCGGTATCCACCCCGCGGGCGTTCCCACGACGGCGCCCGCGCCCGCCCCGGCAACCAACGGGCAATCCAACCAGTCGCCCACTGCGGACGACGATGCCTGGATCATCTTCACCTCCGGCTCCACCGGCACACCGAAAGGTGTCGCGGTGACCCACCGCAACGCCGCCGCCTTCGTCGACGCCGAGGCCCGCCTGTTCCTGCGGGACAGCCCGATCGGCCCGGGCGATCGCGTCCTGGCCGGGCTGTCGGTCGCCTTCGACGCGTCCTGTGAGGAAATGTGGCTGGCCTGGCGGCACGGCGCCTGCCTCGTCCCCGCGCCGCGCGCCCTGGTCCGGACCGGCGCCGATCTCGGCCCGTGGCTGGTCCGGCAGGGCATCACCGTGGTTTCCACGGTGCCCACCCTGGCCGCGACCTGGCCCGCCGAAGCCCTGGAATCGGTGCGGCTGCTGATCTTCGGCGGCGAAGCGGTACCCCCGGAATTGGCCGAACGCCTGGCCGACGAGGACCGCGAGGTGTGGAACACCTACGGCCCCACCGAGGCCACCGTGGTCGCCTGCGCGGCCCTGCTGGACGGAACCGGGCCCGTACGGATCGGGCTGCCGCTCGACGGCTGGGATCTGGCGGTGGTCGACGCGGACGGCGCACCGGTGAGCGAGGGCGAATCGGGCGAGCTGGTGATCGGCGGTGTGGGCCTGGCCCGCTATCTCGATCCCGCGAAGGACGCCGAGAAGTACGCGCCCCTGGCAACGCTGGGCTGGGACCGCGCCTACCGCAGCGGCGATCTGGTCCGCAACGACCGCGCCGGGTTGATCTTCCTGGGTCGCGCGGACGACCAGGTGAAAATCGGCGGCCGCCGGATCGAACTCGGTGAAATCGATAACGCCCTGCAGCATCTTCCAGGAGTGAGCGGCGCGGCCGCCGCGGTGCGCACGACGGCCACGGGGTCACCGGTTCTCATCGGCTACCTCACCGGTATCGCGGACGATTACGATCTGGCCGCGGCGCGGGCGCATCTGTCCGGACAGCTTCCCGCTCCGTTGATTCCCCGTCTGGTGGTTGTCCCCGAACTACCCACCCGCACCTCGGGCAAGGTCGACCGCAATGCCCTGCCCTGGCCGCTGCCGGGAGCCGATTCCGGTTCCGACCACGGTCTCACCGGCACCGCCGCATGGGTGGCGCAGATCTGGACCGATGTCCTCGGCGCCGAGATCACCGGCGCCGCAGCCGACTTCTTCGAACTCGGTGGCGGATCCCTGTCTGCCGCGCAGTTGGTGACGGCTCTGCGTACCCGGTATCCGCGGGTCACGGTCGCCGATATCTACGATCATCCCCGGCTCGGGGCGCTGACCGAACTCCTCGACGACAGCGGTCCCGGCGCCACTGCCGAAACCCGCCGGGTCGCGCCGACACCGGGATCGGCGCAGTTGATCCAGGTTCTCGCGACAGTCGCCCTGACCACCCTCACCGGCCTGCAGTGGGTGACCTGGCTCGCCGTCGCCACCGGTGTCGCGGGCTGGTTCGATCTGCTGCCGTGGCTGCCCCGGCTTTCCTGGTGGTGGACCGCGCTGCTGTTCATCGTGTTCATCACCCCGCTGGGCCGGATGGCGATCTGCGTCGCGGGCGCCCGCCTACTGCTCGCCGGTGTCCGGCCGGGTAGTTATCCGCGCGGCGGGCCGGTGCACGTGCGGCTGTGGGCCGCGGTCCGGCTGTCCGAGGCCAGCGGGGCGGAAAACCTCTCGGGCGCACCGTGGATGGTGCCGTTCGCCCGGGCACTGGGGGCAACCATCGGCAAAGGCGTGGACCTGCACACCCTGCCCCCGGTCACCGGAATGCTGGAATTGCGGGACGGGTGCAGCGTGGAACCCGAGGTCGACCTGTCCGGCTACTGGATCGACGGCGATACCGTGCATATCGGTTCGATTCTGGTGGGCAAGGGCGCGGTGGTCGGGGCCCGCTCGGTGCTGCTGCCCGGCACCAAGATCGGCCGGGATGCCGAGATCGCACCGGGTTCGGCGGTGTCCGGGAAGGTGAAGGCCGGTCAGGAATGGGCGGGATCACCGGCGGTGAAGGTCGGCCGGGCCCGGCACCGCTGGCCCGCGGAGACACCTGAACGAGCCGTGCACTGGGTGCTGGCCTTCGGGATCGGATCGCTGGCGCTGGGGGCCCTGCCGCTGGCCGGGCTGGCGGCGGGTCTCGCGGTGATCGCCTGGGGTATCCGGGATTCCGCCAGTTTCACCGATGCCGTACTGCCGGCCCTCCTCTGGCTGCCGGCGGCGACACTGTTCAGCCTGGTCGTGTACGCGGTGGCGACGGTTGTGGCGGTCCGGCTGCTCAGTATCGGACTGACCGAGGGGTACCACCCGGTGCGCGGCCGGGTCGGCTGGCAGGTGTGGGCGACCGAACGACTGCTGGACTCGGCGCGTACGTTCCTGTTCCCGCTCTATGCCTCCCTGCTGACCCCGATCTGGTTACGCCTGCTCGGCGCGAAGATCGGCAAACGGGTCGAGGCGTCCACGGTGCTGCTGCTACCCAAATTCACCACCGTCGCGGACGGGGCCTTCCTGGCCGACGACACCATGATCGCCGGCTACGAACTCGGCGGCGGCTGGTTGCATATCGGTGAGGCGAAGGTCGGCAAACGCGCGTTCCTCGGTAATTCGGGCATGACCGCCCCGGGCCGGCGGGTGCCGAAGAACGGCTTGGTCGCCGTGTTGTCCGCGGCACCCAGCAAGGCCAAGGCCGGTTCGTCGTGGCTGGGCAGCCCACCGGTCCGGCTGCGCCGCGCCGCCGGCAATGCCGATACCGACCGCACCTTCGATCCACCGTTGCGCCTGCGGATCTTCCGCGGCGCCTTCGAAACGTGCCGCCTGGCCGCGGTCGTCGTGACCTTCGCCATCGGTCTCGGGGTGCTGTTCGCTCTCGCCCGGGTAGCCGACAGCTTCGGGTTCTTGGCCGCCGCGCTGCTGTCCGGTGTTGTGCTGATGGTCGCGGGCGCGGTGGCGTGCGCGAGCGCGGTGACGGCGAAATGGGTTCTGGTGGGCCGTATCCGGGCCGAGGAACATCCGCTGTGGAGCTCGTTCGTCTGGCGGAACGAAGTGTCGGACGCCTTCGTGGAAACCGTCGCGGCGCCCTGGTTCGCCCGCGCGGCAACCGGTACGCCCGTACTGAATCTCTGGTTGCGCGCGCTCGGCGCGAAGATCGGCCGCGGGGTATGGTGCGAGTCCTATTGGCTTCCGGAGGCAGACCTGGTGACACTCGGTGACGGTGCGACCGTGGAACGCGGCTGCGTGGTGCAGACCCACCTGTTCCACGACCGCATCATGGCCATGGACACCGTGACCCTGGAGCCAGGCGCCACCCTCGGTCCACACTGTGTCGCACTGCCCGCCGCCACGGTCGGCGCGGGCGCGACGGTCGGCCCGGCGTCCCTGGTGATGCGCGGCGATACCGTACCGGCCTCCACGAGATGGTGGGGCAACCCCATCACCCCCTGGTCCGCACCGGACACCGATTCGGCCGATGAGGAGCCGGACACCTGATGGGGAGCAGGTTCTACGACGCCCCCATCGACGACTATCTACCGCAGAACGGAAACCGGGGCTATCGCGTATCGCGGTACGAGCTGGAGCTGAACTACAAAGTGTCCAGTAACCGGCTCGCGGGCCGCGCCGTGATCACCGCGGTGACCACCGCCGAGCGCCCGCGCTACTCACTCGATCTGTCCCAGGCGCTGGCCGTATCGAAAGTAATGGTCAACGGCAGTAAAGCCGGTAAGTACAACCACCAGCGCGGCAAACTCACCATCACCCCCCGTCAGCGGATACCCGCGGGCGGAATCCTGCAGCTGGTGGTGCAGTACGCCGGTGCGCCCAAACCGGTCCGCGGCCCCTGGGGCGAGGTGGGCTGGGAGGAACTGACCGAAGGGTCGCTGGTGGCCAGCCAGCCCAACGGCGCCGCGTCCTGGTTCCCCTGCGACGACCACCCGAGCTCGAAGGCCAGCTACCGGATCTCGATCACCACCGACACCCCGTACTACACCCTCGCCAACGGCACCCTCGTCGGCAAACAGACCAAGGCCGGGCAGACCACCTGGGTCTACGAACAGGCCGAGCCGATGGCGAGTTATCTGGCCACGGTGCAGATCGGCCGCTACCGCAAACACCGGCTCAGCGACCACAACGCACCGGTGCCGATGTACGCGGCCGTCCCGTCCCCGCTGCGCGCCGCCTTCGACCACGATTTCGCCCGGCAGCCCGAGATGATGTCGGTGTTCAGCGAGCTGTTCGGCCCGTATCCGTTCCAGAGTTACTCGGTGGTGGTCACCGAGGACGAGCTGGAGATCCCCATCGAAGCCCAGGGCATCTCGATTTTCGGCGCCAACCACTGCGACGGCCGCCGCGGCGCGGAACGCCTGGTCGCCCACGAACTCGCCCACCAGTGGTTCGGCAACAGCCTCACCATCCAGCACTGGTGCGATATCTGGCTGCACGAGGGATTCGCCTGTTACGCGGAGTGGATCTGGTCGGACGCGGCCGGCGGCGCAAGCGCCGACCAGCTGGCCCGGGCGGCCTGGCACACCCTGCGCCGGGAACCGCAGAACATCACGGTCGGCGATCCGGGGCCGGCCTCGATGTTCGACGATCGCGTCTATAAACGGGGCGCCCTCACCCTGCACGCCCTGCGCTTGGAACTCGGCGACACCGCCTTCTTCCGGTTGATCCGCGACTGGACGGCCCGCCACCGGCACGCCTCCGTATCCACCGAGGAGTTCACCGATCTGGTGGGTCACTACAGCGTGGCGCCGCTGCACCCGCTGTGGCAGGAGTGGCTGTACTCCGAACCGCTGCCGGCGCTACCGCCCGCCGGTGGGGCCGGACCGCGCCCCGGTCAGAACACCAGGTAGCGGCCCGCCAGCTGTTCGATCAGTGGATCGTCCTCGCCGACACTGTTCAATGCGTCCAGATCGGCCACCACCGAGATGAGACGTGGATCCTCCACATCATTGCCGGGCGGGCCGTCCTCGGCGAGTTGCCGCAGCAGTTTGTCCCGTACCCGGTTCTTGAGTGAATCGCGCATATCCCGCCCGATCGTGTCAAACCGGCGTCAGCCAGGTGCCCCACGGTGTATTTCGCAGGACGGTGTAGACGACGAGCGAGCCGAGCAGCACCACAGTGGTGGTGGTGCTGATACCTGGCAGCCGCGGACCTTCACCGCGCCAGGCACGAACAGCCCAATCGCCCACCCACCACGCGAAAAGCACCAGCACCGGCAGCGCCAGCAGGTTGCTGTGCAGAGAATCGATGATGTGCCCGTCGGTGAGGTTGTGCACTGCCCGCATACCCCCGCATCCGGGGCAGTACACACCGAACAACCCGTAGGTCGGACAGATCCCGTAGGAGCCCTCGATATGTGGATCGCGCAGATGCAGCAGCAGCACCGCCCCCGCCCCTGCACTCGCCGAAGCGATCGGTAGTGCCATCGAGCGCATGCGCACCAGCCGCGACATCCCGCGATTCGTCCCGGCCGCCACCTCGGTCTCGCCGGCCACCGGTACCCCGGATGACACCGGTACTGGTTGCGCCGCGTCCGAGTCCTTCACAGTTCTCACCGTAGCCGCGGCGGCGGGGTTGATGCCACAACCGTCGGAGGTGCTAGCTCCGGTTCGACCGCTCAGGGCATAGAACCGGCACGAAATGGGAATTCCGGGTTAACAGCACCGCCCGACAAACCGACATCCGGGTAGAGAACCACATTCTGAACGAGTACTTCGGAGCGATGCTTGCTCTTGTAAGCACCCAGCTTGCAAGTTACCGTGTCAGCAGGCACAAAGGAGTGTTCTGATGCTGGTGAAATCGATAAGCGCGCTGTCCCGGGCGCACCAGGGCGCCCTGACCGCCCCGTACCGAGCCGCGTTGCGCGCCCGCCGCTTCCGGACGGCCGCCTTCAACGCCCCGGTCGATGCCCCCGAGGTCACGACGGTCACCACCGTCGACGGCGCCCGCTTGCGCGTCCACTCCTACGGTCCCGCCGAGGCCGAGCCGATCGTGCTCATCCACGGCTGGAGCTGCTGTATCGAGTACTGGCATCCGCAGATCAACGCCTTCGCCGGCCGCTATCGTGTGATCTCCTACGATCAGCGCGGCCACGGTGAGAGCACACTCGGTCGCGCTCCGCTCGGTGACCGCACCCTGGCCGACGATCTCGCCGCCGTCCTGGACGCAACGCTGCAACCCGGCCGCAAGGCGCTCCTCGTCGGACACAGCATGGGCGGCATCACCCTGCAGGCCTGGGCGGCCCGCCATCCCGAACAGGTCGCCCAGCGCGCCCGTGCGGTGGTCCTCGCCAACACCACCTCCGGCAACATCCGCTACGACACCGATCTGCTGCCCCTGCTGAACAAGCCACTCACCCTGCGCAGCCAGCCGCTGACCCTCCTCGGCTCGCCGGTCCGGCTGCCGATGATCGTCGCCGAATCGCTGCTCACCAGCCCGCTGCCACTCCCCGGCGGCTGGGCGGCCCGGGAAGTACTCAAGGAACGCATCATGGCCCGCGGCGCCACCAGCGAGCAGGCCGACTTCGCGCTGAGCATCGTGCGTTCCTGCCGTCCCCTGGCCCGCGGCCGGCATGCCGCCCTCCTGGCCGACCTCGAACTGGGCCCCGCCGCCGAACACCTCACGGTCCCCACCACGATCATCGCCGGCCGCTACGACCGGCTCCTGCCCGAACGCATGTCACGCATCATCGCCGGCACCATGCGCGCGGCCGGTCACCGCCCCGATTACCAGGTCTGGCCCACCGGCCACCTGGGCAATATCGAAAACGCCGACCGCTTCAACACCGAACTCACCGCCATCCTGGACCGCACCAGCCCACGGTCAGCGGCCGCGGGCTGAGCGGGGGTCCCCGAGTCCGGTCGACGATGCCCGGCTCGGCGGATCCTACGTATCGGCGATCTCGCAGACCGGAATACCGGCTGTGGCGCGTCGTTTGCACGCAGCGACTACTCCAACCACTAGGAATGGACTATGCGCGCAGCGACCTACGACCGGTACACCACCGACAACGACGATGTGCGAGTCCGCGACCTGCCCACACCCAAACTGTTCCCCGGATCGGTGCTGATCGAGGTCCGCGCCGCCGGTGTGAACCCGGTCGACTGGAAGGCGATGTCGGGCGGGCTCGACAGCCTGATCGATGCCGCGTTCCCGGTGATCCCCGGCTGGGATGTCGCCGGAACGGTTATCGATACCGGCCTGGACACCCCGGAATTCGCGGTGGGCGACGAAGTGCTGGCCTACGCCCGCAAGGATGTGCTGCAGTTCGGCACGTTCGCCGAACTGGTCACCGTGGCCGCGGCGCACGTCGCCCGCAAACCGGCCGAGCTGCCGTGGGAGCAGGCCGGTGGACTGCCGCTCGCGGGCGGCACCGCGCTACGCACCCTCGATCATCTCCAGGTAACCGCCGACGACACCGTCCTGATCCACGCCGCCGCCGGTGGCGTGGGCAGCCTCGGAGTTCAGATCGCGACGGCCCGCGGCGCCCGGGTGATCGGTACAGCGTCTTCGGAGAACCACGACTACCTGCGCGAGCTGGGAGCCGAGCCCGTGTCGTACGGTGCCGGCGTCGTCGAACGCATCCGCGACCTCGCCCCCGACGGTGTGCACGCGGTAGCCGATTTCGTCGGCGGCCAACTCGAGACCACCCTGGCGGTGCTCGCGGCCGGTGGCCGGCACGCCTCGACCGCCGACAACAGCGTGGCCGAACACGGCGGGCATATCGTCTGGGTCCGTCCCGACGGTACGCAGACCCAGCGCTTGGCCGACCTCGCCGCCACGGGCGATCTCACTGTTTCCGTCGCGCGTACGTTCTCGCTCGAAGAGGTCCCCGAGGCATTCGCCGCCAGCCAGTCCGGGCACACCCGAGGCAAGAACGTCATCGTGCTCTGATCCCGGCAGGGCCGGCCTTCCTAGGCGTTTTCGCTGCTCAGCGCTTCTTCATTACCCGTCGGACCCGACCGGTTTCCGGCCGTTCCGGAAGCGGTCCGCGGCAGCGCCCGGCACATCCGGGGAACGGAGTCGACGATGCGGACGATCACATTCGGTGCCAGGGCACGGTCACGGATAACCTGGGCCCTGGTCACCGCGGCCCTGCTACTCGGGGGCGGTACAGCGGCGATCCCGGCGGCCGCGCAACCCGAGTGGCCGTCCCCGTCCGAGGACCCGTTCTACACATACGACCGGCCACTGACCGCCACCGCGCCGGGCACGGTCCTGCGCTTCCGGCCCGCGCCGTTCGCCTTCGCGAAGTTGTCCACACCCATCACCAGCACTCAGGTGCTCTACCGGACCACCACCCAGCAGGACGCACCCACCGCGGCAGTTACCACCGTGCTCCGCCCGCTCGTCCCCGGTCCCACCCGGCTGCTGTCGTATCACGCGGCGTACGACGCGCTCGGGTCCCGATGCAACCCCTCCTACACGCTCACCGGTCACGCCGACAACGCCGGCGCGGTCATCGAACAGGCCGTCATCGCCGGCTACCTCGCCGCCGGATACACCGTCGTGGTGCCCGATTACGAAGGCCCGGACCTGGAGTGGACCATCGGCCGGCAATCCGGGTACGCCGCCCTCGACGGAATACGGGCCGCCGAACAGATCCTGGGGCTGCCCGCTTCGACACCGGTCGCGATGTCCGGATACTCGGGGGGTGCGGTGCCCACCGAATGGGCCGCCGAGCTCGCCCCGCACTACGCCCCCGAACTCGCCCTGATCGGTGCCGCCGCCGGCGGGCTGCCCGTCCATCTCGCACACAACCTCCCCTACGTCAGTGGCAGCGCCGACTGGGCGGGCGTCATCCCGGCCGCGGTCGTCGCCTTCCGCCGCGCCTACGAACTCGACACCGACGCCTTCCTCTCCGAACGCGGAGCCCGGGCCGCCGACGACGTGGAAACGCTCTGTCTCGGGCAGTTCGCCGGCCGCTATCCCGGGCTCACCGACGCCGAAATGGTCCGCGCACCCTACAAGTCCCTGCTCGACGTCCCCGCGGCCGCGGCTGCCATCAACGACAACATCATGGGAACCGCCGGCACGCCCGTCATTCCACTACTGCTCGCCGTGGGTCAGAGCGATCCGATCGGTGACTCGGTAATGGTCACGCGCGATATCGAAGCCCTCGCCCACCAATACTGCGCCCGCGGCGTCCCGGTGACTTACGCCCGGTACGACCACTTCGACCACATGGCCGCCTTCGCCCTCTTCCAAACGCAGGCCGCACAGTTCCTCGCCGCCCGTTTCCACAACGTCCTGCCCACCACCAACTGCGCATCAATCGGCCCGGGCAATTCCCTCGCACCGATCCCCGTCTCGACCGGGTGACCTCGCCTTGCCCGCGGCCGGCCGGACGAATGCGGAGGTTCGCCCGACAGCATCCAGACACGACTCACCCGCACCCACGAGTGCCTCGAAGGTGCGGGTGACCGGCGCCGGTCGGTCACACGCCGGCAATCGTCACCGCCAAGGCGATCAGCGCAATCGCCTGGAGCCCCACCCGCGGAAAGATAATGCTGTCCCAACGCTGTTGCAGCGCGCGAGCATTCTCCGGTACGACCCCGGAAAGCGCCGCCGCCTTCTGAGCCGCATTGACCGGCTTGGCGATCCGCGCATACAGGGCCAGCCAGACGACCAGCGCAACCACGGCCACCGCCGCCGCGCCCGCCGCGACCAGGTGTCCGCTGAGTCCGGCCACCACGGCCGCGGCGAGCGCGCTCAGCAATCCGGTGATACCGACGGGCGGCATTCGCCGGTCAGCGAAATAGTGACCCCATCCTGAGGTGAAGGTCATCGTGGCGTCGTCGAGCCGGGCATTGACCGAACGCGTGACGAGTGCGACGGAAGCATCGGTGCCGTAGACGACGGCATTGGTGACGAGGGCAAGCACAGCGAGAACTTGGATGAACGTAATCATGGGAGGCTCCTGAGAGTTCGGTGTCGATCGACTGATTCGGGTGCGCTATCCGGCCTGTGCGACCGACCCGGCGCCGGCACGCTCGCGAACCAACAGCACCCCGGTGAGTGCGACCAGCGCGGCGGTCAGTCCGTGGATCCCGAAAGCGGCCGCTGCCGAACCGTTGTGGAGCAGAACCGTGAGCATGTCCCCCACCGGGATCAGCGCGAACCCGAGCGTCACAACCCCCAGCGCGAACCGCTGCCCCAGCGCAAGAAGCGCCAGCAGGACGATCCCGGCGACCGCGTCCCGGACTCCCTCGAGATTCGAGAACGCGGCCGCTTCACCGGTGGGCCACACCGGCAACCCGAATCCCGTAGCGGTCGATTCCGGGGCGACCAGGTAACTGATTCCGATGTAGAGGATGAACAGCGCCCCGATCAGGGACAACACCGTGGCGAGGCGGCGGGTGGTGATCATGGTCGAACTCCATATCTAGCATTGCTATGTTGAGTAGCGACACTATATTGATCGCGCTACTTTGTCTAGCGCTGCTAGATTCAAGACATGGGTATCCAGAACAGGCGAGAACGGGAACGCGCCGAACGGCACCGGCTCATCATCGACACGGCTCGCGAACTGGCCGAATCCGAAGGCTGGGACGCCGTCACCGTCCGCAAACTCGCGGACCGCATCGAATACAGCCAACCGGTCCTCTACAGCCACTTCGCCGGCAGACGCGCCATCGTCACCGCGGTCGCCCTGGACGGCATCACCGAACTCGCCGAATCCCTCCACCGCGCCCGCACCGCCGCCCCGGACGAGCCCACAGCCCTCGCCGCCGTAGCCCGCGCCTACACCGACTTCGCCGCGGAAAACCCCGCCCTCTACGACGCCATGTTCGTCCTCCCCACCGACCTCACCTTCGGCGACGGCGCCCCCGAACCGCTCCGCAACGCCTTCGCCGAACTGGCCACCACCTTCGCCCCCTTCGCCGCCACCACCGACGTGGAAACCCTGACCGAAACCATCTGGAGCACCCTCCACGGCCTGGCCACCCTGGAACGCAACAACCGCCTCCGCCCTGGTCACCGCGAGCAACGCCTGGTCATCCTGCAGAGCTGGCTGGAAGGGAAATAAGCGCGACACCGGCGGTCAGCCGGGCAAGCACTTCGCCCGAACGAGTCCGGCTCAACGATCGCGCACGGCTACTACTGCATGGCCACCGCCCCGAGCCTCCTCGAAACCCTGTGGCAGCTCACCGGATTCTCCTTCACGGTCGCCTACGGCGTCGACCGGATCCGCTTCCCCGCAGCCCTGCCCACCGGCACCCGGTTCCGGCCGGAGCCAGATCTTTCCGCCCGCCGACACAAACCCCGTCAACGGCACACGGGAGGAGCTGTGCGCCTGGAGAATCGAGAGTATGACCGGTCTCGTACTGACGCCTGAACGTCGAACCGAACTGGCCGCCCTACTCGATGACGGGGCGCGGCTGGCGGCGGAGTACCCGAAGGTCGCCGAGTATCTGGATACCGCGCCGATGCTGTCCGGGACCGGTGATCCCGAAGCCGACGCCGCCTTCGATCTGCGATTCGTGCATTTCATGACCGCCACCGGAGTCGGCAACCCGTACTGGGAAATCGTCGGGCCGGCAGTCGGGAGCGACGGCGAGCGACGGGTGGTCGACGGAGGAAGCGCGAACGGTAGCGTCCGGCTGGGATTCGCGCAGACGATCCTGCAAGCTGCCTACGCCTATGCGATCCCCTCCCCCGAGACGCTGGACTGGATGACAGCGTTCAGCGACGGGCGGAAGGTGGTGGAGCTGGGCGCCGGCCGTGGCTATTGGGCGAGGCTGCTCACCGACCGGGGCGTAATGGTGCAGGCGTTCGACTCCGAGCCACCCGACAGCTCGGCGAACTTATCCTTCCCGCCTACGGCCGGGCAGCCCGCCGTGTGGTTCCCGGTCGGCGGTCCCGGCGAGTTCGCGGCCGAACTGGATGAGGACTCCGTGTTGTTCCTGTGCTGGCCACCGGGCTGGGGTAACCCGATGGCGTCCCGGGCGCTGGAACTGTTCGAGTCGCGCGGCGGGCGACGGCTGATGTTCGTGGGTGAACCCCGAGGCGGCAAGACCGGCGACAATCCGTTTTTCGATCGACTGTCGGCAGCCTGGTCGCTGGAGAGCACCGACGAACAGTTCGTATCGTGGTGGAACTTGGCCGATACCGCGCAGGGCTGGATTCGAGAACCCTAGCCGTCAGCGACTCCGCACCTGGTCGGTCCACACCCGCCCATCGAACCAGCGCAGCCGGGACATATCCCCGTGGTCGGGGTACCAGCCGGGCGCCGGCCCGCCCGGCGGCCGCTGCTGGGCCGGGCGGCTCGAAGCCGATTTCGAGACAACAACGATCACAGTGATGATCCCACCGAACGGAGTGAGAGGCTAGCCGCTGCTGCCGAACAACAGAATACCGGCGCCTGTCACTTCGATGGTGACCACTTCACTGGCAGTGAAGACGTCGCCGGTGTCCGCGTTCTCGGCCCAGCACACTCCCCGGTCGTTCTGGTTGGTGATCTTCGCGTACGCTCCTCCCCCCGTTCTCTGCGAAGACGAATGCAGGATATGTCCAGTCGTGGACCAACTTTCACGTCCCACAAAGCCACAACCACTCGCGGTAGCAGAAGCACATCGGGATCGGCACCTTCGCGAAGTCACGCGGGCTTCGGTGTAGGAGATCTGCCTCACTCCTCGGATAGGCAGAATCCCTGTACAGATCCCGGAGGTCGTAGACGACTCTTCGCATAATGCCCCAATGGCAGCGGAGAGGCCCTTCCCGGATTTCCCGGAAAGGGCCTCTGACCTGGAGCCGCCTAGGAGAATCGAACTCCTGACCTTTTCATTACGAGTGAAGCGCTCTACCGACTGAGCTAAGGCGGCGTGCCGTTCGGCGTCGCGAGTCTATCGTCTCCCGGCGGGGAACGCGAAAACGGGTGGTCAGGACGTCTGCGCCAGCAGGGTGGCGGCCATCGCGGCGAGTGCGAAGCGTGGTTTGACGTTCCGGTCGAGGGCTTCGCGGCAGGCGAGGATCGCGTCGATCGAGCGGAGCAGGCCCTCGGGGCGGATGCGCTGGGCGAGGTCGCGGGCGCGGTCGGCCATATCGGGGTGGGTCATGGTGAGGCCGGTGGGGTCGCCGAAGCTCATGGCCAGGGCGTCGCGGTAGAGGCCGGCTATATCGAGGAGGGCGCGGTCGAGGGCGTCGCGGCCGGTGCGGGTGGCTCGGGACTTCTGGCGGCGTTCCAGATCTTTGAGCACCCCGGCTGAGCCGCGAGTGGCACCGGCCGTCCCCTTTCCGGTTCCGCCGGCGCCTAGGGCGGTGGCGAGCTCGTCACGTTCGCGGTCGTCGCGTTCCGCACTGAGCTGTTTCGCCTCGTCATCGGCCGCTTTGACGAGCTCGTCGGCCGCGAGGTAGACGGTACCGCGGAATACCGCGGTGACCAGGTCGAGGGCGCGGCGACGACGGTCGCGGGCTTCCTCGTCGGTGGCCAGGCGCCGCGCCCGTCCGATATGGCCGCCGCTCACGGCGGCCGCCCATTCGGCGGTTTCCGGGTCGAGCCCGTCGTGGTCGCGCAGCACCCGGGCGATTGCGGGAGCCGATGGAGTGACCAGGTGGACGTGCCGGCAGCGCGAACGCAGGGTCACCGAGATGTCCTCCGGGTCGACCGAGGGCGCGCACAACAGGAAAACGGTGCGCTCGGGTGGCTCCTCGACCACCTTGAGCAGCACATTGCCCGCGGCCTCGGTGAGCCGGTCGGCGTCTTCGATCACCACCACCTGCCAGCGTCCGGTACTGGGGCGGCGGGCGGCGATCTGCACGATCCCGCGCATCTCCTTGGTGGAGATACTCAGCCCTTCGGGGATCACCCGCCGCACATCACCGTGTGTTCCGGCCATCGTGGTGGTGCATGCGTGACAGCGCCCGCAACCTATTTGCTCCGGATCGGTGCATTGCAGGGCCGCCGCGAAACACAGCGCGGCCACCGACCGGCCGGAACCCGGCGGACCGGTGAAAAGCCACGAATGTGTCATCGCCCCCTCGGCCGCACCGGCCCGCCCGGCCACAGCGGCAGCGGTCAGTTCGGCCGCCACGGTCTCCTGCCCCACCAGCCGATCGAAGACACCCGTCACGCCCACACCCTAATCGACACAATCAGCGAAGCCGTCCACAGCCCGCGGACGCCTGAGACAAACTGCATTTGCGACGAGCCCACGGCCGAAGCCAATTCTCGAAGTCGCGGAATCCGCACAGCTGAAGCGGGCGAAACCGCCCAGCTGAGCCCACCACCGGGGCCCATCGCCGGTACGCCGACCGCTCCGGCCGGAGCGGATGCGGAGGTACGCACGAAGCGCACGGCCGGAGCGGATGCGGAGGTACGCACAAAGCGCACGGCCGGAGCGGATGCGGAGGTACGCCTAGCCGGCGCGCTGAGCGGTGGTGTTCGCCCCGTCCAGCTGCTCGCGGATGATATCGGCGTGTCCGCTGTGGTGGGCGATCTCGCGGAGGATGTGCAGGATCATGAATCGCGCGGACCACCACACCCGGCCGGGCACCCACGGGTTGGTGGGGGTGGGAATGGAGGCATCCAAATCGTCCACTGTGCGAACGAGTTCCGCGGTGTTCGCAGCGACCCGCTCCCATTCGGCGAGCAGACCGGCGACCGTTTCGTCGTCGCCGATGACGTATTCGCCCTCGTAGTCTTCCAGCTTCTGTTCCGCTGTCTCGTCCCGTTCGACGAGTACCTTGGTCCATGCTTTTTCACACCTGATCAGGTGGTGCAACAGACCGCCCAGCGTGAGTTCGCTTGCCGTGGTGCGCTGCCGCGCCTGCTCCTCACCGACACCCCGCAGGGTTATCCGGAACATCTCCCGCTGCTCGTCGAGCAGCTGGACAAGGTCGTCACGTTCCTGGCGGCCGGCCATCGGCGCTCCTTCTCGTTCGGAATGGTTCGCGCGTGAGGCTACGGCGTGGGTACGACAACCCGGTTTATTCGGCGTCCTTCGCGGTCGTCCGGCCCGCCGCCTGTTTCGCCGGGGCCTTCTTCGCGGCGGCCTTCTTGGCGGGCGTCTTCTTCGCCGCGGCTTTCGCGGTGGTCTTCTTCGCCGCGGCGGTCTTCTTCGCTGCGGTCTTCTTGGCGGGAGCCTTCTTGGCGGTCTTCTTGGCCGCCTTCTTCACCGGGCCCCGGGCCCGGCGGTCGGCCAGCAGCTCCGAGGCGCGTTCATCGGTGATCGACTCCACTTCGTCGCCCTTGCGCAGGCTGGCGTTGGTCTCACCGTCGGTGACGTAGGGTCCGAACCGGCCGTCTTTGATCACCATCGGGTTACCGGTGGCCGAATCATTGCCGAGTTCCCGCAGCGGCGCAGCGGCCGCGGCCTGTCTACCTCGGCGTTTCGGTTCGGCGTAGAGCTTGAGGGCCTCGTCCAGGGTCACCGTGAACATCTGGTCCTCGGTGGCCAGCGAACGCGAATCCGTGCCCTTCTTCAAGTAGGGCCCGTACCGCCCGTTCTGCGCGGTGATCTCCTCCCCGGACGCCGGATCCGTGCCCACCACGCGGGGCAGCGAGAGCAGTTTCAACGCGTCTTCGAGGGTGACCGTCGCCGGATCCATCGACTTCAACAGCGATCCGGTGCGCGGTTTCGGACCGTTCTTCTTCGCGGTCTTCTTCGCCGCCTGATCCTCCTCCGGCTCCGGCAGGATCTCGGTGACGTAGGGCCCGAAACGTCCTTCCTTGACGAAGATCTCGTGCCCGTTCGCCGGATCCACGCCGAGGGCACGGCCCTCCTGCGGAGTCGCGAAAAGTTTCTCCGCGACCTCTTGCGTCAGTTCGTCCGGCGGCAGATCGTCGGGGAGATTGGCTCGCTGCGAGGTCGGGTCCGCGTCCGGGTTGTCGGGGTCGGTGACCATTCGCTCCAGGTACGGCCCGTACCGGCCGACGCGCACCACGACATCGCGGCCCGCGTCATCGGTGAACAGTTTGATCGAATTGATCTCCCGGGCGTCGATATCGTCGAGCCGTTCGCCGACCATCTTCTTCAGTCCGCCGGATCGCGCGACCGAACCCTCGGCCCCGTCGTCGCCGCCGAAGTAGAAGCTGGACAACCAGTTCCCGCGCTGCGCCCGCCCGCCGGCGATCGCGTCCAGATCGTCTTCCATCGCGGCGGTGAAATCGAAATCGACCAGCCGGCCGAAATGCTCCTCCAGCAGGCCCGTGACCGAGAACGCGACCCAGGACGGCACCAACGCGCTACCGCGTTTGTAGATGTACCCGCGGTCGAGGATCGTCTTGATGATCGAGGAATAGGTGGACGGCCGGCCGATGCCGAGTTCCTCGAGAGTCTTGATCAGCGAGGCTTCCGTGAACCGCGCGGGCGGGTTGGTGCTGTGACCGTCGGGATTCAGTTCGACGGCGGTCACGCCCTCGCCTTCGGCGAGCTGAGGCAAGCGGGTTTCCGCGTCGTCGGATTGGCCACCGGCTTCCTCGTCGACACTTTCGACGTAGGCCTTGAGGAAACCGGGGAAAGTAATGGTGCGACCGGAGGCGGAGAAAACGCACTCTTCACCGGTACCGGCGGTCCCGGTGATCCGCAGTGTGAGGGTGGTGCCCTTGGCGTCGGCCATCTGCGAGGCCACGGTCCGCTGCCAGATCAGCTCGTAGAGCCGGAACTCGTCGTTGTCCAGGCGGGCATGCAGCTGACCGGGTGTGGCGAAGGTATCACCGGCCGGGCGGATCGCCTCGTGCGCTTCCTGGGCGTTCTTGACCTTGCGGGTGTACTGGCGGGCCGTCGGATGCACATACTCGGCGCCGTACAGCTGGGTGGCCTGGGAGCGTGCCGCGTTGATCGCCGACTCCGACAATGTCGTCGAGTCGGTACGCATGTAGGTGATGTAGCCGTTCTCGTACAGCCGCTGCGCGATGCGCATGGTGCGTTCGGAGGTGAAACGCAGTTTGCGGCCCGCCTCCTGCTGCAAGGTGGAGGTCATGAACGGCGCGTAGGGCTTGCGGGTGTACGGCTTGGATTCCGCCGACGTGACCACCAGGTCGGTGCCGTGCAGCGCCTCGGCCAGCCGGCGGGCACGCGATTCGTCCAGCACCAGCGCCCGGGATTCGGCCTTGAGCTGCCCGTCGGACCCGAAATCGCGGCCGGTGGCAACCCGGGACCCGTCGACATCGACCAGGCGAGCGGAGAAAACGCGCGGATTGGCGGTATCGGCATCCCCGCCCGCGTCCAGCTTCGCCGCGATATCCCAATACTCGGCCGAACGGAACGCCATCCGCTCGCGTTCACGCCGCACGACCACCCTGGTGGCGACGGACTGCACCCGGCCCGCCGAAAGCCTCGGCATAACCTTCTTCCAGAGCACCGGGCTGACCTCGTAGCCGTACAGCCGGTCCAGGATGCGCCGGGTTTCCTGCGCGTCGACCAGGTCGTTGTCCAGTTCGCGGGTATCCGCGGCGGCGGCCCGGATCGCGGGTTCGGTGATCTCGTGGAACACCATCCGCCGAACCGGAACCTTCGGCTTGAGTGTCTCCAGCAGGTGCCAGGCAATCGCCTCGCCCTCGCGGTCCGGGTCGGTGGCCAGATACAGCTCGTCGGCGTCGGCCAGCAGACTCTTGAGTTCGGTGACCTTGCCCTTCTTGTCCGGGCTCACCACGTAGATGGGTTCGAAGTCGTTGTTGACGTCCACGCCGAGCCGCGCCCAGTCCTGGCCCTTGTACTTGGCCGGCACATCGGCGGCGCCGCGGGGAAGATCGCGGATATGCCCGACCGACGCCTCGACCGTATAGTCCCGGCCCAGGTAAGGCGCGATTTTCCGAGCTTTGGTCGGGGACTCGACGATGACGAGACGACGCACGGGACGGCCCGCCTCGGCTGCGCTACGGTCTCGTGTTGCCACCGGAGAATCCCTTTCCTTCTCGACCCGCTGAACGCTGCTGGGGCGCAGGACGCGGCTGGATGAACAGTTGGTGACGGCGAACTTCACCACCAGACACGTTTATACCTTGACGCTGCGCGTGGCCGAGCGGTTGCGGCCATCGGGCGATGGCGCGTCGATGCCGTTCAGTATGCAGGGCGCGGGGCCGCTACGGCACGCACGGTAGGCCACGAACCTGTGCGTTGTCGATGTGAGCGGTGCCGGACGGCGGCAATCGCCCGGGCGCCCGCGCGTGGCGGAGGGCGGACGAGCGGCCTCGGCGAACCGCGAGAACCACCTCCCGGTGAGGGCGGGAACACACGGTGAACGCCCGGCCGGATCAGATCCCGAGACACCGGGTACCCGCACCGCTGAAGCGGAGGTCCCTGAACAGAGCGAGTGGATGCCCGGAGCGAATGCCCCGCCACCCGAGACGCGCACAGCCGATGCGGATGCGGAGGCACGCAACAAGCGCGGGACCGGAGCGGATGTCCGGGTACGCAAAGAGCGCATGGCCGGAACGGATGCGGAGGTACGCAAAGAGCGCATGGCCGGAGCGGATGCCGAGGTACGCAAAGAGCGCATGGCCGGAGCGGATGCGGAGGTACGCATACCCCACATATAGTTCGTCCCTCGGTCCCGTTACGGGATCGAGGGACGAACTGGGAGATGTGCCCGCTCAGCTGAGCGCGCGAACTCCGGTGGCCTGTGGGCCCTTGGTGCCCTGGCCAACCTCGAACTCGACCTTCTGATTCTCTTCGAGGGTACGGAACCCCGAACCCTGGATTTCGGAGTAGTGGACGAAGACGTCCGCAGAGCCGTCTTCGGGCGCGATGAAGCCGAAGCCCTTCTCCGCGTTGAACCACTTCACAGTTCCCTGTGCCATTCTGTTCCTTCTCTTTTCTTACTCGGAACGGCGGACAACTGGGTTTCGTCCACCGGGCCCGTTCCGAACCGCTGTACTCTGGACTCCCGTGGGGGCCTTTCGTATGCGGTTCGCAACATCGATCCTGCCCAGGGTTTGGACTTTGCATCCGTTCCCTCGAACACAGAAGCTTGCGACCGAGACCCAGTGAACCATGTCTTTGGGAAATTCAACAGCGGAGTTACCGACAATTTGCAAAAAAAATGATCTCGCGAATGCGGCGGTACGGGATAACCCGCCGGAATCTGAACCTCCGGTATGTTTGCCTACCGATAACCAGCCTACGGACGGTGTACCCAGCTGTGACCCAGATCGCTATTGGGTATCGAAACCGCAGGCAACGGACGGTGGAGGACGATGTTTCACACCATCCGGCGGCACGGAAGGCACGGCGGCATGACTCGCGAGATCCAACCCGAGACCAGTTATGGCCGATCGTTGCTGAATCGTGTCCTGCACGGGATCGCGGACACCGATACGCGTCTGACGCATATCGCGGAGATTCCGGGCCGCCCCGCGGTGACCGCGGAATGGCCGCTGTGGGCGGCGACCGCTGTCGTCGACGCGCTACACGCGGAAGGTGTCGCGGCGCCGTGGACCCACCAGACCGCCACCGCGGAATTCGCCCACAACGGGCGGAATGTAGTCGTGTCGACCGGCACCGCTTCCGGGAAATCACTGGGCTACCAGCTCCCGGTGCTGACGGCATTACATGACGACCCCCGTGCCACGGCGCTCTATCTGGCACCGACCAAAGCACTCGGCGCCGACCAGCTCCGGATGGCCGGTGAGCTCACCCGGCACCGGTCGCTGCGGAATATCGCGATAGCCGCCTACGACGGCGATACGCCCACGGAGATCCGGCAGTGGGTGCGCGCGGAAGCCCGGTGGGTGTTCACCAACCCCGACATGTTGCACCTGAGCCTGCTGCGATCACATCAGCGCTGGGCTCGGCTGTTCCGCCGGCTGCGCTACGTGGTGGTCGACGAATGCCATGCCTACCGGGGGATCTTCGGCTCACATGTGGCGCTGGTGCTGCGCCGTTTACGCCGCTTGGCCGCGCATTACGGTGCCGATCCGGTGTTCGTGCTGTGTTCCGCCACGGCGGCCGAACCGGCGGAAGCGGCGGCACGGTTGATCGGCGCCGACTGTGTCGCAGTGACCGAGGACGGGTCCCCGCGCGGCCCACGCACCGTCGCGTTCTGGGAGCCTCCGCTGCTCACGTCGGTGCGGGGCGAGAACGGTGCCCCGGTGCGCCTGGGCGCAACCACCGAGGCGGCCCGGATAACCGCCGACCTGGTATTGGAGGGAGCCCGCACGCTGACGTTCGCCCGGTCCCGGCGGGCTGCCGAGTTGATCGCCCTGCACACGCGTCAGCGACTCGCCGAAATCGACGCCGACCTGGCCGAACGCGTGGCCGCCTACCGGGGCGGTTACCTGCCCGAAGACCGCCGGGAACTCGAGGCGGGGCTGGCCGACGGATCGCTGCTGGCCGCGGCGACCACGAACGCGCTGGAACTCGGTGTGGATATCGCCGGGCTGGACGCGGTGGTACTCGCCGGTTTCCCGGGCACTGTCGCCTCGTTCCGGCAGCAGATAGGCCGGGCCGGGCGGCGGACGCAAGGCGCTCTGGCCTTGCTGGTGGCGCGCGACGACCCGCTGGACACCTACCTGGTCCATCACCCGGAAGCCCTGCTGGAACGCCCGGTGGAGGCCACGATCATCGATCCGTCCAACCCCTATGTCCTCGGCCCCCAGCTGTTGTGCGCGGCCATGGAACTACCGATCGACGATGCCGCGGCCGAGCAGTTCGGCACCCACCGCGTCCTCACCGAACTGGCAGGTCGAGGTCTGATCCGCCGGCGCAGGGCCGCAGGCGGCCACCGCTGGTTCTATACGGCCACCGAGCCGCCCCACGATTCGGTGGATATCCGGGGCGGCATCGGCACCCAAGTAGCGATCGTGGTCGGCGAGACCGGGCGATTCCTGGGCACCTCCGACCCGGGGCGCGCCCTGGCCACCCTGCACCGTGGTGCGGTTCACCTGCACCAGGGGGAGACCTACGTGGTGGAGGAACTCGACCTCGAAGACGGCATCGCCCTGGTGCGCGAGGAGAGTCCGGGCTGGACCACCAGCGCCCGGCAGACCACGTCGCTCACCATCGATTCGGTCCGGGAAAGCAAGACATTCGGGCAGGTCACGACCGCTTTGGCGACGGTCACGGTACACAGCCAGGTCGTGGGTTATCTCCGCACCTCCATCACCGGCGAGGTACTGGACCTGGTCGAACTCGACCTGCCGCCGCAGCGGCTGCCCACCACGGCCGTGCTGTACACGCTGACCCCCGAACTGCTGGCCCGCGCCGGTATCGCTCCGGCCGATGTGCCCGGCTCGCTGCATGCCGCCGAGCACGCGGCGATCGGGCTGTTGCCCCTGGTGGCGACCTGCGATCGGTGGGATATCGGCGGTGTTTCCACCGCACAGCATCCGGACACCGGCCTGCCCACCGTGTTCGTCTACGACGGGCAGGCCGGCGGTGCGGGTTTCGCCGAGCGCGGCTATGTACTGCTCCGCCGGTGGCTGGGCGCCACACTCGCCGCCGTGGAGTCGTGTTCCTGCCCCTACGGCTGCCCCTCCTGTGTGCAATCACCCAAGTGCGGAAACGGGAACGACCCCCTCGATAAGGCCGGAGCCGTCAAGTTGTTGACGGCGATTCTGACCGAGCTGGCCGAGCCCGGCCGTCCGGACCACCTTTCCGGATGAAACATCCAGTTCAGAGACTCCTATCGGCACAGCGAACCCGACACACTCGCCGACCGCGGGAGATTTAAGAGGAACACGATTCTGTTAACTGGATTGTTGCCATATAACCGCCCGGTAGCGGCCGGTTATATATTCGGATCATTTCAATAACAAACTATCAATTCCAGTAACGGGTGATTAATTGCCGAAGCTAAGCGAATACCGTATTCGCCGTTAACAAGTTTCTGCGAAGTCCGATCACCACCGTTCTTCGACCGGGCCGGCCCGCGCAATCGCTCGTATACTCCGCATCCCGAACGGACCCACCGGTACTTTTTCTTCGACCTCGATCACGACGTCCCATCCGGCAACTTCGCACCGCGCGACTCCGACCTCCATTCGCCGGCCGAGGAAGTCAGCGGCAGCGCACCCGGCTCGGGCACCGTTACGCAGTTCGCCCGCGGCGGCGAGCGCCGCGAGATCCGCCGCCGCCTGCGCCCGGTGCCGGGCCACGACCACCCCGCCGAGCTGGAGGACGAGCACGGTGAGCGCGAGCAGCGCCGCCAGCGCCAGACACGCGGCCACACTCGCCGAGCCTTTTTCCCGGCGCAGATCCATGCCTCGGCTGTCCCCGGCCCGCCGCCCGCATCCAGCGACACGATCACGAACGGCATCCGCACTCCACCAGAGCACGAGCGACGCGCCGACATTCCGGCGTTTCACGTGCCCTCACCCGGCTCCCGGACGGCGACAGCCTCGGCACGGAGTTGGAGCGCGGGCAGCAGCGGGGTGTCGGCGGCGACGACCGCGACCACCCGGTCGCCCTCGTACCGCAGCGAAATATCGGCCCCGTCCGGCGCCACTCGCTGCGCGGCCGGCACGGCGGCTTCCCTATCTCCCCGGGCGGCCAGCCGAGCGGCCTCGCGAGCGGCATCGATACAACGCACCTGGGTAATCACCGCGAACACCGCACCCACACACAACGCGACCGCCACGGCGAGCGCCCCGAGCGCGATCGCCGCCTCGACCGTCACCGAACCCGTGTCGTCACCCAGTGCCGTCCGGCACCGGACCGGTGGCTTGTCCCCCCGGGTTGTCCGCCGAGCGCGACGATCACGCTCGGCGCAAGGCCACGACCGGTTGCTACACACTGGTGTTCAGTGCCTTTTCGATGATTCCGGTCAGTGCGTCGGGAATGCTCTCCCCGGTCACCACGGTGTACAGAACGGCCCCGAACGCCGCCGCGGCAATGGTTCCGATCGCGTACTCGACAGTGCTCATCCCCTCATCGGCCGCCCAAGCGCGAAGCAGACGGGCATTGATCTCCCCGTTGGCTGCCCGCAGCTGCCGTACCGTCCGCCACTCGGTCAGTTTCCGCATCTGTCTCCCCTTCTCTCATCCACTCGCACGGCCGATCCGTGCGTAGCTCATCTCGGCACCCGCATCGCGGTAGCCGTCACATCAGGGCGCCACCCAGCACCCGGCCAGCCAGTCCCACGATCACCGGCACGATTCCCAGGCAGACGAAGGCCGGCAGGAAACACAGCCCCAATGGCCCGCCGATCAGCACACCGGCACGTTCGGCCCGCGCGGTCGCCGCCTCCTCGACCAGGGCGCGGTGCTCGTCGGCCAGCTCACCGACCGCTGCGGCCAGCGAGGACCCGGAACGCGCCGACCGGCGTGCCAGCCGTGCGAGGGCTTCGAACTCGGGCGGAGCCGCGGCCGACGTGGCCCATGCGGTACCCGGGTCCGCACCCATGGCGAGTAGATCGGCCGCCCGCCGCAGCAGGGCCGCCAGCGACGCCGGGCAGCTGGGCAGCACAGCACGGACAGCTGCGTCTGCCGGTAATCCGGCGCGGAGGCAGGCCGCCAGCAGATCGAAGAGCGTGGCGACAGCCACCGGGTCGATCGGACCGCGCGCTTCGCGTACCACCCTACGACCGCCGACCGGATCGGTACGCAGCCGCGCGACCGCCGAAACCCGGCCCGGAACCAGGAGTAACGCCCCTGCCAGAAACAGGTACGGCCACACCGCCGCGGTTGCCATCAGTCACCCCCGGATGAGCTCCCGTGGCGGCCGGGCCGCCCACCGGACAACGACGAGCCCGGGATCCACCCGGGTACCAACCGATCGGAGGTGGTCATCGCGGTACCACCCGGCGGGTTATTTCGTCGGCCCAGAGCAAACCGGCGCACGCCAGGCCCGCACCCAGCGGTAGTAGATAGGTCCCGACTGCCGAGAACAGGAGCACGCGTAGCGGATTCGCGCCCATCAACTGCCCCAGGCCGATGCCTAGCAGCGGCAGCACCGCCAGAATGGCGGCAGTGGCACGCGCACCGGCCAGGGCGGCTTCGGTTCGGTTCCGGAACTTGATCCGGGCCGCCAGATCGGCGCGGGCGGCGGCCAGCAGCTCGGCCAGGGCGAGCCCGTGGCGTTCGGCGACCTGCCATGCGTCCCCGACCCGCGCGAGCTCGGAAGCGATCACCGTCTCGGGCCGGAGCAGTCCATCGGCTCCGGACCCACCCAGCCGGCTGCGCGCCGAGCTCACCGCGAAGGCCTGCGCGGCGATACCGGCCGTCTCGCGCGCGGCGACAGCGGCGGCAGCACTGGGATGAGCGCCCACGCGCAGTTCCGCGATCACCGCCGCCAGTCCGTCGAGCAAATGGCCGCATTCGGTGCGGTGCAGCCTGTCCCGGCGAGCCCGGCGCAGCCGAACCGTAGCGGTGGCCACGATGAGCAGGGCGCACATCAGGCTTCCACTGCCCAGGCCCAGCGCCACCGCACAGCCGAGACCTGCCGCTCCACGGACAACCCACCGCATCGGAACGCGGCGCGACGCACGTGACTCGAAGATCTGCCCGAACCGCCGCCGGCCGGCCGGTGCGGGGAGCAACAGGAGTGCCAGCATTGTCCATCCGAGCGCCGTCACTGCCGGCCCGGCCGGTTCCACGAGGGTCATCCGGCCGGCCGTTCGTCGAACAACGCGTCCAGGCGCGCTGCCCCGGGCCCGGGGCCGTCCGCTCGCCAGGCGGGGCAGATCTCGACCCAGCCGTCGATTCCCCGCTGCACCATGCCGATTTCCCGGAGGCTGCGCGTTCCATCGGTGTGCCGCTGCACATGGAGCACCACCTGGACCGCCGCGGCCAGCTGACTGTGCAGGGCGGCCCGGTCCATACCGCCCGATGCGGCGAGGGCTTCGAGCCGGGCCGGAACCTCGCGCGGCGAGTTGGCGTGCACCGTCCCCGCGCCGCCGTCGTGGCCGGTGTTCAATGCGGTCAGCAGGTCGACGACCTCGGCTCCGCGCACTTCCCCCACCACGATGCGGTCCGGGCGCATCCGCAGGGCCTGGCGCACCAGATCCCGCAGGGTGATCTCACCGGCACCTTCGATATTCGCGGGCCGGGCTACCAGCCGGACGACATGTGGGTGCTTCGGCGCGAGTTCGGCCGCATCCTCCACACAGACGATCCGCTCCCGCCGGTCGACCTCGGCGAGCAGTGCCGCCAGCAGAGTGGTCTTGCCCGCTCCTGTTCCGCCCACGACAAGGAAGGCCAGCCGCGACCGGATCATCCGGCGCAGTATGGCTTTCGCTTCTACTGGCAGCGTCCCCACCCGGCACAGTGCGTCCAGGCCCTGGGTCGCGGGGCGCAGAACACGCAATGAGAGGCAGGTACCACCGAGCGCGACCGGTGCCAGTACCGCGTGCAACCGGACCCCGAAGTTGCGCCCCAGCACCATTTCCCGGCCGGAGAGCCGGCCGTCCACCCAGGGCTGGGCGTCGTCGAGCCGGCGGCCCGCCGAGAGCGCGAGCCGCTGGGCCAAGCGCCGGACGGCGGCCTCGTCGGGGAAGGTTATCGCCGTCTTCTCGACCCCGCGACCTCGATCCACCCATACCGCGTCCGGTGCGGTGACCAGCACATCGGCGACCGCAGGATCGTGCAGCAGGGGTTCGAGAAGGCCGGCCCCGGTGAGCTCGGTCTGCAGGAGCCGCAAGGCGCGCAGCAGGTCGGTATCGCCCAGTACGCCGCCGGCTTCGGCGCGGATAGCGGCCGCGACGCGCGCCGGTTCCGGCTCGGCGGATTCACCGGCCAACCGACGGCGCACCCGGTCCAGCAACTCGGCGGTGACGACCGTGTCCTCGGTACCGGTGTTCATCCGGCGCGCCGCTCGTCCGGTGGGCTCAGTACCGAGAGCACCGCATCACAGGCAGTACGTAGCGGACCGCGGCGTAACCGCAGGCCGCCGCGTTCGAGGCGGGCCGCGAGGCCGGGCTGCGCACGAACCGCTGCCAGCAGCGGAAGGTCGAGAACCGCAGCGATCTCGTGCCCGCGCAGGGTACCGGGTGCGGGGCCGCGCACGACCAGCCCCTGGTTCGGATTCCGGCCCCTTATCCAGTGCGCGACCGCCTGAGCCGCTGCCACCGAGCGGAGCCGCGCGGGTACTACGAGTACCACCAGATCAGCGGCATCGAGGATCCGATCGATATGCGGACCGCGTTCGCTGGAGATATCGCAGACCACCAGATCGCCCGCCCCGCGGGCGGCTTCGACCACCGCGTGCGCCGCCGCGGCCCCGATCGGATTCGTCCGGCCGCTCCCCCGGCCGCAGGACAGCACCGAGAGGCCGGCTCCGGCGCCCGGCAGGGCGCTGTGCAGTTCGGCGGCCGCCACCCGGCCGTCGTCGACGACCAGATCCGGCCAACGCAGGCCGGGTGCGCCTTCGATGCCGAGCAGGAGATCCAGACCACCACCGTGCGGCGCGCCATCGACCAGAACGGTATGCGGCCGGAAACCGGCCGTGGCAGAACGTAAGGCGATCGCCGCCGCCAGGGTGGATGCTCCGGCACCACCGCCCGAACCGGCGAGGGCTATGACGACTCCGCCGTCGGCGTGCGGGCCGGCGTACTCGGCGAACTTCTCGATGAGCCCCACCGCGGCGGCGGGGAGGGCGACCACCCGTTCGGCGCCGACCACGGCCGCCGCCTGCCAATCGGCCAATTCGGGCTCACCGTCGGTAACGGTGACCACTCCGCTGCGCCGCGGTGGCGCGGACGCGGCGCATTCCACCGCGGCCGGGGTATCGAGCACGATGAGCGGCGCTACCGCCCAGGGGTGGCGGCCGGCGGGCGGGGTGGCTTCTTCGATGCGCCGACCGGCCGCCGCGGCTACCCGGCGGACTTCCTCACGTAACCGATCATCCCGGATGAGCACCAGCACAGCGGGTTCGGTGGCTTCCGCTGCGGTCGCGTCGTGGTCCATGGAGACCAGCGTGACTCAGGAAATCAGCTCCGAAGCGAGCCCGGACGGCGAGTGTGGACAACTCGCGAGCTGTGGACAACTTCCGCATTCGCGGCGCCGTCCCTTGAATAGAGGACGGCCCCAGCCGGGGGGGGAGGAGGCTGGGGCCGTCGGGGTTCAGCCCCGGGGGGTCGGGCTGAACGCGCCTGGAACATGTCCAGGTGACAGCCATACTACACCCAACTCCCGACGAGAACGCAAGCCCCGCGGCAAAGAAGTTCCCCAGCTCACGGTCACCACCTCCATCGGGGTAAAACCACAGGTCAGGTCCGCCGAAACCACCCTGCGGCACCGACACGCCACGCGCAGGTGCCTATTCTGAACCCGTGACGAACCCCGCTGATACGCCACCGGTTCCCGGCGCTCGCCACAGCGCGAACGACCGTATCGCCGCGTTCTTCGACCTGGACAAGACGGTGATTGCCCGATCGAGCACGTATGTGTTCAGCAAGCCGTTCTTCGCTCAGGGCCTGATCAACCGGCGGGCGGTACTGGAGAGCAGCTATGCCCATTTCATGTTCCTGCTGTCGGGCGCCGACCACGATCAGATGGAGCGGATGCGCGCCAATCTGACCAATATGGTCGCCGGCTGGGAGGTCGCCCAGGTCCAGTCGATCGTGGCCGAGACCTTGCATGAGCTGGTGGATCCGCTGATCTACGCGGAGGCCGTCGATCTGATCGCCGACCACCGGATCCGTGGGCACGATGTGGTGATCGTCTCGGCCTCCGGCGAGGAGGTGGTGGCACCGATCGCCGAGGCCCTGGGAGCGACGCATACCGCGGCGACCCGCATGGAGGTCGCCGACGGGAAGTACACCGGCGGGGTCGATTTCTACTGTTACGGGCAAGGCAAGGTCACCGCCATCGAAAAACTTTCCGCCACTGAGGGTTACGACCTGTCGCGGTGCTACGCGTACTCCGATTCGGTCACCGACCTGCCGATGCTGACCGCGGTCGGCCACCCGACCGCGGTCAACCCCGATCGAAATCTGCGGCGTGAGGCCACGGCCCGGGGGTGGCCCATCCTGACTTTCTCTAACCCGGTTTCACTGTGGTCACGGTTCGGAACCCCCTCGAAGACGGCGGCCACCGGTATCGCCATCGGGCTGAGCGCGCTGGCCGCCGGCGCGCTCACCTATCGCCTCTTGAGACGACGCTGAAGACCTTTCCGACCTGGACTTATAGCATATGACTCCGACCAACGTCGGCCGTTCTCGAATGTTCGGCGAAGTTCCCCGAAGCCTTGATGTGAGAGCGCTCACAGTGTAGAAATGGAGTCACGGAAGGACGGAAGGCCAAGGCGGAGCCGGAAGAGAAGGTTCAGTCTCCCGACCACCCTTCCCAGCACGGACACCAGGCACCCACGCGGAGCTCGCCGCGACAAGGGCAGGAGTGTTGTGGGCCTGCGAAATCCGGTCCGTTGCCGGCGATGGCCTCGCATAGCTGCGGGGATGAGCTGCTGCGGATTCCGGAGGAACGCCGAGGCCGGAGAACACAACCCATTTCAGCACGCATGGTAACCGGGTAGTCCGTGCTCGCGGGCGGTGAGGTCCAACGACCACGCCGCCCGCTTTAATGTGCGGGGACCGGTCCAGTGAACGTAGGCGCCCAGGTATCGAGCCTCCAGGAGAGCGGTCGGTGATCAGCCCGCTGCCGCGTCCGCGATCGACAATGCTTCCCGGGCACCGTCTTCGAGGGCCCCGCAGCAGAAGATCACCCAGCCGCCGACCCCGGCGGCCGTCCCACCGCCGAATCCGGCTGCCGCGTCCAGATAGGCCTGCCGACGCCGCAACAAGAAGACCTCCGGCACGCCGAGTGCATGCGGATCCAGCCCGCTCGACACGGTGACCAGGCGCGACGCGGCGCGTGCCACCAGTCCGTCCGCCGATCCGAACGGTTTCAGCGTCATCAGCTCGCCGTGGACCACGGCCGCTGTCACCGGCGCCGGCGCGGCGGTCGCGAGCAGGGTCTGGGACAGCACGTCCAGGCGTTCGGCCACGCCACCATCGGCACGCGGCCGGCCCAGTTCGCTCTCGTCGGCGACCAAGTCCGCGGCGGCCAGCAGGTGCAGCCGGGCCAGCGCCTGCAGCGGCGCCCGCTCCCAGATACCGACGAGATTGCGCAGCGCGTCACCTTCGAGCGCCTGCCCTACACGCAGCGCACCGGCCAGAATGGGGTCGGCGACCGCACCGTCGGCCGGAAGTTCCGTGCTACCGCCGTCGAGCGCCGCCGACGAACGGGCGCCCCGGACCGCGGCCTCCGTCGCGGTGGCGGGCCAGCCGCGGCGGTTCGTTTTGTGCCGGTGCACCTCGGCCAGCGCGTCACGCGCCTTGTCTGCGGCGGCCCGGACGCCGGGCAGGTCGGCGAGGGGCGCGAGCGGATCGGTCACGGAGTAGCAGGCTACGCGGCTCGCCGCCGCCGCGGGCGGGCCCCCCGGACGGATACTGATACCGGTCACCCCACTGTCAGGCTGCGGCCGGGGATGGCCGCGAGCAACCGGCGGGTGTAATCCTCACCCGGCGATTCGAAGATCTGCGCGGTCGGCGCTGCTTCGACGATGTTGCCCTCGTGCATGACCAGAACCTCGTCCGCGATCTGCCGCACCACCGCGAGGTCGTGGGTGATGAACAGGTAGGTGAGACCGAGCTCTTGTTGCAACCGGCCGAGCAGATCGAGGATATTGGCCTGGACGAGAACGTCGAGCGCCGACACCGCCTCGTCGCAGATCAGCAGCTCGGGGCCGAGGGCCAGTGCCCGGGCGATGGCGACCCGCTGACGCTGTCCGCCGGACAGTTCGT
The DNA here is from genome assembly GCF_044453135.1 of Nocardia sp. NPDC051750. Classification (NCBI taxonomy): domain Bacteria; kingdom Bacillati; phylum Actinomycetota; class Actinomycetes; order Mycobacteriales; family Nocardiaceae; genus Nocardia; species Nocardia sp. NPDC051750. The sequence continues at coordinate 1,137,399 of NZ_JBITCK010000001.1, read as the reverse complement.
TCGGATAGCGGGCCGCGACACTGCTGGGCAGCGCGACCTGATCCAGCAGCTCGCGGACCCGGGCATCGCGTTCGGCGCGCGAACCGAGGTGATGGGTGTACAGCGGTTCGGCGATGCACCGGTGGATCGAGTACATCGGGTCCAGGGATGCGTAGGGGTTCTGGAAGATCGGCTGTACCCGGCGCCGGAACCGGGTCTGTTCGCGGCCGGTCAGCCGGTTGATATCGGTGCCGTCGAAGATCACCGAACCGGAGCTGGGTTCGAGCAGTCCCAGCACGAGCTGCGCCACGGTGGATTTCCCGGACCCCGATTCGCCGACCAGAGCGGTGGTGGTGCCCCGGTGCAGCCGGAACGAAATATCCTCGGCTGCGGTCGCCTCCCTGGAGCGCCACGGGGCCGAGCCGCGGACCCGATACCGTTTGGTGAGCCGGTCGGCCACCAGGATCGGCTCCCGGCCGTCCTCCGCACGGCTGGGCTCACTGTCCCGGGAACGTCCGGCACGGCGCCCGGCGGCCAATGAGGGCGCCGATTCGACCAGCTTGCGGGTGTAGGCGTGGCGCGGTTCGCGCAGCAGCTCCAGCGCCGGCCCCGATTCGACGACGCGGCCCTGATACAGGACAACCAGATGTTCCGCGCGTTCGGCAGCCAGCCCGAGATCGTGGGTGATGAGCAGCATCGCTGTACCGAATTCACCGGTGAGGCTGTCGATATGGTCGAGGATGCGGCGCTGCACGGTGACGTCCAGTGCCGAGGTGGGTTCGTCGGCGATCAGCAACGCCGGCCGCGCGGCCAGAGCCATCGCGATGAGCGCGCGCTGCCGGAGCCCACCGGACAGTTCGTGCGGATACTGGCCGGCCCGATGTTCGGGGTCGGGCATCCCCGCGGCGCGCAACAATTCGACAGACCGCTCGCGAGCGTCCCGGCCCCGGGCCACACCGCTCGCCGCGAGCGTCTCCCGGACCTGGAAACCGATCTTGTAGACCGGATCGAGATTCGACATCGGATCCTGTGGTACGAAACCTATCTCGGTGCCCCGGAGGGCGACGAGCCGGGATTCGGAAGCATCGGTCAGTTCCGCACCGGCGAAGCGGATACTGCCCCCGGCGATCCGGCCGCCGGGGGGCAGCAAGCCGAGAACCGCGTGCGCGGTGGTCGATTTACCGGATCCGCTCTCTCCCACGATCGCCACGGTCTCGCCGGGATAGACGGTGAGATCCACCCCGCGGACCGCCTCGATTCGGTCGTTGCCGGACCCGAATGCGATACGGAGGTCGCGGATTTCCAGCAGCGGGGTCTCGTCGGCGGTCGTCATCGTCGCGTCCTGTCCAGCAGCCGGGACCGCTGCTCACTCGGTGTGCGGGTGCCGCGCGCACCCCGGGCGCGCTCGGTGCGCCCCGCGGGCGCGGTACGAGCGCGTTCGGTGGACGTCGCTCGCCCCGGTTGCCGGCGCCCGGCCCGGCAGCTCATCGTTTCCCTCGCGCTTTCGGATCGATGGCATCGCCCAGGGCATCGCCCAGCATGATGAAGCCGAGGACCGTCAGCGCCAATGCGGTGGCCGGATAGAACAGGATCAGTGATCCGCCCCGCAACTGCTGTTGACCGGTCGCGATATCGGCGCCCCAGGAAACCACCGTGGGAGGCAGGCCGACACCCAGGAAGGACAGCGTCGCTTCGGTCACGATGAACACCCCCAGCCAGATAGCGGTCACCACGATGACGGGGCCCACCGAGTTCGGCAGCACATGGCGAACGAGAATACCCAGGCGGGAGACGCCCAGAGCCCGTGCCGCCAGTACATACTCGCTGTTCTTCGCCGCGATCACCGAACCACGGGCGATCCGCGCGGCCTGCGGCCAGGTGAAGCCCGCCAGGGTAACGATCACCAGCCCGATCGTGCGCTCGGTGGACAGCTGCATGAGCACGATGGCGGCGAGCATGAGCGGGATCGCGTAGACGATTTCCGAGAGGCGGGAGATCACCGAATCGAGCAGCCCGCCGTAGTAGCCGGCCACCGCCCCGAGGGTGGCGCCGAGCAGGACGAACAGTATCGCCGCGCCGACGCCGGTGAGGATCGAGGCACGCGCCCCGAAGATGGTCCGGGCGTAGATATCGCAGCCCTGCAGGTCGAACCCGAACCAGTGCGCCGAACTCGGGGGCAGCAGGCTGTTGTCGACCAGGCAGTAGCGCGGGTCCTGATCGGTGAACAGACCGGGGAACGCCGCGACCACCAGCACCAGCGCGATGAGCACCGCCGCGATCCAGAACAGCGGATTACGCCGCAAGTTCCGCCAGGCCTGACCCCAGAATCCGCGCGGGGCGCCCGCGACCCGCAACCGATCGGTGGCCTCCACCTGGACAGCGTCCGGTTCGGCGACCCAGCGCTGCCGGTCACGCCGGACCGGTGACTCATCGGACATGGCCGTACTCCTGTTCAGGCATAGCGAATCCGGGGGTCGAGCAGCGCGTACAGCAGGTCCACCACGAGGTTGGCGAGCAGGAACACCACGATCAGCACGGTGACGAAGGAGACCACTGTCGGCGCTTCACCGCGCACCACTGCCTGATAGAGGGTGCCGCCCACGCCGGGGATATTGAAAATGCCCTCCGTCACGATCGCCCCGCCCATCAGGGCACCGAGATCGGCACCGAGGAAGGTGACCACCGGGATCAGCGAGTTCCGCAGGATGTGCACGGTGACCACCCGGCGCCGGGGCATGCCTTTGGCCGTCGCGGTGCGCACATAATCGGCGTCGCGGTTGTCCGCGACCGCGTTGCGGGTCAGCCGGAGCACGTAGGCGAACGAAAGCGCACCCAGCACCATCGCCGGCACCACCAGCCGACTCCAGCTCGCGTCCGCCCCGACCGTGACGGGCGCGATACCCCATTTCACACCCAGCAGGAACTGCGCGAGGAACCCGAGGACGAAGACCGGTACCGCGATCACCACCAGACTCACCACGAGCATGGCCGAATCGAACAGTTTGCCCTTGCGCAACCCGGCCAGCGCGCCGAACAGGATCCCGAACACCGCTTCGAACAGCAGCGCCAGCACCGCGAGACGGAAGGTGATCGGAAAAGCCCGCACCAGTTCGTCTTTCACCGACCGACCCGAGAACGACGTGCCCAGATCGAAGGTGAAGATGCCCTTCAGGTAGTAGAAGTACTGCACGAAGAAGGAGCGGTCCAGGTGGTAACGCGCGCGCAGCTGCTCCTCGAGGGCGGGTGTGAGGGTGCGGTCACCGGCCAGCGCCGCGACCGAACCGCCGGAGATCTTGTAGATCAGGAAGTAGATGAGCAGGGTGGCGCCGAAGAACACCGGAACCATCTGCAGCAGCCGCCGCACTACGTACCAGGCCATGCGCTCTCCTCACGCCTGCGGGATCCGGGCGTCATATCAGTTCGAGATTCTCGAAGTCCGCCATACCGTTCCAGCCGAAGTCGACGCCGCGGACGCGCTCGGAGTATCCGGACGAGTTCACGTAGTCGAAGATCGGGATGGTCGGCATATCGTGCAACAGCACCGTTTGTGCCCGGGCCACCAATGCCCACGATTCGGGCTCGGTCGGCGCGGCTTCCGCGGCCGCGATGAGGTCGTCGAATTCGGGGTTGTGGTAGTCGAAGTCGTTGGTTGCGGAGTTGCCGAGGAAGGACGGCTCCAGGAATTGGAGCATGGTCGGGTAGTCGCCCTGCCAGCCGGAGCGGAAGGCTTTGCCGACGGTCTTCGTGGTGATCTGATCGCGCAGCTGTTTGAACGTCGGGTAGGCGGCCCCGACCGCCTCGATGCCGAGTGTGTTCTTGATACTGTTCGACACCGCGTCGACCCAGGCCTGGTGGTCGCCGTCGGCGTTGTAGGCGATCTCGAAACGGCCGCTCCACGGCGAGATCTCGTTCGCCTTCGACCACAGCCGGCGGGCTTCGTCCGGGTTGTACTCGAGTACCTCGGCGCCCGGCAGATCACCGTCGAAACCCGGCAGCACACTCGAGGTGTAGTCGCGTGCGGGAGCGCGGGTGCCACGGAAGATCTTGTCACCGATCGCCTGGCGGTCGATCGCCCTCGATAGGGCGTGCCGGCGCAACCGGCCTTCTTCCCCGCCGAAATGCGGTAGCCCGGGCTGGGTGCCTATCCATTGATTCTTCGCGGTGGGTGCCGCGACCGCGCGCTCCCCCAGATCGGCTTGTGCCACGGTCAGCGCACTGGTGGGAAGCGTATCGAGCACGTCCAGATTACCGGCCAGCAGATCGGCGTAGGCGGCGTCGAAATCGGAGTAGAAGATAAAGGTCAGGCCCTTGTTCCGGGAGGGCCGCCCACCGCGGTAGGACTCGTTCGGCACCACATCCAGTTTCACATCGTGCTGCCAGGCCTCCGGGCCGGCGAAGCGATACGGGCCGTTGCCGATCGGATGTTGTCCGAACGCCTCCATATCCGCGAAGGCCGATTCGGGGAGCGGATAGTAGGGCGCGTAGGCCAGCCGGGTCCGGAAATCGATGGTGGGCGCCACCAGGTCGACGGTGAACGTGAGATCGTCGATCACCCGCAGCCCCGACATGGTCCGCGCGCGCGGCGGGTCGGCCTGCACATCGTCGAAGCCGACGATCGGCTCGTAGGTGTAGCTCTGCAACTGTGCGTTGGTGATCAGAGCGCCGTAGTTCCACGCATCAACGAAAGAATGTGCGGTGACCGGTGATCCGTCGCTGAAGGTCCAGCCCGGTTCGAGGCGGATCCGGTAATGCTGCTGGTCGGCCGTCTCGATGGACTCGGCCACCTCGTCGTGCAGACTGCCGTCCGCCGCGATCCGCCGCAATCCCGAGAACAGTCGATCGATGATGCGGCCGCCGCCGTTCTCGTTGGTATTCGACGGCACCAGCGGATTCTGCGGTTCCGAGCCGTTGACCGCGATGGAGTCACCGAGGGCCGGCGTCACTGTACAGGCGGGCAGCACCGCCACGGTGGCCAGAATCAGTACCAGGCCGACGGCCCGCAGCGACCACGATGCTCCCCGCACACACACTCCCCGACTCGTCGTTCGCCCCGTTCGTGTTCACCGGCGCCCGCTCGGCGTAGCGGAGCCGAGGCCCCTCGGGCGCCGCCGCTGCTCCCGCGGAACCGCGCATCCGTGCGCGGAGTTCGCGGGCGGCCCGCGGTACCGGACCGACCGGCACCCGCGGAGTCGTCTGAGAATATCGGCCCGCGCCGTATCGCGCGCGACTTCGTGCACTTCGAGCCGGGTGGCCCCTATCCGGCTCCGAGCGACCGTTCGTCCGATCCGGGCAGCCGTTCACCCCATGCCAGCGGCCATTCGCCGGGGATCCGCTCGGCCCGATCGCGGAGAGTTTAGGGTCACAGGTGGCCCCTCATGGTGCAGGTAACGCGAAGGAAGTGACACAGATGACCGAACAGCCGGACACCTACCCGCCGAGCGCGGAGTTCGCTGCCGCGGCGAATGTGGATGCGGGTATCTACGAGCGGGCCGCGCAGGACCGCGAAGGTTTCTGGACGGAGCAAGCCGACCATCTGCACTGGCATCAGCGGTGGAATCAGGTGCTCGACTGGACCGACGCTCCCGTGGCGAAATGGTTCGTCGGCGGTCGCCTCAATGTCGCGTACAACTGTGTGGACCGCCATGTCCTCGAAGGCCGCGGTGACAAGGTCGCGCTGCACTGGGAGGGCGAACCGGGCGATTCCCGCACGATCACCTACTCGGATCTACTCGCCGAGGTCGGCCGGGCGGCCAACTATCTGACCGGACTCGGGTTGACGGCGGGCGACCGGGTCGCCATCTATATGCCGATGATCCCCGAGACCATCGTCGCCATGCTGGCCTGCGCCCGGCTGGGTCTCCCGCATTCCCTGGTGTTCGCCGGTTTCTCGCCGACCGCACTGCGCCAGCGGATCGACGACGCCGAGGCCCGCCTGGTCATCACCACCGACGGCCAGTGGCGGCGCGGCAGCGCGGCCCCGCTCAAGGAAGCCGTCGACGAGGCGCTGTTCGCGCACGGTGATGTGCCGTCCAGTGTGGAGCACGTCCTGGTGGTCCGCCGGACCGCCACCGAGGTGCCCTGGACCGAGGGCCGCGACCTCTGGTGGCACGAAACCGTCGCGAATGCCGACCCCGTGCACGAGGCGCAGCCCTTCGACGCCGAACATCCGCTGTTCATCCTCTACACCTCCGGTACCACCGGTAAGCCGAAGGGCATCCTGCACACCAGCGGCGGGTATCTGACCCAGACCAGCTACACCCACCGCGTGGTGTTCGACCACAAACCGGAGACCGATATCTACTGGTGCACCGCCGATGTCGGCTGGGTGACCGGGCACAGCTATATCGTCTACGGTCCGCTCGCCAACGGCGCCACCCAGGTGCTGTACGAGGGCACCCCGAACTTCCCCGATGAGCACCGGCACTGGCAGATCATCGAGAAGTACGGCGTCACGATCTACTACACCGCGCCGACGCTGGTCCGTACCTTCATGAAATGGGGCCGCCAGATTCCGGACGCGCACGATCTGTCCTCGGTCCGGGTGCTCGGTTCGGTCGGCGAGCCGATCAACCCGGAGGCCTGGCGCTGGTACCGCGATGTCATCGGTGGCGGCAGCGCACCGATCGTCGACACCTGGTGGCAGACCGAAACCGGCGCGATCATGATCTCCCCGCTGCCGGGGATCACCGCCACGAAGCCGGGCGCCGCGATGACCCCGCTGCCCGGTATCTCGGCGACGGTGGTGGACGAGGAAGGCAATACGGTGCGCCGCGGCGAGACCGAGGCCAACGGTTACCTGGTGCTCGACCAGCCGTGGCCGTCGATGCTGCGCGGTATCTGGGGCGATATGGAGCGCTACCGGGCCACCTACTGGGAGCGTTTCGCCGAGCAGGGCTGGTACTTCGCCGGTGACGGCGCGAAACTCGATGTCAACGGCGACCTGTGGGTGCTCGGCCGGGTGGACGATGTGATGAACATTTCCGGGCATCGCATCTCGACCGCCGAGGTCGAATCCGCGCTGGTCGGCCATTCCGGGGTCGCGGAGGCAGCGGTGGTCGGTGCCAGCGACGAGACCACCGGCCAGGGCATCGTGGCCTTCGTGATCCTGTCCGCCGACGCCACCGATACCGGCGCGGCGATGGTCGGCGAACTGAAAGCCGAGGTGGCTCGTGCGATCAGCCCGATCGCCCGGCCCCGGGAGATCCACGTGGTGCCGGAACTGCCGAAGACCCGCAGCGGCAAGATCATGCGCCGGCTGCTCCGCGATGTGGCCGAGGGCCGTGAACTGGGCGATACCTCGACCCTCGTCGACCCGCAGGTTTTCGAGAACATTCGCGCTGGTCGTTCCGACTGATTCGCGCCGGTCCGGGCGGGCGTAACACGCCCGCCCGGACCCGGTCCGCGCCGACAGCGCGCAGCGGACATCGCCCGCCCGTCGGCCGGGAGAAGCCCGGCCGTTAAGATTGCTTACGGTGTGCCGGGAAGTCTGGTCGGCGAGTTTTCGTGCGCCCTCCGGACCGTCACCAGGGGGTTCGCGGACAAGTCAGATGTCCGTACGACCGAAAGGTTCCCCGTGCTGAGCAGCCCCCGGTCGGAACTCGCCAGGTATCTCCGTACCGAAACCGTCGGTGGCGCACTGCTGCTGATCGCCGCGGCGGTGGCATTGCTCTGGGTGAACTCCCCGTGGGGCGACAGCTATCTGACCCTCACCGAAACCCATCTGGCGATCCCGCCGCTGCACCTGGATCTGACCCTGGCGGACTGGGTCAAGGACGGGCTGCTGGCCATCTTCTTCTTCGTAGCCGGGCTCGAACTCAAACGCGAACTCGTCGTCGGCGAACTCGCCGACCCCAAACGTGCCGCGCTGCCGATCATCGCCGCCGCGGGCGGTGTGGTGACCCCGGCAATCATCGCCTACACCGTCGGTTTCGGTGTCGACGGAATGGATCGCGGCTGGGCCATCCCCGTCGCCACCGATATCGCCTTCGCACTCGCCGTCCTGGCGATGACCGGCTCCCGGATCCCCGCCAGCGCCCGGGTCTTCCTGCTCAGCCTCGCCGTGGTGGACGATCTGATGGCCATTGTGCTCATCGCCGTCCTGTTCACCACGGGCCTGGCCTTGACCTGGCTACTCGCGGCACTCGCCTGCTGCGCGGCCTGGTGGTTCGCCCAGCACAAGCGCTGGAACTCCCCGCTGATCTATATACCGATCGCGCTGGTGTGCTGGTATGCCCTGCACGAGGCCCATATTCATCCGACACTCGCCGGGGTCGCGTGCGGTCTGCTCACCAGAGTCCGCCCGGACGAGGGTGAGCGCGAGGCGCCGGCCACCCGCTGGGAGCACCGGGTCCAGCCGATTTCGGCCGGGCTGTGTGTGCCGCTGTTCGCTTTGTTCGCCTCGGGCGTGCCGCTCAACGGCGAAGTCCTGGGCGATCTGTTCACCGATCGGCTGTCCCTCGCGATCATTCTCGGCCTGCTGCTGGGAAAGACCGTGGGTATCTTCGGGATCAGCTGGCTCGCTATCCGCACCGGGATCGCCAAACGGCCCGCGCACCTGGGTTATCGCGATATGTTCGCCCTGTCGGTGCTCGGCGCGATCGGGTTCACCGTTAGCCTGCTCGTGGCGGAACTGGCGCTGGAGGAATATCCCGAATCCGCCGAACTGGCCAAGGCGGCGGTCCTGGTGACCTCCATGGCCGCATCGCTGGCGGGTTCGGCGCTACTGTTGCGGCGTGGGCGTGTCCACCAAGCACGGCGGGACGCGGATGCGCTAGAACCAGAACAGTAAGACCGAGCAGGATCGGGACAGGGAGAGGGTCGACCACGTGAGTGTGACACAGGGCGGTAACGGCGACGGCGCGCGAGGCGGCACGGTCACCTCGATTCCGCTGTCCGAGATCGACCCGCACGCATCGGCCAGTTTCGGCAGTCTGGTCCGCGACGCCTCCGAACAGGTCTCGACCCTGGTCCGCGCCGAGGTGGCCCTGGCCAAGGCCGAGGTCACCGGTGAGATCAAGAAGGGCATGCAGGGCAGCGTCTTCTTCATCGGCGCATTGACTGTGCTGCTGTTCAGCAGTTTCTTCTTCTTTTTCGCCGTCGCCGAAACCCTGGACATCTGGCTCACCCGCTGGGCCGCGTTCTGGATCGTTTTCGCGTTCATGATCCTGGTGACGGTGGTGCTGGCGTTCCTCGGCTATCGCAAGGTCAAGAAGCTGCGGGCACCGGAGAAGACGATCGACTCGCTCAAGCAGACGCGCACCGTCCTGCCGTCCGGTTTCGGCAGTCACGACGAGCCGGTCGCACTGGACAAGTCCACCCGCTGAGCGGGCCAGACACCGGGCGGGGCCGGGCGTTCACTACGCTCGGACGCCGTGGCGTCGAACTTTCCACCGGACCCGTCGAGCGTGCGCTACGACGGTGGCTGGACGCACCGTGATGTGCACGCCAACGGCATACGGCTGCATATAGCCTCCGCCGGCCCCGGCGATCCCGAGGCACCCCTGGTGGTGCTGCTGCACGGGTTCGCGGATTTCTGGTGGTCCTGGCGGCATCAGCTCACCGCCCTGGCCGACCTGGGGTACCACGCGGTGGCGGTGGACCTGCGTGGCTACGGCGACAGTGACAAACCCCCGCGCGGCTACGACGGGTGGACCTTGGCCGGTGATATCGCCGGACTGATCCGCGCGCTCGGCTACAGCAGCGCCACGCTGGTCGGCCATGCCGACGGCGGCCTGGTCTGCTGGGCGACCGCGGTCCTGCATCCACGGCTGGTGCGGGGGATCGCGGTGGTGTCCTCACCGCATCCGGCGGCCCTGAAGAGTTCGGTCCTGCGCGACAACGCGCAGCGCCGGACCTTCCTACCAGGATTCCTGCGCGCCCAGCTCCCCCGGTATCCCGAACATCTGCTCACCCGCGAGGACGGCCGCGGTGCCGCCGATCTGCTGACCGGACGTAGTTCGACGGCCTGGTCCGGCACCGTGGAATGCGCCGAGACAGCACAGCGGATGCGTTCGGCAATCCGGATCCCCGGCGCGGCGCACTGCGCGCTGGAGTACAAACGGTGGGCCTTCCGCAGTCAGTGGCGCGCGGACGGGCGCCGGTTCATCGCCGTGATGCGCAAACCCGTCGACATACCGGTGGTGTCGCTGCGCGGCGAATTCGACCGATACATCCTGCCGCACACCGTGCACCGTGGACCACAGCTGTCCCCACGCCGCCGGGTGGTGACCGTCCGCGACGCCGCGCATTTCGCGCATCAGGAAAATCCGGACGCGGTCACCGCCGAAATCGCGAAACTCCTCGCCAGTCCGGACTACCGAAGACGCGACAGCTCCGTCTGACCGATCACCGCCCCGAGGTACCGCGACGCCCGTGCGCCGCCGGCCGCGGCGCAGCGGTAGCCCACCCACCGAATGCATCGGCTCGATGCCCGGCCCGCGAACCCGGCCGCTCCTTACCGCGGCCTGGTGCGCCCAGCGCAGGATGCGGTCAGCTCAGGACACAGGGGCCCGTAGCGACCGGCAGGGTGGACGCAGGAGCCGCGGTGACCCGTTCCCGGACCTCGTTCAGCGTCAGCACATATCCGGTGTCGTCGTCGGTGACCGCGGCACCGAACACCACACCCAGCACGTTCCCCTCGGCGTCGACCAGCGGTCCGCCCGAGTTACCGGCCCGCACCTGACCCCGCACCGTGTAGACCTCGCGTTCGACCGTCCCATCCCGGTAGATGGTGGGCCCGGTGAGGTCCAGGGTTTCCCGGACCCGGGCCGCGCTCGCCGTATAGCGGCCGCCACCCGGATAACCGAGCACGATGGCGCTTTCGCCCGAAGCGGCCGGTTCCGGCGCCTGCGGGATCACCGGCGCCGTCAGCCCCGGTACCAACAGCACCGCGATATCCATGGACGGATCGAATTCCACCACAGTCGCGTCCAGCGGTCCGGCCGCCGAATCCACCGTCACACTGGTGGTTCCGGCCACCACGTGCGCATTCGTCATCACCCGCTCCGGTGCCACAACAAACCCCGAACCCTCCAGTGCCCGCTGGCAACTCGGCGCGACACCGCGGATCCGCAGCACACTCTGCTGCAGCGATTCGGCCACCGGGGTGCTCAGCACACTGGGGTCCGGTGGTTCCACCGCGGCGATGGGCGCGCGGCCGAACGGTCCGATGACGTCCGGCAGGCCCGAGGTGTTCAGCAGCTTCGAGAACTCGTTCGGCAGCGTGCGCAACCAGTCCGGCGCGACCCGGTTGACATCGGCGAGCACGCGGGAACTGTTGATCGCCGCGGCGATTGCCGGCTGCGAGGAGGTCGCCAGCGGCAGCGCCAGCAGCCACGCGGTCACCAGTACGGCACCGGCCATGAGCACCGCGCCGACCGAGCTGTCGGCCCCGCGCGCGAACGGATGCCGCATCCCGCTACGCGCCGCCCGGCCGAGCACCATCCCGGCGATCTCGCCGACAATCACCAGCAGCACGATGAGCAGTACACCGGCCAGCACCCGGCTGCGGCCCTCGTCGATGTGCACGAGGATGTGCGGGGCGATCAGGATGCCGGCGACAGCGCCCAGCACTACCCCGAGGAATGCCAGCGCGGAACCCACCGCACCCTGCCGCCAGCCCGAGGAGGCAGCCAGCAGCGCCAAGATGACCACCGCGATATCGAGCCACGCCGAAGAACTCACAACACCATCCCCACCGCGGCCAGCGCCTGTTCCAGATCACGCACGTCGGTTCGGTCCCATTCCGATTCCCAGCCCAGCGAAGTCACGAGTCCGGCCAGTATGCCGCCGGTCAGCCCCCACACCAACATCCCGTCCACCTGAAACGCCGGACTGTGGTAGCCGAGCGCGCTGCGCACCATGAATCGATTGGCCGGATCGAGCAGGTCGGCCATCGGTACCCGGACCACCCGATCGGTTTCCGCGCGGTCCATCACACGGACCTCACTCGGAGTCCGCCAGTAGGCGACGACCGGTGTCACATCGAAACGCGAGGGCGGTACGAACAGCTTCGGCAGGGTCGTGATCGGCTCGACCCCCGCCCGATCGAGCCCGGTCTCTTCCCATGCCTCCCGCAGGGCGGTGCCGACCGGCCCGTCGTCATCGGAATCCACGGCACCGCCGGGAAAGGCGACCTGCCCACGATGGTTACGCATGGTGGACGCGCGCTGGGTCAGCAGTACCTCGGCGTCCGCGGGCAGGCCGCCGGGCGCCGCCGGATCCCCGGCCGGGTCACCGGCGAACAACACCAGCACGGCGGCCTGCCGGACCTGACCCGCCATCGCGCGGCGCAGTGCCCGCGCCCGGCCCAGGGTGTCGGAGAAATCGGGCTGCCCGGGACCGGCCGCCCCACTCAACCAGGACGGCAGTTCACCTTCGATCACTAGATCTCCCTCGAAGTGTCTGCATGCGGTCGGCGGAGGCCGGAGCGAAGGCGGAGGTATCGCATCACGAAATCTCCCTCGATGCGTTTGCATGCGGTCGGCGGGGGCCGCAGCGAAGGCGGAGGTATCGCATCATGCGCTGACTCCCAGTGCACCCGCCACAGTGTTGGCGATATCGGTCACATCGCGGAACGGCCGGGCGACGTATTCGGCAATGGAACCATCCGGCCGGATCAGCACGGTGATCGGCAGCGCGTTCGGCGCCTGCGCCGCCGCCCGGACCCGGGCCTCCGGATCCTGCATGGCCGCGAGGTGTAATTCCGGGCGGTGCTGTGCCCGGAGCTCCTGATTGAGCGCGGCGAGCAATGCGAGCGCTTTCGCCTCGTCCGGATCGCTGTGCACGGTCAGCACCCGCACCGCGGGCCCGGCTCGGTCCGCGTATTCCTGGAACAGCGGCAGCTCGGCACGGCAGGGTTCACACCAGTAGGCCCACAAATTCAGCACCATCGGCTCGCCGGTCATCCGGCCGGGTGCGGCTGCGGCTCCGTCGGACAGGCAACTCAGCACGATATCCGCCAACGGACCGGCCGCTGCCGGGGAAGCGGAGTCCGGGGGGCACTCCGCCACGCCCGAAGCCTGCCGCAACGCGGGATCGATCTGCTGTGCCGGTTCCGGACGCACACCGGATTCCCCGGAATCCGATCCACGCGGCCACAGCGCCACCACCGCCGCCAATGCCACGATCACCGCCGTCAACGCCCATTTCCAGAAAACCGGTACTCGGCTCAACGGCCCACCAGTTCGAGCAGATGCGCCGCTTCCGGACCCTTGACCAATGCGGCCGCACTATCCGGATCGGTCGGACCGGCGCCGAACGACGGACAATCCTTGGCCAGGACACACACACCGCAGGCGGGTTTGCGGGCATGGCAGACACGGCGCCCATGGAAGATCACCCGATGGGACAGCAGTGTCCACTCCTTGCGTTCGATGAGCGCGCCCACGATGTGCTCGACCTTGACCGGGTCCTCCTCGGTCGTCCAGCCCCAGCGCCGCACCAGACGCCCGAAATGGGTATCGACCGTGATACCCGGAATTCCGAAGGCATTACCGAGAATGACATTGGCAGTCTTACGCCCGATGCCGGGCAACCGGACCAGCTCCGCCATCGTGTGAGGCAATTCACCGTCGTATTGTTCGAGCAGGGCCTGCCCGAGACCGATCAGCGAGTTGGTCTTGTTGCGGTAGAAACCGGTCGGCCGGATGAGTTCCTCCAGCTCCGTACGGTTCGCCTCGGCGTACGCGCGGGCATCCGGATACGCGGCGAAAAGCGCCGGAGTGGTCATATTCACTCGCACATCGGTGCACTGCGCGGAAAGGATCGTGGCCACCGCGAGTTCCAGCGGTGTCCCGAAATCCAGCTCGCAATGCGCATCCGGAAATGCCCGCGCCAGCATCCGGTTCATCCGGCGCGCGCGGCGCACCAGTCCCAAACGGGTTTCCGCCGGTCGGGAACGACTTTTCCGATTTCCGACCCCACCGGACACCGCGGGTTCCGCGCTTTCCGTGGCAGTGCCGGAAAGGGGGCTTCCAGCGGTATCGGAGGGGGTGATTCGCACCCATCCACCATACGGAACCCTCCGACAACGTTGCCCTGCCAGTTCTGGTCCCGTATTCCATCTGAGACCTCGACCGTGTTTACTACCCGGCATGCAAGGACTCGCTGTGGCGCTCTTCCCAGTGGTGTTGATGCTGTTCGCCCTCGGCATGGAACGAGTGGAGAACCGTCTTCGCAAACTTGTCGAGCCCGACGAGGAAGTTCAGGCCTACCTGGACAAGGCCAGCAACGCCGAGGTCAACGAGCTGACAAAGCTCGGCCTACCGGCGGCGGTGGCGCGTATGCGCAAGCGCCGCAATCGCAGCGAGGAGGCCGGGGAGTCCCTCGATATCGCTCGCGCGAGCTGATCCGTACGCCCGCTGCACTGCTCCGGCCCGATCCCGGTAACCTTCCTTACGTGGTGTCTGTCACTGCGCGCCGATAAGGCCGCGTAGACTGCACTGTCGGCCGAACCACTTCGGTCCGACGACTACAGCCATTCCCGATAAGGAGCACATTCGTGGACGAGGCCCTCGCCAGAGCAGGCATCTTCCAAGGCGTTGAGCCCACCGCGGTGGCTGCGCTCACCAAACAGTTGCAGCCGGTGGATTTCCCCCGCGGCCACGTCATCTTCAACGAGGGTGAACCGGGTGACCGGCTGTACATCATCACGTCCGGCAAGGTGAAGCTCGGGCGGCGTTCCCCGGACGGCCGGGAGAATCTGCTGACCATCATGGGGCCGTCGGATATGTTCGGCGAGCTGTCCATCTTCGATCCGGGCCCGCGTACCTCCACCGCCACCACGGTGACCGAGGTCCGTGCCGTCACCATGGACCGTGACGCGCTCAAGTCCTGGATCGATCAGCGCCCGGAAATCGCCGAACAGCTGCTGCGGGTGCTGGCCCGCCGGCTGCGCCGCACCAACAACAACCTCGCGGACCTGATCTTCACCGACGTCCCGGGGCGGGTCGCCAAGGCGCTGCTGCAGCTCGCCCAGCGTTTCGGTACGCAGGAAGCCGGGGCGCTGCGGGTCACCCACGATCTGACCCAGGAAGAGATCGCTCAGCTGGTGGGTGCCTCCCGCGAGACCGTCAACAAGGCGCTCGCCGATTTCGCGCATCGCGGCTGGCTGCGCCTCGAGGGCAAGAGCGTGCTGATCTCCGATTCCGAACGGCTGGCGCGCCGCGCCCGCTGATTTCGTGCCCGCCGAGTTCAGCGAAGTCTGAGGGAGCCCGGGTCGCGCGGCAGCGCTACCCGGGCTTCACCCCATTACGCCGTCAGGCGCCGGTTTCCGACCGCAGATACGTCAGCTGCGATTCGACCGAGCTACGCGCCGCGGGCCACAGGCTTTCGTCCACGTCCACGTACACCTTGCGCACCACAGCCATCGCGTCGGCGTCCGCGCCGAGTTCGTCCAGCGCGGCCCGGACCTGCGCGAGCCGCTCGTGCCGGTGTGCGATGTAGTACCGCGCCACCGGCTCCAGGTCGGGGTGGTCCGGTCCGTGCGCGGGCAGCAATGCCAGTCCTGCGCCGGCCTCCAGGAGCCGGTCCATCGAGCACAGGTAGTCGCGCAGCGTGCCGTCACGGTCCAGCACGGTGGTACCGCGCCCGAGGACGGTGTCACCGCTCAGCACCGCGTCCGCGAGCAGGAAGCTCACCGAATCGGCGGTGTGTCCCGGCGTGTGCAGCACGGTGATCCGCAGACCGGCGACTTCGATGACCTCACCGTCGGTGAGCGGCGCGACATCTCCCCGCAGGAACTCCGGATCCATCGAGCGCACCGGTGACCCGGTCAGCCGGACCAGTTCGTCGATCCCGCCGGTGTGGTCGGGGTGGCGATGGGTGATCAGGGTGAGCGCCACCGCACCGCCGGTCGCCTCGGCGATCGCGGCGATATGTTCCGGCATATCCGGGCCCGGATCCACGACCACACAGTCGGTATGCCCGGGTGCGCGCAGGATCCAGGTGTTGGTCCCGTCCAGGGTCATCGGCCCTGGATTGTTCGCGAGCAGCACCGCCGCCGACGGCGTGACGGCACGCAATTGCCCGTAGGCCGGATGAGTGAGTGTCATCTACGACACCTCCGATCAGAAAGCGGCACAGTCGAATCTACGGGCCGCGGCGCGACCCCGCCGGTCCTGTCCTGTCTATCGGACCTCGGCGATCAGTTCGACCTCCACCGGGGTGTTCCTGGGCAGTTCGAAGACCCCGACCGCCGATCGCGCGTGCGCGCCGGCCGGGCCGAACACCTCGCCCAGGAATTCCGAGGCGCCGTTGATCACCAGCGGCTGGTCGGTGAATCCGGGTGCGGAGGCCACGAAGCCGACCACTTTCACGATCCGCACGACCTCGTCGAGGCCCACCAGATCGTGGACCGCGGCCAGCGCGTTGAGCGCGCACCAGCGGGCCGCGAGCACCGCGTCGCCGACGGTGACTTCCGCACCGACCTTGCCGGCCGCCGACAGTTCACCCGCGACGAACGGCAACTGCCCGGAGGTGTACACGTACGATCCGGTGCGCACCGCAGGCAGGTAGGCAGCAACCGGTGCCACCACCTCGGGCACCGTCAGTCCCAGCCGGTCGAGGTTCGCCCGCCATTCGGTGGCGGGTCCGTGCTCGGTGGATTCCCCCATGGCGCTTACTGCTTCGGCCGCTTGAGGTACGCGACGTGCTGTTCCCCGGTGGGGCCGGGCAGCACGGTCACCAGTTCCCAGCCGTCGGCGCCCCACTGGTCCAGGATCTGCTTGGTCGCATGGGTCAGCAGCGGTACGGTCGCGTATTCCCACTGGGTGATATCGCTCATGCGCACCGAGCGTACTGGGTACCCGGCCGGACTCCGGGCGCAGGACCGGTGTCGCCGAACAGGTGTCGTATCCCGGTGTCTGGTACACCACAGAGCTGCGAACCGGAGTATGCGGGCATCCGTCCAGTCCGGGTTATAGGCTCGCGACCGTGGCAGAACCAACGACGATGTCGGAATCGGCCGAACCGGATCGGAAAACCGGGTGGCCCGAACGTGCGGCGAATGCCCGTCTGCACTACGTATCCGGTAAGGGCGGCACCGGTAAATCCACGGTCTCCGGCGCGCTGGCGCTGGCGCTGGCCGCGGGTGGGCGGCGGGTGCTGCTGGTCGAGGTCGAGAACCGGCAGTCGATCGCGCAGTTGTTCGATCTGCCGCCGCTGCCACCCACCGAAACGAAGATTGCCACCGCGGACGGCGGCGGCGAGGTGGTGGCACTGGCACTCGATATCGAGCACGCGTTCCTCGAATACCTCGAGATGTTCTACAACCTCGGGTTCGCCGGGCGCGCCATGCGGCGGATGGGTGCCATCGATTTCGTCACCACCATCGCGCCGGGCCTGCGGGATGTCATCCTGACCGGCAAGATCAAGGAGTGCGTGGTCCGGGCCGGCAAACAGGGGCGCCCGGCCTACGACGAGGTGGTGGTCGACGCCCCGCCGACCGGTCGGATCGCGAGCTTCCTCGATGTCACCAAGGCGATGGCCGAACTCGCCAAGGGGGGCCCGATCGCCGGGCAGGCCGAAAGCGTCTCCCGGCTGCTGCACTCGGACCAGACGATGATCCATCTGGTCACTCTGCTCGAGGCGCTCCCGGTCCAGGAAACCCTCGACGCCGTCGCCGAGCTGCGGGCGAACGACCTGCGGATCGGCAGCGTGATCGTCAACCGCGCCGCGCAGAGCCCGCTGAGCACCGAAACGCGTGGTAGCGCGGCGGCCGGCGAGCTCGATACCGAGGCCCTGCGCGCGGGTTTGGAAGCCGCCGGAATCAGCCTGACCGCGACCGATTTCGCCGGCCTGCTCACCGAGACGGTCGAGCATTCGGCGACGTTGAGCGCCCAGGACCAGAGCGCCGCGGACCTGCTGGATCTGGATATCGCGCGATTGCAGTTGCCCACCCTGGCGGAGGGTATGGATCTCGGTGGTCTCTACGAACTAGCCGCCTATCTGAACGAACAGGGAGTCCGATGAGCACCCGACCGGCGGGCCCGGTGCCCCTGGATATCTCCGGCATCCTCGCCGACCCCACCGCGCGGGTCGTGGTGTGCTGTGGTTCCGGCGGCGTGGGCAAGACCACCACCGCCGCGGCGATCGCGCTGCGCGCGGCCGAACAGGGCCGCAAGGTCGTGGTCCTCACGATCGACCCGGCGCGGCGACTGGCCCAGTCGCTGGGGGTCGCCGATCTGGACAACAGTCCGCAGCGCGTCGCCCTGGGACCGGAGGCCAAAGGCGAACTGCACGCCATGATGCTGAACATGCGGCGCACGTTCGACGATATGGTGCTCGAGCACACCACCCCGGACAAGGCCGAACAGATCTTCGCCAACCCCTTCTATCAGGCAGTCGCCTCATCGTTCGGCGGCACTCAGGAGTACATGGCGATGGAGAAACTGGGCCAGCTCGCCGGGCACCGGGAATGGGATCTCATCGTCGTGGACACCCCGCCGTCCCGTAATGCGCTGGACTTCCTGGACGCGCCGAAACGCCTCGGCAATTTTCTCGACGGCCGGATGATCCGGGTCATCATGGCACCCGGCCGTGGGGTCGGGCGTTTCGTCACCGGCGCGATGAGCCTGGCGGTCCGCGGGGTGTCCACCATCGTGGGCGGTCAGATGCTCAAGGATGCCTCGAACTTCCTGCAGTCGCTGGAATCGCTGTTCGGCGGATTCCAGGAGCGGGCCAACCGCACCTTCGCGATGCTCGCCAAACCCGGCACTCACTTTCTGGTGGTCGCCGCTCCGGAACCGGACGCGCTGCGCGAAGCGTCGTTCTTCGTGGACCGGCTGTCCACCGAGAAGATGCCGCTGGCCGGACTGGTGCTCAACCGGACGCACCCGGTGCTGTGCTCATTGCCGGCCGATCATGCCCTCACCGCCGCCGACCGGCTCGCCGAAGCCGACCCGCTCACGGCGGGTGTGTTGCGCGTGCATGCCCACCGGGTCGCGACCGCGCGGCGTGAACAACATCTGCTGCAGCGGTTCACCGGAGCCCACCCGCGGGTGCCGATGGTGTCGGTCACCGCGCTGCCGTTCGATGTCACCGATCTGGCTGCGCTGCGGGCCGTCGGGGCTCAGCTGGCGGGTGCGGAAACCGAGGCCGCCGGGTGACCCTCTGCCCATAGCCGCAGGCTCTCGCCCACCGACCATTCGGCCGCCGGGCACTCGAGAATTCGAGTGCCCGGCGGCCGTCGGTCGTCTTATCGGGAATTCACTACATCGCTATCTGGTGCTGACGCTGGGCATGGAAGAAGTCCGACCAGGAGGTCACCTCCGGATGTTGCTTGAGCAGCGCCCGTCGCTGCCGCTCGGTCATACCACCCCACACCCCGAACTCGACCCTGTTGTCCAGGGCGTCCGCCCCGCACTCCATCAGGACCGGGCAGTGCCGGCAGATCGTCGCCGCTTTGCGCTGGGCCGCGCCGCGTACGAACAGCTGATCGGGATCGACTTCCTTGCATCGGGCCTGGGAAACCCAGGCGATCCTCGCTTCGGCCTGCTCTACGTCCAATCGAGCGACGGGGGTTGTCATGTGCATTTGGTGTGCCCCTTTGCCAGTCCGAACACCGGGTCACGGCGCTCCGGAATCGCGTGTACTCCGCAGCAACCCGAACCCCGCTGCGAAGTGCACCACATTCCACATTGAGTGTTAGCTCTATCACACTGAGCTCTCAATCTAGGTAAAGGTATGCCGCGAGCGCAAGACCGGATGATGACTTTTTGGTACGACCGTCCCTGCGACACCGGAGCCGTTGCCCGCCCCCACGCCCGAATATGCACGTCAGGCGCCCTCGTCCGGTCCGGCCGCACAATCGGCGAATCCGGGGACACAACACCGGATGTCCACACTTCACGGACGCCGAACGGCAACCCTCTACGCTGGTGCTGTGCCGATGACACGTGCGCTCCTCAAGCTGGCGGGCAGCTGTCTACTCGCCTCCGTACTCGTAGCCGGAATGTTGTTCCCGGTCGCCGGAGGTTTCGGATTCGTCTCGAATCGCGCCGCCGACGCCGTCGACAACGTGTCGGCGGAACTGGTCGAGGGAACCGTGCCCGCCGTGTCAACCATGGTGGACGCAGCCGGGAACCCGATCGCCTATCTGTACGAGCAGCGCCGCTTCGAGGTGCCCAGCGATCAGATCTCCAACGATATGAAGCTGGCCATCGTCTCCATCGAGGACAAACGCTTCGCGGACCATCACGGCGTCGACTGGCAGGGCACCATCCGCGCCTTCCTCACCAACACCAGCAGCGGTGAGGTCCAGCAGGGCGCCTCGACCCTCGACCAGCAGTACGTGAAGAACTTCAACCTGCTGGTGGTCGCGAAAACCGACGCCGAACGCCGGGCCGCCATCGAGACCACCCCCGCGCGCAAGATCCGCGAGATCCGGATGGCGCTCACCCTGGACAAAGAGCTCAGCAAGGACGAGATCCTCACCCGGTATCTGAACCTGGTGCCGTTCGGCAACTCGTCCTACGGCATCCAGGACGCCGCCCAGACCTACTTCGGTATCGACGCCAAAGACCTGAATGTCGGGCAGGCCGCGATGCTGGCCGGCATGGTGCAGAGCAGTTCGAAGCTGAACCCCTACACCAACCCGGAGGGGGTCACCGACCGGCGCAATACCGTCCTGGACACCATGATCCAGAACATCCCCAGCCGGGCCGAGGAGTTCCGCGCCGCGAAGAGCCAGCCGCTGGGCGTCCTCCCCGAGCCGAAGGGCCTGCCGCAGGGTTGCATCGCTGCCGGTGATCGCGGCTTCTTCTGCGATTACGCGCTGCAGTACCTGGCCGAAGCGGGGCTGAGCCAAGAGCAGATCCAGAAGGGCGGATATCTGATCCGCACCACCCTGGACCCCGCCGTACAGGATTCGGTCAAACGCTCGGTGACCGAGCACGCCGACCCGCACCTGCCGAATATCGCCGAAGTCATGTCACTGATCGGCCCCGGCCAGGACAAGCATCCGCTGGTGGCAATGGCCAGCAGCCGGACCTACGGGCTGAACCGGGAGGCACACGAGACGCTGCTCGCCCAGCCGTATTCGATGGTCGGTGACGGCGCGGGCTCGGTGTTCAAACTCTTCACGACCGCCGCGGCGATGGAGAAGGGGATGGGCATCAGCGCCCAGCTCGACGTCCCGGGCCGGTTCGACGCCCGCGGGATGGGTAACGGTGGCGCCCCGGGCTGCCCGCCCGCCACCTATTGCGTCGAGAACGCCGGCAACTACCGGTCGCCGATGTCGGTGACCGATGCGCTGGCCACCTCCCCGAACACGGCCTTCGTGAAACTCATCCAGGCTGTCGGCGTGACCCCCACCGTGGATATGGCGGTCCGGCTCGGCCTGCGCTCCTACACCGAACCGGGGAGCTCCGGATTCGACAACCAGAGCCTGGCCGACATGATCAAGGGCCAGAACCTCGGCTCGTTCACCCTCGGCCCGGTCGCGGTGAATCCGCTGGAGCTGTCCAATGTCGCGGCGACTCTCGCCTCCGGCGGGACCTGGTGCCCGCCGTCGCCGATCGCGGAGGTCATCGACCGGTACGGCAAGCCGGTTCCGCTCACCGAGCAGGCGTGCGAACAGGTCGTCGAACCGGGTCTGGCCAATACGCTGGCCAATGCCATGGGCAAGGATCACGATCCCGGGGGCACCGCCGGTGGGGCGGCCGCGGCGGCGGGCTGGAGCGGGCCTGTGGCGGCCAAGACCGGAACCACCGAAAGTCACCGCTCTTCGGCGTTCGTGGGCTTCACCAATTCGCTGGCCGGCTCGGTCTACGTCTACGGCGACAGCCCGACGCCCGGGGAGATCTGCTCGTTCCCGCTGCGCAACTGCCCGGCGAGCGACGCCAACGGTCTCTTCGGCGGTAACGAACCCGCCAGGACCTGGTTCAAAGCCGTGAAGGATGTTTCGGGGAACTACCCGCCACCGCTACTGCCGCCCCTGGACGAGAAGTATGTGCGCGGCGCCGAGAACGCCCAGGTTCCCGATGTGGTCGGGATGACGTCGGCCGAGGCGACCGCCGCCCTGACCGGTGCCGGTTTCAAGGTCACCTCGGTGACCTCGCCCGGTTCGGCCCCGAAGGGCACCGTCACCGGATCGACCCCGAACGGTTCGGCGATTCCGGGGTCGCAGGTGACGATCTACCTCAGCGACGGCACCATCCGGGAAGCGCCGGCGCCGGGACGGCCCCCCGCCCCGGCCCCGAACGCGCCGGGGATACCGCTCCCGCCGTTCCTCCCACCGATCCCCATTCCGGTGCCGATCCCCCGGTGAGTCCGGCGATGAGGCGCGGCCCGCGGAGTTCGGGACCGCGGCTCATCGAGCTCAGAGCCGCGCCTTCACCGCCGCCGAGATCCGCGAACCATCGGCCTTACCGGCGGCCAGCCCGGTCGCGACCTTCATGACCTGACCCATCTGCCGCTTACCGGGTCGCTCACCCAGTTCCTCCGCGACCTGGGCGATCGCAGTGTCGGCGACATCGGCGACCTCGGCGTCGGTCAACTGGGTGGGCAGGTATTCGTCGATGATCCGCGCCTCGGCGTGTTCGTTCGCCGCCAGCTCGCCACGGCCGGCCTGGGCGTAGACTTCCGCCGCCTCGTTACGTTTCTTCGTTTCCTTGGTCAGCACCGCGATCACCTCCGCATCGGAGAGCTCCCGGGCTTCCTTGCCGGCCACCTCGGCAGTCTGCACAGCGGCCAGCAGCATGCGCAGCGTGTTCAGCCGCAGCGTTTCCTTCGCCTTCATCGCTGCGGTCATATCGGCGCGCAGTCTCGATTTCAGTTCCGACATGGGCGCAACGGTAGCCGCTGCACCTCGCCACGCCCATCGGATTATCGGTCCGCGCCGGGCGTGTCCACATGCGGTTATCGCATTGTTTCCCAAGGCCACAGGCCCGGTGGACGCGTACCGGGGCCGGTCATCCGCCCGCCACGCCGCCGTAACTGTGGCTCAACACGCTGCGCACAGCGCGTGCTGGTCACCTATGCTGGGCAAATGCCCGTGATCTCGACGTCGGCCCTGCGCCGGACCGCGTTCGGCGCCGCCGGAGCCGCGGCTGCCGGAGTCGGCTACGCCTCACTGATCGAACGCAATGCCTTCGTTCTCCGCGAAACCACCATGCCGGTGCTGCGGCCGGGTTCCGCCCCGCTGCGGATATTGCACATCAGCGATCTGCACATGACACCCGGGCAGAAGCTCAAACAGCAGTGGCTGCGCGAACTCGATCGGCTGGAACCGGACCTGGTGATCAACACCGGGGACAACCTGTCGCATCAGAAGGCCGTGCCCGCGGTGGTGCAGTCGCTGGGCCCGCTGCTGTCCCGTCCGGGGCTCTTCGTCTTCGGCAGCAACGACTACTTCGCGCCGGTGCCGAAGAATCCGCTGAAGTACTTCGACAAGAATCACAAGCGTGTGCACGGCGCTCCGCTGCCGTGGAAGGATCTGCGCGCGGCGTTCACCGAACGCGGCTGGCTGGATCTCACGCACACCCGCCGCGATATCGAGGTGGGTGGTATCCGGATCGCCAGCGCGGGCGTCGACGACCCGCATATGCAGCGCGACCGCTACGACACCATCGCCGGCGCCCCCAACCCGCTCGCCGATCTGCGGCTCGGCCTCACCCATTCCCCCGAACCGCGGGTGCTGGACCGCTTCGCCGAGGACGGCTACGACCTGGTCCTGGCCGGCCACACGCACGGCGGCCAGCTGTGCCTGCCCGGATACGGCGCCTTGGTCACCAACTGCGATATCGACCGCTCCCGCGTGAAGGGCCCGTCCAAGTGGGGCGCCCACACCCGACTGCACGTCTCCGCCGGGATCGGCACCTCACCGTGGGCGCCCTACCGCTTCTGCTGCCGCCCCGAAGCGACTCTGCTCACCTTGGTCGCGGTGCCGCCGAAGAAGCCGGCCGCCGATTCCGGCCGGGGCGTTTCGACCTCGCAGGCCGTCGCCCGGTAACACCGGAAAATGGGCCTCGAGCAGCCGGTTTCTTATCCGGACCGAACCTGATGTAAGCTACGTCAGGTTCGCTTCACGGGGTGTGGCGCAGCTTGGTAGCGCGCTTCGTTCGGGACGAAGAGGTCGTGGGTTCAAATCCCGCCACCCCGACTCGTGTGGTCGAGACACGATAGACCCCTGATCAGCTCGTCTGATCGGGGGTTTTCTCGTTGGCAGGACCCTTTCCGCCGCTCAGCGCCGATATCGCCGCACCGAGCTGCGCTCCGGTGGGCAGGGCGCCCTCCGGGTGGCTCATCCACTGCATCACCAATCCGTTGAGCACGATCATGTAGAGCCCGGCGAGTGCGCGGGCGTGTGGCGGGTCCATTTCCGGATGTGTCTCGGCCAGCGTGGTCGCGATTTCGGCGATCCCGAATTCACTCAACTCCCCCATCCGCGCTTGTTCGCTCGGCGTCCGGTGGACCCGGGCCAAGTTCTCCACACTCGCTACCAGCACCTCCCGGTTCCGCGCGAACAATTCCGCGATCCCCTCCCACACCTGCGAAAACGCCGCGCCCGGCGACTGTCCCGCGGTGGCGCGGATCCGGTCCTCGAGGTCGTCGCCGATCACCCGGCCGGTTTCGTCGGTGAAAGCTTCGGTGAGGAGGCGGTCTTTTGATCCGAAGTGGTAGCCGATGGCGGCCAGGCTCACGCCGGCTTTCGTGGCGATATCCCTGGCCGTGGTCGCGGCGAATCCACGCTCGTAGATGCAGGAGCGCGCGGCGGCCAGCAGATCCTCCTTGTTTCCCATGACACCACTCTAGCCGATCGTCTTAGACATTTGTTCTAGACAGCCGTGCTATTCCTGTGTTAGACATTTGTCTAAGACATTCGAACAAGACTTGAGCGAGGAACCGATGACCACACGCCCCACCGCGACCACCCCCCGAGTGCTGATCTCCGGCGGCGGTATCGCCGGCAATGCCGTGGCCTTGCAACTGTCCCGCGCCGGCATCCGGCCGACCCTGATCGAACGCGCCCCCGCGCCCCGCCCCGGTGGCCAGGCCGTCGACCTCCGCGGACCCAGCCGGATCGTCGCCGAACAGATGGGGCTGATGCCGGGCATCAGCCGCTACCAACTCGACGAGCGCGGCATGGTGCATGTCGACGCCGCCGGACGCGAAATACTCCGAATGCCCGCCGACCTCTTCGGCGGAAACGGCGCTGTCGCCGAAATCGAGATAACCCGAGGTGATCTGAACCAGGTCCTGCTGGAGGCGATTTCCGATGCCGCCGGCCGGCCCGGCTGCCCGGGGGTCGACTACCGGTACGGGGAATTCATTCGCGAACTGCGGGAACACAGCGGCGGTGTCCGAGTGAACTTCGCCTCCGGCACCACCGAGGAATTCGACCTGGTGGTCGGCGCGGACGGCCTGCATTCGGCCACCCGCCGGCTGGCGTTCGGGCCGGAAGAGCAGTTCAGCACCTATCTCGGCGCCTACATCTCTTACTTCACCATGCCCACGCCGGCCGGAATCGAACCGCACTGGATGACCATGCACTCGATGCCAGGCGGAATCGTGGCCGGGTTCCGGCCGGATGCCGACTCCACCACATCGAAGGCGATGATCATCATCCGATCCGCCGCTGATCCGGCACTCCGGCGCGACACCGCCGCCCAGCAAGAGCTCATCCGGACAAGCCTCGCCGGCGGCGGCTGGACGACCGGCACCATCATCGACGCGATGGAACGGGCCGACGACTTCTATTTCGACGAGCTCGCCCAGATCACCATGCCCCGCTGGACGACCGGACGGATCGCGCTGGTCGGCGACGCCGGCTACTGCGGGTCACCGCTGAGCGGTCAGGGCACGGCCATGGCCCTGGTGGGCGCCTACGTACTGGCCGGAGAAATCCTCCGCACCCCAGGCGATCCGGCCGCCGCCCTCACCCGTTACGCCGAGACACTGCGACCGTTCGTCGACACCGCGCAGCAGCTCCCGCCGGGCGGGGTGAAGGTAATGGCCCCACGCACCCGGGCCGGAATTCGGGCCGCTCACGCCGTTGCCCGCCTCTCGACGTCGCGCGTGATGCAGCCCCTGATGACCCGCATGCTGTCGGAGACCGAGGATTACAGCCTCCCGGACTACACAGCGACACCTGCAGCGCACTGACCACACGCTCTCGGACGACCCCGAAGTCGATTGGACGATCCTCGTCGGAACCGGCCCCTCGCGGACCAGGACAGTCACCGAGCCACGCGATGGAGGATTCTCCGGAACCGCCGCGTCGGGAACCTCCTCCGGGTTCGCGGGCTGCCGCACCCGAAGCTACTCGGTCGCGTCGGACGCCCGGCCGAACCGTGCGGGCACCGAAATCGCACGGCACGGCGGAACTCATCTCATCGGTGCCGACCGCGGACCCGTCCGCGGGCCGCACCGATCCGAGGCCCGGTAGCGCGCCGGACACCGAGGCCGACGGGACGGACGGGACGGCCCGAGCCGCGTCCCATCCGTACCGAGAGGGCGCCGCCGACCAGCAGCATGCGCATCATCCGTTCGGCGGCATCGGTGAGCAGACGTTCCGCATCGGCCACCGCGTCGGCCAGGGCCATCGGCACCGGGATGATCGACGCGATCGCCCCGATACCGACCTCGTGAACCAGCGGCGCTCCCTCCCCCAGCGAGCCGGCCAGAGCCACCACCGGCACACCGTGCAACCGGGCGCGGCGGGCGATTTCGGCGGGTACTTTCCCGTGCGGGGTCTGCAGGTCGATCGCGCCCTCCGCGGTGACGACCAGATCGGCCCGGGCGATACGGCGGTCCAGGTCTGCGCCGGTGAGCCCGGAGTCCAGCAGTGCGTCGAAGCGCGAGCGCAGCCGGGCGCCGAGCCCGCCGGCCAGGCCCGCGCCGATCCCACCGGACGCGCCGGTCATCGGCCCGGTGCGCAGATCACTGCCGGCCCTGCCGTCACGTTCGAGTACCGCCGCCCAATTGTCCAACGCGGACGACAGCGCCTCGACCTGCGCGGGCGTGGCCCCTTTCTGTGGCCCGAACACCCGCGCGACACCGCGCGGCCCGCACAGTAGGTTGTGCGGATTTCCCGCCACCACGATCTCGGCGCGTGCCAGCCGCGGGTGCAGACCGGACAGGTCCAATCGGGCGGCACGCGCGAGTTCGTAGCCGCCGCTGCCGATTTCCCGGCCCGCAGCATCGAGGATCCGGGCACCCAGCGCCTGTAACGCACCGGCGCCACCGTCGCAGGTACCGGAATCACCGCACCCGACAACGATCGTCCCGGCGCCCGAGTCCAGGGCCGCGCCGATCAGCTGGCCGACCCCGAAAGTCGTGGTAACACCTGGATCTCGCAGTTCCCGCGGCACGTGTCGCAAGCCCGCCGCGGCGGCGACCTCCACCACGGCAGTCCCCGGTGCCGCGGCCCCCAGCCGCGCCCACTGCGCTCGCACCGGGATGTTCACCGGACCTACCACGTCGAGGTCGCGCAGTATTCCACCGGTCGTCCCGGCGAGCATGGCCGCGGTGCCCTCACCACCGTCGGCAATCGGGGCAAGATCGATATGCACACCCGGCAGCACCCGCCGCAGACCGGCGGCTATCGCGCACGCCACGGTCCCGGCTCCGAGACTTTCCTTGAAACCGCTGGGGGCGACGAGTACGCGCTGCGGAAGGGGTAGGGACATCGGGATGCCTTTCGAGAGTGTCGAGCGCGTTGGGTCAGGGCGTGGGAGTCAGTCCCAGATGCGGCCAGACCCACAGTGCGAACGCGAGGAGCAGCGCGACCGATAACGGGGCGAGGACGGCGGAGTATCGCAGCAGATGGCCGGATCGGAATCCCGGAACGGTGTCCGATCCGGCGAATACGGCCATCGGCTTCGCCGAACTGGTCATGGTGTGGCAGTAGCCCGCGGCCGCCGTCGAAAGAAATGCCGCAGCCGCCGCGTCCACGCCGACCGCCGGCGCAGTGGCGACGATGAGCGGGACCAGCACGGCCGATCGTGCCGAACGGGACTGGATCATCAGATGAGCCATGAGGGACACGACGACGGTGAGAACCAGGAAAACCGTGGCCGCGGCAGGGCCCAGTGAACGCACCGGATCGAAGATGAGGCCGCCGAGCCACGCGGAGGCGCCGCTGGTGGTGAGGGCAATTCCCAGGCAGAGCGTGGCGGCCATGAACAGCAGGAGTGTCCACGGAATCGTTTTCGCCGCGGCGGGCAGGGTCGTACCGCCTATTTTCGGGGCGGTGGCGGCCAGGGCGCCGAGCACGGCGACAACCGCCGGATCGATATCGTGCAGGGCCTCCGTGCACCACAACACCACGACCGCAGCCAGCACGATGAGCACACGCCGCTGCGGCCCGGAGAGCGGCCCGTGTACAGCGTTCCCGGGCGCTACCTCGGCGAAGGCCGCGGTAGGCACTCTCAGCGGCGTGCGCCGCTCGGCGCGGTCGGCGAAGAGAGCGAGCGCGATCTCCGCGGCCAGATGCGACCAGACCACCGCGAGGGGCAGGCCGAGAATCAGCCACTGCACGAAGTGGAATCCCTCACCGGTGACCGTGGCGACAATTTCGCTGGTGATGAGATGTGCGCCCGCACCGAGAAGCGAACCCACCGCGGAGAACAAGATCACCGAGGGAATCCCGACCGCGAGTGCCAGGACGAGTTGCGGCCGATGCCGCAGCACCTCGGCGAGGGCCAGGAAGACCGGAAGCGCCAGGGCGGCCCGGCCCGAGGTTGCCGGAATCGCGAAGGTGGTGACCAGCAGAACGGCAGTGAGGAGGTGGACCAGCTGGCGCGGCGTACGAGCGATGGTGAGCACCCGCGCGGCGATTCGCGCCGGCAAGCCGGTCGCGGTGACGGCCGCAGCGATCAGAAACGACCCGACCAGCAACCAGATCACCGAATCGCCGAGAGTTCCGGTGAAAGTCTCGGTATCGATCGGGCCGGTGACGACGAGGGCCACCGCCGCGCCCAGCGCGACGTAGGTGTCCGCGACCGGCGCGAAAACCCACATCCAGATGGCGGCCACGAAGACAACGAGCGTGATCAGCGCCTCCCGGCTGAGATCACCGGCTGCCGCCGCGGCCAGAAAACTCAGGCAGACAAGGACGCCCGCCAGCGCGGCGAGCAGCGGTGGCCAGGCGGTCCGACCAGCGGGAGGCGGTGGGACCGCGGGTCGGCGACGGGGTACTGTCCGGAACTCCGTCGCTGTCACGAGAACCGGTATCCCATCCCGCGCACGGTCTGCAACCGCTGGGCACCGATCTTTCCCCGGAGCGCCCGCACATAGACATCGACCACATTGGAGGCGGGATCGAAGTCGTAACCCCAGACCTGCCCGAGGATCTGCTCCCGGCTCAGTACCTGGTCGGGGTGCCGCAGGAATACTTCCAGCAGACCGAATTCACGTGCGGTGAGATCGACCGTCCGGCCCTCGACGCGCACCCGCCGGGACCGCAGATCGAGGCTCAGATCGTTGTGCGACAACGAGTCCGACGGCGCACTCGCCATCGTGTCGTCCTGTAGACGCAGCCGCACGCGCGCCAGGAGTTCTGCGAACTGGAACGGTTTGGTCATGTAATCGTTGGCGCCGCCCTCGAGGCCGGCGACCGTATCGTCGACGCTGTCGCGCGCGGTGAGCACCACCACCGGGGTCCGCACGCCTTCGCCGCGAAGCCGGCGCAGCACGGTGAACCCGTCCATCGACGGGAGCCCGATGTCGAGGATCACCATATCGAAGGCACCCGAGCGGGCCATCAGCAGCGCGGTCTCGCCGTCCGCGACGTGTTCGGTGGTGTACCCCGCCGCGCGCAGGCCTTTTCCGACGAACGACACGATGTGCACATCGTCTTCCGCGAGCAGGATCCGGCTCATGCGCTATCCCTTTCGTTCGTTCTGGTCAGCGTCGTCGCGACCGATGGGATGGGCCGGATCGACCGGCAGGTCGAGTCCGAAAGTTGCGCCGTCCCCGGGCACACTGCGCACCCAGGCCGACCCGTGGTGTGCGTCGGCAATCGCCCGCACGATGGCCAGGCCGAGCCCGGCGCCGGAACGCCGGTCGGCACCGGAACTGTCGGCCGGAGCACCACGCCGGAACCGGTCGAAGATCACCGGCGCGTCCTCCGGGGATACGCCCGGCCCCTGGTCGGAGATCCACAGCGATAACGTGCGAGCGGATTCGGCACCGCTGAACCGCGAGCCCAGCTGCACGGTGGTCCCATCCATCGAATAGCCGACCGCATTCGCCGCGAGTTGCAGCATCGCCTGGGTGACCCGCTGCGCATCGATCCACGCGGTCCCCTCGGCGACCTCCATCAGATGCCAGCGCCGCTCCCCCAGGGGCTGCACCTTGGATTCGATATCCAGCATCGTCTGCGCGATATCGACGGGACGCCGCACCACGAAATCCGGCTGTTCGGCCTTAGCCAGCATCAGCAGGTCGGAGACCAGGCGCCCCATCCGGTTCAGTTCGGAATCGACGAGGGCCAGCGTGCGGCGCCGTTCCTCCGGATCATCGGAGAGCAACTCCAAGTGCCCGCGCACCACCGTGATCGGCGTGCGCAGTTCGTGGCCTGCATCGTCGACGAACTGCCGCTGGGTCGTATAGGCGTGCTCGAGTCGATCGAGCATATCGTTGAAGGTCTCCGCCAGCGCCGCGATATCGTCGCGTCCCTCCACCGGAACACGGGCGGTGAGATCCGTTTCGCCGATCTCGGCGGCCACCGCCCGCACCGTGCGCACCGGCAGCAATATGCGCCCGGCGACCAGGTAGGCGACACCGGTGGTCAGCGCCAGCCCGGCCAGCGATACCGCGGCGACGGTGCGCATCGTCCGGTCCACACCCGCACGCGCGACTTCGGTGAACGCGGCAACCACGAACGATCCCCGGTCGCTCCCGGATTCGACGTCCACCCGGCCCCACCGCATCTCGCCGGCCGCCGAGGCGACCACCCCGGACGTCTTCTCCGGTATCGCCGTCGCCGTGAACAGGTCTGGGTCGGCGGCGACGACAGCGGGCAGGTTACCCCGGATGCCACCGAGTTGCCTGCCGTCGACGATCCCCACCATCACCTCACCGTCGATCGGCGACTGACGGAGCAGATAGGTCTCGAGCAATCGCTCCACCGAGGTGAACGGTTGGGTCGTGGTGGGGTCCACACCCTCGTCGGCGAAGGTACGGAATTCGTCGGCCTCCTGAGCGATATCGGCGTTCGCCCGGGTGTTCACATCGCGCAACAGCAGATTCCGGGCGGTCACCAGCACCACGACCAGCAGCACGAATGTCGTGAGCATGATCCAGGCGGTGATCTTCCACCGGGCCGGCAATCGCGATCCCCGCCGAGGCGGTACCCGCCGGTCGGCCGCCGGGAGGCCGGCTGTCGACGGGGTGACCGATCCGGATGGCTGCAGAGGTAACACCACCGTGCCGAGAGAATGCGGGGGGTCGCGATCAATCATCACTGTCGAACTGGCCATCGGAGTCCGGCTGATCATCCGCGTCGTCATCGAATCCGCCGTCGGCGTCATCGTCACCCTGCTGCGGAACCGGAACCGGAACCGGAACCGGAGCCGCGGGCACGGGTGCTGGTGCTGGTCGACCAGGTACGGGCGCAGGAGCCACAGGTCCAGGAGCCGGGGCCATCGTCCCGGAAGCAGACGGCGGGCCGGACGGCCCCGGCACCGGATGCGGTGGGCCGTCCCCCTGATTGTGCCCGGGCGCTGGGGCGGGCGGGCCCGGATCCTCCCCGGCGCGCTGCGCCGTCGACGCGGTCGGCGCGACACTCACCTCGACCGACGAGGGATCGAGCTCTGGCTCCGGAGAGCGGGTCAGGGCAAAACTCACCAGTACCACGGCAGCGGCACCGGCCAGGACGAGCGCGGCGGCAAATGAACGAGAACCGGACATATCAGCCACTATGCCCAACCTCGATGACCCCACCGTGAGACCCGGATGAGGATTTCTTCATCAGCACACGCGAACGACCGGCCGGACGATTCGACACTGCTTCGTCCGGCCGGTCGCTGTCTGTGGGCGCTGCCGTACCGATTCTCGAACGGTTACCTTTCGCGGTGGCGGACCGGACGCACCATGTTCACCGGTCCACCACTGAGCATCCGGAAGAGCCGAACGTTTCGACGGCTGCCGCCGGCCCGGTCACCCCGCGAGACCGGGTCGGCAGACGGCACCCTGCCCGTGAGCCGGTCTGTCACCCCGCGAGACAGACCGACCCACCCGGTCACCCAGCTCCCCCGCTGGTCGACCGGCCCCCCGGGTGGTTCCGGAGCTCCTCCCCGGACACCGGAACCACCCGCACCCCCACCGGATCCCCCACGTCCCCCGGATCCGCTCTTTCCGGGATGCGTACCGGGTCCTCCCCAGGCACCGGTCCGCATCCCGCCCCCTCTTTCAGCGGCGTCGTCGACTACTGGCAGGAGTCGAAGACGCCGAGCTCGGTGCGACCGTCCTTGATCAGGTAACCGGTCGCGTACAGTTCCGTGCTCGCCACCGGGTTCTCGCCGTCCGGTGCCAGCCACTCCACCTCTTGGACCACCGAGTAAGCGTTCGGGTCGTTGCGGAGGACGTCCACCTCGGTGTCGTCCATCTCGGCGGGCTCGGTATCACCCGCGCGTCCGCTCTCCCATTCGCCGGCCCCGGCCAGGACACCCTGGGCCGAGTCGACGATCACCGTGCGGTACCGGATCTGCTGGCGTTGCCCGGGCTGGTAACCGGCCTGGGCAAAGATCACCGGCGCGTCGATTTCGATCACGATCTTGTCGTCGGAATGAGTACAGGTGGCCTGGCCGGTGACGGCGGCACCCGGCTCACCTTCGGTGGCCGCGGCGGGTCCGGCGGTGAAAACCACGGCGGTGGCGGTGCCGGCCAGGGCGAGAGCGGTGGTCAGCTCGGTGATCATCTACGGGTTCCTGTTCGCGGTGTGAGTGCCGGGTTCGTGCTCCGGCATGACTCAACAATGCGGCCCCGTACTTGGCACGCCCTTAACGTGAACTTATAACGCTGCGAACACGATCCGTCACAGGCCGATCAAGGTCGCAGTACGGTCCGAGCGGGTGCACCGGTATCTGTGTATCTCGGGCATCATGGAGGACATCCGCTACGACAAGAGTGGGAGTGTCGATGGATACGTTGGTCCTCTGGGCGCTGGCCTGTGTGGTCTATTGGTTCGGCTTGCTGTAGCCGCGCCCGCACCGACCTCGGGACGGCACCGCAGCACGAGTGCCGTCGACAGGACGCCCCTGATCGATCCGCGATCGATCAGGGGCGTCGCGTATCCACGGCCGCTCCGGCTCGGCGATACCGGTACTGCCGACCACCCGGCATTACTGTGTGCGCATGGCGCGTTTCGGTGGGCTCCTGGCGGGAGTCGCGGCGGTAACACTGGTGGCAGGACAGGTTTTCGCGGCCCAGGCACACGCCACACCCGCGGAGGTCGACTGTGCGGTGAGTTCCGGGCGGGAACCGCAGCGGGCGCAACCGGAACAGGTGGGCCTGGACACGCACCGACTGTCCGACGCGCTGACCTTCGCCGCGAGCCGGAACCGGCTGAATGTCCAGGTCTTCCGGCACAACTGTCTGGTCGGCGAGGGCCCGGCGAACGACCGGACCGGGCATATCCCGTGGAATGTGTGGAGCGTGACCAAGAGCGTGATCTCACTGCTCACCGGGATCGCGGCCGAGCAGCGCCTGGTGGATATCCACGCCCCGATCGACCGGTATCTGCCACCGGGCCTCGGCGACGCGCGGCGCCGGGCGATAACGGTCGAGAATCTGCTCACCGAAACCTCCGGCATGCGTACAGGGGTGGTCACCGAGGGCCTCACCGGCGCCGTCCCCCTCGATCCCAACAGCGCGGTGCAGGCCCTGGGCGTACCACTGGATCACGAGCCCGGCACCGTGTTCACCTACAGCCAGCGCACCGTGGACCTGCTCTCCTATGTGCTGGAATGCGCCGTCGGCGAACCCCTGCAGGAGTTCGCACAACGAGAACTGTTCGCACCGTTGGGTATCGAACGAGGTGACTGGTACTGGGCACGCGACCGCTCCGCCCACACCTACGGCTACGCGCATCTGCTGATCCCGCCGGACGATCTGGCCAAACTGGGCCTGCTCGTCGCGAACAACGGTAATTGGAGCGGGCGGCAGGTTGTGTCCGCGGAGTATCTGGCCCGGGCGATCACGCCGTCACCGGCGAATCCGTGCTACGGGTACCTGTTCTGGGTGGGGCCGGGTTGCGCGGAGAACCCTTCGTTCCTGCCGCCGGACACCTACTCGATGTCGGGTATGGGGTTGCAGAACGTGTTCGTGGTGCCGAGCCTGGACCTGGTCGTGGTGTGGACCGGTGTTTTCGGCAACGTCAGCAAATACGGGCCGGCCGGCATCATCCAGAACTTCGATGAACTGCCGCACGAGTTCTTCCGCCGTTTGCTGGCCGCGTTCCGGGAACCGCCGGTCGCCGATCCGGGCCCGTACGTGGAACCGCCGTTGGCGGTGGACCCGGATTCGTATATCGACACAGATATTCTGCTGGCCGTCTTCGGTATCGGCCCTTCGGCGTACCCGGGCTGCGATGTATTCGCCTGCCTGGGCGAACCGCTGGCCGCACCGTTCA
This sequence comes from Nocardia sp. NPDC051750, assembly GCF_044453135.1. NCBI lineage: Bacteria > Bacillati > Actinomycetota > Actinomycetes > Mycobacteriales > Nocardiaceae > Nocardia > Nocardia sp. NPDC051750. Next base: position 1,102,844 of record NZ_JBITCK010000001.1, on the reverse strand, counting down.
GCGATGCCCCACCGGGATGCGCACTGCTGGTGTGTCTGGGGACGGATCCGCGGACACCGGGGATCCACTGAACCACTGTCCCCGGCGCACCGGATGCGCCGGGGACAGACCGATCAGCGGTCGGCGAGCAGGACTTCCGCGATCTGGATCGTGTTCAGCGCGGCGCCCTTGCGCAGATTGTCGCCGGAGATGAACAACGCCAGACCACGACCGTCCGGGACACCGGGGTCCTGGCGGATACGGCCGACCAGGGATTCGTCCTTACCCGCGGCGGCCAGCGGGGTCGGCACGTCGACGACCTGCACCCCGGGTGCCTTGGCCAGGATCTCCTGCGCGCGCTGCACCGACAGCGGGTCGGCGAATTCGGCGTTCACCGACAGCGAGTGTCCGGTGAACACCGGGACCCGCACGCAGGTGCCGCTCACCAGCAGATCCGGGAGTCCCAGGATCTTGCGGCTCTCGTTGCGCAGCTTCTGGTCCTCATCGGTCTCGCCGGAGCCGTCGTCCACCAGCGATCCGGCGAGCGCGAGAACGTTGAACGCAATGGGTGCCACGTACTTGTTCGGGGCCGGGAAATCCACGGCGCTGCCATCGTGGGTGAGCTTCTCGGCGTCGTCGATCACCGCGCGGGTCTGCGAGGCGAGTTCCTCGACCCCGGCCAGACCGCTACCCGAGACCGCCTGGTAGCTGGACACGATGAGCCGCTGCAGACCGGCCGCGTCGTGCAACGGCTTCAGCACCGGCATCGCGGCCATCGTGGTGCAGTTGGGGTTGGCGATGATGCCCTTGGCCGGATTGCGGGTCGCTTCCGGATTCACCTCGCTGACCACCAGCGGGACATTCGGATCCTTGCGCCAGGCCGAAGAGTTGTCGATCACAGTGACCCCGGCCGCCGCGAACCGGGGCGCCTGCACCCGCGACATGGTCGCGCCGGCGGAGAACAGCGCGATATCCAGGCCGGACGGGTCGGCGGTTTCGGTGTCCTCCACGGTGATCTCACCACCGCGCCAGGGCAGCTTCTTACCCGCCGAACGCGCCGAAGCGAAGAACCGCACCTCGTCGGCCGGGAAATCGCGCTCCTCGAGAAGTTTGCGCATCACGGCGCCGACCTGACCGGTCGCGCCGACCACGCCCACACGAACACCCATGGTTTATCGCCCCGTTCCGGCATGCACGACGGCGACCTCGTCGCCGCCGAGATCGAAGGCGCGGTGCAGTACCTGGACCGCGTCGTCGAGTTCGGTGTCTTTGACCAGGACCGAGATGCGGATCTCGGAGGTGGAGATGAGGTCGATATTGATACCGGCCTCGGCCAGCGCCTCACAGAAGGTGGCGGTGACCCCGGGGTGACTCTTCATACCGGCGCCGACCAGCGACACCTTGCCGATGTGATCGTCGTAGAGGACCTGGGAGAAACCGATTTCGCCCTGGTGTTTGGCCAGCAACTCCACCGCCCGGGTGCCCTCGGATTTGGGCAGGGTGAAGGTGATATCGGTCTTGCCCGTCTCCACCTTGGAGATGTTCTGCAGGACCATATCGATATTGATCTCGGCCTCGGCCACGGCACGGAACACCTTGGCGGCGTAACCCGGCACATCCGGTAGCCCGACCACAGTCACCTTGGCCTCGCTGCGGTCGTGCGCGACGCCCGTGAGGATTGCTTGCTCCAAGGGAATGTCCTCCATCGATCCGTAGACGTAGGTGCCCTGCTTGTCGGTATAGGACGAACGCACATGCACGGGCACGTTGTAGCGGCGTGCGTATTCGACGCAGCGCAGCATCAGCACTTTGGACCCGCAGGCCGCCATCTCCAGCATCTCCTCATAGGAGACCTGTTCCAGCTTCTGCGCGTCGTTGACGATGCGCGGATCGGCGGTGAACACTCCGTCCACGTCGGTGTAGATCTCACAGACGTCGGCTTCGAGCGCGGCGGCCAGGGCGACCGCGGTGGTATCGGAACCGCCGCGACCCAGCGTGGTCACGTCCTTGCTGTCCTGGCTGACGCCCTGGAAACCGGCGACCAGCACAATGGTGCCCTCGTCCAGGGCTTCGCGGAGCCGGCCCGGCGTCACGTCGATGATCTTGGCTTTACCGTGCACGGATGTCGTTATCACACCGGCCTGGGAGCCGGTGAACGACCGCGCCTCGGCGCCGAGCGTATGGATGGCCATGGCCACCAATGCGTTGGAGATGCGTTCACCGGAGGTGAGCAACATATCCATCTCCCGGGCGGGCGGCGCGGGAGAGACCTGTTCGGCCAGGTCCAGCAGTTCATCGGTGGTGTCGCCCATGGCCGAGCAGACCACGACCACGTCGTGGCCCTGCTTCTTCGTCTCGACGATCCGTTCGGCGACGCGCCGGATCCGGTCGGCCGAGGCGACCGAGGATCCTCCGTACTTCTGGACAACGAGTGCCACGAGGGGTCCTCCAATGTCGGCGAACAGGCGATCAGTGCATAAGCGTACCGAGCCCGGTCCGCCTGTCCCGGGAGTATCCGCCCTGGTTGTGGAATAACACACAGCTGCGTGACGTCACGTTTACCGCCCCCGGCGCCCGGCCCACGCGCGGGTACCGGGACCGGGACAGTCACGCGATTCAGCCGCGGTCGAACCAGGTGACCTGGGTTCCATTGCTGAATTCCTGCCGCCGCCGGGGCGTGAAAAGCGTCGGCCGGAACTGCCCTGCCAGCAGCGGGATACCGCTGCCCGCCAATACCGGATAGCTCTTGATGACCAGCTCATCGATCTCGTCGATCAGGGCCCCGGCGAGCTCGGCGCCGCCGCAGAGCCAGATATCGAGGCCGTTCCGCAGTTTGAGCTCGCGCACCAGTTCCACCGGATCGGTGGCGACGATCTCGACTTCCGGGAAATCGGCGGGATCGAGCGTGCTGGAGAAGACGTACTGCTTCAAATGTGCGTAGGGACTGCGGACCCCTTCGACCAGCCCTGGTTCGTAGGTCCGCCGGCCCATGAGCACCGTGTCCCACGACTTGTTGGGTGTATCGACGGGAATCCCGACGAGTTCCCGCACATGCACCGGAATGGATTCCGGGTAGGGGTTCCATGTGGCCATATCGTCGGGCACCGGGAAGAAGTCGTATTCGCCACCGGGCCCGGCGATGTAGCCGTCGATCGTGACGGCGATGTAGTAGACGAGCTTTCGCATGAGGCCACCTTCGGCTTATCACTTCAGTTGGAGTGGTTTGAACGTAGTACTACAGATGAAGTGGTGTCAAGGGAGTGGTAATAGCTGAGGCGCAGGGGTTGTGATTACCGACACGGTCGCCGAATAATGGGAATCATGATGGCGAACGTCGGAGACCGCTTGCATGTGCACGGGCACACCGTCGGGCAAAGTGATCATGAAGGGGAGATCGTCGAAGTGCGCGGCGCGGAGGGATCGCCGCCGTACATCGTGCGTTTCGACGACGGCCACGAATCCCTGGTCTTCCCGGGACCGGACGCGACCGTCGAACATCCACACTGAGCCCGCCCCTACACCCAGCCGGAGCACCAGCAAACGGCCGTAGTTATTTGCGGACCGCATACCCGCGGGCCGGTCACCCTAGTACCCAGGGTCAGCGTGTTGACGATCACGCGACACCCGAGACACAATCGTGGCTTATTTGTAATAAGCCCGGGGGTGTGAGGGACCAGATGCGTACGAAGACCGATATCAGATTCGATGTCCAAACCGACCCCTCTCAGGTCATGGACGCGTTGCTGGCGGTCGAAATGTTCTCCGAATGGTCGCCCGATTTCACCGACGCCCGGGTCGCGACCCGCGACGACGAGGGCCGGCCGCGGCGGGTCTTCGTCACGGTTTCCGTCGCCAATTCGCCCGATATGCAGGTGTGGGAGTTCGCCTGGTCGGACAACCGGATGTCGTGGGAGGTCTCCGACAGCACCCGCGGGATCAAGGGTGGCGGATTCTTCGAGGTCACCGCCGATACCGGTAGCAGCGAGGTACTCCTGCACGTCGAGCAGTACACGCCGACTCCGCTGCCCGGGTTCCTGCTCAAACGATCGGTCCGCAAGTCCTACGAAACCCTGGTGGAGAACTTCGCCGCCTACGCTGAACAGTTCCCCGAGGCCGAGACCACCTACGACCTGGTCTGATTCCGGAGCCCGTTGTGATGCCGGGCGGTGAGGTGATGCGGGGTGGGGCCGTAGGCCGACGGCGCCACTTTCACCCCGGAGCGCACCGAATCGCGGATCTGGTCCACGTTCTCCCGGATCATGTCCGAAACCAGCTCGTCGGTGCGTGGGTCGGCGAGCACCTGGAACAGAATGCGGAACACAGTATCGGCGACCAACCGGATGATGTCGTCGTGGAAGGGGATGTAGCGGACCCGGCCGGTCTGCGGGTCGTTCTTGATCATCTCGACGATCATGTCGTCGAGTTCGCCGCGGTTCTCCTCCAGCGCTGTCGCGATATTGCGGGTGTAGTGGCCCGTGCGCAGCACCGCGGTGACCTCCTCCATGATCGCGATGGTCATCGGTCGCTTGATCACCTCGACGATGGTGCCCACGGAATGGTTGATCACCGCCGCGGTGACCCGGTCGCCGAAGACGCGGTCGGCCACCCGGGCCAGGCGCACGAGGATCACGATGATCCGCAGCAGCCGGAAAGCCCGGAAGAACGGGCTGGTCACCGGGATCATGCCGAGGATCTCGTACCAGTAGACGAACGGGTAGGTCCAGGGCCAACCGGCCCGGCGCCAGCGCCACAGGAATTCGACCGCGAAGATCGCGCAGATCGTGTAATCGGCGATGGCGATGTAGTGGTAGGTCTCCGGTGCGACCTCGAAAAAGGTGATCCAGCAGACCAGCACCACCGAGACGACGGCCAGCGCCAGCATCACGAAATCGGTCCACAGGGCGGGCGGTTTCCGCGGGAATTCGTCCGGTTCGGCCGTATCGGCTACGGGCAGCGGACCGGGCCCCGTGGACGGCGGTGTTGACACCTACATTCCCTTCGACGCCGAAAGTTCGCGTTCAAGTATTACCCGCCGGCCGCGCACCCGGCCGCGGATCATGCCCAGCCGCGGGCCGAGCATCATCGAGCGGGCTGCCGGGATTGTCCGGTGGAGGCGCTCCCATCCGGTTACCGCCGGTCGGCAACGCTGTGGGCACACCCATCCACAGACCGCGCGTATCGGAGCGAAGGCGGCGATACGCGCGGGGTCAGCTGCCCTCGCGGATGATCGCCTCGATATTGCGCTCGGCCAGCGCGGAGATGGTCAGCGACGGGTTGGCCGTTGCCGTGCTACCGGGAATCGCCGCACCGTCCATGACGTACAGGCCGGGGTGACCGTGCACCCGGCCGTACGCATCGGTCGCCTTACCCAGGACGGCACCGCCCAGCGGATGCGCCGTGAACAGCGCGTTCGCCTCGTAACCGAGCGCGCTGTACTCGGCCAGCGCCCCGGCCCGGTCCGCGATCCGCCGGTCCACCGCTCGTGCCGCCGCGGTCACCTCGTCCTGCGCGCGTTGCGGCCAGGAGAGCCCGACCCCGCCCGTGGCCGGGTCGAAACCGAAGCTGGCACGGGTGGGATCCAGGACCACGGCGAGCGAGGCGAGGGCTCCGGTCTCGAACGGAATACCCGGGATGTACCAGTTCTCCAGGGTCAGCGCGGGACCGCTGTCGTCGAAGATCCGGCTGGCACTGGGCACACCCTGGCCGTGGCCGGCGACCGAACTGGCACCGCGGGCGAGCACCACATCACCGTTGGTGCCCCACCCGGCACCGATGTGCTCGTTCAAGCGGGGCAGCGTGCCCATCTCCCGGGCCCGGACCAGCAGTTCGGAGGTGCCGATCGAACCGGCACCGAGGAACAGCTTGTCGCAGGTGAGCGTGCGGGTTCCGAGCACCACGCCGGTGGGGTGGAGCGTGCTCACCGTGACCGCGAACCGGCCACCCGATTCCGCGGCGATGGCGTCCACCCGGTGGCCCGGGAAGATCCGTGCCTTTCCGGTGGCTTGGGCATCCTTCAGATAGTTCTGGTTGAGGTCGAATTTGGCGCCGTTGGAATTGCCGAGATTGCTGCGGCCCACCGTTGCCGAGGGCCGGGTGGAACCGTTCAGTTCACCGCGCACGATGTCCCAGGTGAAAATGGAATCGTTCGGGATCGGCTGGTAACCCGCCTTGCGGACCTGGTCGTCCCAGGCACGCGAATGGCTGAACGGCGCGGAATGGTAGATATCGGCGGGCATCGGGTCCAGCCGCAGCATGGCGCGGACCCGCGGATAGTAGACGCGTTCCAGTTCCCCGTAATCGACCACACCACCGAAAACGTGGTCGAACAGCGAGCGCGGCGGCGCGATCATCGCTCCGGTGAAGACCACCGACCCGCCACCGACCGCGGCCCCACGCCACACATCGATACCCGGATACCGCGTGCAGTCCAGCACGCCGCCGAAATCGGCGAACTGCATCGGCACCTTGGTGACGCCGGTGAAGCTGGTGGTGTGCCAGAACCCGCGGCCGTCGGGCAGGTCGTCGCCGGTGAAGATTTCCCGCCAGGGGTCGTTGGGCCAGCGTGACCCGCGTTCGAGCACCGTGGTGGCGACACCGGCACGGGCCAAGCGCAGCGCCGATACGGCCGCGCCGAATCCGGAGCCGATGACAATGGCCTCCGAATGCTGCGGCGCCTCGGGCACCGGCGCGAATATCTCCGGGACCCACTGGGCGAACAGTTCGTGCCAGATGGGCTGGGCCGCGGCTCGGGGCAGGACGGGACCCGGTTTCGGGACCGCCGACCCCACCGCACCGATCAGAGCAGCCGCCCCCGCGGCCTTGAGAAGGGCACGCCTATCCACCCCGATACCTCTTTCGTAACGCAACAAGCGCACGGATGGTACCGAGATTCACCGGTATTGAACAGCGGAGGCGGCGAACAATGATGGCCCCGAGGGGGATTCGAACTGGTCAGCCGATCAGTAGGCGCACCACCGCGATCGTGCCGACCACCACGATCACCGCGCGCAGCACATTCGGCGACAGCTTGCGACCCACCCGCGCGCCGAGCTGACCGCCGATGATCGACCCGGCCGCGATCAGCCCGACCACTCGCCAGTCGACCTCGGCGACAACAATGAAGATCGCCGCGGACAACGCGTTCACCAGCAGGGCGAGCACATTCTTCACGGCGTTGAGGCGCTGCAGGTCCTCCTGGACGAAAACCCCGAGCAGCCCGAGCAGCAGCACGCCCTGGGCGGCACCGAAGTAGCCCCCGTAGATCCCGGTGGCGAAGATCGCGGCCAGCAGGATCGGGCCGCCGTGCGCAGATGGCGAATCCGCTGCCCGCTGCCGCTCCCGGACCCAGGCCGACAGCCGTGGCTGCACGACCACCAGCACCAGCGCGGCGATGATGAGAACCGGCACGATCGCCGCGAACGCCCCCTCGGGCAGCGTCAGCAGCAGTACCGCGCCGACCGCCGCACCCAGCAGCGACGCCGAACCGTACCGCAGCAGCCGGGCGCGCTGCCCGGACAGTTCCCGGCGGTAGCCGATAACCCCGCTGATCGATCCGGGAACGAGTCCTACGGTGTTGGAGACGTTCGCCGTCACGGGCGGCAAGCCGACGGCGAGCAGCACCGGAAAGGTGATCAGGGTACCGGACCCCACGACCGCGTTGATCCCGCCCGCGGCGATACCCGCGGCGAAAACGGCCAGCATCTCCAGCCAACTCATGCTCGACCTCTCGACTCCAGACGGACCGCGTCCGATTACTCACACCGTGCCCAGCGCACGCTAACCGCCGAGGCGACTGCGGTTCGCGACGGGCCCAGCGGCGGCAGCACAGGTCGACGGCCGGCCGTCACCATCGAGGCGCCCGGCGGCCGCCGCAAGAGGCGCCACCCCGGCCCGAGCCGTAGTGCCCGCACCCGCCAGGCGGATACCATTGCCACGACCGGCTGACACGGTCCCGCCGCGGCCCTCGCGGCATGCGATCGGCCGGGGCGAGGACTCGGAGTGCAGGCTGTCGAAACCACGCCGGGAATCCGGCGGACCAGCACGGCGGCGATAGCGGGCACACCGGTGCGGGCGGACGCCCACAGCCCCGCTACCTCAGCACTCTCGAACGCCGACCCTCCGCACCGCCTTGTCAGGGGCGGCGGCACAGGGGGTAGACTCGCACGGGTCATGCAGCGGGCACTTCTTCTCAGCCGCCGCGACGGGGTCTGATCGGACCGGCGCCCGTCGCGGGGTTCCGCCGCGCTGGTCGACCCGTAATTCGGGAAACAATCTCACCCACGGAGAAATCGCATGTCACCCGCTGACGCCTTCGTATCGAGCACGCGCACCATCACCGCGCCTGCCAAGCCCGCGCCCGCCGACCAGCCCGCGTGGAACCAGCAGAAGAACTCGTCCATGCCGGTCTTCCGCTACCGGCCGTTCGGCGAGGAAGTCGAGCCCGTCTCGGTGCCCGACCGGACCTGGCCGGACAAGGTCATCGACCGCGCCCCCGCCTGGTGCGCCGTCGACCTGCGCGACGGCAACCAGGCACTGATCGACCCGATGAGCCCCGCCCGCAAGCGCCGGATGTTCGACCTGCTGGTGCGGATGGGTTACAAGGAGATCGAGGTCGGCTTCCCGTCGGCCAGCCAGACCGATTTCGATTTCGTCCGCGAAATCATCGAAGACGGCGCGATCCCCGACGATGTCACCATCCAGGTGCTCACCCAGTGCCGTCCCGAATTGATCGAGCGCACCTTCGAGGCCTGCTCCGGCGCCACGAACGTGATCGTGCACTTCTACAACTCGACCTCCATCCTGCAGCGCCGGGTGGTGTTCCGGGCCGATCGCGAAGCGGTTCGCAAGATCGCCACCGATGCCGCGCGGCTGTGCCTGGAAGTCGAACAGCGCTACCCGGATACCAACTGGCGTTACGAGTACAGCCCGGAGTCCTACACCGGCACCGAACTGGAATACGCCAAGGACGTCTGTGACGCGGTCTCCGAGATCATCGCCCCGACCCCGGATAAACCGCTGATCATCAACCTGCCTGCCACCGTGGAGATGGCTACACCCAACGTGTACGCCGACTCCATCGAATGGATGCACCGCAACCTGGCGCGACGCGATTCCATCGTGCTGTCGCTGCATCCGCACAACGACCGGGGCACCGCCGTCGCCGCCGCGGAACTGGGCTACCAGGCCGGCGCGGACCGGATCGAGGGCTGCCTGTTCGGCAACGGGGAGCGCACCGGCAATGTCTGCCTGGTGACCCTGGGCATGAATATGTTCTCGCAGGGTGTGGACCCGCAGATCAACTTCTCCGATATCGACGAGATCCGCCGGACGGTGGAGTACTGCAACCAGCTGCCGGTGCACGAACGCCATCCCTACGGCGGCGATCTGGTGTACACGGCCTTCTCCGGCAGCCATCAGGACGCCATCAACAAGGGCCTCGACGCCATGAAGGCCGCAGCGGACGCCGCGGACACCGATGTCGACGATCTGACCTGGGAGGTGCCCTACCTGCCGATCGACCCGAAGGACGTCGGCCGGACCTACGAGGCCGTTATCCGGGTCAACTCGCAGTCCGGTAAGGGCGGTGTGGCCTACATCATGAAAACCGATCACGGCCTCGCGCTGCCGCGCCGGCTGCAGATCGAGTTCTCGCAGGCCATCCAGCAGATCACCGACGGCGAGGGCGGCGAGATCACCCCGAAGGAAATGTGGGACGCCTTCGCGGACGAGTACCTGACGCCGATCCTGCCGCTGGAACGGATGCGGCAGAAGGTGACCGCGTCGGAGACCGACGGCGGCACCGACTCCATCACCGCGGTGGTGAAGGTCGACGGGGTCGAGCAGGAGGTCACCGGTAGCGGTAACGGTCCGCTCGCGGCCTTCGTCGACGCCATCGCGGCGGTCGGGTACCAGGTGGAGGTGCTCGACTACTCCGAGCACGCGCTGTCGGCCGGCGATGACGCGCAGGCCGCGGCCTATGTGGAGTGCGCGATCGGCGATCGGATCGTCTGGGGAGTCGGTATCGCCACCTCGATCACGACAGCTTCGCTGCGCGCAGTGGTTTCGGCGGTGAACCGAGCCGCCCGGTAACAGCCCTGACGCTCCTCGGCCGCCGTACCCGCATCCCACGGGTACGGCGGCCGAGGTCGTGAATCCACCGGCATGCGATACGCCCAGCACCTGCTAGCGTTGGTCTCGACTCAAGCCGCCGAGCTCTCTGCTCGAAAACCCCGAGCAGATGGGGGAACTGTGACTACTGACGAACACAACCCGACTTCCCAGCCCTGGCCCCCGAGTCAACCGGCGGATACCGCCGGGAGCGGCGGCGAGTCGGAGACCACGCCACCCGCTGATCCGGGCGCGCAGCCGGATCCCGATTCCGGCCCGGGCGCAACCGATACCGAGCCCCCCGCCGCCGCGGCGAGCGAGAGCACCGCCGACGCACAACCGGCGGCCGCCGCCGACGTCGAGAGCCCGGGCGCGGACGGGACACCGTGGCCGGCCGATCCCGCCGCCGGACCGTGGTCCGGCGATCCCACTGCCGGACCGTGGGGTGGGAACAACGGTTTCGCCCCACCTGCGCCGGAGGGGCCGGCACCCGCCGGGAACGGAGCCCCGTACAGCGCGGCCCCGTTCGATCAGTTCGCACCACCGGTGCCCGGTGCGTTCACCGCACCGGCCGGCGAGCCGTTCGCCCACGGCAGCGGCCAGTATCCCCAACCGGACCCGAACCAGTTCCCGGGCAGCGGGCAGTTCTCCCAACCGGATCCGAACCAGTTCCAGGCCGGCGGACAGTTCTCCCAGCCGGGTCCCGATCAGTTCCAGCCGGCGAATCCCGCGCACGGCAGCGGCCAGTTCCCGCAGCCGGACCCGAACCAGTTCCAGCCCGCGAATTCTTCCTACGGCAGCGGACAGTTCGTCCAACCGGACCCGAACCAGTTCCAAGCCGGGAACTTCGCGCCGGGCGGCCAGTTCGATCAGCCATACGCGAATCAGTACCAGTCCCCCGGCCCCGGCCAGTTCGATCAGCAACCCGGCGGCCGGCAGGCTCCCGGTCCGGAGTCCGGCCCGCACGGCAGCGGTCAGTTCGACCAACAGCCCGGCGGGTTCCCCGCACCGGGTCCCGAGTCCGGCCGGCACGGGAGCGGTCAGTTCCCGGCCCCGGACCCCACTATGTATCCGGGGCAGCACAATCCGGCGCCGCCCTATCCGGGTGCGCCTGGACCGGACCGTGCCGGTCAGTTCGATCAGGCCCCGGGCGGCGGGTACGCCGCACCCGGCTCCCCGGAGCCCGGCGCGGCCGCCGCCCCGGACGCTGAAGCGGGCGGGCCGATCTACAGCTGGGCCCCGCCGCCGATTCCCGCGGCGCCACCCGTGCAGCAGCAGCCTTACCAGCAAGCGCCGCCACCGATGGGCAATCCGCCGAGCGGGCAGTTCCAGCAGCCGGACTGGGGCACGAATCCGGGACAGCCCGCGCCGCAACAGCAGCCGCAACAGCAGTTCCAGCAACCGGGCCAACCGCAGCCGGGTCAGTTCCAGCCGCGACATATGACCGAACCCGGTCAGCCGGGCCATTCGGTCAACGATCTGAATCTGCTCAAACGGGCCCGCAAGGCGCCGCGGGGTGGCTGGCGGCGTGCGGTGCACAAGGTTTCGCGCGGTGTCATCAACCCCGGTGAATCGGCGTCCGATGTCGTGCACCGCGATCTGGTAGGCCGGGTGAACGCACCGGTTCACGGTGATTTCCGGATCGCCATCCTCTCGCTCAAGGGCGGGGTCGGCAAAACCACCACGACGGTCGGCCTCGGGGCCACATTCGCCTCGTTGCGCGGCGACCGGGTGATCGCGATCGACGCCAACCCCGACCTGGGCACCCTCGCCCACCGGGTGCCGCGCCAGACCCGCTCCACCGTGCGCAACCTGCTGGAAGACCAGAACATCACCCGCTACTCGGATGTGCGCGCGCATACCTCGCAATCGCCCAGCCGGCTGGAAGTGCTTGCCAGCGAACAGGATCCGGCGGTCTCGGAGGCGTTCAGCGAAGCCGATTACCGCCGGGCGATCGGCATTCTGCAGTCGTTCTACAACATCATCCTGACGGACTGCGGTACCGGACTGATGCATTCGGCCATGTCCGGAGTGCTCGATATGGCGAGCTCGCTGGTCCTGGTGACCTCGCCCGCGATCGATGGCGCCCGCAGCGCGTCGGCGACGCTGGACTGGCTCGACTACCACGGTTATTCGCATCTGGTGCGGCAGACGGTGGTGGTGGTCAATGCCTCGCGGCGCGGGTCCACCTCGGTGAACCTGGACCATCTGCGCCGGCTGTTCCTGGACCGGACCCGCGCGGTTCAGGTGGTGCCGTTCGACGACCACCTCGCCGAAGGCGCCGAAATCGACCTGGAATTGGTGAGCAAACCGACCCGGCAGGCGCTGCTGGAACTGGCGGCGATGGTCGCCGACGATTTCGCCAATGTGGACGGGTACCCGTACGGCAACCGTTACTGACCGGGCGGTGGTTCCGCGGTGGCCCGGCGGGCCGCCGCGGCGAACGAGTCCAGTACCGCCGCGATGGCGGGGCGGGAGTCGGCGCGCGGCCGGGTGACCAGGTCGTAGAGCCGGGCCGCGCGCACCCCGGACAGTTGTAGCTGGGACAATCCGGGGTGGGTGACGACATAGCGCGGCATCAGCGCGACGCCGTACCCGGCGGCCACCAGGGTTTCGATCATCCGGAAATCGTTGAGGCGCTGAACAATACGCGGCTCGACGCCGGTGACCGTGGCGATCGAGCGCAGCACGTCGTCCACCGGGAACCCGCCGCGCACGCTCAACCACGCCTCCTCGGCGAGTTCTGCCGGTGTGACCGCAGGTTTTCCCGCCAGCGAGTGGTCCGGAGGTACCAGCACATCGATCGGCTCCCGCATGAGAACCCGTGAGCTGACCCGCGGGCCGGCCACCGGTGTCGCCCGTTCGTCGCGGTGGGTGAGCACGATGTCGTAGTCGGCGAGCAGGCGCGGGGTCTCGGTCGGCGGGACGTCCTCGTCGCCGGCCAGGATCTCCACGCCGCTGCCCGCCATTGCCGGCAGGACGTACGGCAGCAGCAGGGCTCCGCCCGAGGGGAACACGGCCACCCGGACCTGCCCGCGCGGTGAGCCGCGGTAGTGGGCCATCTCGGCAACCGCCCGGTCGAGCGCGGCGAGCACTTCATCCGCCCGGACCACCAGGGCGTGCCCGGCGTCGGTGAGCCGGACCCGGCGCCCGCTCGGTTCGAGCAGGGTGACGCCCGCCTCCCTGGTCAGTACCTTCAATTGTTGTGATACTGCCGACGGCGTCATGGACAGGGCCCGGGCCACGGCGCCGACAGTGCCGCGATCGGCGAATTCGCGCAGGATGCGCAGCCGCTCCACGGACAGTGACGAACCAGCAGAGACCATGAAGCAATTCTAAATTATTCGTCCATAACAATTCGCTTGTTCTCACCGTTTCAAACATCCCATGATTGACCGGTGACCTCCCGTGACCGCCTGCTCGCCCTGACCGTCATCCTGCTGTGGGGCCTCAACTTCCTGGCCATCCGCGTGGGACTCGACCATCTGCCGCCGTTCTTCTTCGCCGCCCTGCGCTTCGCGGTGATCGCGGTCCCCGCACTGCTGTTCATTCCGCGACCGCCGGTGCGGATGCGCTGGATCCTGCTCTACGGCGCCGGATTCGGCATGCTGCAGTTCGCATTCCTGTTCACCGCGATGCGGGTCGGTATGCCGACCGGGCTGGCCTCGCTGGTGCTGCAGTCCTCGGCACCGTTCACGGTGCTCCTCGGGGCGCTCTTGTTGCGGGAGCGGCTGCGGCCGGTTCAGGTCGCCGGGCTCGGCGTGGCGGTCGCGGGTATGGCGCTGATCGGCTGGAACCAGTTCGCCCACGCCGCGCTGCTGCCGGTCCTGCTCACCCTGGCCGCCGGGTTCGGCTGGGCGCTGGGCAATATCGGCGCCAGGCAGGCAAGCGTAGAAACTCCGGCGGTCAATCCGCTGCACCTGACGCTGTGGACCACGACGGTCCCGGTGCTGCCGCTGCTGGCGATCTCGTTCATCTGGGAGGGCCCCGATACCGGGGTGCGGGCGTTGGCGGGAACCTTCACGGCGGACGGCTGGCCGGCCCTGGCGGCGCTCGCTTATATCGCCCTGCTCGCGACGGTGATCGGGTCGGGTCTGTGGACATATCTGATGACCCGGTACCCGGCGGGTAGTGTCGCGCCGCTGTCGCTGCTGGTTCCGGTGGTCGGTTTCACCGCCGCGTGGGTCTTCCTGGGTGAGACGCCCGCGCCGGCCAGTTTGGCGGGCGGGGCGGTGGTTATCGCCGGTGCATTCGCGGCCACTGCCGGCGCTCGCAAAACTCGCACGTCGCGTCAGGAGGCCGCGGTGGCGCTCCCGGATGTCGCGCGCGAAGACAGCGCCGTGACGCTCCACGACGGCTCCGTGTCACAGGAGGACGGCGAGAACGCCGGCCCACTGAGCGCCGCGGCCGACCCGCGACCGCTGGAACCCGCAGTCCGATGACCCCCGCCGCTCATGCGTTCGATGCGGCACGAACAGTCGATCGCGTTTAAAGTTGGCGCGATCGAGACAGCTTCGCGGGGTTAGGCAGTAGTAGACAACATGGCACAACATCGGTGGCCCGCCCTGGGCACCGCCACGGCTTCTGATCAGCGGTCCACCGGTCCCGGGGCATTTTCCCGGCGCACCGTGCTGCGCGCGACCGCCGCCGCGGGAATGGGCGCGGCGGCAGCAGCGACCTGGCCGTCCGGGAGGGCTCGCGCCGCGTCGAAGGCCCGCGTCGCCGTGCTGGGCGGCGGGGTCGCGGGACTGACCGCGGCACACGAACTCGCCGAACGCGGGTTCGAGGTCACCGTCTACGAACGCCGGGCACTGGGGGGTAAGGCGCGCAGCATCGAGGTCCCGGGAACCGGGGCCGGCGGCCGGCCCGATCTCCCCGGCGAACACGGCTTCCGCTTCTTCCCCGGCTTCTACCAGCACGTTCCCGACACCATGCGCCGGATCCCGTTCGCCGCCAACAACAACGGGGTCTGGGACAACCTGGTCACAGCTCCCGATGCCCGCTTCTCCCGGGCCGGCGGCGACGATATCCGCGCCCCACTGGGCTTCGGCCACCTGTCCGCAGCGACCCCGGAGGGGATGCGGGAAAGTCTCGCCTCGGCGATCTCCACCATGCTGAAGATGCCGCCGGAGGAAGGGTTGTTCTTCGCCAACCGCCTCCTGGTGTTCAACACCAGTTGCGACGCCCGCCGCCTGGGGCAGTGGGAGCGCACCTCCTGGCGGGATTTCGTGGGCGCGCACGAGCGGTCGCCCGAGTTCCGGGCCGTGATTTCGCGGACACTGACCAGCCTGCTGGTCGCGGCGAAAGACGATATCGCCAGCGTCCGGACCATCGGCACGATGGGCGAGCAGTTCCTCGGCAATCCCTTGCAGATCGGCTTCGACGGTGATCTGGACCGGGTGCTCAACGGTCCGACCAACACCGCGTGGATCGATCCGTGGGTCGGGCTGCTGCGCACCCTCGGGGTGCGGTTCGAGGTCGGCGCGGAAGTCCGCGGGCTCGATATCGCCGGCGGCCGGATCACCGGCGCCCGGATCGTCAGCTCGGCCGGCACCGCGGAGACGGTGACCGCGGATCATTTCGTGGTCGCGTTGCCCGCCGAACGCGCCCGCGACCTGTGGAACGCCGATATTCTCACCGCCTGGCCGGAACTGGCGAAGATGAGCCGGCTGTACGCGGACTGGATGACCGGAATCCAGTTCTACCTGCGCCGGAGTCCTGAGGTCGGGGCAGGCCACAGCGCCTATATCGATTCGCCCTGGTCGCTCACCTCGATCGCCCAGAACAGGCTGTGGGCCCGCAAACTACCCGAATACGGCGACGGCACCGTGCAGGACTGCCTCTCGGTGGATATCTCCGACTGGAACACCCCCGGCATCCTGTTCGGCAAAACAGCCAAGGAATGCACCCACGAGGAAATCGCGAAAGAGACATGGGCGCAGATCGTCGCCCACCTCAACGACCGCGAGGAAATACTGCGCGACGCCGATCTGCACTCCTGGTTCCTCGACCCCGGTATCACCTGGCACGCCGACCGCGGCGAGAACAGCAACGCCGACCCGCTACTGATCAATACGGCCGGCTCGTGGGATGCCCGGCCGGAACCGCACGGCGCGATCGAGAATCTCTACCTGGCCGGCGACTATGTGCGCACGAATATCGACCTGGCGACCATGGAGGGGGCCAACGAATCGGCCCGGGCGGCGGTGAACGCACTGCTCGACGTCACCGGGTCGACCGCACCGCGCTGCCGCACCTACACCCTGTACCGCGCCGCCGAACTCGAGCCGCTGCGACTCGCCGACGCCGCGGACTATGCCGCCGGGCGCCCGAACAGGTTCGATATCTGATATCGGCGAAGACACCGGTTCGAGCACCGGTGCACCGACCACACGCGGCACACCGGTGTGGCCGGCGAGTCCCGTCGGCGACGCGAGCCGGTCACCGGCCTGCCGAGGTCGCCCTCGCCGTTGTCGAAGCGGGCGCCGCGGCCACTTCGGCCCGGGCTTCGCGACCGCGGGGCGGTTCTGCCCCCGGACCCTGGGACCCCAGGATCCGGCTCGGCCGGATTCCGCCGACCGGCAGATTGTCACCGGGGAGTGAACTCGTACGCGCCGCGCGAGGCGGAGAGTCGCGGGTCATTAGACTGCCCGCGTGGCAGATATCTCGCTTCGGGGGCGTACCGCCCTCCGGGTGGCCGACGCGGCGGCGTGGGCGTCCCGCAAGGCAGGCCGTGGCAACGGCTCGATGATCGGCGGCCTGCTCGCCCTGCGCATCGACCCCAAGATCATGAAACAGCTCGGCCGCGGGCGGCGCAGTGTGCTGATCACCGGGACCAACGGTAAATCCACCACCACCCGCATGACCACCGCCGCACTGAGCACCCTCGGCGAGGTCGCCACCCAGGCCGACGGCGCGAATATGGACGCCGGGATCGTCTCGGCGCTCAATGTGCACCGCACCGCACCGCTGGCCGCCATCGAGGTGGACGAACTGCACCTACCGCACGTCACCGATGCCCTGCGGCCCGAAGCGGTGGTGCTGCTGAACCTGAGCCGCGACCAGCTGGACCGGGTCGGCGAGATCAATATGATCGAACGCCGGCTGCGCTCGGGCCTGGCCCGGCATCCGGATACCGTCGTCATCGCCAACTGCGACGATGTGCTGATCACCTCGATCGCCTACGACCATCCCAATGTCGTCTGGGTCGCCGCGGGCGGTGGCTGGGCGATGGACGCCACCAGCTGCCCGCGCAGCGGCGAACCGATCCTCTGGGAGGGCGCGCACTGGCACAGCACCGGTACCGATTTCGCCCGCCCGCAACCGGATTGGTGGCTGGACGGGGACAAACTCTGCGGTCCCGACGGACTCCGGCTCCCGCTCCGGCTGGCCCTGCCCGGCCGGGCCAACCGCGGTAACGCCGCGCAGGCCGTGGCCGCCGCGGTGGCCCTGGGCGCCGACGTGGAACAGGCCTGTGCGGCCACCGGCACGGTGCAGGAGATCGCGGGCCGGTACCGGACCGTACAGGTCGGCGAGCATGCCGCCCGGCTGCTGCTCGCCAAGAATCCGGCGGGCTGGCAGGAGGCGCTGTCGATGATCGACCACAGCGCGGCCGGCCTGGTGATCGCGGTGAACGGCCAGGTGCCCGACGGCGAGGACCTGTCCTGGCTGTGGGATGTGCGATTCGAGCATTTCGAGGATGTCCAGGTGGTCGCCGCCGGGGAGCGGGCCACCGACCTGGCCGTGCGGCTGACCTATGCCGGTGTCGCGCACACCACGGTGCCGGATCCGGTCCGCGCGATCGCGTCCTGCCCGGCGGGACAGGTCGAGGTACTGGCCAACTACACGGCGTTCCGCGATCTGAACCGTGACCTCCGGGAGCGCACACAATGAGTGAATCGACCGTCCGGATCGGGCTGGTGCTGCCCGATGTGATGGGCACCTACGGTGACGGCGGCAACGCGCTGGTGCTGCGGCAGCGGCTGCGGCTGCGCGATATCGACGCCGAGATCGTGGAGATCACCCTCCCCGACCCCGTACCGGACTCACTGGACATCTACACGCTCGGCGGCGCCGAGGATTCGGCCCAGCGCCTGGCCACCCGCCACCTGCAGCGCTATCCGGGCCTGCAGAACGCCGCCGGACGTGGCGCGCCGGTCCTGGCGATCTGCGCGGCGATCCAGGTCCTGGGCCGGTGGTACGAGACCTCCAGCGGCGAACGCGTGGACGGTGTCGGGCTGCTCGACGCCACCACCTCCCCGCAGCCCAGCCGCGCGATCGGTGAGGTGACCACGACCCCGCAACTGCCCGGACTGTCCGCCCCGCTCACCGGTTTCGAGAACCACCGCGGCGGCACCACCCTGGGCCCCGACGCCACCGGCCTGGCCCGGGTGACCCGGGGCGTCGGCAACGGTGTCGGCGACGGGCTGGAAGGCGTCGTCCAGGGCTCGGTCCTGGGCACCTACATGCACGGTCCCGCCCTGGCCCGCAACCCCGAACTCGCCGACTACCTCCTGTGCCGTGCCCTGGGCCGGGACTCACTCCCGCCCTTGGACCTCCCCGAGGTGGACCGACTCCGCCGCGAACGCCTACGGGCCTAGGATCTCGGCGTGAGCTACGACCATATGCTGCTGCCGTCCGGTGTCGCTGCCACTCCTGCCGAGGCCGACGCCTATTTTGCGACGCAGGAAGGGCAGGACGAGGCGACCGGGGTCGCGGCGATGGCGGCCGAGCTGAACGATCGCAATGCCGAGCTACCGGAGTCGGACAGTTTTCTGAGCGCTCCGGTCGGCGGCGTGCCCTACGGGACGGCGCTGCACATCGCCAGCCCGTACGACGCCATCGGTTTCGTCCGGAATCTGGTATTCGAGCTGGCCACACCCCGCGGCTACGCGGTGTACGACCCCCAGCTCACCTGGTTGATCGACCCGGCCGGGCATATCCCGGTCACCGTCACCCACGGCGGGGCGGGGGAATTTCCCTATCTCACCGAAACGCTGGCCGGGTTCTGGGTGCGCGAGCTGGCCGAGCCCAACCCGTATCTGATCGTGGAGCGGGAGGCGGAGGTCTATATCCAGACCTACCGGAGCTCGGCAGAGAACTTCACTCTCGAATATCGCGACGGCGGACCCGACCGGCATTTCACCGCCGAGGTGACCGGCGCGGCGACCGTCGCGGAGCTGATCTGGGACTGGACCCGCCGCGACGGCACCCGGCTGGACCGGGTGCCGTGGAAACAGCTGGAGTGGTGAGCACGGCCGGGCCGCGGGCGATCACAGGGCCCGGCGCCCGGAGAATGCCCGGCCCAGAGTCAGCTCGTCGGCGAATTCCAGGTCTCCGCCCATAGGCAGCCCGGAGGCGAGCCTGGTCACCGTCAGTCCAGGAAAATCACGCAGCATCCGCACCAGATAGGTCGCGGTCGCCTCACCCTCGGTGTTCGGATCGGTGGCGATGATCACCTCGGTGACGTCCACCCCGTCGTCCTGATTACCGATCCGGGTCAGCAGCTCCCGGATCCGCAACTGCTCGGGCCCGACCCCGCTCAACGGGTCCAGCGCCCCGCCCAGCACGTGGTACCGGCCCCGGAACTCGCGGGTACGTTCGATTGCCGGCACATCCTTGGGCTCCTCGACCACGCAGATCATGCTGCGATCCCGGCGCGGATCCGCGCAGATCCGGCACAGCTCACCGTCGGCGACGGTGCCGCACTGCGCGCAGAAACGAACCCCGTCGCGGATTTTCTGCAGCACCGCCTGCAACCGGTCGATTTCCGGCGGTTCCACCTGCAGCAGGTGGAAGGCGATCCGCTGGGCGCTCTTGGGCCCGACTCCGGGAAGTTTGCCCAGTTCGTCGATGAGATCCTGAACCGGACCTTCGTACACCGCGATACCCCGGAACGGCTCAGAAGCCGGGCAGGCCCGGCGCGCCACCGCCGCCGGCCAGCGGACCCAGCCGCTCGGCGGCCAGCTTCTGGGCATTCCCCATCGCCTGGTTGATCGCCCCGATCACCAGATCCTGCAGAGTTTCGACATCTTCCGGGTCCACGGCCTGGGGGTCGATGGCCAGCGACACGATCTCGCCGGTGGCCTTGATCGTCACCTTGACCAGGCCGTTGCCCGCCTGCCCTTCCACTTCGGCAGCGGCGATTTCGGCCTGCGCCGCCATCATCTGCTCCTGCATCTGCTGGGCCTGCTGGAGCAACTGCTGCATATCGAACTGACCATCGGGCTGCACGGCATTCCTCTCTACGGACGAGTCACAATTCAGCCTAGTCCGCCGCGCCTCCGGATCCCGCCCGCACCTGCCGCTTACGTTCGGTGTCGCCGACGTCCTCGAGCTCACCGCGGAACCGAACCTCCCGGAGACGACAATGTCCAAGGCTCTGATAGCGGGTGCGATGATTCTGGCGTTCGGTGTGTCGCCGGTTGCGGCCGGCCACGCCGCGCCCGGCCCGGCCGTCGATTACGGGAACGGTTGTGTCATCGATCCGGGAAACGCACAGGTCACCGTGAATTCATTACGGTGGCGGTGTGCCGCACAGAGCATGGAGATCTACACCGCCGCCCAGGCCGGCGCGGTGCCGGCGGGTGTGAAGAACGGGTGGGTCACCGCATCGTCGGCCGTCGAGCCGGTAGCCACGGCGCTCTGGATCGGCAAGACCTTCTACACCGGCCCGGACGGTGGCCGGCTGATGAACCGGGTGACCGGGGCCGGAATCGAGGCCTGGCCGGCCGATATCGCGCGCGGCCGCTCCCGGATCGACGGCGAGACCACCTGGGCCCTGGACTACGCGCCGTCGCCGACACCGCAGGTCTACGACGAGATCCGCGAGGTCGTCCCCGGGGTCTGGCTGGGTTACTCGTGGTGGCCCGGTGGCGGGCAGGCTCCGATGCTGTCCTTCGTCCTCGCCTGACGCCGACTTGTCGGTGGGGCAGCGGAAGATGCGGGAATCCCATTCGTTCGAGGACAGGAACACCCACCATGGCACCGACCATCGCCTGTACCACCTTCGACTGCACGGACGCCGCGGCACTGGCGGGCTTCTACGCGCAGCTACTGGACCACCCGGTGGACGCGGACGCCAGCGAGTTCTTCGCCACCGTAGGCCGCGGTTCCGGGATGACCCCGCCGCTGATGTTCCTGAAGGTGCCCGAGCGGACGCCCGGCAAGAACTCGGTCCACCTGGACATGATGGCGACCGATCTATCGGCCGAGGTCGAACGGGCCGTAGCTCTGGGCGCGAAACATATCGGGGATTTCGACGAGTACGGATTGCAGTGGGCGACGCTGGCCGACCCGGAAGGCAACCTCTTCGATATCGCTACCCACAACTGACGCGGGGATACGGGATCCGCTGCCGGCACCGGGAGGTGCCGGGGCGGGGATCCGTGCGGCCGGGCAGGCTGAGCTGCCCGGCCGGGTTCGGCGAGGGTACGACTATCTCCGTGACAGCGGCCCGGTTCGGTCCGCGCGCCGCGGATTCAGGCGAGTTCGCCCTTCAGGTTGGCCAGTACCTCGGCCTGGATCTTGCGCAGGCCGAGCGGAGCGAAGATGCCCTCGAAGATGCCCGAGATCCCGCCGGCGCCCTGCCAGGTGGTCTCCAGCGTCACCGTCGAACCGGTACCGGACGGAGTGACGGTCCAGGTGTTGACCAGCGTGGAGTTGGCGTCCTTCTCGGTGATCACGGTGCCGGCGACCGATACCGTGGCCCGGATATTGCGCACGCGTTTCTCGGTGGCCTGCAGCGTCCACTCGGCCACCGTGCCGTCGCCCTGACCACCCTCCACCACCTTGTAGTCGCGGTAGTGCGCGGAGAGAATCTTGGGCCGCACCTCCGTATAGTCGGCGACCGCCGCCAGTGTGCGCTGCGGATCTGCGGAAACCTCGATCGAACTGCCGGCCTTGACCTGTCCCACGGCTTGACTCCTTAACTTTTTGCGCCGCCTGCGGCGTCGCGGGTTTCGGCCCCCCTCTGTCCATGCTGTCAGCTCTCGGGACTCGCCGCTGCGCCGCATGCGCTTCGCGGGGCGACAGCACGACCGGGCCCCGAACCACCGGAAACCGGCTCCACCACATGTACAGAAATGGGTGGAGGCGCACGCCGGCGAAATGCCGACATTACGGGCAAATACGGTGAACGTATTGTCGAACGTGGTGCAACAGATATGTGACATTTCGTTACTGATGGTCCCCCCGCGCTGGCCGACCGAGACCATGTAGGACTAGCGTCTAGACGTGGCAATGAGTCTGTTGGGGAAGGCCGGCCACGGTCCGGCCGCAAATGAATCCGGTTTCGCCGCATATCGGACAGGCGTCGATCGCCTGCTCGCGAGCTACCGCGCCATCCCGGCGGACGCCGATGTCCGATTGGCGAAAAAAACCTCGAATCTGTTTCGCGCCCGGGCGAAGAACACCGCTCCCGGCTTGGACGTATCCGGGCTGAATCGGGTGATCGAGGTCGATCCGGAGGCGAAGACCGCCGAGGTCGCCGGGATGACCACCTATGAAGACCTGGTGGCCGCGACCCTCCCCTACGGGCTGGCGCCGCTGGTCGTACCGCAGCTCAAGACCATCACCCTGGGTGGTGCGGTGACCGGGCTCGGGATCGAATCGACCTCCTTCCGCAACGGGCTTCCGCACGAATCGGTGCTGGAGATGGAAGTGCTCACCGGTGCGGGGGAAATCGTCACCATCACCCCGGACGGTCCGGATGCCGACCTTTTCCGCGGATTCCCGAACTCCTACGGCACACTGGGCTACACCACCCGGCTGAAGATCGAACTGGAAACCGTGCAGCCCTATGTGGCGCTGCGGCACTTGCGGTTCCACGACCTGCGTGAACTCGAAGCCACGCTGGACCGGATCGTGGTGGAACGCAGTCACGACGGGGAAACGGTGGACTACCTCGACGGTGTCGTGTTCAGCGCCGGGGAGAGCTACCTCACGCTGGGGCGGCAAACCGGCGAACCCGGTCCGGTGAGCGATTACACCGGAATGGATATCTACTACCGGTCCATCCAGCACGACGGAGCCGAACCCAAACGGGACCGGCTCACCATCCACGACTATCTGTGGCGCTGGGATACCGACTGGTTCTGGTGCTCACGCGCCTTCGGTACCCAGAATCCGAAAATCCGCCGGTTCTGGCCGAAGCGCTACCGCCGCAGCAGTTTCTACTGGAAATTGATCGCCCTCGACCACCGCTACAATATCGGCGACAAACTGCAGGCCCGTAAAGGTGATCCGCCGCAGGAGCGCGTGGTGCAGGATATCGAGGTGCCGGTGGAACGCACCGCCGACTTCGTCGAGTGGTTCCTGCGCGAAATTCCCATCGAACCCCTCTGGCTGTGCCCGCTGCGACTGCGCGATACCGGCGCCGCGCCCGGCACCCAGGCGTGGCCGCTGTACCCGCTGCGGACCGGTCACACGTACGTGAACATAGGCTTCTGGTCGGCGGTGCCGAAATCGCCCGGCCAGATAGACGGCGCGGCAAATCGTGCCATCGAGAAAACCGTCACAGAATTCGACGGACACAAATCCCTGTACTCGGATTCCTTCTACGGACCCGAGGAATTCAACGCCCTTTACGGCGGTGAAAGTTACAAAAAATTGAAAGAACGCTACGATCCCGGCCAGCGCCTGCTGGATCTGTATTCGAAGGCGGTGCAACGCAAATGACGACATTCAAGGACAGATCCGATGCTTTCGCGGACCTGGGCACCCGGCTCAGCATCGCCGAAGTGGTGGAAACCTTGGTCGACGGCGATGTTCCCATCAAGCTGACCGCCTACGACGGCAGCACCACCGGCCCGGTGGATTCCGAATTCGCACTCGAGATCCGCACCCCACGCGGAATCAACTATCTCGCCAACGCGCCGGGCGATCTCGGCCTGGCCCGTGCCTACATCTCCGGGGATATGGATGCCGCCGGCGTGCATCCCGGTGACCCCTACGAGATTCTCGCGGCGATGACGGACCTGAAGTTCAAACGTCCGTCGGCCCTTTCGCTGGTGGCCATCGCCCGGTCGCTCGGCTGGGAACGGCTGCGCCCCGTGCCGCCACCGCCGCAGGAAACCCTGCCGCGCTGGCGACGGATCGCCCTGGAGGGCCTGCGGCACTCCAAGACCCGCGATGCCGAGGCCATCCACCACCATTACGACGTCTCGAACACCTTCTACGAGTATGTGCTGGGTCCGTCGATGACCTACACCTGCGCGTGTTACGGCGAGCGGGACTGGACACTGGAACAGGCACAGGAGAACAAGTACCGGCTGATCTTCGAGAAGCTGCGGTTGAAGGAAGGTGACCGGCTGCTCGATATCGGCTGCGGCTGGGGCGGGATGGTCCGGTATGCCGCTCAGCGCGGCGTCAAGGTTATCGGCGCCACCCTGTCGGCCGAACAGGCCGCATGGGCGCAGAAGAAAATCGCGGAGGACGGGCTGGGCGATCTCGCCGAAGTGCGGCATTCGGATTACCGGGATGTCACCGAAGGCGAATTCGATGCCGTTTCCTCGATCGGATTGACCGAACATATCGGGGTCCACAACTACCCCTCCTATTTCCGGTTCATCCAGAGCAAGCTGCGCGACGGCGGGTTGTTCCTCAACCACTGCATCACCCGGCACGACAACACCCGCACCACCAAGGCCGGCGATTTCATCGACCGCTACGTCTTCCCGGACGGTGAACTCATCGGCTCGGGCCGCATCATCAGCGATATCCAGAACGTCGGGCTCGAGGTGCTGCACGAGGAGAATCTGCGCGAACACTATGCGCTGACGCTCGCCGAATGGTGCAAGAACCTGGTGGCCAACTGGGATGCGTGTGTGGCCGAGGCGGGCGAGGGCACCGCGAAAGTGTGGGGCCTGTACATGGCGGGTAGCCGGTTGGGCTTCGAACGCAATGTGGTGCAGCTGCATCAGGTGCTCGGCGTGAAACTGGGCAGCTCCGGACTCCCCGAAACACCGCTGCGGCCCTGGTGGCAGCCGTAACCGGACTGCCGATCAGCTCAGCAGTTCATCCAGGAAACGGATCGGGACGCGGTTCTCACCCAAGGTGCGAACCGCGTCCGTTCCGTCCGGGGCGGTCACCGGCAGATCGTCGCGCAGTACCCGCATGATCTCGAGGACCGCCGGGCCCGCATCGAGCAGCGGCCGGGTCCAGCCGATATCGGCGCAGGTGGAGACGACCGGCGCCAGCAGCGCGGCCGATTCGCCGACCCAGCCCGCGGCGGCCAGGCATTCGGCGAGCAGCAGCGCCAGATCCAGTTCGGCGCGGGGCCGCCCCTGGTCCCGGGTGCGACTGTGCAATGCTCGGGCATGGCGGGCCGCGCGTTCGTGTTCGTGCCGGACCCCGCCGGCCAGCAGCGCCCGGATGGTGGCGATTTCGCCGGCTTCCGCGTCCAGGGCGGTCGGCGTCCGATCCGCCTCGGGTGGGTGGCGGGTATCGATGGCGTTCCCGGCACCGCCGGCGGTGCTTTCCGGGCCACGGTCGGGCGCCACGATGCCCAGCCGGTACTGCTCGGCCCGGATCTGCGCGGCCAGCCGGGTCAGTTGGTGGTCGGCGGCGATCCGCGCGCCCTCGGCGAGCCGCACCGCGGCCGCCGGCAGGTCACCGCGCAACGCCTTCACCCGGGCACCGGTCACGATGGTCGCGATCAGTGATTCGATCGGGCCGACCCGGGCCACCAGCTGGTAGCTCTCGTCGAACAATTCCTCGGCGGCGGCCAGATCACCGCGCCGGTATTCGAGTTCGCCCATCAGCCCGGCCGCGGCCCGGACCCCGTGCGATCGCGGGCCGGCCCGCAGCTGAGCCGATTTGTACGCCTGTTTATACGAACTCAACGCGACCGGGATATCGAGTCGCTCGTAGGCGATGAGGCCCCGGCCGCACCAGGCGAAGATCTCACCGAGCGGCTCCCGGGACCGCTCTTGATAAGGCCGCGCCCACTCCAGCTTTTCGCTCGCCGCTCGATAATCGAATTCGCAAATTTTGACGTAGGCATGGATATTGGCCGCCGTCGCGACCGTCCAGGCGGGGAGCTCGTCCGCATGATCCAGCGATTCGGCCACCTGATCGAGCACACCCGCCGAGCGGTCGTGTGAGATCTCGTCGGCCGCGGCGAGCACAGCGGCCTGGCAGCGCTGCTTGCGCACCTCGCCATCGCCCTCCGGACTCCGCGCCAGTACGTTCGACAACCGGTTCAACGCGGAGCGCGCCGCCGTGGACTGCTGCAAATTGACATTCGCCCGCGCGACCGCCATCAGTAGTTTCGACCGCGAAGCCACCTGCTGGACGGGAAGTTTGGATACCGACCCGAGCAGTGTCGCGACCCGCGAACCGTCGATCAGGTCCATCCCACCGTTCTCCAGCAGGTCCAGCGCGGTCTTGAAGTCCGTCCCGGCCAGCGAATGATCGACCGCCCGGCGCAGCAGCTGGTGTTCGGCGTACCAGCGCGCGGCCCGCCGGTGCAGGGTCTTCACCCGGCCGGGATCGGTCCGGTCCAGGCGCGCCCGCAGATACTCGGCGAACAGCGGCTGCATCCGGAACCATTCGGGCTCGTCATCGGTGCGCCGCAGGAACAGCTCGCGCCGCTCCGCCTGTTCCAGCAGGCGCGGCGCCTCGGAGTTGCCGGTGAGCGCGATGGCCAGCGACCCGTTCACCAGCTCGGCCACCGCGATCACCGACAGGAAATCCAGCATTGTCGGCTCGAGGGTGTCCAAGACGTTCTCGGCCAGATACTCGCGGATACCGTGCCCGCCCTCGGACAGGCGTTCCAGCAGACGCGCGGGGTCGGGATCGTCGCGCAGCGCGAGGCTGATCAACTGGATCGCGGCGGGCCAGCCGTCGGTGGCCGAGTACAGGCGGTCCACTTGCTCGTCGTCGAGCTCGAAACCGTTGCGGCGGACCAGGATCTCGCCGGTCTCGGCCCGTGTCAGGCACAGCTGCTCGGAATCGACCTGGACCAGCTCGTCGTTCATCCGCATCCGCCCGATCGGCAGCTCAGAGGGGTCGCGGCTGGTCACGACGAAACGAAGGTGATGACAGCCGCTGTCCAGCAGGCTGGACAGCATCCGCTGCGCACCCGGGTCGGTGAGCCGATGCCAATCGTCGATGATCACCACCACGGGTTCCCCGCTGGTGTGCAGTTCGTCGATCAGACTGGACACCGCGAAACAGACCGTATCCGCGGGGCGCTCCTCGAGCATCTGTCCCAGCCCGGCACCGATATCGGGTCGTACTCGATGGATCGCCTCGATCAGATGCGCCAGGAACCACACTTCGTGGTCGTCACGGCTGTCGACCCCGATCCAGGCAACCGGCAGCCCCAGCACTTCCAGTTCGTCACGCCACTGCGCGGCCAGCACACTTTTGCCGAAACCGGCGGGGGCGTGGATCACCGTGAGCCGGCGGTCCATACCCGTGTGCAGGATGTCCAGCAGCCGTGGCCGGCGCACCGGCTCACGCGGCGAACTCGGCGGACGGAACTTCGTGGCCGGACTGGGCGGCAAGGTGGCCGGGGACCGCGGGCGCCCACCGGTCACCCGCTCCCGCCGGCCCGAGCTGCCGGCCTGCGATCCGGTTCCGCCGGAAAGCGCCGTAGCCCCGGTACCGGTCCCGATCTTCCAGCGGGATGCCGTCGGGGGCAGCAGCGGCCAGCTGCGCCGCGCGGTACCCGCGGCCGCGGTTCCGTCCTGTACCGGCGGACCCGCCTCCACCGCGGTGGCCTCGGGGTCCAGCAGCGCCATCTCATCCGGAACCTGACCGTGTGCGGCCTGCACCGCCCGCAGCATCTCACCGAACTCGTATGCGGAGACCGGCCGGTCCGCCGGATCCTGCGCCATGGCCTGTTCGATCACGTCCGCGACATCGGCGGGAATTTCCTGTTCGCGAAGATCGGGAACGGGCTGGGTGGTGATCCGCAGGAACTGCGCCACCACCCGCTCCCCCGCCTGCCGCTCGAAGGCCGCATGGCCGGTGAGCAGTGCGAACAGGGTCGCACCCAACCCGTACACATCGGAACGCACGGTGGGTTCGTCGCCCTTCAGCACCTCGGGGGCGGTGAAGGCGGGCGAACCGGTGATCTGACTGTCCGAGGTCCGGAAACCGCCCGGCATCCGGGCGATCCCGAAATCGGTGAGCTGCGGTTCGCCGTACGAACTGAGCAGTACATTGGCCGGTTTCACATCGCGGTGCAGAATCCGGGTGCGATGCGCGCTCTCGATGGCGCCGGCCAGTTTCACTCCGGCACGGAGGGTATCCGCCCAGCTCAGCGGACCGAGATCGTGGACGAGACGTTCCAGCGAACCATGGGTCGCGAACGGCATCACAATGAACGGCAGCCCGCCCGCGGTCACGTCCACCTGCAGAATATCGACGATATTGGGGTGCCCGGACAGGCGACCCATGGCGTGCTCCTCGCGCAGGAACCGTTCCCGGCTCTCCGAGTCCAGATCCGACGAGAGCACCTTCACCGCGACCACCCGGTCCAGCGCCCGCTGCACACAGCGGTACACCACACCGAAGCCACCGCGCCCGATCTCCTGCGCCTCGGTGAGCCCCATGGTGGCCAGATCTTCGACGATGCGCTCCAGCTCACCGCCGACAGACTCCGGGCCGGGCCCCGGCACAGCCATAGTGGGTTCCGGGCCGGTCCCGGGCGACTCGTCGGCGTAGGAGTCTTCCGATTCGCGGCCCGCCGGGCCCGAACGCGTTCGTGGATTCATCTCACCACCTCGCACTCGTAACGAATCGGCTGCGGTGGAGTCGCCGCCGCGGCGCCGTTCCGGTCTCCACTTCCAACGTAGCGCGGTGTATCCCACTATGGGCGCGATTAACCTCCCCTCGCGTGTCTGTGCTTTTGGCGCGCGGGCGCGCGCGGGGTTTTGGCCCCCTTGGGCCATGCCGTCAGCCCTCGAGACTCGCGGCTTCGCCGCATGCGCTTCGAGGACTGACGGCATGGCCGGGCCAAAACCTTCAAGGGCCTCGTAAGACTCGGCACCGCCGCTGGGCGCGTTCGGGACGGAGGTAGGCCCCAAAAACACGGAGGTAGGCCCCAAAAAACACAGCCCGCCCCACGCGACGGTGGGGCGGGCTGTATCGGTTATCGGCCGGACTGTGGTGTCCGGGACGGAACCTACTTGCGCAGCGAGGCCGGGACCTCGAAGCGCTTGCCGTACTTCTCGGCCAGTTCGTCGGCCCGGGCCACGAAGCCGGCGGTGCCGCCGGGGTAGCCGACGATGAACTGGTGCACACCACCGGTCCAGGCCGGGAATCCGATACCGAAGATCGAGCCGATATTGGCGTCCGCGGTGGACTCGAGCACGCCCTCGTCGAAACACTTCTGGGTTTCGATGGCCTCGGCGAACAGCATGCGGTCGATCAGGTCCTGCAGCGGCACGTTGAACCCGTAGGTGGTCTTGAAGTGCTCGCGCAGCTGCGGCCAGATGTGGAGCCGCTTGCCGTTCTCGTCGTACTCGTAGAAGCCCGCCTTCTCCAGGCGGCCCGGACGACCCTGCTCGACCATGTAGTTCACCACGTCGATGGCCGGGTGCCGTTCGGTGCCCATGGCGGCATCGCCCGCCTTGAGCGCTTCTTCGGTTTCCTTGGCAATCTTCTGCATGAGCTTCATGTTGAGCTCATCGGTCAGCTGCAGCGGCGGGGCCGGGTAGCCCGCCTGCGAACCGGCCTGCTCGATGGTGGCGGGCTCGATGCCCTCACCCAGCATGGCGATCGCCTCGTTGACGAAGGTGCCGATCACGCGGGAGGTGAAGAAGCCGCGGCTGTCGTTGACGACGATCGGGGTCTTCTTGATCGCCAGGGTGTAGTCGAACACCCGGGCCAGGGCCTCGTCGGAGGTCCGCTCCCCCTTGATGATCTCCACCAGCGGCATCTTGTCGACGGGCGAGAAGAAGTGGATGCCGATGAAGTCTTCCTGGCGCTTCACACCTTCGGCCAGCCCGGTGATCGGCAGGGTCGAGGTGTTGGAGCCGAGCAGCGCGTCGGGGGTGACGATGTCCTCGATCTCCTGGAACACCTTGTGCTTGAGCTCGGTGCTCTCGAAGACCGCTTCGATCACGAAGTCGACGCCGGCGAAATCGGCCACATCGGCGGACGGCTTGATCCGGTCGAGCAGCGCCTTGGACTTCTCCTCGGTGGTCTTACCGCGGGAGAGCGCCTTGGCCTCGATCTTCTCCGAGTAGTTCTTACCCCGCTCGGCCGCCTCGATGGTGACGTCCTTGAGCACGACCTCGTAGCCGGCCTTGGCGGAGACGTAGGCGATACCGGCGCCCATCATGCCCGCGCCGAGCACGCCGACCTTCTTGATCTCCTTCTTGGGCACATCCTTCGGGCGCGAACCACCGTTGTTGATGGTCTGCAGGTCGAAGAAGAACGCCTGGATCATGTTCTTCGCGACCGGCCCGGTGAGCAGGTGCACGAAGTAACGGGACTCGATCAGCGACGCATCGTCGATACCGACCTGCGAGCCCTCGACCGCCGCGGCCATGATGGCCCGCGGTGCGGGCATATTGGCGCCCTTGATCTGCTTGCGCAGGTTCGCCGGGAACGCGGGCAGGTTCGCCGCGAACGCCGGGCTGGCCGGAGTACCACCGGGGATCTTGAAGCCCTTCTTGTCCCACGGCTGCACGAAGGCTTCGGGGTTGGCCTTGATCCACGCCTTGGCGGCGGGCACCAGTTCCTCGACCGACCCGACCAGCTCGTCGACCAGGCCGATCTCCTTGGCCTTGGCCGGCTTGTTGCGCTGGCCCTGCAGCAGCACACCCATGAGGGCGGTCTGCAGGCCGAGCATGCGCACGGTGCGGATGATGCCGCCGCCGGCGGGCAGCAGGCCGAGGGTCGCCTCGGGCAGGCCGATCGCGGAGCCGGGGACGTCGGCCGCGATGCGGTGGTGGGTCGCCAGCGCGATCTCCAGGCCGCCGCCGAGCGCGGCGCCGTTGATGGCGGCCACAACGGGCTTGCCGAGGGTCTCCAACCGGCGCAGCGCCGACTTGATCTCGGTCAGTTCCTCCATCAGTTCCGGACCGTTGTCCGGCCCGACGTTCATCATGTTCTTAAGGTCGCCGCCGGCGAAGAAGGTCTTCTTCGCGGAGGTCAGCACGACGCCGGTGATGTCGTCCTTCTCGGCTTCGAGCCGGTCGACGGTCGCCTTCATCGACGTCTTGTAGAGCTCGTTCATCGTGTTGGCGCCCTGGTTCGGGTCGTCCATCGTCAGTACGACGATGCCGTCCGAATCCTTATCCCAACCGATCATGTTGGCTTCGCTCACGGTTTTACTGTCTCCTGAGTTGTTGGGCGATGTTCACGAGCCCTGCGTGGTTACGCAGGCTGCCTTCTCCGGGCCTGACGCGAACATCGCGATGTGAATCGGTTGGGAATCAGACGCGCTCGATGATGGTGGCCACACCCATACCGCCGCCGATGCACAGCGTGATCAGGGCGCGACGGGCGCCGCGGCGCTCCAGTTCGTCGACCATGGTGCCGGTGATCATGGCGCCGGTGGCGCCCAGCGGATGGCCCATGGCGATGGCGCCGCCGTTGACGTTCAGCTTCTCGTCCGGGATCTGCAGATCCTTCTGGAACTTCAGCACCACCGAGGCGAAGGCTTCGTTGATCTCGAACAGATCGATATCATCCATGGTCAGACCGGCCTTGGCCAGCACCTTCTTGGCCGCCGGGGTGGGCCCGGTGAGCATGATGGTGCTGTCGGCGCCGCTGGTGGCGGTCGCGACGACGCGGGCGCGCGGGGTCAGGCCCGAGGCCTTACCGGCTTCTTCACTGCCGATGAGCACCAGCGCGGCACCGTCGACGATGCCGGAGCTGTTACCGCCGTGGTGGACGTGGTTGATCTTCTCGACGAAGTGGTACTTCTGCAGCGCCACCGCGTCGAAGCCGCCCATTTCACCGACACCCGCGAAGGACGGGTTCAGCTTGGCGAGGTCTTCCAGGGTGGTGCCGGGGCGCATGTGCTCGTCACGATCGAGCACGGTCAGGCCGTTGATGTCCTTGACCGGGACGATGGACTTGGCGAAGTAGCCGCCGGTGGTCGCCTTGGCGGCCAGATCCTGCGAACGCACAGCGTAGGCGTCGACGTCTTCCCGGGAGAAGCCCTCGATGCTGGCGATCAGGTCGGCGCTCACACCCTGCGGTACGACGTAGGTGTCGTAGTTGGTGGCCGGGTCGAGCATCCAGGCGCCGCCGTCGGAGCCCATCGGCACGCGCGACATGGATTCGACGCCGCCGGCGATGACCAGGTCGTCGAAGCCGGAACGGACCTTCTGGGCACCCAGGTTCACGGCTTCCAGGCCGGAGGCGCAGAAGCGGTTGAGCTGGAAACCACCGACGGTTTCGGGCAGGCCGGCGGTGAGCACGGTGGTGCGGGCGATATCGGAGCCCTGGTCACCGACCGGGGAGACGACACCGAGGATGAGGTCCGAGATCCGGTCCTCGTCGAGGTTCGGGAAGCGGTTGCGCAGCTCCTGCACCAGGCCAGTGGTGAGATCGATCGGCTTGACCGAATGCAGCGACCCCTTCTTGTTGCGGCCGCGCGGGGTGCGGATGGCCTCGTAAATGTAGGCCTCTGTGGTCATATCGGAGTGTCCCTTCCTAGGAATACGCCCGCGCCGCACCGGGCGGAGCAGACGCGAGTTACCTCGCCGACCGGCCGTTCGACCGACCGTCCGTATTCAGTTGGCAGCGCTGACGGGCCGGAAAACCCGCGCGGGCATACGCTGTACAAACCACGGCACGAACCAGCGGACGGGTATCCGGCGGCCCCGCTCGTCACGGCCCACCATAGAACCTCGTCTCGCGGAAGTCCGCAGCCACCCGCCCATAGTACCGCCGGATGCGAACTCCGGTTAACTTAACGCGGTCGAGACGGTGCTTGTCAACCGTTCAAGGGGGTGGCGCCCAGCTCACTGGCCAGCAATTCCAGAGCGACCTCGTCCGGGTCGCGCCGCTCCCCCGGAGCGGCCGGACGCGCCGCGTCGGCGAGCATCTCCTGCTCCTCCTCCGGAGTGGCCGGCGGCACCGCACCCGATCCGTAACCGTAGTCCTCCGGGCCCGGATCGTCCGGAAGGTCCGGATAGTCAGGGGGCGGTATGTCGTCATAGGGGTTTCCGGCAGCCGCCGCGTTCGTGCCGCGCGCCTGACTCGGCCGCGAGAACCGGGGCGGAGCTGCCGCTGTGCGCCGCGGCGCACCGGTCGCACGACCCGGTTCGGAATCACGGCCGCTCGCCTCGGACTGCCCGGCGGATTCCGGGCCGGCGCCGCCTGCGCCGCGCACTGTGGAAGTGCTCTCCTCCGGCCCGGCCCCGCTATCACCGGAGCCGGCAGCCTCGCTCCCCGGCCGCCCGGTCCAGGTCCGCTTCGGGCCGCCTCGGCGACCCCCCTCGGAATCACCCGAATCGGCGTCGCCGGAGCGCCGGCCACCCCGCTCCCGGCCGCCGGGGCCACGCGAAACCTGCTGTCCGGCGACCACCCAGCGCACGGGATGTTCATGCCCGAGCACCGCGGCCACCGCCGAACGCACCGCCGCCAGCGGCTGCGGTTGCGACAACCGCTGTACCAGCGCGGCATGATGAGCCAGGACGATCTCGCCCTGCTCGACACCGGCGACCGAGGCACCGGAGGTGAGCATCGCGCCGATTGTGGTCCCGAATTCCCGGACCTTGACCTTGATCTCGGGCCAGGCGGCTTCCACCGCGGACAGCAGATCCGGGCCGGACTCCGGGCCGGCTGTTTCGGCGGCCGGCGACCCGGGTTCCGCCGCGGCCGCAGCCTCACCGCCGGCGGCGGATACGCCCCCGGCCGGCCCACGGCCCCCGTCTCCCTCGTCGGCTGCCGGACGCGTAGACGCGCCGCCACCCGGGACACCGGAGCGCGCATCCGAAACACCGCGCGCAGCATCCGAAACACCGGGTCGCACCGAATCCGCGGCACCAGGACCCGCAGTGCCCGAACCAGCAGGCGGCACCGCATCTGCGGCCCCCGACCGCGCGCCTCCCGCAGAATCAGAGGGCACATCCGAGCCGGCAGGGCGCACGGTATCCACAGCATCTGGTCGCACCGCCCGCGCCGCCCCGGAATCCGCAGTGCCCGGACCAGCAGGGCGCACTACATCCGCGGCATCCGGTCGGGCGGTATCCGCAGCGCCAGAGCGCGCGGCATCCGAACCGGCCGGCCGCACGGTATCCGCGGCACCCGGTCGCACCGCATCCGCGGAACCAGAATCCGCAACACCCGAACCGGCGGGCGGCACGGTATCCGCGGTACCCGGCGTCGGGTTCGCGACATCAGAGTGCACGGCGTTCGCAGCAACAGGTCGCACCGCATCCGGGGTACCCGGTCGCGTCGGATCCGCGGACCGTGGTGGCCCTGCCGGCGGGGCATCGGCGGCGGGCCGATCATCGTTCCCGGTTCCGGGTTCATCGTGCGTCCGCGCACCCGGCGCCTCTGCCGGAACGGTTGCAGCAGCGGACGTTTCTACGCGCTGCCCTTGATCCGCGGCAGATCGCCGCGCCCCGGATACCGCGGGCTTGCCGTCCGGCGCCGCATCGCCCGTCGGCCCCTCGGGCGATGCCTTGGCTCCGCGCAGCGCCGCCAGCGCTTCAGCGCCCCGGCGGCGGGACGGATCGGCGGCGGGACGGGACGGTGCCGGGACCTCCCTGCCCGGCGGCAGCCCCGAATCCGCACTCCCCTCGGCAGGTGCCGCGACCGCACCGGAGGCCACCCGCCGCTCCAATTGTTCGAGCCGCTGCAGGGTCGCCGCATCCGAGACATCGGCCGCGGGCAGCAGCATCCGCGAACAGACGACCTCGAGCAGCAGCCGGGGTGCGGTGGCGCCACGCATCTCACCCAGTCCGGCATGCAGCAGTTCGGCGCACCGGGTGAGCGTCCCCGGCCCGAGGCGGGACGCCTGATCACGCATCCGGTCCAGCAGATCGCCCGGGGCTGCGACCAGGCCGCGCTCGGTGGCATCGGGCACTGCCTGCATCAGGATCAGATCGCGCAGGCGCTCCAGCAGGTCCACCGCGAAACGGCGCGGGTCGTGACCGGCCTCCATCACCCGATCGACGGTGCCGAACATGGCGGCACCGTCGTTGCCCGCCAGCGCGTCGACCGCTTCGTCGATCAATGCCACGTCGGTCACCCCCAGAAGCGCCACGGCGCGCGTATAGGTGACGCCGTCGCTTCCGGCGCCCGCGAGCAGCTGGTCGAGAACGCTCAGGCTGTCCCGCGGGGACCCGCCGCCCGCCCGGATCACCAGCGGATACACCGCCTCCTCCACCGGCACGTGCTCCTGCTCGCAAATATCGCCGAGCAGACCCCGCATCGTGGCCGGCGGCAGCAGCCGGAACGGGTAGTGATGGGTACGCGAGCGGATGGTGGGCAGCACCTTCTCGGGCTCGGTGGTGGCGAAGACGAAGATCAGATGCGCCGGCGGCTCCTCCACGATCTTCAGCAGCGCGTTGAACCCGGCCGTGGTGACCATATGCGCCTCGTCCACGATGAACACCCGGTAGCGGGATTCGGCGGGCGCGTAGAAGGCACGGTCTCGCAGCTCACGGGTATCGTCCACACCGCCGTGACTGGCGGCGTCCAGCTCGATCACATCGAGATTCCCGCCGCCCCCCGGGCCGAGCGACACGCAGGACGCACACGTCCCGCACGGAGTCGAGGTGGGCCCCTCCACACAGTTCAGCGATCGGGCCAGAATCCGGGCCGACGAGGTCTTCCCGCACCCACGCGGACCGGAGAACAGATAGGCATGACTGATCCGCCCGGTATCGAGCGCCGTACACAGCGGGTCGGTGACATGCTCCTGGCCCACCACCTCAGCGAACGTTGCCGGTCGGTACTTCCGGTACAGAGCCACGGCTGGAGTTTATCCACCTCCGCAACCTTCGCGGACGAGTGCGTCCGGACCTCTTCCCTCGCTGAGTTAACGGCGTTACGCTAACGCCACTAACCTACCGACCCGGGGGCACCGCAATGCTGATCCGAATCGCGCAGTTCGTTACGAGATTTCCGCGGGCGATACTCGTCGGCGCACTGGCCCTCGCACTGCTGTGCGGCGCCTTCGGTGCCACCGCCGCATCCGGGCTGAAATCGGGTGGGTTCGTCTCCTCCGACGCCGAATCCACCCGGGCCACCGAGCTACTCGCGAACAACTTCGAGGGTGCCGCGCCCAACTACATCCTGCTGGTCGAATCACCGGAGGGCGTCGACGCCGCCGCCGTCCAGGCCCGCGCCCTGCGGATCGTCGACACGATCCGGGCGCACGAGCACGCACGCGGCGTCCAGTCGTACTGGACCGCGCCGTCGCCCGCGGTCGCCTCCGCACTGCGGAGCACCGACGGCAAATCCGGTCTGATCGCGGTACATCTGGACGGCGACGAAACCCAGATGCAGGAGGTCGCGGCGGAACTCGGCCCCCGAGTGACCGGGACGGCCGACGGGATCACCGTGCGCGCAGGCGGCGCGGCCGCGACGTTCCACGAGGTCAACGGGCAGATCACCCACGATCTGGCAATCGCCGAGACCGCGGCGATCCCGTTGACGCTGATCGTGCTGGTGCTGGTGTTCGGCAGTCTCGTCGCCGCCTCGCTGCCGCTGCTGGTCGGGTTGTTCGCGATCGCCGCGACGCTGGCGATTCTGCGGCTCTTCACCCTGTTCACCGATGTGTCGATCTACGCGATGAACCTCACGACCGCGCTCGGGCTGGCGCTGGCCATCGACTACAGCCTGTTCATCGTAAGCCGGTTCCGGGAGGAGCTCGCGGGCGGCCTGGACCCCCGCGCGGCCACCGTGCGCGCCCTGCAGACCGCGGGCCGCACCGTTCTGTTCTCCGCGCTGACCGTGGCGCTGTCGCTGTCGGCAATGCTGGTTTTCGACCTGTACTTCCTGCGTTCCTTCGCCTACTCGGGGGTGGCGGTCGTGGTTGCCGCCGCGGCGGCCTCGGTGGTCGTACTGCCCGCCGCGCTGGTACTGCTGGGCCATCGGGTCAATGCCCTGGACCTGCGCGCGCCGCTGTTGCGGTTGTTCGGCCGGAAACCCGCCCCGCTCGGCGCCATGATCCCGGAACAGACGGGCTGGTACCGGCTGGTGTTGCGGGTGATGCGTTTCGCGGTCCCGGTATCCGTCGCCATCGTGGCGCTGCTGCTGGCGCTGGGTTCGCCGTTCCTGTCCGTGAAATTCGGTTACCCCGACGAGCGGGTGCTACCGACATCGGCCGACAGCCGTCAGGTGGGCGATGAGGTCCGCGCCGAATTCCCGCGGGCCGATCCCGGCGGCAACACCACCATCGTGCTCGACGGTTACCACGACGAGCAGGGCGTCGCGGCATACGCGGCCCAGCTGTCCGAGGTAGACGATGTGACCGGTGTGCTGTCCAGCGCGGGCGTGTATGTCTCGGGCAGCCGGCTCGCGGCCACACCTCCCGGCATGGCGAACGACACCGGCACCTACCTGACCGTCAACACCTCGCTCGACCCGTTCTCGCCCGCCGGCGGCGACCAGTTGGCGACTCTGCGGTCGGTGCCGGCGCCGGCCCCACCACTGTTCTCCGGCGCGGCGGCAGTGAACGAGGACTCGCTCGACGCACTGGCCGATCGCCTTCCACTGGCCGGCCTGCTGATCGTGCTGACCACATTCGTGGTGCTGTTCCTGTTCACCGGCAGCCTGATCCTGCCGCTGAAAGCCCTGCTGCTGAACACCCTCTCGCTCACCGCTGCGTTCGGCGCCATGGTGTGGATCTTCCAGGAGGGACATCTGGAGGGCCTGCTCGGCTTCACCGCCGTCGGATATCTGGTGCCGACCATGCCGATCCTGATGTTCTGCCTGGCCTTCGGCCTGTCCATGGACTACGAGGTGTTCCTGCTGTCGCGGGTCCGCGAGGAATGGCTGCGCAGGCGGGCCGGCCGGACCGGCAACGAATTCGCCGCCGAGGACAACACCCAGTCCGTCGCCATCGGGGTGGCCCGCACCGGCCGGATCTTCACCGCGGCGGCG
Organism: Nocardia sp. NPDC051750; assembly: GCF_044453135.1. NCBI lineage: Bacteria > Bacillati > Actinomycetota > Actinomycetes > Mycobacteriales > Nocardiaceae > Nocardia > Nocardia sp. NPDC051750. The sequence goes on along the minus strand of NZ_JBITCK010000001.1, from coordinate 1,064,726 downwards.
GTGCTGATGGCCATCGTGATCGGGGCACTGACCACCTCCAAGGTCTCGTTCATCCAGCTGATGGGCCTGGGGCTGACCCTGACGGTGCTGGCCGACGCCACCATCATCCGCGCGCTGCTGGTACCGGCGCTGATGCGGTTGCTCGGGCCGCTCAACTGGTGGGCGCCGAAACCGCTGGCCCGGCTGCACGCCCGGATCGGCCTGAGCGAGGAAACCGGTCCACGCGCGGCCGATAGCGAACCTCCGGTGCGGGTATGAGCGCGCGACCGCGATCACCGCGCGGGACCGGTGGCCGGTTGCGGGCCGAGATCATCACCGCCACCCGGGAACTGCTCGAACGGACGGGCAGTGTCGACGCCGTATCGATTCGCGCGGTCGCGGGCCTGGTCGGAGTCAGCGCACCCTCGATCTACCGGCATTTCACCGATAAGGACGCACTGATCGACGCCGCGGTCGCGGAAGTGTTCGAAGCACTGAACACCGCGATGCAGGCCGCGGTCGACCCGGCCGACCCGCCGGCGCTACGGCTCCGGCGGCTCGGACTGGCCTATATCCGCTTCGCGCTCGACCATCCCGAACAGTATCGGCTGGCCACCATCCCCACCCATACCAGCGGGGCGGTGGATCTGGTGCTGACCAGCGGCGCGTTCCGGTACTTCGCGGCCACGGTCGAGGAGGCCATGGCGGACGGACTCATCGACCGCGGTGACCCGACCCCACTGGTGCTCGAACTGTGGGCGGCCGCGCACGGTATCGCCTCGCTGTTGGTGGCGAAACCGTTTCTGCCCTGGGGTGATCCGATGGCGATGGCCGCACGGGTACTGGACGCAGCCTGCGCGGGCCACGTCCTCACCGAACTGATCGGCCCCGAGGCCTCTCCGGCGGAGATGACGCAGTGGCTGACCGAGTTACGGAACCACGCGCGCGGAACCGCCCCGGACTGATTCAGCTCACCGCGTCATCGGGAGCGGTGAAGGTGTTGCACTGGGCCGACCGGTTGTGTTCCACACCCAGCCCGAACCAGCGCCCCCCGTTCTCCGGGGTGCCGTGATCGCGCATATCGCCGCTCTGATCGCCTCGATTGTCGGCATCGGTGCGGGCCTCCGACATCTGTTCCGCTGTCAGCGATCCGCCGCCGGCCGAGGACACCAGATACATCCCGTCGAAACAGTTGGCCTGCAGTTCGACTCGGCGTGACAGTTCCAGCCCGTCCGGACTCTGGGCCCCCGCATCGATCCGCTCGTTGTTGGCGGCGAGCAGAATCCCGGACAGGTTCTGGATGTGATGGCCGTATTCGTGCGCGAACACCGACAGGTAGACGACCCAGTTGTCCTCGTAATAGTCGGTTTGCAGCTGGCTGATCGGCATATAGATGGTGCGATTGGCCGGGCAGTAGAAGGCGGCGAAATTACTGGTCGATCCGGTGCACGGGGTGGAGATCCCGTCGGTTGTCGCCGAAACGTGCACGGTCGGCGGTTCGAACGGCAACCCCGCGGCCGCCAGCACCGGCTGCCAGGCCCCTTCCAGGCATTTCTCGGCACTACCGAAGAACGCCCGAGCGGTGTCCTCATCGGTCGACCACTCCGCGTACGGGCAGTTCGCCGGAACGAGTGTGGCGTTCGGATCGGTGAGCAACGGGTTCGTCCCGGTTTCGGCGGGCCCGGTCGCGCCGGTGTCGTAACTGTGCTCGGGCTGCGGCCCGAGAACGTTCAAACTGCCGGTGCCCAGGGCCCCGCGGATCAGCCCCGCCACCACGAGAACGGTGATCACGACCAGCACTCCGAGCACCCCGCCACCGCGCCGGCGCCGGGGCTGCCGCCCGTGTGGCGGCCGCTGCGGAACAGGCGGAGGCATGGGCGGGGCGACGATCGGGCGATAGCCGGGTATGGGACCGCGCTGCGGCGGCGGACCCGGCCGCGGCGCATACCCGGGTCGCTGCTGCGGATATCCCGGCCCGGCGGGATATCCCGGCCCGGGTCCGGGCGGCGGCGGCCGATGCGGCTGCCCCGGCGGCCCGTAGGGCGGCCGGCCGCGTGGCGGAATCGGCTGCCTACCAGGGGGAACCGGCCCGCGTCCGTCAGGTGGTCGAGTCATTCCCCCGGGCCCCCTCATACTCTCGGTTCACCAACAGCCGCTGACGCAGGATAGCAAGCTGATTAAGGTAACGAGTCATGCTCACATCTCGGGGGGGCGCACCGGCGCTACTACTCGCACTGATCGGATTATTCACGCTGTTCGCGCCGGGGGCACCGGCCGCCCGGGCCCAGCAACCCGCCGGTGTGATCCTCAACCTGGACATGACCCTCAGTCGCGAGGGTGTCCTCGAAGTCACCGAAAAGGTGACGGTCCCGCCCGGTGAAAGTTTCACCATGTCGCTGCCGCTGCGGGTGCAGATCAGCGAGGACTCCGAACGCCGGTTCGCTGTCACCGATATCGAAACCACCGGCCCCGGGACCGCGGAGATCGCCGACGATCTGTTCACCATCAACGCCGATCCCGGCGAGTCGACCTTCCGGTACTCGGTGCAGAACACGGTCAGCGACGCCGAGGGCAGCCAGGTGTTCCGCTGGTTCGGCGTGCTCAATGTCGATATCGCCGAAATCCACGCAACCCTGATCAGCCCCAGTTTCGAAATGGGCATCGTGGAATGCCTGCTGGGCCCGATCGGTAACACCCGGCCGTGCGCACAGGTGCGGATCGAACCGGACGGCGTGCTGTACCTGGACCAGACGAACCTCCGCAAGGGCGAATCGGTGGATCTGACCCTGCAGATCCCGCCCGGCACCGTACCGTCGAACGCCGATATCAGCGGGCCGGGAAGCTCGCCGTTCGCGGTCACCGGCCCGGTGCTGCTCGCGTTCGCGCTGCTGCTGGCCGCGGTGGCCGCACTCGCCGCCTACATCCTGTGGACGCGCCGGCAGGCCGCACCCGGCGAACCGGCGCAACCGCTCGTCCGCACCGACGGCCGCACCCAGTTCGGTTCCCCCGCGGGCATCCTGCCGGGCGAGGCCGGCGTTCTACTGGACGGTCACGCCGACCCGACCGATATCGCCGCCACTGTCGTCGATCTGGCGGTGCGCAATTATCTCTGGATCGGGCGCACCGGCGAGACCCAGTGGCAGATAGTCCGGATCAACCCCGCCGACGATCTGCTGCGGCCCTACGAACGAGCCGTCTACGACGCACTGCTACCCGCCGGCACCGGCGAAGTCACGATCGCCGAACTGGGCGTTCCCGGCCGGCTCCCGGCCGAACCACTCCGCCGGTCGATGCTCGCCGACGCGGTCGAACGCGGCACGTTCGCCGACCCCACCCGACGCCGCCTACCGCTGTGGCTCGGTGGCGGGCTGGTGGTGCTCGGCGCCGGGGTCACCGTTCTCGCCGCGCTGCTGGGCGGCCACGCCCTGGTGGGCGTGGCGATCGCGCTCGCGGGCGGTGCCCTGCTCGCGGCCCGGAAGTTCCTGCCGATCCGGACGGCGTTCGGGCGGTCGCTCACCGGCCAGGTCCGCGGACTGCAGCTCGGCCTGGAACAGGTCACCACCGAGCAGATCCCGCCCGGCGACCGGGAACTCGTATTCTCCCGTGGCCTGCCCTACATGGTCGTCTGGAGCCGGGCCGACAACTGGGTGCGGACATTCCGTGACCTGGACCCGTCCGCGGACGACGATCCGGGCCTGTACTGGTTCGGCGGCTTCGAGCGTGACCGAGATCTCCATCAATTCGCCGGGCACTTCCCGTATTTCATCACCGCGCTCGAAGGTCTCTTCCCCGCGAAGAAGTAACCCCGCCCGCACAACGAACTGCCCCGCGTGCACACAGCACGTGGGGCAGTTCGGTTTCGCGGGAGCTCAGGCCTGGAGACGGCGCAGGGCGGCCAGGGGATCCGCGTACAGCGCACTCAACGAGGTGACCACCGCAGCGAACTCCTGCACCTTCGACGCATAGCCGGTGACCCGGATATCCGTGGGCGGCAGCACCGTGGCCTCGTTGAACGCACGGGCCACATGGGCCAGTCCGGGACGGTAGGTGGTGAACGCCTGTCCGCCGAGCACCACGCGGTCCGGGTTGAGCATATCCCGTACCAAGGCCACCGTACGGCCGAGTACGGTCGCCCGTTCCGCAAGCAACTCCTGAGCCGGTTCCGAACCACGCACCGCGGCACGGTAGAGATCACCGATATTCGAGCTGGCTTTCCCGTTGTGCGCGGGAATGATTCCGCGACCCACCGCGCGCGCATGCAGCGCGCGGTCACCCACGGTGGCCTCCAAGCAGCCGCGCCGGCCGCACTGGCATTCCACATCCGACCCGGTCGGCAGATGAGCGATCGAACCCGGTCCGCTGCTCGGCGTGTGCACCCGGCCGTCCAATGTCACCGAGATACCGGCGGTTTCCCGGACATAGAAGTAGAGGCTGCTGCCGTGCAACGCACTTGCCTGATCGGGGGTATCGGCCGATTCCTGACTCACACCGGGCAGCAGCAACTCCGCCGCCGCCATCGCCTCGACGTGCGGCGCCACCGAAATCGGCAACCCGAGCACCTCGCTGAACACCGCCCCTACCGGCGCGGCATGCCAGCCCAGTTTCGGATGATCGACAACGCCGGTGGTCGGGTCGACCCGGCCACCGATCGCCACACCGACCCACAGCGGGGTCCGCCGATACCACCGCTGCAGAAAAGATTTCGCACTGTGCGCAACGGTTTTGACCGCGAACTCCTGCCCGGTCTGCGGGGTGGCGATGGTCAGGCCGCCGAGAATCCGGCCACGCAGATCGGCGACGACGATCCGGGTGGACGCGGCGCCGATATGCACGCCGAGCGTGCCGGCGGTATCGATATCCACCTCGAACGGAACCCGGGGGCGGCCGACCGCGCCGGAGGCGGTGAGGTCGGCGCGTTCGCGGAGCAAACCCGCGGTGAGCAGCGCGGACACCTGACGATTGACGGTGGCGATACTCAACCCGGTGGCGCGGGCGGTCTTATCGCGGAACACCGGGCCCGTGGTGGCGGATCGCAGGACCGCCGCGGCCGGATTATCGGAAAGTCGCAGATCCGGGGGGACGACCGGACGGGGGATACGGGTGCGAGTGGTAGGAGCCTGCGACGCGATGCGTTCGGCGGTGCGGACAGCCATATGATTTCCTCGATTTAATTCCCGTACGCCGGGATTTGCCTACATGTGCTGCAACGAGGCGGCGAGTGGATCGGAATCGCTCAACCGCGGCGGCGGGAGCAACACAACTCGCGGGTGAGGGGCAGCCGCAGACCGAGCGCGGCGGTCACATAAGTGACCGGCTTCGGCTTGGTGTGGCTGGTAGACATAACAAATAAATTAACATCCCATACCGCGCCACACCAAGGGGTACGCCGCATCCGCATCCCTGAGCCGGGCGTTTCTCCAGGTCAAATCCGCTTTTCCGGCGCGCCATCGCACCCTGCCCCCACTGCATCCCCACGGGCTGCGGCCACGGATAATTCGCCGCCACGTACCGTCTTGCGCGCCCGATATGCACGGGTGGATCGATTTCCGCAAACATCGCGCGAACCGCACACCGAAGGGTATTTGTTCACCGGAAATTTCCGGAAATAATTCTCCGCGATCCGGCGGGAAATATTGTCCGTCTTTTCACGGAGAATATTCTCCGCATCCCGGTGGAGAATTTGCCCGCGCAACGCCACCGCATACGCACGAACGCAGGAGCCGGTCACGGCCCATCCAGATCGACCCTGGTACGAGCCCTTTTTCGCTGCTAAGCTCCGGTCGCGAGGCGGGGAGTCCGAAGGGGGAAGACGATGTCCGTACCGGAATTGGGCAGACAGACGGGGTTGGGACTGTACGAGGCGGCCAAGGCCGGCGAGTTCCACATGTCGGAAGAGGTGGCCCGCGGTCTGGCCGATTCCTGCGACCGGCTCGTGGAGCGGGTGCGGGAGGCCAGGAACAATGCCGCGGCACTCACCCCGGTCCACGGGTTCCCGGATCTACCGTCCGGCCGGGCACTCACCCGCGGATTCGACGCCAAGGGCCGGGAATATCTCGACGTGCTCGACGCCTTCGAACAGGCCGCGCTCCAGCACAAGGCGGCTTACCTGGCGGCCGCCGCACTGTTCCAGGAAGCCGACGCCGCCCTCGCCGCGACCCTGGCGGATACCGGCCGGGATACGGCATGATAGCGAATTACGCAGGGGCACAGTAGAAGTGAATCCATTCGATCCGAGGCTCTTTCCCGGGTAGCCACGGACCGAACGACCAAGGGGGCCGACCGTGGCGCACCAGGGGCAGACCGGCAGAACGAACACCGGCACCGATCCGGCCTATGTGCCGGACCGCGAGATATTCGACGCGTACACCCACCAGCAGATCTGGGACCTCGCACACGAGAAGCTGGCTCCGGCCGAACTGCGTCGCCTCGCCGACGCGTGGGGTCTCGCCGCAAGCGTGCTGGAGTCGGCATTCGACGATCACGCCCGCGAGATCACCCGGCTGTCCGGCGAGTGGTCCGGTATCGCGGCGGCCACCGCCGCCCGCGCCGCAGCCGCCCTCGTCCAGGCCGGTGACGATTCCGTCGCGGTGTGCCGGGTTCTCCAGCAACTCATGACAGCGGATTCCGGAGCGGCAGAATCGGTGCGGGCAGCCATCCCACCGCCGCCGGCGCCGTACCGGCCGGACCCGGACCCGGCGGTCGAGGCCGCCACTGGAGCCCAGCGCCGGATGGCTTACAACACCGCCGTCGCGGCAGCGGCCGCCGCCGCCCAGGACGCCATGACCTTCGGCTACAACCCGACGATTCCGGCGAGCGGCGACGCTGTCCCCCGCTTTCCCACCGCGGTCGAGGGCGCGGACACCGCCGGCGTATCGGGCGTTCCAGGTACTCACGCTGGTGCGGCGGCACCGGGAACCGAGTCCGCGCCGGCCGTCGGCGCATCGCCCGGAGACGGCGATACCGCCCCGGCAACGCCCGGAGTGGCACCCCCCAGCGAGGACACGGCACCCGACCCGGAATCCGGCCGACCGGGCACACACCCGCAGCCGCTGATCGGCACCGATTCGGCGCCATATCCGCAGCCACCCGTGCAGGAGTCGCAACAGGGCGGCCCACCACGCGAGGTTCCATCCCAGGCCGTGCCACCGGCAGACGGATCAGGTACACCGACAGACGCGGCAGGCGCACCGGAGGAAGAACCCACGCGGCCGGAGAACGCGCCCGAGGCCGGCCCACCACCCCCGGAGGGCACCGCGCCGGCCGATACGACATCGGCCGGTACAGGCCCGGCACCTGCCGCCCACCCTGCCGGTGCGGATCCTGCGGGCCGGACAGCCGCCCCGCCCTCGGTCGAACGCGGCACTGTTTTCGCAGGCGGTCCAGGTATCGCGGACCCCGCACCGCGACCGCCCGGCGCTGCGGTAGGTGGCCCGGCCGTTACAGGCACCGGCCCCGCGAATCCGGCCCCGCCGCTTTCTCCCTCGCCACCGGGCGGCTCGAGCGGGGCAGCCGGACATAGTCATCACGGCCCGGTTTCCGGGCCTTCCGGAGCCGCGCCCGCACCCGGCTCCGCGACCGGATACCGTCCGGGTTCCGCCGTCCTGCCTCCAGCCCCCGCTGGTCCGGGGATTTCCGCTCCGGCCGGTCCAGGAGCCCCAGCTCCTACCGGTCCAGCCTCGGCGCCGGCCGGTCCGGAGCCGACCGGGCCAGGGGGCCCGGTTCGCACCGGTTCGGGAGCCCCGATTCCCTTCGGCCCGGACACTCCGGGATCCATCGGTCCGGACACTCCAGTCCCACTCGGCCCGAACGCTCCGGGTGCCGTCGAGCCGGACGCTCCGGGTGCCGTCGAGCCGGACAGCTCGGGCCACTGCCAAGGAGGCCCCGGTCGCACCGGCGCAGCTACCCCGTCTCCCGCCGACCCGGGAAATTCGACTCCCACTGCACAAGGCCCGGCCGGGCCGGGCACCTCGTCCCCCATCGGCTCCGGCCCGGACTCCATCGCCCGGGCCCCGGGCGGCTCCCCGGAGCCTGCCCGTCCACCCGTCCCCGGGTACCGGGAACCCTTCGTCGCGGCCGGCACCGAATCGGATCCGTCCCCCGGCACAGCAGGTACCGAGCACCCTGGGGCTCGACCCTTTCGCCTGGTCCCTGCCGGGATTCCGCTGGCCGGCGCGGGCGGCTCGCCACCACTGCGCCCGGCCGATGACGAGCGGTCCAGCCCCGATTACCTGCAGGCCCCCAACGAGGATCTGACCGCGACACCGCCCTCGGTTCCACCCGTCCTCGGCGAGTACACCGAGGCGGAGCGGGCCGAACGTGCCGATCCGGGTGGCGGGAGCCACTGATGGAGTGGGCGTTCACGCCGGACGAGTTCAGCTACATCTGGCAGACCGAAACAGGACTCGACCGGCGCCCCCACCCCATCGACCTCGCTCCCCGCGCCACCGCCGCCACCGAGAGCGCCCGGTCCGCGCTCGAGCTCGAACGCCGCTTCCCACCCAACGGCGACCCCGACCTCACCGGCACCCTGCGTTTCCTCGCCCGCACCGATGTCACCCGGGTCACCGTTTTCGGCGACGATTTCGACGGCGAGGGGCGGCGCTGCGATCCCGTTCTCGCGGTCGCCGTCGGTTTCGGCAACTGGGGCGCGCTGGTGCGCGCGCGTTCCGGGGAGGTCACCGTGATCGCCTGCCATGCGCGAACCGTCGGCAAACATCTGGTCAGCACGCTGGGACCGGCACGAGCGGGCCGGTTGCCCGCGATGCGCGAACCACGTGCCGCCGTGCTGTGCCCGGACCAGGGTGCCGGCGCGACCGCGACCGCGGCGATCCGGGCACGGCGGCTGCGGGCGGCACTGCACCGGCCGATCGATGCCCGCGGATTCTTCACGATCGCGGTCGCCCCGGACGACCCGATGTCACCGCCACCGATCTACCGCACCTGGCTCGATTTCACCGGCGACGGGCGCTACCTGCTGGCCGCCGGCGCCGACTTTTCCCTCACTCCGATCGGCGATTCCGGTCTGGCCGCCGAACTCACCCGGCTCGCCCGATTCCGCTGACGGACCACCCCGGCGCGCCCGGCAGCGTTTTCTTCCCGCTACGCCGGGGCGGGTGTTCTTCGGGCGGCGTCGCAGCGCCTATTCCGGTTGCGCCGAGTCGGCGCTTGTCCGGGCCGCGCCGCGGCGGTTCATTTCTGCTTCGCCGCTGCCTTCATCTGCTTCTTGAATGCGCGGACCTCGAGCAGTGTCTCGCCGTCGACGATATCGGCCGCCGATCGCCGCGAACCCGGCTCGGCGTAGTCCCCGGCCGCCGCTTCCCAGCCCGGCGGGCGGATATCGAGCTGCTTACCCAATAGCGCGAGGAAGATCCGCGCCTTCTGATCGCCGTACCCCGGTAGCGCCTTCAAGCGCCGGAGCACCTCTTTGCCGTCCGGATCCCCGGCGGTCCAGATCGCGGTCACGTCACCGTCGTAGTGCTCGAGCACATAACGCGCCAGATCCTGGATGCGCCGCGCCATGGACCGGCCGTACCGGTGGATGGCAGGCGGGGTCGCCGCCATGTCCTCGAACTCGGCCTGCTCCGCGGCGGCGATCGCGTGGATATCCAGCCCGCCCATCCGGTCGGCGATCTTCTTCGGACCCCGGAAGGCGTGTTCCAGCGGATACTGCTGATCCAGCAGCATCCCGATCACCAGCGCCAGCGAACTCTCCGACAACAACTGGTCCGCCTCGGGTTCCTGCGCCAGACACAATTCGGCCATCGCTCGCTCTCCTCACTTCGGACTACAGCGATGATCCCACGGCGCCTGCCCACCCAGCGGGCATACCTCGCCTCCGCACCGGCCATGCGCGGACTGTGGGCTTCGCCCAGCCGCACCTATTAGGCTCGCCTCCATGCCACACACGGCGATACACCCACCCACCACCACGGATGGACACGGACCCATGGACAGTTTCGGGTTACGCCCCGACCGCTTCGACGCCGCCGGCCAGGACCAGCTGGTCGATATTCGCGATCTACAGGCCACGCTCCCCGGGCTCACCCGGTTGCGGGAATGGGCGCACGATGCGCTCGCACTGCAACCCGGTGAGAAGGCCGTCGATATCGGATCCGGCACCGGTTCCGAGGTCATCACCTTCGCGGAAGCGGTCGGGCCCACCGGTATCGCCGCCGGCGTCGAGCCAGACCCCAATCTGCTGGCTGCCGCCGAAAAGCGGGCCGCCGAGGCGCATTCGCCCGCGACCTTCCACTCCGGCGATGCCTACGGCCTGCCGTTCGGCGCCGACACCTTCGATGCCGTGCTGAGTGAACGCGTTTTCCAGCATCTCACCGCACCCGCCCGCGCGGCCCGCGAGATCGCCCGCGTCCTGCGACCCGGCGGCCGGACGGTTGTGATGGACGCCGACTGGGGTTCGGCGATCGTGCACCCCGGCGATCGCCGCGTGGTGCGTGAGGTCGTCGACACCCTGATCTCGGCGACCACCAATCCGTATTCGGGCCGCCGGTTGCAGGGTCTGCTCACCGCCGCGGGCCTCGAGGTGGTGAGCACCGGCTCGCACGCCCTGGTCCAGGAACGGTCCGTTGGGGCCGGTGCGCTAGTCAGTAGGGTTTCCGCAATGGCGGTGGCGCGGCGGGTGATCACCGAGGCCGAACGGGAACGGTTGCTCGCCGATCTGGCCGCGGGCGCGGCGGGCGGGGATATCCACCTCTCGGTGACCATGTTCGCCGTCCACGCCCGCAAACCGGCCTGACCGGCGCCGTCTCCTACTTCAGCAGTTTCTCGGTCGCTGCCAGCAGCACGCAGGTCGCCAACCCGTCCATGGCCTGTTCCAGCTCCGGCAGCGCCGGGAAACTGGGGGCGATCCGGATGTTCTTGTCGTCCGGATCCTTCTTGTACGGGAATGCCGACCCGGCGGCGGTCAACGCGATACCGGCCTGCTTCGCCAGCTCGATCACCCGCGCGGCCGTTCCCTCGAGCACATCGAGGCTGACGAAATAGCCGCCCTTGGGCTCGGTCCAGGAGGCCACCTTGGACGCCCCCAGCCGTTCCTCGAGTATCCGCAGGACCAGGGCGAACTTCGGCTCCAGAATGGCGCGGTGCTTCTGCATATGAGCCCGCACCCCCGCGGCATCGCTGAAGAAACGCAGATGCCGCAGTTGGTTGATCTTGTCCGGGCCGATGCTCTTCTTCCCCGCGTGCCCCAGATACCAGTTCAGGTTCTCGGTCGACGCACCGAGGAAACTGACCCCGGAACCAGCGAAGGTGATCTTCGAGGTGGAAGCGAAAACCAAGGGGCGGTGCGGGTTTCCCGCCGCCGCGGCGAGCCCGAGCACATCCACGACCGGGGCCGCGGTATCGGTCAGCGGGTGCACCGCATAGGCGTTGTCCCAGAACAGCCGGAAGTCGGGCGCCGCCGCGGGCAGCGAAACGAGTTCCCGGACAACCTCTTCGGAGAAGATCACACCGGTCGGGTTGGCGTAGTTCGGTACCGCCCACAAGCCCTTGATCTGCGGATCGGCGGCCACCAGTTCGGCGATCATCCGGGTATCGGGCCCGTTGGGACCGATAGGCACCGGGATCATCTCGAAGCCCAGCGATTCGGTGATCGCGAAATGCCGGTCGTAGCCCGGGCTGGGGCACAGGAACTTCACCACGGGCTCATCGGCCCACCGCCGCGGCGAATCGGGCAGGCCGTACAGCGTGGCGAAGACGATCGTGTCGTGCATCAGCTCCAGGCTGGCGTTGTTACCGGCGATCAGGTTGTCGACGCCGATACCCAGGAGCTCGCCGAAGATGGCACGCAGCTCCGGAAGTCCGTGCAGACCACCGTAGTTGCGGCAGTCGGTACCGGTGCCGTCACGAAAATCGCCGTCACCGGGCAGCGAGAGCAGGGCGGAGGACAGGGCGAGTTGTTCCGGTGACGGCTTGCCTCGGGTCAGATCAAGGGTGAGCTGAGCGGCCTGCAGTGTCGCGTAGTTCGCGGACTGGAGTTCGTGCTCGGCGGCGAGTTCCTCGGGACTCATCAAACCGATCTGCGTTTGCCGGGGCATCCTGGACAGCCTTTCCAACTACCTGGGTGGGGTGAATGCTCTATACAGGCGGCCGATGTGACGGCCGCCCCGAGCCACGTTACCCGGCCGGTCGCTGTCACTGGGAGGTGTTGGGCTTCTCGGCGAATCAGCGTCGACCGGATCCGGCGCGATTGCGGTACCGCCACCGTGGAATACCGGAACCGCCCGGCGCAGGAGCGGGCCGGGGCGCTGACCGTCACAAACGGCCCCGCTCATGTGCCCATGGACACAACACCGGAGTGGGTCGGGCAGGGCGGCAGCAGCGAGCGGCACCCGCGGCCGTTTGCACCGCGGCCGGGCTCACCGAGCGATACTTCTACGAGAGCTTCACCGGGCTCGACAGGGCCTTCGCCCATATGCCGATACACGCAGCGGAGAATGGATCGGGCTCGGAGGCGGTAGCGGAGCGTGACCATACAAGACCTTCGCCCGCATGCCCCGGAACACGGTTCGAATAAGGGGACCCCGCGCACCCGGCAGAGCCCGTTGACCCTTGCTGCCTTCCGGCCCTGGGGGAGTTCACAGGATGCGCGCCGCGCGGGATCCGTGGGCCAGTGTAGCCGCTACCCGCGACCACCCGAACCGGGGGTCGCGGCGATCCTGCTCACCTCCGGGAGCCCACGACCACGTTCCGGCAATGCGGGCGCCCGTCCGGCAGCCGTAGCTGTGCCGATATGCCCGGACCAGTCCTTACGCGGCCGCGCCGGGTCGGAGTGCAGCCACAACGACGGTTCGCCGAGCCGGCACAGAAAAAGGCCCCGCCGGGAGATTGCTCCACCGGCGGGGCCGACTGCGGAGGATGCGGGATTCGAACCCGCGAGGGCTGTTAACCCAACCCGCGTTCCAGGCGAGCGCCATAGGCCACTAGGCGAATCCTCCGCCGAGCAGCATACCTGCCACCCCATCGCATCGTGAAAACACCCGCTCATCCCTCCTGCCGAGGCAGTGCCCACACCGCGCTCATAGCACGAATCACCTTATCCCGCAAGATATCCAATGCGTCAGCCCGCTGAGCACCCAATTGTGACGGCCGTCGCGCCTGTCCACGCCGACGGTGCCATGATGGGCGCCGTGGATCCCCAGGTGATCGAGATCGTTCAGAGTTCCCCGGCCTGGTGGCAGTCGTGGCTGCCGCTGCTCGGTTCGCTCGCGCTCGGTGGCGCGGCGGTGATCGCCGTGCTGGTCAACAACCGCACGAACCGGGATGCGATCGCCGCTGCCGATGAGCGGGCCCAGCGGACCCTGTCCGTCGCGTCCCAGCACCAGAGCGACAGCGCCCAGCGCCAGGCCGACTCCACTCGGCTCCAACTCGACGCCGCCCACCATCAGGTGGAATCCGCGCATGCCGTGGCGTTGGTCCAGGCGGGTGAGCATTGGCGGCGGGATACCGTCGCCGCGGCCGTTGCCGATTCCCTGGGCATGTCCGGCCGCATCTGCCAGGCGCTGCGCCGCGACGACGAGTGGACCGATGAGCTCATCGGCGATCTGATCCACGAACTCGAGGCCGGTTCGGATCGGGCGAACGTCCTGCGTCTGGCCGGCTCGGATCCGCACTACAAACAGTGGCGCCGGCTCGCCGACACTCTCTCCGACGTGCTGCTGTCCGCCCTCACCCTGCAGCGCAAGAAACTGCAGGATGCCCCGCCGGAGGAGATCCGCGCGGCGCGCGACCACAAGACGCAACTGCTGGGCGAGGTCCGGGTCGCCGAACGCGAACTCATCGTGGCCACCCGCGAAGAGCTGGGCATCGACCCGAACTGACGTATCGGGCAGGGCCGGGGAACGGGCCGGTCTGTCAGCCGGCCGAGCGAACCAACTCACGCACCGCATCACTCAGATGGCCGGCATAGGTATCCAGATCAGGTACGACGCCGGGATCGGCATGCACGGACAGCGTGACCGTCTCCCCGAGCCCGTGGATCCCGTGCGTGAGATGCATCACTGCCCCGAGGGCGGGGAATCCGCCGGTGAATCGCACCGGCGCGCCGCCGAAGGCCAGATCGGCCGGCCCACGATTCACACTGGAGACCACGGTGTGCCCGGTGATCTGCTCGGGCACGGTGTCGATCGGATAGCTGTGCACATCCCGGCGCAACAGCAGCGGCGGCAGCACCGCGGTGACGGAATCCTGTGCGGCCAGCAGCGGATGTCCGGCCCGCTCCCGGCGGGCCGCCAGTTCCGTCGCGATCGCGGCGGCCCGCCGGAGCGGATCCCGTTCACCGGCGCCGAGGTCCACACCCAGGCTGCGGTAATTGTTCCGGATGCCGGGGCGCGGCGGTAGCGCCATCGGTACCTGCGCACCGAGCCGCGTGACCTCGGCCCCGCGGCTCCTCAGGTACCGCTCGACCGCGATCGACACCGCCGTCAGACCCACCACCGTCACAGTGAGACCGGGTACTCGGAACTCGCTCGCCGGCCACACCAGCATTTGCACGCTATGGCCCGTGACCTCGGCGGGCCGGTTCAGCGGACCGGACGGATATCCGCCCCCGGGCCGGGGCACCCGGCCCGCCGCGGTGAGCGCGTCGAGTTCACGGCGCGCCCGCGCGGCGCCGATGCCTCGCCGCACGGTGCGAACCATCCCGACCGGAAGTGCGGCGGCGGCACCCAGCGAACGGAGCGGGGAAGCGGCGGCCGGCGCGGCCGCACGTGCCATGCGTCCGGTCGCTGCCCCCTCGGCGGCAAGGTCTCCGGCGGAGCGCACGGGTTGCGTGAACAATGCGCGGGCGATCCGGGCGGCGCCGCGACCGTCGACCAGGGCGTGCGATATCTGCAGCACGACCACTGTCACCTGCGCATCGGGTGCCGGGCTGTCGCAGATGCCGCGGAAAATATGCAGCAGCCAGGGATATTGCGTCGCGTCGACCCCGGTCCCGGCCGATCGCCCGACGGCGGCGAGCAGTTCCGGCCAACTGGGTGCAGCGAGCTGGTGTCGTACGACCTGCGCGGGATCGGGCTCGGCGGGGATCCACGCCGGATAGGTCAGGCCCGTGGGATCGTCGCGCAACCGAACCCGCAGTTCGGGGATGCCCGCGCAGCGGTCCAGAATTTCGGTGCGCAGTTCGGAGTCATCGCGGGTGGATTCCGCGAAGCAGTAGAGAAGGAACTGGTCGTTGCGTGTCCGCCGCGACAGCCAGTACATGGTCGCGTCCGGAGCTGACAGCGAAATCACCGGCCGACCCTAATCGACGTACCTGCACCGACAGGCAAAGGCCCCGGACCGCCCGGGTCCGGGGCCGTACTGCCTGATATCGGGAAAACCTCAGGCGCCGCGGAAATCTCCTGCCGACACTCCGGACAGGAACTCGGCCCAATCGCCGGGCGCAAAGGCCAGCACCGGCCCGTTTCCGCGGTCCTTCGTATCCCGGACCGCGACGTTGCCGTCTACGAGAAATGCCACCTCCACGCAGTTCCCGTCCGGGCCGCTGTATGTGCTCTTCCGCCACACAGCACCCGTCATATCCACCTTCACGGCACTGCACTCCTTCGCTGCGTCGATAACGATATTGATTCCTGCATAGTTCCTGACTAGCTGGTATCCGGTGGAAGACACCGAATACTCGATGCACGCGCAGATAGCGAGCAAATATCCGGTTTGCCAGGATCGGACTCGCACTGTCCGCGAACACATCTGACGCGATGGCTCAAACCCCTTGTGAGCGGCCCCGCACCCCGAACACTAGCAGGTTCGTCCCGGATTTGCCGACCTCTTGCCAACTGAGCCAATACCGTTGCCAATCCCGCTAACGTGGCCCATTGCTACACAATTGCGGACTTATAAGGACGACTTTGCTCAAAAATCTCCGAAATGCATAGGAATGGACCAATGTGATTATTACGTGATCCGCAGTTCACCCTTTGTCAATCCCCCTGACGCAAGCTCCAACGGGGTGGAGCGCGATGATGGCTTCATGCCCGAACGCGATCGCGACGACCAGGGACGCGCCACCAATGCCAGGCCCCGCGACCGGCTGGGACGTCCGCTACCCCCGGGTTCGCCCGGCATCCCGCGCATACCCGACGACCTGGACCTCGAACCAGCCGAAGCGCTCGCCTACGCTCAGCGCCTCCTGGACCAGGGCTTGGCCTTCAACGCCCACGAAGTACTGGAATCGGTCTGGAAGAACGGACCGGATACCGAGCGGATGCTGTGGCAGGGGCTCGCGCAGTACGCGGTCGGCCTGACCCATATCCAGCGCGGGAACAACAAAGGGGCCCGGACGCTGCTGCGGCGCGCAGTCGAGCGGATCCGCGCATTCGACCCCGCGGCGGCCGGCCATCCGAGCGGCAGGCTCCCCTACGGACTCGACGGCCCCGGTCTCATCGCCCACGCCGAGTCCTTGCTGGCCCAACTCGGCGAAACCTCCCCGGCACCCGCCACCACAGCGGCAGCCGAATCGTCCGCACTCATGCCCCGGCTCACCCGCGACCTACCATGACGGTGATGCCCATAGACCGCGCGACCACCCCGCTCACGGCCGGGGCCGGCCGGTACGCCCCGAGCCCTTCGGGCGATCTACACCTCGGGAACCTGCGGACCGCACTGCTGGCGTGGCTGTTCGCCCGCACCACCGGCCGCCGCTTCGTGCTCCGGATCGACGATCTGGACCGGGTCCGTCCCGGCGCCGAAGAACGCCAGCTCAGCGATCTCGCCGCCCTCGGCCTCGACTGGGACGGCCCCGTCCTGCACCAGTCCGACCGGCTGCAGCGCTACGACGCGGCCGTCGATCGGCTCACCGCGGCGGGCCTGACCTACGAATGCTTCTGTACCCGGCGGGAGATCCAGCAGGCCGCCGCCGCACCGCACGGACCACAGGGCGCCTATCCCGGCACCTGCCGCGATCTCACCCCCGCCGAACGCGACCGGCGCCGGGCCACCGGACGTCCCGCCGCGCTGCGGCTGCGCTCGGCCCGGACAGATTTCGAGATCACCGATCGGCTGCACGGAAAGTACCGCGGCCCGGTCGACGACCTGGTTCTGCGGCGCGGCGACGGGATCCCGGCCTACAACCTGACGGTCGTGATCGACGATGCCGAACACGGTGTGGACCAGGTGGTCCGCGGTGACGATCTGCTGCCCTCCACACCGCGGCAGGCCTATCTGGCCACCTTGCTGGACCTGCCCGTCCCCGAATACGCCCACGTCCCGCTGGTGCTGAACACGACGGGACAACGCCTGGCCAAACGCGACGGCGCGGTCACTCTCGCCGACCGGCGCGACCGCGGCGATTCCGCTCGGGACGTGGTCGGCATACTGGCGGACTCACTGGGTCTGTCGGGCGGTAGCGCGGACGAACTGCGCGCCGGATTCGATCCCGGCCGGCTTCCGCGTACTGCCTGGGTCTTGGCGCCCGACAGCTTGGTGTCCACGGCCGACGGTCCGTAACCTGGCCTGCGACCGGGTCTTTACGATTTTCGAGTTCAGGCAGGCGAGATGACCAGTGGCGGGTACCACCCCAGCAACCACCCCCAAGCCGGGCAACCGTACGGGCAGCCGCCCCAGTACGGCGCCCCGGGACCTTACGCACCACCGCCCGGCCCATCGCAGCCTCCCGGACAGCACCAGCCCCCTGGACAGCAGCCCCCGCCCCAGAAACCGCCCCGGCCCGCCTACCAGCAAACCATTCATCCGCAGCCGCAGTACGGCGGAAGCCGGTACGGACAGTTCGATCCCGCGTTCGGCGTCCCGGGCAAGGTCTGGCCCCGCTTCGCGGCGCGGCTGATCGACAACCTCATCATCGCGCTCCCCCTGGCGATCCTGCTGAATTTCCTCGTCATGCCGACGATGGGCGGCGGCTTGTCCGGGATGTCGGTCAGCTACGCGATCGTCTTCGCCGCCACCCTGGTGTACTTCGTGCTGATGGAGAGCCGGACCGGGTCGACACTGGGCAAGAAGATTGTCGGCCTCAAGGTCGTGGCACCGAACGGCGCACCCACGGTGCCGCCGCTGGTCTCCCTGAAACGCAATGTCTACCTGGCGGTATCGATTATCCCCTGCCTGGGCTGGCTGGCCGGATTCGCCCTGATGGTCTATATGGCCGCCACCATGGACAAGGACCCGAACAAACAGGGCTGGCACGACAAACTCGCCGGCGGCACCCAGGTTCTCGAAGCCTGAACGGCCGCCTGCTAATACGACGATGTGACGAACATCAGCACAACGTAGAGCACCCAGATCACGATCACGCCGACACCGGCCCAGATCCCGCCCAGCGCAAGACCGCGGCCTTCCTGACCGCTGTCACGAATCTGGCCGAGTGCGATCACGCCCATGATGATTCCGGCGATGGCGCCGATTCCACACCCGCAACCCGCCAGCGAGCTGATCAGCGAAGCGATCGCCAATCCGTTCGTGCCCCGGCCGGCCGGATAGCCGTACGGCTGATAGCCGGCCGGGTATCCGGCACCGTAGGGCGTCGCCGGAGGATATGAAGGATTCGCGGGGTAGGGGTTGGATGGGGGCACGGCCGGGGAGGGCGTCGCGGGCGACGGCACGGAATACGACGGATTCGCGGGCGGCGGAGTAGCCGGCATCGGGGACGGTGCCGGACTCGACGGGTACGACGGATAGTTGGAAGGTTCGCCCGCGGACGGCTGCGCGTTCGCGGGGTCCGACGAGACGCCCGACCCCCCGTACTGCTTCCACCATTCGTCGGAGTTACCGGGGTTCGTCATGCCTACACCCTATTCGAGAGTCTGATTGGATAGCCGGGTGGAAGATTCGAACAAGCCCCCGTTACCCGGCAAGTCTGGACACCCCGCGCCCGTTCACGCGGCCTACGCCCAGGTGGCGCGGGGGTACTACACACCGATCGTCGTATTGTTCACCGCAACGCTGCTCATCTCCAATATCTGTGCCACCAAGGGGGTGCAGTTCTTCTCCGAGAGCTCCCTGAAGCTGGGCCCACTGGAGATACTGCCCATCACCACCGACGCCGCGTTCTTCTTGTTCCCCCTGGCCTATGTGCTGGGTGATGTGCTCAGCGAAGTCTACGGTTTCCGCGCCACCCGGCACGCCGTGTTCTACGGGTTCAGCGCACTGCTGGTGATGGTCGTCTGTTTCGCCATCGCGATCCAGCTGCCGCCGGCCGTCTTCTACGAGAACCAGGAGGCGTTCCGCAGCGTTATCGGCACCACCCCGCAACTGGTGGCGGCCGGGCTGGCGGGGTATGTCGTCGGCCAGCTGCTGAACTCCGCGACCCTGGTGCTGATCAAAGAGCGGACCCGCGAGAAGCACCTGTGGGCCCGGTTGATCGGGTCGACCGTGGTCGGCGAACTCGCCGATACCCTGATCTTCTGCTCGATCGCCGCGACCGCCATCGGTATCGACAGCTGGAGCCAGTTCGTCAACTACGTGATCATCGGTTTCCTGTGGAAAACCCTGGTCGAGGTGCTGATGCTCCCGGTCACCTATCGGGTCATCGGTCTCCTGAAAAAACATGAGCCGACCTACGCCCCCACCGAGGTCACCCCCCTGCGCTCCTGACTCTCCGGTGTCCTCAGCCCCGCGCTGGGGACACCGGATCATCCCTCTGTGCCGCCACGTGGAACATCCCACGGCGCGGAGCCTACGAGGTACGCACCCTCATGTCCGGATGGTCCACGGGTGGGGCCGCCCCTGGGCTGCCCCGAGACCGCGGTCACCGAACTCAGGGCGCGGTGATCCGGCCCTTCCAACGCCCCAGCGCCTCCGCCCGGAACTCGTCGAAATATCCCCCGTCGATACTCGCCCGGATCCGATCGACCAGCCGGATCGTGAACCGCTCGTTGTGGATGGTGCACAGGGTCGAGGCCAGCATCTCCTTGGCCTTGAACAAGTGGTGGATATAGGCGCGGGTGTAGTGCCCGCAGGTGTAGCAGTCGCAGGTTTCGTCGATCGGCGTGAAATCCCGTTTGAACCGCAGCGTATCGATATTGAAGCGGCCGGCCTCCACATAGATCCCGCCGTTGCGGCCCACCCGGGACGGGTTCACACAGTCGAAGGTGTCCGCACCCGCCTCGATCGCGGCGAACATATCCTCCGGTTCGCTGATCCCCAGCATATGCCGCGGTTTGTCCTCGGGCAGTTCGTCGCAGCACCAGCCGACGATGGTGCCGAGGTTGTGCTTCTCCAGCGCACCACCGATCCCGTACCCGTCGAACTCGGTGCCCCCGGCACCGCGGATCTCGGCGAGCTCACGGGACGCTTTGCGCCGCAGGTCCTCGTACTGCGCGCCCTGCACCACCGCGAACAGCGCCTGATACGGCCGGTGCGTACGGTCGGCGGTGAGCCGTTCGTGCTCGTCGATACACCGCTGCGCCCAGTGATGCGTGCGCTGCACCGATTTCTCCTGGTAGCCACGGGTGTTCATCAGAGTCGTGAGCTCATCGAAGGCGAACATGATGTCCGCACCCAGCTGATGCTGGATCCCCATGGACACCTCCGGCGTGAACCGGTGCTTCGACCCGTTCAGATGCGACCGGAAGGTGACCCCCTCGTCGTCCACGGTGGCCAGCCGTTCCTTACCTTTGGCGATCACATCATCGTTCTGCACATCGACGGTTTCCATCGCCAGCACCTTCTTGAACCCGACACCCAGCGACATCACCTGGAAACCGCCACTGTCGGTAAAGGTGGGTCCGGGCCAGTTCATGAACGCCGCCAGCCCACCGGCTTCGTCGACGATATCCGGGCCGGGCTGCAGATACAGGTGGTAGGCGTTGGCGAGCAGCGCCTGCGCCCCGAGCTCACCCATCGCCTCGGGGAGCACCGCCTTCACGGTCGCCTTGGTTCCCACCGGGACGAACGCGGGCGTGGCGACGGTTCCGTGCGGGGTCTCGATGGTCCCCGTCCGGCCGTGCCGGCCGCCGTCGAGGCGGGTACCTATGCTGAAAGAGAAACCGGCGCTGTCGGACACGCCCGCCATCCTCGCAGGCAGTGTCAACAGGGCACGAGCGAGGGCCGACGATCGGTCCATCAACCGACGCGGAGGCCGGAGCGGAGGCGAAGGTATCGCGCTGCCGCCTCCGGGCCCGACCGGCTCATGCTGTGTCGATAGGCATGAGCCGGGGCCCTGCGTGGTGACGCTGCGCTGCCGCCTCCGGGCCCGACCGGCTCATGCCTCGACCGCGGCCGCCGCGAACTGCGCGCTGTAGAGGCGGTAGTACGCGGCCTCCCGCGCCAGCAGTTCCTCGTGGGTGCCCTGTTCGACGATATGGCCGTCCTCCATCACCACGATGAGGTCGGCGTCGCGGATGGTGGAGAGCCGGTGGGCGATGACGAAACTGGTCCGGTCCCGGCGCAGTTCGGCGGTGGCCTGCTGCACCAGCAGCTCGGTCCGGGTGTCCACCGAACTGGTGGCCTCGTCCAGTACCAGGATCGTGGGTTTGGCGAGGAACGCCCGGGCGATGGTGATCAACTGTTTCTCACCGGCGCTGACCCCGGTGCCCTCTTCGTCGATCACGGTGTCGTACCCGGCGGGCAGCGAGTGCACGAACCGGTCCACATAGGCGGCGCGGGCGGCGGCGAGGAGATCGCCCTCGCTCGCCTCCGGGTCGCCGTAGGCGATGTTCTCCCGGATAGTGCCCTTGAACAGCCAGGTGTCCTGCAGCACCATTCCGATCCGGGAGCGCAACTGATCCCGGCTGAGCGCGGTGATATCGACCCCGTCGATGCTGATCGTGCCGGAATCCAGTTCGTAGAACCGCAGCAGCAGATTGACCAGGGTGGTCTTCCCCGCGCCCGTGGGCCCGACGATCGCCACGACATGACCCGGTTCAGCGACGAGCGAAAGCTGCTCGATCACCGGTTGCTCCGGCTTGTAGCGGAACGAGACATCATCGAATTCGACCTGCCCACGTCCGGGCGGCCGGATGACCTCCTTCGCCGGGTCCGGGCTCTGCTCGTCGGCATCGAGGATCTCGAAGATCCGCTCGGCCGAGGCCACCCCCGACTGCAGCAGATTCGCCATGGCGCCGATCTGCGTGAGCGGCTGGCTGAACTGGCGCGAGTACTGGATGAACGCCTGGACCTCGCCCAGCGACAGCTGGCCGGAGGCCACCCGCAGGCCACCGATCAAGGCGACCAGCACGTAGTTCAGGTTCCCCAGGAACATCGAGGCGGGCATGATCAGGCCGGAGATGAACTGGGCCTTGAAACTGGACTGGTACAGATGCTCGTTGCGCTCGTCGAATTCGGCGCCCACCTGGCGGCTGCGACCGAACGCGGTCACCACCTCATGCCCGGTGTAAGCCTCTTCCACCTGGGCGTTCACCAGCCCGGTGTACTTCCATTGGTCCCCGAAATGCGGTTTGGAGCGCTTGGCGATCTGCGCGGTCACCACGATCACCGCGGGCACGGTCAGCAGGGCGATCAGCGCGAGCAGCGGCGATATCCAGAACATCATCCCGAGAATGCCGAGCACCGAGAGCAGCGAGATCAGCAGCTGACTCATCGTCTGCTGCAGGCTCTGCGAGATATTGTCCACATCGTTGGTGACCCGGCTGAGCACATCACCGCGGGGGGCGGAATCGAAGTAGCTCAGCGGCAGCCGGTGGATCTTGTCCTCCACATCGGACCGCAACCGCTTGATCGTCCGGTTGATCAGATCGTTGAGCAGGTAGGCCTGTAACCAGCCGAACAGCGCCGCACCCAGGTACAAGACGAGAACCAAGATCAGCACCCGGCCGACCGCCGAGAAGTCGATCCCGACCCCCGGCACGACATCCATTCCGGAGAGCATGTCGGCGAAGGTGTCCTGCCCCTGCGCCCGCAGCCCCGCGATGGCGTCGTCTTTGCTCACTCCCGCCGGCAGCTGCCGGCCGACCACTCCGTCGAAGATCAGGTTGGTGGCCTTGCCGAGCAGGTACGGCCCGGCGATATTGAGCACCACCGAGATGACACCGAGCGCGACGACCACAATCACCAGCCGCCGTTCCGGCGCGAGCCGCCCACCCAGCCGCTTCAGCGACGATTTGAACGATCTGGGCTTCGCGTCGGGCGCACCCGCCATCCCCGGTCTCATCTAGCCTCCCTCGAAGCGGGTACATGCGGTCGGCGGAGGCCGCAGCAAGTACGACGAATCGCACCTACTCGGAGCGGAAACATGCGGTCAGCGGAGGCCGCGGCGAAGGCGGAGGTATCGCAGTATCGCATCACTTGGCCTCCTCCACGCTCAACTGGGATTCGACGATCTCCCGGTACTCCGCGCAGTCGCGGACCAGCTGCTCATGTGTTCCGAGGCCCACCATCGCACCGTCCTCCAGCACCACGATCTGGTCGGCGTCCCGGATCGTCGCGATCCGCTGCGCCACGATGATCACCGCGGCGTTCGCCGTCACCGGCCGCAACGCTTCGCGCAGCCGCGCATCGGTGGCGACGTCGAGCGCGGAGAAGGAGTCGTCGAACAGGTACACCCGCGGCGAGCGCACCAGGGCCCGGGCGATGGCGAGCCGCTGCCGCTGCCCGCCCGAGACGGTGGTCCCGCCCTGCGCGACCGGTGTTTCCAGCCCCTGCGGCATCGCGCGCACGAAGTCGGCGGCCTGGGCGATCTCCAGGCAGCGCCACAGGTCTTCGTCGGTGGCCTCGGGGTCGCCGTAGCGCAGGTTGCTCGCCACGGTGCCGGAGAACAGGTACCCCTTCTGCGGCACCAGCCCGATCCGGGAACGGAGTTCGTTCAGGTCCAGGTCGCGCACATCGGTGCCGCCGAGTAGAACGGCGCCTTCGGTGGCGTCCATGAGCCGCGGGATCAGGTTGAGCAGTGTGGTCTTCCCCGCGCCCGTCGATCCCACGATCGCGGTGGTCTGCCCGGGTTCCACCCGGAAGTCGATACCGCGCAGGATCGGTTCTTCGGCTCCCGGGAAGCTGAACCCGGCGGCACGCACCCACACCTGTCCCGGGTCGCCCTGGAACGGCTGGGGTTGCCCGGGTGAGCGCACCGACGATTCGGTGTCCAGCACCTCCGTGATCCGGTCCGCCGAGACCGCGGCCCGCGGCGCCATCATGGCTAGGAACGAGGCCATCATGACCGCCATCAGGATCTGCATGATGTAGGAGAGCAGCGCAGTCAGCGACCCGATCTGCATATCGCCGGCATCGATCGCCTTACCGCCGAACCAGATCACGGCGACGGAGGTCACGTTGCTGATCAGCATGACCGCCGGGAACATCAGCGCCATCAACCGGCCCACCCGCACCGAGATATCGGTGAGCTCGGTATTGGCCACATCGAAACGCCAGACCTCGAGCCGCTCCCGGACGAAGGCGCGCACCACCCGGATACCGGTGATCTGCTCCCGCAGCACCCGGTTGACCTCGTCCAGACGGGTCTGCATCAGGCGGAACGCGGGCACCATCCGGGCGATGATCAAACCCATGCTCAGCGCCAGGGCCGGTACCGCGATGAGCAACAGCCAGGACAGGCCCAGATCTTCGCGCAAGGCCATGAAAATGCCGCCGACGCACATGATCGGGGCCATCACCGCCACGGTCGACGCCATCACGATGAGCAACTGCACCTGCTGCACATCGTTGGTGTTGCGGGTGATCAGCGAGGGCGCGCCGAACACCCCGACCTCGCGGGCCGAGAAGGTGTTCACCCGGTGCAGCAGCGCCGCCCGCAGGTCCCGTCCGGCGCCCATCGCGGCCTGCGCGGCCAGCAGTACCGAGGACGCGGACGCCACGATCTGGACACCCGACACCGCCAGCATCCGCAGGCCGGCGGTCCAGATGTAGCCGATATCGCCCTTGGTGATGCCTTCGTCGATCAGGTCGGCGTTGAGACTCGGTAGATACAGCATGGCGATCACCGAGATCAGCTGCAGCACCACGATCCCGGCCAGCTGTTTCCGGTAAGGAACGAGGAAACTTCGGAGCAGTCGGATCAGCATGATGATCGAACGCTACCGTCCGGATCCGCGGAGCGCGCCATAATTTCCGGTGGGTCCGGCGGCGCAGTGCCGGCGGGTTCGCGGCGGGCCCAGGCGCCCGGATCGGCAGTCAGCGTTTCCACGAATTCCGGCAATCCACCGGAAGCGATATCGGCCAGGGTGACGTTCTCGAGAACTGTGCGGATATTCACCCGTAACGCGATCCACACCTGCTGCAACGGCTCGGCGGCACCGGGATAGCGCACTTCCTCGGGTCGCATCCCACGCACCGAGGCGAGGGGCCCCTCGATCGCTCGGATGATATCGGCGATGGAGATATCAGCGGCCGGACGTGCCAGCCGGTATCCCCCGTCGGGTCCGCGGCGGCTCGTCACCAGGGCGGCGCGGCGCAGGTCGGCGAGCACGCTCTCCAGAACTTTGGGCGCGATCTGCTGGGCGGCCGCGATCGCTTCCGCTTTCACGGCCGCGGCCTGATCAGCTGCCGTGATCTCGAGCAGTGTGCGCACGGCATGATCCACCTTCGCGGTGATGTGCACGACGTACCTGACCTTTCCGCTGTGCTATCGCACGTCCGGTTGCAGAGCCGCGATCGCCGCTTCCAGCAGCGTCGACTCCACCACATCATCCCCCGCCTCGGGTGCTACTTCGTTCGAAATCAGGGCGACGGTCAGAATCTCCATGGCCGCGCTGGCCCGCAGCAGCCGTACCGGTGTGGGCTCGGGCCCGGCCAGCCAGTTCCGCAAGGCCTTGTTGGCGTCGACGATCACCGGGTATTGGTCGGCCACGGCGTTGACGATGGCCACCGCGTTGCGCACCATCATCTCCCCCGCGTCCCGGTGCCGGATCATGGCCCGGATATAGGTGCGCAGCACCGTCCGGCGGCCCTCCGCATCCGGTGCGGCCATGGCCTCGACCTCGTCGGCCAGTGCGCGCAGATCGTCCAGCAGTGGATTGATGACGGCGACCAGCAGTTCCAGTTTCGACGAAAAGTGATAGTAGAGCGACGGCTTTGTGATTCCCACCGCATCGGCGATCTCGCGCAGGCTGGTCTGTTCGAAACCTTTACTCACGAACAGCTGTACGGCGGCGTCCAGGATGGCCTGCTTGGTGTCCCGACCTGCGGTAACGTGGTCTTCAGTTCGCCGATTCGCCATTCTCGGTCCTCTCGTTCTCCCGGCGTCGCGCCCGGTGTGCCGCCGGAAGTCGAGCTTGTTCCTCCGTTTAACCTCCCGGTAGTCTACCTACCGTACGGTAGATACATTGGCGTCCACCGTGTAGGCGGGTCCACACGATTTTCGCGCACCGAGGCACCGGTCTCACCGCGCGATCCGGTCCGCGAAAGCGACGTCGGCCGTCAGTTCGTCACAGCACATATGACCAAACCGTCTCGGCCTCGCCAAGGAGAAATCCCTCGTGTCCGTATTCCTGTACAGATGGGGAAAGTTCGCTTTCCGCCGGAAGTGGATAGTGCTGCCCGTATGGGCGCTGATACTGGTGTTACTCGGCGGGGCGGCCGCCACCCTGGCCAAACCGTTCCAGGACAGTTTCGAAATGCCGGGTCTGCCGTCGGAAAAGGCCACCGGCATCCTCGAGGAACATATGCCGCAGATGGCCTCGATGTTCAGTATCGACGCCATCACCGGCACGTATGTGATCGCCGCGCAGAACGGCACACTGGCCGACGAACCCAATATGACGGCGCTGGACGCCCTGGTCCAGCGGCTGAACGAGCTGGACATCGTCGATCACACCGAGCCGATCGTCAACCCGGTCACCGCCACCTCGATGATGCCCGCGAGCCAGGAGGCCGCGAAGGAACAGGCCGAGGCGGCGGCGAACCTCGCACCCGGTGAGGCACCGCCGACGCCGGAGCCGAACTGCCTCGACGGTCGGAACTCCCCCGAGTTCAAGGGTCTGTGCGGTGGCGCGCCCCTGAACGTCTTGAACGAGAACAACCCGCAGACGGTCGCCGTGATCGACGCGAAGTTCACCATGCCGACCTTCTCCGATATCACCGAGGAGAACCGGCAGGCCGCCGAAGCCATCGCCCAGGAGGGCCGCAACGCGGGTCTCACCGTCGAAATGACCGGCGCCATCGTGCAGACCCAGCCCGAATCCGGGCAGGCCGAGATGATCGGTATCGGGGTCGCGCTGATCGTCATGATCATTGCCTTCGGCGCCATCGTCGCGGCCTTCGTGCCGATCATCACCGGGATCGTCGGCGTCGCCTGCGCCGGTGCCCTGCTGCTGACCGGCACCTCGCTGACCGAGGTCCCGACGTTCACGCCGATCCTGGCGTCGATGATCGGCCTGGCGCTGTCCATCGACTACGCCCTGTTCATCGTGTCCCGGTACAAACACGAACTGGTCGTCCAGGACTCGCCGGAAGAGGCCGCGGGAGTCGCGGTGGGCACCGCCGGTTCGGCGGTTGTCTTCGCCGGCCTCACCGTGGTGATCGCGCTACTCGGCCTGTCCGTTGTGGGCATCAGCTTCCTCACCGCGATGGGTATCGGCGGCGCCATCGCCGCCGGGTTCGCCGTGCTGGCGGCCATCACCCTGATGCCCGCCCTGCTCGGGGCGCTGGGCAAGTCGCTGTTCAAGCCGAAGATCCCGTTCGTGGCCAAGCACGATCCCGAGGACGACAACTCCGTCACCAACGGTATGCGCTTCGCCCGGTTCATCGCCCGGGTGCCGGTGCTGACGCTGATCGCCAGCGCGATCGTGCTGGGCGCCCTCGCCGCCCCGGCTACCCAACTGAACCTCGGACTGCCCGGCGGCGACAGCATGCCCGAGGATTCCTCGGTCCGTAAGGCCTACGAACTGCAGACCGAAGGCTTCGGCGAAGGTAAGAACGGTGCCCTGGTGGTGGCGGTCGATCTGTCCGAGACCCCCGAGGGTGAGCGCGACGCCGCACTGGCCGCCCTGCGCGACCAACTGGCCGGCTACGAAGGCGTGGACTACCTGAGCGTCGCCCAGCCCAGCCCGGACGGCCGGGCGGCACTGTTCCAGGTGGTACCCGAATCCGGCCCGAACAGTGCCGAAACGCAAGACCTGGTCGAGCACGCCCGGGACGCCGAAGCCGCACTGCAATCCCAGTACGGCATGGAGTACGGCATCACCGGCCAGACCGCCATCTACGCGGATGTGAACAGTGTGCTGCTGACCAGCATCATCCCGTACCTGGCCATCGTCGCCGCGGCCGCGTTCGTCCTGCTGCTGCTGGTGTTCCGGTCCATCCTGGTCCCGCTCACCGCCGCGCTCGGCTTCCTGCTGTCGATGGCCGCGACCTTCGGTGTCACGGTGCTGATCTTCCAGGAGGGTGCCTTCGGCCTGGTGAAGGACACCCATCCGATCATCAGCTTCCTACCCATCGTGCTGATCGGCCTGGTGTTCGGCCTGGCGATGGACTACCAGGTCTTCCTGGTGACCCGGATGCGCGAGGAATTCGTGCGCGGCAAGGACCCGAAGGAGGCGATGATCAGCGGCTATCACCATGGAGCGCGCGTGGTCACCGCGGCCGCCGTCATCATGATCTCGGTCTTCGGCGGTTTCATGCTCTCGCCCGATATCACCTCCAAATCCATGGGCTTCGCCCTGGCGGCGGGTGTTTTCTTCGACGCCTTCCTGGTCCGGATGGTCCTGATCCCGTCACTGCTGGTGTTGTTGGGCAAATGGGCCTGGTGGATGCCGGCCTGGCTGGACCGGATCCTGCCGGATATCGACGTCGAGGGTGCGAAACTGCGCGAACTGCAGAAGCGTGAGAAGCCCGCGGCTGTCGAAACGGAACCCGCCGGGGTCTGAATCCCGCGAATCGAAAACCGGCCGGCGCCCACTCGGGCGTCGGCCGGTTTCGTTCATCCGGGGCCGCTCAACGCCATGCGGGCACTTCCGGCAACTCCCGGGGCAGATTCTCGTCCACGCCACGCCCGAGCAGCCAGGCCAGCAGCGACGCGGCCGGTGCCGCCACGGTCCGAGCCGGATCACCGGACCCGATCACAGCCCGGAACCCGGTATCGGTCGCGTGGATCTCGAAGGGCTCCGCGAGCTCACGCCCACTCAGATCGGCCGCGACCTCGGCGACCAGGTCCGCCACGAAATCCGCCGGCCACTGCGCGGGGGTGTAACCGGCACCGAGATCGACATGGTGAATCCGCAACTCCTGCAACCGCATCCAGGGGATCCGGTCCGCCCCGACCGGCCGTCCCTGCCGGGTCCGGACCTCGGCCTGCCACTGCTCCGCGGTCAGCACCCGAGCCATTCCGGTCAACCGATCCGCCGACTCCACGAGGTCGGATCGCTGTTCGGCGAGCGAGCGCGGCGCCCCGAGTTCGAT
Source organism: Nocardia sp. NPDC051750 (assembly GCF_044453135.1). NCBI lineage: Bacteria > Bacillati > Actinomycetota > Actinomycetes > Mycobacteriales > Nocardiaceae > Nocardia > Nocardia sp. NPDC051750. The sequence goes on along the minus strand of NZ_JBITCK010000001.1, from coordinate 1,035,473 downwards.
ATCCGCGTCACGCAGCGCCGTGCTGGCGTACTGCGGCGTCTCCACCCCGGTATGCGCCCAGAGCAGCAGATTGACCAGACTGTCGGCATTGCGCGAAATATGCGCGAGTACATGACCCCGGGTCCAGCCCGGCAACGCGGACGCGGCCGCGACCGCCGAATCGTCCAGAGTGTCTACGGTGGCGAGCAAGTCGGTGGTCGCTTCGGCAACCTCCCCCATGCGCCTGGTGAGTACTTCGATGAAATCGCTGGGCACGCCACCGACCCTAATCGGCTGAGCCGCTCGAGGACCATCACAGACCCGCACGCGGCCGCGGCGAAGCCGCGGTACGCCCGGCACCGGGAACCCACTGGACTCCAGGGTTTTCGGGCCCGGACCGGTCCAGCCAACAGCGAGCCTGTCAGCGTCCCAGCGCCGCCTGTACCCGGTCGGCCGCGCACACCGGGTCCTCGTGTTCCCAGACCCGGACCACCTGCCAGCCCGCCGCGACCAAAGCCGCGTCGGTGGCCCGGTCGCGTGCGACATTGCCGGCCAGCTTCTCCGCCCACCAGTCCGCGTTGTTCTTCGGATCGGTCGCGTGCACCGGGCAGCGATGCCAGAAACACCCGTCGACATACACCGCCACCCGCAGCCGGGGAAATACCAGATCGGCCCTGCGGCGCTGACCGCGCAACGGCGCCCGGTCGACGAAATACCGGATCCCACGCCGGTGCAGCTCCCGCCGCAGCGCCAGCTCCGGTTCCGTATGTGCCCGCCGCTGCCGCGACATCCGTGCGCTGGTAACCGGGTCGGTGGCCGGGCGATCGCTGCTGCGGCCGGGTTCGCCGGTCATGCCGCCCAGCCACCCATCCGGTCCAGGTGCGCCTCGACATCGTCGAGGAAACCGGCCGGGAACCGCAGTTTCCCCATCCCCGTACGACGCAGGAATCCGGCCGTGGCGCGGGCCGAGAGCAGTTGGGTGTCGGTGAGGAAGAACCGCAGATCCTCATAGGGCTCGTGGACGGGCCACGGGGAGATCGGCACTTCGAACACCTGGCTGGAATGCCCCCAGGCCGCACCGGGCCACGGGCTGCCGGGCGGCAGCGGGATATGCCCCGGGATCGGGTCCGCCGGCGCTCGCAACCGCGACCCCACCCAGGACGCCATCCGCACACTCACCGCATTACCCACCAGCTTCCAGCGCTGCCCGGGCCGGAACCCCGGCGCCGCCAAAGCCGGCTCGGTCCAGCCCGGTGCGAACCCCTGCAGTCGCTCCCCGTCGGTGATACCCGGGGTCACGATCTCCCCGGACGGCAGCAGCACCGCGGGCGCGCTCGGGATACCCAGCCCGGACCCACCCTTGAGAGTGGGTATCGCATTCACCACCCAGCCCAGGCCGCGCACACCCTCGGTCCAGTAGAAACCGCACGGATCGCTGTCGACGGACCCCAGCAGACGCGGGCCCGCGTCGTCGGCGAACAGGACGGTGCGCGGATCCTCGGTCCGCGAAGCCAGCATGAGCACCCGGTTGCGCCGCTGCGGCAGGCCGAAGGCCCGGGCGTCCACCACCCGGTACGCCCAGGTGTAGCCGAGATCGTCGAGGGCCTCGGTGATATGACGCATGGCCGCCCCGCGCCCGAGTTGCAGCATGAACGGCACATTCTCGATCAGCAGCCAGCGCGGGCCGCGTTTCCGGCGCACCAACCGGAACACGTGATCGACCAGGCTGGATCGGGTCCCGGTGATACCGGCGGTACGCCCCGCCTGGGACAGGTCCTGACACGGGAAACCCGCGGCCACCAGCTCGGTTTCCGCCGGTAACGCCCGCAACCGGGTGATATCGGCATGTAGTTCGGCGTCGGGGAAGCGCGCCGCCAGCACTTTCTGAGCGCCGGGGTCGATCTCGCACAGCAGGGTGCTGTGCCAGCCGTGGGCTGCCAGCCCGAGCTCCAGGCCTCCGATCCCGGCGAAAAGCCCCACCATCCGCGCGCCCGCCACGAGGTCCTCTCTCCATCCGGTCCGGCTCCGGAAGCGAGATTACTCTGCGCATTCCACGGGGCCGGCAGTGTCCGGCGGGCCCCACCCCCGGCAGACCCGGGTCGATCGAGTCACGCCCCGGCCCTCGGCCGGCAGAGTCGCGCCCCCACCCCGCGCCACCTGCCCGGACACATCCGCTGCTTCCGCGAGTCGATCATCACTCCGGTGAGTTCCATTCCGCGGCAAGACCATCGAAACCGCTGGTCAGAGCGGTTGGATGGGTGGCTTTCGGTCCGCTGCGCCGGCCGCCTCGTCTGGCAGGATGGGCGCCATGAAGTATCGCGTCGGACTGGCCGCCGTCGTATCGGGCGCTGTCGCCCTGTGCGGCGCCGTCGCGCCGAGCGCCGCGCAGGCGGGACCTGAAGAACTGCACCCCGCACCCACTCGACCCGGTACCGGCTCCGCCGAGGATCCCGGTCCGGTCGAGCAGGCCGAACCGGTCCCGGCGCCGCGGGCCGCCATCGTGGGTGTGGAACCGGTACACGAACGCCTGATGCGCGTTTTCATCGACTCCCCCGCCATGCACCGCACGGTCCAAGTCCTCGTCCTGCTGCCCGCCGACCGCAACACCCCCCGGCCCACCGTCTACATGCTCGACGGCCGCAGCACCCAGCCCGACAGCAACAACTGGCTCGACCGCGGCAATGCCGCACAGTTCTACGCCGACAAACCGGTGAACGTGGTCTTCACCGTCGGTGGCCCGGCCAGTTTCTACACCGACTGGCAGCGCCCCGACCCGGTGCTGGGCGTCAACAAATGGGAAACCTTCCTCACCGAGGAACTACCGCCGCTGCTCGACGCCCAATTCTCCGGAAACGGCCGCAATGCGGTGGTCGGGACGTCCATGGGCGCCGAGGCGGCCATGATGCTGGCCATCCGGAAACCGGAACTCTATTCGGCCGTCGGCGCGCACAGCGGATGTTTCTCCACCGGCACCGACCTCGGCCAGGCGCAGGCCCGCATGGTCATCTCGACCTACAAGGGCGACCCCGAGAACATGTTCGGCACCCCCGACGACCCGGCGTGGCTGGCCCACGATGTCACCCTGCATGCGGCCGCGTTGCGCGGCAAGAAGCTGTATCTCTCCTCCGGGAGCGGGACCCCGGGAGTTCACGATGTGCTCACCAACCCGGAGACCCCGTCCAGCGTGCTGATGGGCGGTCCATTGGAAGCCGCCACCGATTTCTGCACGCGCCGATTGGCTCAGCGCCTCGACGCTCTCGGCGTCGATTACACCGCCCACTTCCGACCGCAGGGCACCCACTCCTGGCCGTACTGGGCCGACGAGCTGGTCGCATCGTGGCCGACCATCGCCGACGGGCTCGGCATCGACTGATCGGCGGTTGCGCGCCGCCCACCCGCGACCCGGCGGATGGGCTTCGCAAGATGTGCGGCCCCTACGCTTTCGAGAAACGCGCAGCCGTTTCCGGAGCGGTGGCGAACCGCAAGAACAGATCGTTCTCGTGCGCGTCACCGGCAGTCACGCGCACCCCCTCACCCGCGAACGGGCGGATCAGCACCCCCGCCTCCGCACTCGCCTCGGCGAACTCCACGGTGGCCGCGCCCAGGTCGATCCAGACGAAATTCGATTCGCTCGGCGGCACCCGGTACCCCGCGGCCAGCAAACCGTCGCGCATCCGCTCCCGCTCGACGATCACCGTCTCGGTCCGGTCCAGCAGTTCGTGCCGGGCCTGCAACGAGGCGATGGCCGCCGCCTGCGCCACCCGGCTCACGCTGAACGGGATATGCACCTTGAGCAGCGCCTCGATCACCTCCGGTGCCCCGACCGCATACCCCACCCGCAGCCCGGCCAGCCCGTACGCCTTCGAGAAGGTCCGCAGCACCACCACATTCGGCCGCGACCGGCCCAGCTCCACCCCATCGGGATGATCCCCGGGCAGCCGCAGATACTCGTAGTACGCCTCGTCCAGCGCCACCAGGACATGCGCCGGCACCCGGTCCAGGAACCGCTCCAGCTCGGCCTTGCCCACCGCGGTACCGGTCGGATTGTTCGGGTTGCAGAGGAACACCAGCCGGGTCCGGTCGGTGATCGCCGCGGCCAGCGCATCCAGATCGTGCACATTATCGGTGAGCGGCACGGTCACCTCGGTCGCGTTACCGACCTGCGTGATGATGGGATACGCCTCGAACGAACGCCAGGCGTAGAGCACCTCGTCGGCCGGGCCGGCGCAGGTGATCTGCACCAACTCCTGGCACAGCGCCACACTCCCGCAGCCGACCGCGATATTCGCCGGCGTGACGCCGAGGAACTCCGCCAGCGCTGCCCGCAGTTCGCCGGACTGATTGTCCGGATAGCGGTTGGCCAGCTCCACCGCCTCGGCGATGGCTTTGCTCGCGGCAGGCAACGGACCGATGGTGGTTTCGTTGCTCGCCAGTTTGACCGCGCCGGGATGGCTGCGGCCGGGAACGTACGCCGGAATGGAATCGAGGTCCGGCCGGATGTGCGCGGTCACGTAACGAGCTTAGTTCCGATCTCGATCGCGCCACGTTCGGGCTGTTCACCTGCCAATTCTTCCCGCTCCGGGGATATCGCCCTACGCTGGGAACATGTCGGGCACTTATGACGATATTGCGCCGTTGCGGCGTCACGAGCCGGGGACCGCCGGAAACGATCAGGAACCGACATCGGCCACGACCGGGCCCGAAACCGGCGAACACGTACCCATCACGGTGATCGAACCGGACGGGTTCGCCCGCGGCGGAATCGTGCTGCTGCACGAGTCGCAGGCGTTCACCGGATCATTGCTGGCGCTGATGCACGCCCTGGCCGGCGAGGGCTGGCTGGTGATCGCACCGAATCTCTTCCACCGCGCCACCGCCTCCACCGCCGGAGTTTTCGGCGACGAACTGTTCGAGGATTTCGACGCCTGCTTCGACTGGCTCACCCACCGCGGGGTCTTCCCCGACTGCATCGGCGCCCTGGGTTTCGACACGGCCGGCACCGCGGCCTTCCTCGTAGCGACCAACCGTCCCATCGGCGCCGCGGTCAGCGTGGCCGCCTCCGGAATAACCTCTCCCCTGACCGATCAGGCCGAAGCCCTTGTGACCGCTGCCCCTCGCCTGCAGGCCCCCTGGCTCGGCCTGTTCGGCGCGGAATCGACCACGCCCGCCGACGAGGTGGACCAACTCCGCGACGCCACCGCCCGCGCGGCGGTCGCCAGCCTCGTCGTGAGCTACCCGGGCCTCCTGCACCGCGCCGACCAACCCGGCGACAACGAAGACGACACCGACGAACTGATCGACTCCCAAACCCGCATTTTCGACTGGTTCGACAGCCACCTACGCTGATCAACCAGCCGTTTTGCAGTTTCATACCAGGCTCGGGTAGCCTTTCTGCTCGGCGGTTCGAAAGGACCGGTGCCCTCGAAGAGAAGGCTCCAGGAGGCGTGCCAGAGCGGCCGAATGGGACTCACTGCTAATGAGTTGTCCCTTCACGGGGACCGGAGGTTCAAATCCTCTCGCCTCCGCCACGCCCGGTTCACCGGGCGACAACTGAATACGAGCATGCGCCCGTAGCTCAACGGATAGAGCATCTGACTACGGATCAGAAGGTTAGGGGTTCGAATCCCTTCGGGCGCACTTCACTCGAGACCAGGCCCATGCCCACGGGGGCGTGGGCCTGGTCTCGTTTCGTCATTTTTTGCGGGGGCGAAGCCCCCGCGCCCCACCCGGAGGGCTTCGCCCCCGGACCCCCTCTGTGGATGGTTGCGTTTGTGGGGTCAGTTGCGGAGCGCAAGTGTGGTCTGTTCGGAAACGAAGTCGTTTCCTGATCCGCTGGCGCAGATGGGTCCCGCTGTATGCACAGGCGGACCTGTACGCACAGCAAGCCTCTGCGCCCTGGCCCGCCCTACTGCGCCCGGGTTGCCGCTCGTTACCGATGGTGGGATCGGCCTTGCGGTCCGCTGCGGGGGAGAGTCACCGAGCGTAGGCGTTTCAACGCTTGCGGGCCCGCGCCTGCCTGGTGAGTTCGGTTATCCGGTCGGGGCGGTGGGAATTGTTCAGCTCGGCCACCAGCTCGTCGGGGCACAACTCGTAAAGGTCGCCCCACCAACGGCAAGCCTTGTTGTCCCATACGCGGTATCCGCCCGGCACGCCGCGTGCCACGTACCGTCGCCGAGCCATACCGGAATTCTAACGGCGCATCCACAGTCCTTGGGATCACTCATCCAGGTGCAGACCACGAACCGTTCACGAGACAGCTTTGCGCGACCTCCGGCCACGTGGCCCGGGACGGTCTTGCCCGTCGACAAAATGGAAGTTACTCTCAAAAAACAGTAACTTCCAATGAAGAGAGACTGTCATGTCAGCTCTGCTCTATCGGATCGGGCGGTTCAGTTTTCGCGCTCGACGACTCGTCCTCCTGTCCTGGGTGCTCCTCGTGGTCGTCCTGGGGGTCGGTGCCGCCTCCCTGGCCGCCCCCTCCGCGACGACCTTCAACCTGCCCGGCACGGAATCCCAGGAAGCTTTCGACCTCCTCGAAGAGCGGTTCTCCGAAGTGCCCCTCGACGGCGGCTCCGCTCAGATCGTGTTCATCGCCGAGGACGGCACGGTGAACGATCCCGCGCAGCGCCGGAAGATCACCGAGGTCGTGCAGGCGGCTGCCGGAGCGTCCGAGGTCGCGGCCGTGACGGGGCCGTTCGACAACGGGCTGATCTCGCCGGATCAGCGGATCGCCGTCGCCGAGGTGACCTATGCGGTCTCCTTCGAAACGGTGCGCGATTCGAGCCGGCAAGAGCTGATGGACCTGGTCGAACGGAGTGGTTCGGCGGAGCTGCGCGTCGCTGTGGGCGGGGACGTGATGGAGCTGATGCCGGACGTGAGCAAGGAACTCATCGGATTGCTCATCGCCGCCGTGGTGCTCGTGATAACCCTGGGTTCCCTGGTTGCCGCGGGGATGTCGTTGATCGCCGGGGTCACCGGCGTCATGGCCGGACTTCTGGGAATCCTCACGGCCACAGCATTCATGGACCTCGGAGTCACCACCCCGATCCTCGCGCTCATGCTGGGGCTCGCCGTCGGTATCGACTACGCGCTGTTCATCGTCTCCCGCTACACCCATGAGCTGTCCCGGAACCCGGACCCCGAGGATGCCATCGGCCGAGCCGTGGCGACAGCCGGATCCGCGGTGCTCTTCGCCGGGATGACCGTGGTGATCGCGCTCGCCGGGCTCAGCGTGGTCGGTATCGGACTACTCACCGAAATGGGTCTCGCCGCGGCGGTGACCGTAGCCATCGCCGTGCTGGTGGCGATCACGCTGCTACCGGCCCTCCTCGGATTCGCCGGACGCCGAGTACTGCGGCGCGGTCTGCGACGGCAGTCGGCCGAGGGTGTCACGGGAGCCACGCCCGGCCGGTTCACCCTGGCACCCCGCTGGGCGGCGCTGACGACGCGGCGACCGGTGACGACCCTGATCGTCGCGCTGATCGGGCTCGGCATCCTGGCACTTCCCGCGCTGGACCTGCGGCTCGGCGTCCCGGACCAGGGCACCTACCCGGAACACACCACGCAGCGCCAGGCCTACGACGCGATCTCCGCGGGCTTCGGTCCGGGGTTCAACGGCCCCCTGCTGGTGGTAGTCGACCTGGCCGGTGCGCAGCAGCCGGCGGACACCGCGCAGCGGGTGCATACGGAATTGGCCGGGACCGAAGGGGTCGTCCTGGCCGCGCCACCGGAATTCAACCCCGCCGGAGATACGGCGATTATCGGACTCGTCCCGCGCGGCGGCCCCGACAGCGAGGAGACCGAGCAGCTGGTGCAACTGCTGCGCGGCAGCGTCGCCGACACGGTCGGCCAGTTCGGCGCCCGGATCGCCGTCACCGGAACCGCGGCCATCATCATCGATTTCAGCGACCGGATGGCCGAGGCGTTGTGGACCTATCTCCTGGTGGCCATCGGCCTGTCGTTCCTGCTGCTGATGGCCGTATTCCGCTCTGTCGTCGTCCCGCTCAAGGCGACCGCGGGTTTCCTGCTCAGCCTCGGCGCGACCTTCGGCGTCCTGGTGGCCACCTTCCAGTGGGGTTGGCTGGAATGGCTGGGAATTCACCCCACCGACGTCGTGGTGAGCATGCTGCCGATTTTCATCATCGGTGTGGTGTTCGGGCTGGCGATGGATTACGAGGTGTTCCTCGTGACCCGGATGCGGGAGGAATACGTGCACGGCGCGTCGGCGACCTCGGCGATCCGGACCGGTTTCGGTCACGGGGCACGCGTGGTCTCCGCGGCCGCGATCATCATGGTGAGTGTGTTCGCCGGGTTCGCCTCCGGTGACGCCAGCGATATCGTGCAGATCGGTGTGGCGCTGGCCGCCGCGGTCGCCGTCGATGCGTTCGTGGTCCGGATGACCATCGTCCCGGCGGTTCTCGCACTGGTCGGGGACAAAGCATGGTGGCTGCCGAAGTGGCTGGACCGGATACTGCCGGACCTGGATGTCGAAGGCCGGAACATCCACGGGCAACCGGCGCCGGACACTACCGCCGACGAAGACTCCGGTTCGTTTGTCCGGTCGGTCGAGGGTTCGGCAAGATGATGTTATGAGTACCGGCGGCCTGCGAGAACTCAAGAAGAAGCGCACCCGCGAAGCCATCCAGGATCACGCTTTGCGCCTCTACCGGGAGCAGGGGTACGCCAAAACCACGCTGGAGGAAGTAGCCGCCGCCGCCGAGGTTTCGCCGAGCACGCTGTTCCGCTACTTCCCCACCAAGCCGGATACGGTGCTGTTCGACCGGGTGGACCCCATCTTCCTCGAGAAGTTCCTCGCAGAGCCCGCCAACCTCCCACCGATCCAGGCCGCACGCAACGCCCTCCTCGCCGTACTCAACAGCACCGAGGTAGACATCGCGACGGTAGAAACCACCCGGATGCGACTTATCGCCACCGTGCCGGAACTCCGCGCGGCCGTCCTGCAGAAAGTGGAGACGGACCTACCGCCGTTCATGGAAGCCTTCGCTCAACGCGTCGGCCGGGAACCGGACGATCCACGCGTCCGCTACTGGACCGGCGCGGTGGCGGGCGTAGCCCTGATGGCCTACCTGCGTGCGGTCGACAACGGCGAGGACATCTACACCGTCGTCAACGAGGCGCTGGAATTCCTGGAGAACGGCATGCCCCTCTGACACAGCCGGGTCCGTCCACGGCAAGCCCCATCGGCCCCCGATGGCCATAAACCTGATCGGTTTTGCACGGTTCAGATCAAGAACCAGTAAGAAGCATGGTGAATCCTCGGCTGCGAGAGGTGAGAACTAATCCCCGGTAGGCGCTGTAGGTGTCGAATGGACGGATGACAGGCAGCATGACAGCGCAACCCTTTGCCGGGTCTACGCGCGCGGGGATCGGGGGCGGATATTGACCGACGAGAAGAGCACTTCGGCCGAGCCCGCCGCCGGCGGAGAGTCGATGCTGGAGAGCCGGCGGCGGTCCCCCGCTCCCTACCTCAATCCCTACCTCGACGATCTCATGTGTGAGGGCGCGACTGTTCTTCTGGCGGGGGCCCGCTCCCGCATTGTGGCGCACAGCTCACGGGGCAAGCTCGATATGCCGACAGGACACGTGGTTGCCTGCGAGCCCACGCGGTTCTTCGACGGCATACCGTTCACCGAAACGATCGCACCTGGCCGGTACGAGGTCCAGGAAATCGTTTTGCGTGATCCGGACTCGGGGAATGAATGGACTCCGGTGGTAGCAGTTCTGCTGCGCGTCTCCGAGGCCCCGGCGGTGTCATGGGAGATGGCCGTTCGCGCCGGACAAGATCCACGAGCGCTGGAAGACGGCGGGTTCTATGGATTCGATGGGGTGCTGTCGCCCGGGGATCCTTCGTCGACGCCGAACCGTTCAGTGCGGCAGGACAGTTGATCAACCCCGTCAGAGAGCAGTCGGCGCCCCTCCGGGAATGGGCCAGGGCGGTGGCGCGGGGCGAGGAGGACCAGCTACCCAGCTATCAGTGGCGCCGGACGGTAGAACGCGGTTTGCAGGATCCGGGCGGGATTCGCGTGCCCGGCACGGACCACAACATGATCGCCTACCAGTGTCCGTACGTCGATGAGAGCTACCCGACGTGGATCGGCCGTGATTCCGAAGGTGCGATCGTCTGTTTCCTCACCGACATGCTCACCACGGCGCCCGACGACCTCGGCCGAGTGAGGGCATGACCGCAACAGTGGCGAACATCGCCGGCCAGCGGCAGAAAGTGGCCTCATGAACGGGCACGTCAAGCTATAACTGCGACCGATATCTGGGATCGCGGTGACCAGCACCGCCCTTATCGTGGATCGGTTGCATCGGTCAAGCAGGTCCAGATCACGTTCGACTACGCAGAACCCGAGCGCGTCGCCCGCTTCTGGTGCGAGGTACTGGGCTACGTCGTACCGCCGCCGCCGGAGGGTTTCGCTACCTGGGACGATTTCGATCGCTCACAGCCGCCGCAGCGTCAGGGTTCGTCGTTCGCTTGCGTCGACCCCTCGGGAGTGGGTCCGCGCCTGTACTTCCAGCGCGTGCCCGAAGGCAAGGTCGTCAAGAATCGGGTGCACCTCGACGTGCGGGCCGGCACCGGTCTGGTAGGTGAAAAGCGCCTCGCCACACTCGAAACCGAATGCGCACGACTGATCGCCCTCGACGCTGTGCGCGTACGGCTACTGACCGCCGATGGCTACCACGAGTCGTGCATCGTCATGCAGGACATCGAGGGCAACGAGTTCTGCCTCGATTGAACCGGTCCATTCTTGACCAGAAGCGGACCCTGTTATCGCTGGTCATCGATCTCTAGGGGTCCGATCTGTTCATGACCACCCCTTTATAGGCGGCCGATGGACCGTCCCAGTCGCCCCGGAGGGGGTGTTCACCGGCTGTTCGTTTGCGAATGGGATCGACAATTGTCAATATCGATGCATGTCTAAGTCGCAGTTGCCGGTGGGGCCGGTCGAGGCGTGCAATCCGTCTCCGCGGGTGCGGGAGCCGTTGTCGGCGGATGCCGCCGGGGAGTTAGCGGTGGTGTTCAAGGCACTGTCGGACCCGATACGGCTGCGGCTGCTGAGCTCGATCGCATCGCGGTCCGGGCAGGAAGCCTGCGTGTGTGACCTGTCCGAAGGTATCGATCTGACCCAGCCGACGATCTCCCACCACCTGAAGGTCTTGCGGAGTGCCGGCCTGTTGACCAGTGAGCGCCGCGCGTCGTGGGTGTACTACCGGGTCGTCCCGGAAGCCCTGCGACAACTGTCGGATGCGCTGTCGCTGGAGGCCGGCGCGCTCGCCGAGGTGAACGCATGAGTACCGAGATCACCACCACGACCAGCGGCCGGCCGGGCGTGGTGGGAAAGCTCTCGACACTGGATCGGTTCCTGCCGGTGTGGATCGGTGTGGCCATGGGCGCGGGTCTGCTGCTGGGCCGGGTGATTCCGGGGCTCGGGGACGGGCTGGCGGCGGTGGAGATCGACGGGATCTCGCTGCCGATCGCGATCGGGCTGTTGATCATGATGTACCCGGTGCTGGCGAAGGTGCGCTATGACCGCCTCGACACCGTGACCGGCGACCGGCGGCTGCTCATCGGGTCTCTGGTGCTGAATTGGCTGCTCGGGCCCGCGCTGATGTTCGCCTTGGCGTGGCTGCTGTTGCCGGATTTGCCGGAATACCGCACCGGCTTGATCATCGTCGGGTTGGCGCGGTGTATCGCGATGGTGATCATCTGGAACGACCTGGCCTGCGGGGACCGGGAGGCCGCCGCGGTGCTGGTGGCGCTGAACTCGATCTTCCAGGTGATCATGTTCGCCGGTCTCGGCTGGTTCTATCTGTCGGTGCTGCCCGGCTGGCTGGGCTTGGAGCAGACCACGATCGACACTTCCCCGTGGGAGATCGCGAAGTCGGTGCTGATCTTCCTCGGGATCCCACTGCTCGCGGGCTATCTGACCCGCAGGTTCGGGGAGCGAGCGAAGGGCCGTGACTGGTACGAGTCGACGCTGATCCCGCGGATCGGGCCGTGGGCCCTGTACGGGTTGTTGTTCACCATCGTGGTGCTGTTCGCCCTGCAGGGCGATCGGATCACCTCCCAACCCCTGGATGTGGTGCGGATCGCGGTGCCGCTGCTGGCGTATTTCGCGGTCATGTGGGGCGGCGGATACCTGCTGGGCGCGGTGATGGGACTGGGATACGAGCGCACCACCACGCTGGCGTTCACCGCGGCGGGCAACAATTTCGAGCTCGCCATCGCGGTCGCGATCGCCACCTACGGTGCCACCTCCGGCCAGGCCCTCGCCGGTGTCGTCGGCCCATTGATCGAAGTCCCGGTCCTGGTCGGGCTGGTTTATGTGTCCCTGGCACTACGCAACCGGTTCCGCGATACCGCGACCCCGCACGAGGCACGCTCCCGGTGACCACGGCAGTGAAGGTGTTGTTCGTGTGTGTCCGCAACAGCGGTAAATCACAGATGGCGGCAGGGCTGCTGCGCGCCGCGGCCGGTGATCGCATCGAGGTGCATTCGGCCGGCACCGATCCCGGCGTACGGCTGAACGCACTATCGGTGGCCTCGCTGCGGGAGGTCGGGGTCGATATCGGCGGTGAAGTCCCGAAGCCGGTCGATCCGCCACTGCTCGCGGTGGTGGATCTGGTGGTGGTCCTGGGCCGCGAAGCCGAACTCGACGCCCCTGCGGGTGTGCGGGTGCTCCGGTGGGACACCGACGAGCCCTCGGCGCGCGGGATCGAGGGGATCGAGCGGATGCGGCTGGTCCGTGACGATATCACCGCCCGCATCCGTGCTCTGGCCGCCGAATTCGACTCAACTATCCAGCTTTGACCGTCCTTCTGGAGCATCGGATCCTGATATGACCGAATCCCCCATCCCGGTATCCGCGTTGCGCGCGGATTTGAGTATCGACCAGCATGTGGCGTTGAAAACCGCCGCGACCCGGTTGCAGCGGGAGTTCGACGGCACTTTCGGTGTCGAGACGATCGAGCGGTTCCTGCACTCCTCCTATGAGCAGTTCGCCGGCCGCGCCACGATCGTGAACTTCCTGCCCCTGCTGGCCGAGCGGTTCGCGCGCCAACGCCTGCATGCTTTGGCCAAAGTCGAAGGCCTCACCCACACCGGCACTCCGACCGTGCTGTTTTTGTGCACCCACAACGCCGGCCGCTCCCAGATCGCCCTGGGCCTGTTCACCCATCTCGCCGGTGGGCATGCGATCGCCTGGTCCGGTGGCAGCGAGCCGGGCGATGAGATCAATCCGGCCGCGGTCGAGGCGATGGCCGAGATCGGGATCGATATCACTGGTGAGTATCCGAAGCCGTGGACCGAGGAAATCCTGAAAGCCGCCGACATCATCATCACCATGGGCTGCGGGGATGCCTGCCCGGTGTATCCGGGTCGTCGCTATGAGGATTGGGATCTGCCCGATCCCGCTGGTCTCGATGTCGCCGCGATCCGCCCGATCCGCGCCGAGATCGAAATCCGTGTCCGCGCCCTGCTCGCCGAGCTCGACGTCCCTACCGCGTGAAAGAGGCCGACCCATGACCACTGCACCAAGTGTGTTGTTCGTCTGTGTCCACAATGCCGGGCGCTCCCAGATGGCCGCCGGATTCCTGGCCCACCTCGCCACCGGAGCAATCGAAGTCCGCTCCGCCGGCAGTGCTCCGGCCGAGACCCTGAATCCCGCCGCAGTAGCGGCGATGGCCGAGGTCGGTATCGATATTGCCGGGCAGACCCCGAAGGTCCTGACCCCCGATGCGGTGGAGTCCTCCACGGTCGTGATCACCATGGGCTGCGGCGACAGCTGTCCGGTATTTCCCGGGATCAGCTACCGCGACTGGGATCTGCCCGACCCGGCGGGGAAGGGGATCGAGGCGGTGCGCCCGATCCGCGACGAGATCCGTTCCCGGGTCGAGGCATTGATCGCCGAACTGGCGCCCACCCGCACCTGACCGCGGGCGCTGTCCCCAGAGATTTCCGGTCATCGCAGCCGGACGGTGGCCTCACCGGTGGCTTCCAGGACCGCGGTCCGCAGACCGCGCCGTGCGAGGTGGTGGGCGCCGGCCAGGCCGGATTGACCGCCGCCGATGATGACGGCGTCGTAGTCGTATTCGTACGTCACAACGTCTCTTTCTTCGTGATGGTGAGTCCGGTGCGAGTCGCGATGACCGCGGCGAGGGCCGCGATACCGCCGAGGACGAGGTAGGCATGGGCGTAGCTGCCGGTCCAAGCCGAAAGCACCGTGCCCGCCCACGGCGCCAGCGCGGAGATGATCACCACCGGGGCGGACAGCAGCCCGTTCAACCGGCCGTAATGGGTTGCGCCCCATCGGTCGGTGATCGCGGTGGCCTGGATCAGAGTGAAGATGCCGCGCACCAACCCGGCGCCGATCGCGACCGCGATCAGCGCCACCACCCCCGACACCACCCCGAGCAGCGCTGTGGTGACGGCGAGCGCGGCGAGGACCACCACGGTGCGGACGGTGACACCGGTGTAGCGGGACAGCGGCAGATACCCGAGACGGCCCAGCACCTGCCCGGCACCTCCGAGCCCGAGTGCCCACGCGGCTAACGAGGGGCTGAACCCTTGTTCTTGTACGAGGGCGACGAGGTTGAAGATCCCGGCGAAGCTCGCGAACGCCGCCAGGCACATCGTCACGACCAGCACAGCGAAGCGCGGGCTGCGCGCGATCCCGGAATGATCGGCATGCGCTGCCTCCGCCGGTGGCGGCGGGGCGGGCCACGGAGCCCGCAACCCCAGCCAGTGCACCGGAATGGTCAGCACCGCCAAGACGGCGGCGAGCACGAGATAGGTGGCGCGCCAGTGGGTGTGACCGTCCAGGGCGGCGGTGACCGGCGCGAACACACTGGACGCCAGGCCCCCGGCGAGGGTGAGGACCATAAGCGCGGTTACACGCTCAGCACCCCACCAGCGGGTCAACGCCGCGAATGCCGGCGGATACAACACCGCCCCCATCGCCACCCCAGCCGCCAGCCAGCCGAGATAGAACACGGCCAGGTTCGGGGCAGTCGCGATCGCGATCAGGGCGACGACACCAAGCAGCGATCCGGCGGTCATCACCCGGCGCGGACCGACGCGGTCGATGACCGCACCGACCGGGATCCCGGTGAGGGCGGTGGCTAGTTGGCCGAGCGAGAAGGCAGCAGTGATCACCGGCGCCGACCAGCCGGTATCACGGGTGATCGACCCCGACAACACGGGGAACGCGTAATACAGGATCCCCCAACTGGATATCTGGGTCAGGCACAGCACCGCCAACACCCGGCGGCGCCCCGCCCGCGGCAACCCCACCGCCGCGGGCGCGGTATCGATCTCGGTCACCTCCGGCAACCGGGCCCTACTGGGCGGCGGCCGGCGTGCAGCACGCCACCCCGGGCTCCGACTCCCGGGCGGATTCGGTATCGGTGGGAGCGTCGGTGCCGCAGCACGCCTGCACCGCCGCACCATCGGTCATCTCGGCGAACACCGGAGCCGCACCGAAATGCTCGGTATCGGCAAGGACGGTGTAGACCTCCCACCTCTCCTGGTTCGGGCCGGTTACCCAGACCTTGTCCTGGGTGGCGAAGCAACACGTGGTCGCGATCTGCTCCTCGGTGAACAATCCGGCATCGGACAGACGCGCGATCTCGGCGTGCACCTTCTCCGAGGAATCGACCTCCACCCCGAGGTGGTTGACACTGCCGCCCTGGCCCAGGTTCTCGATCAGCACCAGCTTCAGCGGCGGTTCGTCGATCGCGAAATTCGCATACCCCGGCTTGCGCTTCGCGGGCTGCGCACCGAACAGGGTCGAGTAGAACCCGACCGCTGCTTCCAGATCATCGACATTCAGAGCGAGCTGCACACGAGACATGATGACCTCCAGTAATGTTACATATATCGAAGAGCCGACAGGGTCGAGTGTGCCACCTTTTCGACATATGTCAATATTCCGGTAGGATCAGGACATGCCCAAAGCACTGCCCGTCATCGACACCACCGCACCCGTCTGCTGCGCCCCCGTGGCCGCCGGCCCGGTCGACGACGAAGCAGCCCTGCACGTCGCCCTCCGCTTGAAGGCACTGGCCGACCCGGTGCGCGTGAAGCTCATGTCGCTACTGCTGGCCAACCCGGCCACCGGCGCCAACGGCGGCGACCTCGCTGAAGCGGTCGGTCTCAGCGAATCCACCGTCAGCCACCACCTCGGTCAGCTCCGCAAAGCGGGCCTGGTCCAATCAGAGCGCCACGGCATGAGCGTCACACACCGCGCCCACCGCGATGCCCTCTCCGCGCTGTGTGTGGTACTCGACCCCAACTGCTGTCGGTAACCACCGCCATCCGGCGCAGGCGCGTGCGATCGAGAGGGCCGGACCGGTGCGGATAGTTTCGGGGTTGCATCCCACACCGGGGTTGCACGCTCGCGCCGCGGCGAAGCTGGCCGAGGTCGATGCCGAGTTCGCCGCGGTACGTGACAGGTTGCGTGCGGCTTCGGCCGCCGGGTGCGACGACCTGTTCACGTGCAGTGAAAGCCCGGGCTGTCCGGTGCCTTTCGATATCGACGCCGCCTACGGCGGCACCGGCGGATCGCTGTGAGTGCTGAGCCGAGGCAGCGTCGTCAGGGCGACCAGGCGTCGGGTAGGTGGTCCTCGACCTCGAGTCGTGTCAGTGGCAGGACGGCGTCGTCCGGGCTGTCGACCAGCATGGCCAGCTCATGATCCGGTAGTGGTCCGTGGCCCGGGTCCGCCGGCACCACCTGTCCGGTGAACGGGAGGCAGCGGCCGATCCAACGCCAGCCGTCCGCATCCCGCGACCAGTAGTCACCGTGTGCGTCCCGATAAATGCCGGGTTCCTTCGGGACATACATCTGTCAGTCCTGAATGCCCGCTGAGTTCGCCAGCGACCGCAGCCCTTTACTGGCGTAGCGCTGCTGCTGGGCCGCAGTCTGGATCGCGGCCTTCACTGTGCCCGAAGCCCGGAAATGCTGGGGCGCCAGCGCGCGCGCCGCGTACAGCTCTTCGATCGCCTCGTCCGGTCGCCGGTTCAGTAGGTGCGCGCGGGCGATATCGAGGTGAAAGTATGTCTCGCGCTCGGCTGCCATACCCTGCGGGATCGCCACCGTCTCGGCGATTTTCAACGCCTTACCAGGCTGGACCAGGTCTACAGCAGCGGCGATCGCGTACAGCTTTACGTTGGTGGGCCCGACCACCGTCTCGTACACGACACGCTCGCCCACCGATTCTGCGACCTTCGCAGCCTCAGCCAGATGTTCATCCGATGCGGAGCCGTCCGCCTGCGACGCGGCGATCACGCCCGCCCGCATGTGCAAGGCGGTCCACACCGCGGCCGCATTGGGGTCCTGGTGGATCATCGGTTCGATCTCGCTCATCGTCCGGTCCAGCAGGCGCAGCGCATGTTTGCCCGCGCCTATGCGGGTGAGCGCCGCGGCCCGCAAGTAATGGCACGTCGCCATCAGCAATGGGTCGCCGCTACGGTCGGCCGCCCATTCCATTCGATCCATCGCCGTCAAAGACAGGTCGGCGTATCCGAGCTTGTGCGCCAGCGTGTTTCCGGCGCGATAAGCGTCGGCAAGCAGGGCGTATGCAGGCTCCCCGTATTCTGCGCCGGCCGCCAACAGCTGGTCCACGAGCCCGGGCAAGGTCGCGCCGATCTTGTCGTACTTCGTGTCGCGCCGCCACTTCCCGAGCTGAACCACCTGGGCACCGAGTGCTTCCAGCGGTTGAGATTCCATCTCGTCGTTCCACAAATCGGTGGAGGCGAGTGCCATATAGCTACGATTGCGTAGCTACGTAGCCGTAGCTATGCTGACGGCATGGCCACCGAAGCTGATCAACCGGGACGCCGCCGTTCGCTCGAGGATGTACTCGAAGCCTGCCGGGCGGCGGTGATAGCCGAAGTCACCGAAAAGGGGCTGGGCCGCCTTGCGATCGAGGGGGTGGCCCGGCGGGCCGGGGTGGCGAAGACCTCGATCTATCGGCATTGGCCGACGGTCGAGGATTTGCTGCTCGATGCCCTCGCCCATGCCCACCCGGTGGAGCAGGTCGCTGTCGAGGGAGGTGGGTTGCGGTCGGATCTGCTGGTTTCCATAGGACAGTTGGCCGGGTGGCTCGGCGCTCCTACCGCGCCTGCCGTCGCGGCGATACTCGCGGAGCGGCAGCGCCGGCCGGACCTCGTCGAAGCTCTCTACACCCGGGTTTTCGACAGCCACGGCCGCCGCTTCACCCGCACCGTCATCGAGCACTACGCCGAGCGCGGTGATATCGATCCCCGCCTGGTCACCCCTGTTGTCGTCGATATCGGCGAAGCGCTGGTGATCAAACACCAACTCGACACCGGGCAGCTACCCGACGCCGAAACACGCGCCGCAATCGTGGATCAGGCAATCCTGCCTGCGCT
This sequence comes from Nocardia sp. NPDC051750, assembly GCF_044453135.1. Classification (NCBI taxonomy): domain Bacteria; kingdom Bacillati; phylum Actinomycetota; class Actinomycetes; order Mycobacteriales; family Nocardiaceae; genus Nocardia; species Nocardia sp. NPDC051750. The sequence continues at coordinate 1,017,079 of NZ_JBITCK010000001.1, read as the reverse complement.
CGGCCGGCCGCGCATTCCCGAGGAAGGAACCACCACATGACGACCATCGAGCCCCCACCCGCCGCCGTGCAGGTGAACTGGGCGGAGCCGACGGGGACATCCCGGACCACGCTCACGACGCATCTGTGGACCGCCCCGCCGCTGCGTCGTGGATCCCCGATCCACGACAAAGCGTTCGACGCCCTGCGTGAACTGCGCGCCGATCTTGCGCGCTTTCTGCCCTGGTACAGCCAACCCCGGGTCGCGGTCCCCGAGCTCATCCCGCCGACCGCCGATTCCACCTCATGGAATTTCGACCTGCTCGACCCCTTCGTCGAGGACTTCGTCGAAGCCGCCGAGGGCCGGCCCGTCGTGGCGAACTTCGCGACCATCCCGACTTGGATGTTCGTCACGCCCGAACCCGTAGAGGTGTCCGACGACCCCGACGAAATCCATTGGGACTACGAACAAGGCACCGAATTGCGTGACCCGACCTTCCGGGAGGTCGCCGACTACTTCTACCGGCTTGCGAGCTGGTACATCGCCGGCGGTTTCACCGACGAGCTGGGCCGATGGCACGAATCGGGTCATCGCTACCGCTTCGCCTACTGGGAAGTGCTCTGCGAGCCCGATATAGGCCACCGGCTGCCGCCCGCGACCTACACCGCGCTCTACGACGCCGTGGTCGCACGACTGGCTCCGCTGGACCCCGAGATGAAATTCATCGGGCTGTCCTTGAGCCACATCCACCACGAGCCGGAGTACTTCTGGCATTTCCTCGACCCGGCCAACCACGCCGCAGGAATCCCGATCGACGCGTTCTCGTACCACTTCTACGCCCAACCCGAGATCGTCAACCCCTTCTCCGCGGTAGGCAACGCACCGAGCGACCACTGGCGCAATCTCTTCTTCTCCCAGGCCGACGCGTTCCTCGATCAGGTCCGGTTCATCGACTCCATCCGCAAGCGCCTGGCCCCCGGAACGGCCACCTTCATCAACGAGTTGGGTTCCTACCCAGCCGATGTCATGAACCCGGATCCCGATATCCCGGACACCTACTGGGCGCTGAGTGCCTCGCTCCAGTCCTATCTCTGGTCGAACCTCACCGCACTCGGCATCGACCTGGTCGGCATCGCCGAATTCATGGACTATCCCGGCATGATTCCCGGGGTCAGTCTCATCGACTGGGAGACGGGCGCACCCAATGCCCGGTATCACGCACTCGCTCTGCTGCTACGCAACTTCGGCAAGGGAGACGCACTGGTGACCACCACCACCGGAGCCCCCGGTTACCCCGACCCGCGGCTCCACGCCCAAGCATTCCTGACCGCCACCGGCGACCGAAAACTTCTCCTCGTCAACAAAACCGCCTACCCCGTCGCGGTCGCGCTACCCGACGACCACGGAAAGCCCGAACTCGAACAGGTCGCCGCCGCCGCGGGACACACGAACGTTTGCAGCGATGGCGTCGCCCAGCTCGATGCCTACGCCACTGCGGTCGTCTCCTATTGAGGCAACACGCCGTTCCCGTCGAGACCGGGGCTCGTGAATGACGTGCGATAACACTCGTTGCGGCCCCGGCACATCCCTCGAACCACGCGGTCTCAACCGGTGACCATGGGAACGACGTAGGTGCGGGCGAATTCGTCGAGTTGCTCGTCGGAGTCCAGGGGCACCAGGCCCGTGGGGCAGAGGATGAACGAGTGGACCAGGCGGCACACCAGTTCGGCGCGAGTGAGGAGGTCGGCGGGCTCGACGAGGAGGCCGGAGTCCGCGGCGCGGCACAGGGCGGTGTGCGTGGCGGCGACCGACATCGCGAATACCGGGGCACCCTCGGTGGTCAGTTTCTCCAGGAGACGTTCCGGTTCGACGACCAGCATGCGGTTGACCAGGGCGTGTTCCCGCCAGCGGGTGATCACCGTGACGAAGATGTCGGCAATCAGGTCGTCCAGGCGTTCGTGGCGGGTGGAGATCGCGTCGACCTCGGTGAGGACCGCGGCGACCTCGCGGCTCACCACCGCCTGGACCACATCGTCTCGGGAGCCGACGCGGCGGTATATGGTGACCCGGTCGACCCCGGCTTGGCGGGCGATGTCCTCGATGGTGGTCTTCTTGACACCGAACTCGCCGAATCTGATCAACGCCGCGTCCAGAATGCGGGCTTCGATACCATCCTGCAGCCCAGGGGACGATGTGTACGCGGCGGACATGAGATAACGCTAGCAAGTGCTCGCTCGGCACAGACACCTATCGGTCAGTACCAAACACCATCTGGCAGACGCAATATTGCAACATTGCCATTAATTATGTTGCCATGTACATTCGGCAAATGGTGCAGACCAGCCAAGCATCCGCTTGTTTTCCTCTGGTATGGCGTCCCGCGATCCGACTACTACCCGGGATCTGCTGATGGGTACCCAGGTGCCGGCTCGCGGCTTCCAGATGTTCGGTGCGGCGGTGGACGTATGCCGTTCGATCTTCGTCACGCACCGGCCCGCATCGGTGTTACCGCGATCGAAGATGCTCTGGCACAACGGTTTCAATCGCCGGCTCGTCGTCGCCGCGATCCAGCGCGAAGCGGTCGATGTGGTCGCGGTGATCCTGGTCGACCCCGACGGCGATCCGCTACCGGCCTGGCTGCCCGGCGCCCATCTCGACGTATTCCTTCCCTCTGGACGGCAACGCCAATATTCGTTGTGCGGGGATCCGCGCGACAGGTCGGCCTACCGGATCGCCGTCCGGCTCATGCCGCACGGTAAAGGCGGGTCGATCGAAATCCACGAGAACCTGCGCAGCGGAGACCTTCTCCGGGTCCACGGACCCCGCCACACCTACCCCTTCCTCGATGCCGGCGAATACTTCTTCGTCGCCGGCGGAATGGGAATCACCGCGCTCCTGCCCATGGTGCGGGCGGCCGGCCCACGCGGCACGCTGATCTACACCGGTCGATCCGCGGATTCGATGCCGTTCCTCGACCAAGTGCCCGGCGCCGTGATCCGGCCCGATGACGAGTTCGGCGCACCCGAAATGGCAGATCTTCTCGCCTATGCGAATCCAGGCGCGGCCGTCTATGTCTGCGGACCCCCGCTGATGCTGGACGCGGCGATCCGCGCCCTACCGCGCGTGAACCCGACATGTTCGCTGCACCTGGAACGCAGTCCTGGGGCCCGCACGGCCGCGCCGCATACAGCGACGGTCCACCCGGCCCCCTGATTTCGGCGGCACGGCGTACGTCGGCTGCGTCCACAGTCGTCCATACGACCACCCGGGCTAACGCGTGAGTGCCCGGCTGATCTCGGCCAATTCCGCATATTTCGATGTCCCGGCGTCGTCGCGGAATCGGGTATTCGGGCCGACATCACACGTCCACACGCCCGCGTCATCCACCGTCCAGGTCTCGTCACCGCAGAACTCTCGCTCCGTCAGCAGCGCTACCGCCTGTCGCTCGGGGTCGGTGGCGCCCTGTTCACGCAACGCGCTCGCCACGATCTCGGCGGCATCAACCGGCCGGTCCGCATCCGCCAGCATCGGCAGCAGCGCCAGCAGCCGCGCCCCGGGCCGCTGGATCCCATCGGTTCCGGCCGGCGTGGCGGCATCGACGAGCTCCGCCCAGCGCAACCCACCGTAGGTGCCCTCCATCTCCGCCGCGCCCAGCACGATCGTCCGCTCCTGACCAGCGGGACGGAGCAGGTACCGCACCGAATACTCGTACTCTTCGCCCGGCGTCAGCGTGTATGTCTCGTACACGATGAAGATCTCGTGCTCCCCGGCGAGTGGGATGCGCAACACCGGCCAGCGCGTGGGACGGGTGAGCCGCTCGTCGCGCATCCGGAGAAACTCCTGGTAGGGCACACCGAAGAATTCGTACGCGTCGAGGACCGTCCCACACAGGTGGTATGACCAGAATGCGGGGTCATCGGTCAACGCGGTCGCGTTGTACAACTCGGCGCCGGGGTCCGGCTCATACGCGGGAATATGCACGCTGCCATCTTGACCCGAAAACACAACACGGACGACCGGAGGTGTAGCACCAAAGGAAAGGCCCCTCATCTGCCGGAGCAGTGAGGGGCCGAAGCGGTGGCGGAGGGATTTGAACCCTCGGAGGGGGGTTACCCCTCACACGCTTTCGAGGCGTGCTCCTTAGGCCGCTCGGACACGCCACCGCCCGACACATTACCGGACCAGCCCCCGATCCCCGAAATCGGGCGTCGACCTGCGCATCCGTACCCGGGTCAGCGCTGGGAGCGGAAGAAGTCGTCCAGGATCGCCGCGCACTCCGGCTCGAGAATTCCGCCGCGAACCTGCGGGCGGTGGTTGAGGCGGCGGTCGCGGACCACATCCCACAGCGAACCGACCGCACCCGTCTTCGGCTCCCACGCGCCGAACAGCAGCCGGTCCACCCGGGCCGCGACCAGGGCGCCGGCGCACATCGTGCACGGTTCGAGAGTCACCGCCAGGGTGGTTCCGGTGAGGCGCCAGCCGTCGCCGTGCACCTCCGCGGCGCGACGCAGGGCCAAGACCTCGGCGTGGGCCGTGGGGTCGCCGGTGGCTTCCCGCGCGTTGGCCGCACGGGCCAGCTCCTGGCCCATGCTGTCGAACACCACCGCGCCGACCGGGACGTCCCGCGGGTCGGCGGTGCGGGCGGCGGCCAGCGCCGCCCGCACCATCTCGGTATCGGAGAGCGGGCCGCTCACCTCAGCGGGGCAGTTTGTCGAGTACCGCGGAGAATTCCGAGGCGAAACCGAGCCGCTCGGCGATCATCGCAAGCTGCTCGTCGGGGTAGAGGTCGGTTTCCGCGAGGATCACACTGAACACCGGTTCGGGCAGACCCAGGTCCGCCAGGATGCCGAGGTCACCCTCCTCCCACGGTTCCGTATCGTCCAGATCGTCCGGATCGATATCGGGGATCTCGATATGCAGTTCCTCCAGGACATCGGCCGCGATGTCGTAGTCGATCGCCGCGGTCGCGTCCGATACCAGAAGCCGGGTTCCGCTGGGGGCGGGCCGGACCACGATGAAGAACTCGTCATCGACGTCCAGGAGTCCGAAAACCGCCCCGGCGGAACGAAGTGCTTTGAGCTCGTTCTCCGCGGCGGACAGTGTGGTGAGCGCGGCCGGTGTCAGCGGACTGCATTTCCATGTACCGTCTTCCCGGACAACGGCCACCGCGAACCCTTCGACGTCGTCGTAATCGTCCGACGTCGCCCTGTTCGTGCCCGAGCGCTGTGCTGCCATGGGCGCAACGGTAGTCGGCCCGGGGCGGTTAGATGAACTCGTATGCGAATCTGTTCCGGTGACTGCTGATGACCATAGGTCGCTCTGTGTTCTCGGGACAGGTTTGATCGGCGGATCGCTGCTGCGTGCGGTGTCCGCGGCCGGATATACCGCGTGGGGATACAACCGGTCGGCCCCGGGCGTGGCGGCCGCCCAGAACGCCGGTTTCGACGTGACCGGCGACCTCGCCGCGGCACTCGAGCGCGCCGCCGAGACCGATGCGCTGATCGTGGTGGCGGTGCCGATGCCGGCAGTGAACCCGATGCTGGACGCCATCTCGCAGTACGCGCCGCGCTGCCCGCTGACCGATGTGGTGAGTGTGAAATCGCCGGTGGCGGTCGCGGTGCGCCGGTATGGCCTGGAAGAACGCTATGTGGGCGGGCACCCGATGGCAGGCACCGCCGAATCGGGCTGGCAGGCAACCGATCCCGACCTGTTCCGCGGTGCCGCCTGGGCGGTGGGGGTGGACCCCGGCACCGATCCAGAGGCCTGGACACGGATCACTCGTCTCGCCCTTGACTGCGGATCGGTGGTGGTCCCGGTGATCGCCTCGGAGCACGACCGCGCCGTGGCCCGGATATCGCACCTGCCGCATGTACTGGCCGAGGCACTGGCGGTGGCCGGGGCGCGGGGCGGGGACCTCGCACTGGGGCTGGCGGCGGGGTCGTTCCGCGACGGCACCCGGGTCGCCGGAACCGCACCCGACCTGGTGCGCGCAATCTGCGAACCGAACTCCGACGCCCTGCTGGCGGTACTGGACGAAACGCTCACCGCGCTGACCGAGGCGCGGGAGGCACTGAGCGCGCACACCTCCCTCGACGAACTCACCGCCGCCGGGCACGCGGCCCGGGAGCGTTACGAGTCCGCGCAGCGCTGGGAGATCACCGGTATCGAGCCGGGTGCGCCGGGCTGGCTGGAGAAATTGCAGGAAGCGGGGCGCGCCGGTGGGGTGATCACCGGCCTCGATAACGAGCCGGGCCCGGGGTAACCGGTCCGGATTCGTTCGGCCAGGCCCGGGTAGGCGAGGACTCCGCAACCGGCCACGCCCGATCCGGGCCGTGCGACCGGATCCGGAATCGCTGCCCCGGCTCAGATCCGTGCGGCCAGCCCCGGGTAATCGAGGACGAAGCCGTCGGGGTCGACGGTGAGTGTCGCACTGGACACCGGTGAGAGCACGCTGATCCCGTCACCGGCGCTGCTGTAGGTGAGATCGGCTTCCTGCACCGTCAGGTCGGGCAGACCTACGTAGACCACGGGGACCTGCACATCCTCCATCGCGTGCTGCAGACCGAAACGACGGATGGGCAGCGTGTTGAAGAACGGACTGAGCACCACATCGGCGTCCAGCGCACCACCGAACGCCGAACGGACGTGGGCGCCGGTCGCGTCCACCAGCCAGTAATTCTCTTCGTCGCGGGCGATCGAGGCGTGCCGCTCCCCGGCCGCGGTCGTACTGCGCAGCGATAACCGGGTGGTCGCCCCGTTCTCGTCGGTGACCAGATCGTAGGAGGCACTGAACGCCGGATGTTCGCCGCAACCGCCACCGATGATGCGCCCGCTCGCCCGGATACGGTTGCCGTTGAGCGTTACCCGGACCGATTCCATCCGCGAGCCGTCGTGAGAGCGCCAGGTCAGCACAGCGGGCCACCGCGCCGGCTCCGGCACGGCGTCCGGACCAGGGGTTCCGTCGCTCGTTTCTGTCACGTGTCCACCGTACGCAACCGCCCGGCCGACGCAGCTGAAGATTCCGGCCGTGCCGGGCAAGGCCACCGCATTACTCCCGGTTCGAAGGCCATCGGTTCCGACGGGCCACCGCAGTCTCCGGACCCCGTCGAGCCAGGTACCAGCGGTCGTCAGCGCGACCCGGCACGCCGCTGATCGATAGCCGTGGCGAAGTCCGGGTGTGCCGACACGATCAAGTGATCGGTGGCGTCCGACAACCAGACGTCCGCGAAGTAGCCGGACCTCGTCCACGCAACCACGGCAACAGCCAGCGCGACAGGAAAACATCCCGGCACGGCCGCGAGACCCAGCGGCACATAGAGCTGTTCGATCCCGAGAACGATCGCGGCCGCCAGTGCCGCGCCCGTGAGCACGACCGCCAGCATCGCTAGCAATGCAATTCGCCGGAACCGCCTGACTTCACGCATGCAGAGCTCACAGGTTGGGCACTCGAACCGGAGGCGTGCCTGGACCCCGTAATTTCGCCGAGGCTGTGTGGGCAGCCTGAAGGACCTCAGGAACACCCGCATGGTCGGCAGCTCCGAACCCGGCAGTCCCATGGAGTTCACAACGAAAGACCGGCTTCCGACGGAAGGCAGCCCGTGCTCACTGCATACATCGGGCAATGCCTCGACCAGGATCAGCTCCAGCGGAGCGTGGGAGACAGCCGACACCCGGTCCGCGTCCACCGCTGTCTCGAACAGCACCTTCGGCCGTCCGGTCACTGCAGCCACCCGTTCTTCCGACGCTCGCTGAAGTAGAGATCGTCCTCGTCGGGTTCGTCGGGTGTGACGACTTGGTCCTTGTAGGACTTCCGTCGCACCGAGGGCGCGGCCGTGACCGGGGGAGGCGGCAGTTGCGGCGCAACCGGAGGTGCTGGTGTCGGCGGCGGCTCGACCGGCCGGAACGGCGAGAACAGCCCCGGCGGCTGATCACGGAGTTGGTCGAGCTCGGCTCGCCCCTGCGCGGCGAGCCGCTGTCGCTCGTCCTCCGGCATATCTGCGAACTGCTGCATTGCCGCGGGCATGGTCTGATCGAGGACCACATTGAACGCGTCACTGCGCATCAATTCCCGGGCACTGCCCTGTCCGTCCAGGATGGCGCGGATCTGGTTCTTCAACTGCGGATCCGCCGTCCCGGCCAGGATGACCCGGAGGGCCTTCGAGAGTTGGCGCGATACCGCGACGTCGCCCCGCGCGAGATCATGTATCGGCTCCGGTGAACTCACATCACGCTCCGGGGTGGTCGTAAGTCTGCTGGGGCAGCGCGGTCAGGTCGGCGGATTGGATGGCACCTGCACCTGCGTAGACCAGCCCGGCTATGCCTTCCAGGCCGATATAGATCGATGAGAACGCCGCCACGATAAGACCGAATTCCTCGATGACTTTGAGGGTGGTCAACGTAGCGGCCGCGACCAGTGCCGCCGTCGCGACAGCCCCGACGCCCGTGGCCGCGGAAATCTTCACCGCGGCCCATTCGATAATGGCGACGGCCGCCAGATCCAAGAGGGTCTGCACCGAATCGCCGATCGTCTTGGCACCGTAGTACGCCGCGTTCGCCAAGTTCTTGATCTCGTCGGCGATGGTGTTCAGCGAATCGACCTGCGCCGCGACGGCGGTGGACAACTCCGAGAAGTAGGTCTGAGCGCTGATCGCTGCGTTGCCGTCCCAGGTGGTATCCACGGCCTTGGCCGCATTCCCGATCTCGTCCGAAAAACCCGAACTGTAGGCGGCAAGATTCTCAACGGCCTTACCCGCTTTCTGAAGGGCCTCCCAGTCGCCGGAGATCTTCTGCGCGAACCACTCCACCGGATCGACACCGAGCACGTTCTTGCTCCAAGTGCACGCCCAATAGGTCGGTGAGATCTCGTTGGCGGTGACGAGGAACTCGAACTTGTCGTTCATCGGATCTTCGAGCGCGGGCTCGACCAGCTTCTCAGCGGGCGCGCCGGCCATTATTTGCCCCCCGGATAGGTGCGATCCAATGCCGCGGCGTTCGTTTTGTCCGTGGTCCGGTACATCTGCGCCACGGCCGTCAGTTCGGTCGCAGCGGCCTCGGCCAATCTGCCCAGCGCCTCATAATTCGGTCTGAGCTTGTGGTGTGCCTCACTGACGGCACCGAGACCGACGCGGATCAGCCCACCGTCGCCCCACACAGTGTTGTCGACCTTCAGCCACTTATCGATGTACGCGATGGCATTTGCGTTTTCGTCCGCCAGCTTCTTCAAACTCGCCGCGAACTTGTCGACCTCATCAGGATTGACCTCGAGCTCTTCGGCCATCGGAACCCCTCCCTTCCACGGCTCCCACACCGCGCTTTGCGTCGGTATACCCTGACACATCCGGGTATACCGGGCAATCGGTCGTTCGACGGTCCCGACCGCCGTGGCCCCAGCAAGTCATGCTGAGCAACCCCCGCAGCGGTCGACCGCAGCTGGCCATCGGGCCAGCCCCTAGCTGCGATTTCTGGCGGAGACGGAGGGATTTGAACCCCCGGTCGCTCTCACGACTCTCGCTTTCAAGGCGAGTGCATTCGGCCGCTCTGCCACGTCTCCAGGGCCTTGATGTTAACCGATCCCCCCGGCCGCGCCCGAAATCCGGCCGTCGGCCACCGGCGGACCGGCGGCCTCGGCGTCAGCGCGGGACGGCGAGCAGGTCGCGGGTTATTCCGGCGAGGTCGGCGCAGCCGGAAAGACCCATGGCCGAGTCGAAATCGGCGAGCAGCAGGCGCAGGGCGTGGCGCACACCGGGCGCCCCGGCGATGCCGAGGGCGTAGGCCCAGGGGCGGCCGTAGCAGACAGCTTTGGCGCCGAGGGCCAGCGCGGTCAGGACATCGGAGCCGGTGCGGATACCGGAGTCGAACAGCACATCGGCGCGGTCGCCGACCGCGGAGACGATCGGGCCCAGGGCGTCGAGGGCGGCGATGGAGTTGTCGACCTGGCGGCCGCCGTGGTTGCTCACCAGCACGCCGTCGGCGCCGGCGTCGACCACGAGGCGGGCGTCGTCGGGGTGCAGAATCCCCTTCACCGCGATCGGCAGATCCGTCCATTCCCGCAATTTGGCGAGGTCGGCGGGCCGCAGCATGTGGTTGCCGAACAGGCCGACCCAGGTGAGGATCGCCACCTGCATGGCCTCCGTGCTCTCCTCCGGCGCGGCGGGGAGCTTGGCACGGAAAACCGGGTCGGAGAGGTAGTTCGCGATGCCCTTGCCCAGCAGGAAGGGCAGATGGGCGAGTTCCAGGTCGCGGGGGCGCCAGCCCAGCGCTGGGGTATCGACGGTGACCACGATCGCCTGCGCGCCCGCCCGCTCCGCGCGCCGGACGAACGATTCCGCCAGCTCGTCGTCGGCCGGCCAGTACAGCTGATACCACCAGTCCCCGGCCACCTCGCCGACTTCTTCGATGGTGGCCGACGAGGCGGTGGACAGGATGGTGCCGACCGCGAGTTCCTTCGCCACCCGAGCTACCTCTACCTCGCCTTTCTCGTGGAGTAACTCCAGCACCCCGACCGGCGCCGTGAGCACGGGAGCGGCGAGCTTGGTCCCCAGCACCTCGACCGAGGTGTCGCGGGCACCGGGCCCACTGGTACCGCGGAGCATGCGCGGAATCAGGCGGTGCCGCTCGAACGCCGACCGGTTGGCCACAGCAGTGCGTTCGCTGGAGGCGCTACCGGCCACGTAGGCGAAGGCGCGCGCGTCGAGCAACTCCCGGGCCCGGTCCTCGAAACCGTCCGCGGTCATCGGCAGTTCGGGCACCGCCCCACCCATGCCCTGCAGGTAGATCTCGTTCTGGAAGTCGATGAAGCTGCTCACCGCGCTCACGCTAGCCCTGCCGGGCGTGTCCATGGGGCATATCCCCTGGGCCGGACTCGCCCATACCCCGCGCCGGGGGCTCCGCGGTGATTTGTGTTGCAGTATGGACCGGTGCGCGCGATCAACTTGAACGGTTTCGGTGGCCCCGAGGTGATGGAGTGGTCGGACGCTCCCGACCCGGTACCGGGCCACGGCGAAGTGCTGATCGAGGTGGCGGCGGCCGGGGTGAACCGGGCCGATCTGCTGCAGCGGCGTGGCTTCTACGCCCCGCCGGACGGAACGACGCCGATCCCTGGGCTGGAATGTTCCGGTGTCATCGCGCAGATCGGCGACGGCGTGCGCGACTGGTCGGTGGGCGACCGGGTGTGCGCGCTGCTCTCCGGTGGTGGATATGCCGAGAAGGTCGTGGTGCCGGCCGGCCAGGTGCTGCCGGTGCCGGACGGCCTGGATCTGGCGGCGGCGGCCGGACTACCCGAGGTGGCCGCAACGGTCTGGTCGAACCTGGTGATGACCGCCGGCCTGCACTCGGGCCAGTTGCTGCTCATCCACGGCGGGGGCAGCGGTATCGGCACACACGCGATCCAGGTCGCGGTGCAGCTGGGTGCCCGGGTCGCGGTGACGGCGGGGTCGGCCCCCAAACTCGCGCGCTGCGCGGAACTCGGGGCGAGCGTGCTGATCAATTACCGGGAACACGATTTCGTGGACCTGGTCCGCGCCGAACACGGTCTGGGCGGTCCGGGCGCCGATATCATCCTCGACAACATGGGCGCCGCCTACCTGGGCCGCAATATCGACGCGCTGGCGCAGGACGGTCAGATAGTGGTGATCGGTATGCAGGGCGGGGTGAGCGCAGAACTGAACCTGGCCGCGCTGATGGCCAAACGAGGCACGGTCCGCGCGATCAAACTGCGGGACCGCCCGGCCACCGGACGCGGCAGCAAAGCCGACATCATCACCGAGGTACGGACCCATGTCTGGCCGCTGCTCGAGAAAGGTGCGATCGCGCCGGTCATCCATGCCGAGGTGCCCGTTGCCGAGGCGGGCCGGGCGCACGAAATGCTCGACGAGCACGAGACCTTCGGCAAGGTGATCCTGCAGATCGGGGATTACTGACCCGGCTCAGCCGAGGGCCGACAGTGCCCGGCCGAACATATCGATCTCGCGCCGGGTCGTGTACGGCGCGAGACCGATGGTCACCGCGCCGCCCTCGTCGTTGACTCCCAGCGCGTCCAGTAACCGGCTGCCACCGTGGGATCCGGCCAGCACGGTGATCCGCTTATCGGCCAGTTCGGCCGCGATCTTCTCCGCCTGCATACCGTCGACGGTGAAGCTGACGGTCGGGATCCGGGTGGACGCCCGGCCGATCACGGTCAGCCCGGTGATCTTGTCCAGGGTGCTCATCAGATGTTCGAACAGCTGGTCGTGGTAATCCTGCAGGGAGGTCACCGAAAGCTCCAGCCGCTCGCGCCGGGTGCCCTCGGCCCGCTCGTCCAGGCCGGCCAGATAGTCGATCGAGGTGGTGAGACCGGCGAGCAACGCGTACTGGTGACCACCCACCTCCAGCCGTTCGGGCCCCTTCGCGTACGGGTTCAACGCCATGGACGGGATCCGGTCCAGGAACGCCGGGTCCCGGAAAACCAGCGCTCCGACCTGCGGTCCGCCCCAGCTCGGCGCGCTCAGCGCGACCACATCGGCGTTCAGGTCCTCGATATCGATCATCGCGTACGGCGCGGCCCCTACAGCATCGGCGACCAGCAGTCCGCCCACCTCGTGCACCCGTTCCGCCGCGACCCGCACCGACGGCGCCGATCCGACGATCGGCGAGGCCGCGGTCAGCGCGACCAGCCGCGCGGTGGGCCCGATCAGCTCCTCGAACTGCCAGGCCGGCATCTCGCAGGTCTCGATCTCCACCTCGGCCCAGCGCACATGCGCGCCGTACCGGTTCGCGATACGCAGCCACGGCGCCACATTCGCCTCGTCGTCCAGCCGCGACAGCACGATGCCCGTACCCAGCCCCAGCCGGGAGCTCAGCGCTTCGGCCAGCCAGGACAGCAGCACCGCGCGGTCCGGGCCCAGGACGACACCGCTCGGGTCGGCGCCGACCAGATCCGCGACTGCCACGCGTGCGTCCTGCAAGATTTCGGCGCTGCGTTTGGCGGCCCCGTGGCGGCCGATATGGGTGAACGACGACGTGCGGAAACCGATCGACACCGCGCGCGAGACAGAATCCGGAACCAGCATGCCCGCCTGCGGAGCCAGGTTGATCCAGCCGTCGGCCAGGGCGGGGATCAGTCCCCGGACCCGCGCGACGTCGTAAGTCATGCAGGTCACTTTAAGGCCAGGGGCCGCGGCGCGGTAACCCTGGTCCGGCCCAGTGCGGGGACTATCACTCCTGCTACCACCACCAGCTTTAGCGCGTTCGCGGCGAACACGACATGATGGGGACCATGACGCAATCGGATGACGCATCGGATCCCGTTGTCGTGATCGGCCCCGAGGGCCGCCCGCTGGTGCTGCCCGCGGGTGCCGCGGGCGCGTCGTATCCGGACCGGGACGACGACCGGAACGACGCCGCGGACCGCGACAACACCGAATCGCTGGCCGATATGGTCGAACAACCGGCCAAGGTCATGCGGATCGGCACCATGATCAAACAGCTGCTGGAGGAGGTCCGGGCGGCTCCGCTCGACGACGCCAGCCGCACCCGTCTCGCCGAGATCCACAAATCCTCGATCCGGGAGCTGGAACAGGGTCTGGCACCGGAACTGCGCGACGAACTGGAACGGCTGGCGCTGCCGTTCGGCGCGGACGCCGTCCCGTCGGACGCGGAACTGCGGGTAGCCCAGGCGCAGCTGGTGGGCTGGCTGGAGGGTTTGTTCCACGGTATCCAGACCGCGCTGTTCGCCCAGCAGATGGCGGCGCGGGCACAGCTCGAGCAGATGCGCCAGGGCGCCCTGCCGCCGGGTATCCACGCCGGCGAGGGCCGCGCCGGTCAGCAGGGGCATTCGATCGGCGGCACGGGGCAATACCTCTGAACGAGGTGGTGTATACGGCCAGCCGGTACCGGGACGCGCTGTCGGGGTAGTGTCGTGCACCGTGCCTGCAGCTTCCGCTCGCTCCGACCTGGTAAACACCGAAATCCCGGAGCGCACCGACGAGGGCTCGGTGCGCGCCGACGACACTCCCGCCGCAGATGAGACGCCCGTGAGTTCCGAGCAAACCCCGGTAGCCGATACCGATACCGCCCCGGCGCCGATCGAGCCCGATTCGCAGTCCTGGGCCCGCGCCTGGCGCGATATCCGCAACGGCTTCGGACAGCGCGAACTATGGCTCTCGCTCGGCTGGCAGGACATCAAGCAGCGCTACCGGCGTTCGGTGATCGGCCCGTTCTGGATCACCATCGCGACCGGCGTCCAAGCCGCCGCCATCGGCATTCTGTACGCGGCGCTACTCGGCCAGCCGCTGCGCGAATATCTGCCATATGTGGCCGTGGGCCTCATTGTGTGGAACGTCATCAACGCCTCGATCCTCGAGGGCGCGGACGTGTTCATCGCGAACGAGGGCCTGATCAAACAGTTGCCCTCCGCGTTGAGCGTGCACGTCTACCGGCTGGTCTGGCGGCAGATGCTGTTCTTCGCGCACAACCTGCTGATCTATGTGGTGGTGCTGGCGGCGTTCGGGGTCTGGCAGAACCTGCACTGGACCGCGATCTTCGCGCTACCGGCGCTGGCACTGCTGTTCCTGAACGCCATGTGGGTATCTGTGCTGTTCGGCATCATCAGCACCCGCTACCGCGATATCGCGCCGATTCTCGGCAGCATGACGCTGATGCTGTTCGTGCTGACCCCGGTCATGTGGAGCACCAAGAGCCTGCAGGCCCAGGGCGGCGAGGTCGCCGAACGGGCCCGGATCGCCGAGGTGGTGCCCACCTACCACTATCTGGAGATCGTCCGCGCCCCCCTGCTCGGCGACGACCAGAAGCTGTATCACTGGGCGATCGTGGGCGGGATCACCGTGGTGGGCTGGCTCGCCGCCGCGATCGCCCTGAAGAAGTACCGTTCGCGCGTGCCCTACTGGGTTTAGGAGTCAGCCGGTCATGACCGATCAGGTGAGTATCGAAACCCGCGACGCGTGGGTGGAGTTCCCGATCTTCGACGCGAAATCGCGGTCGCTGAAAAAGGCCTTCCTGGGCAAAGCGGGCGGTTCGATCGGGCGCAACCAGTCCGATGTAGTGGTCGTGGAGGCCCTGCGCGACATCACCCTGTCGCTGAAAGAGGGCGACCGGGTGGGTCTGGTCGGCCACAACGGTGCCGGTAAGTCCACGCTGCTGCGGCTACTGTCGGGAATCTACGAGCCCTCGCGCGGTACCGCGCGGATCCAGGGCCGGGTGGCACCGGTTTTCGATCTGGGCGTCGGGATGGACCCGGAGATCTCCGGCTACGAAAACATCATCATCCGCGGGCTGTTCCTCGGGCAGACCCGGAAACAGATGATGGCCAAGATCGACGAGATCGCCGATTTCACCGAACTCGGCGAATACCTGTCCATGCCGCTGCGCACCTATTCGACCGGTATGCGGGTACGCCTGGCGATGGGTGTGGTCACCTCCATCGACCCCGAGATCCTGCTGCTGGACGAGGGGATCGGCGCGGTCGACGCGGAGTTCATGAAGAAGGCCCGGATCCGGCTGCAGGAGCTGGTCGCCCGCTCGGGCCTGCTGGTATTCGCCAGCCATTCCAACGAATTCCTGGCGCAACTCTGCGATACCGCGCTGTGGATCGACCACGGCCAGATCCGGTTGCACGGCGGGATCGAAGAAGTGGTCCGCGCCTACGAGGGCCCCGACGCCGGCAATCACGTCGCGACAGTATTGCGAGAGCTCGAAGCCGAGAAGGCCGCGAAGCCCGCGGCCGGATCCGGCGAGCCGGCGCCACAGCCGGCGGACAGTGAACGAGAACTGGAGAGAAATCAGGTATGAGCGAGTCAGGCCCGGAGGCGGAAGCGGAGCGTGACCACGGAGGGCCCTCGCTCGTACCCGATGGACACAGCATGAGCGAGTCAGGCCCGGCGGACGATCCATCGCGGACGGACGACACGCCCGCGACAGCATCGGAACCGGCCGCGGCCACACGGCCCGAACCGCCCGCAACTGCGTCACCGGAGTCGCCCGTAGCGGCACGAACGGAGCCGGCCGCGGCGGTGCTGCCCGAGGTCGACTACCGCGCGGACGCCACCATCGTCGCTGTGGTGGTCACGCACAAGCGGCGTGAGCTGCTTGCCGAATCGCTGAAAGCCGTGGCCACCCAGTCGCGGCCGGTCGATCATCTGATCGTGGTCGACAACGGCAACGAAGCCGAGGTGGCCGAACTCGTCGCGGAACAACCGCTGCAGACCACCTATCTCGGGTCCGCGCACAATCTCGGCGGGGCCGGTGGTTTCGCGCTGGGGATGCTGCACGCGCTGAGCCTGGGCGCCGACTGGGTGTGGCTGGCCGATGACGACGGCCGGCCCGACGGCCCCGAAGTGCTGGCCACCCTGTTCGATTGCGCCCGCCGCCACGAACTGGTGGAGGTTTCGCCGGTGGTGTGCGATATCGATGAACCGGACCGGCTGGCGTTCCCGCTGCGCCGCGGCGTGGTGTGGCGGCGGTTGCGCTCCGAGCTCGGCGCCGACGAATTCCTGCCCGGCATCGCCTCCCTTTTCAACGGTGCGCTGATCTCGGCGCAGGCGGTGGATGTGATCGGCGTACCGGATCTGCGGCTGTTCGTCCGCGGTGACGAGGTGGAGGTGCATCGGCGTCTGGTGCGCTCCGGATTACCCTTCGGAACCTGCCTGCAAACGGCGTATCTGCACCCCAACGGCGCCGCCGAGTTCAAGCCGATCCTCGGCGGGCGGATGCACACCCAGTACCCGGACGATCCGGTGAAGCGCTATTTCACCTACCGCAACCGCGGCTATCTGATGTCCCAGCCGGGTATGCGAAAACTGCTGCCGCAGGAATGGATTCGTTTCTCCTGGTTCTTCCTGGTGACCCGCCGCGATCCGGCCGGGTTGCGCGAGTGGTTCCGGCTGCGCAGCCTCGGCCGCAACGAGCAGTTCCAGAAACCGGATTGATCCGGTAACACCCATACGACCCATACCGGTCACCCGATTTTCCATGGGGGTTGACGGCCGATGCGAGAGTTTCCTCCCGGGCAGGTAAGTTCGGCTGGCAATCAGCTTGATTCGGGAGGAGATCGATGAGTTACCCCGGCGGTCAGCCGCCACAGGGCATGCCCGCACCCGGCCAGTACCCGGCGCCGCAACCACAGTTCGCGCCACCGGCACCACATCCGGGTGGGCAGCCACAGTATCCAGGGGGACCACAGGGGCAGCAGTGGGGCGCGCCGCCGCAACAGGGCGGTTTCGGGCAGCCTCCCGGGCAACCGCAATTCCCGAGCAGCCCACACGCCCAGCAGCCGGGACAACCACAGTTCCAGAGCGGACCGTACGCCCAGCCGGCCGGGCAACCGCCGGCGCAGTTCGGGCCGGGTGGTCAGCCCGGACCCTACGGTCAGCCGGGGCAGCCGGCGCCGAACGATCCGCCGGGAATCACGGTGGACTGCTCATACACCCCGCTGGCCTTCCTGTTGATGATCACCAAACCGAAGATCCTGGTGAACGGGCAGCAGGTGCCGAACACCCGCTGGGGCGCGAACCATATTCCGGTCGGCGCGGGCCAGTACCACCTGAAGGTCTCGACCCCCTGGCTGTTCGATATGGGTCCGGCTCAGACCCCGGTCCCGGTCCAGCCCGGCCAGGCGGTGCGCTACTACTACCGGGCTCCCGCGGTGATCTTCCTCAACGGCGCGCTCGGCCCCGGCCCGCAGAAGACACCCGGCATCATTTTCACCTACATAGGTTTCGGGCTGGCGGCGTTGATCCTCCTGCTGAACTTCGTCATGCTCCTGGCGATGGCCTGATTCCCAACTCGTCCGATGTTCGGCGGGATCGGTAGTGACCGATCCCGCCGTTCGTCAGCCCTACCAGCGATGATCGCGCGCCCTCTGGGCAACGAACAGCCGCTTGCCTACGCTCGGAACGCATGCGTCGTCTGCGTGATCACCGCGCGGCGGCGACCGCGACAACAGAAGGGCAGGCTATGACGGCAACCGGAGACAAACCGCTGAGCGGGCGGACGATGATCATGTCCGGCGGCAGCCGTGGCATCGGCCTGGAGATCGCCAAGCGAGCCGGCGCCGACGGCGCGAACGTCACACTGATCGCCAAGACCGATCAGCCCCATCCCAAACTGCCCGGCACCATTCACACCGCGGCGGCGGAGATCGAGGCCGCGGGCGGGACGGTGCTGCCGTTCGTCGGCGATATCCGGCTCGACGAATCGGTGGCCGAAGCCGTCCGGCAGACCACCGAACGTTTCGGCGGTATCGATATCGTGGTGAACAACGCCTCCGCCATCGACCTGTCGCCCACCGATGCGCTGGCGATGAAGAAATACGATCTGATGCAGGACATCAACTGCCGCGGCAGTTTCCTGCTGTCCAAGCTCTGCATTCCGGAGCTACGCAAATCCGCGGCGGCCGGCCACAATCCGCATATCCTGACCCTGTCGCCGCCGCTGAACCTGGACCCCAAATGGGCCGGTTCGTCGCTGGGCTACACGATCGCCAAGTACGGAATGTCGCTGACCACACTGGGTTTGGCCGAGGAACTGAAAGCCGACGGTATCGGCGTGAATTCGCTCTGGCCGCGCACCACCATCGCCACCGCGGCGGTGCGCAATCTGCTCGGCGGCGAGGAGATGGTGAGCAACTCGCGGACCCCGGACATCTACGCGGACGCCGCCTACCTGGTGCTCACTTCGCCGGCCACCGAGACCACCGGCAATTTCTTCATCGACGACGAGGTCCTGGCCGCGCACGGAATCACGGACCTGGACAAATACCGGGTGACGCCGGGCGACGGGCCGCTCACCACCGACCTGTTCCTCTGAAACCGTACCTACCGGGCGCCCCCGGCGCGTGAACCGTGCCGGTGAGCACGGTACGGGAACCGCACCGTGCTCACCGGCGTGCGAGTCGTCCTGGGTCGCCACCTGCGACCGGTCCAGCGCCTGAGCGGCCGCCGGCGCCGAGATGCCGTGTGCCGGACTGTGCCCGCCCGGTCCGGCGGGCGCGGATCGTCGGCCCCGGCCGGGCCGACGATCCGAATGACGCCCCGACGAGCGCGGGTAGCGGACACGAGTAGCGGAACCGGCCCGCCACCCGGCATCTGTCAGCCCTTGCCGTCGATCCCGTACAGCCGCTCCCAGTTCTCACGGCTGGTGAGCTCGGCGTGGGCGCTGCGGTAGCGCTCCTGCAGGGCCGGCAGTTCCTTGTACAAGCGGCGCAGCGTGCGCAGGGTACGCAGCAGCAGCGCCCGGGCGGTCGCCTTGTCCCGTTTCCGCACCCGGACACCGGCTTGCGACGCATCGGTGACGACCACATGGTCGAACAGCGAGACATGCCACCAGTGCGCGTCCTCGCGGGTCACCCCGACCAGTCCGGGCTGCACCCGGCCGGTCCACTGCTGGATCGCCCGTTTGACCAGTACCAAGAGCAGCCGGCTCGGTTCACCGCCCGCCCGGCGCACCCGGATATCCGCGGACGGCACCGGCGGGGTGGCGGCGGGATGCTTCACCGTTTCCGTGTAGTCGGCGCGGCTGGTCCGGGCCCGGCGCAGCACCTCGGTACCGCCGTCACGCAGGATCTTCGGCCCGGCCAGGAAATCCTCGATCCCCTGCAGGGTGGTGTGCGCGAGGCCGTACTGCATCCCGACCAGGTACTCCGAGATATTGCGGAACAGCTGCCGCGTGACAGTGCTCGGATCCAGATCGGTGTGCATGGCGCTGACGATCAGCGAATTGCGGGTGCTGAAGTACCGCGCCCAGTCGTCGAAATCTTTCCAGTAGAAGTCCGCGTGCCAGACCGCGGCGTTCGGCAGGGTGACCGTGACGAACCCGTGCTCACGGGCCCGCACCCCGTACTCGACGTCGTCCCACTGGAAGAAGATCGGCAACGGCAGCCCGATCTTCTTGACCACCTCGGCCGGGATGAGACAGGTCCACCAGGCGTTGTAGCCGGCGTCGACACGCCGCTCCTGGTTCTTCTTCAGCATGCTGGTATTGCGCAGCGCCTTGGGCACCTTCTGCCCGTGCATCAGCTTGTCCAGATGAACATCCTCGGCCCCGACGTTCAGGTAGTCGGGGTTGAGCAGGAAGAGCATCTGCGCGCCGACCAGGGTCGGCTCCACGGTGAGGTTGGCGAAGGCCTGCAACCGGAGCACGGTTTCGGGTTCGCAGAGAATATCGTCGTCCATGAGGATGACGTCGGCGTGTTCGTTGGCCGCGGACACCTCGTACAGCCCGCGGGTGAAACCGCCGGCGCCGCCGAGGTTGGGCTGGCGGATATAGCGCAGTTTATCGCCGAGACCGGGCCGGATCCGCTGGAACAGCGGCCGGTCCTCCACCAGGTCGGTGCCCTGGTCCACCACGTACACCGCGTCGATCGCGCCGAGCACGGTCTGGTCCGTGGCCAGCGCTGCCACGGTCTCGGCACAGTCCTGGGCGCGGTTGAAGGTGCAGATAGCGATGGCGACCGGGCGCACGGTGCCGGGCGCCGGTGCGGTCCAGGTGAGTTCGGAGACGGCGAGGTCGCCGCCGACGGCCTCGAATTCGAGCCAGAGGGCCCCGCCGTCGACGAACTGGTCCAGCGGGGCGGTCAGGGTCAGCGGGCCGCTGGCGGTGACCTCGGCGGTGCCGACGATCCGGCGGTGCCCGGCGATATCGGAGGCCACGATCCGGACTCTGGCCAGTTTGCCGACGTGCAGGTTCATGGTGGCCTGCACCTCGGTGACCACGGTCCAGCGCTGCCAGTAGCTGGCGGCGAACCGACCGAAGTAGGTGTTGGTATGCGCGGTCGCCCCCTTTTCCAGGTGCAGGCTCATCCGGTCGCCGGTGGCCCGGCCCTTGACCACCACATACAGCTCATCGCTGATCTTCGCCGACGGTCCGGTGAAAATGCCCCGTGCCAGCACCAGCCGGTCCGGCGCCCGGTGGTGTTCGGCGCGCAGCGACTCCGGTGCGACCGCAGAGCGTTCGTTCGTCTCGGTAACGGCCTGCATAGCCGACTGATCCATGAAGTCCTCGAAATCCTTATTTAGCCGACGGGACCGACATGTCCCTGAATACGGTTCGCGGCGGGCCCGAGGATATCAATCAGCCACGCCGGTCGCCCGTTCGGTCGTTTCCCGATCGCCTTCACCCGTAAACACGAACTTGTCATAAGCCCAATACCGGAAGACCACCGCAACTATCTGACCTACAAGTGTTCCAGAAATATTGTCGGCAAGCGGAGTGGACAGATCCAGCACATAGCGCGAAAAACCCAGACAGCCCAGCTGCAGGCCGATCGCGACCACATTGATCACCGCGTACAGCAGGTACTCCCGCGCCGGACTCCCCGACTGCTTGTGGGAGAAGGTCCACCATTTGTTGCCGAAGTAGGTGACGACCGTGGCCACCGCGATGGCGATGATCTTGGCGGGCAACGGGACGTCGTACATGAGCCCCTCGCCGCCCCAGGCGCCGAAGTTGAACACCAGCAGGTTGTAGGTCCCGGCGTCCACCAGGAACCCGACCACACCGACAACCAGGAACGCCGCACTCTGCCGCAGCCCGGCGCGCACCCGTTCGATCAGCGAACGGGGGGCCGGTGCGCCGGTGTCGACCACGGCCGACGACTCACCAGATGACACGCGCCGACGGTACCGCAGTGACCTGAGCCATCGAACCCTCCACCGACCCGGTACTCTCCCGGTGTTCCCATATCCGTCGATTCCGAGGATTTGACCAGGTGGACTCCACCGATTTCCGCACGGGCGAGTCAGGCCCGGAGGCGGTAGCGCAGCGTAACCACGCAGGGCCCTCGCCCGTGCGAGATGTACACAGCACGGGCGAGTCAGGCCCGGAGGCGGTAGCGCAGCGTAATGAGCTCCGCGTTGCTGCCGTGGTTCCGTGCCACAACGAAGAAGCGTCGGTCGCGAAGGTCGTCAGCGACCTGAAGGCCGCGGTGCCCGGAATTGTCGTGTACGTGTACGACAACCTCAGCACCGACGCCACCGTCGAGAAGGCGCGTGCCGCCGGGGCGATCGTGCGCCGGGAACTCGCCAAGGGCAAGGGCAATGTCGTGCGCCGCGCCTTCGCTGATATCGAGGCCGACGTCTACCTCATGATCGACGGCGACGACACCTACGAGGCGTCCGCGGCCCCGGAAATGATCGAAACCCTGGTCTCCGGCCCGTTCGACCATGTACTCGGCGTGCGCAGACAGGATGCGAGTGGATCGGCCTACCGTGCCGGCCACGAAACCGGGAACAAAGTGCTCAACGGCGTGGTCGGAAAGGTTTTCGGCGAAAACGTCGAGGATATGCTGAGCGGATTCCGGGTGTTCTCCCGCCGCTTCGTGAAAAGTTTTCCCGCGGTTTCCCGCGAATTCGAGATCGAAACCGAACTCACCGTGCACTCACTGCATCTGCGCGTCCCGCGCACCGCGGTCCCGGTCGGATTCCGCGACCGCCCCGCCGGCAGCGAGAGCAAACTGCGCACCTACCACGACGGATTCAAAATCCTCGCGCTGATCTTCGGCTTGGCCCGGCACGAACGGCCGGTGGCGTTCTACGGCCTGTTCGGCACGCTGAGCTGGATAATCTCGGTGGTGCTGACCATCCCGATCATCGCGGAGTACTACGACTCGCACACCGTGCCTCGCTTCCCCACCCTGTTCCTCGCGTTCACCTTGCTGCTGATCGGCGTCCTGGCCTGGACGGCGGGCCTGATCCTGGACGGCATCCGCCGTTCCCGCCACGAAGCCGCGCGGCTGATCTACCTGCGCTACGCAGCACCGGTCGCCGCGATCGACCCGGCCCCAGCCGCCGGCGAACCCCAGCCGGATCCTGTGGCCGGGGATATCCGTTGACCGCCGATACCGAGACCCGCCCCGCCGATACCGAGCGGGCCGCGGGCCGCAAGGCCCTGTCCGGAACCGCTCGCGCCGGCCGTGCCGTGATTCACCGGGCCGGCCCCGCGACCGTCGCGTTCGTCCTGCTGGCCGGCGTCTTCGGCCTCGTGTTCGCGGTGATGAGCCCGCCCTTCTGGGGCCACGACGAGCTGACCCAGTTCGGCCGCGCCTACCAGGTATCGCAGGGCGGCCTGACCCCCACCGAGATCGAGGACGGTCGCGGTGTCGCCTACGGCGGCGAGGTACCGGCGGCGGTCGAAGCGCTGATGGGTTTCGCGCTCGACGATTACACGCACAACCCGGGCGAACCGTTTCCGCACGTTGCCGAGCCCGGTACCTACCAGCGGCTGAGCGACGCCCCGATCACCGATGACCGGAAAACCGTCTGGTTCACCAATACCGCCGCCTATTCGGCGGTCCCCTACCTGCCCAGCGCGGTCGGTATCTGGTTCGCCGACCTGATCGACGCGGACGCGGGCACGCTGGTGCGCCTCACCCGGCTGGCCGGGCTGGCCGCCTACCTGCTGGTGGTGGGTTTCGCGCTGTGGTCGCTGCGCGCGCACCGGATCCAGTGGCTGGCCTTCACCGTCGCCGTCCTGCCGATCGCGGTGTTCCAGGCCGGCACCATCACCGCCGACACCCTCACCAACGCACTCGCCCTACTGGTTTCGGCACTGCTGGTGAAGGGTCTGTTCCTCGGTGACCGGCTGGGGCGCACCGAAACCGTCGCGGTCATGGCCACCGCGATCCTGCTGCCGCTGTGTAAACCGACCTATGTCCTGCTGGCCATGCTGGTGGTGCTGATCCCGGCCGAGCGGATGGGCCTGACCGCCTGGCGGCGCTGGATCACCTGGGCCTGCGCGGGACTCGGTGCCCTCGGGTTCGCGGTGTGGATGAAGATCGCCGCGCCGACGGGCGAGGGTACGAGCCTGATGCGGCCGCAGCACCAGTGGTACACGGTCGATACCGGCGAACAGCTGACCGGAATCCTGACCGATCCGTTCGGCTTCCTGCGCACCTTCTGGGAAAGTATCCTGCGCCGCGACCACGAATGGTTCACCGAATTCTTCGGTGAACTCGGCTTCGCGTACATCAATGTACCGGCCACGGCAATCGTGACCTGCCTGCTCGCGTTCGCTGTCAGTGTCGGGACGGCCGAACGTTTCTCGCGCCCGGATTTCCGGCGGACCCTGATCGTCGCGCTGACCATGGCGGCCAGTGTCGCGATGATCTACGTCACGCTCTACATGTCGTTCACGCCGGTCGGCTACTACATCATCGACGGCGTCCAGGGCCGGTACTTCATCCCGCTGGCCATCGTGGCGTTCGCGGTCCTGCTGCGCTGGATGCCCTTCCGGCTCCGCGGTCCCGGCGACCGCGAACCCGGCCGCGGTGCGGAACTGACGATTATCGCCGCAACGACGATCGCCCTGATCACCACGGTCGCGAAATACCACATCTACGTCTGGGGCTGATCGGGAACCGGGGCGCGACCGGGTCGTACCGTCCGGTGACAGCGGGCCCGGCACCTGCGTCCGTCACCGGTATCGAGAACCGCCCCGCCGCCCCGCCGCTCACGGAGCGGCGATCGTCCGTTCTCCCGACTCGGCGTAGGCACGTTCGGTGGCGCCTTTGACCGGGCGCCACCAGGATTCGTTGTCCCGGTACCAGGCGATCGTCGCGACCAGACCCGCCCGGAAATCCGCGTAGCGGGGCGTCCAGCCGAGTTCGTCGCGCAGCAGGCTCGCATCGATCGCGTAGCGCTGATCATGTCCGGCACGGTCGGTGACATGATCGAAATCATCGGGGTCACGGCCGAATTCGGCGAGCAGCAATTCGACGACGGTCCGGTTGTCGAGTTCACCGTCGGCACCGATCAGATAGGTCTGCCCGATTCGGCCCCGCTCCAGGACATCCCAGACGGCCCGGTTGTGGTCGTGCACATGAATCCAGTCACGGACCTGATGTCCGCCGCCGTACACCCGCGGCCGCATCCCGTCGATCAGATTGGTGATCTGGCGCGGGATGAACTTCTCGACGTGCTGATACGGCCCGTAGTTGTTCGAGCAATTCGACAGGGTCGCGCGGATCCCGAAGGACCGGACCCAGGCGCGGACCAACATATCGCTGGCGGCCTTGGTCGCCGAATAGGGGCTGGAGGGGTTGTAGGGGGTGCGCTCGGTGAATGCGGGATCGGCGGCCGTGAGATCGCCGTAGACCTCGTCGGTGGACACATGGTGGTATCGCACATCGTGGCGGCGCACGGCCTGCAACAGCGAGTACGTGCCGACGATATTGGTCTGCACGAACGGCCACGGCTCGGCCAGCGAATTGTCGTTGTGCGATTCGGCGGCGAAATGGACCACCGCGTCGACCCCGCTGACCAGCTCGTCGACCAGGTCCAGGTCCGCGATATCACCGTGCACGAAGTCGATCCGATCGGCGACCGGATCCAGCGAGGCGCGGTTCCCGGCATAGGTGAGGGCATCGAGCACAGTGACCGTCACCTCCGGCCGTTCGGTGACGGTCTGCTGCACGAAGTTGGCTCCGATGAACCCGGCTCCGCCGGTCACGAGAAGGCGCACCGGTCCACTCTACGTCCCGGACCCGGCCCTCGGCCCCCTGTATAGAGCACGTTCGGCCGGCGAAATACCGGGGACGGACACGTCGTTCACCGTGCCGCCGGAGTCGAAGCCGGCACCCGGACGATGCGGGGCACCGAACGAATCAGCGGAACCGGTGCGGCGATACACGAACTGAGCCGGACTCACGCCGGCAAGCGGTCCGCGCCCCAGCTGCGGTGGACATAGCCGACGACGCGGTCCAGTTCTTCGCGGTCGACCGAGGCCAGCTCGCCGGGCTCCAGCGGGTCGAAATGGAAGATGTAGAGCCGCGACGCGAACTGTTCGAACGGCAGCGACGCCTCACCGAAGCGTTCACCGTGACCCGCCGTCCCGACCACGACACCGTCACCCCAGTCCTGGCCGCTGTCGTTGTTCGGGTTGTAGAAGTAGACCCGCATTCGTTCCTGCGGATCCAGCGCGACCCGCAGGATCGTGATCGCATGCCATCCGACGAACCGGGCGGCACTGTCGGTGACCGCGACACCGGCCGGCTGCGGATGGATCAGCGGCTGGTTGCCGTTGTGGAACGGGTGGTAGCTCGCGTAGAAGTGCTGCAGGAATTCGTCCAGGTCGGTGAGCTGCCCGGTGGCCACCTCGACATTGATCCGGAAACCCCGGCCCGACCACCAGCCGTGGAATTCCGGATTCACCCAGCGGTGCGGGTCGCCTTCACGGTCGGCGCACTGCCGGCCCATCTCCGCGTAGATCCGATCCAGATGCGGGACGACCAGCAGCGATACCGGGTCCAGATCGACCGGCAGCTTGGTGGCGACACCGGAGGCGCTTTCCCGCGAGGAGATCGGCCGGCCCTCGAAATGCATGACGACCTCGTCGTCGCGCGCCGCCCACGCCAGGGTTTGCAAGAGGTAGTCGGGATCGTTGTAGGCCCACATCGACAGCGCGCGCGCCGATTGGCAGGTCGGGTTGTCGCCCTGTCCGACACCCAGGGGCAAGCCCAGGATGGACAGCATCCCCGCGAGCAGTCGGGTGCGCGGATCCGGGTCCGGCCCGAAGGCCTGGGTCAGGCGATCCCGCGAATACGGCGACAATCGCAAGGCCAGCTGCCGCCACAGAGCGGGCGCGACCGGCGGCTGGTACAGAATCCCGCGTTCCAGCAGCAGCGCTATTCCGTAGATGCACTGGGCCGTCTCGACGTGCACGGCCTCGGCGATGAGGCGGCGCACCAGTTCGTGGTAGCAGAGCAGGCATTCACGACCGGTACTGGACAGGCCCAGCGCCTCCCCGAGCAGATACTCACCTTTGCCCAGCAGGAAGCGCAGCAGCACCGCGTGGTAGGGGGAAACCAGGCCGGTGTCGTGCATGGACCGGGCGAATCCCGCGGTCTCGAACTGCAGCGCACTGTCGTCCATCGTTTCCAGGCGCGCGCGATAGACCTCGACGCCCGGATCCTCCCGGCACGCGTCGGTGGTGCCGTACAGGCTGCTGATCAGCCGGTCCGCGCCGAGCCCGGCTGCCCCCAGATCGATATCGGGGTTGGTCCGGGCGACCGCGATCTGGGTGATCATCTGTTTGACCGGCTCCACCTGGATCGGCCGCTGCCGCAGGATCCGCCAGATCTCGTCGACCAGATTCTCCAGGACCTTCTCGTACCCGATCTCCTCGACGAGATGACGCAGCAGTTCCCGCGACACCTGCGCCATCCGGCCCTGCTGTTCACGCTCGGCCTCGGTCGGCGGCGTGAACAGCAGGGACAGATTGATCGCCAGCACCTGGGACAGGTGGTGATTCGCCTGTTCGGCGGAGATCATCGGGTGCACGTACTCACCCTTGGCCACCGCGAGCAACCGCAGATCGCTCACCGTTTCCAGCACCACAGTGTCGGCATTCGCACTGCGCAGCGAGCCGGTACTGAGCGACGGGATCAGGATCTGCGGTTGCGCCCAATCCGTCCCGCCGAACAGCCCGGCCGCTTCCAGCCGCGCCGCGCGCGACCGCACGGCCGCACAGCCGCCGGGCAGGAGCAGGACGCGGCGCAACGCCGCGAGAACCCTCGACAGTTTGAGGTGCTTGCCGAAATCGCTGGCGGCCGCGAGCAGCTGCGTCGCGTCGTCCAACGTGGCAAGGCGTCTGTCGAGAGTTGCCCCGTCGCCGCTGAGTGGGGTCAAATGAGGATCCTCCCCGTGATCAGTGTCCATGGCGTATGAGCGAGGGCCCTGCGTGGTTACGCTTCACTGCCGCCTCCGGGCCTGACTCGCTCATACGCGAATACTGCCGAACGAATCAGATGTAGAAATCGAGCTCTTCCTGTCGCTTCAGCAGATCCCGCAGAGTGTACGGGTCGTCACCGAAGAAATACAAGAGTCCCCAGTGGTTGCCGAACGCGGTGCGTTTGGTCACTTTTTCCGTCAGCGGCTCCGTCAGCTCGTGCGATTCGAAGTAGTCGTGGTCCTCGGTCTCGTCGGGTACCGACAACTGACTGACCACCCGCCGCCGCGGATAAACCCCGAAGCAGCCGGCATGCCCTTTCGCGTCCACGACTTCACGCGGGAAGAAATCCTTGATCTCGTCGTCGGTTGTCTTCGGATCGAAGGCCAGGACCAGCGCATGGTAGGCGTTGAACCCGTACGACCGTTCCAACAGCTCGAACACCTTGAAGCCCGGGGGCCGGTAGGCGACTTCACCGAAGTACATCTCCCCGTCACTGGTGACGAAGTATTCCGGATGCACGAACCCGAACTCGATATCGAACGTTTTCACCAGCCGTTCCACCTGGCGAACTATCTCGGGACGATACTTTTCCAGCTCCGGTGTCGCCGGAACGAACACCGAATACCCGAGTGTGACGTACTCGGAAATATTCAGGAAGCAAATCCGGCCATTGTGGATCCACGCCTCAACCGCGAATTCCCACCCGTCCAGATGTGATTCCATGAGCACCGGAAACTCGTCGTCGGGAATCGTATCGATCTCGTCGGGGGTGCGGATCACCCGATGGCCGAGGCACCCTGCCTTGTCGAATGCCTTGACGTGAATGGGGTCGTTGGGGTCGCCGTCGAGTTTCAGCAGCGTCTGGTTCACCCGCTTCAAGAAACGGATTACGTCATCGCGCTCGTGGGCTTCCTCGAAAATACCGACACGAATACCACCGAGTTGGGCACGCCGCTTCATCAGGGCTTTGTCGCGGAGCAGCATGGCCTGTCCGAAAAGGCGTGGATTGTCCATCAGGACCGAGTTGATGGCGCCCGCCCATTCGACCGTTTCCTCGAATATCGGAATCGCGACATCGACTCCCATGTCCTGGAGCGTCTCCGCGATTTCCATGGAGCGGTCGTTGAGTCGTTCGAAATTCCAGGGGAGATAGGGTATACCGTTTTCGGCGCAATAATCCGCCACCCATTCGGGCGCCACCACCAC
This sequence comes from Nocardia sp. NPDC051750, assembly GCF_044453135.1. NCBI lineage: Bacteria > Bacillati > Actinomycetota > Actinomycetes > Mycobacteriales > Nocardiaceae > Nocardia > Nocardia sp. NPDC051750. Next base: position 988,240 of record NZ_JBITCK010000001.1, on the reverse strand, counting down.
GTACCGCCTGTCGAAACGATCCACCGCCTCGACAGCGTTCAAGCTCCAGCCCAGTAACGCCACATACCCTTTGTCCGGGTTCTTAGTTCTAGATTCTGATGCCGAAATCGACAAAACCTGTCCCCTCTCAACCTCTTTTTCGAGCTCGTCGAGCTCGTTGAATCACGAGGGCGCCGGTTCACATGCGGGTGGTCCGGCCACAACGCCGGGCACAGATATCGGGCCGCTACCGAATCCGCGCCGAATTCTCGAAATTGCTGTGGACCGGACCGTGTAACGCCCTCATTTCCTTCGGGTACCCCGCCGTTGCCGAACCGAAACGCCGCCACCGGTCCGCGCGCCGGATACCGGGTGCGAAACCGCGGCTCGTGCACCCGAGCAGAACAGTCGATACCGCCGCCACCGTGTGGCACCGGCTGCCGGGCGCGCAGCGGCCCGCCCCTGCTGGCACACTGATCGAACATGCGCGGAATCATTCTGGCGGGCGGCACCGGGTCGCGTTTGCATCCGATCACGCGCGGAGTGAGCAAACAGCTGGTCCCGGTCTACGACAAGCCGATGGTCTACTACCCGCTGTCCACTCTGATGCTGGCCGGTATCCGGGACATCCTGGTGATCACCACACCGGAGGACGTCGAATCCTTCACCCGGCTGCTCGGCGACGGGTCGCAGTTCGGTATCTCGATCACGTATGTGGTGCAGCCGGTTCCCGACGGTATCGCCCGCGCGTTCGTGCTCGGCGCCGGCCATATCGGCGACGATTCCGCCGCCCTGGTGCTGGGCGACAATATCTTCCACGGCCCCGGCCTGGGCACCAGCCTGCACCGGTTCGCCGAGATCGACGGCGGCGCCATCTTCGCCTACCGCGTCTCCGACCCGACGGCCTACGGTGTCGTCGAATTCGCCGACGGCAAGGCGATTTCCATCGAAGAGAAACCGAAGGTCCCGCGCTCGAACTACGTAGTGCCGGGGCTGTACTTCTACGACAACGATGTGGTGGAGATCGCCCGCGGCCTCACCCCGTCGGCGCGCGGGGAATACGAGATCAGCGATATCAACCGCGCCTATCTGGAGGCCGGCCGGCTCGGTGTCGATGTGCTGGCCCGCGGTACCGCCTGGCTGGATACCGGCACCTTCGACTCCCTGCTGGATGCCGCCAACTACGTCCGCACCATCGAACAACGCCAGGGTCTGAAGATCGGCGTGCCGGAGGAGGTCGCGTGGCGGATGGGCTATATCGACGACGAGCAGCTGTGCCTGCTCGCCGACCCCCTCACCCGCTCCGGTTACGGTAAGTATCTGCTCGATCTGCTCGAGCACGGACGAAGTTGGTGAGTGTGTAGATGCGGATCACTGAGATGTCGGTCCCCGGCGCCTGGATCTTCAGCCCGAAGATCCACGGCGACGATCGCGGCACGTTCACCGAGACCTTCCGCGCCTCGGAGTTCGAGAAGGCCACCGGCCGGTCGTTCGACCTGCTGCAGGCCAATACCTCGATTTCTGCGGCCGGAGTGCTGCGCGGTATCCACTACACCGACGACCCGCCCGGCCAGGCGAAGTACGTCACCTGCGTCCGCGGCGCGTTCCTGGACGTGGTGGTCGATCTGCGGCCCGGATCCCCCACCTTCGGCCGGTGGGACAGTGTGCTGCTGGACGATCTCGACCGGCGGTCGGTCTTCCTGTCCGAGGGGCTCGGGCACGCCGTACTGTCCCTCGCCGACGATTCCACTCTCACCTATCTGTGTTCCCTCGAGTACAGCCCCGAATACGACCACGATCTGGACGCTTTCGACCCGGATCTGGCGATCGACTGGCCGTCCACCGACCGCGACGGGCAGCGGCTCACCTACCTCCGGTCCCCGAAGGACGCGGCAGCACCACGGCTGCGCGACCGCTGACCGCCGCTGGAGCGAGTCAGGCCCGGATGCGGCAGTGAAGTGAACCACGCAGGGCCCTCGCTCACGCGCACTGGAGAGAGCAGGAGCAAGACCCCGCTATTTGCGCGAGCCCCGGCGGAAGCGCCAGAACTGCACGGCCCGTACATCCTCGGAGAGCTGGTTCATCGGTTCCGCCACTTCTGATAGCGCCTGGAACAGATCGTCGGCCATATCACTGATGTGCTCCACCCGCGTCGCCAGCCGCGACGCGTTCACCAGGAACTCCAGCAGCAAGCGCACCGCGGCCGCGATCGTCAGCGCGAGCGGTATCGCCAGGACCGCCGCGACCACTCCGAGCAGCGCCGATACCCGCCACGCGGCGACGGTAACCACAATCGGCGCCGTGACCGCGAACGCCAGCCCGAGGAGATAGACCAGCGGCAGCAGTGTCCGTGTCGCGGGCCGGCGGAACCGCAGGTCGACCAGCCCGCGCGCGGCATCGCCGGCCCATTCCCGGAAGCTCCCCGCACCGTCCGCGGGGCCGGCCCGGGCCTCGTCGGCGGCGGCCGCGGCCGCGAAACGCTGGGCGGCATCGGCCTTCCCGGTCAGTCTCCGCCGGATTCGCCGAGTCGCGGGTTCGGCGGTAAAGTCCTCGCCCGGCGGTTCCATCGCTGAACCGCCGTTCGGTGGGGGAACCTCCGGCCCAGGTGTTCCGGCTGCCGCCGGGCCGGTTCTCGGGGACTCGTCCGCTGACTCACTGGCCATACCGGGATCTTCCTCGGATCGTCTCCGGGAAGCCAACCGTGACCACGGAAAATGCCTTGTATCACTACACAAAGCCCGGCGCCAGGAATGAGAGGAACCCGACAGTTGAAAAAATTCGCTGGAACGGCGTAACGCCACGGGGACCTGCCACCGATACGACCCATGAAAGCCGGAGCTGATCAATACCGGGGAATGGAGACAACAGTGCGTACGACGTTTTCGACTTCCGTCTCGGCGGACGCCAAGTCCGCGGCCGCGCGGGACTACGTCCAGCGTGGCTGGACGGTCGCCGAAACGACCAACGGTCTGTGCCTGATCACCGATGCCGACCTGTCCGCCGTCGAGGTCACCGGGGAGTTGGCCGCGTCGGTACGCCGGTACCTGCGCGCGAACAACCTGACCGGTCCGATCATCGAGATCCCGGGCGCCGAGCGCCGGGAGATCCACTTGGTCACCGGGATGCGCAAGGCCCAGCGTGCCGTCGAGGCGCTCCGGGAGGCCGGCGCGGTCGTGCACACCGACGGCGCGGGGATCCCGCTGCCGCCCACCCACCTGTCGGCCGGTTCGGCCAGCTGGGCTGTGTCCCCGGACGAGGCCCGCTGGGTGCCGCCGGTGGTCGCGCTCGGCGCGGCGGTCCGTACCGCGCTGGCCCGCCGTTCGCGGCGGCTGACCAGCGTCGCCTGCTGACGCAACACAACAGAACCCGATAGTAAAAAGCCCGGTCGTAATCACGACCGGGCTCTTACTGTGCGCTTCAGCGGATGCGGAAGATCACCAGACGCTGCACCACGAAGTTGATGACGGTCGCCGTACCCTGCGCGATCACATAGGCCACCGGTACCCGCCACCACAGACCCTCGTCGAAGGCCTGGTAGAAGACCCAGTTGATCCCGACTTGCACGCAAAAGGTCACGGCGTAGAGCACGACCACGGCGATGAACCGGGCCCGGCTGGGCGCCGCGTTGAAGGTCCACCGGCGGTTGATCAGATAAGCGGTCGTGGTGCCCGCGATGAAACCGATCGCCTTGGCAAGGTTCACCGGCAGCCCGGCCGCCTCGAGCAGCAGCCAGTACAGCCCGAAGTCGACCACCGCCGACAGCGCGCCGGTGGCCACGAACCGCACCAGCTGCGTCTTCAGCCCGATCTGCGCACTCGCGTCTTCGACACCGGCCGGCGCGAGCCCGGCGGTCACCTGCTCCCCGGACGACAACGAGAGATCCCCGGTCTCCCCCGGCGCTACCCGAGGTCCCCGGCTGACGGCATTACTTTCAGGGGCCACCGACGGAAATCTACTTGCCCGGCCCCGGACGTGGGGCCTCGGGTGGCGACCCGCCACACATTCCACCCCCCGGTGGCAATGTCATGGATACAGCCTCGCGCCGCCAAGGCGGCGCTATAGAGGTAGCCTCTATGCCGATGTCCACGAAAGCTCCGACCTCGACTCCGTCGTCCGGCACCGAAGCCCCGGCGACCGGCGAACCAGATACCGCCGGTACAGGGTTCGCGCTACCGACCCGCACCCGCACACTCACCGGATGGGCTCGTACCGCGGCGACCACCGCCGAGGTGCTCTCGACCAGCGACCCCGAAGCCATCGCCCAGGCGGTGGCCATGGTCGCCGAGGACAACGACGGCAAACCGGCGCATCTGCGGCGCGGTGTGATCGCCCGCGGCCTCGGCCGCTCGTACGGCGACAACGCGCAGAACGCGGGCGGCCTGGTGATCGATATGACCGCGCTGAACAAGATCCACCGGATCGACCAGGACACCCGGCTGGTGGACGTCGACGCGGGCGTGAATCTCGATCAGCTGATGAAGGCCGCGCTGCCGTTCGGCCTGTGGGTGCCGGTGCTACCGGGTACCCGGCAGGTCACCGTGGGTGGCGCGATCGGGTCCGATATCCACGGTAAGAACCATCACAGTGCCGGCAGCTTCGGCAACCATGTGCGCTCGATCCAGCTGCTCACCGCCGACGGCCAGGTACAGACGATCGGCCCGAAGAAGAACGCCAAACTGTTCTGGGCGACCGTCGGCGGCTGCGGTCTGACCGGCATCATCCTGCGGGCCACCATCGAGATGACCCCGACCGAGACCGCGTACTTCATCGCCGACGGTGATGTGACCTCGGGTCTGGACGAAACCATCGCGTTCCACAGCGACGGGTCGGAGGACGACTACGAGTACAGCTCGGCCTGGTTCGACGCGCTGAGCCCGATGCCCAAGCTGGGCCGGGCGGTGATCTCGCGGGGGTCGCTGGCCAAGCTGGATCAGCTGCCGAAGAAGCTGCAGAAGAACCCGCTGGGCTTCACCGGGAAAACCTTCCTCACGTTCCCGGACGTCTTCCCGAACGGTCTGCTCAACAACAAGACCTTCACCCTGGCGACCGAGATCTGGTACCGCAAGGGCGCAACCTACCGGCAGAAGCCGCAGGACCTGACCGCCTTCTACCATCCGCTGGATATGCTCGGCGAGTGGAACCGCGCCTACGGTTCCCGCGGCTTTCTGCAGTACCAGTTCGTGGTGCCGCCGGAGGCGGTCGCGGAGTTCAAGCAGATCCTGATCGATATCCAGGCCAGCGGGCACTATTCGTTCCTGAACGTGTTCAAGTACTTCGGCGAGGGCAATCAGGCGCCGTTGAGTTTCCCGATGCCGGGCTGGAACGTCTGCCTGGACTTCCCGATCGCACCGGGCCTCAACGATTTCGTCACCGAACTCGACCGGCGGGTGCTGGAATTCGGTGGCCGTCTCTACACCGGGAAGGATTCGCGCACCACGGCCGAAGCCTTCCATCAGATGTATCCCCGGATCGACGAGTGGATCAAGGTGCGCCGCAGCGTCGACCCGACAGGCGTATTCATGTCCGATATGGCGAGAAGGCTGGAGCTTCAGTGATCAACGCGGTAGGCAATCCGCAGTCCATTCTGCTGTTCGGCGGGACCTCGGAAATCGGCCTCGCGATCTGTGCGGAGTACCTGAAGAAGGGCCCGGCCCGGGTGGTGCTGGCCGCGCTGCCCGGTGATCCGCTCCGCGATACCGCCGTCGCGCAGATGAAGGCCGCCGGCGCGAGCCAGGTCGAGGTGGTCGATTTCGACGCGCTCGATACCGGCAGTCATGCCGAGGTGGTCGAGAAGGCGTGGGCCGAGGGCGATATCGATGTCGCGATTGTCGCTTTCGGGCTGCTCGGTAATGCCGAGGAACTATGGCAGGACCAGCGTAAAGCGGTGCAGATCGCGCAGATCAACTACACCGCCGCGGTATCGGTGGGTGTGCTGATCGGCGAGAAGATGAAGGCGCAGGGTTTCGGCCGGATCATCGCCATGTCCTCGGCGGCCGGCGAGCGGGTGCGCCGCTCGAATTTCGTGTACGGCTCCACCAAGGCCGGTTTGGACGGGTTCTACCTGGGGCTCGGCGAGGCGCTGCGACCGTTCGGGCCGCGGGTCCTGGTGATCCGGCCCGGCCAGGTGCGCACCACGACCACCATCGAGCACTGGAAGGCCACCGGCGCCAAAGAGGCCCCGTTCACGGTGGACAAGGAAGAGGTGGCCGCGCTGGCGGTCGACGCCTCGGAGAAGGGCAAGGAACTCATCTGGGCACCGGGCGTGTTCCGGTACGTGATGATGATCCTGCGCCATATTCCGCGCCCGATCTTCCGCAAACTTCCCGTCTGACCGGTCCGTCCGGGACCGGCTGTCCGCAGTCCACGCAAGCCGTGGACGCGGAGGTCCAGTCGGTCCTGGATGTACGGACCGGTATGTGCAGTCGGTAGCAAAGCTCAAGGGCCGTCGCGGCCGGATCTGATCCGGTTCACGACGGCCCTTGTCGTATTCGGTTCGCGCGACGCACGGTTGCCGTGGTTGCGCTCGCTCTCACACGCGTGTCATCCGCTGGCCCAATTCCCGGCGCAGCACCTCCTGAGACGGCAGGCGCCCGAGGACGCGTAACACCGTGGGTCGTAGTTCTCGCTGCTCCTCATCGGTGAGCAAGCCGACGAGATCGCGCAGTTCCATATCGTCGAAGGCCGAGTTCATGCGATCCAGCGTACGGCGTCACTCCGCGTTCGTCATCCATTCGGCCATTCCCTCACCTGGAAATAAACCAACATGTGAGCCAACGCACATGATTGACGAGTTTCGATGTAGCACAACCTCGTTCAACTCACCCGGATCGGATCATCGGTCGCCAGACCGCTCCGATTCTCCTGTGTGACCGTCAATTCCGCCGGTCGCGCATCGGGCCGGTACGGGGTGTAACGCTCCAGCGAGCCCCAATCCCGGGCCCAGTCGTCGGAGAGATAGGTCGCCACCGAATCCGCTTGCAGGAGTAGTTCCGTCCAGCCCAGCGGACCGCCGCCGATATGGTCCTGCCAGGCGTTGGACGCATCGGAACCGACCCGGTCGGGCAGGATCCGCCAGCGCGGGACCTCCGCGACGCCGTTGCTGTGGTCGAACGGCCGCTGACAGCCGAAGGCCAGCCCGACATGCCAGTCCAAGAGGACCGGGTCCGTGTGCCCGACAACGGAATCCAGGGTCGCCAGGCGCGGCAACCGGGGAGGGGTGACGGCCAGCCACTGCCGGCTGGTGATGTCGTTGTCCACCGCGACCAGCCGGACCGCGTTCACCTCGCGGGGCAACTGGTCCAGCGGGACCCGCAGATTGCGCCACGACGGGTTGGGGCCGATATCGAGCGGGGTCACCGATCCCAGGACCTGCATCGAGCCGTCGGCGGCGCGCGTTCCGTATTCGACGGTCAGGTCCTGGCCGTAGGTGAGAACACCGTCGGCGTCGATCGATTTGATCCGCCCGGCGGCGGTGAGCGCCAGCACGCGGTAGGCCGGGTCGGCACGCATTTCGTCGGTCAGGTCCAGGCGGTACCACTGGGTGGTCAGTGTCGCCTGCTGCTGGTCGCCGGTCTGGTAACTGCCCAGCACCGGGGTGCGGGCGGGGTCGAGGCCGAACGGCAGGGTGACGGTCGAACCGTTGATTCCGGGCTGTTCCTCGGTGCCGCCACCGGTACCGGCGCCGGTGGTGTCGGTGGTTTTGTTCTCGGTATCCGATTCGACGGTGTTGGCACCGCCGGACGTGGTCTCCTCCGCATCCGCGGTCAGATCCTCGGCGACCCCGTCGGGGGTGAAACCGGTTGTCTCCGTCTCGGGATCGGTGGAAATCAGGCCGTTCGCCGGATCGCCTTCGTACGGTTGCAGCAGCGAATCGGCGGTATCGGTCTCTACCAGCACCTCGTCGGCCAGACCGCACGGATCACCGGCCAGGGACCGGAAATTCGACTTGGCGATCGAGTACGCGGGGTACTGGTCGATGGCTGCCTTGGTCAGCGACGCGATCTCGAAAAGCACCAGCAGCGCCGCGGCGATGGTCAGGGGCGCGGACGCGAAGCGGGCGGACCGGGACGGCGGGCCGCTGCGATAAGGGGCCCGGTAATGGAACCAGAGCGCGGCCAGCAGGGCGAGCACGCTGAGCCCGAGGAACAGGGTGGACAAGCCCTTACCGGCGATCAGGGGCGCCTTGTCCCACCACGGGACACCGTAGCTGGACACGTACCACCAGCCGTTCGAACCGGTGAACGTGATTGCCAGCAGGAACAGCACGGCGGCGGCGAACAGCGCCCGGTTGCGCGGCGCGCGAATACCGTTGGTACCCACGGCGACCGCGGCCAGCGCGGCCAGCGAACCCGCCAGGCCCGCGTAGACGCCGAAATGGTGGGTCCACTTGGTGGGGGTGAACATCATCAGCAGCAGCGAGGCGAACACGATGCCGAGAATGCGTACCGACGGGCCGCGTGACGTGCCCGGTATGCGGCCTTTGCGAAGTACCTGCAGCACGCAGACCAGCAGGCAGAGCAGCATCAGCAGCACACCGAACCGCCGGGCCAGCGAACCGTCCGGTGAGAGCATGAGCAGCGAATCCCAGCGGGTGCGCTCGTCGAACCACGCCACGTTCGGGCCGACCGCGGTCCGCACCCTGGTGGCTTCCATGACGGTCGACAGGGTCTGATCGGCGAAGATCACCACCAGTACCAGCGTTCCCGCCGCCAGCCCGGGCAGGACGACACTCGCATACCGCCACATCGCGCCCGCTCCGGTGTCGCTACCGCGGGCCCGTTTGATGATGATCTGCAGGATGGGACGCGAACCCGCGATCAGCGCGGCGATGCAGATGAGCCCGGTGGGGCCCGCGGCCAGCGAGAACGCCGCGATGAGAATCGCCACCGCGGCCGGCAGCAAACGTGCGGTGGCGATCGCGCGTTCGATCGAACACCAGGTGAGCAGCGCCCCGGCGGCGATCAGCGGTTCCGGGCGCAGGCCGTTGTCGTAGGGCAGCCAGAACGCCAGGAACACCAGGCCCGCGGTCCACAGCGCGACCTGGTTACCGCGTACCCGCGCACCGAGCCGGGGCAGCACCTCCCGGCTGATCACCAGCCAGCAGACGATCCCGGCGAGCAAAGTGGGCAACCGCATCCACACACTCGAATCCGAGATACGCGTCATCCAGGCGAGTACCTCGTACGACCAGCCGAACGGCGCTTCCGGGACCCCGAACCAGCGGTAATAGTTCGCCAGATAGCCGGCCTTCTCCGAGGACCGCGCCATATTCAGGATGTAACCGTCGTCGGAGGTGTTGGCGCCGATCACATGCCAGCCCACCAGGACACCGAGCACCACGCCGTCCGCGAGCCGGAACCGCCACCAGTGCGCGGGCAGGAACCGGCGGGCCCGCCGGCCGTCGGTGGTGTCGAGCAGATGCAGGGCGAACAGGGCGAGCGCGGTGAACACGACGGCGCCGATGATCGCGGCGATCTTCAGCGGGGTCGGCGAGGAGGTGAACCGGGAGTCGATATCGGCGTGCAACCGGATACCGCCGAGCTGCTCCTGGCCGAGGTCGGTGAACACCCCGACGATCTGCGGGCGGATATCCCGGCCCACCTCGGCGCGGAACGGTGTCCCGTCGGCACGTGCGGCCCCGGTGAGTTCCGCCGTGGTCGCGCCCGCGGCCGAGACGACCGACAGCGATTCACAACCGCTCAGCTCCGCGCGTTCGGCCGACAGCAGCGGGACATCCCGCAGTACCACGGACAGGGTGTCCCCGGAGACGGTGACCCGCAGCCCCTTCGCCGAGGACTGACCCGATTCGTCCGGCACCGTCGACACCACGGTGCCCTCGGCCGGGCTCAGCACGGGACACGGCACGGTCAGCTCCAGCCGCAGCGGTTGATAACTCACCAGCGGAGCCTCGACATCGGTGACACCCGCCTGCGGCCACTCCAGCGCCGTACGGTCCTGCCGGACCGGCAGAACCGGGGCCAGAATCGCCAGCACGAACCCGAGTAGCCCGGAAACCAGGGCCAGCAGGCGGATACGGTTCAACGCTCGGGGAGATCGCTGCGGTCGCACGGGGCTCGACTCTAATGGGCGTAGTGGGACGAAGCCCATCCGCAACCCGCGCACGGCTGGAGCGAATGCAGGTATGCACGATGGGTGCCGCTGGGCGGGCCTGCCGGCGGACCGATCAGGGCCAGTGCAGGCAGCGCGCGAGCGCAGACTGCGGGCGCAAAGGCGGAGGTACGCCCAGGGTTAGCACGCCGCGGCACCGGAATCGCTCAGCGCTTCACCACTACCAGGGAGAACGGTCCGATATCGGTGGTGGTGAACCGGGTGTCGTCGAACAGCGCCGCTGGGAACGTGACCGTGTAGCGGCGGACATTCGGGTCGTTCGGGTAGGTGTCCGCGGCCAGCCGCAGGGTGTAATCGTCGCCGCTGCGGCGGAACAGGAACGCATCCGGTGCGCGCCAGGGCGCGGCGGCCATGGCGTCGAGGAGCTCCTGGGGGGTCTCCAGTTCGCTCCATGCCTCGATGGTCGCGGACCGGTCCGCGTAATCGGCCAGCGGATTCGCGTAATGCGAGGTCAGCCCCTGGAAACCGAAATACGGGTAGTAGGCGAGGAAGGTGGTGTCGCCGGTGAGCACCACATTGTCCGATGGTTCGCGGCCGGTCTGCGCCCGCAGCGCGTCGTCGATGTGGTGGTAGTGCCGGACCGCGGCGGGGTCGCGCTGATCGGCCCGGACACCGTCGCCATCGGTATCCGTGTAGGCGGTGGTGATCTCCGGGGCGAGTACGTGCGGAATGTCCTGGCAGTAGGCCAGCGCACCTACCGTCGCCAGGACTATGGCCACCCAGCGGAACCGCGCCGGTTCGTTCAGCGCCTGGTACACGGCCCGGGCGCCTTCCACGAACCCGAAGCCGCCCGCCGCGGCGAGCAGTACCAGCAGCACGGGTTCCAACCGGAAGGACAGCAGAGTCTGGCCCGCCAAGGTGGCCACCATCGACAGCAGCGACCACAGATAGACCGCGAGCACCCCGAGCCCGAGTGATTGCGCCCGCCGCGACGAGTTCGCCCGCACCACCAGCCAGACCACGCCGACCAGGCACAAGCCGCCGAGCAGCGAGAAATGCGCCATCGGCAGCGGCAGTTCGGATCCCGCTTCGGGCAGATAGTGGAACGCCCCACCCGACTCGAGCTTCGGCCGGTCCAGCATCCGCAGCAGGAACGGCAGGAACACCGGCAGCGCGACCACCGCCGACACCAGTCCCATCACGACCAGTCGCAGCAGCGGCGCGCCGATCGCCCGCCCGACACCGTGCACCGGTTCGCGCTCCGCACCGGACCGGGCCGCGATCCGGCGCGGGGTCCGGGCGGCGTAACGCCTCCGCACCCCCAGGCCGGCCGCGACAACCGCCATGAACACAACGGTGAAAACCGCGAAGGCGAAGTAGAGCGTGTAGAAGGTGGCCGCCAGGCCGAGGAACAGACCCGTACCCAGTACAGCCGCCCAGCCACCTGCCGTAGGCGTACCGGTCGCGACAGTCTCCGGAGCAGCCGGATGACGGTTATCGGTCGTCTTCTCGGTGAGATCGCTGTCCGGGGCCGCCGCCTGGCCCTGCCCCGCATTCGAGGACGTGGCGGGTACTGCGGGGCGCCCGAGCTCGGCCGGCCGGTACAGCGCGCCCCAAGCCATCACGAGAACCGGCGGGATCAGGATGGCGATCACCGCGCCGTAGGCCTCGGGCGCGGCGTAGGTGACCGCTACGGCGGTCGTCGCCGCAGCGACCCCCACCGCCCAGTCCGCGCGGATCAGCCGGGACCACAGCACCAGCGCGACCACCGCCGCGACCGCGATCGAGCCGATCGCGTACGGCTTGAAGACCTCCCAGCCGTCCATCCCCAGCACATTCGCGACCCGCCCGCCGAACCAGAACCAGCCCGCCGGATAGAACGGCGGCAGATCCGCGTAGGTCATATCCCGCAGTGCCGCGCTGTCGGTGAGCCGGGTCAGGTATTCGGTGCGGAATTCCTGATCCACCGAAACGCCGAACAGGTACAGCTTCGTCGCCGCCAGCGGCATCCCCAGGGTGACCGTGACGAACGTCGAGATCCCGGCCCAGGACAGCAGTTTCGCCCACCGCCGGGAGCGCCGCAGCCGCAGCAGGGCAATCGAGCCCGCCAGCAGTACCGCCGCGCCCACCTGACCCACGGTGGTCAGCGCCCGGAGCACATTGGAGGAGTTGAACGCCGGCCAGTTCACCAGCGAGAACGCGAACAGCCCCACCGCGACAACCAGCACGGCGACCACCGTCGCCAGTACTGCCTCGCCGACTCCGGCCCCGACCTGACGCACCCACCGCGCGCCGCGACTAGACGTCATCGGCGTAACTACCTCCGGCTCCTGTCCACCTACTGGCCGTCGGTCAGCCTAGTAGAGACCGGCTCGGTGCCCGCGGTCGCCGAACCGGACGTGCACCACACTCGTATCCCGACGAGCTCGGTCCGTTCCGGAACGACCCGGGCAGTAGCCGGATCACCACCACCGCTCCGATTGTCAGTAGACCCGCAGCATGCCCGGATCCCACAACCCGGACCTGGTCGCCGACCCGGTCTGCAGCTGCGCGGGGACCGCGTTGTAGTACTGGTCGTAGCGTTCCAGCGTGCCCCAATCGCGACCCCAGTCGTTCTTCAGATAAGTCGGGATCGTGGTGGATTTCGCGAGCATCTGGGAGAACCCGAGCGGGCCGCCGAATTCCTGGGCCTGCCAGGTGTTCGTGGAGCTCACCGCCAGCGGGCGGTCCGGCAGGACGCGGAACTTCGGTACCTCGGCCACCCCGTTCTCGTGCCGGAACGGGCGCTGGCACGGGAACTGCAGTCCGACCGCCCAGTCGAGCAGGATGGGCTGCTCCGAACCGAGGTAGTCGTTGGCCGTTTCCAGTTTGGGGACCCGGGGCGGCGTGAAGGCCAGCCACTGGTCGCCGATGAGGATGGGGTCGTTGGCAACGATCCGCACCGCGTCGGCTTCGGGAGCGATCTCGTCCAGCGGGACCCGCAGGTTGCGCCAGGACGGGAAGGGGCCGATATCGCGCGGCAGATAGGTCCCGAGGTAGCTGACCGAGCCGTCCGGCTGCCGTTTGCCGTAGTCGACGGTCAGCGACTGGCCGTACTGCATGGCGCCGGTGTCGTCGTAGGAGAGAATGCGCCCGGCCGCGGTGATCACCACCAGCGGGTGGTCCGGGGAGCGCTGCGGCAGTTCGTACCAGCTGGAGGTGACCAGCGCGGGCTGCTGCACACCCTCCTGGTAGCTGCCCAGGATCGGCGTGGTGGCGGGATCGAGCCCGAAGGGCAGCGCCACCGTGGAACCGTTGACACCCACCGCGCCCTGACCACCACCGGTACCGGCGTTCTGGCCCTCGGCGAAGGCCGCACCCACCGACTGGCTGGACGTGTTGCCCGTACCGGGCTTCACCTCGACCGCGTCCGCGGACAGATCGTCGGGGACCCCGTTGGGATCGAAGCCGACCGGGTCGACACCCGCCAGCGGATCGTTCGGGTTGGTGGGCGGGTTCGCGGGATCGGCGAGCGCGTTCAACCGGCCGGCGTTCGCGTTCACCTCCACCAGCACATCGTTGGCCAGACCGCAGGTCTCGCCGGTGAGGGCGTCGATATTGCCTCGGGCCAGCGAGTATCCCGGGTACTGCGAGTACGCGCCCTTGGCCAGGGAGAGCACCTCGAACAGGACCATGGCCGCGGCCACCAGCGTGAGCGGGATGGCGGCGAACTTACGGACGCGCCTGCCGCGCACCGTCTTCGTGGAGTTCGGCGGTTTCGCGTACCCCTCGCGCAGGACATGCCAGCCGACCAGCAGCAGCGACAGCCCGAACAGCAGCAACATCACGGTGTTCGACGAGATCCCGAACAAGGTCACCCGCTTGTCGAACCAGGGCACACCGTAACTGGACACGTACCAGTAGCCGTTGATCCCGGAGAAGGCCAGCGCGAGGGTGAACATCAACCCAGCCAGGAAGATCGCCCGGTTCTTGCGCGCACGCAGCGCCGATGCCGACACCGCGACCGCGGTCACCGCGGCCAGCGAACCGGCGATACCGGCGTAGGCGCCGAAGTGGTGGGTCCACTTGGTCGGGTTGAACATCATGAAGAAGATCGTCCCGAACACCACACCCATCAACCGCCAGGTCGGACCGGCGGCGATACCGGGAACCCGGCGGCGGCGCAGCAGCACCAGCATGGTGGTGAACAGGCACAGCAGCATCACCAGGAACGCGAACCGGCGCGCCAGCGACCCGTCGACGGTTTCGACGAACAGGTAGTAGTAGCGCAGGTAGTCCTCGTACCAGGCCAGGTTGGGTCCGGCCAGCTGCCGGACGCGGTTGGCCTCCTGGATACCGGAGAAGGTCTGATCGCTGTAGACCACCGTGAGCACCAGGAAACCGGCGGCGGCCAGCGGCGCCAGCAGGGCCGCGGTCCCGTGGACCCGGTGCCGTTTGACGATGATGCGGGTGATGGGCCGGATACCGGCGAGCAGCGCGGCCACACACATGAGGCCGGTCGGGGCCGCGGCCAGGGTGAACGCCGCGACCACGACCGCGACGGCGGCGGGCAGCAGGCGTGCGGTGGCAATGGCCCGTTCGATGGACACCCAGGTGAGCAGCGCACCGAGCGCGACGATGGTTTCCGAACGCAGACCGTTGTCGTAGGGCAGCCAGAACGCCAGGAACACCAGGCCGCCGGTCCACAGCGGCACACTGCCGAACCGGGCTCGGGCACGGGCGCCGCGCAGGCCATTACCCAGCCGCGGTACCACCTCGCGGCTGATCACCATCCAGCAGAGGATCCCGCAGGCCAGGGCGGGCAGCCGGACCCACGGGCTGGCCGTGGAGACCTCACTGAACAGCTGGATCACGTAGTAGTACCAGCCGAACGGCGCCTCGGGGACGCCGTACCAGCGGAAATAGTTGGCCATATAGCCGGCGTCCGGCGCCACCCGGACCATGTTGAGGATGTAGCCGTCGTCGGAGGTGTTGGCGCCGAGGAAATGCCACACCACCAGGGTGCCGATGACGCCGCCGTCGGCGAGGGTCGGTTTCAGCCAGTGCGCCGGCAGGAACCGCCGGTGCCCGCGCCCGTCACTCGTGTCCAGCCGGGCCAATGCCGCCAGTGACAGCAGAGTGCACAGCACCGCGGCGACAATCGCGGCGAGTTTGATCCAGGTCGGGCTCGAGCTGAACCGGGTGTCGATGGTCGACTCGAGAGTCAGGCCGGCCGGGATACCGCCGGTCATATCGGTGAACACCCCGACCATCTGCGGCCGCAGATCACCGACCAGCTGCCCCGCGTTCGGTTCCCCGGTGTCGGAGACGAGCCCCTCGAACGCGGCACTGGTGCGTTCGTTGTCGGAACTGATGGTGATGGCCGAACAGTTCGCCATTTCCGCCCGGTCGGCGGTGGCCACCACGGCGTTGCGGTCCACCACATCGACCGAGGTGTCCGATACGCGGACGAACAACGCCTCGAGGGCCGCCCGATCGCCCTGCGGCGGCGCGGTGGCCAGCAGCATCCCACCTTCGGGCGGCAGCTGGTTCACCGCCGAACACGGGATACTCGCGGTGAGGTCGAGCGGCACCTGCGACATCAGCGGCGCCTGCACATTGGCCAGGCTGTCGTTCTGCGGCCAGGTCAGTGTCGCCGTTGTCTGGGTGACCGGCAGGAACGGCGTGGCTATCGCGAACAGCGCGCCGAGCACACCGGTGACGATCGCGACGAGACGCGCGACCCGGAAATCCCTCGGCGCAACCCTCGGCTCCGGCTCCGGCGGCGTCTTCGTCAGTACTGCGGTGGCGACTTCTGGCACGGTGGCATGCTACTTGGGCAGAACGCGCCCGGCCCGCTGGTGCCCCGGCGCGTACCCACCCGGAACAAAAACACTCCCGGCGAACTGGGCATAAAAACCATCGGAACGGGGTAAAGAGGGGCGGCTGGCACAATCGGCCCGGAAACACCCCCTTAAGCGCGGGGTATAGCGGCGGTAATGGAAAGGTAGGGGCATGACCAAGGTGAATCTCGAGACGAACTACGGAACCATCGGCCTCCAGCTGGACGAGGCGAAGGCGCCGGACACCGTCCGTAACTTCGTCGAATACGTCCAGTCCGGACACTACAACGGCACGATTTTCCATCGCGTGATCCCGGGCTTCATGGTTCAGGGCGGCGGCTTCGACGGCCAGATGCAGCAGAAACCGACGAAGGCGCCCATCCAGAACGAGGCCGGCAACGGCCTCAAGAACGACAAGTACACGGTCGCGATGGCGCGCACCAACGACCCGCATTCGGCGACGGCGCAGTTCTTCATCAATGTCGCCGACAACGAATTCCTGAACCACACCCAGCCGGCGGGTCAGGGCTGGGGTTACGCCGTGTTCGGCGCCGTCACCGACGGCACCGAGGTGGTCGACAAGATCGCCGCGGTATCCACCTCGTCGCAGGGTATGCACCAGGACGTTCCGGTGGACAATGTGGTGATCGAATCCGCGTCGATCAGCTGAAACGGATCATTCGGCGGTTCGGGTTGTTCCGGTAGGACGTAGTTCCCGGAACAACCCGAACCGAGCGCCTACAGCGGCAGCAGGTGGTGTTTGCGCGGGTTGCGGATCACCGTCTTGTCCCGCAGCAGGTGGAGGGCGCGGCGCAGTTCCAGCCGGGTCTGCGACGGCTCGATCACCGCGTCGATGAACCCGCGTTCGGCCGCCACCCACGGCGTGGCCACGGTGGCGTTGTAGAAATCGACCAGCTGCTTGCGGACGGCGTCTTTCTGGTCCTCCGGCGCCGCGGCGATCTGGGCCGCACCGATCAGGCTCACCGCGCTCTCGGCGCCCATCACCGCGATACGGGCGGTCGGCCAGGCCAGGTTCACATCGGCACCGCACTGCTTGGAGCCCATCACGGCATAGCCACCGCCGTATGCCTTACGCACGACCACGGTCACCTTCGGCACCGTGGCCTCCACGAACGCGAACAGGAAGCGGCCGCCACGTTTGATGACGCCGATCTTCTCCTGTTCCACACCGGGCATGAAACCGGGCGTATCCACCACGAGCACCAGCGGGATCTCGTAGGCGTCGCAGAGCCGGATGAAATGGGAGGCCTTGTCCGAGGCGCGGGCATCGAGCGCGCCCGCGTACACCATCGGCTGGTTGGCCACCACGCCCACGCTGTGACCGTCCACCCGGGCGAACCCGGTGATGATGTTCTTCCCGGCTTCCGCGCCGTATTCGTGGAAATTGCCGTCGTCGAAGATCCGCAGCAGGACATCGTGCATGTCGTAGCCGGCATTGTCGGAGTCCGGAACGAGGGAATCCAGTTCCCGATCGGAATCGGTGACCTCCGGCTCCAGGCCCGGGTTGATGACCGGCGGCAGTTCCTGGCAGCTGGTCGGCATATACGACAGATACTCGCGCACCCAGGCAAAGGCCGCGGTCTCGTCCTTGGCGATGTGGTGGATATTGCCGTACTGGGCCTGCGCGTGCGCACCGCCGAGTTCTTCCAAGCTCACATCTTCACCGGTGACCTCGCGGATCACCTTGGGCCCGGTGACGAACATATGGGCGGATTCGATCGCCACCACGACATCGGTGTTGATCGGCGAATACACCGCCCCACCCGCGCAGTTGCCCAGGATCATCGAAATCGTCGGCACCATCCCCGACAGCGGTTCCTGCCGGGTACTCAGCTCGGCGTACCAGGCCAGCGAGGACACCGCCTCCTGCACCCGGGCGCCACCGGAATCGTTGATACCGATCATCGGGCAGCCGACCTTGGCCGCGTACTCCATGATGGCGGCGACCTTCCGGCCGAACATCTCGCCCACCGACCCGCCGTAGACGGTCTGATCGTGCGAGAACACCGCCACCGGGCGACCGTCGACCAAGCCGTGCCCGGTCACCACACCGTCCCCGTACAGCGAGGACTCGTCACCGGGCCGGCGCACCAGCGCACCGATCTCCATGAAGGTGCCCGGGTCGAGCAGCATATTGATCCGGTCACGGGCGCTGGGAATGCCCTTGCGCGCCCGCTTCGCCACGCCGGCCTCGCCTGCCGGTTCCTGAGCGAGCTCCAGTCGCTTCCGCAGGTCGGCGAGTTTTTCGGCGGTAGTGCTCACTTGCTCCCTTTCACGCCCGTTACGTCGATCTGGGCGAGTTTAGCGGTGAGGTCTTCGCCGATCCTTCCGATCCTGGGTTCATCGATGATCTGCAGGTGATCGCCGGGAATACGGACGACCTCCAGGTTCGGCACGTACTCGTCCCAGCCCCCGTTCGGGCGACGCTCCGCATAGCGCGGCTCGAGCTCGATCGCACCGTCGTGGTAGCGGTCGGCCAGATAGAGCACCACGGTGCCGTCGTAGTTCGAGGGCTCGACCTCTGCCAGCGCCCGATGCTCGATCCATGAGGTCTTCTGATGTTCGAGAACCCCACCCGGGATCTTCGCGCCGGTCATCTTGATGAGGTCGGCGATCATCGTGAACTGCTGATCGTCTGAGGATTCGGCGAGCTCCCGCAACTGGTCGTCGTCCAGCTCACCGTCGATGTTGTAGGTCTTCTTGGCGAACGCCTGGTAGCGCTGCATCCGCCGGAACCGTTCCTCGGGGCTGTCATCAGCCGGTTCCGCGGGAATGGCGAGGTCGATGAGACCGACCACCCGGACATCGGCGCCCTCGCGGCGCAGGATCTGCGCGACACCCATCGCCAGCACCGCGCCCAGCGACCAGCCGTAGAGGACGTACGGTCCGTCCCCCTGCAGCTTGCGCAGTTCGGGAACGTACTCCCGGGCCCGCTCCTCGATCGAGCCCTCGACCCGTTCGAGCCCGTACATCGGCGTGCCCTCGGGGAGCCGCTTCAGCAGCGGTTCATAGACCAGGGTGTTACCGCCCGCCGGATGGAAAACGAAGACCGGCACCTCGTCCGAGCCCTCGGTGCGGGCACGGATCGGACGGACGAACCCGTCCACGTCGGCACCGCTGTCCTGCAGGTTGCGCACGATATCGGCCAGCTGCTCGATGGTTTCGCAGTCGAAAATATCGTCGACGGAGACCTCGGCGCCCACCCGGTCGGTGAGCCGGGCCGCGAGCTTCTCGGCGGTGTCCTCGTCCAGGATCGGCAGGGTGTTGAAGATCCCGCCCGCCGATTCGCCGGTGATCGTCGCCCAGGCCGCGTAAGTCAGCCGTTCCGCGGCGTCACGTGGCGGAACGTTCTCCTCGTCGGAGCCTGTGTTCGCACCACCCCCGAACACCGCGGCACCGGCGGCCGGAGCCGGTTTCGCCGCAGCCGCGGGCGCATCCTGTCCGGCGGTCACCGGCTCGTTTGCGACGTCTCCGGTTACGGCATCCGCGACAGCGCGATCCGATTCTGTTCTGGTAGCGGCCCCCGCGGATTTCGCGGCCGCGGCAGCGCTGTCCGATGCCGAAACGGCGGTACCGGACGCCGATTCGGTTGCGGCGTTGGTCGAATCCAGTTGCGCCGGAGATCCGTCGGTTACCGGAACCGCGGCGGTCCCGGTGCCTGCCGTCGCCTGATCCAGGGCGGCGACCGGATCCGCACCCGACTCCATGGCTGCCTTGGCCGCGGCGACGAAATTATCGTCCACGTTCAGCGCGCCGGATTCCCCGGACGCCTGCTTCTCGGCCATATCCCGCACCTCGTCGCGGTGCTCGATCGCGTAGTGCAGCACCTTGCCGACCTCGTGCAGGCTGGCGTCGCGCACCGCCGAAATCTGCAGCTGCGGGATATCGAATTCGTATTCGACCCGGTTCTTGATCCGCATCGCCATCAGCGAATCCAGCCCGAGTTCCATGAGCGGGATCTCCATCGGCAGATCCTCGACCGCGTAACCCATCGATTCGGCGACGATCAGCGCCAGCCGCTCCTCGACGGTCTGGCCGCTGTCCGGGCTCCACCGGTCCCCGAAACCCGCGGTATCCACCGCGTCGAGAACTTCCGGTTCGGCGGTGACCGCCGCCGGTTCCACCGCGGCCGATACCGCGGGCGTCGCGCCGGAGGTGACGACCGCGTCGAAAAGCAACCGGAACTGTGCGCCGTCACGGGCGTGCACCTGCACCGAGGCACCGCCCGGATGCGGAGTGAGGGTGGTGGTGAGCGTCCCGGTCGCCGGTAGCGGTGCGTGCGCGATACTCGCGCCCAGGTTCGCGTCGGCGAGCACCTGTGCGGCCGCCGACTGCACCAGCGCGGGGAGACCGTCGACCGCCGCGGCCTGCACTTCCCACACGTGCCGTCCGTCCGGCAACGCGACCGAGGCGCCCGGCACCCGGGAACTGCCGCCGGTCGAGAAAGCGCTCACCTTCGGCCAGTAGTGCTTACGCAGGAAGGCGGTCCGGGGAACATCGGCGTAAGGGCCGGCCGGGAGCAGCGAACTCAGGTCCACCGCGTGTCCGTGCACGTACAGCTGTGCCAGTGCCGTGATGACCGCCGCCGATTCGTCTTCCTTGCGTTTGAGCGTCGGAATCAGCTGGGCGTCGTGCACGCCGGCGGCGAAGGTGGTGCCCATGACCTGCATGAGCGCCACCGAATTCGGGGCCAGTTCGAGGAAGGTCGTGACCCCGGCGTCGACCGCGCGCCGCACCGCGTTGGTGAAGTACACGCTCTCGCGCATGTTCCGCACCCAGTAGGTTTCCGTGTGCACCGGGTCGTGACCGGGCGCGTAGTACTGCTCCTTGTCGACTGTCGAGTACAGCCCGACCGTGGGTTTCGTCGGTTCGATCCCCGCCAGTTCGGCGGCGAGTTCGCCGAGCAGCGGATCCATCTGGGACGTGTGCCCGGCGCCCTTGGTCTGCAGCACCCGGCTGAACTTCCCGGCTTCCTCGACCCGCGCGACGATCGCCGCGACCTGATCCACCGGACCACCGATCACCGTGTTGGTGGGCGCGGCGTACACAGCCACCTCGACATCGGGGAATTCCGGCAGCATGGCGGCGATATCGTCGGCGCTCAACTCCACCAGCGCCATATTCCGGACATCGGCGTCGGTGAGCATCTGCTCGCCCTCGTGCATGAGCCGGGAGCGCGCGCAGATCACCCGGACCGCGTCCTCCAGCGGGAGCCCGCCGCTGATGTACGCGCCGGCCACCTCACCCTGGGAGTGTCCGACCACCGCGGTGGGTTCGGCCCCGTGCGCGCGCAGCACCGCGGCGAGCCCGAGCTGAATGGTGAAGGTCCCGACCTGGGACGTGCCGATATTCCAGTCCTGGGCGTCGTCCAGCATCAGCTCGCGCACCGAGTAACCGGCCTCGTCCTGCACGAGCTCATCGACCTCGTCGACGGTACGCCGGAAGATCGAGTTCTCCTGGTAGAGCTGTTTGCCCATCTTCCGGTGCTGGGCACCGAACCCGGCCATCACCCACATCGGCCCCTGCGCGGCAGGCGCGTCGGCGGTGAAAACACCCGGCCCGGGTTTACCCGCGGCGATCGCTCGCAGACCGGCGACGGCCGCGGCGTGATCCTTGGCCAGCACCACACCGCGTGACCGCCAGTGACTGCGTTTGGCCAGGGCACGGGCGACGTCGGCGAGCGGGGTGCGCTGTCCCGCTTCGCTTTCCAGCCAATCGGCCAGGTCGGTGGCCGCACGGCGGCGACGCGAGGGCAGATAGGCGGAGACGGCCAGGATCACCGGCAGTGGTTCGTCCCGGTCGGTCGACCATTCGGGTTCGGGGGCGGCCTCCGCGGTGACGGCCTCCGCCTCGGCCACCACATCGGTGCTCTCCACCTCGAGCGCCTCGGCACCCGCCGCGTCGTCGACCGGCTCTTCGGCCGCGGCGGCCGGGGCCACGTACTCCTGAACGACGAGGTGCGCGTTGGTGCCGCCGAACCCGAAACCGGAGATACCGACGGTCGCGGTCCCGCTGTAGCGCGGGAACGGGGTCGGTTCGTCGACGACCTTCAGTCGTGCCTGCTCGAACGGGATATACGGGTTCGGCCCCGCGTAGTTGATATTGGCCGGCAGCACATCGTTCTGGAACGCCATGATCACTTTGGCGAGACCGGCCGCGCCCGCGCCCGATTCCAGATGCCCGAAATTGGTTTTCGCCGAACCCAGCAGAGCCGGAGCGTCGGCGGCACGACCGGCACCGACGACCTGGCCCAGCGCCTGGGCCTCGATCGGATCACCGATCAAGGTGCCGGTGCCGTGGGCCTCGATGTAGTCGACGGTGGAGGGCACGATCCCGGCGTCGCGATAGGCGCGGCGCAGCACATCGGCCTGGGCATCGGGATTGGGGGCGAGAAGTCCGTTGGACCGGCCGTCGCTGTTGACTGCCGAACCCTTGACCACCGCGAGAATATTGTCGCCGTCGCGTTCGGCGTCGGCGAGCCGTTTCAGCACGACCAGGCCGGCGCCCTCGGAGCGGACCATCCCGTCCGCGTCGGCGGAGAACGCCTTGATCCGGCCATCCTTGGCGACCGCGCCGATCTTGTCGAAGCCGAGCGTGGTCATCGGGATGAGCAGCATGTTCACGCCACCGGCCAAGGCCACGTCGGCGTCGCCCGCGCGCAGCGCCTGCACCGCTTGGTGCACCGCAACCAGGGTCGAGGAGCAGGCGGTATCCACTGCGACCGACGGGCCGCGGAAATCGTAGAAGTAGGACACACGGTTGGAGATGATGCTGCTGGCGCTGCCCGTGATCTTGTAACCCTCGGCCGATGCCGGGACATTCGGATCGGTTTCGCCCAGGCTCATCGCCGCGATCAGCTGGAAGTCGGTGGTCGAGGTGCCGATGTACACCCCGACCGGTTCGCCGCGCAGATCACTGGCCGGGATCCGGGCGTGCTCCAGCGCCTCCCAGGTCAGTTCCATCATCAGTCGCTGCTGCGGGTCGATCCGCTCGACCTCGACCGGCGACATCGCGAAGAATTCGGCATCGAAACCCGTGACCACGTCCTGGTCCAGGTAGCCACCGCGGGTATTGCCCTCTGCCACGGCCTCCGCCAGCTGCGGTTCGCCGAGGAACTCCGCCCAGCGGCCCGCCGGGCGCTCCCGGATGGCATCTCCACCGTTGATCAGGAATTCCCAGGTCGATTCCGGGGTGTCACCCGCACCGGGCAACCGGGTCGACAGACCGACGATCGCGATATCGTGCGCGTCGCCCGGGGCGTATCCGGCGGTATAGAACTGGTCATCGGAGGCCTCGAGGGCGGTCTCCGACGGACCGTTGACGATCACTTCGGCGAGCGAGGCAATGGTCGGATGCTGGTAGATGACGGTCGGGTTGAGCACGACCCCGGTGAGATCCTCGATCTCGCCGCCGAGTGCCAGCGCATCGCGCGAGGCGAGGCCGAACTCCTCCATCGGCCGGTCGACGGTAATCTTCTCGACCGGCTGGCCGGTGGCCTCGGCGACCCAGCGCTGCAGCCAGTCCCGCAGTTCCGCGACCGACATCTCGGTGGCCGCGGCGCCCTCCCCCGCGGTACCACCCTCCGGTGCGGTGGGAAGGTTCTCGGTCGTATCCGGCGACGTGCCCTCGTTATCAGCCATCAGTCCTCAAGCTACCTGTCTGTACGCGGTGCTGGGCAACAGCCTGCATCGCAGGGATGGGTGGTCGGCAACCGCCGGCGCCGTGGCGGTCACGCGGGGCCCCACCGCCGCTGCGTTACCTCCTCCGGCACTTCGCTCAGCCGCCTATTTTCCCGGACGCCACATCGAAGCCGCGACCGGGCTCATTCCTCAGGTGCATCGGGGAACGCCTGCTGCGTGTAACCGCCGCGCAGCGTGCCCTCGACATAGGCGGTCTTGCAGGCGCGGCGCGCGATCTTTCCGCTGGACGTGCGCGGAATCGAACCCGCGGGCACCAGGAGCAGATCGCGCACGGTCACCCCGTGCCGCTGGGAGATCGCCGCCCGGACCGCGTCCGCGATCGGCAGCGGATCGGCCTTCCCGGCACCCGGGCCCCGCTCGGCCACGACGACGAGCTGCTCGGACGCATCGTCGGCGTCGAACTTGAGGCCCGAATGGCTACCCTGCGCGAACACCTCGGCCGGCAGCTGATTGGCCGGAACCGAGAACGCCGCGACGAACCCGGGCCGCAGCGCGGTGCTGGCTTCCTGCGCGGAGAATTCGAGATCCTGCGGGTAGTGGTTGCGGCCGTCGACGATCACCAGATCCTTCACCCGGCCGGTGATGTAGAGCTCGCCGTCGAAGTACACGCCGTAGTCGCCGGTGCGCATCCAGTTCGCGTCCGCGTCCGCGCCCTCGGCATGGCTGCCGTCCGCGAGCCGCTCGGCGACCTTGTTCCGGAACGTCGCCTTGGTTTCGTCCTCCCGGCCCCAGTACCCGATGCCCATATTGTTGCCGTGCAGCCAGATCTCACCCACGTGGCCGTCGGGCTGTTCCCGCGGGGCGCCGTCGACCGATTCCGGATCGACGATCACGGCCCACTGCGAACGCGCGACATAGCCGCAGCTCACCTGAGCGATCGCGTTCTCGGAGCCCGGCTCGACCTTGACCATTCGTCCGGCGTTCAGCTCGTTGCGGTCGACGTAGGTGACCTTGGCTTCGTCCTCGGACTTGGTCGCCGAGACGAACAACGTGGCCTCGGCCATGCCGTAGCACGGCTTGATGGCGGTCTTCGGCAGCCCGTACGGGGCGAAAGCGTCGTTGAACTTCTTCATCGACGACGTGGTCACCGGCTCGCTGCCGTTGATCAGGCCGATGACATTGGACAGATCCAGCGATTCGCCGTTCTTCGGCAGACCACGCACCGCGGCATGCTCGAAAGCGAAGTTCGGCGCGGCCGCGAAGGTACCCGCGCCGTCGGAGGCGGCGGCCAGCTCCTTGATCCAGCGGTGCGGCCGCCGCACGAAGGAAGCCGGCGACATGATGGTGATGAACTTGCCGCCCACCGCGGGCAGGATCACCGTGAGCAGACCCATATCGTGGAACAGCGGCAGCCAGGTGACACCGCGCGAGTTCCAGTCCAGGTTGATGGCGTCGACCATCTGCAGCAGGTTGGTGCCGACCGCGCGATGGGTGATCTCGACACCGGCGGGGGTCCGGGTGGAACCCGAGGTGTACTGCAGGTAGGCGATATCGTCCACCGCGATATCCGGGCGCACCCAGCTCTCTCCGACACTGTCGGGGATGGCGTCCACGGCGATGATGCGCGGCCGCTGCGCGGCGGGTAGCGCGCGGAAGAACTGGCGCACCCCGGCCGCGGCCGAACTGGCGGTGAGAATGGCCGACGGTGTGCAGTCGCCGAGCACCGCGTGCAGCCGATCGGTGTGACCGGGCTCGTCGGGATCGAACAGCGGCACGGCGATCGTGCCCGCGTAGATGGCGGCGAAGAAGGAGATCACGTAGTCGAGCCCCTGCGGTGCGAGCACCGCCACCCGGTCACCGGGCTTGGTGACCTGCTGGAGTCGACCTGCCACCGCGCGCAGCCGGACACCGAATTGCTGCCACGTCAGCTCGTGTACCTCGCCGTCGCGCTCGCGCGAGTAGTCGATGTAGCGGTACGCCAGCGTGTTCGCGTCGTTGCGGGTGTGCATCTCGACGTGATCGACCAGGGTCCGACCATCGGGAATGGTGATGTTCCCGTGCTCGTCCAGGTAGTCGTCGAAAGTCTCGTCCATTCCTTCTTCTCCTCCGAGGCGCACGCGGCAACGGCACGATAACCGTTATTTACTGTGTGGGCCCCGACTCGCTTCCGCCGCGGTGCTCGCCATCCGGGAGCAGTTCCCGCGGGTTCGGTGTGCGGCCTGCGCGGTGACCGCTATCGGCTAAATGTTCTCAAACCAGAGACATGTTACAGAGAATGAGCTAGTCACTCCTCCCGGAGCAAGGGAATCACCGGCGCGAACGCATCCATCTGGGTGGGATATATCCCGATATAGGACATTCCCGTGAGTTGACGCACCCGCCGCATCTGCTCGGCGATCTCCTCGAACGTGCCGATGGCCACATACGGGGAATTCAGGATCTGCTCGACAGTGAGCTGGACATCCACCTCGAGGTCGGGAAGCTGGCCGCGGTCCAGGGCCGCGAGCGCCATTTCCGCCATCTTCTCCCGGTCGTCGGTGACGACGATCGCGGTAACCGCCCAGTTCAGCTCGATCTGGGGGAACCGATCCCCGGCGGCGTCCTTGATCAGGTTCACCTTCTCGATCGTCTTCTCGAGGGTGATGCTGGAGAGCAGGCCCTTACCGTTCGGCGTGGTGACCGGCACCACCGAGATGATGTCGGCGTGTTTGGCGGCCAGCTTCAGCATCCGCGGCCCGCCACCACCGGTGCACAGCGGCGGACGCGGACCCTGCCGCGGCCGTGGGGTCCCCTTGACGCCGTGCACCTGGTAGTACTTGCCCTCGAAGGTGCATTCCTGCCCACGCAGCAGCACATCGAGAATGGTCAGCGTCTCGTCGAGCTTGGCCAGGCGGATCCCCGGGCGGTCGTAGTCCAGCCCGGCGGCGGCGAACTCGTCGGCCTTCCATCCTGCCCCGATACCCACCTCGAGCCGGCCCTTGGACAGGACATCGATGGTGGCCAGATCCTTGGCCAGCACGACCGGATGGCGGAACCCGTTGGCCAGCACCGAGGTCCCAAGCCGGATCTTGTCGGTGGCCTGGGTCAGCGCGCCGAGTGCGGCAATGGGACCGATCTGGTCACC
Organism: Nocardia sp. NPDC051750; assembly: GCF_044453135.1. NCBI lineage: Bacteria > Bacillati > Actinomycetota > Actinomycetes > Mycobacteriales > Nocardiaceae > Nocardia > Nocardia sp. NPDC051750. Next base: position 961,586 of record NZ_JBITCK010000001.1, on the reverse strand, counting down.
GAGATGGTCCGGCACCACGAAGGTGTCGTAGCCGTACTCCTCGGCCTGCTGCGCCGTCTGGATGAACTTGCGGGCGCCGCCTTCCTGCTTGTTCCCTTCGCCCGCGGCCGCGAATCGGAACTTTCGCAGCGGAGTGCCCAGCGCGCTCAACTCATCCACCGATGCGGCGGCTTCTGTCATGAACTCATGCTCCTGGATATCGGAAGTCCCTGCGTATCCCGGCCGGCGCAGGGTCGGGATACGCGATCACCAGCGCACTTTACAGCGTGCTGCGGGTAAGGGAGCACGCTGCGTGCGGTGAATTGTCACAACGGGTCGCTGGTGCCCCGCCGTACCGCGCTACCAGGCACAACCGCGCCGCGTGCCTGGACCGCCCAGTCGTCCGCAGGTGTCTGGGCCGGTGCGCGCCCGCATCCCCGGACACCGATCGGCGACCGTTCGAGCCCCGGCAGGCCGGGTCACGAATGGGGCGGGACCGGTGCGCTGTCGACCAGGCCGATCGCCCAGTTCGCGGCCCACTGAGTGGCCGTCGTACCGTCGGAATCCACCACGAACCCGTGGTAGAGGCTGTGTACCGGATTACCCACGGCCTGGGCGAGCGTGCCCAGACTGCCGAAGATATTGCCGGGACTCAGGGCATTGCGCGGCGCGTCACAGATCAGATCGCCGGGCGCGCAAATGGTGTACACCCGGTCGGCGAGATCGCCGAAACCTTCCTCACGTGGTCCGGTCATGGTGATCCCGGGCACGCTCAGACCGCCCAGCGCGATCTCCGCGCCGATCCCCGGTGGCGGTGTTCCCACCTGGATCGGCTGTCCCGGCCCGGGCTCACCGGACCGGCGGCCGTCGGCGATCAGGGTCACGCCGAGCACGCGGTCCGCCGGGACCGGGCCGTTGCCCTTACCGATCTGCTCGGCGATATCCCCGGCGATCACCGCACCCTGCGAGAACCCGGCCAGCACATAGGTGGTGAGCGGGCACTCCTTGTGACGCTCGGTCAGGAAATCGAACGTCCGACGCATACCCTCGGTCCGCGAGACGTTGTAGGAAGCCTGACCGTCCGGCGGGAACGCCACCGGATTCGAGAACTGCGCCACATACGGGACGGTGTACACATCCACCCGTTCGGCCGGGAACTGCTCACGCACCGGGTTGCTGATGTTCAGCATGAGCGACGCCGGGTTGGCGGCCGGGTTGTAGGGGTCGTCGGTACTGCTCGACTCCCAGGTACCGGGCACCGAAACCATCTGCACATCCGGACAGCTCGCCGGCTGGCTGGTCGGCTCCTCCGGGCCCGGCCCCGGACCGGGCGGCGTCGGCTCCCGCAGACACCCGGCCAGCATGTACCAGAGCACCACCACGATGACGAGCCCGGCAACCGCGACCGCGAGCAGCGTCAGACAGCCCGCCGGCCGCGACCGACGGGATCCGCTACGTCCCCTACTCACCGGCAGCCACTAGCAGTAGTGCGCTTTGGCGGTATCGATATAGATGCGTCCCGCCTGTTCGACCGGCATCTTCGCCGGATCGAAGGTCGAATCCGACCCCGCCATCGCGGACACCCAGGTGAGCAGATCCGCGTCCGAGACGCCCTGCGCGACAGCGTCGCAGACGAACCCACCGGTACTGAGCGCGACATCCGGGCTGGACGGCGTAACGCCCTGTTTCACCAATTCGTCGATAAAGGTCTGTTCCTTGGGACCGAGTTCCGCCGCTTCGGTTTCCTGCGGCGGCACCGGTTCGGGCCGCTCCGGCTCCTCGGCCGGAGCCTCGGGCGCGGCGCTCTCCTCCGGGGCGGGAGCGGGCGCCGGGGACTGCTCCTCGGGTGCGGGAGCCGGCGCCGAACTCACGGACGGTGCGGCGGCCGGGGTCGAGAGCGTGGGCGTGCTGGTCGCGGTCGATTCCTCGTCACCGCAGCCGGCGAGCAGTCCGGCGGCCGCCACGGCCGCCACCACACCGAGCAACGTGCCTCGGGTCCGATACATACATTCCATCCTGTGTTCCGGCGCGCGGTTGCGCGCGGGTCCACGGCCACCCGCCTGGGGTGCCGCCGAACCGTTGGTTTGGCCGTCGGGTTGCGTCCGGGCCCGGCAGGTTACTGCGGGCCGCGATCACCGAGGGTAATACCTGTGTTTTCGGCGCGCTGGCGCGCGCGGGGTTTCGCCCCCCTCGGACCCTGCTTTCAGCCCTCGCGACTCGCGGTCATCGCGGGACCCGGCAGCATCGGTCCTCGTGCCGATCGCCGGTGTCTTTCGCCTTGCTCACCCGGTGTCTGTCACAGACCGTGCAGTTCCGCACGGTTGTCCCGGACAGTGATGAATCCGTGCTGGAAGTTCTGTTGTGATCCGCCCGGGATGGCGAATTCGTCACTGATCGGGAAACCCAGCCGGCCGTTCTCGAAACCCGCGTCGCGCCACACGTCCATGATCGGGCCGTTGCGCACCGCCCAGGCACCCGACAAGGGGCTCCAATAGATATTGCCGCCCTCGAATCTGCTGTACCGGCCGAGATCCTTCAGCGGGAATTCCGGGGCGGCCGGGAATCCGAGCCAGCTGTTCTCGAAGCCCAGTTCGGCGTATTTGCCCAGGATGAGGCCTTCGACGCGGTGTGCTCCGGTGGCGGGACTGAAATAGAACGGGCCACCTTCGAACGATTGCACCGCGCCGTCGCGGTTCGGTGTCTTCACCTCTGGACCCACCGGGTACTTCGCCGGCCCGCCCTCGAACCCCTGACGACCCCATTCCGCCAGGATGGCACCGCGCACCATTTGCGCGCCGGTTTCCGGAGTCCAGTACAGCGCGCCCTGCTGGAACGGCTGGAAGCGACCGCGGCCGTCCGGCAGGGGTGCTTCACCGCCGACCGGCAATCCGAGACCTCCCTGCGGGCCGGCGGCCGCCTGGTAGCCGCCGCCGATGCGGCCCGCCACCGGGTGCGCGCCGCCTTCGGGGGTGTAGAAAACACGCCCGTGCCGGAAATCCTGAGCGAGCCCGCCGGGTACCCGGTATTCACCGGTGAGGCAGTCCCCGAGCCAGCCGTTGCCCGCGACGACCACGTCGATGGCACCGCCGGATACGCATGCCGGTTTCGCGGCGGGGACGCCGAGCGCGCTCGCCGCTTGCGCCCAGGACTGGCGCATTTCGAAATCCCAGTACGGCCAGGTGTGGGTTCCCGCGGATCGATAATTGACGGTCGCGGGAATGTGCAGTTCATGGAGTTTTCCGATGAAATTCTGCGAGGTGATCAGCGACAGTGTCTCCAGACCTGTCCCGAACATATTCGTGCTCACTCCGGGGATCTCGGAACCTTCGTCGTGTTTGCCGGAGGCGCCGGTCCCGCTGGAAATATAGAGGGATTTACCTTTCAGGCGGTCGGCCAAGTACAGCGGGTCGTGCTCCTCCCACTGCGGGCTGCCCGGCGGCCCCCACATCGCCTCGGCGTCGAATCCGCCGGCGTCGGCCATCGCGAGCTGGATCGCCTGGGGCATACCGGTGCTGGTGGTGGTGAGGAATCCGGAATAGGAGGCGGCGAACTTCGCGAAATCGGGGTTGCGGGCGGCCAGGAACATCGCGGCGGTTCCGCCCATCGACAGTCCGGCGATACCGCGGGTCGAGGTGGCCCGCCATTGGCTTTCCAGCAGCGGCGGAAGTTCCTTGGTGAGGAAGGTTTCCCACTTGTAGTTCTTGCCGTTGTTGGGTTGCAACCAGTCCGAATAGAAGCTGGCCTGCCCGCCGACCGGCAGCACCGTGGTGACATTCTTGTCGGCGAAGAAGTCGACCGCGCCGGTTTCCTTGATCCAGCCACTGTCGTCGTCGGTGGCGCGCAGGCCGTCGAGCATGTACAGCACCGGGAACTTCGCGTTCGGCTGGGTGTTCCAGTCCCGGGCCAGCAGTAGCCGCACCTGGATCGGGGCGCCCATGGCGGGCGAGTTCACCCAGACCTCGACATGACGGTCGGAATGCCAGACGACATTACGGATCGTCGCCGGCGCCGCGGCCGCGGTGGGCTGGGCGGGCGCCGGGACCTGAGCGGCGGCGAAGGGCAGCACCAGTGCGGCCGCCAGAACGGCGAGGCCGCGCCGGGTACGTCGACCGGACCGGCCGGTTGTCCCCCCTCGTGCGCGATTCTTCCCTGCCACACACTGTTTGTACCGCCGCGAGGCGCGGATACCCGGTAGACGCGCGGGCAGCAAATCAGTTGTTCGCCCTGGCCACCCGGGAATGCAAACGGCGCCACCTTCTTCGATACGAAGCACGTGGCGCCGTTGCGGGGTGCTATCGGTTCAGCGGCAACCGATCAGCGTGTCTTTCGATCACCAGCCGTTGGTGGAATCCAGGAACATCTTGCGGGAAGCGAAGAGCTGGCTCTCCCAGTACTTCCAGGAGTGCGTGCCCACGTTCGGGAAGTCGAAGTGGGCGTCGATTCCCAGCGAACGCAGCCGCGCCTGGAAGGCCCGGGTGTTCACCAGCGACAGGGCTTCCAGCGCCATGGCGTTACCGGTATTGAACAGCCCGACCGCACCGGCCGGCTTATCGTACGGGCCCGGCAGGCCGCTGGCGGCCGAGATGTACATCGGCAGGCCGCGCAGCTGCGGCGCGAACACGAACGGATCCATCCGCAGCCACTGCGGGCTCCACGGGGCGGCCATCGAGTCGACGTTGAAGCGGCCCGCGTCCAGCATGGCGATCCGGATGGCTTCCCGCATACCCGGCGCCGAGATGTTCAGGTAGCCGGAGTAGGCGGCGGCGGACCTGAACTGATCGCGGTGGTAGGCGGCCAGGGTCAGCGCAGCGCTGCCACCCATGGACAGGCCCGCGATCGCGTTGTTGGTGCGCGATACGCCGTGGCCTTCGAGGAAGGCGGGCAGTTCCTGGGTGAGGAAGGTCTCCCACTTGTAGGTGAACTTCTGGCCGTTGGTGTTGCTGGGCGAGTACCAGTTGGCGTAGAAGCTGGACTGTCCGCCGACCGGCATGATCAGCGTGATGTTGTCGTTCGCGAACTGCTCGAGCGCGTTTGTCTCGAACGACCAGGCATTGCGGTCCTCGCGAGCACGCAGGCCGTCGAGCAGGTAGAGCCCGGCGTTACCGCCACGCGCCGCCCACTGCACCTGAACCTTGATCGGGCCCATGCTGGAGGGAACCATGAGTTCCTCCAGGCCGGCGCGATGCACCGGTGACGCGGGTGCGGCCAGCGCGGTGGTCGGAGCCGCGATACCCGCAGCGACCGGTAGCGCGAATGCTGCCGCACCGATAGCCAGAATCCGGTTACGCCAACCGCGAGGTGCCCGTGACCGCCCCATACTTCTCTTCGGGCCGGCTGCCCTGCCGAAACGCATGAATTCTGCTCTCTTTCTGCTGTTGTGGTGTTGTCCGCCACCGCTGCGTGGACAACACCCCGTTATTCCTCGGCGGCGCCGGCGACCGGTCCCGACCAACCTCTGGCCGACAGCGCTACAACGATCTGGTCACAGATGTGCTCGCTGGACCTTATTCGACCTCATCCGGCCCAAGCAAGGCCGTGGTGATCGGATGGTCGAAATCCGCCGTGAGAACGCTGTGATCGTCCCGTGACGATACCTTGCCGGGGCGTTGATGTCTCGGCGGGCCGGGATATTCGTCCGTTATGGAAATCGGGCCTCGACCGGGGGTTGTGTAACGGAATACCAACCACGGACGAATTCCTATCGACAGCAGTGTGCCCGCCCCCGCGGCAACCCGGGGAGCGGGCACAATGCGGTGGTCGCGGAGGTCCCTGACGCGACCCCGCGACCGCCGGTTATCCGATATTCGCGGACAAATCCGGAATCATCCGGTACACCTCGGCTTGCCAGTACGTCCAGGAGTGGATACCGGTGCCCGGGAACGAGTAGGTGACATTGTTCGCACCGAGCGACATCATCCGCAGCTGGAACGACCGGGTATTGGCCAGGGCCAGGGTCTCCAACGCCATCCCGTTGATCGTGTTGCCGTTGAACCCGTCGACCGGGATATCAGGAAGCCCGCTACCAGCGGATATCCAGAGCCGGGTGTTGTGATCGCGCAGTAGTGGCGCAAAGACGAAGGGGTCCATCCGCAGCCATTGCGGACCCCACGGCGGTGCCATCGAATCCACGTTGTAGCCGCCGGCGTCGATCATGGCCATCCGGATCGCCTCGCGCATACCCGGTGCGGAGATGTTCAGGTAGCCGGAGTACGAACCGGCGAAACTGAACTGGTCGGGGTGGTAGGCGGCCATGGTGAGAGCACCGCTGCCACCCATCGACAATCCGAATACACCGTTGCGATACGGGTTGAATCCGAGCCGGTCACGCAATGCCCAGCGCAGATGCTGGGTTACGAACGTCTCCCAGGCGTAGCGATAGCTTTTACCCGGCCCCTCGGAAATCACGTTGAGCGCGCCCGATCCGGACGAGGAACCGGTCGGCGGGGCCCCGAAGAACGAACTCGGCGCATTCCAGTCGGCGTAGAAGCTGGACATACCGCCGACCGGCATTACGACGTTGATATTCCAGTCGGTGAGCGCATCGGCGACATTGGTGTCGAACTCCCAGCCGCTGTGCGTTTCCGGGGCGCGCATCCCGTCCAGGGCGTAGACCACGCGATTGGTATTACCGTCCTTGGCCCGGAAGATCCTCGACCTGATCGGACCCATCTCCGGGGAGTTCACCACGAAATCGAATCCCCGTGGGTTGGGCGCCGCCTGGACCGGGCCGGTCGCATCGGACAGCGCCACCGCGAGTGGGGCCAGCAGTGCCACCGTGATCCCCAGCGCCCAACGTCCGACCCACCGCCGGGGTCGTGCCGATCTGAGCCTTCGCGCACTTCGCATTCGACTAGACCTTTCGCCTGGACAGCCGGACAGCAAATCACGAGCTACGCTACCGGCCCCATCTCGGATACATAGACCATGACTACCGCGAGAACTCGGAAGTCGTTATCTGGATACATGTTCCTGGTGTATCAATCGACCAGATGCAGGTTCATGTTGCCAGATAGTGTCGCAGGTCACATGCATCTTCGTGGCGGGTATGCGTTTCCGTTTCCGGATACCCGCGCGGGCGACTCCGGCAACGGTTGCGCAATGTGGCCGGGCGAGTCCGGTCCCAGGCCTGACTTCGTTCAGGCGGTATCCATCGCGGCTGAGCGAGGCCCGACGAAGGGCCGACATCCTGAGGCGGAGGCCGAAGCGCGGGCGAAGGTATCGCACTACCGCCTCCGGGCCTGACTCGCTCAGGCTGTATCTAACGCGGCTGAGCGAGGGCCCTGCGTGGTGACGCTGCGCTACTGCCTCCGGGCCTGACTCGCTCAGCCGATATTCGCCGACAGGTCCGGAATCATCCGGTACACCTCGTCGGTCCAGTAGTGCCAGTTGTGCACGCCGACGGCCGGGAAGTCGTAGGTGATATTGGATGCGCCCAGCGTCATCATGCGGGCTTGGAAAGCCCGGCTGTTGGCCAGCGCCAGCGCTTCCAGCCCCATGGCGTTCACGGTGTGCATGTCCAGCCCGTCGGCCGCCCCGGGCAACCCACTCCCGGCCGAGATCCACAACCGGGTGTTGTGGGCGCGGAGCAGCGGCGCGAACACGAACGGGTCCATCCGCAGCCACTGCGGGCTCCACGGCGGCGCCATCGCGTCGATATTGAAACCGCCGGCGTCCAGCATGGCCACCCGCAGGGCCTCACGCATACCGGGGGCCGATACGTTCAGGTATCCGGAATAGGAAGCCGCGTAACGGAACTGATCGGGATGGTAGGCGGCCAGCGAGAGCGCCGCGCTACCGCCCATGGACAACCCGAATACGCCGTTTCCGTTGGGATTGAAGCCGAGCCGGTCGCGCAGCGCCCAGCGCAGGTCGCGCGTCAGGAAGGTTTCCCACTTGTAGGTGTTCGACCGTCCCAGGCCGGCCGCCGAGCCCGAAGCCAGCCCCGAACCCGAATCCGCTGCCGAGCCGGTTTGGTCGCCGGCACTACCGGAACTGCCCAGGCCGAAGAAGTTGCTCGGCGCGTTCCAATCTGCGTAGAAACTGGAACGGCCGCCGACCGGCATGACCACGTTGATATTCCATTTGGTCAGCTCACGCGCGACATCGGTGTCGATTTCCCAGCCGCTGAGGTCGTCCCGGGCGCGCATACCGTCCAGGGCGTAGACAACCCGGCCGGTATTCCCGTCCGCGGCGCGGAAGACCCGGGATTTGATCGGGCCCATCTGCGAATCGACCCAGAAGTCGAACCCGAAACCGGGGTCGTACCGCGCGGATGCCGGGGCATCGGGTCCGGCGACCGAACCGCCCACCGGTAGCAGAATCGCCAGGGACAGCAGGGCCGCTCGTTTCAGCCGGTCACCCAGCCGCGCCGGGCTGCCGGTCCGCCGGCCGCGGCCGATAACGCCTCGCATTGCTCCCACCCTCCGTCGTGCGATCCGCCGATCGCGAAGTCCGACACCGGTCCCCGGCTCCCTAGCGAGCGGGGACCACCAGACGCCAGCACCATAGCGTGACGGGGTATCACACGCCTGCCAGGAGTGCGAACCTTCCGTCTCGGTGCCGAAAGGCTATCAGCGAACAGGCAGCTCAGCGCACAGGCGGCACCGGGTCGATCAGACCGCAGCGTTGTATCTCATACTCCGGGACACGATCGATTCGGTACGAGGCGAAATCGAACGCGTGCAACAGGTTGTGCTTGAAACGCTCGAACGTCAACGGCCCCTTGTAGGACAGCATCAGGGCGTGGGTCTGCGGGCAGGACATGGCGACATGGGCCTGTTTCACCCAATCCTCGTCCATGTACCAGGGCAGCCACGGTTTACGGTCCACCATGCCGGTTTCCACGATCACCCAGTCCGGGTAGAGGCTCTTGTCGTGGCCGATACGTCCGTCGGTGAGCCGTTCGGTATGCGCGGCCAGCGGGAAGGCCAAGCCCATCGGATCGATGACGCGGACATCCAGCGGGACATTCATACTGGTCATCCCCAAGTTGAGGAAGTAGACCGTATGTCCCGCGCCGCCCGGCGGGATCGGAATCGGCGGCGGGGCGATGTACCAGAACATGAACGAGGGCGAATTCAGCAGCAGCCCGCCGTCCGGCGTGTTCTCGATGCCCTCCACCATGGGCCGCATCCGCGCGTAGTCGAGGTAGTCCTCGGCCAGAATCGGGTGATCGTGGCCGGTGTTGAGCACGTAGTAGATACGTTCGTCCACGATCCCGGATTTGTTGATCGTGGTTCCGGTCTTGATCGCGGTGGTACCCGAGGCCAGCAAGGCCCACGCGATCGTGCCGGCCAGTGCGACCACCAGAATCCCGAAGGCCGGTGCCTCCCGGCGCGTCAGGGCACGGACGCCGCCCTCCGGCAGGCGCAGCGGAATCACCGCGACCGGCAGCAGGAACAGGAACAACTGCGGCAGCAACATCCGGCCGTGCATGAAATCGCCGCCGACCCGCAACGCGTACACGGTGAGGATCACCGCGGCGCTCAGCACCAGCGTGACCACCGCGGCGGGGGTGCGCAGCCATTCGCGCAACCGCCGGATCCGGCCGGGCCGTTCGCGTTCCGGGTTCTGTTCCGCGGCCGGGTCCACGACAACCGGTGTGACGCTGCGCACCCGCGCCGCCACCAGGCCCGCGATCAGCAGGACGACGAGCGGTACGTAGAGGTAGTAGGGCCCGGCCAGGTCCCAGAGATAGGTGAAACCCTGCCCCCATTTGGCCCCGCCCGCGTCCTTAGCGACCGCGGTGTTCGGGTACGGCAGCCCGTAGTAGCCCATTCGCCAGATCTGGTAGCCCAGCGGTACGGCCCCGGCCACCGCGATGACGATCCCGCGCAGCAACCACGGGCGCAGGCGGGAGGCGGGCATCGGGGCGAAGAAGATCAGCAGCAGGGCCAGGCCGCCGACCACCGTCATCTCGGGCCGGATCAGCGGTGCCAGCCCGGCGAGGAAAGCCAGCCCGAGCAGCCCGGGCACGCCCGGCCGCTCCGCCTTGCTCCAGCGGATCAGCAGCAACCACAGCAGCGCCAGCCAGCAGATGACCAGGCAGTTCTCCAGCCCGGAGGTCACATAGTCGCGGGCCGGGGGCACGGCGATATAGGCGAGCGCGCCGGCCGGTAGCAGGAGCACCGACGATGCCGGGCCCCACAGCTTGCCGGTGCCGAGCATGGCGAACAGCACGGCGAGCAGCGACAGGGTCAGCGCGACCCCCAGGACCACGTACTCGAGCCGGGCCTGCGTCAGCCAACTGAAGAACCACACGATGTAGGTCCACGCCGTGCTGGTGTTGGTCTCCACCCGTTCGCCCACGTTGAACACCGGGCCGTTGCCGGCCAGCAGGTTACGCACGGTGCGCAGGACGATGAGACCGTCGTCGGCGATCCAGCGCCGCTGCCAGCCGCCGTAGGCGAACAGCGCGAGGGTCACCACGATTCCGCCGGCGAACACCAGACGCGGTGTTCGGGCGGCACGCGCCGACGAGCGCGGCTGCTCGGTGGCAGCCCGCTCGTCGGGCTTTTCTTTTTCGGCTACCGCAATCTCGTCAGAAGAGATAGACAGCGACACCTACCGCTCCGATCCAGGCGATGGCAAGCAACTGCAGGACGCGGTCTCCGAGAGCGATCTCTTCCGGTTCCCCGGCCTCACCACCGTCGACATCCACGGCGTACCGCAGGATCGCGATGGTGAACGGGATCATCGAGAGAGCGAACCATTCGGTGTCCTTGGCGGCACCCTGTTCGAAGGCCCACAATCCGTAGAAGACCACGACCGCCGTGGCGGCCAGGCTCCACGCGAATCGTAGATAGGTCGGGGTGTAGTACTCCAGCGATTTGCGAATTTTCGCACCGGTGGACAGTGCCAGCTGTAGCTCGGCATACCGTTTGCCGGCCGCCATGAACAGCGATCCGAACGCCATGATCAGCAGGAACCACTGCGACAGCGGGATACCGGAGGCCACACCGCCGGCGATCGCGCGGAGCAGGAAGCCCGAGGACACGATGCAGATATCCAGGACCGCCTGGTGTTTGAGCCCGAAGCAGTAGGCCAGCTGGACACCGACGTACACACCGATGGTGACGGCCAGCTGCCAGTTCGCCAGGAAGGAGAGCCCGACCGACCCCAGCAGCAGGAGCGCTGACAACCCGAAGGCCAGGTTCACCGGAACCACGCCGGCCGCGATCGGCCGGAACCGCTTGGTCGGATGTGCCCGATCGGCCTCGACGTCCATCGCGTCGTTGGTCAGGTAGATACCCGAGGCCGCCATGCAGAAGACCACGAACGCGATCGCGACATTGCCGAGCACGTCCAGATCGGTGACCGATCCCGCCGCCAGCGGAGCCGCCAGCACCAGGACGTTCTTGACCCACTGCCGCGGCCGGACCGCCTTGACCAGGCCGCCGGCCAGCGTCTTCGGAGGGCCCTTGACCTCGGCTTCGGCCAGATCGGCGCCGGTGGGCTCTTCACTCATATCAGGCAGCGCCTTTTCGTCTTGTACGGTCACTGTCGAGTCTCTTTTCGGCGGCCAGCAGGACGGCGGCGGACGCGGCACCGAGAGCGGAACCGGCGAGCACATCGGAGGGGTAATGGACCCCTAGCACGACCCTGGACAGCAACATCGGCGGTACGAGCACCGCTGGCAAGGGTAGCCCGGTCAATTTTCCGAGCAGCACCGCCGCCGCTGTTGTCGAGGTCGCGTGCGAGGACGGAAAGCTCAACTTGCTCGGCGTACTCACGTTGACCTGCACCGATGGTGCGTTCGGTCGCGGCCGGCGAACAATGCGCTTGATCACGATGGAGGCGGCGTGGGCCCCCACGGCGCCGACCGCGACACCGGCCCACTGCCGCCGGCGTGGCTTATCGGCGAGCGCCCCCGCCGCGGCGATCGCGACCCAGCCGAGCGCATGCTCCCCGAAATGGGACATACCGCGCGCGGCGGAGATCACCGGCGGAGTCGCGATGGCGCCCTGGACCGCCTCCAGGATCTTCACCTCGGGTGGCGTACGCACGGCGCTCGAGTCCTGCAGGCTCGGATTCATCGCGTTCACCGCTGCGCCTCCGCGTCACCGTCGATACCGAAAACCTTCTCCCAGGCGGCGGTGCCGGTGAGTTCCGCGTGCGCGGCCCGGTAGCGCTGCCGCATCTCCGGCATCCGGTCGGCGAGCTCCTTGCGCAACCGCAGCGCCTCCCGCAACAGCCCGTAGGCCTGCCGCGGATCACGTTTGCGGTACACCACACCACGCCCGTCGGCGGTGGTCACGGTGACACCGTCGACCTGGGAGAGCAGGAACCAGCGCGCGTCCAGCGTCGGAACATTCAGCTGCGGGCGTTCGTGATGCTCCGGGTGGGCCGGGCGCAGATTGTTCAGCAGGCCCTTGCCCAGCCGCACGATCTTGGCGATCGGATTGGCGGGTTCGGCCACCGCACCGACACCGATCCCGCTGGCCAGCGGCAGTTCGGTCGACGACGGCAAGATCACCGCGTCCGGATACTGCTTGCGCAGTTCGTGTACCGCGCCCAGGGCGCTGGGCAGCAGCTCGAACAGGCGCTGCGGCCCTGCCAGGAAATCGCGGATCGCGAGATTCTGGATGGCGACCGTCGAATATTCCAGACAGAGCAGATGTTTGAGAGTGGCCTTGACGGTGTGCGCGATCATCGCGCGGCCGTTACCCGGCTGGTGCAACGAGGCCACAACCAGGCGGTTGCGCAGATGGAAGTACGCCTGCCAGTCGATGGCGTCGTCTTTATCGCTCCACGCCATATGCCAGACGGCGGCGCCCGGCAGGGTGACCGTGGGATAGCCGGCCTCCCGGGCCCGCAGCCCGTATTCGACGTCGTCCCATTTCAGGAACAGCGGTAGCGGCTGACCGAGCTGCTCGGCGACCTGCCGCGGAATCACACACGTCCACCAGCCGTTGAAATCGCCGTCGATCCGCCGGTGTAGCAGTTTCGAATTGTCCCGGTCGCGCAGGGGGTACTTGGCGAAATCGTGGTCGTAGTCGACATTCGGCGCCGCCGACCACATGAAGACATTGCGATCGACCACCTCGCCCATCACATGCAGGTGTGACCGTTCCTGCAGGTTGAGCATCTGGCCACCCACCAGCACCGGTGATTTGGCGAACCGGGCGAAGGCCAGCGCGCGCAGGATCGAATCGGGTTCGATCTCGATATCGTCGTCCATGTAGACGATGTATTCGGCGCTGGTGGTTTTGAGCGCCTCGTACATGACCCGGCTGTAGCCGCCGGAACCGCCGAGGTTGGGCTGGTTGTGAATGGCGAGCCGGTCACCGAGCACGGCCGCGGCCTCGTCGAAACCGGGTTCGTCGACGACCTTGCGGGTGCCCTGGTCCGGAATGATCACCGCGTCGATCTGCGCCAGCACGAGCGGATCGGCGCCGAGCGCGTTCAGGGTCTTCACGGCGTCGGTCGGGCGGTTGAAGGTCGGCATGCCGACGGCGATCCGGCCGTCACCCGGCGCCTCGATCGGCGCGTACCAGCCGCCGGAGACCAGCGTCACCGCGGTATCGGTGGTGATATCGAACCAGAGCCAGCCGCCGTCCTCGAACGGCCCGAGATCGGTCTCCAGCTCGACGGACACGGTTTCGGTGCCGGGCGCGACCGCGAACTCGCCACCCTGGACATGGATCCGGGACCCGTCGGCCTTGGACCGGTACAGGTCGACCCGCCCGTGCCCGGCCAGTTCCAGCCGCAACACCACCGAATCGAGCATGCTCCAGCGCCGCCAGTAGCTGGCCGGCAGCGCATTGAAGTAGGTGCAGAACGACACCTCGGACTCCGCGCCCACCGAGAGCGAGGTCCGGGTGGTGGCGTGCGCGCGCCGCGCGTTGGTCGCCGACTCTTCCAAGTACAGGGTGCGCACATCCAGCGGCTCCCCCGGGCGGGGCAGGATAACCCGCTGCAGGAGCGATTTCGCACGGGTGGCGGACGCGCTGCGCGCCAGTGATGCGGAGGTCATACGTCGTTGTTCTCCTCGGCCAGCGGTGCACCCGTTTCCAGGTGCGGCCGCAGCACATTGTCGAACATGTTCAGTGCACTCGCGATGGCCATATGCATATCCAGGTACTGATAGGTACCGAGGCGGCCGCCGAACAGGACCTTCGCCGTGGCGGTCTCCTGCTTGGCCAGCTCGCGGTAGGCGGTCAGTTTGGCTCGGTCATCCGGGGTGTTGATCGGATAGTACGGTTCGTCACCGGTCTTGGCGAAACGCGAGTACTCGCGCATGATGACCGTCTTGTCCGTCGGGTAGTCCCGTTCCGGGTGGAAATGCCGCGGTTCGATGATCCGGGTGTAGGGCGGATCCGCGTCGTTGTAGTTCATCACCGAGGTGCCCTGGAAGTCGCCGGTGGGCAGGACCTCGGTCTCGAAGTCGATGGTTCGCCAGCCCAGCTCACCCTCGGTGTAATCGAAGTAGCGGTCCAGCGGGCCGGTGTAGACGACCGGGGCGTCCGGGTTCTGTGCGCGCAACTCGTCGCGGACGTCGAACCAGTCGGTGTCCACCCGGACCTCGATCAGCTCACTGGCCGCCATGTTCTCCAGCCACTTCGTGTACCCCTCCTTGGGCAGGCCCTCGTAGGTGTCGTTGAAGTAGCGGTTGTCGAAGGTGTAGCGAACCGGGAGGCGGGTGATATTGCCGGCGGGCAGTTCCTTGGGATCGGTCTGCCACTGCTTGGCGGTGTAATTGCGGAAGAAAGCCTCATAGAGCGGGCGGCCGATCAGCGAGATGGCCTTTTCCTCGAGGTTCTGTGCGTCCTTGGTCTCGATCTCCGAGGCCTGCTCGGCGATCAGCGCACGCGCTTCCTCCGGGGTGAAATACCGGCCGAAGAATTGGGAGACCAGGCCCAGGCCCATCGGGAACTGGTAGGCCTGACCTTTGTGCAGGGCGAAAACGCGGTGTTGGTAGCCGGTGAACTCGGTGAACTGAGTGACATAGTCCCAGACTCGTTTGTTCGAAGTGTGGAACAGATGTGCACCATATTTGTGGATTTCGATCCCGGTTTCCGGTTCCGGCTCCGAATAGGCGTTACCACCGATATGCGGACGGCGGTCCAGCACGAGGACTCTTTTGCCGAGTAGGTTCGCGCTGCGCTCGGCGACGGTCAGCCCGAAGAACCCGGAGCCGACGACGATCAGGTCGAACTGTGCGTTGTTATCTGAGTTACCCGGAGACGATGCGGCGGTCACGGGAGCCCAGCGTATCGGAAGCGTTTCCAGGCGCCAGTCGGGATCAGCGGGTGAGCGGTAACACCAGGTGGGGCGGTCGGCACCCAGGGGGTAGTCGAAAAAACGTTCGCCGGGGCCGGTACGTGACCGGCCCCGGCGAACGGGTGCGATTATCGACCGCGTCAGTAGCCGTACGGGGCGGGGCCGTAGCCGCCGGCCATCGCGGGCATCCGGGCCGCATCGATCCACTGCTTGGTGGAACCGAGCGCGGCCAGGACCAGGGTCAGGATGGCGAAGAAACCACCGACAATGCCGCCGAGGAGCCCGAGCCCGAAGATCGAGACGACGATGAAGGCGACACAGGCGACGATGACCGTGGTCCGTCCGGCGCTGCTGCGCCGCAGCAGCATGATGCCGCCGATCAGCAGCGCGAGGGCCACGATGATGTAGGCGATACCCCAGACGATACCGACACCTTCGAAGTCGATGTCCACATCGGTCCCACTGCTGCTGCTACTGCTGCTGGAGGAGGAACTGCTGCGGCGCCGTGCACCGGTGGCCAGGACCGCCCCGCTGGTCAGCGAGCTCTCGGAGGTGGCAGCGGCCAGAATGAACATGGAGATCGCCATGCCCACACTGGACAACGCGCCGAGTAGGGCGAGGATGCCCGCCGTGATACCGGTGCCCCCGCTGGGCGCGGGCCGATATCCGTATGGATTGGGTGTGGCGTAGGCCGGGGCCGGGGCCGGGTATCCCGGCTGATGCGGCGGCTGACCATACGGGTAACTCATGGGACCTCCCCCTCGACAAGATTTTCGGGAACTCTACCGCGTCACAGCGGGGTTCGCCGAGGGTATATCCCACCGCATGGTGAAACACAAGGGCCAGACTATTTTTCGCGTGCGAGCCTCTGCGCGGTCCCGATCGGTCAGTGGATGTTCTTGCCGGCGTATACCTTCATCGCATCGCGAACCAGCGCCATCGTCCCCGCCCCGTGCCGGTCGTCGATCTCGAAACATCCGTCGGCGACATACATTTCACCGGGACCCGCGAAGTATTGCGGACGGTCGAATTCCTCGAAAACTTCTGCCGCCACGAGTCGTTCACCTCGTTCCAACCTGCCCGATGTGATGTATACCGACTCGATCCGGCGGCGGATCCGGTCCTGTTCGCCGCGCAGCAGGTCCAGTTGCGCGCGCAGCGCGGCCGCGGCGTCCCATTCCGCGGCCCGGCCCCGCACCCACGACCACCCCCCTTCCGTATCGCGTCGGTACCACCAGCGTGCAAGTTGACGCAACGTCAAGGTCGAGTGGTCGCGGGCCGCGCTACGAACCGTCGGCCAGATCGGTCACCTCCAGATCCATCGGGATCTTCGGCGCGCCCGGCACCGCCGCCGGCCGATCACCCTCCACCAATGGGCCACCGGGCCGGGATTGCGGCACCGAACTGTCGGGCCGGGATTGCGGCGCGTCCGCGGTCCCGGCCCGCCCGGCCGGCACGCGGCCTGGTGCTACGCCGGGGTCACCGGAATCGCCCGCATCCGTCCCCGAGCGGCCGGGTTCGGTCGCTCCCGAGGCCGGGCCGCCGGATTCAGCCGGTCCCGAT
The DNA here is from genome assembly GCF_044453135.1 of Nocardia sp. NPDC051750. Classification (NCBI taxonomy): domain Bacteria; kingdom Bacillati; phylum Actinomycetota; class Actinomycetes; order Mycobacteriales; family Nocardiaceae; genus Nocardia; species Nocardia sp. NPDC051750. Next base: position 944,822 of record NZ_JBITCK010000001.1, on the reverse strand, counting down.
TCGGTGCCGTTGGGTCCGGTCGCGCCAGGTTCGGTGGTTCCGGAGTCGGTTCCCGGTTCGGCACTGCCCGACGTGGGGTCGTCGAGATCCGGGACCAATTGCATCAGCGTGGTGAAGTCCACCACCTGCGCGCCCAGGTCCGGGGTGTAGACGATGACGCCGTTCTCGAACAGCCGGTAGCTGCCGGCGTCGTCGGGCAGCGGCATCTCCGGTGTGACGGGCAGGCCGACCGCACTGCGCGCACCACCCATTTCCGCGTAGGCGGTATCGATCGGCGAGGGAGTCGCGCCCGGGGCCACGCCGGGCATACCCGGCGTCGTACCGTTCGGCGACACCGGCAGGCTGCCTTCCGGGGTCCGCGGCACCGGTGCCGAACCGGATTTGTTGCCTTCCGGGGAAGCCGGGACGGGTGGTACGGAATCCGCGGGCAAGCCGGGCGAGGATCCGTGCGGCAGCGAGGTCGCGGTATCCGGGTTCACCGGCGGGGCCGGCATCGGCGTGGCGACCGTCAATTCTGCGGGCGTCGGGCCCACCTCGAAAGTCTGGATGTCGGCGGGGCTGCCGCCGTCCGGTGCGGCCGAATACTCTGCCCGCAGAATCCGCCCGTCGCGCAACAGCACCCGGCCCACGGTGGAGTCCACGGCGGCGGTGGTGCGCGTGTCTTCCTGCGCGGTTCCGCTGTAGACCTGGCAATCGGTGGTGTCGCAGGTCTGTGCGTACGGCCAGCGGGCCTCGGCCAGGGCGTAGGAGCGCGCCGCGATGGCCTGCGCCTCCAGCGCTGCGGGGGCCCAATCGGCGGGCATCTCCGCCGGTACCACGCCGAGCAGATAGTCCTGGACGTCCACCCGGTTGACCGTGCGCGGTTCGCCGTTCTCGGCGGCCACGCCCAGCGATCCGCGGTACGCACCGCCGCCGCACAGAGTCAGGTGCTCGTTCGCCGGACGGTTGGGATTCGGGTCGATCGGATAGACCCACGGGTCACCGACCGAGGTTTCCCAGAGCACCGCGCCGTCACATCCGTCGGTGACCACGACATGCGCACCACCGTCGGGCAGCGGTATCAAGCGGGCGGCCTCGCCCGGGCTCAGCTCGCGGCCCGCGACGCGGGCACCCGCGTCCGAGAAGATGACCGGTTCGGCGCCGTCGTAACCCTGCAGCCGGACCGACACCGAAGCAGGTCCGATGGTGCCGATCTCCGCCCCCGGGTAATAGTGGCCGAGGATCTGCTCGACATTCTGGCCGCCGCGGGCGTTCTGCAGGGCGCCGTGCTGGCTCAGCCCCCGGCCGTGACCCGGACCGGACTCGGCAATCATCCGGTACACGTCCCCGGCCGAGGGCGCCAGTAAGGCTCCGCCGATCAGCAGTGCCGTCGCGCCACAGACGAAAAACGGCCCCGGCCGAATCCGCCGACCTCGCATCGATTGCGGCAATCGGCCCACAACCAGCGGATTCGCCAGTCGCAGCGGCACTTTCGGGCGAGTTATGTTCTTTCGGTATGGCATACACGCACTCCCATCGTTTTGCCCGGACGTTTGCCTCGACACGACGTCGGCATGTCGTTTCGACCGGCCACGATCCGGGAGCTACATTCGAGCGACCAGGTAAGCCTCAACCTCAGGTTTAGATTTGTGACGAATGTGGCTAGTGTGGTCCGTGAGTCTCGAGTTCGCAAGCATGACTTGCTCACCGATCACTGGTTGCAACCCTGATTGGAGACGCTCGTGCCCTACCGCAAACCGAAGCGTTCCTACGTCCTGCCGGTTGTCGCGCTAGTTGCGGTCGCGGGCCCGATCCTGGTCCCCACGGTCATCGGCCCCGGCAAACCGGCCGACCAGGTGGAACTCACCGCCGTACCGCCACTGCTCACCGAGCTGGCGCTGAAGAGCGCACCCGATATCGTCCTGCCGCTGGCCGAACTCACCGGCCTCGACCTCCCCGACCTGCACCTGTCCGATCTGCAGGCACTGGACCTGCCGGGCCTCACCCCCGCGCCGACCAATGCCGGACCGGGCGGGCGGATGCCCGGTCGCCGGCCCGGGCTCGGATTCGTCACCGAAGCCCCCGGCGGCACACCGTCCGCCGACACCCCGGCCCTCACCCCGGGTGTCATCCCCCCTGAATTCATGAACGCCGTCGGCGCCCAGGTCAAGGAACTCACCCGGGAAGAGCCGTTCAGCATGGTCGCGCTGACCGCCCCGGACCTGGCGAACACCACGGTGATGGTCCGGGCCAAACAGCCCGACGGCGCCTGGGGCCAGTGGTACGAGGCCAGCCCGATCGACGGCGCCGACGGTGTGGCCGACGGCGCGCCCGCGGGCACCGACCCGATCTACGTCGGCAACACCACCGCGGTACAGGTCCTGGTCACCCGGAAACCGCACCAGAACCCGGGCGGGCCGCTCGAGCCCACCCCCGCCGCGGCCGGGGAACAAGCACCTCCCGACCTCACGGCCGTCCTGATCGACCCCGGCCGCGGCGCCGTCGACGACCATCTCCAGGACATCGCCGCCGCCCTGCCCGGCGGCGGCCCGCGCGTGATCACCCGCAACCAATGGGGCGCCGACGAATCGATCCGCTGCCAGGAACCCACCTACGACGACGGACTCGGCGGGATCACCGTGCACCACACGGCCGGCCGCAACGACTACAGCCAGGGCGAATCCGCCGGCATCGTGCGTGCCGTCTACGCCTACCATTCGCAGACCCTGGGCTGGTGCGATATCGGCTACAACGCGCTGGTCGACAAGTACGGCCAGATCTTCGAGGGCCGCTACGGCGGACTCAACGAGCCGGTACAGGGCGCACACGCGGGCGGTTTCAACGAAAACACCTCCGGGGTCGCGATCATGGGCGACTACCAGGCCGAACAACCCACCGACGCCTCGATCGAAGCCACCGGCAAGTTCATCGGCTGGCGGGCCAAGATCGCCGGGCTGGACCCCAAGGGCCAGACCACCATGTACTCCGAGGGCACCGAATTCACCCGGTACGCCCGGGGCGAGGAGGTGAAGTTGCCGGTGGTCTTCGCGCACCGCGACGTCGGCAACACCAGCTGCCCCGGCGACGCCGCGTACGCGCAGATGGACCGCATCCGCACGATCGCGGCCGGTGAAGCCGGCGGAACCCAGTCTCAGTCGCAAACGCCCCGCAGCCAGGCCTCCCGCTCGGACCTGGCCGCACTCGCCGATCTCACCGCGAAACTGCTGACCATGGTCAACGACAACCTGATCGCCAAATACTGGGTGTCCAAGGGCGGCCCCGACGGCCCGCTCGGCCAGGCCGCCTCCGAACCGCTGCCCGCGGCCCACGGCCAGCAGTACGCGAAATTCGTGAACGGCTACGTCTACACCGCACCCGACGGGCAGGCCCACGAAGTGGTCGGCAAGATCCTGGACAGCTTCCTGGCACTGGGCGGCGACACCGGCGCGCTCGGTCTGCCGCTGACCAGCCCCTACCCCGTCCCCGAAGGCCTGCGCGCCGATTTCCAGAACGGTTCGCTGATCCTGAACCAGGCCACCGATATCGTCACCACGCTCTGGAAGGCCTACAACGAGACCAACCAGCCGCAGGTCCAGGGAGCTCCCGACCCGCAGGCCGCCCCGATCCCGGCTCCCACCCCACCCGGCGCGGTTGCCCCGGGACAGCTGCAGGGCCAGGGCGCACCGGCGAACCCGCAGCCAGCCCGGCTCCCGGCCCCGGGAGCACCTGCCGTAGTTCCCTCGCCGTCGCCGGCCCTCGGTGACCCGGGACACCAGCCCGCACCGGCCATCGCGGCACCGGTTCCCGGACACCAACAGGTACCGGCGGCACCGGAACCGGCACAACAACCACCGCAAGCGCCCGCGCAGACTTCGCCGTCGTACGGCCCCACAGTGGGTGCCGTAGAGGCAGCACCACCGGCGGCCGCGCCGCTGCAAGATTCGGCCGCCACGCCGATCGACACACCCCCACCGCTTCGAACGACGACCGACGGCGCTGCTTCGGTGCCATCCGCACCGGCTTTCGGCACCCCGGCGCGGCAGCCGCAAACACCCGCTACCCCGACGACACCGCACCCAGCTCCCACAACCCCCGAGATCCTCCCGCCGACACCGGCCCCCACCAGCGAGTCGGCAGCGCCACCTGCTCCGACGGCCTGAACAGAACAGAATCGAGCCGCGCCGACTGTGCCTCACAGTCGGCGCGGTTTTCTGTCCGCCGATGATCCCCACGGCGCACAAGCGGCCGGGTTCCAGCAACATCGCCCGTGCCACGAGCGCCACTAAGTCCAAGCCAGGACTGCCCTGGTCAGTACATACTCCGGCCGGCCCTGCCCCAGGGTGCGCCAGCAGTCGCGCACCCGCCGACCACGGCGAGGCCGTTCCGCAATTCCTCGACACAGAGACCGGCACCGCGAGGCCGGCGTCGCCTCGGCCATGACGCCGGACAGTAATGGTCACCGCCGCTCCCCGCATCGGCCTACCTGGTGAGCCGACCCGAGCGGTCCGGTTCAGGAACGCTCCGGCTCCTGCGGCCACCAGCGCTCCAGCACCCGCGCCACCCCGTCCTCGCTGTTGGTCCCCGTCACCTCGTCCGCCGCCGCAAGCGCCTCCGGGTGCGCATGCCCCATGGCCACTCCCAGCCCGGCCATCCGCAGCATCGGGATGTCATTGGGCATATCACCGAACGCAACCATCTCCGCCGGCGCGATTCCGGACTGCTCACCGATGAGGCGCAACCCGTGCGCCTTCGTGACCCCGGGGGCGGAGATCTCGACCAGCCCGTGATCGGTCGAATAAGTGATATCCGCGCGATCACCGATATGCCCCGCCAGAGTGGCCGCCATATCACCGCTGCGCGCACCCGGCAGCCGGATCAGCATTTTGATCGCCGGGGAATCGATGACCTCGTCGCGCGCCACCGCGGTGTCGTCCGGGTTCAGCCAGGCGTGCTCGTACTGGGGCGAACTCACGAACTGCGGCGTCGCCGCATCATGCGCACTGGAGCCCACCCGTTCGGCCGCCAACCCACAGCCCGGGAGCACCTTCTCCGCGAGATCGGCCAGCCAGGCCAGCGTCGGCACATCCAGTGTTCTGGTGCCGAACACCCGATCCGTCTCGGCGTCGTAGAGCACGGCCCCGTTCCCGCATACACACAGCGGCGCGAAACCGAGACCGGCCACGACCGGCGCTATCCAGCGCGGTGGCCGCCCCGTCGCCAGCACGAACTGCGCTCCGTCGGCCACCAGCGACTCGACCACGGCCCTGGTCCGCGCGGTCACCTGCTCGTAGGGGTCGATCAAGGTGCCGTCCACATCGGAGGCCACAAGTTTCGGTTTGGGCAGCTGCGTTGCGGTCACCCGCTCCATTCTGCTGTGTCCTCGCGCGGCCGGACCGGCGCGTCCCCGCACGGCCGGTTCGCGGTGCCGCCACACGGCCGGGCGGCAGAGACGCCCGCGGGTGAACACGCAGCGAGCCGTCCGCCGCGCAGTGCGCGGCAACGCTCCCTATGATCAGGGGCTACACCTGATATCGAGGGGAACGATGGCCGGCTTTCTGTTGCGACGCGCACTCAACTACGTCGTGCTGTTGCTGCTGGCGTCATTCCTGACCTTCAGTCTCGCCTCGCTGACCTTCCGCCCGCTGGACAGCCTGGAACAGCGCAACCCGCGGCCTCCGCAGTCGGTGATCGATGCCAAAGCCGAGCAACTGCATCTGAACGAGCCGATCCCACAGCGCTACGTCATCTGGATGCAAGGGGTTGTGCGTGGCGATTTCGGCGAGACCCTCGGCGGACAACCGGTGAGCGAGGAGCTCGGCCGCCGGGTCGCGGTGAGTCTGCGGCTGCTCATCCTCGGCTCGATCATCGGCACCGTACTGGGCGTGCTGATCGGCGCGGCGGGCGCGATCCGCCAGTACAGATTCAGCGACTACTTCACCACGATCGTCTCGCTGCTGATCCTGTCCACTCCGGTGTTCCTGCTCGCCACGCTCCTCAAATTCGGTGCGCTGGAAATCAACTCGATGACCGGCCAGCAGATCTTCCTGTACACCGGCGAGACATCCGCGACCCAGATCGAGGGTTTCGGCGCGCAACTCGTCGACCGCCTGCAACACCTGGTCCTACCGACCCTGACCCTCGCACTCGGCGGTATGGCCGGATACAGCCGCTACCAGCGCAATGCCATGCTCGACGTCCTGCAGAGCGATTTCATCCGCACCGCGCGCGCCAAGGGCCTGACCCGGAACAAGGCCCTCTACAAACACGGTCTGCGCACCGCGCTGATCCCGATGGCCACTCTGTTCGCCTACAGCCTGGGTGGGCTGATCACGGGAGCGACCTTCACCGAGAAGATCTTCGGCTGGCACGGAGTCGGGGAGTGGCTGGTCGATTCGATCAACGCACAGGACATCTACGTGGTCGCCACTGTCACCGCGTTCGCCGGCTTGGTGGTCCTGGTCTCCGGGCTGCTCTCCGATATCGTCTACGCCCTCCTCGACCCCCGGGTGCGGGTGGCATGAGCGAGTCAGGCCCGGAGGCGGCAGCGAAGCGTCACCACGCAGGGCCCTCGCTCATGCTGCATCGACACAGCATGAACGGGATCGGCCCGATGCCGGATGGGCAGAGCATGAGCAGGTCAGGTCCCCGCGAATCCACCGAGGGCGCATCGTGAGTATCAACGAAACCGAGATCCTGGTCCAGGGAGCGCCGGAGCCGGCAGCGACCGGGCGACGCAAACTGGTTTTGCGCCGTTTCCTGCGCAACAAGCCCGCGCTGTTCGGGGCGGCGATGCTGGTCCTGCTGTTCCTCGCCAGTTTCGTGCTGCCCTCCTTCCTGCCCTACGACCACCAGGAACTCGACTACACCGCGCTACTGCAGCCGCCCAGTCCACAGCATCCCTTCGGCACCAACGAGATCGGCCAGGACGTGCTCGCGCAGACCCTGCGCGGCCTGCAGAAATCGCTCATCATCGGCTTCTGTGTGGCACTGGCTTCCACCACCCTCGCGGCCCTCGTCGGAGCGATCTCGGGGCTGTTGGGCGGCTGGACCGACCGAGTCTTCATGTGGCTGGTCGATCTCCTGCTGGTGGTCCCGAGCTTCATCGTCGTCGCCCTTTTCGCGCCCCGCACGAAGGGCAGCGGTTCGATCCTGCTGCTGATCGTGCTGCTCAGTGTGTTCGGCTGGATGATCAGCGCGCGGATCGTGCGCGGGCTGACCATGAGCCTGCGCGAACGCGAATTCGTCCGGGCCGCCCGCTATATGGGCGCACCCACCCATACGGTCATCCTGACCCATATCGTGCCCAATATCGCCTCGATCCTGATCATCGATACGACACTCACGGTCGGCGCCTCGATCATGGCCGAAACCGGTCTGAGCTTCCTCGGTTTCGGTGTGCAACCGCCGGATGTCTCGCTGGGCACTCTCATCGCCAACGGCACCAGTTCCGCCATGACCTACCCGTGGCTGTTCATGTTCGCGGGCGGACTGCTGATCATCACCGTGCTCTGCGCGAACCTGGTCGGTGACGGGTTGCGCGACGCCTTCGATCCGGGCGCGAAACATGCGCGGTCCCGTCCGCCGCGCAAAGCGCGGAAGGCGCAGCGAGCGCTGGAAGCTCAGCAGGCAGAGGACGCACGGAAATGACCGGAGAAACCACCATGACGGAATCGGCGGCGAACCGGTCCGGCGGATCCGGCGCCGGGCAACCGGCGGCACCCCTGCTCGAGGTATCGGACCTGCGAGTGTCCTTCCCCAGCGAGGAAGGCCGCATCGACGCGGTGCGCGGGGTGGACTACACGCTCGCCGACGGCGAAGTCCTGGCCATCGTCGGTGAATCGGGGTCTGGTAAATCGGTGTCCTCGCTGGCGGTGATGGGCCTGCTGCCGGAGCAGGCGCGGGTCAGCGGGTCGATCCGGTTACGCGGCCGGGAACTGGTCGGGCTGGGCGATAAGGAACTGTCGAAACTGCGCGGCAGCACGGTGAGCATGGTGTTCCAGGACCCGCTCTCGGCACTCACCCCCGTATTCCGGGTGGGCGAACAGATAGCCGAGGCGCTGCTCGCCCACGGGTCGATGAGCAAGGACGCGGCCGCGAAACGCGCCGTGGAACTGCTGGATCTGGTCGGTATCCCCGACCCGGAGTTGCGCGCCCGGGCTTTTCCGCACGAATTCTCCGGTGGGATGCGTCAGCGGGTGGTGATCGCCATGGCCATCGCGAACGACCCGGCCCTGATCATCTGCGACGAACCGACCACCGCGCTCGATGTGACGGTGCAGAAACAGATCCTGAATCTGTTGCGCAAGGCGCGCGATATCACCGGCGCCGGCGTCATCATGATCACCCACGATCTGGGTATCGCGGCCACGATCGCCGACCGCGTGGCGGTGATGTATGCCGGCCGGATCGTGGAGACCGCGAGCACCGCGGCGCTGTTCCGGAACCCGCGGATGCCCTACACCGTGGGCCTGCTCGGCTCCATCCCCCGGATGGACGGTCCGCCGCGCACCCCACTGATCCCGATAGTCGGCGCCCCGCCAGCCATGCACGCGCTGCCGCCGGGATGCTCGTTCGCCCCGCGCTGCCCCGTCGCGATCGACGAATGCCGCGGCGCCGAACCTCCACTCGCCGAAACCGGCCCGGGTCAGCGCGCGGCCTGCATTCGCACGGCCGAACTCGACTCCCGCGCGCTGTTCGACGCCTACCGGCAGGAGGTGGGTGCCGCAGCGGCCGTGCCGGAAGCCGATTCGCCGGTGGTGCTGAAGGTCACCGACCTGGTGAAAACGTTCCCGATCACCTCCGGTGTGCTGCTGCGGCGCCGCAAAGGCGAAGTACGCGCGGTGGACGGGATCAGTTTCGAGATCCGGGCGGGACGCACGCTCGCTCTCGTCGGTGAATCGGGTTCCGGGAAGTCGACCACGCTCACCCAGATCCTGGACATGGTGAAACCACAGTCCGGGACCATCGAGGTCATGGGCCGGGATGTCGCGACGTTGACCAGGTCCGAACGCCGCGACCTGCGCCGGAAGCTGCAGATCGTATTTCAGGATCCCACCGCCTCGCTCGATCCCCGCCTGCCTGTCGCCGATGCGATCGCGCAGCCGATGCGGATCGCCGGACGGCCGAAATCCGAGATCGCCCAGCGGGTGCCGGAACTGCTGCGGCAGGTGGGTTTACGCCCCGAGCATGCCGATCGATATCCGGGAGATTTCTCGGGCGGTCAGAAACAGCGCATCTGCGTCGCCCGCGCCCTCGCGCTCGACCCGGAGGTACTGGTGCTCGACGAACCGGTGTCCTCGCTGGATGTCTCCATCCAGGCCGGAGTGCTGAATCTGCTGCGCGACCTGCAAGCCGATCGCGGACTGTCGTACCTTTTCGTCTCGCACGATCTGTCGGTGGTGCGGAATCTGGCGCATGATATCGCCGTGATGTACCGGGGCGAGATCGTCGAAGCGGGTCCGGCCGAGCAGATCTTCGAGGCCCCGGAACACGCGTATACGCGGTCGCTCATCGAAGCGGTACCCGTGCCCGTGGTACAGGGTTGACAGACGTGCTCTCCGGACCCACCGGCAGGAAGGAAGTATCGGCCATGAGGATTCGATCTGTGGGGAGAAGGCTCGCGGTGCCGCTGTGCGCTGTGGCCTTACTCGCCGGATGTGCCGCGAACGACAGTGGCGCGCCGGAAGGAGCAGTCGCCGAGCTCGGTTCGGTCAACGACATCAACCCGCACGACGTGAGCGAACTGCGTGATGGCGGAAACCTGCGGTTGGCCATGTCGTCGTATCCGGAACAGTGGAATCCGCTGCAACTGGACGCCGATGGCGGATCAGCGGCCCTCGTCCGGCCGACACTGCCCCGCTCCTTCACCACCGACGCCGCCGGCAAAACCTCGGTGGACACCAACTACTTCACCAGCGTGGAGCTCACGAGCACCGAACCGCAACAGGTGACCTACACGATCAACCCGAAGGCCGTGTGGTCCGACGGCAGCCCGATCACCTGGGAGGACATCGCCTCCCAGGCGAACGCGCTCAGCGGCCGCGACGAGCGATTCCTGGTGGGTAACACCATGGGTTTCGATCGAGTCGAGAAGGTGGAACGCGGCGTCGACGATCGCCAGGCGATCATCACCTTCAACAAGCATTTCGCGGACTGGGCCGGGCAGTTCGCGGGCAACAGCATGCTCTTGCCCAAGGAAGCAACGGCCACACCTGAGGCCTTCAACGAAGGCTGGCGCAACGGCGTGACCAAGACCGCCGGGCCCTTCGTTGTCCAGTCCGCCGACCGCGCGCAGAGCCGAGTAGTGCTGGGCCGCAATCCCAAATGGTGGGGCGATACCCCCAAACTCGACACCATCACCTTCAGTGAGCTGGCCGCCGAGGCCATGGTCCCAGCCCTGGCAAACAATGAGATCGACGCGGTCGGGCTGGGCACACGTGACGATATGGAAACCGCCCGCAAGACCGCCGGCGTCGCGATCCGCCGGGCGCCCAGCAATTACTGGAACCACCTGACCTTCAACGGCGCTCCCGGCTCACTGCTGGAGGATCCCGGCGTCCGGGTTGCGATCATCAAGGCGATCGACCGCAACGGTATCGCCAAAGCAATCCAGAACGGTCTCGTACCGGATCCGAAGCCGCTGAACAACCACATCTTCGTCCAGGGGCAGGAGGGCTACCAGGACAACAGCCTGCCGTTCGACCCCGAGGCCGCGGCCCGCGAACTGGACGCCCTCGGCTGGAAACTGAACGGCGATGTCCGCGAGAAGAACGGGCGACGGCTCGAGATCCGCGATGTGATGTACAACCAGCAGTCCTGGGTCCAGATCGCGCAGATCATCCAGCAGAACCTCGCCAAGATCGGGGTCAAGCTGAACATCGAGACCAAACCGGGCGCCGGATTCTTCACCGACGTGATCCAGCCCGGCGATTTCGATGCGGGCCAGTGGAGCTGGCAGGGTGACGCCTTCCCGCTCAGCAGTATTCCGCAGATCTGGGGCTACTACCCCGACGACCTGCAGGGCAACTACGGCCGGATCGGTTCGCCCGAACTGAACCAGCTCATCGAAGAGACCCTCTCGGAACTGGACCCGAAGAAGGCCATCGAGCTCGCCAACCAGGTCGACCAGGCTGTCTGGGCGGAAGGTCACTCGATTCCGCTGGTGCAGTCCGCCGGGAACGTGGGTGTGCGCGATAACCTCGCCAACTACGGCGCCGCCGGCCTGGCCTCCCTGGACTACACGAAAATCGGTTTCCTGAAGTGAGTTCCGGGATGGGCCGCCCCCTGGCCTATCCGCTGGTAGTGACGATCGGCGCCCTCGCGGTACTCACCGCGTGGGCGCCGTTCGCCGATCCGGACCAGCTCAGCGCACTGCTCGTGGTGGGGTTGGGGATCGTCGGCTACACCGGATACCGGCTCGCGGTGGCGCTCGGAGCGGTAAGGCTCGGTGTCGAGACCGCGCAGCCCGTACCGGTGCGGCGCATACGGCAGGAGTTCCAGCTTCAGAGCAGGTCCTGGCTCGAACTACGCGATGCCGGGCGAATTCGCTGGATACCGGTTTATTTCACGCCGTCGTTGGTCGGCTTCACCGGTGGTACAGCCGAGTTCGACGGTCACCGGATCGTGCTGCGCACATCGGATCCGGCCGGAACCGCGGCCGCGGACGAACCGGCTGCGAATACCGCCCGGACACCTGCCACCGGCCCGGAGGTGTACGCGCTGCCGGCGGGGCGGATGCGGGTACACGAGCCCCGCGGTCGGCTGATCGACAATCCCTCGCGTCCGGACGCGGCCACCGGAGAACGAGCACGAGCGGCGGCGAAATTCCCGCGCAGGCTGCTACTCGACGCGCAGTCAGTGGTCGCTGCCCCGTTCATCGGCCTGCTGTGGGTCTATGTCGTGGGCGGCGGGCTCACCGCATTCGCCGGCGCCTGCTGTGCGGCGGCCGCGGCCGCGATCTGGCTCTCCGCGATCCGCGGCTCCGACCCGAGCTGAGCTGAGCTGAGCTGAGCTGAGCTGAGTCTCGCAGCACCACACCCCGCGGGACAATCTCCGGCTGCCCACCGCTTCCCGCTGCCGGACAACACACTCCGCGTGTAGGAGCGGAACCGGATGAACCTCCGTTGCGTCGAATCCCCGACAACGTAGCTACCGTTCCAGGTGGGTTCCGGGGGGAATCATGATGACAGAATCGGCGACGGCCAACGATGCCGGCGATAGTGTCGGTCGAATCTTCACAGCGATCTGGGGCGGTCAACTCCTGTCGCTGGCCGGATCGAGCGCCGCCTCGTTCGCCTTGGCCCTGGCCGTGTACTCAGCAACCAAGAGCGCGCTGGCCCTGGCATTGCTCACCGCCGCGGCGACGATGGGCACCATCTATCTCACGCCCTTGGCAGGCGCGGTCTCGGACCGTTATCCCCGGCGCCGGGTGTTGCTCCTGGCCAACCTCGCATCCGCGGGTATCGCCGGACTCTTGGCGGTCGTCGCTCCCTGGGAGTCGGACTCGCCGGCTCGCTTGGCCGCGATCGTCGCCCTGGTAGTCGTGCTGGGTGCACTCAACGCCGTCCTGTGGGTGACCATGGCCGCGACGGTCCGCTTGCTGCGTCCGGAGGCAAACCTGACCCGCGTCAACGGCATGACAGCCCTGATCGAGAGCGTCCCGACTGTCGTCGGCCCGATCCTGGGTGTGGTCGTGTACACCTTGGGTTCACCGGCAACGGTCTTCGTCGCCGACGCGGCGACCTTCCTCGTGCAGGCGATCGTGCTCTCGTCGGTCCGGTGGCACGACGAGCCCACCGTCGGACGCCGCGCCTTTCGCCCCTTTGCCGGGGCTCGCGCGGGGCTGGTATTCATCCTGCGAGACCCGGAGTTCAGGTATCTGCAGCTGTCGCTCGCCGGAATCAACTTCTGCAACGGCGCGGGGGTAGCCGTTGCGGTCGCCTTCATACTTTCCGCGTCGACACCGGCGGCCGCGTCGTGGAACCTTGCCCTGTACGCCACGGGCGGCGTCATCGGGCTCGCGCTGGGGTCGCTCGCAGTAGTGGCCGTCGGCTCGCGTTGGGATCGACGATGGCTGATCTGCGCCGCAATACTCCTCGGAGCGCTGGCGGGCCGCTTCGGACCGGTCCTGGCCGCGGTGCCGCTGCTCTGGATGCTGTGCGCGATCCTGCGCAATACGACAGCGCAACTGATGAACGCACCGCTGACCGCGATCTGGCAGGAGCGGATACCCCGCGAATCCCAGGCAACGGTATTCGGTGCCCGTCGACTGTTCGGCCAGGGCCTCTATCCGATAGCCGTCCTGCTCGGGGGTTTCCTCGCCGATCACGTCTTCACCGCCGAGGCCGGGTTCGGCAACGGCGACACCATCGTTCTGCTACTCACCGGCGCCGGCGAAATCGCGCTGGCGATCGGGTTATTGACAACCCCCGCTCTCCGAAAGCTCGCTGTGGCGCCCGAGCACAGGAGATACAGGCGTCGACCCGGGAATTACGCATAGGGGCCCCGCACCGGGGTTCGATCGCGCCGGAGCAGCGCCGGAGGCCGGAATCGACGCGCTGACCCGGCCCGGGCTTGTGCCGGGTTTCCGGGTCAGTGCGGGATCGAGTCGATGATCGCGCGCGCACCCTGCCGCAAGAGATCCGAACCCACGAAGAAGCCCAGGGCCTGCGGGTCTTCCGGGACACCCCAGTGATGCGAATCCAGCCACTGCGTACCGTCGAGGTCGAATACCTTGCCCCGCAACGAGAGCCGCCCGGTGGGTTCGATCACGCAAACCCCGGCGATCGGCGAATTGCAGTGCCCCTGCAGGGCATGCAGCATCGCCCGCTCGGCGTCGGCGACCCGGCGGGTTTCGGCATGGTCGAGACGGCCCGCCAGTTCCCGGACCTCATCGTCACCGGCACGGCACGCCAGTGTGAGCACACCCGCGCCGATCGGCGGGCACATGACCTCGATCGGCAGTATCTCGGTGATGCGGTCCTCGTGGCCGATCCGGTACATCCCGGAGACGGCGGCGATCAGCACATCGCAGTAGCCGTCCTCCAGCCGCTGCAGCCGGGTGTTCATATTCCCGCGCAGCGGCTTCATCACCAGCCCTGGATAGTGCAGCCGCAACTGCGCGGCCCGGCGCACCGAACTGGTCCCGACCACCGTCCCGGCCGGCTGTTCCGCGAGGGGCCGGCCGTCCTTGGTGATGATCGCGTCACGCACGTCGTCGCGCTCCGGGAATCCGGCGAACGCGATACCTTCCGGAATCGGGATATCGCCCGGAATATCCTTCAGGCAGTGCACGGCCAGATCGGCCTCGTCGTGCAGCAGAGCGTCGTCGATCTCCTTGACGAAAGCCCCCTTGCCACCGAGTTGCGCCAGGTCCCCCATCCAGCGGTCACCGGCAGAGGTCACCTTCACCAGTTCGGTGTCCACACCGAACCCGGCCAAACCAGCGGCGACCTGCTCGGCTTGGGCTACTGCCATAGGACTGGCCCGGGTCGCGACCCGGATAATGCGCGAGGCCATGGCGCGACTCTACCGCCGCCGGAAACCACGCCATCTGCCCGTCCGCATTCAGCGCACCGCGATATGAACTGGATCACTTATCATCCGGCTCCAGCCCGCCGCGCGAAATGGCCGACATATCGCGGGCACGTGTCACCGGCAACAGATTCATCCTCACGCCCATACGGCTGAGCAAATCACGGGCCCAGGTAATAGTGCAGGAACGCTTTTCGGCCATCGGGCGTCGTCCAATCCCCGGGGCCGCTGTGAACTCGCCTCCAGCCCGCCCGCTCATACAGCGAAATCGCGGCAACCCCGCCGTCTTCCACATCGAGCACCGCGCGTCGGCCGCGCTGCTCGGCAATCTCCACCGCCGCATCGAGCAGACGGCGACCGACACCGTGCCGACGCCTGGACGGCACGACGAACAGGCGGGTTACCGAAATCGACGCGATGTTGCCGATAGCGGCGTAAACCGGCTCCGGAAGCGTGCTTTCACGGATACCGACCTGGCCGACCACAGCACGGTCAGCCTCGGCGATCCGCGCATCGACCAGCTTCGCGGGGGTCAACCAGCGAGCGGGATCCTCAGGCCAGACCGCCGGATAAGCATCGGCTTCGTACACTTCGTGAAGTGCCGCCACGCACGACGGTAGATCCTCGACGGTCCTGGGCCGGATAGTGATCACGGGAACTCGCACGAATCCGATCATCTCCGAGCCGCGACGCTACCCCGCTGGCTCGGTGACCTTCCGGGAACGAAGCTCATGTCCCTTCGAGGTCTTACAGCGACCTGATGTCAGGTCCCACTGCCAGCCGTGGAGGTTACAGGTCAGAGTGTTACCTTCCACCACACCGAATTTCGACAGGTCCGCCTTCAGGTGCGGGCAGCGGCGCTGGATCTCCCAGCCGGCTACCTCCACCGAGGCGCTGTCGTCGTGCGCTTCGGAGAACCAGCCGTCGGCGTAGGCGATGCGTTCGTCGGTGAGACATTTGAAGAACGTGTACAGGTACTCGTTGTAGCCGCCGATACGCCACGCCTGGAAACGGGTGGACAGGAAAATGGTGTTCACCCAGTCCGGTTCTTGATCGCGCAGGACCGTGCGGACGAGTTCGGGGGCGATCCGGAAGCCGTAGCGGTATTTGCCCTCGCCCTCACGGGGGGCACGGACCTGGCGGGCCGGGAAGTCCAGGACCACGGTCTCGTCGCCCATGACCAGGCCGACCGGGTAGCCGATCCCGTCGCAGATCAGATCGCTCTGCGCCATGATCGGTTCGAACAGGTCGCGCAGCGGTGCAAGCAGTGGTTCCCCTTCGGGCTGCGCCCAGGTCTTCTTCTCGGCGACCAGCACCGGCGCCAGCCGCTGGGCCATCTTCTCGACGTAGGCGGCCTTATCGCTCCAGATGGTGGCCGGGTCGTAGGGATGGTTGAGTTCCAGCTCGGTGCCGTGCACCTGGACCGTCGACCCGGGCACCATCAGCAACCCGCGATCGTGGCCGTGCTCACGCATCTGCTCCAGGAACACCATCTGGTCGGGGAAGATATTTCCCTCGTCGCCGCGATCGTCGTTGAGATAGCGCAGTTCGTCGTCGAGGAAAACCGGCGGACCGGCCGAGGGAACCACCCAGGTGGCCCCCACCTGCTCGATATAGCTGCGGGCCCGATCCATTCCGCGTTGCCGCTTCTGTTTCCCGAAATTCGATTTCGTCCGGGCCGGGATGTCGTACACCATCGGATACCAGATGGCGCCGGAGTACTGCAGCAGGTGAATATCGATCTTGCCGAACGCGTCGTGCAGCACATCCATATCGACCGGCCGCGCGTCGTTCATATTGAAACAGGTGGTTTCCCGGTCGGAGACGATGAGCCCGGAATCACCGATCGGGCCGTCCGCGGGCGCACGCAGCGCAACGATCATGATGTCCAGTTCGGCGGTGGGATCGCCGCCGCCGGCGCCCATGGCGCCGGTGACCGTGTGCTTGACCGAATCCTCGGTTTCGAAGAATTTGTGGAAGCCGAGTTTCTCCAGTTCACGGCGCAAGTCCGGGACCGGGTAGTCGGGCAGCAGGACGGTGGCATCCTTGTTGACGTACTCCCGCAGATGTGCAGCGTCGAAATGGTCGCGATGCAAATGGGAAACGTAGAGGAAATCGCAGTTCCCGAGTTCCTCCCAATCGAGCTGGGTGTTGTCCGGGAAGGGAAACCAGGAACCGAAGTACGCGGGGTTCACCCAGGGATCGCATAGGATCGTCCCGGCCGCGGTCCGGATATGGAATCCCGCATGTCCGACGCTGGTGATCTGCACGTGCTCGCTCCTCTTGACCGATTGCAGGCTTCCAGGGTAGTGGCTCAGGCCGAGATTTCACCGATGCAGTAGCCGTTGTCACCCTCCGCGAGCACGAATGTCCGATTCTGCGTGGTGCCGGACGCGTTCGTCACGGGCACCCCCACGGACATATATCCGGGGGTCAGCTGCTGGGAACTGATCTGCTGGTCGGTGAAATCGATGGTCCCGGTGAGCGTGCCGGGATTGCTCGCCAGCGGCGCGGGTACGGGCGTGCCGCTGCCCTGCGGATCCCAGGTGGCCGGATTCGCCGCGCAGACCAACGGATATTCGGCTTCCTGATCACCGGGGTGCAGCGGGCGGCCGACGAATCGGGCGAGGTAGCGGCGCACGATGTGGCGGGCGTCGGCGGCGTCGTAGGCCGGTTCGACAGTGGCGGGGAACACCCTGCCGCAGGCGTACCCGGAGGCCACCCGATCCCGATCAGCGGTGACAGTGGTCACTCCGTCGGTCCAGGTGAGGGTTCCGTCGGCCGCGGTCCCCGGCTGGGCCAGGGCGCTGAGCACCGCGGCGGGGTCGGCGTACATGGTCTGGGTGGTCAGCGGCGGGATGGTCCAGCACGCCTCCTGGAGAACCATCGGGTCACCGGCTCGCAGATCGGCGGCGAACCGTTGCAGCGCGGGCGCGGCCTCCGGGACACCGGGCACCTCGCCGACGGGCGGGGCGTCCGCGGGGATCGGCGGCAGCGCGGGCTCAGGGGGGTGTACGGCTGTGGCGATGTAGGTCGGGGCCACGGTGTTATCGGCCTCGGCGGGAGCGGAAGCCGGATCGTCGACCGGTATACCGGAAACCGAATCGCATCCGGTGGCGAGCAGCAGTCCGGCCGCCGCCAGCCCTACCGCCACAGCGCGGCCCCGGCCGCGGCGCGGGCGCCGCATGGTCACCCCACCGACCTCACATCCGTGATGCGGTGCGGTCGCGGCGCGACCGGTGCGGCGCGACGGTTCGGGGCGGGCACGTTCCACTTCGACGATCACCTTTCCTGCGGTACATACCGGTTCGAACGGGGGCTGCGCGGCCTGGTTCCGCGGGCCGGGCGCTGCCGGTCATCATGGCAGCGACTACGCTAGCGGACTTGTGGATCCCGTCTACCGGACTGTCATCGGGCTGGCCCGGACCGTCTTCTTCCTCGAGGGCCTGAAATTCACCGTCACCGGCGACGAGAACATTCCCGCCACCGGCGGCGCGGTTCTCGCGGTCAATCACACCGGGTACATGGACTTCACCTATGCGGGGCTGCCGGTGCGCACCCCCAAGCGCTACATCCGGTTCATGGCCAAGCACGAGGTTTTCGAGAGCAAGATCTCCGGTCCGATCATGCGGGCCCTCAAACATATTCCGGTCGACCGCACCGCCGGAGCCGACTCCTACAAGGCAGCGGTGGACTACCTGCGCCGCGGCGAACTCGTCGGCGTCTATCCGGAAGCCACCATCAGCCGCAGTTTCGAGATCAAGGAGCTGAAATCGGGCGCGGCCCGCATGGCCCTCGAGGCCGAGGTGCCGATCATCCCGATCGTGATCTGGGGCGCTCAGCGCGTGTGGACCAAGGGGCATCCGAAACGCCTCGGCCGCACCAATACCCCGATCTCCATCGCCGTCGGCGAACCGATCCGGCCCTACGAACCCGCGGCCGAACTCACCGCCGAACTGAAAGCGACCATGCAGCGGCTGCTGCACGGGCTGCAGGAGAACTACGTCCACGAACCCGGCGCCTACTGGGTTCCGGCGCGGCTGGGCGGCGGGGCCCCTACTCTGGAAGAAGCCGACGCGATGGATGCCGCCGAGGCCACGGAACGTGCCGCCCGCAAACGGGCCGCCCAGGACGGGGCCGGCGGGTAGGCGCCACCGCACGGTACGGGGCGCGGAGGTATCCGCGGGTAGTGAGCAGGAGTCGCGATGACGCGGGAGCCGGTTTTCGATATTCTCGCCGGGCTGGTCCACACGGTGTTCTTCGCCCAGGGTCTACGGGTGGATATTCGCGGCCAGGAACATATCCCGCGCACCGGAGGCGCCGTCCTCGCGGTGAACCACACGTCCTACCTGGATTTCATGGAAGTCGGGCTCGTGGGCCGGCGGTCGGGCCGCAATGTGCGGTACATGATGAAGGCCGAACTGGAGCACGGGATCGTCGGTCTCCTGATGAAGCACTGCAAGGCGATCGGCGTGGACCGGACCGCGGGCGCGCAATCGTTCGACCGAGCGGTGCAGGCGCTGCGCGACGGGGAACTGGTCGTGGTCTACCCGGAGGCGACCATCAGCCGCAGCTTCGAACTGAAGGAATTCAAATCGGGTGCGGCACGAATGGCGCTGGAATCGGACCGGCCCATTATTCCGCTGACCATCTGGGGTGCACAGCGGATCTGGACCAAGGGTGTCCCCCGGCAGCTCGGCCGCCACAATTTCCCGATCCATATCCGCATCGGTGAACTGCTGGTCGCCGAAGGCGCGGCCGACGAGATCACCACGAAGCTGCGCGCCCGGATGAGTGATCTGCTCACCGCCGCACAAGAGGGTTATCCGATGCCCGCCGGCGCGCCGTGGGTGCCGGCTCGATTGGGTGGCAGTGCCCCGACTCTCGAACAGGCCGCTGTGCTGGAAGCCGAGGAGTACGCCCGGCGCCGGACCCCGCGCCCATAGGGAACCACCCTGGCTTCTCAGTGCCGCACCCGAGGGATCAGGGGCCGGGCTGTCTGCGTGCTGCCGGTGAGATAACCCCGCGTTCGGGAGGATGCGCTCGGCCTGCCGACGACTCGTACGCACCGGCTCGTCACCGTGCCGCCGATTCGGTGTCAGCCGGATCCGGCGAGTGCCGGGCGCACGTCACAGACGTGTCGATTCCGCATTCCCGCCGCGGCCGGAGAATCGGTGCCTGTGGCGACCCGTCGCCCGCACCCGCGCCGAGCTCACCGGCGGGGTTTCCGTAGCGCCTGATCGCCGGGGCGCCGTCCGGCAACGATCCACATCCATCCACAACCGTAATTTCTGCACCTCGCCGGGCTCCGGTCTCCGTGCCGGCGGCTCGGCTCGCCGCCGATATTCACAATCTTCGTTCCGTTGCGGCCGCTCTGCCTCCCCTGTTGACAAAATACCCTAGGGGGGTACCGTAATGATCGAGGGTGGCGCGGACGCCACCGATCGATGGATGGAGCAATCGATGAATACGCCGACGAAGTTCGCCGGGTTCGGACTCGGGCTGGTCGCACTGTTCGGAATCGCGCTGGGTGCCGGTGCACTGGCCGGCTCACCGGAGAGTGAGCCCGAGACGCACGACACCGCTCCCGAGCCCGCTGCACAGTCCGGACCCGGCGGCCTGACCGACAGCGCCGGCGGATACACGCTGGTGCTGGAAGACCCCATCGCGGACAGCCGGCGCGACGCCACTCTGCGATTCCGGATCGAGAACGGTTCGGGACAGCCGGTCACGCGGTACACCGCGAACCACGAGAAAGACCTCCATCTGATCGTGGTCCGCCGCGATACCACCGCGTACCAGCACCTGCACCCGGCCCTCGGCACGGACGGCACCTGGAGCACACCGGTGAACCTCGACCGCGCCGGCGACTACCGCGTCTTCGCGGACTTCGTCACCGCCGACGGACAGCCATTCACCCTGGGCACCGAGCTGCGAGTCGCGGGCCGGTACGCACCCCAGCCGCTGCCGGCCCCCGCCACCACCGCGACCGTGGGCGAGTACACGGTCGAGTTGGGTGGAACCCTCACCGCAGGTCAGTCGGCCGACCTCACCCCGACCGTGTCCCGCGGCGGGACACCGGTCACCGATCTGCAGCCCTACCTGGGGGCGTACGGTCATCTCGTGGCCCTGCGTGCCGCCGACCTCGGCTATCTCCACGTACACCCGGCCGGCCATCCCGGCGACGGAACCACCCCGGCCGGCCCGGGCGTGACCTTCGCCGTCACAGCCCCCGGCGCCGGGGACTACCGGCTGTACTTCGAATTCCGGCACGCGGGAGCGGTGCACCGGGCGGAGTTCACCGTGCCGGTAGCGCCCGCCGGCGCCGGGGCGGACAGCCCGCAGCCGGCCCCTGCACCCACCGAACCCGGCCACGGCCACTGATACCGGGCCGAGGGAGCGAAACCATGACCACACAGACACCCCGCGAAGCCGTCCCCACCACGCCGACCGAGCAGATCGAACTGGCGATCGGCGGCATGACCTGCGCCTCCTGCGCCAACCGCATCGAGAAGAAACTCAACCGGCTCGACGGTGTGACCGCGACGGTCAACTACGCGACCGAGAAGGCCCGCGTCCACTATCCGGAGACCCTCACACCCGCGGATCTGGTCGCCGTGGTCGAACAGACCGGGTACACCGCCGCGGTACCGCAGCCGCCGGCCGAGCAGCAGGCCGCGCCCGAACCCACCGACCCCACCGACTCCCTGCGCACCCGGCTGCTGATCTCGCTGGTGCTGACCGTCCCGGTGATCGCCATGGCGATGATTCCGGCACTGCAGTTCACCAACTGGCAGTGGCTGTCGCTCACTCTCGCCGCACCGGTCGTGGTGTGGGGTGCCTGGCCGTTCCACCGGGCCGCCTGGACGAATCTGCGGCATGCCACGGCGACCATGGACACGCTGGTCTCGCTGGGCACCCTGGCCGCCTTCGGCTGGTCGCTGTACGCGCTGTTCTGGGGTACCGCGGGCGCGCCCGGTATGACGCATCCGTTCGAGTTCACCATCGCCCGCATGGACGGCACCGGCAGTATCTATCTGGAGGCAGCGGCCGGGGTCACCACCTTCATCCTGGCCGGCCGGTACTTCGAGGCCCGGTCCAAGCGGCGGGCCGGTGCCGCGCTGCGGGCCTTACTGGAGCTCGGCGCGAAAGAGGTCTCGGTGCTGCGCGGCACCGAGGGCAGCTGGACCGAACAGCGAATACCCGTAGAGCAACTGTCCGCTGGCGATCGTTTCGTGGTGCGGCCGGGCGAGAAGATCGCCACCGACGGGGTGATCGTGGACGGCTCCACCGCGGTGGATCTCTCCATGCTGACCGGCGAATCCGTACCAGTGGAGGTCGGCCCGGACGATACGGTCGCCGGTGCCACCGTGAACGTGGGCGGCCGGATCACCGTGCGCGCCACCCGGGTCGGCGCGGATACGCAACTCGCGCAGATGGCCCGGATGGTGGAGGACGCGCAGTCCGGGAAGGCGCAGGCGCAGCGGCTGGCCGACCGGATCTCGGGCGTTTTCGTGCCGATCGTGATCGCGCTCGCCGTGGCCACCCTCGGATTCTGGCTCGGCACCGGCGGATCGGTGGCGGCGGCGTTCACCGCAGCCGTGGCGGTGCTGATCATCGCCTGCCCCTGCGCACTGGGCCTGGCAACACCCACCGCGCTCATGGTCGGCACCGGACGCGGCGCCCAGCTCGGCATCCTGATCAAGGGTCCCGAGGTACTGGAATCGACGCGGCAGGTGGACACCGTGGTGCTCGACAAGACCGGCACCGTGACCACCGGAAAAATGGCACTGCTCGATGTGGTGGCCGCGGCCGGAGAGGACGTCGACGAGGTGCTCCGGCTGGCCGGTTCGCTCGAGGATTCCTCCGAACACCCGATCGCGAAAGCCATCGCCGAGGGCGCTCGCGACCGGACCGGCACCTTGCTACCGGTCGAGAGCTTCCGCAACAACGCCGGGCTGGGTGTGGAAGGTGTCGTCGACGGGCACGCGGTGATCGTCGGCCGCATCGGGCTTCTCGCCGACTACGCGCTCCATCCGGACACCGCCCTGCTCGAGGCCATGCGGGCGGCGGAAGCCGAGGGCAGGACGGCGGTGGCGGTCGGCTGGGACGGCGCGGCCCGCGGCGTGCTCGTCGTCGCCGACACGGTGAAACCCACCTCCGCCGAGGCTGTTTCCCGGCTCCGGGCCCTGGGCCTCACCCCGATCATGCTTACCGGTGACAACGCCACCGCCGCGGATGCCATTGCCCGGCAGGTCGGGATCGACGAGGTGATCGCCGAGGTGCTGCCGCAGGACAAGGTCGCGGTGATCGAACGGCTGCAGACAGAAGGCAGAACCGTCGCGATGGTCGGCGACGGGGTGAACGACGCGGCGGCCCTCGCCCGCGCCGATCTGGGCCTGGCCATCGGCACCGGCACCGATATCGCCATCGAGGCTGCCGATCTGACCCTGGTCCGGGGTGATCTGACCGCCGCCCCCGACGCCATCCGGCTGGCCCGCCGCACCCTCGGCACCATCAAGGGCAACCTGTTCTGGGCGTTCGGGTACAACGTGGCGATGATCCCGCTGGCGATGGCCGGGCTGCTCAACCCGATGCTGGCAGGAGCCGCGATGGCGTTCTCCTCGGTCTTCGTGGTCAGCAACAGCCTGCGCCTGCGCAAGTTCCGCCCCACCCACTGACCCGGAGACGGGCTGGAGGTACCCCCGCCGCACCTCCAGCCCGTCCGGGTTCCCAGGGTGACCCGGCGACTACGAGGTTCCGAACCTGCCGGCGCAGATGCTCGACATTGTGTGCGCAGACCATCGCCGCAAGCTTCGTTTCCAACGCAACACCCATGCCTGGGCCCGGGGCGACGCTGTGGCGGTTTTGCCGGGACCTTCGGCCCGGATCGCGGTCTCCTCACGAGTCAGCGTGGGCTTCGAGACGTCCGGCCGGTTTCGTCGCGATCACGACGGCCGCGAGTGTGAGGGCGCAGCCGAGCACCTTCACCGGCGACAGTTCCGGCCCGGCCGGCAGCGCCCAGTCGAGAAGCACCGATGTCGTGAGCTGCCCGGCCACCGTGCTGAGGCCCATCAGTAATACCCCGATCCAGCGCACCACCAGTACCCCGGCCGCGATGAACAGAACCCCGATCGCGCCGCCCAGGTAGAGCCAGGGCTCGCTCGGGAACGCGGCAGGTGGACCGACCCGGACCAGCACCAGCGCTTCGACGGCCAGCAGCCCCAGCAGGCCGGCACCGAAGTTGATCACTGTGGCGGCGAACGGGGTCCCGGACGTGCCGATCCGTCCGTTCCACGCCTGCTGCCAGGCCAGCCCGATCCCCGCCGCCACGGGCAGGAACAGCAGAACCGGCCCGGCGGCACCGGTGAGCCAGGCCGCCGTGACCGGCGCACCCGACTCCGATCCGGCGGATCCGGCCAGCAGCACGGCACCCACCGCGAGCGCTGCGCCACCGAGCCGGGCCAGGGTGACCGGAGTGCGGCCGTGCGGACCGATCCCCAGCCGGTCCACGACCAAGCTGCTCAGCAGCTGCCCGGATACCGCGCCGACGGTGAAGGCGGTGACGCCCACCGCGGCCACGGTCAGCGACTGACTCGCCACGAACAGCGCCCCGCAGAAACCGCCGAGCAACTGCCAGGGCCGCAATTCGCCCGCGGCCAGCGCCGCACGCACATCGCGCAGTCCTGCCCGCAGCCGGGAACTCAGCACGACCACGATCAGCAGCAGCAGGAACCCACTGCCGAAGCTCACCACCGCCGCGGCGATACCGTCCTCCAGCCGCGCACCCAGTTCCCCGTTGATCCGCCCCTGTACAGCGACTCCGGCCCCGATCAGCAGTCCCAGCCCGAGACCCCACCGCCGCAACACCATGTCCCGAACCCTACCGATGGCGGGTCATGCGGCCGGGCTGCCGACGACTGTCCAGCGGGCGGGTATTCGGCAGGCCCACGCTTTCTCCACCCCGATGATTCTCCCGCGCGTAGCGGCTCGGCCGCCTGTCGAAGGACGAACTCGAAAATCGATCACGCCGGCAGTGAATCGCGGCTCGATATCCCCGCGTGACGGGTCCGGGCCCGGCTGTTCGATTCCCGCCGACACCGTTTCCCCTTGCGCTTGCCGTTTGCTCCCGAGAGTCGATCAGGATCCCGGGTCGTGATCAGCAGTTGATCGACCATCGTTCGCCTTCGGTTCCTTGATACCGCCGCCGGTGCCGGGCGCACGCGGCCGGGGTGGTAACCAGGCCGGCGTCAAGAGGGCGATCACGGCGAGCGAGATACCCAGTAGGGCGAGAGTCGACGATATCGACAACCACGCCGTCATCAGGGCGACGAACCCGAAAACCGCCAGCGACACCACTTCCTCACCGAGCCCGGTCACCGAGAGCACGGTGGCCCGCGCCGGACCGGTGATGGCGTCCTGTAAACGGGCTTCGGCGATGATTCCGGCGTTGTAGACGATGCCGTAGGCAGCGGCGAGTGCCGCAAAGCCCAGGCCGGTGAAAACATAGACTGCGCCCGGCCAGCGCAGCGCCAGACCGGAGATCAGCGCCCCTGCACCGAACAGCACAGCCGCGGCCCCCACCGCCAGGGCCATCGTGCGGGCGCTCATGTCTTCCGTCCGGCCTGCCAGCAGCGAACCGAGCAGGGAACCGATGACCGTCACGGCCACCAGAACGGGCACCACCTCGGTCGCGGCCCCGGCCTCACCGGCGAGCAGCCCGAAATATTCGTCGAATGCGGTGATTCCGTACAGCAGCGCACCGAGCACGACCCCGTACCGGACCATGCGCACCCGTACCGCTTCGCTGACACCGGTACGCAGCATGCGCAGGTACCGCCGGATCGAGCCCGAGCCGCTCGTTGCGGGGTCGGCGGTCGCGGGGCGCGGGCGCGGCGTGAGCCCCGCCGGACCGGCCGCATCCAGGCCCGGTTCCGTGCCCTCGGAGTCCTCGAGTTCAGCGACCTCGGCCGCGGATGCCGACCTCGGCGCCGCGGGCAGGCTCCGGGCCAGGGCGGTGTGCAGGACCGCACATCCGACACTGGCCCAGCCGACCAAAGCAAAGCCGCCCAGCAGATACAGCGGGGTCGCGGCGAGTATCGCGATCACGGCGCTCAACTCACTCGCCGACCGGGTATAACCGATTATCCGTGCGTATGCACGAGATTCACTCCGGGCGGTGAGTTCGTCGTAAAGCAGGGCCTCGAAGGTCCCCGAGCGGAGCGCACTCGCCATACCCCACAGCACGAATCCGAGCGCGAATCCAAGGTAAGAGGGTACGACCGTCCACAACAGGAACCCCGTGGCCAGCAGGATGCCGTTGAGGATCAGCAGACCTCGCCGCGACACGGTATCGGCCCACGCACCCGAGGGGATCTCGAAGACGAAGGCAGTGGCCGACCAGAGTGCGAGCAGGAGCGATATCTGCGCCGGACCGAAACCGTGGTCGGCGAAGAGCAGCGCGTAGAGCGCGTAATACGGGACCAGATCGCCGGTCGCCGCGAACAGCGTCGCACGCAGTGTCAGCGCACGTAGCCCGGCCCTCGGCCCGGAGTTCACCTGTCGGCGTCAACAGTGGTAGATGACCATACGCATAGCGATCAGCATCCGCGCCGCGCGTGTCCTGGTCAAGACTTTTTCCGTGGCACCGGCTACGTGTTGTCCCCACGCCGCGGCGCCGATCGATTCCCCGCCCCGGCCGACCGACCCAGCGCACCTCGACCGCACGGCCCCGCCCCCGGGAGAACCGGCAACGCCCGACGGGGGCGGTGCACAGCCGTCAGAGCGGTATCCAGCCGTTCGCCGACTCGTTGGTCTCGCCCAGCGCACGCGTGCCGCCGACGCCGAGGCCCCGGTTCATATCGCTGATGAGATCCGCCACCGGATGCGAGTGGCTGTAGTGATAGCCCTGGGCCAGCGCGAAACCCAGCTCGGTCAGTACCGCGGCCTGATGTTCGGTTTCCACGCCTTCCGCGATGACCTGGAGATCCAGCGATTTGCTCAGAGCCGCGATCACCCCGAGCAGCGGCGGGGCCGGCGAATCGGACCGGATGGCGGCCACGAACGATTGGTCGACCTTGATGATGTCGCTGGGCAGGGTGGCCAACCGGCTGAGCGAGGAGTAGCCGGTACCGAAATCGTCGATCGCGATCCGGACACCGCGGTCGCGCAGCACGTGCAGGTTCGCGATGGCCGTATCCGATTCGGCGGCCAGTTCGGTTTCGGTCACTTCGAGCACCAGCTGCCCGGCGGGCCAGCCGGTGCTCTCCAGAATTCCGGCGACCTTGTCCGCATAGCCCGTTTCGGCCAATTCCAGCCCGCTGACGTTCACGTTCAGGGTGAGTTCCAGCGCGGCGAAGGTGTCCTGGAGCTGGGCGGCGTCGGCGCAGGCCCGGCGCAGGACCAGTTCGTCCAGGTCGGCGATGAGGTCGTATTCCTCGGCGACCCGGATCAGCCCCTCGGTGGTCACATCCGGTTGCGCGCTCGACGACCAGCGCAGCAGCGCCTCCACCCCGACCGCTTTCTCGCCGCCGTCACTGAGGCTGACGATCGGCTGATAGTGCACATCCAGGCTGCCGTTGTCGATGGCTTCGCGTAGTTCCACCGCCAGCGGGGTGCGGTGTCCCGATTCCAGGACCGTCCGGTTGCGACCTGCCTGCTTGGCCCGGTAGAGACCCACATCGGCACGGCTCACCAGCAGCGACGCCGATTCACCCGGCTGCCAGGAGGTCACCCCGGCCGAACATCCCGTGGTGACCGCGGCGCGGAGCTGTTCGGTGAGCAGGATGGCCGCCTGTTCGGTGCTTCCGGGCAGCAGCGCGGCGAAGACATCGCCGCCGTAGCGGGCCAGCCGCTGTCCGGGGCCGAGCAGTCCGGCCCAGGTATCGGCGACTTTCTGCAGTACCGCGTCACCGGCCCGGTGCCCGAGGTGATCGTTGACCTTCTGGAAGCGATCCAGGTCGACGAGGACCAGCGCCAGCGGTTGCCCGGAACGGGCGGCCTGCTCGATCCGGGCATTGAGCGCACGGTCGAAGCCGCGCCGGTTCAGCAGACCGGTCAGCGTATCGATATCGGCTTCCGACGCCATCCGGGTGAGAATCCCGACCACCACGCCGACCCCGAAGGTGATCCCCGCCGGGATCAGGCCGGACCACCACGGCAACCCGGCACGGCTCGGCAGCACCCACAGGCACAACGCCATACACAGCGCGATATGCGCGGCGGCCTGCGACCAGGCGAAGAACAGTGCGGCGTCGCAGGCGACGAACACGTAGAACGAGGCCAGTGTGATCGCCGCGACCGTATTGGGGAACGAATGCACGGCGATCGTCACCAGGATCGTCGCCACCACGACGTAACCATGATGCAGCCAGTGCGGCATGCGCGGACCCCAGCCGAGCAGGCTTATCCCCAGCAACAACGCAACCGCCGCGGCCGACCCGACCAGTTCGCGGTTGCCCTCGTCGCCCGGATACAGCACCTGGGTGGGCGCGATGGCGGTCACCAGAAGACCCAGCACACCGCCCATGACGTAGAACGCCCCGGTGGTCCGGGACATGACCATGGCCGTCGCCACACCTGACGCGGCTCGTACCCGCGTCCGGGTGTCGCCGCGAGACCCGCTTCCTCGCACGATGAACAGCCTAAACAACCGATTCGCCGCGCGCTGAACCAACCGGGGTATTCGGATACCCCGATCCGCCCCGCGCCGAACCTATCCGGCCGGCGGAACCAGCAGATCGGTGCCCACGAACGGCACCAGGGCGGCGGGCACCCGGACCGAGCCGTCGGCCTGCTGGTGGTTCTCCAGCAACGCGACCAGCCAGCGGGTGGTGGCGAGCGTCCCGTTCAATGTCGCCGCGATCTGTGGTTTCCCGTTCTCGTCGCGATAGCGGACCGATAGCCGGCGCGCCTGGAAAGTGGTGCAGTTCGAGGTCGAGGTGAGCTCGCGATAGGTCCCCTGGCTCGGCACCCAGGCCTCGCAGTCGAACTTGCGGGCGGCGGAGCTGCCCAGATCACCGGCCGCGACATCGATGATCCGATACGGCACGTCGAGGGCGGCGAGCATATCGCGCTCCCAGCCCAGCAGCCGCTGATGTTCGGCGTCGGCGTCCTCCGGACGGCAGTAGACGAACATCTCGACCTTGTCGAACTGGTGCACCCGGATGATGCCGCGGGTGTCCTTGCCGTAGCTGCCGGCTTCCCGCCGGAAACACGACGACCACCCCGCGTATCGTTTCGCTCCGGCACCGAGGTCCAGGATCTCGCCCGAGTGATATCCGGCCAGCGGTACCTCGGAGGTACCGACCAGATACAGATCGTCCTCCTCCAGGTGGTAGACCTCGGCCGAATGCTGCCCCAGGAATCCGGTTCCGGCCATGATCTCGGGACGGACCAGCACCGGCGGAATCATCATGGTGAAACCGTTGGCCACCGCGCGCTGCGCGGCAAGCTGCAGCAATCCCAGCTGCAGCAAGGCGCCGTAGCCGGTGAGGAAATAGAACCGTGAGCCGGATACTTTCGCGCCGCGCTCCATATCGATCAAGCCCAGCGATTCACCGAGTTCGAGGTGGTCACGCGGGGTGAAGTCGAACTCGGGCACGGCGCCGACGGTCTCCAGCAGCACGAAATCGTTCTCGCCGCCCGCCGGTGCACCGTCCTGGACGACATTCGAGATCGCCCGGTGCGCCTCCTGCAGTTCCGCCTCGGCGGTGTGCTGGGCGGTCTCGGCCTCCTTGACCTTGACCGACATCTCCTGCGCCTGCGCCAGCAGGGCCGGGCGCTCCTCCTTGCTCGCCTTGCCGACCTGTTTGCCCATGGTCTTGTGTTCGGCGCGCAGCCGGTCGGCGGTCGCGATCGCGGACCGGCGCGCGCTATCGGCGGTGAGCAGCGCGTCGACGAGTGCCGGGTCCTCGCCCCGGGCTCGCTGCGAGGCGCGGACCAGCTCGGGATCATCGCGCAGGAGTCGGAGGTCGATCATGGCTGACCAGCGTAATGGGCGTGGATTTCCCGGTTCAACCGAGTATCGCCCCGACCGGGCGCCGCGGCGGTATCCGCACTATTGCGCCATACCGATCGGCCGGGTTCGTGGCACGTTCGGGTGCCGCGCTGCCATGATGGACCGCGATGTCCTCCGAAAATGAGCCCGCAAACCGGCCAGGCCCCCGCGGCCGCCAATCGTTGCGCTCGCGTACTGCCCGCCCGGGCCGCGGTCGCAAGACCGATTCCGCGCGGATGCGGTCCGCCGGTCCGGCATCCGCCGACACCTCCGAGTACGAACCCGCGGCTCCGCCGGAGCGGGGTCGTCCGGGCCTCCCTGAACGCGGCCGGACAGCCGTTCGTTCCCCGCGCCGGGGGAATCGGGCCGGCGCGTCCGGTTCGCGCCCGCGCGGCAAGGGCAATCCCACCCGGATCCCGGCACCGCGGCTGCGCTGGAGCCTGCTCGCGGTGGCAGTCGGCGCGATTGTCGCGGCGCTGCTCACCCTCATGATCAGCGGATTCGACAACGACTCCAACCTACAGGCGCGCAGTCCGGGCGGCGCGGTGGCCAAGGCGGACAAAGTGTTCGCCTCGGTGGCCCCCGGCGATTGCCTGACCTGGACCAAACCGGACCACTCCGATCTGGTGGAACTCGATTGCGGCGAGGAGCATTTGTTCGAGGTCACCGACACCATCGATCTGAGCCAATACCCCGGCGCCGAGTTCGGGCCCGACGCGGTCTGGCCGGATTCGCTGCGGCTCACCGAGCTCCGCGAGGAGCACTGTGTGCCCGCGGCCCAGCGGTATCTGAACGGCAGGTTCGATCCACGCGGTAAATACGCGGTCGGGCTGATGTATCCGAGCAACGACGGCTGGACCAATTCCGGCGATCGGATGCTGCGCTGCGGTCTGCAGGTTCCCGGCCTCAGCGGTAACCCGCTGCCGAACACGGGCCGCGTCGCCGAGGGGGACCAGTCCAAGGTCTACGAGCCGGGTGTCTGCCTCGGAATCAGCCAGAACCTGCCCACCGATCCGATCGACTGCACGCAGGAGCACGCGGTCGAGATCGCCTCCGTCGTGGACCTGTCCGCCCGATTCCCCGGCGGTCCGCCGGCCAAGGATGACCAGGACCAGTTCCTCGAGGAGGAATGCGGCCGGACCACCAACGACTACCTCGGTGGCCCGCATGTGCTGCGCGACAAGACACTGACGGTGTTCTTCGACTTCATCGATGCGCGCAGTTGGCTGGCCGGTAGCCGGAAATTGAACTGCATGATCGGAAAAGGCGCAGACCAAGAGGGTTTCGCGCCGCTGGTCGGACCGGCCCGGGGCAAGCTCCTGGTCAACGGCCAGGAACCGGTGCCACCGCCCAATTCCGGCCGGTCCACCCCGGAACCGCTGCCCGGCGCGGCACCGCTGCCCCCGCAGCCGGAACCGCGGGCCGCGCCGCGTTGACCGGAGCGTCCCGATGCCGGTCGTGATGTCCGAGGCTCGTTTCGAAGAGCTGGTCGGCGATGCGCTCGATCTGATCCCGCCGGAGCTGTCCCGCGCCATCGACAATGTGGTCGTGCTGATCGAACCGCGCAATTCCGACGATCCGCACCTGCTGGGGCTGTACCACGGAATCGCGCTCACCGAGCGCGACAGTCATTACGGCGGTTCACTTCCCGATACCGTCACGATCTACCGGGAAGCCCTGCTGGCGGTCTGCGACGACGAGGATCAAGTGGTCGAGGAGGTCAGGATCACCGTGATCCACGAAATCGCACACTATTTCGGGATTGACGAAGACCGGCTTCATCAGTTGGGATGGGGTTAAGCTAAGCCTGGTCCACGCAACGTGCCGGCAGGGGATGCACAAGCACGGTGCCGGACCGCACCGGAAGAAGTTCTGGATTCGATGGAACCGTTCGCGGGGGTATCGCGTCCAATGTACTCGTAGGGGGAATTCTCGTGGTTCCGCCCAAGAGCCGCCACAAGAAGGAGTCGAGGACATGATCGGTAATGTCGGCGTAACACCTGAGCTCATCCTTGCCGCCGCGGTCGAACTGGACCTGCTTGCCGACCGTTTGGCCGGAGTCGCCGCGCTCACGGTACCGGCCACCTACGTGGCGCCGTCCGGCGCCGACGAAGCCTCCATCCACGGTGCGATGCATATGAACAAAGGCGCCGCCACGCACCAGACCTCGCTCGCGCAGGCCGTACTGGAGCTCCATCACACCGCCGCGATCCTGCGCACCCAGCTCGCCCAGTACCTCGTCCAGGACGCGGCCTCGGCCGGCGTACTGACCCTCACCGGCGCGCCTTTCGGCTCGATCGTCGCCTAGCGCACGCAATGACCGGAAGCGCGCCGCGAGACGGCGCAGACCGCGAGCGCGCGTGGCGCGACCGCCGAAACCTCATCGATAGTTCACACGGGGAGAAACAAGCATGACCGCAGGTATCACCGGGGTGTTCTGGTTGCCCAGACTCGCCGAGGGGAATTCGATCGCACTGAACGCCGGATCGCACGCCATTCCGATGTCCGCGGCGGCGACCGCATGGGGCGCCATGACCGGCGCCTGGGTGGATGCCACCGCCACAGTGGTCCGGGTGATGGGCGAGCTCGGCGTCGGTATGCAGAGCGTGAACGGTCTCGGTGCGCTGGCCCGGCTCGTCGGGTTCACCGGATGGGCCCAGCAGCAGGGCGCCATGACCGCGGCGCTGGGGACCAAGGCCGCTTCCCAGGCCACCGCCTACACCGTCGCCTCGATCGCCATGCCGAGCCTGCCCGAGATCGCGGCCGTGAACGCGGCCCGCGTGGCGGCCCATACCACCGGCGGCGTGCTGAACGGCAGCTCCGAGATCGCGGAAGCGGCCAAGGCGGCGCTGGATCTGCGCGCCGCGCTCACCATGGAAACCTACGAGGCCGCCATCACGGCCCTCGTACTTACTCCGGGTGAATTCCTCAACCCGCCGCCGATCGCCAACGGTGCCGGTACCGCCGATCCGGGTCCGGCCGAGGATGCCATGAAGGAAGCCAACGGCGACCCACTGAAAATGCTGGCCGCCGCCGGTGCCGCGGTGGCACAGAACCCGGGTATCGCGAGCGCCGTGACACAGGCGGCGAATGTCGCCGGCGGGGTGGCCAGCACCGGTGTCACCACCGTCGGCAACCTGGGCGCCAGCGCCCTCGCGTCGGCCACCGCAGCACCCGCTCCGGCGTCGGTACCGATGGTTCCCGGCATGGTGACCGGAGCGGTGGCCGCGTCCACCGCCGCCGCCACCACCCGGGCCGGCGGTATGCCCAGCGGTTCGACACTCGGCCTGAACAACGGTGGTCTCAAGGTGCCGGAGGGCTGGGGCGCACCGGCCGCCGGCGCGGCGGCGCCCGCTACCGAATCCGTTGCGGTGACCCGCGGTGAGGCCGCACCGGTTCGCCCTGCGGCTACCGGCCCCGGGAGCCCGCTGATGGGTAATGCGCGCGCGAACGGTGAGGACGATCAGGACCACGACGCGGCCGACTACCTGCGCGGTGATCACTTCACCGACGGTCGCTACATCGCGGACGGCGTGATCGGCGCCGAACCCCCACGGTCGGACAAGTGACGGTGCTGGGTGCGGGGCGCGGGCCGTCGATGCTCGCGGCGGTGACCTTATCGCTCGACGAAATGCAGTATCTCCTGGAGAAACTGGAGATCGACGAGGTCCCCGTCGTACTCGACGCGAGGGGGCGTTACGACAACCAGGTCGACCACGACAAGGCGATGGACGCCGCCGAGCAGTTGCTCGTCGACCGTGATCTGCTGGACGGCGGGCGTATCCATCCGGACCTCGCCGACCGGCTGCGTGGGCTGTACCGGCCGCACTGGGTGGTGGCGCTACGGCTCATCGTCGGCGGTCAGGTGAATCGGATGTGCTTGTCGAAGGGCGATGATCTGGTGACCGTCGCCCTTCGCGGGCCGGAGTCCTTCGTCATCGACGAGGCGACCGAGGATCTCCCGGGCCCGGTCATCGCGGCACTCGGTTCGGCCCAGGCCTTGGAGCTGACCGGTATGAACGCGCCGACCGAGCATCTGGTGCCGATCTTCGACGACATCGGGGATCCGGCGGCCACGGCCGCCCGGCTGGCAAAGGTCGGCAATCCCGCGCGGGATGCTCAGGCCATCGCTTCGGCCATGGCGCACTGCGAGTCCCACGCGGAAATCGTCGGTGTCGTCTATGGGGACGCCAGTCGCGATGTCGCCGACAACCATATCGCCGTGTACAACACCCGGGCGGGCCGCTTCATCGCCACGGCCAGCCTGGCGGACGACGGGACGAAATGGACCTCGTTCAGCAGCGGCACCGATGCCCGGTTGCGTATTGCGCTGCAGGACCTGATCAATTCGCTACCCGAACGGTCGGAGTTCCCGAGGAACCCGGCCCTGGCCTGATCCGGTACCGCCGGCGATCATCCCATGGGATCGTCGGCGCCGGATTCGGCCTTACCACCGAACGGTGGCGTGAACCGGCCCCAGCGGACGCACTCCCAGCCGCCGCCGGGCAGCGCGACCAGTTCGATCGTCTCGGTGTTGTCCAGGTGGTTGTTGGTGGTGAACGGTGGTGCCACCCCGGCCAGTTCGCGACCCACCAAACGCATTGCGGCGCCGTGGGTCACCAGCAGTACGTCGCCGGCGCCGTCCAGGTACTCGGCCCGCAGGTCGGCGATCGCAGGCAGGAACCGGTCCAGGACATCACGCCCCGATTCCCCGCCCGGGACCCGTTCGGTCAGCAGACCCTCGTGCCAGAGCCGGTAGACCGCCTGGAACTGGTCGTGCGCCGCCGCGCTGCTCAATCCGTCCAAGTCGCCCAGCTGCACCTCGTGCACGCCGTCGTGCGCGGTCGCGCGCACTCCGGTGGCGGCCTCGATATAGCCGGCCGTCTGACGAGCCCGCAACGCGTGCGAATGGAACAGGGCCCGCGGCGGAGTGGCCAGGCTCTCCCCGAAGGATTTCGCCTGTGCGGCGCCCCGTTCGGTCAGCGGCAGACCGGGCAGTTTGGTGTCGAGGATCTTGGCGACATTGCCCTCGGTTTCACCGTGCCGGACCAGTATGAGTTTTGCAGTCATAGGTCGGTCACCCCCTTGCGTAGCTGAGTCAGCCAGATCGCCGCGTCCTCATCCGACGGCGGCGGGGTGCCGGTCGTCGAGGTGGCGGGCCAGGAGCCGAGGAAACGAATATGCGCTGTCCGGTGCAGCGCCTTCAATGCCTCCGCCACCGCGGCATCTTCGATATGGCCGACACAGTCGAGATAGAAACGATAGGTGCCCATCCCGGTTCGGGTGGGCCGGGACTCGATACGGGTCAGATCGATTCCGCGGGTCGAGAATTCGGCGAACGCACGCATGAGCGAACCGGGCAGGTTCGGCAGTTCCTCGATCACGATCGAGGTGCGGTCGGCCCCGGTGGGCGCGGGCGCCACCCGGGGCACGGTGACCAGCACGAACCGGGTGACAGCCCGGTCATGATCGGCGACTCCGCCGGCCAGGACCGACAGGCCGAGCCGCTCCCCCGCCAGGGTGGTCGACACCGCGGCGTCCGCGAGCCCGTCGCGGACGTCCTCCGCGGCCGCGGAATTGGAATTCGAGGTGTGGATCGAGATATCGGGCCAGGTGTCGGCTACCCAGTTCCGGACCTGCGCGAGCGCCACCGGGTAGGCGGCCAGGCTGCGCACAGTCGCCATGGCGGTACCCGGCCGCGCCAGGATGGTGAAGGTCACTTCCAATTCGGTTTCGGCGATGATCTGCAACCGCCGCCCGATGGCCAGCGAATCCAGGGTGGCCGAGATCGAGCCTTCCACCGAACTCTCGATCGGCACCACCGCCGCCGACACCTCACCGGCCCGTACCAGGTCCAGGGCGGCGGCCTGACTGGGGGCGGCGACCCGCTCGACCGGTCCGTCGAAGGACCCCGAACTCTCGAACTCGGCGAGGGCCATCTCGGTGAAGGTTCCGGACGGACCGAAATAGGCGATACGCGGCACGTCCACGAGCCTACTGGTGCGGGCCGTTGCCGCGCCGCCGGTATCGATGACCCGATCCCGGGCCCGCGGGACTCTCCGCGGGTGCCGCCGCCGCACCTGTCCCCACCGGACCATGGGCAGCTCGGGAGGTCAGCCGTCGACGTTGCCGCGGTCCAGTGCCGTACGCAGCGCGCGCTCCAAGTCCGTCGGCGCATCGGACTCGATACCGAGCAGCATCTCCCGGACAGCGTCGACGGCTCCGCTGGAAAGGCCGGTCAGAAACGCGATGTCCGGGTTGCTCAGCGCCCGGCGGATATCTTCACCGCACAGTGCCGCGGCAGTGGCCGCGAGGATGGACAAGGCACGCGGAACGCTATCGGCGCGGGCCGCGAAACCACCCGGGCTGTGGGCGGCTTCGGCCAGGAAATCGGCGAGAGGATCGTCAGGCAAGGTCAGGTCCACCACATGCTGTCCGGCGAATCGTCCCGTCGGGACTACCAGGCCGTCGACCAGCCCGCGTTCGACCACCCGTTTCGGGACGGTCAGTGCGACCAGTACCGGTTCAGACTCACCCGCGACCATCCCTCGATCGTAAGCACGGCCGAATTCGTGGGGTTCAGGCGCCCGGCCTGCCGGTGATCGGATTCTGCGCGGCGTGGACCTGCGCCGGAACCGATCCTCTTGCGCTGCACCGGAGATTAACTTAGCTTAGGTTAACCTAAATTACTGACCGTGAAGTCGGGTACGCCCGCACTGGAGGTACCGATGGCGCCGACCGCCCCCGCCCCGTCCACCGCCGAACGTGTCCGCAGCGCTTGCGCACACGCCGAAGAGGCCGTACTCGCGCTACCGGGCGCCGACCCGACCCCGGTGACCGTGCACTATCTGCGCCAATGCGGCGACGTCGTGATCGCGGTGCCGAACGAGAGCGCCGCGGTGAACGCGGCCCAGGAGCAGATCGCGGGAGCGCCCGCCGTCCTCGAACTCACCGATCACGCACCACTGCCGCTCCGCGAACCGGTCCGGGCCCTGGTGTGGCTGCGCGGCTGGGTCCGCGCGGTACCGGCCCGTGCCCAGCGCACCCTGGTCACCGCCGTCGCCGAGGACCATCCGCACCCCGGCCTGCTCGATATCGGCCACACCACCACCCTGCTGCGGCTGGTGTTGAACTCGGCGGTGGTGGCGGATTCCGCCGGTGCGGAGTCGGTCTGTGTCGACGACCTCCGGCTCGCCGCCCCCGACCCCTTCTGCACCATGGAATCGGCCTGGCTGCAGCACCTGGACGCCGATCACGCCGATGTAGTGGCGCAACTGGCCAGGCATCTACCGGCCGAACTGCGGCACGGACGGATCCATCCGCTGGCCATCGACCGCTACGGGCTCACCCTGCGCATCGAGGGAATCGACGGCGATCACGATTTCCGCCTACCGTTCGCCACCCCCGCCGAAGACGTCGAGGCGCTGGGCCGCGCAGTCCGCACCCTCGCGGGCTGCCCTTTCTTGAACGGACTGCGCTCGATCTAGCGCGACCAGCATCCGATCCAACGCGCCCGGCGGTGTCGGCAGCCCCGGCGCGGCCCTTCGAGGTCTCGAGAGCCCGATCGGACCATGCCCAGCGGCGGCGCCGAGCTTACGAGGCCTGAAGCTTCAAGCCGCGCCCACTGGCCGGAACCTCGTAAGCGCCGGCCCGCCGAAACGCAGCGCGAGTCTTCGCGGACTCACCTCCATCCCCTCGCGAGCAAGCCCACCTTGCGACTCCCGAGAACCGGGGCACCAATATGTTCACGGTATGAGCGAAAGCGGTTGGTCGGTTGGCGACCGGATGCGGGAGCAGCGGGCGATCCGGCTCGAGATCCTCGTCGTCCTGGGCGTCACCTTCGGTCTCAGCGGTCTCAATGCCGCCCTGTCGCTGCTGGAGAGTGCGCTGGCGCCGGGCGGGGTGGGCGAGCAGACCGTGGCGTTGAACACCTCCCGTACCAGCCAGTCGCTCCTCGACCTGCTGTTCCAGGTACTCAGCGTGACCCGGCTGGTGGCGTGGGCCGGGCTCGCGTTGTATCTGCTGTGGCGCAGTGGGATCGCACCGCGGGCCATCGGGCTGGCTCGTATCCGGTTCCGGCCCGATGTACTGCACGGGCTGATACTGGCCGCGGTGATCGGGCTGCCGGGTCTGGGCCTCTACCTCATCGCGCAGGGCCTGGGAATCAACGTGACCATCGTGCCCGACGCGCTGGCGGACCACTGGTGGCGGATGCCTGCCCTCGTGCTTTCCGCCTGCGCCAATTCCGGGGCCGAGGAGATCGTGGTGGTGGCGTATCTGCTGACCCGGCTACGAGCTCTGGGGTGGTCGGATAATTCGGCGCTGGCGGCTTCGGCACTCCTGCGCGGCAGCTATCACCTCTATCAGGGTCTCGGCGGTGGCGTCGGCAACATTGTGATGGGTGTGATCTTCGGGCGGTACTGGCAGCGCACGGGACGGCTGTGGCCGCTGGTGCTCGCGCATGCGGTGATCGATATCGTGGCGTATATCGGATACGGGCTGCTGCGCGGTCGGGTGTCGTGGCTGCCCTGATCGGCCACGTCCAGCCCGATCGACACCACTACCTGCGGCGGAGCGGCACGGAAACCCGCGCTAACAAATACGGCGCCGATCGGTAAGTACAGTCTGATGATGATGAACGGCGACGACCCAAGGATCCGCCGGGTGCCGCCGCACAACGGGACACCCGGACGAGGAGCCCCGCGCAGGCCCGTACCGCCCCCACCGCCCGGTGGCCGGCCACCCGCCGAATCACCGCAGGTGATCCGCCGCGGCGGCGGGCCCCCGCCCGGCGCCCGGCCCACCGGACGTTACGAGCCGCCGCTCGCGTGGTCGCAGACCCCCGAGGGCCGGCGCACTCCCCCGACCCGGCAGCCGGGTCCCGGACGCGGGCCCAAACCGGCTCCCCCCACCCACGCGCCCACCCAGCGGCCGGTGCCGTATCGGGAATCCGAGTACGCGCCCCCTCAGCGCCCCGCACCGGACCGTGGTGGGCGGCGCCGGCCGCCGCCCTCCCACGGAGATCGGCCATCCGGCGGCGCGGCACCACGGCCGCGGCGCCGCAGGAAACGACATGTAGGCCGATGGTTTCTCGTATTTCTCATCGTGCTGGTGACTGCTCTGGTGTACGCGGTGGTGACGCTCGACGGTTCACTCACCCGGGTCGACGCGCTCGGCGACTACGAGGACCGGGTCGGCAATACCGCGGGCACCAATTGGCTGCTGGTGGGGTCCGACAGCCGGGCCGGACTCTCCGACGAACAGGCACAGGGCCTGGCGACCGGGGGCGAGGTCGGGGATGCCCGCACCGACACCATCATCCTGGTGCATATCCCGCCGTCGGGCCGGACCACGTTGATCAGCCTGCCGCGCGATTCCTACGTCAGCATCCCCGGCTATGGCCAGGACAAGCTCAATGCCGCGTTCGCGTTCGGCGGTCCGCAGCTGCTGACGCAGACCGTGGAGATCGCCACGGGACTGCGGATCGACCATTACGGGGAGATCGGTTTCGCCGGGTTCGCGGGCGTGGTGGACGGCCTCGGCGGTATCGACGTGTGTGTGCCGCAGCCCATCAACGATCCGCTGGCCGGTATCGACCTGCCCGCCGGCTGCCAGGAACTGAGCGGCCCGCAGGCACTGGGTTTCGTCCGCAGCCGGGCCACCGCGCTCGCCGACATCGACCGGATGAACAACCAGCGGCTGTTCTTGTCGGCGCTGCTGGAAAAGGCGACCAGCCCGGCCACCCTGGCCAACCCGTTCGCGTTGTGGTCGATGGCCAGCAACACCGCAGGCTCGCTGACCGTGGATTCCGGCGACCATATCTGGGATCTCGCCCGGCTGGGCTGGGCGCTACGCGGCGACACCCTGGCCACGAGCGTCCCGGTGGGCGGGTTCGAAGATACGGACAGCGGCAATGTGCTGCTGTGGGCCAAACCGGACGCCGCCCGTTTCTTCGAGGCCCTCGCCAACGGTGACCCCGTTCCCACGGATCTCGCCGGCCAGTAGACCACTACCACCCTCATGCCTGGCCTCGCTCATGCTGTATCCATTCCGCATGAGCGGGGCCGGCGATGGTCCACATACTGACCGAGGAGGCCGCAGCGCCGGCGGAGGTATCGCACCCCCGCCTCCGGGCCTGACCCGCCGCTGATGCGTGCCGGGTGTTCCCGCCCCGCGGCCGGCGCGCGATAATCGATGGCATGCACGACAGCGACCTGGCCCAGCCGTTCATCGCCCTGCTGCGGGCGCAGGTCCAGCACGGCCTCACCGCTTCCCAGCAGTATCTGGCTGCCGCAGTGTATTTCGATATCCAACGGTTACCGCAGCTGGGCGCCCACTGCTATCTCCGGTCCGAACAACACCGAGGGCACGCGTTGCGCATAGTCCAGTACCTGATCGACCGGGATCTGGAAGTTACCATCGGTGGGCTCGGCGAAGTGCGCCAGACATTCGAATCACCTCGTGCCGCAGTCGCTTTCCTGCTCGCCCGGGAGCAGACCCTGACCGATCAGGTGACCGAACTGGCCAAGGTCGCCCGGGAATGGGCGGATTTCCTCGGCGAGCAATTCATTAGCTGGCTGCTCGAGTGCCAGCAACACGATGTGGCGGGTATGTCGACACTGCTGGCTGTGATGGATCGCTCAGCCGGGAATTTGTTCGACGTCGAGGAGTTCGTGGCGCGCGAGCTGCGTACGGTCGTGCCGCAAAACAACAGCTCCGTGCCCAAAATGGCCGGTGAGGGCCGAAATAAATAAGGCAATACTATCCTCAATCGGATAAGGCAATACTAGCCTCATTAAGGCTGCACTTGGATGACATAGACCCTTTCCGGCGTTAATGTCAAGGCATGTCCAATCATCCGGAGAGCCCGCGCAGCAAATTCCATGGCCTGCTGCACGATCAAATTCGGCACGAGTTCAATGCCGAGCACCAGTACATCGCCATCGCCGTGTGGTACGACAATGCCGACCTGCCCCAGCTGGCCAAACGCTTCTACGCCCAGGGGCGCGAAGAACGCAATCACGCGATGATGATCGTCCAGTATTTCCTGGATCGGGATATCAGTGTCGATATTTCCGGCGTCGACGCGGCAAAGTCGCATTTCGAGAATGCCCGGGAGCCGATCGCACTGGCCCTCGATCAGGAGAAGACCGTTACCGACCAGATCGTTCAGCTGGCGAGCACCGCTCGCGAAGAGGGCGACTATCTGGGCGAGCAGTTCATGCAGTGGTTCCTGAAGGAGCAGGTGGAGGAAGTCGCGAAGATGACCACCCTGCTGACCGTCGCGGATCGCGCCGGTTCGAATCTGTTCGACCTCGAGGAGTTCATCGCCCGCGAGATGAGCGATGACGCGACCTACGCACCGGGTGCGCCGTCCGTTGCCGGCGGCCACATCTGATCGGTGACATCCCGGCCCCGGCGCCGAGAATCCGCCATCTGAGGCGAACTCGGCCGGGGTTTTGTGGACTGTTTCCCGGGTGATGAGTGGGAGCATCGGCCGTCCCGGCCTACTGCGCCGAGGTCGGGCGGCCGATGCTCCGTGCACGTCAGCCGGCGCCGGGTCGTTGTGTCGGCTGACGTGGTGTCGCCGGGGGGTTCCAGAAACGGCGACCTCTGAAACCTAGCCGAGATCGGCATCGGAAAGAAGAGTTTTTCGGAAATTTCTCCTTTTTATTCAGCGAAGAGTCACCTGGCGCGACCGCAGTCCGTCCCGCGACCGTCGCTGTTCCGAGGTCAGCGGGCTGTCCACCGCCAGCGCCTCGGCCAAACGGTCACCGAACTCCGCGGCCGGGGTACGCCATTCGGTCACATGCCGTTCCGGGTCGAGATCGAAAACAGGCACCAGCAGGCCGTGTGTGCGGAACGAACCCGCGAACCGCGAACCCTCACCGAGATGCAGACCGCCGGCGGCGTGTAGCCGGGCCAGCGCCAGCATCAGATCGTCCTCGGATTCCGGCCGCACCCAGCGCAAATGGGCCTTCTCGCCCGCATCCACCCACCAGGGGGCGCCGATCGCCTCGGGACCCAGATCCAGCCGGTCCGACGGCATGATCGCCTCTTTGGCCTGCTCGATGGTTGCGGCGACTTGGGGGTCGGGCTCGACTCCCGCCGGCACCCACCAATCGAAATCCTGATGCACCACGAGTTCCAGCGGCGCATCGGCCACGATCACATCCGACAGTGCGGGCCCACCCGGCGCGGCGTGGGCCACGGCGAGCGAATCGCCGGGTTCGGCGGATTGCGACCACAGCACCGACGCCGCGATATCGGCGGCCGGGTCCGCGGTCGGCGCCTGCACCTGCACGCCCACGTATCCGGTCGGAGTGTCACCGGCGCGGACCAGGGCAGCCACCGCGCCCGGCAGGACCGTCGCGAGGACCACCGTGCGCTCCGCGGCGATTTCGGGCGTCAACGTCAGTTCGGCGGTCGCCGAGGGCACGAATTCCCGGAGGGCGACGAGATCGCATTCGGCGGCCAGGCCCTGAAAAGGCCTGGCGACGGTCTGTTCGGCCTCCTGCAACGCCGCCCGCCGCTCGGCCAGACGCTGGGCCCGGTTGCCGCCGGGTTTCGGACTATTGCGTTTGCTCTTACCCACGGCTGGTCAAATTACACGGCATACCGGCCGATCGGCCGCAGGCTACCGGTATCCATTGCGGCGCAGCTCGCTCACGCGGGTCAGCGGTTGGCCAGAACGGCTTTCGCCCGCCCCGGATGGTTC
Source organism: Nocardia sp. NPDC051750 (assembly GCF_044453135.1). NCBI lineage: Bacteria > Bacillati > Actinomycetota > Actinomycetes > Mycobacteriales > Nocardiaceae > Nocardia > Nocardia sp. NPDC051750. Next base: position 902,595 of record NZ_JBITCK010000001.1, on the reverse strand, counting down.
GTCGCCACCCAGCTCACGCCGAGATCTGCGCACAACGCGATATCGTCGGGTTCGTCGACCGTCCAGCAGTAGGTGGCCCGGCCCGCCGCGGCGGCTTTGTCCACCAGATCCGGGTGATCGCGCAGGGTTTTCACCGACGGTCCGACCGCGGTCGCGCCCACGGTCGTCGCCGCACTACCACCCAGATAGCGGGAGGATTCACCGAGCAGCACCGTCGGGAGCAGCGGCGCCGCGCGGCGGATTCGCCATACCGCGGTGGCCGCGAACGACATCACCACCGCGCGGGAATGCGCCGCGGACGCTGGTGTGGCGATGCCGAAGCGCTGTAGTTCGGCCAGCACCTTGTTCTCCACCAGCGAGCCGTAGCGGACCGGGTGCTTGGTTTCGATGAACAATTTCGTCGGGCGGCTGCGCCAGTCCAGCACCAGACCGATCAGTTCGCTGAGGGTCAGCACTCCGGCCGGCGATCCGTCACCGAAGTCGAGCTCCTTCAACTCCGCCAGCGTCAGTTCGCTGACCAGCCCGGAACCACTCGAGGTGCGGTCCACTGTGCGATCGTGCACGCAGACCAGATGGCCGTCCCGAGTGAGCCGGACATCGCATTCCACCCCGTCGGCACCTTCTTCCAGCGCCAGTTCATAGGCTGCCAGGGTGTGTTCGGGACGAGCCCCCGACGCGCCTCGATGCGCGACCACGAACGGCGCGCGCGGGCCCTGGACCGACGGGTCGCTGTGCTCGCTCACTGGGCGACAACCTCCTGTGCTGCTCGGCGGGCGCCGTCGCGGGAATCTGCTGCTGCAGCATCCGGCGCCGTGCTCACCGTAGCGGCCGGACCCGGGTGTACCGGTTCGATCAGCGGTTTCGCCGGATCGACGGCCACGACCCAGCGATGGGCCAGCCGGTGCCGGCCGCGCAGATCGCGTCCCTCCACGGTGCGCACAACCCAGAGGGTCAGCACCGCAACAGCGGCCGCCGCGATATCGGCGATCGCGGTGAGCAGCACGCCGTCCGCCTTGGCCTGCAGTGAATCAGCGGTCCGCCAGAACAGTGCGGCCATGCTCAGCAGACCGCCGAGTACCCAGACCACCCACCAGATCCGGACCGCCCGCAGCGGTCGCGGATCACCGTGCCCGGGCACCACCTCCGACAGGAACACACCGGGCCAGACCAGGTTCACCACCGGAATCAGGCAGCCGAGCGCCAGCAGGCGCGGCGAACGCGGGTCCTGGCGACCGTCGGCGGCGAAGGCCGCGCGGCGCACCTCGATCAGCCAGCCGAGCGCCGCCGCCGCGGAAACCAGAGCCATGATCAGCGCGAACAGCGCGGCGGTGTTCACCAGCGCGTCGGAGAACCACAGCAGGGGAGGTTCGATCAGCCGGGTGCGGTTGCGCAGCAATAACAAGTATCGGCCGAGTTCGGCCAGGGCGGCGATGCCGAAGAGCACCGCGGTCGCCAGCAGGGCGGTGTACACCCAGCGCGTGAGGGCGCTCAGCGGACGTGGCCGGTCGCGATCGCCGGCGGCAGTGACCGGGCGATCCTGGAGGCCCCAGCGCGGTATCTCGGTGTAGCGGGGGGTCGCGAGGGGCGCGCGCCCGGTGCCCGCGGTACGCGCGGAGCGATCGAGCCGGCCGGGCCGGCGGGCAACCCAGCGATAATTACGATGCTGCGGCGGAGCGTCGATGGGCCCCGGGGACAGCAGGACACCCCGGCAACGCGGACACCAGTGCATCGGCGGGCCTTGCACCGCCCAGCGTGTACCGCAGCGGGCACAAGGCTGCACCACCGTACTCACCGCGCACCTCGCTCTTCGTCAGTAGATCTTCGCGGGCTCGGCAACCTCACCGGTCAGCGGACGGCCGAGCTGTTGCCATGCCACCATCCCGCCTACCACATTGACCGCTTCGTAGCCCATGTTCGCGAGATACTTGACGGCTTCCAGCGAGCGCCCGCCCTGGCGGCAGATGACGTACAGCTGGGCGTCGGGGTCCAGTTCGCCGTAGCGCGCAGGGACATCGGACAGCGGAATATGCACGGCACCGGGCGCATGGCCGAGCTGCCACTCGTCGTCCTCGCGCACATCGAGCAGGACGGCGGCGGCCGCCTGCCCGGGCGGCTGGTCGAATTCGGCCGGTACGGCCTCGACCGGTACCGACGGGACTCCGAAGCTCGTCACGTCCTTGATCCTGCCATAACCGCCGATGCCGCCGCCGGGTCCGGGCCGAGCCGGCGGCCGGACGGTCGGCCGGCGCGAGCGAACGGTGCCCGGCGGTGCCGGACGAGCCGACACGCCGGGCGATGCCGGAGATTCGCCGAATCGGGTTCCACTCGATATCCGGTGACCGCGAGTACCGGACAATTTTCCGGACTAATGAGTTATACGCATAATCCACAACAAGATCCGATGGGATCAGCTATCATTCAGCGCACCATTATCCCGGGAGCCCCGCATGAACGGTTTGACCTGCGGTAACGGTGGACCCGAACGGCCGATCCGGTACTCCCCTCCAAAAATCCCGGAGCGGCCGTCCGGCCACCGAACCGGGCCGCGCCCCGTCGCAACCCGATAACCACTTGGACGCCACCCGCCGCGAATCGGTTCCACCGGAACCAGAAAACCGCAAAATCCCCAGATCCCCGTGGTGCCATCGGTAATCTGGCGCCATGACATCGACCAGGGGGTTACTCGACGGATTGGACAAAGCCGGCCTCGACAAGGCGCTGTCGGAGGCCGGGTGCCTCGGGTTGACAGTGGATTCCGAGGCAAAACGGCTGGAGTTGGACCTCGAGGTGCTGAGTCTGCCGGAGCAAATAACCGGCATATCGGCCCAGGACGCCGCTGCGGGCACGCATGCGGAGCGGGTGCAGCTCATCTTTCATGGAGTCACACGAATTGCCGCATCGTTGCGGATGCATCGATGGGATGATCTGGAGCCGCGGATCCTGCCGCTCGAACTATCGGGACTCAGCGCCGCGGTAGCCAGTTTCGGCGGTAGCCGGCTGCACGGCTGGGAGTTCGTCGACCTCGACGACAGTTGCTGGACGCTGTGGAGCGAACTACTCAGCTTCGACACCACCATCGATACGCGGATCGCCCGGCACGTCCTGGAGTTCTCCCAGGAGGAGGGAATCGACCCGCGCGAGCTCGATATCCGGGTGTGGTTCGATTCCGTCACCGCGCGGCGTGCGGACGGGAATCCGATTCCGTTGCCCGACCTGGTGTCCGGGTCGCAGCGCTGGTGGGCAGCCCACGACAAGGGCGATCCCCGAGCTTCCCATCCGGGGATCGCGCCTCCTCTCTGAACACCCGCGGTGGATCTGTCTCCAGATCCACCGGATTTTTTTCCGTGCCCGTATATCAATGGATCGGAATGCCCAGGCCGGGCTCGGTGTGCTCCCGGCTGGAAGGTAACGGGGCCGGAACAAAAATGGTCGAGTCCGGGCCGATGTGGAATGGTGGGGTGTCGGGGCGAGTTGGACCGATCGGGTGTACGAATGGTCGGGAGCATCCCGTACAGGACGCACTCGACCCGACAAGGAAGGGACATCGTGGCTGAGTACACGCTGCCAGATCTGGATTACGACTACGGCGCCCTGGAGCCGCATATCTCCGGGCAGATCAACGAGATTCACCACTCGAAACACCACGCGACCTACGTGGCCGGTGTGAACACCGCGCTGGAGAAGCTCGAAGCCGCACGCGAAGCCGGTGATCACGGCGCCATCTTCTTGAACGAGAAGAACCTCGCTTTCCACCTCGGCGGTCACGTCAACCACTCCATCTGGTGGAAGAACCTCTCCCCCAACGGCGGCGACAAGCCGACCGGTGAGCTGGCCGCCGCCATCGACGACCAGTTCGGCTCGTTCGACAAGTTCCGCGCGCAGTTCACCGCCGCGGCGAACGGCCTGCAGGGCTCGGGCTGGGCGGTGCTCGGCTACGACACCCTCGGCCAGAAGCTGCTGACCTTCCAGCTCTACGACCAGCAGGCCAATGTCCCGCTGGGCATCATCCCGCTGCTGCAGGTCGATATGTGGGAGCACGCCTTCTACCTGCAGTACAAGAACGTCAAGGCCGACTATGTGAAGGCCTTCTGGAACGTGGTCAACTGGGCCGACGTCCAGGAGCGTTTCGCCCGGGCCACCAGCCAGGCCAAGGGCCTGGTCTTCGGCTGATCGCCGGCCTTCGGGCGGCGCTCGCACCGAGCCCGCGGACCAGAGGTCCGCGGGTTTTTCGGTATCCCGGGTACCCGAGCTGGCACTCTCTGGTACTTGTGTGCCAGACAACTTCTGCGCGATCCTCATCTTTCAGACAATTCGCGGCATGAGCGAGTCTCATGCCCGATGGATAGGGACGGGCAACGCCGCCCCCGGGATCCGCACGGGAGGCATCATGCGTGGGAACAGTCCGATCGGCGTCACGCCGTTCCACGCAGGCGGGACCCTGCGCGGCTTCGTGATCTCCGGCCGCTGGCCGGATACGACCAAGGAATGGTCGCAGTTGCTGGTGCTCGCGGTCCGCGTGGCATCGATGCCCGGCCTTCTCACCACGTCGACGATTTTCGGGGTACGCGAGGAACTGCCCGAAGATCCGGAGCCGGATACGGTGGGCCTGGTGATCTCGGAGGGGCCGGTGCTCGGCGAGGAGGGCGTGCAGCCCGGCCGCTTCGCCGAACACATCCCACCGGCCCTGTTCATGCTGCATCCCCCGGCGGAAACCAACCCCTCACTACCGGAGTGCACGGGCGCGGCGTCCGGATGCGTACTCCTGCCGGGTCTGCCGCACCTCGGGTTGGAGCACCGGGCGGCCTGGGCCGAGGCGGAGGCAGACGGGACGGTCACTTCCCTGGTCAGCAGGGTCGGGTTGGATCCGATCAGCGATCCCGATACCGCCGTACTCGCCATGTTGCTGGCCGCCTGAGCGGGGGCGTCGAGCCAGGCCGGAAGACCGGGCTCACATCGAATGTCGCAATCACCCGCCCGCACACCGGACGCGGCCGACCCGCTGGTTACTTCAGTTTCGACATGATCTCTGCGAGCGTGTTCATGACGGCCTGCTGGCCCGATTCGAGCCGCTCCTGCCCGGCACGCAGATCCTGGACGTCGGCACGCAGCTCCGTCTGTCCGGTCTCGAGTCGGGCCTGTCCGGCTTCGAGGCGTGTCTGCCCGGCCTGAAGATCCTGGATATCAGCATGCAGACTGCCGAGCTCCCCCATGACCGCGCTGTGATTGCTGTTGGTCCGGGCTCGCAGAATCCGGACCGATTCCGGTTCCTGCTCTCGCTCGTTGATCAACTGCACGACCTGGGCTTCCAGGACAGCCAAGCGGTTCTCGATCGACATCTGACGTGATCCTCTCGTTGCTCGGTAGTGTACCGATCAACCGGGCCCATCAGGCTTTCGTCCGGTCTCACGGCTCACGGTTCTCCGGTAATCCGGCCGTTCAGCGGCCGGAAGCACTTCGCACTACTCACAAGGAGATTTCGGCCTCGCCCAGGCGCAACCGTCGAGGGCCCTGCTTCCGTTCAGGGCTCGCGATCTGTTTGCTGGAGTGATGCCACAAAACCGTTCCGGCCGACCGGACAACGGTTATCAGGGCCCCCTAACTATGCCGCTACCTTAGCCAAACTTATTGTCAGAAGCCACTTTTCGCGATGGCTTGATTGCGACACCGGCCCGAGTGCGATAGAGTTGCCGACAGCGAAGGGGAGTAGCCCCCAATCACGCGGTCGACATACTGACCTCACCGCTTCGGCGGTGGGTCCGGTCGCGTGAACCGGTATCCACCGGTGGGCGAGACCTTCGGCCGGACAGCAATCTCGTTGTCGGCCGGAGGTGAACCCGTTTCCGGCCGGCGAACCGGAGGATCGGGAGCCCCTCGGATGATCGCCACCATCGGACTCGCCATCGGCATCGTTTTCCTTGCCGAACTGGGCGACAAGTCCCAGCTCATGGCGTTGACCTTTGCCCTGCGTTATCGCTGGTGGGTGGTTCTCGGCGGTATCACCGTGGCCACCGCCACCGTCCACGTCCTCTCGGTCGCGATCGGACATTTCCTGGGTTCCGCGCTGCCCACGACGGCCATCGCCTGGATCGCGGCGGTCACCTTCCTCGCCGTCGGCGTGTGGACGCTACGCGAACTCGCCGGCGATGACGACGAGGAAGAACCGGCAGCGTCCAGGTTGGCCACCGCGGCGCCTTTCTTCGTTGTTCTCTCGGCCTTCCTGCTGGCCGAGCTCGGCGATCGCACCATGTTCGCCACCGCCGCGCTGGCCACCGACAACAACTGGGCGGCGGTCTGGCTGGGATCCACCATCGGCATGGTGGCAGCGGATGCCCTGGCCATCGCCGCGGGCATCCTGCTGGGCAAGCATCTACCGGAACGAGCCATCGGATTCGGGTCGGGACTGTTGTTCTTGTTCATCGGCGCACTGACCGCGGTGAACACCGCAGCACCGTCGATGGGCTTGGTACCGGCCATCGGTATCGCACTACTGGCCCCTGCCGGGGCGGCCGGGGCGATGTGGTGGCTGCGCACCCGCCGAATGGCCCGAGAAATCGCCGTGACCTCGATAGATGAGGACGAGATCGAGGGTCGGCGAGTCGGCGGGCAGTACTAGCATCAGATGGTCGGGCGGCGCAAGGGGACCGTCCACGGCTCCTCCCCCACCCACGGGTTAGGGTGCAATTGACGTTAGGCCAACTGGCTTGTCACGAACGAGAGGACCATCGTGGAGATTTCGGGTTCCGCCGCCATCGTCACCGGGGGCGCGTCCGGTCTGGGCGCCGCCACCGCCAAGCGTTTCGCCGATCTGGGCGCCACCGTCTTCGGGCTCGACGTACCGCAGTCGATCGAGCGCGCCGGCGACAATGTCCCCGACGGGGTCACCCTGCTCGCCGCCGATGTCACCAGCCACGAAGAGGTCGGCGCCGCCGTCGCGAAGGTGGTCGAATCGGGGACCCCGCTGCGTATCGTGGTCAACTGTGCCGGTGTCGGCTGGGCCGGTCGCATCCTGTCCAAGAACGGCCCGCACGACCTGGAACTGTTCCGCACGGTGATCACTGTGAACCTGCTGGGCACCTTCAACGTGATGCGCCTTGCCGCCGACGCCATCGCCAAGACCGACGCCGTCGACGAAGCCGGCCAGCGTGGTGTCGTCATCAACACCGCCTCGGTCGCCGCGTTCGAGGGCCAGATCGGGCAGATCGCGTACTCGGCGTCCAAGGGCGGCGTGCACGGTATGACCGTTCCGGCCGCACGCGATCTGGCGCAGTTCGGCATCCGTGTGAACACCATCGCCCCCGGCATCATCGACACCCCGATGCTCGCCGGTGTCACCGAGGAATACCGCCAGGGCCTCGAGGCCGGTGTCCCGTTCCCGTCCCGGCTGGGCCGGCCGGACGAGTACGCGCAGCTCTCGCAGTACATCGTCGAGCACGACTACCTGAACGGCGAGACCATCCGCATGGACGGCGCCCTGCGTATGGCACCGCGGTAACTCCGGCTCGCAATACGACTGCAACGCCCGCCGCCCGGTAACGGACGGCGGGCCTTCGTGTACAACAATGGGTGTGCAGCTATCCGCTGCTCCCGGATCTTCGTCCGCCAGGCGTCACAGACCGCGCGGAGGGTCAGCCGGCTACACCCCGAGCCGGAGCGGAACCGACTGCGGCACAGCCGCCTCCGGTAGTGGGCACCTCGCCGGACCCTTCAGTTTCTCGTCGGCCGAATCCGCGGTCCTGTATACGTGTTCGGATAGGTCGGAGGTCTTGCCCGGGGCGGCACCATCCCGACCGGAAAGCGGGCGGCGAGCGTTCGCCTTCCAGGTGCGCCTACTACAGGAGGCCGGTTCGATCGGCGAAGGGGCCGGCAGCCGCCACGCGTGCCCGCCAGGCATCGCAGATCCGGCGGATTGCCCACTTCTCATCGTTGCCGTCGATACGGCATCCGTCGCGCGTGGCGTCCCACCGGTCGTAACCGTCCTCGTCGTAACCGTCCTCGTCGTAGCCCCACGTGTCAAAGCCGTCGCGATCATAGCCGTCACGGTCATAACCCCACCGGTCGAAACCTTCTTTGTCGTAACCGCGGTTATCGCGACCGAATCGGTCATAACCTTCGCGGTCATACCCCCACCGGTCGTAGCCGGCGGAGTCATAGTCATCGGAGACGGGGGCGAGGTGCGTCGTGATCGGACCGATCCCTGGTTCCGCCGAAGCCGGTGCCACTGCCAGGGCGGGGGCAGCGAACAGCGCGCCGAGCAGCGCGATCCGAAGCGAGGTGTAGCGCAATCCACGGCGCGCCACAGTGGTAGTCGACATGATCGAGCTCCTATCCGGAACACGATTCGCGTGTCCCGGATAATCCATCGCCCGCACCCCTTGACGAATTACAAACCGCAGGTCGAAGTCCTCACGAAAACCTGTGCGCCCAAAAGGTTTCGGATGATGTGCCGGTGAGCCCATGCTGCGCCCCGGCCGAACAGAACCGTTGCCGGTGTGCCCGACCTCCGGTATGCGATGGCCGCAGCAGCAAAAATCGGGAAAGCCGCGTACTTCTTCGGCCACCTCATCCCATGGGTGCCCCCGGGGAATTCGGGAGGAGGCCGCGGGCACGCCGCGGCCTCCTTCCGGTCAGAGCGTACGCGTCAGCCGGTCGGCAAGGATCTGCGCGAATTTGGCCGGATCCTTCAGTTCCCCGCCTTCGGCCAGCACAGCCGTGCCGTACAGGAGTTCGGCGGTCTCGATGAGCTCGGGGACCTTCCCCTCATCGGCGTCGTCCTTGCGGGCGTCGTAGGCATCGCGCAGCCCGGTCACCAGCGGATGGGTGGGGTTGAGTTCCAAAATCCGCTTGAACTGCGGCAGTTCCTGACCCGACGCCCGATACATCCGTTCCAGCATCGGGGTCATATCGAAGACATCACCCACCAGGCAGACCGGCGAGCTGGTCAGCCGGGAGCTGAGCCGGACCTCTTTGACGCTGTCCTCCAGCGTTTTACCCAGCCAGGTCAGCACCTCGGCGAAATCCTTGTCCTGCTGTTCGCGCAGGGCCTCGGATTCCTTCTTCTCCTCCTCGGTCTCCAGATCGACCTCGCCCTTGGCGATCGACTGGAACGGTTTACCGTCGAATTCCGTGACCGAGCCGACCCACATCTCGTCGACCGGGTCGGTGAGGATCAGCACCTCGCGGCCCTTGGCGCGGAAGGCCTCCAGATGCGGCGACCGCTCGACCTGATCCCGGGATTCCCCGGTCATGTAGTAGATGCCGTCCTGGCCCTCGGGCATCCGCTCCACGTACTCCGCGAGCGTGGTCGCCTCGGTGTCGGAGTGGGTGGAGGCGAAGGAGGACACCTCCAACAGGGTCTTCTGGTTGTCGAAGTCGGAGAGCAGGCCCTCCTTCAGGACCCGGCCGAATTCCTGCCAGAACGTACGGTATTTCGCCTGGTCCTCGGCACTCTGCAGATCCTTGACCGTGCTCAGGATCTTTTTGACCAGCCGCTTGCGGATCATCTGGATCTGCCGGTCCTGCTGCAGGATCTCCCGGGAAACGTTCAGCGACAGATCCTGGGCGTCCACCACGCCCTTGACGAAGCGCAGGTACTCCGGCATCAACTCTTCGCAGTTGTCCATGATGAACACGCGCTTCACATAGAGCTGTACGCCGCGCTTGTGCTCGCGGGTGAACAGGTCGAACGGCGCCTGCGAGGGCAGGAACAGCAGCGCCTGATATTCGAATGTGCCCTCGGCCTTGAGCGCGATGGTCTCCAGCGGTTCGTCCCACGCGTGGCTGACGTGCTTGTAGAACTCGTGGTACTCCTCCTCGGACACCTCGCCCTTGGGGCGGGTCCAGAGGGCCTTCATGGAGTTGAGGGTCTGCTCCTCGAGGACGGTTTTCTCCTGCTTCTCCTCGCCCTCACCCTCGGTCACCGTGCGCTCGACCTGCATCCGGATCGGCCAGGCGATGAAATCGGAGTACTTCTTCACGATCTCGCGGAGCTTGTGCTCCTGCGTGTAGTCGAAGAGATGGTCCTCGGCGTCGGCCGGTTTCAGGTGCAGGGTGACCGCGCTGCCCTGCGGGGCCTCGTCGAGGGTTTCGATGGTGTAGGTCCCCGACCCGGCCGCCGACTCCCAGCGCGTGGCTGTGGTCTCCCCCGCCCGGCGGGTGGTCAGCACGACCTTGTCGGCCACCATGAACGTCGAGTAGAAACCGATTCCGAACTGGCCGATCAGCTCCTCGGCGGCGGCGTCGGATTTCGCCTCGTTCAGTTTGCGGCGCAATTCGGCGGTTCCGGATTTGGCGAGGGTTCCGATCAGATCGACCACCTCGGCGCGCGACATACCGACGCCGTTGTCCCGGACGGTGAGGATCCGCTGATCCTTGTCGACCTCCAGCTCGATATGGAGATCATCGGTATCGACGTGCAGATCCTTGTCCTGGTAGGACTCCAGCCGCAGTTTGTCCAGCGCGTCGGAAGCGTTCGAGATCAGCTCCCGCAGGAACGTGTCTTTGTTGGAGTAGACCGAGTGGATCATCAGCTCGAGCAGCTGATGGGTCTCGGCCTGGAACTCGAGTTGTTCGACGTGCTCTGTCACGCCAGACATCGTAATCACGTCTGCGCCGGGCTCGGCGTTCCGGGAGCCTGTGCGAAATCACCGAGCGTGGGAACTTCCCGTTCCGCACAGTGTTCGACCGGGTCGCGCGGATTCATCCATTCGCGGAGCACCGCGGTCGCGCGCACATCGTCCTCGTTGTACTCGAACAACCGGGTGCGCTGGGTGAGATCCGGCGCACCGTCGTAACCGACCGCGCGCCGGTACCAGCTCATCGACGCCTCGCCGCCGGCCTCCGGATCACGCCAGGCGAACCCGGCGACGGGCGCGATCTTCTTCAGTCCTTTACCGCTCGGGCAGATGAACTGATCGGTGACGGCCTGGAACATATCCACCCACTGCACCGAATCGACGAACTTCGTGATCTGCGCCTCGGTAGGGATTCCCGGGCGCCCGGCGAACCGGCGAGCCGATTCGTACAGCCATTTGTCCTCGGCGGAACGTGAATAGCAGTAGGCGGCGAAGGTTTTACCGGCGGCCACTGCTTGGTCACGGACCCCCATCAACCAGGTCCAGAATTCGACGAAGGACCGGCCTTCGTCCTCGGTGGGCAGCGGATCCCAGGTGACAAACGGCCGGTACACCCCGTCGAGCAAGGTGCCCCAGAGATAGGCGCCTTCCTCCTGGTAGCTCTCCAGATCGACATCCACTTCGACATCCGCCCGGCGCACCCACACCCGCTCGAACCGGCGCACCAGCGGCGCGTCCACCAGCCACGCCCGCGCGGTGACCACCGCCTCCTCGAACGGCCCGTGCTGCCAGTCCTCGGGTTCCGGCCCCATCCAGGAGGCCAGTTCGTCGATCGTCCGCACACCGTGCCCGCGCAGCACGTCGGCCCGGGAACCCGGCGCCACCACACTCACATCGCGGTGCTCGTTCAACCAGCCCTGACAACCGCCCGCGGTGCCGCGCGTCCACCAGGGGCACTGGCGGCATTCGGGCACTTTCGACGGCACGGTCGCGACCTCACCGCGGACCACCGCGATCCGATCCGCGTAGCGGGTGTCGTAATCGGTGAGCACCGCGGTCAGGTCGTGGACCAGTATCCGGTCGAAATGGAAGCCGATCACGCCACCGGCCGGGGTGGCGGGCGCGAGACCGTTGCGCTGCAGCATCCGATACACATGGGCGAGGCGCTGCTGGTCCCGCGGTTGCTGGCGCAGCTTGCGGGCCCGGTCGGGTTCGGGATGCCAGTGCAGCAGATCCGAGGTCAGCGGATGAAATTCGGCCGGTTCGGGTTTACGCGGATCGGTGACCTTGTGGTTGACCACGATGACCGGGATATAGCCACCGGATTCGTCGCGCAGCAGGATTTCGGCGCCGCCGCGGCGGCCGGTATCGGGTTCCTGCGGGAGCAGCCCGCCCCAGATGCGGGCGGCCCCCGCCGCGCACGCCCGCAGCGTGGCCGCCGCGCGGGCGCGGGCGGACTGGGCCGGGTCGATGATCACCCAGCTGTCCGGATCCGCGGCGACGAGAGTGTCCCGGACCCGGTCCCGATGGGCCTGCGCGGCGGCGCGGCGCTGCTGTACGCCGGTGTCCTCGCGCACGTCGGCCAGTTGTTCCGGATAGGTGGCATCGAGCCCGAGCCGATGTCGGCAACCGATCAGCCCCCGCGCGTCCAGGAAGACCGGCCGGTCGCCCTCGGCGGCCGGGACCCGGCCGGTGAGCACGGGGAATTCACGCCGATCGGAATCGGCGCCGGCGCCGGCTTCGGCGGGATCTTCGCGGTCGATACTGCCCGGTTGCACGCAAGCAGTATGGTCCCTGCCCCCGACAGTCCACCGAATCGAGCACCCGATCAGGGTTCGAGAGCCCGCCGCGTGCGGAGTCTCTCGCCGGTTGGGCCGGGAAACCGATAAGGTGTCCGCGAACCGTGTGACACGGGTGGACGGTGCGGTTCTCCGCGTCGTATCGCCGCAGCGAACCAGCATTACGGAGGGCCTTCGATGGGGTTGTTCACCAAGCGCAAGCGGCGGCCGAGTCGGCGGGCCGAGGCCAAGGCTCTCAAGCACAAGGCCGCGATCGAGGCCAAACTCGGCGCCAAGAACGAGCGCAAACGGCACCGCACCGAAGCTCGCTCCCAGCGCAAGGTCGCCAAGGCACAGGTCGCCGCCCTGCAGGCCGAGGAGAAAGCCGCCCTGAAAACGGCCGCTCGCGCCGAGCGGGACCCGTTCAGTCCGGGAGAGGTGAAGAAGTACCTCGGGGTGGCACGGGTGCTGGTTCCGGTGCTCGCCCCGCTGGCCTACCGCGGCGCGACCTACGTGCGCGGCCAACTGGACGCGCGCCGGGCGAAACAGCTCGGGGTCGGGGTGAATCAGCTCGGCGAGTACGCCGGGCACGGTGGCCGGCTCCAAGCCCGGATCACCCATACCGAGGCCGCCCTCGACAAGATCACCAACGGGAACGCGGGCAAGGACAAGGACGCCCAGCAGTTCGTCGCGAGCGCCCGCAGCCGGCTCGACGCGCTCACCTCGGCCGTCCGCACCGCCGATCAGATGCCCGCGGCGCGGCGGCGCTCGGTGCACGCGTCGATCGCCACCGAACTGTCCAAGATCGAGGCGGACGTCCTGGCCCGCCTCGGCGTCGCCTGATCACGGCGAAGAACACGATCGTCCCGGGCCGGGTATACGTCGCCCGGGCCCGTCGGCGACTATGGACGGCGACCGGCGAACCCCGCCGCACCGAGATCCAGGAAAGCGCCCGATGCCCACGAACCTGTGTCCAGGCCCCGCTCAGCTGCGGGGCCTCGTGGTGGGCCTGGTAACCGGAGCGCTGGCGGTCGCGGCGCACGGAGCGGCAGGCGGCGGCTATCCCTCGTCGACCGGTGTCGCGCTGTTGCTGCTGGTCACCCTGGTCACCGGGTGGGCGTCCGGTTCCGTGGCCGCCGGAATACGCGGCAGGTTCGCGCACCGGGCCGCCACCCCCGGACTCGGGATTCTGCTGCCCCTCGCGACAGGTCAGTTCGCCGGGCACTGGGCCCTGACCGGTCTCACCGGCCACCACACCGGCGCGGATACCGCGATCGGCGAGTCGATCGCCGGACCGCTGCCGACCGCGATGCTCGCCGCCCATCTGCTGGCGGTGCTGCTCTGCACCCTGCTGATCGCCGCGGCCGAGCGGCTCTATCGGGAAGCGTCGGCGGTGCTGCGGGTACTGCTCGCAGCCGCGCGCCCGGTGCCGCGAGTACCCCGGGTCCTTGCCGCCACGAATGTCTCAACCCTGCGATACCGCCCTCCGAACGGGGCATCCGGTCCACGTGCGCCGCCGGCACGCGTGGCCACCGACGTACCCAATTCCTTCGGAGAGAAAGTATTCGCCCCATGTCCTACGGGTTTTCCCCGACCCTGCGCCGCGGCCTGACCGCCGTAACCGCCGCGGGATTCGTCCTCGCCGGCGCCGGTACGGCAGCCGCGCATGTCTCCGTTTCCGCTCCCAGCGCGACCCCCGGACGTTCGGCTGTCGCGACCTTCAGCGTGCCGACCGAATCCGAGACCGCCGGCACCACCGCCGTGCGGATCACCGTGCCGGAGATGGCGACGGCACGCACCGAACCGGTCCCCGGCTGGACCGCAAAAATCGACCGCGACGACCAGGATCGGGTTGTCGCGGTCACCTGGACCGCGAATCCCGGTGCTCCCGGTATCCGGCCCGGTGAATTCCAGCGTTTCGTGGTGTCGCTGGGACCGTTGCCCGAATCGGAGTCGATCAGCTTCCCGGCCGAACAGACCTACAGCGACGGAACGGTCGTGCGCTGGAACGAAACCGGCGACCACGATTCGGTCGAACATCCCGCGCCCGTCCTCGCTCTCACCCCGGCCGGTTCCGAGGATTCCGGCCATGAGCACGGCGACCGGTCCGCGGCGGCCCCGGCCGAGAGCGACAGCACCGATACCACCGCCCGCTGGCTCGGTGGTATCGGCCTGGCGCTGGCCGCACTGGCCCTGGGCGCCGGCGTCGGCGCTGTGGTCAGGGGTCGGCGGTGAGCCGCCGGGCGACCGGATCGGTTCGACTGTTCGCGCTGGTCACCGCCCTGATTTGGCTGATCATCGGACCGATCGCCGGGACCGCGAGCGCGCATTCCACCGTTGTGGGCAGCGAACCGGCCGACGGGGCCACCCTCGACGCCGGACCGGCGCGCGCCACCATCACCTTCAACGAACCGCTGCAGCCGAATTTCCCGGCGATGACCGTGGTGGGTCCGGACGGAAACCTGTGGTCCAAGGGCGAGCCGGTCGTCGAGGGCCGCGACCTCAGTGTCGAGGTCGGCGATCTCGGCCCGGCCGGGGTGTACCGGGTCGCTTATCGAGTCACCTCGGCGGACGGCCATGTCGTCGACGGCGAACGGACCTTCACGCTGAGCACCGCCGGCCAGGGCACACCCGGACCGGCGGCGAACGCGCAGAGTTCCAGCGACGGTTCGGGCGGCGGTGTACCGGTGTGGGTCTACATCGCCGGGGCGGTCATCCTGTTCGGTGCCGGGCTGGCGTTCGCGTTGTTCGGGGCGAATCTGGGAAAGGGTAAGAGCCGGCCGTGAGAAGTGGTCTCCCGGGCGGGCTCGATCGGCGAGTCGCGCTCGGGCTCGCTGTTCCGGCGGGCCTGCTCGGGGTACTGCTGGCCTGGACGCTGAGCGATATTCCGGCGGCCGCTGCCGTGCGGGTCGGCGCGGATCTCGCCGGTGCGGCAGTGCTCGGCCTCGCCACGCTGCCGCGGTTGAACGAACGGCTGGACGTGCCGTGGCGGATGATGGCGGTACTGGCCGGGTTGTGGTGCTGCCTCGAGTTCGCGGTACTGGTTTTCGCCGCGGGCGAGGTGGTCGGCTCGGGTGTGGCCGCGCTGAGCCCGGCGGATTTCGGCACCTATCTGGTGCGTATCAGCGCCGGTCAGATCGGGGTGGCCATCCTGTGCGGTACGGCGGTCGTCGCGGGCTATGCCGCCCTCGCCTTCCGGCGTCCGCTGCAGCGCACCCCCGACCTGGTACTGGTGTTCGCCGCGGTCACCGTGACCCTGCGGCCGATCACCGGGCATATGTCGCAGCAGCCGCTCGGTTCGGTACTGGCCGGGGTGCACGCGCTGGCCGCGGCGATCTGGCTGGGTCTGCTGCTGGCCCTGGCCCTGGTGGTGCGCGGCCGCCGGGATTGGGCCGCCACCCTGCCCCGGTACTCCGCAATCGCGGTGCCGATGGTCGCCGCCGTGGCGGTGACCGGGGTGATCAACGGCCTGGTCCGGGTCGGTGGGATCACCCCATTTTTCACCACCGGTTACGGCCGGATCATGGTCGCCAAATCGATCCTGCTGATCGTGCTGCTCGCGCTCGGCTGGTGGTGGCGCAGGAGCTGGGTCGCGGCGGCGGCCGCGCACCGGATGAGCGCCGAGGCCTCGCTGCGGCGTGCGGTGGTGGAGGTCTCGGTGATGGCGCTGGTTTTCGGGCTGGCGGCATCGCTGGCTATCACGGGATAACCTGTGGTCATGCGTGACCGGTCCGGAACCCCAGGCTTCTTCCAGCGGATCGGATACATCTGCGGCCGCGCCCTGCCCGCCGAATACTCGGACTGGGTGCTGAACGACCTCACCGGCCCCGGCGCCACCCGGCGCTACCTGGTTCGCATGCTGGTGCCGATCGTGCTGGTCCTGCTGCTTTTCCTGCTGGTACCGGGGCCGATATGGGTGGGCGCGTCGATGATGGCGCTGTTGTTGTTGCCGCTGATCTATTTCACGGTGGCGCTGACCTACGTGTTCCGGCGCAACCGGCTGGTCAAGCACGGTCTGGACCCCGCCTTGGCCGATGCCGATGTCCGGCGCCGCGAAGAGGTCGAGCGCACGGCCTATGAACAGCGCCACGGACGGGCCTGAGCAGCGTCCGAATCCGAATCAACCCTGGTGACGGCGATCACACCGGCATAGCCTGGAGCTATGAAAACGCCGACTTTCAAGCAACGGATCGCCTACGATGTGGGCCGCGAGCTACCGGCGGATCTGCACGAATGGGTTGTCGACGATCTCTGTGGCCACCGGGCCATGGAGCGTTACCTGGTTCGCTTCGTCGGGCCGGTGATTCCGTTCTTCATCCTGATCCTGCTGTACCCGGGACCGATGACCCTCAAGCTCGGAATTATCGTCATGATGATCGTGCCGCTGATCATTTTCACGATCTCGCTGGCCTGGGTGTGGCGGCGCTACCGCTTGGTGCAGCACGGCCTCGACCCAGATCTGGCGGACCGGCAGAAATTCACGCAGCACGACCGCGAGCTCTACAACCTGCGCTATCGCCCCAGCGCATGAGCGAGTCGGGCCCGGAGGCGGCAGCGCAGCGTCACCACGCAGGGCCCTCGCTCATGCCCGATAGGCACAGCATGAACGAGTCAGGCCCGGAGGCGGCAGCGCAGCGTCACCACGCAGGGCCCTCGCTCATGCCCGATAGGCACAGCATGAACGAGTCAGGCCCGGAGGCCGTAGTGCGATACCTTCGCCTGCGCTCCGGTCTCCGCTGTCAGGATGTTGACCGGCCGCCGGTCTCGCTCATGCGCCGTGGACACTGAAGCCCGGACCGGGGATATCGCCGACACCACCGGGGGTCGGTGCCGACTGCGACGAACCTACCGGCACAATCGGAAAGGTGACCGAATCAGAGCAGCAGGTGGCCACCGCGGATCTCGCCGATGAGATCGGCCCCGATATCCGCAGTTGCGATACCCAGTTCATCCAGTTCGGCGGGCGCCCGGTCTTCTCCGGCCGGATCGTCACGATCCGCTGCTTCCAGGACAACCTGCTGGTCAAACAGACGCTGAGCGAACCCGGTGCCGGACAGGTGCTGGTGGTCGACGGCGGCGCGAGCGTACATACCGCCCTGGTGGGCGATATCATCGCCGGCCGCGGCGTCGACAACGGCTGGGCCGGTGTGGTGGTCAACGGTGCCGTCCGGGACTCGGCGATTCTGCGCACGCTGGAGATCGGACTGAAGGCGCTCGGCACCAACCCGCGCAAGAGCACCCAGCAGGGCGCCGGCGAGAAAGACGTCCCGGTGGAGTTCGGCGGGGTCACCTTCCGGCCCGGCGAGATGCTGTACAGCGATCACGACGGCATCGTGGTCCGCGCCGAGGACTGATCGAGTTCCGGCCTCTTCGCGGATCGGCGGCAGCGCCCCGGCCGCAGGACTATCCGGCGCTCACCCGGGCCTGATGCCCGGCCAGCGCTACGACATCACCCACTTGTAGCTGCCGCCCACGGCGCAACTCGACCTCGTCGTTCACCCGCACCAGCCCGGCGGCTATGACGGTTTTGGCCTCCGACCCCGATTCGATCAGATTGGCCAGTTTCAGGAACTGTCCGAGCCGAATGGCGGCATCGTCGACGGGCACATCGATTGGATCCGGCATAACCTCATGCTTACTCCCCCGGTCAGCAAGCCCTCCGACCACCCCGGGCGAATCCGGCGCCACGGCGCTGGATAATGCGACATACCCGACATTTCACCGGAATTCGCGCGCCACGCCCGGGACCGGGTTTCCCAATTCGGCCAACCGTCCCCGCGCACAGGGCAATACGTGCGGATCTCGGCCGATATACGCCTAACACGCCGGTAGACAGCCCGGATTCGGCGATTCCGGGCGGCAGACTGGAACAGTGATATCCACGCAGGAACCGCGAGACCTCGAACAACCCGGCCGATCCGGAACACCCGGACGGTTCCCGGCGATACCGCGCATCCTCGCGCTGGTATCCGGAGTTCTCGCCACCGCCTGCCTGATCTGGAGTTTTTCGCCCGCACTGGCCGCCGCGCTGCGCGGTCCCCGCGACTACCTCGACCAGTACTACCTGCACGCACCGGCTACGAACCTGCTGTGGGCGGCCATGGCCGGGTTGCTCGCTCTGAGCCTGTCCCGGCGCAAACGGCTGGCCTGGTGGGCCGCGCTCATCTATCTGGCGAGCTGGTTACCGGTGAACCTGGTCGATATCGTGCGCGAACACGATCGCCATGCCGCTGTCGCCTTGGTCGTACACGTCAGTGCCGTTGTCGCCCTCGTCGCCGGCCGGACGCAATTCGGGGCCCGGACGCTGCCGTGCTCACCGCGCCCCGCGGCTACCGTCGGTGCCGCTGGTCTGGCCGCCGCGGGTTTGGCCGGTTGGTGTGTGGTGCAGCTGTTTCCCGGTTCGCTTTCCTCGGGTGGCGCCCGCGCACTGTTCGTTGTTTCCCAGCTCACGGCGACTTTGACAGTGCAGGGGGACCTCGCCGGTTCCGCGCCGTTCGGCACCGCGTTCCTGGTCGGCCTGTTCGGCGCGCTGGTTTTCGCGGCGACCATCGGCGTGCTGCTGCGCACCCAGCGAACCGAGCACGCGCTCACCGAAACCGACGAGACGGCGCTGCGCGGGCTGCTGAACGGTCCGGACCCGGCCGGATCGATCGACTATTTCACGACCCGCCGCGACCGCAGTGTCGTTTTCACCCCCAACGGCCGCGCGGCCATCGGCTTCCGGGTGGAACTCGGGATCTGCCTGGCGCTGGGTGATCCGATCGGCGCCCGCGACTGCTGGCCGCAGGCGGTGGAAGCCTGGCAGCGCCACGCGGATCGGTTCGGCTGGCCGGTCGCCGTGATCGGCGCGAGCGAAACCGGGGTGCCGGTATATCGACGAGCGGGCCTCACCGCTGAGCCGGCCGGCGCGGAGGCCCTCCTCGATACGCGAACCTTTTCGCTGGCCACCCCGGAACTTCGACCCGTCCGCGATGCTGTCGCCCGGCTGCGCAAACAGGGTGTGACCGTGCGGATCCGGCGCCACCGCGAGATCGGGACCGCCGAATTCGCGCGGCTCGCGGTCGCCGCCGAGCAGTGGCGTCATACCGAGACCGAGCGTGGCTATCCACTCCCCCTCGGCCGGCTCGGCGACCGGCGCGACGAGGACTGCCTGCTCGTCGAGGCGATCGACGCCGACGGCCACACAGTCGGATTGCTCTCGCTGGTGCCGTGGGGCCGTACCGGGGTCACCCTGGAGCTCCTACGCCGCGAACCGGATTCGGCCGAGGACATCACCGACCTGCTCATCGCGGAATTCGCGCTCCGGGCCGAACAGCACGGCATCGAACAGGTCTCGTTGAACTTCACCGTCTTCCGCTCGGTGTTCGAAGCCGCCGGACACCGGAGCGAGCCGCGATCGGTGCGCAGAATCCGTTCGGTCGCCACCACGATGACACCCCTCCTACGCGGCGCACGCACCCTGCCGCTGTCGTTCTCGCAGTGGTGGCAACTGGATCGGCTGTACCGCTGCGGTATGCGGTATCAGCCGCGGTGGATGCCCCGATTCGTCCTGGCGTCGGACCCACGAGACCTCCCGCGGATCGCCGTGGCGAGCGCGCGCGCCGAAGGTCTCTTGCCCAGGTTGCCCGGCGGCACCGGCGCGTTCACCTATACCGGGCGCTATCGTGCCGCCCCGGCGAACGCCGCGGTCGTACGGCCGGAGATCACCGTCCCGGCACCGGTGACCGACCCGGCACCCGAGCACGACCGCCGGCCGGAGCAGATGCGGGTCCGGATCGACAAACTGGAACGTCTCACCGCCGCGAATATCGACCCGTATCCCCGGCCCTTCCCGCCGACTCATACCGTGGCCGCGGCCCGCCGGGTCCCGCGCGGCACCACCGTCCGCGTCTCCGGCCGGCTGCTGCGGCTGCGTGATTGCGGCGGTGTGCTGTTCGCGGTGGTCCGCGACTGGACCAGCGATATCCAGCTCCTGCTCGACCGCGATCGTCTCGGCGCCCAGCGCTGCGCCGAATTCGCCGAACTCGTCGATCTGGGTGACCTGATCTCGGTCAGCGGGCAACTGGGTTACAGCCGCCGCGGTGAACTGTCGCTGCTGGTGGCGGATTGGCGGATGCTGGGCAAATGCCTGCGTCCGCTCCCCGGTAAATGGCACGGGCTCACCGACCCCGATACGCGGATGCGGCGCGGATATCTGGACCTGATGATCGACCGGGATGCCCGCGAACTGCTGGTCCGCCGCAGCGCTGTCCTGCGCTCCCTCCGAGATGCCCTGCACGACGGCGGTTTCCTGGAGGTCAGCTCACCGGTTCTGCAGCCCGGCTCCGGAACGGGCACGGCACGCAGTATGCGCACGCAGATCGACGCCGACAATGCCGATCTGCACCTGCGGGTCGCGCCGGAGGCGGCGTTGAAGCGGCTGTGTGTCGGCGGTGTGGAGAAGGTTTTCGAACTCGGGCCCAGTTTCCGCAATACCCGCGCGGGTGCACGGCACCTGCCGGAGTTCACCCTCCTGGAAGCCTATGAGGCACACAGCGATCACCAGCGGATGATGACCCTGTGCCGGCAACTGGTACAGCAGGCGGCACTGGCCGCGAACGATTCGATGATCGCGATGCGGCCACGCCCCGGCGGTTCACTCGAGGCGGTGGACCTGTCCGGCGAATGGCGGGTGCGTTCGATCTACGAAGCACTCGGCCAGGAAGCCGGTACCGAGATCACTCCGGAAACCGACCTGCCGGACCTGCGCGAACTGTGCGAAAAAGCCGATATCACTTGTCAGCCCGGCTGGGACCACGGCCGGACCGTATACGCCCTCTACCAGCGGTTGGTAGCCGAAACCACCTCCGAGCCCACCTTCTACACGGATTTTCCCACCGCGGTTTCCCCGCTCGCCCGCCCGCATCGACGCCGTACCGGACTGGCCGAACGCTGGGATCTGGTTGCGGGCGGAATCGAATTGGGCAGCGGTCGTAGCGAACTGACCGACCCGGTGGAACTGCGCCGCCGGTTCACCGCGCACGCACGCCTGGCCGCCGATGGCGGCCCGGCCGGTACCGGGCTCGACGAGGAGTTCCTCTGCGCATTGGAGCACGCCATGCCGCCGACCGGCAGCCTCAGCCTGGGCGTGGAGCGGGTCCTGATGCTGCTGACCGGGCGCCCCATTCGGGAAACCCAGAGCTTTCCGCTGGTCCGGCATCGTTGAGGTAGTGCCTCCGTGAGAGGGAGGGCTGGAGGTTTCGTGGTCACGCTACGGGGAAGTACCGTGTAGTGTCCCGGCCCCAGGAGGAGGGGCCTTACTTTCGGAATACGGGGATTGATTGTGAGTTATCTGGACCTGCTCAGCCATGCGAGCCAGGTGGACTATTCGGCCTGGGCCGACACCGATGTGCTGGCGTCGGCGACCGATCTGGCGGCCCGCAAGAAGAGCAAGGGCAAAGGCGGCGGTGGCGGCTGGATCGTCGGACTGATCTGCGTGCTGGTCATCGTGGCCATCGTCGTCGCGGTCATTGTGCTGAATAAGAAGAAGAGCAACGACAACGCGCAGGGCCAGTTCCCGCCGCCCGGCCAGCCACCGCAGGGCGGCTACCCACCGCAGAGCGGGTTCCCCCAGCAGGGCGGCTACCCGCAGCAAGGTGGCTACCCGCAGCAGGGCGGTTATCCCCAGCAGGGTGGTTATCCGCAGCAGGGTTATCCCCAGCAAGGCGGCTACCCACAACAGGGCGGCTACCCCTCGGACCCGAATAGCCCGAACCCGCCACAGGGCGGTCAGCCACCGTACCCGCCGGTCGGCCACTGACCCGCCGGAAACATTTCCGGGAGACGGCCCGGTTCGCCGAACGGCGAACCGGGCCGTCGACTGTTTGCCGACCCGGCAGTTCGGCGCATCGCCTCGGTTGGTCGGCCACGACGTCGATACGGCAGAGTGGACCCGTGCAGTTGATACTTGTTCGCCATGCCCAGCCGCAGCGGGTCGACAATGCAGGCGAAGCCGCCGATCCCGGCCTGGCACCGATCGGCGTGGAACAGGCCGAACGGGTGCCCGCAGCACTGGACCGTCATCGGATCGTCCGGGTGCTCAGCAGTCCGCAGCGCCGGGCCCGGGAGACCGCGGCGCCGACGGCGGCGAAACTCGGCCTGGATATCGAGATCGTGGACGGACTGGCCGAATACGACCGGGAGCTACCGTCCTATATTCCGATCGAGGACGCGAAGGTCGAATTCCGTGACGCCTACGACCGGATCAAGGAAGGTCACCTGCCGCTGCAGATCGACGCCGAGGCCTTCCGGCACCGGGTACGCGATGCGATAACGGAGATCGCCTCCACCACGGCCGCCGCCGATACCGTGGTGGTCTTCGCGCACGGCGGCGTCATCAACATCACCCTGCAGGACATACTGGGCCTGGCCCGGCCGTTGACCTTCCCGATCGACTACTGCTCGATCACCCGTGTCCTGTTCTCGCGCACCGGGCGCCGCACCGCGGCGACGGTGAACGAGAACGGCCACGTCTGGGAACTGCTGCCGCGCAATATCGCGAACAGCTGATCAGGCCATATCCGCAATCCAGTTGTGCATCCAGGTCAGCGCGGTCTGGCCGTTGCCCACCCGGTAGCTGCCGTAGGCGTGGTGTGATTCGGAACGGTAGAACGCTTCGAGGTCCTTGAACCGCTGCTCGTTGGCGCCTTCGGAGAGCTGTGCCTGCAGCGTGGGCATGCCGCCGTATTTCATCACATCGTTGACGATCGCGGCGGCCTCGAGCTGGTAGCGCCAGATGTTGGCGGGGTTGGCGTCGGAGCTCTGCGCCAGGAAGCCCGCGAAGCGGGTGACGAAATCGTCCTGTGCGGTCGCACAGTAGAGATCGTGGGGAATGCATACGGTGCGGGTGCGATCACTGAGCCAGCCGAATCCGCCGATCCGCGGCCCGGCGGCGCCGGCGCCCGGCGCATGCGGGCCGACCTGGACATCGGCGGCGGCCCGGCGCGGATCGGAGATCAGCCCCACGCCGGACATCCGTTCCGGTCGGATGGGGCCGAGGCCGGTACCGATCTCGGCCGCGAGATCACCGGCGGCATGCGCACCCTGGCTGTAGCCGACCAGGGCGACGTTGGTATTTGCGCACCGTGCGGTCATATCGGTGATCAAGCCGCGAGCGTTGTCGACGGCCTCGTTCTTGGACCGCCCGTAGACATCCCCCTCCCAAGGGAATGCGGTGGCCGCGTAGCTGACGTAATCGACCTTCGCGGAGCGCGGCAGCCCATCGGTGACATCGGCCAGCATGCCCGGCCCCGGGGACTTTTCGTGCCCGGTTTCCCATGTCCCCGGAATCGCCACCACATAGAGGCTCGGGCAACCGGGCGCGGCCGTTGCCGTCGCTCCCGCGGCCACCAGCCCCGACGCGACAGCCGCACACGCGCCCAGCGCTGCGGCAACCCTCTTGAACTGCATACTGCTCCAGTCACCCTGGCCCCTGGTGGGGCGCTCCCGATTCCGCCGTCGCAAGGTGCCGAACCGGCCGACGGCCGCCGATGCGTAACAGGTGAACAACAATCAAGAGTCACAAGTACACGATCGGGTCACGATCAGGCGCCGGAACACACCAGGGATAACAATAGAGCCACAGCACATCCACCGCCAGCCGAACCGCACCTAGATCACAAACGAAGCCGAATACGGCGTGCCCGGACAAAGACGACGGCGCGGTACCTCCGAATCGGAGATACCGCGCCGTGGGGTAGTTCGGTGTCTAACTCAGCGCTGCGCGACCGCGGTCGGCGGGATGGGCGCCGGGAGAGCGGTTTCGCCCTCCAGGTACTTGTCCACCGCGGAGGCCGCCGCGCGGCCCTCGGCGATGGCCCACACGATCAGCGACTGGCCGCGACCCATATCACCGGCAACGAAAACGCCGGGAATGTTGGTGGCCCAGTTCTTGTCGCGCTGGACATTGCCACGCTGGTCGTAGCCGACCCCGAGATCGGTGAGCAGACCGGGCTTGTCCGGGCCGACGAAGCCCATGGCCAGTAGCACCAGATCGGCCTCGAGCGTGAAATCGGTGCCCTCGACCTTCTCGAACCGGCCGTTGGCCATCTTGACCTCGTGCGCGTCGAGACCGGTCACCTTGCCGTCCGCGCCGACGAACCGTTCGGTGTTCACCGAGAACACCCGTTCGCCACCCTCTTCGTGCGCCGAGGAGACCCGGTACATGAGCGGGTAGGTCGGCCACGGGGTGGAGCCGGCACGTTCGGCCGGCGGCCGCGGCATGATCTCGAACTGGTGCACGCTGGCTGCACCCTGCCGGTGCGAGGTGCCCAGGCAGTCGGCGCCGGTGTCACCGCCGCCGATGATGACGACCTTCTTGCCGTGCGCGTGGATCGGCGGCAGTCCCTGTTCGTCGGTCACCGCGTCCCCGTGCTGGACCCGGTTGGCCCAGGGCAGGAACTCCATCGCCTGATGGATACCGTCCAGCTCGCGTCCCGGAATGGGCAGATCGCGGGCCTGGGTGGCGCCACCGGCCAGGACCACCGCGTCGAACCGCTCCCGCAGCTCGTCGGCGGTGATATCGACACCGACGTTCACACCGGCTTTGAAGATGGTGCCCTCGGCCTCCATCTGGGCCAGCCGGCGGTCGATGAACCGCTTCTCCATCTTGAATTCCGGGATGCCGTAGCGCATCAGGCCGCCGATACGGTCGGCCCGCTCGAAAACGGTCACGGTGTGCCCGGCACGGGTGAGCTGCTGCGCGGCGGCCAGCCCGGCGGGACCGGAACCGACCACGGCGACCCGCTTACCGGTGAGCCGGGTCGGGTAGACCGGCGCGACCCAGCCCTCGTCGAAGGCGTTCTCGATGAGCTCGACCTCGACCTGCTTGATCGTCACCGGATCCTGGTTGATGCCCAGGACACAGGACGCCTCACACGGGGCCGGGCACAGCCGCCCGGTGAATTCCGGGAAGTTGTTGGTCGCGTGCAGCCGGTCGATGCCCTCACGCCAGCGGTCCTTGTAGACCAGGTCGTTCCACTCGGGAATCAGGTTCCCCAGCGGGCAGCCGTTGTGGCAGAACGGGATACCGCAATCCATACATCGGCTGGCCTGCCGCTGCAGGGTTTCGTGCGCAAAACCCTCCTGGTAGACCTCTTTCCAGTCCATCAGCCGCAGCGGCACCGGACGGCGTTCGGGTAACTCCCGGGACGTGTGCTTCAGAAATCCTTGGGTGTCACCCACGAGCGGCCCCCGAATAGTCACAGCGCCTCGTCGACGCCATCTGCGGAATACTCTTATCGGCCACGAGCGGCCTTGAATGGTTACAGCGCCTCATCGTCGCCATCTTCAACGCTCTCTCACTACCCACGAGCGGCCTCCATGATCGCCTCATCGACATCTTTACCGCTCTTCTCGGCTTCGGAGATGGCGAGCAGCACCTTCTTGTACTCGCGCGGCATGACCTTCACAAAGTGGTTCACCTGCTGCGACCAGTCGCCCAGGATCCGTTCGGCCACAGCGGAACCGGTCTGGTCCCGGTGCTGGCCGATGATGTCGCGCAGCCAGGTGAAATCGTCACCGGACAGCGCCTCGACGGCATCGGTCTGTTCGGTGTTGACCCGGCCGGAGAAGGTGGAGTCGGGGTCGTAGACGAACGCCAGACCGCCCGACATACCGGCACCGAAGTTACGTCCGGTCTCGCCCAGGATGACGACCCGGCCACCGGTCATGTACTCGCAGGCATGATCGCCGACCCCTTCGACCACGGCCGTGGCGCCGGAGTTCCGGACCGCGAAACGTTCGCCGACGACGCCGCTGATGAACGCCTGGCCGCTGGTCGCGCCGAACAGGATCACGTTGCCAGCGATGATGTTTTCCTCGGCCTTGAACTCGGCCGGGGCGTTCGGGGCCGGGCGCACCACCAGGTGACCGCCGGAAAGACCCTTGCCGACATAGTCGTTCGCGTCGCCCTGGACCCGCAGCGTGATACCGGCCGGAACGAACGCGCCGAAGCTGTTACCGGCCGAACCGGTGAGCGTGATGTCGATGGTGTCGTCGGGCAGACCAGCGCCACCGTACAGCTTGGTCACCTCGTGGCCGAGCATGGTGCCGACCGTCCGGTTCACGTTCGTGATCTTGGTGTCGATCTTGACCGGCTTACCGAACTCCAGCGCGTCGCGGCTCTGCGCGATGAGCTCGTTGTCCAGCGCCTTGTCCAGGCCGTGGTCCTGCTCCTTGGTGCGGCGGCGGTCCTGGAACATGAACGCCGTCTCGACATCGTCGAGGATCGGCGACAGATCCAGTTTGCTCGCCTTCCAGTGCTGCTTGGCCTTGGCGGTATCGAGCAGGTCGACCCGGCCGATGGCCTCGTCCAGCGTGCGGAAACCGAGCTGCGCCAGCAGTTCCCGGACTTCCTCGGCGATGTACATGAAGAAATTCACCACGTACTCGGCCTTACCGGTGTACCGATCACGCAGCACCGGATTCTGGGTGGCCACACCCACCGGGCAGGTGTCGAGGTGGCAGACCCGCATCATGATGCAGCCGGAGACCACCAGCGGCGCGGTCGCGAAGCCGTACTCCTCGGCGCCGAGCAGCGCGGCGATCATGACATCGCGGCCGGTCTTCATCTGACCGTCCACCTGCACCACGATCCGGTCCCGGAGACCGTTGAGCAGCAGGGTCTGCTGGGTTTCGGCCAGGCCGAGCTCCCAGGGACCACCCGCGTGCTTGAGCGAGGTGAGCGGGGAGGCGCCCGTACCACCGTCGTGGCCGGAGATCAGCACGACATCGGCATGCGCCTTGGACACACCGGCCGCGACGGTACCGACACCGGGCTCGGCGACAAGTTTCACGTGAATCCGCGCCTGCGGATTCGCGTTCTTCAGGTCGTGGATGAGCTGCGCCAGATCCTCGATCGAGTAGATATCGTGATGCGGCGGCGGCGAGATCAGACCCACGCCCGGCGTCGAATGCCGGACCTCGGCCACCCACGGGTACACCTTGTGCGCGGGCAGCTGGCCGCCCTCGCCCGGCTTGGCGCCCTGGGCCATCTTGATCTGGATATCGGTGCAGTTGGTCAGGTAGTGCGCGGTGACACCGAACCGGCCCGAGGCGACCTGCTTGATCGCGCTGCGGCGCCAGTCGCCGTTCTCCTCCGGTTCGAACCGGGCCGGCGATTCGCCGCCCTCACCGGAGTTGGAGCGTCCACCCAGCCGGTTCATCGCGATGGCCAGGGTTTCGTGCGCCTCGGCCGAGATCGAACCGTAGCTCATGGCGCCGGTCGAGAAACGCTTCACGATCTCAGCGGCGGATTCGACTTCCTCGATCGGAATCGGCGACCGCGCGCCCTTCTTGAACTTGATCAGACCGCGCAGCGAGGCCAGGCGCTCGGACTGGTCGTCGACCAGCTTGGTGTACTCCTTGAAGATCGAGTACTGCCCGCTGCGGGTAGCGTGCTGCAGCTTGAACACCGTGTCCGGGTTGAACAGGTGGTATTCGCCCTCACGCCGCCACTGGTACTCGCCGCCCACCTCGAGCTCGCGGTGCGCGCGCTCGTTGCGGTTCTCCAGGAAAGCGACCGCGTGCCGCGCCGCGACATCCGCGGCGATCTCGTCCAGGCCGATACCACCGAGGTGCGACCGCAGACCGGTGAAGTACTCGTCCACCAGCTCCTGCGACAGGCCGATCACCTGGAACAGCTGCGCGCCGTTGTAGGACGCGACGGTGGAGATGCCCATCTTGGACATCACCTTCAGCACACCCTTGCTCGCGGCCTTGTTGTAGTTCGCTACCGCCTTGCGGTAGGCCTCCACCGGGTCGCCGGCGCTGCCGGGCACGGCCAGCGCGTCGCGTTCGAGCATGTCCTCGATCGATTCGAAGGCCATGTACGGATTGATCGCGGCAGCACCGAAACCGACCAGCGTGGCCATATGGTGCACCTCGCGGGCGTCACCGGCCTCGACCACCAGGCCGACCATGGTGCGGGTGCGTTCCCGGACGAGATGGTGGTGCACCGACGCGGTGAGCAGCAGCGACGGGATCGGCGCCAGCTTCTCGTTGGATTCCCGGTCGGACAGCACGATGATCCGCGCGCCGCCGTCGATCGCGGCCGAGACCTGGGTGTTGATCGCGTTCAGCGCCCGGCGCAGGCCCGCCCCGCCCGCGGCGACCTCGTACAGACCACGCACGACCACGGATCGCAGCCCGGGGTGGCTGCCGTCGTCGTTGATATGAACCAGCTTCGCCAGTTCGTCGTTGTCGATGATCGGCTGCTGGATGGCGATCTGCCGGCAGGATTCCGGGCTGGGATGCAGCAGATCGGCTTCCGGGCCGATATGGCGGCGCAGGCTGGTGACGACCTCCTCGCGGATAGCGTCCAGCGGCGGGTTGGTGACCTGCGCGAACTGCTGGGAGAAGTAGTCGAACAGCAGCCGCGGCCGCGCCGACAGCACCGCGATCGGGGTGTCGGTGCCCATCGAGCCCAGCGCCTCGGCGCCGGTCTTCGCCATCGGCGAGATGAGCAGGTTCAGTTCCTCGGTGGTGTAGCCGAAGATCTGCTGCCGGATGAGCACCCGGTCGTGCGACATGTGCACATGCGGGCGGTCGGGCAGATCGGAGAGATGCTTGATACCGGCGTCGAGCCATTCCCGGTACGGGTGCTCGGCGGCCAGCTTGGACTTGATCTCCTCGTCGCCGACGATCCGGCCCTGCGCGGTGTCCACCAGGAACATGCGGCCGGGCTGCAGACGGATCTTGCGGACGACCTTGGACTGGTCGATATCCAGCACGCCGACCTCGGAGGCCATCACGACCAGGCCGTCGTCGGTGACCCAGACGCGGCTGGGACGCAGGCCGTTGCGGTCCAGGACGGCGCCGATCACGGTGCCGTCGGTGAAGCACACCGAGGCGGGGCCGTCCCACGGCTCCATCAGCATGGAGTGGTACTCGTAGAACGCGCGGCGCTGCGGGTCCATGGTCTCGTTACGTTCCCAGGCCTCGGGAATCATCATGAGCACCGCGTGCGGCAGGCTGCGCCCGCCCAGGTGCAGCAGTTCCAGGACCTCGTCGAAACGGGCGGTATCACTGGCACCGGGGGTACAGACCGGGAAGATCTTCTCCAGCCGGTTCTTACCGGCCGAATCCTTGCCGAAGACATCGGAACGCAGCAGTGCCTCACGCGCCCGCATCCAGTTCTCGTTACCGGCGACGGTGTTGATCTCGCCGTTGTGCGCGACCCGGCGGAACGGATGGGCCAGCGGCCACGACGGGAAGGTATTCGTGGAGAACCGGGAGTGCACGATGCCCAGGGCGCTCTCCACCCGGTCGTCCTGCAGGTCCAGGTAGAAGGCGCGCAGCTGCGGCGTGGTGAACATGCCCTTGTAGACGAAGGTCTGCCCGGACAGGCTCGGGAAGTAGACGGACTCCTTACCCACCGCGCCCTCGCCGGCGCCGGCCTTGCCGAGCTCGTGTTCCACCCGCTTGCGGATGACGTAGGCGCGCCGCTCCAGATCCATTCCGGTGAGCGGCTCGGCCGAATTCGCGGGCGAGCCGATGAACAGCTGCCGGAACAGCGGCATGGCGTCACGCGAGAGGGCACCCAGCGACGATTCGTCGATCGGCACCTCACGCCAGCCCAGAACCGCCAGGCCCTCTTCCTTGACGATCTTCTCGACGCCGTAGGAGGCCCGCGCGGCTTCGCGCCGGGCCTGGGGCAGGAAAGCGATACCGGTGGCGTAGGAGCCCTCCGGCGGCAGCTCGAAGTCGACCACAGCTCGGAAGAAGCGGTCGGGAACCTGGATGATGATGCCCGCGCCGTCACCGGAGTTCGGCTCGGCGCCCGCGGCGCCGCGGTGCTCCAGATTCAACAGGGCCGTAATGGCCTTGTCGACGATGTCACGGCTGCGGCGGCCGTGCATATCACCGACGAACGCGACGCCACATGCGTCGTGTTCGTTCGCCGGGTCATAGAGCCCGATGGGTCCGGGGGACCTGTGGCCAGGTAGTTGCGTCATGCCTCTGCCTTCGAGAAAGTCGACCTCGACGTGGTGCGGCCTGGAGAGAACGCCCTGTCGAACGCCGGTACTGTCGAACGCTCCCTGCTAGGACTGCGTTCGTACGTTGGCCGACACCAGCCGCGCTGATGGTGTTCGGCGTGCAGTCACGTCTGAAGTTGTTTTCCACCTGCGCCTGTGCGCCGGTGCCCGCTGGTAACGAAGCGCTTACGCACTCGGAACCCGGAGGCGGGTTTCGCCCGCTAGGCTGGCTCTGCCGGTGGTTGCCCGAACGTGCCTTCGGCCGGACATCGGTATGTGCGGCGTAAGAGCAAACGATAAGCCAGGTCCGGTACCCAACCAACCAAGGTTGCCCTAATAATCCGGTCTAGCTGGGCTTCTTCATTCGTTCCTCCACATATGCGCGTTTTCTAGTGTAAAGCAGCGTTCGGCGAAGAATCGATTCCGGACCGGCCTCCGAACAGCGGCGATTCACCGGTCCGGCTCGATTCCCGATGTGGTCTCCACATCCGCCGAACCCACGCTCACCTGCATCGAAGATGATTTCCCGGCCGCGGCCACCGGCAAACCAGGGCGCCTGCGGCTAACTGTTGCAGGGCCCGATGAGATGTTCGTGACAGCCTTGTGACGAGCGCAGAACATGATCCGACCGTCCGGCCTGTTTTACGTTTTCGATGATCCAGCACACGATCAGCAACCCGGCTCCACAGTGGCGCACACCACACATCGCGGACGGCTGCGGCACCCGTTCTCGTTGCGGCAGCACCGGATTCGGCCAGCACAACGCCGTTGTCCCGGCGCGATCACCGGCCACGGAACGACACGCTCACCGGCTCCTGTGAAGATGACCACACCCTCCCGCCAGGGCTCGATGCGCGAGCGTGCCGCCTGTCACGCTGAGACAACGAATCGATGGCAGCTGCAGAGGTTATGGATCCCATGAGCGTCACCGGCATGTTCATCTGGCTCGGCGGCGGCCAGCCCACCGAGACCGCCGACGGATACGAGCGCACCGGTTACACCGTCACCGGCGCGGGTGTAGCGCTGTTCGCGCTGGTCACCGCCGCGGTCACCGGGGTCGCGCTGGGGCTCGCCGACTGGTCCGGCTGGGCCGTCACGGCCGCCGCCCTGATCGCCGGACTGCTCGCGGGCCTGATCGGGCGGGCCCTGGCCGGGGCCGAATCGACCGCCCGGCCCGACCGCCCGGCCGGCGACCCGAACACACCGGCCGTGGCACTGCGACTCGGAGTGGCGCTCATCGCCGGCCTGCTGGTGGCCGAGCTGGCGACAACGGTGCTGTTCACCGGCGCGGTCGACCGGATCCTCGACGAACAAGCGGCCGTGACCGCCTACGCCGCCCCGGCGGTCCGCACCGCACAGGATGATATGGACCGCGCGGTCGGCGAACGGGCCGCGCTCGATCGGACCATCGCCCAGGCCTCGGCCGATATCGATACCGCCCTGGTGGTCGCCCGGTGCGAGTTCAACCCGAGCCCGGAATGCCCGCAGACCAAGATCACCGGTGTACCCGGCCGTGGCCCCGAGGCCCAGACCGCCAACGAGATGCTCGACGACGCCCGCCAGGCCCTGACCGCGGCACAGAACCGGGTGGCGCCGCTGGATCAGCGGGTGATCGACGCCCGGGCCGCGCTGCAGGCAGCCCGCACCACGGCAGCAGCCGAGGGCGATCGCGGGTTGGGCGCCCGCTGGACCGCGACACAAGACCATACGTACGCCGACTTCGGGGCCCTGGTGATCCGACTGTTCACCTGGCTGTTCTTCCTGCTCCTGGCCCTGCTTCCACTCATCCTGCGCTGGTGGCGCGGCGAAACCGCGCAGGAACGCCGCCGCGCCGCCGCCGCCGTGCGCGACCGTGCCGAACGCGCCGCCGACGCGGCCGTCGCCGAACAGGAGGCCCGGCTGCGTGCCGAGACCGCGGCGGTCCGGACGGATCAACAGCTCACCGAAGCCCGGCTGGCCGCCGAGGCCGACACCACGATCGCCCGGGAACGGCAGCGGACCCGGGTCATCGCCGCGCTCGGCGGGCTGGAGGTCGGGGTCACCGAGCGCGGCACCGAATCCGGCGCGCTCGCGGCCGGCTCGGTCAAGGCTCTCCAGCCCGGGAGCGGACCGCATTCCGAGCCCGGCGCCGATCTGCCGGTGCCGCTCGACCGGGGCAACCCCCGACGTGCCGCCGGCCTGGAACTCCCGCTGGTCGGCACGGTCCCGTTCACCGATACCGCGGCCCGCTGGATCCGGCCACTCGTCCCCGGATTCGTGAGTGCAGCGATCGAAGACGCCATCGACACCGCGAGCCGGCCGTTGCGCACCGCACGTCATGTCCTCACCGAAGCCGAGGAAATCACCTTCACGCTGCGCCGCACCCGGAAGGTCACGATCGAGGGCCCGGTCGCGGACTCGCAGCCCGGATCCGGCGGCACCGCTCCGGAGCAGCGCACCGTGGTGGACGCCGATATCACCCTCGACTCCGATGCCATCGTTTCGGCCACAACACATCTGGAGCCCGCACCCGGAACCGCGCTGCCCGGACAGCCTGCGAAGAAACTGCCCGAGCCCGGACATCCCCGGGAACTGCCCCCGGGCAAATGATCCGGCGGCGGATATCCGGCCATCCACTTCTTTCACACCCATACAGATCGAAGCGTCCGCCGGGAGACCCGAGGATCGCGGTGAGCTGCTCGGGCGGGGGCGCGATCTGCGACTCCTTCCGGCGGTGCAACGACCGAACCGGCGACGATGCAGTCGCTGTCCATACCCACATGCCGACCCGGAACCGGGCACGGTCGTGAGAGGCAGCGGCGGCGACTCGATGTAGGCGCAGCCACCGGTTCGATGGGTAGCTGCCTGTCCGGAGTTCGATGCCGAACATCCCCTTCCGGGCGTATCGGGCGCGACCCGGAATCGCGCCCACGATGGATCGCTACGCACGGACCGAACCGCGTCCGGGTGCGAAGGTCGGGCCGGATCGTCCACGGTCCCGTGGGAGCGCGCACCGGTTAGACTCGGCCGCGTGCAGCCTGCCGTCGATACGGCCGGTTCCGTCGGGGCGGGGGTAGATCCGGAACACCGAGCCCGGAAAGCGACGGTGCCGATCCGTCCACTGAGTTTCCGGGAACTGCTCGATGCGCCGTTCGCACTGCTCCAGGCCGATATCCGAGTGATGGCCGGGTTCGCCGGCCTGCTTGTGGTGGCCGGCGAAGGGGTGGTAGCGGCCTTTATCGGGCTCATCTCGCACCTGACCGACGGTTCCGACGAGGGCACCGCACTCGCGGCGCTGGGTGCCACGCTTCTCGTTGCCTGGATCATCCGGGTCACCCTGCGCGGCGTCACCGTGACCTCCGGCCTTGCCCGGGCGGCCGGAGCACCGATCACCCTGCGTGAGGCGCTGCGGCGCACCGAGGACCAACTGGTGCCGCTGCTGCTGACCCAGCTGTCGTTCACCGCGATCGGCCTCGCTGTGCTCGCGCCGAGCATCCCTTTATTCCTGCTCGGTTTCGTCGCCGGCCTGGTCTGGTTTCTGATCGCCTACCCCTGCTGCCTCTTGGCCCTGGCCTGGTTGCGGGCGCGGCATCTGGTGGCCGCGCCCGTATTGTTCGCCGAACGGACCCAGGCCCGGACCGCACTGGCACGCTCCGGCCTGCTCACCGGCAGCTTGCGGATGCAGCGGGCCGGTGTCTGGATCTGCCAGCGCCTGCTGTTCGCCCTGCTGGCCGCTCCGCTGCTGGGGTTCGTGCAGTTCGTCAGCGATTACTCCGGAACCCATCGCTGGTCGTTCCTCGTTCTGCTCACCGCGACCGTGCTGGTCCTGGTGGCTTTTGCCGAAGTCGTGGAATCCAGCGCCCGGGTAGTGGGCTACCTCGATCTGCGGTGCCGCCGTGAGGGTATGGATATCCGGATTCCGGTCCCGGGTGGGGGCGGCCGGTGACCGATCCACGTCGAGCCGCGCCGGAAGAGCCCCACCTGGATACCGCGGGGATCCACCGGGCCGCTTCCGAACACGCCGCCGCGCACGGTGATTACGACACCGCGCTGCGTGAACGTTTTCGCGCGGTACTGCGGGGATTGGAACAGCACGGGGTGCTCGAGGTCCGCCGCTCCCGGACCGCTCGCGAGACCTCCCATGAAGCCGCCGCGGCACTACCGTCCGAGCTCTCCGGCGAGATACCGCCAGCCGCGGGCGCTTTCGACGAGGTCGTCTACGGTGGCCGCCGCGCCGCCGCCGACGAGTACCACCGCCTGGCCCGAGCCGACCGGTTCTCCGCCGCCGCGCCGCCGCCGGCGGCGGATCCGAAGGAAGTCGAGGGCGCCCGGAAGTCCCGGAAACGCGGCACCACCCCGGATTTGCCCGCGTTCCTGCGCGATCCGCGTTTCTGGGCTGGCCTGGCCGCGCTGGCGGTCGTCCTCCTGCTCCTCTACGCGATCGTGCAGGGCTGCAGCGGCCCCAGTGCGCCACGGGCACCGCACGGGCCGCCGGGCGACTCGCCACCGATCGACCCGCCTCGGAGCGACCGCGATTACGACCCCGATCTTCCCCGTCCCACCGGCGAGGATTCCTTCTTCTCCCGGACCCCGCCTTGGCTGGCCTTCGGCATCCTGCAGTTCCTTATCGCCGCCGCCCTGCTCGTCTGGTGGCGGGCAGTGCGACGCGGCGCAGTGGTCACCGAACCCCGGCCGGTGGAGGTCGCCGCCGGCGAATTGCTGGCCGGGCAGGCCGGCCTCTACCGTCGCTCGGGCGACCACGCGCATATCGCGGGTGTCCTGCGGGCCGCCACGCTGCGCCGGCTGCGGCGCGGCCTCGGTGCCGATACCGGGCTCTCCCCGGACGCCCTGGTCGCCGCGGTCGCCGCGCGCATCGGTGCCGACCCGGACACTGTCGGCGCGGCGTTGTACGGACCGGTGCCGGACGCATCGAGCCTGGAGCTCGTTGCCGCGCAACTCGAATGGATCGAAGCGGAGGTCGGATGACCAGCATTGACACCAGCAAGACGCCCGCGGACGGCCCGGCGGTCCTCGGTTCGGCCGATGCCGCCGCCGCGTTCGCGGCCCTGCGCACCGAAATCGGTAAGGCGGTGGTGGGGAACGACAACGCGGTCATGTATCTCGTGCTCGCGCTGCTGTGCCGCGGCCATGTCCTGCTGGAGGGGGTTCCGGGCGTGGCGAAGACCTTGCTGGTCCGGGCGCTGGCCACCGCGCTCGATCTGGAACACAGCCGTGTGCAGTTCACCCCGGACCTGATGCCCGGCGATGTCACCGGCTCACAGATCTACGATCCGCATTCGGCCGAGTTCACCTTCCGCGACGGTCCGGTCTTCACCAACCTGCTGCTGGCCGACGAGATCAACCGCACGCCGCCGAAAACGCAGTCCGCGCTGCTGGAGTCGATGGAAGAGCGGCAGGTCTCGGTCGACGGGCAGCCCCGGCATCTGCCCGATCCCTTCGTCGTGGTCGCCACCCAGAACCCGATCGGGCAGGAAGGCACCTACCCACTGCCCGAGGCGCAGCTGGACCGGTTCTTGTTCAAGGTCGATATCCAACTGCCGGAACGGGATGACGAATTCCGCATCCTGCAGAGGCATGCCGACGGATTCGACCCGCGCGATCTGAGCGGTGCCGGTGTGCGCCCGGTGGCCGGCGCGGCGCATATCGCCGCGGCCCGGTCCGCGATCGCCGCTGTCACCGTCCGCCCGGATGTGCTCGCCTATATCGTCGATCTCTGCCGGGCAACCCGGACAGCCCCGGCGGTCGCGCACGGGGCGTCCACCCGCGGCGCGACCTGCCTGATGGCCGCCGCCCGGGCGCTGGCCTGGTTGAACGGCCGCGGTTTCGTGACTCCGGACGATGTGAAAACCGTCGCGGTCGCGGTGCTGCGGCATCGGCTCCAACTGCGGCCCGAAGCCGAGATCGACGGGGTGACCGGGGAGCAGGTGCTCGCCGGGCTGCTGCAGTCCGTCCCGGTTCCGGTGTAGATCGTGATCGTCACAGGCCGGCTGGTCGCCGTCGCGATCGCGGCGGCGGTCCTGGTCACGGCGGGGTGGCCGTCCTGGTTCGGGGTCCTGGCGATGAGCGCGCTGCTGTGCGCGCTCGGCGCGATCGATCGCGCGCTGACCGCGGACAGCGCGGACGTGGACCTGGAACGAGCGGAACTGTCGGTGCTACGCCTCGGCACGGCGACGGAAATCGAGCTCACGGTGACGAATACCGGCGCACGCACGCTGCGTGGCCGGCTGTGGGACGACTGGCCGGACAGCGCGGGAGCCACCGATGGGGAGCACCGCCTCGCACTGCCGCCTGGCCACCGTGTCCGGTTGCGCACCACCCTGGCACCGACCCGCCGTGGAGACCGCGCCGCCGGACCGGTCACCCTGCGGCTGTGGGGGCCGCTGGGGCTGGCCGGTCACCAGTTCCGCCGCCGGGTGCCCGCCCGGGTACGAGCCCTGCCGCCCTTCCGCAGCGAGCGCCTGCTCGCCGGCAAGGTGAAACGGCTGCAGCATCTGGAAGGCCGCAATCTTGCCGATCTGCGCGGCCAGGGCACCGAATTCGATTCGTTCCGCGAATATGTGCCCGGCGACGATGTCCGCACGATCGACTGGCGCGCTACCGCGCGGGCCACCGATGTCCTGGTGCGCACCTGGCGCCCGGAACGGAACCGGCAACTGCTGATGCTGATGGACACCGGGCGGGTCAGCGCCGGCCGGATCGGCGCGGGCACCCGCCTCGACAACGCGATCGAAGCGGCGCTGCTGCTGGGCAGCCTGGCCGCGGCCGGCGGGGATTCCGTCGGCTTACTCGCCTACGACCGCGAGGTGCGCGCCGAGCTGCGCTCCGGCACGGGACGTGGTGTGCAAGCGAAACTCATGCACGCGCTGGCGGGGGTGGTCCCGGCACTGGTGGATACCGATGCCGAGGGGCTGGTCCGGGCGACGATCCGGCGGGCCCGGCGGCGCAGTCTCATCGTCTGGTTCACCAGCCTGGACGGTGCGGCGGTCACCGAGAACCTGCTCCCGGTGCTGCCGGTCCTGGCCGAACGTCACCGGGTCCTGATCGTCTCGGTCACCGATCCGGAGATCGCCGCCGCGGCCGCCGACCGCGACGGCCGGGCCGCGTTGTACCGGGCGGCTGCCGCCGAATCACGGATCGCCGAACAGGCAGTACTGCAGGAATCGCTGCGGCGGATGGGCGTCGCGGTGATCGCCGCCGCCGGGCCGGATGTACCGGGCGCACTGGCAGACGAATATCTGGAACTCAAACAGTCCGCGGCGTTGTGATCTCAGCGCACCAGGGCAACCGGCGCCGGCGCGAATACCCCCGGCGGAGGCGGGAACGCGGGTAGCGACCGGCGCTGGCGCTCGGCGATCACGCTGCCGAGTATCTGGACCGGCGGATAACCCGGTGGCGCCGCGACCCGCAGGCGGGCACAGACCGCCGCGACGAGCGCCTGCCCGATATCGTGTTGCGCGGCAGGGGTGA
Source organism: Nocardia sp. NPDC051750 (assembly GCF_044453135.1). Taxonomy (NCBI): domain Bacteria; kingdom Bacillati; phylum Actinomycetota; class Actinomycetes; order Mycobacteriales; family Nocardiaceae; genus Nocardia; species Nocardia sp. NPDC051750. Next base: position 864,765 of record NZ_JBITCK010000001.1, on the reverse strand, counting down.
GCGTATTGATCCGGGTCAGGTACTGACGCACCGCGAGTGCCAGATCCTCCGGCAGCCCCGTCATATCGAGTTCCGCCGACCAGCCGGTCAGCCAGGCCGGAGGTATCGCCAGCGCGGGCAGGGACAGCCGCTGCTGGATATGCACGACCACCGTCCCCGCGAGAACATCCCCGACCCGGCGCGCGGTGGGCGAACACATCGAACTCGCCACCGCGATCAGCCCGAAGAGGCCGAGGATCCAGAAATCGACGATCGCTCCGGTCAGGCCGCGCGTGAGGGCGTGACGGAAATCCACCGGCCCACCGTCGGCGCGGACCACCCGCAGTCCGAAGATGAGCTTGCCCGGCGTCGCACCGCGCAGCACGGTTTCCCAGATCACCGGGTACCCGACCAGCACCGTGATCAGTGAAGCCAGCGTAAGGGTGGCGAACCAGGGGTTGCTGTCATCGCCGCGCAGCACCACCATCACCAGCAGTAGCAGGAAGATCCCGAGCACGATCTGAAGAACGAGATCCAGCACGAACGCTGCCGCGCGAGTGGGGATACGGGCGACCGGCAGCTCCAGCGCCACCGCTTCCCCCGTGGTGAATTCAGCCATATCGCATAGCATTCTTCCACGGCGGCCGGAATCGCACCCGGAGTCGGGAGCACGGGGGTATACCGCCGGCGCGCTGCGTAGACGCCACCGCGGCGGCCCCGCCCGTGGCCGTATTCGGAGACCGGCGACGCAGCGGCGGAACGGGCTGAGTGGGAGGCAAGCCGATGGATGTTGACGCCTACAGCGCGCGGAATCGTCATACCTGGGCGCGGCTGGACTATCTGACGGGCCGCCGCAAGCTGACCGGTGCGGAATCCGACGAGCTGGTGCTGTTGTATCGCCGCACATCCCAGCAACTGGCACGGTTGCAGACACACAGTCCCGAACCGGAACTCGTCGCCGGTTTGAGCGCGGTGCTGGCCCGGTCGCGGGGCAAGATCGTCGGCAGTTCGCCCGATACCGGGTCCGAAATTCTCCGGTTCTTCACCCATCGCTTCCCGGCCGCGGTCTACCGGGTGTTCGGTTGGTGGCTGGGTGTGGCGGTGGTCTTCCTCAGCGTGGCGGCGGGTTTCGCGACCTGGATTTCGGTCGATGCCTCGGCCCGCAGAACGCTTGGGCTACAAGAGGACTCCACGGCACTCACCGCCCCGGGCGGGACGTTCGAGACCTATTACACCGAGCATTCGAACGACGCTTTCGCGGCATTGGTCTGGACCAACAATGCCTGGGTTTCGGCACTCGCACTGTTCCTCGGCATCCTGATCGTGCCCGTGCTCTACCTGTTGTTCATGAATGCGCTGAATATCGGCGTGACAGCGGGGCTCATGGCCGAGGCCGGACGCCTGGATTCGCTCTTCGGGTTCCTGCTACCCCATGGAATGCTGGAACTGACAGCCATTTTCATCGCGGGCGGGGCCGGCCTCAAACTCGGCTGGACACTGGTCGACCCAGGGCGAATGAGTCGCACCGAAGCCCTCGCCCAGCAGGGCCGGGCCACCGCCGCTATCGCCCTGGGACTGGTACCGACGCTGCTGGTAGCGGGATTGCTCGAAGGATTCGTCACGCCGAGCACCCTGCCGACGCCGGTGCGCATCGCCTGTGGCCTGCTCGCCGAAACCCTCTTCCTCGGCTACATCTTCCTCGCCGGCCGCCGGGCGAGCAGGGAAGCAGATTCCGCAACATCCGGGTAGCTGCCGGCCGCGGCCCCGGGCAACAGATAGACAACGCCGAGCACACCGCAGCGGATCGTGTTTGTGAGCCGACAGCAACGCGAATCAGATGACCTGTGAGAATTCCCCCGATTGAATTCCGCTGGCCGCAGCGAGTCGCCGCTCTAGCTGCGGCCAGCGTTACCGTCGACTCTACACAATCGTTATTCCTACGCAACCCATTGCGGAACAGGTCACAGGTATAACTCGGAGATCAGCAAACTCCCAGAAACCCCCTCCTGGACCTCACCCCAGCTAACTTCCAGCAGTCACCGACGGACTTGCAGCGGTGCTTTCATTTGCAAGTACATTTGGTTTTTACTGGTCACAGGGCTATCCGTAACCATGGTTACGCATAACCGCCGGCGGGTTCGCCGAAGCGAATGCCCGAATCGCCGTTAACTCGGTCGATTCATCGCCGACCTGCGCATTCGCGAGGCGGTAACACGGTTGCCGGGCCCCGGGATGAGCCAAAAGAAACCCAGAGTTTGTTTACTCCGCTCAAACATGCCGGACCCCCCGAATTGAACCCGGAGATGTACTCGCGCTCGGTTAACCACGATGGTTCCAGGACGTGAACTGGGTCACCCGATGCCCGAACGCGGGTCCACCGAGCAGAGCCGTCGCTACCGGAAATCAATTGTGTGACCTTGGTCTCATTCAGGCATATGGCGTGTCCTGTGGGCGAATGCGATTCGCCGGAGCCGGCACCGCCCGGCGCCCGCCCTCCGAAGGATCGGAAACGGGTAGATCACACCGGAGAACCATCCCGGTACGGTGGCCGGCCGTGCGGCCTTCAGCGTGTCCTGGTGACTCATATGAGGGCACCACGGTCGAGCCTCCCGATCAGTCGCGCGAAGCGACTGCCGTCGACGCCCTCCAGGATGGCGACCGAGCGCCCGCAAGAACAGAAGAAGCCGTGGATCTCATCGAATCCACGGCTTCTTCTCAGTGGGCGAAGGGGGACTTGAACCCCCACGTCCCGAAGGACACTGGCACCTGAAGCCAGCGCGTCTGCCATTCCGCCACTCGCCCGAGCGACGGATCAGACAGTAGCACGGAGGTGACCACGAGACGAAATCACGTGGTCACGGCCCTACAGACCACCCCGCTGACCTGGGTTCGGCGGCTGGTTCGCCGATTCGGGGAACTCCGTCACCGTTGCGGTAGTTACAGGTATAGCCGATCGTGGATATCATGCAGGGAACGTGCTCGTAGTACGACACGCCGTATTCGCGTGTCGTCGTAAAGAATGAGGAGAGACTCACCGAAGGGAGGGCCCAGATGGGGATCGTCTCGAGATTCGAGCGCCGCCTCCAGGGCGCCGTCGGTGACGTCTTTGCCCGGGTCTTCGGCGGGAATGTGGTTCCGCAGGAGGTCGAGGCCGCACTGCAGCGTGAGGCCGCCGACAATGTCCAGGATCTCGGCGGCGGGCATCGGCTCGCACCCAACAGTTATGTGATCACGATCAACTCGTCGGACCACCGGCAGTTCGACGCCGATCACGACCTCACGACCCGCGCGTTCGCCAAACATCTGCAGGATTACATCCGCGAGCAAGGATGGCAGACCTACGGCGAAGTGCACGTGGTCTTCGAGGCATCCCCTACGCTGCACACCGGAATGTTCAGGACGAGCGGTCGCGTCGACCCAGACGCCGGCCGCGGAGCTGCCTCGGCTCACCGCCCGGAACCGCTACAACGACCCGCTAACCCGCAACCAGGAGCTGGCCCCATGACGCAGAACTCTGGCTACGACCCGAGCCGTGAGCACGCGGAGTCCGATCCACGTAATCGCGGGTACGCTCCCGGACCCGCGGGACGCGGGCCGCAGAACGGCGCGTACCCCGAGGACTACGGTCCCGGCGCGCCCTACAACGGCGGACCGGACTACCAGAACGGTTACGACTATCAGCAGGGCGGCGCCGCCTACGACCAGCAGGGCTACGGCGGCCAGCAGCCCGGCTACGACCAGCAGGGCTACGGCCAGCAGGGCGGCTACGACCAGCAGGGCTACGCCCAGCCCGGCTACGACCAGGGTTACGACCAGCAAGGTTACGGCGGCCAGCAACCCGGCTACGACCAGCAGGGTTATGCCCAGCCCGGCTACGACCAGGGGTACCAGGGCCAACAGGGGTACGACCAGGGTTACGACCAGCAGGGCTACGCCCAGCAGCCCGGCTACGACCAGCAGGGTTATGCCCAGCCCGGCTACGACCAGGGCTATGACCAGCAGGGCTACGCCCAGCAACCCGGCTACGACCAGGGTTACGACCAGCAGGGCTACGCCCAGCAGGGTGCGCCGGGTTACCAGCAGGGTGGCCAGCAGGCCGCCTACGGCGCCCAGCCCGGCTACGCGCCCGCGGCCGGACCCGGATTCTCCGCGACCCTCGCGCTCGACGACGGCAGCGGCCGGACCTACCAACTGCGCGAGGGCAGCAACATCATCGGCCGTGGCCAGGACGCACACTTCCGGCTGCCGGATACCGGTGTCTCCCGGCGCCATATCGAGGTGCGCTGGGACGGCCAGACCGCAATGCTGTCCGACCTCGGATCCACCAACGGGACCCTCGTCAACGGCTCACCGGTCCAGGACTGGCAGCTGGCCGACGGCGATGTGATTCGCGCCGGGCATTCCGAGATCCTTATCCGTATTGTCTGATGCCGTAGGCTCGCCGTGCGGATCACGGGACAGCTCTCGCATAATAGGGCGGTCCAATCGTGATCGGTCTCGTCCGACGGTCCTATGATGTTCCGACACACGCGCGGCCCCGCAGTGCGGGCCGCCGGGACGAGCACGGCCAAGGGGTGGGTTACCACGCCGATGGCACCGGCACACGGTCGAACAGGAGGTGGAGCGCCGTGCAGGGACTGATTCTGCAGTTGACCCGTGCCGGGTTCCTCCTGCTGTTGTGGCTGTTCGTGTGGGCAATCCTGCGCACCCTCCGCAGTGATATCTACGCGGCCTCCGGCATACGGCTCCAGAATCGGGGACCGCGCGGTTCCGCGGTGCTGCCGTCCATGCGCCGAGGCCAGAAGGGCGCCAAATATCTTGTGGTGACTCAAGGTTCTCTCGCCGGTACCCGCATAACCCTGGGTACCCAACCGGTATTGATCGGCCGTGCGGACGATTCGACGCTGGTGCTCACCGACGATTACGCCTCCACCCGGCATGCCCGGCTGTCCCTACGCGGTGACGACTGGTACGTCGAAGACCTCGGCTCGACCAACGGTACCTACCTGGATCGCGCCAAAGTCACCACCGCAGTCCGCGTTCCGCTCGGCACTCCTGTCCGGGTCGGCAAGACAGTGATCGAGCTCCGATCGTGACACTTGTTCTCCGCTACGCAGCGCGCAGCGATCGCGGCTTGGTCCGCGCAAATAATGAAGATTCCGTCTACGCGGGCGCCCGGCTGCTGGCCTTGGCCGACGGCATGGGCGGGCACGCGGCGGGTGAAGTCGCGTCGCAACTGATGATCGCCGCCCTGGCGCATCTGGACGACGACGAGCCCGGCGAAGATCTACTCGGCAAGCTCAACCGGGCCACCCATGCCGGTAATTCCGCGATCGCCGAACAGGTCGAGGAAGAACCCGAACTGGACGGGATGGGCACCACGCTCACCGCCATCCTGTTCGCGGGCAAAAAGCTCGGCATGGTCCATATCGGCGACTCTCGCGCCTATATGCTGCGCGACGGCGAACTGGCCCAGATCACCCGTGACGACACATTTGTCCAGTCGCTGGTCGACGAGGGCCGGATCACCCCGGAGCAGGCTCATACCCATCCGCAGCGGTCGCTGATCATGCGTGCCCTCACCGGTAACGAGATCGAGCCGACGCTGGTCGTGCGGGAGGCCCGCGCCGGGGACCGCTACCTGCTCTGCTCGGACGGCCTCTCCGATGTGGTGAGCGATGAGACCATCGCGAACACCATGCGTGAGGGCAGCACCGACGAATGCGCCGACCGGCTCATCGAACTCGCGTTGCGCAGCGGCGGCCCGGACAATGTGACCGTTGTCGTCGCGGATGTCATCGACCTCGACTACGGCCAGAGCCATCCGATCGTCGCCGGCGCCGCATCCGGTGAGGCGGAGGACAATCCGCCGCCGAACACCGCGGCCGGGCGAGCCGCCGCCATGCGCCCGCCGGCCGCCGCACCGCGGCGCACCGCGGGCGAGCCCGAACCACCACCGAAGAAGTCCCATAAGCTGCGCTGGCTGTTGCTCGCGGTGGCGCTGGTGTTCGCGGTGGTCGTCGGGCTGGTCGTCGGGTACAAGATGATCCGGTCCAACTACTACGTGGGCGCGGACAACGGCAGTGTCGTGGTCATGCAGGGACTGCCGGGGTCGATCCTGGGTTACTCCATCCACGAGGTGAACCTGGTCGGTTGTGTCACCACGAAGGGTGATCTCACCCTGGCAGAGGGTGGGGCACCCGTTCCGGATGGCTGTCGCCAATTGCAGGTCAGCGATCTGAAGCCGACCGGACGCGACCAGGTCGAACGCGGTCTGCCGCCGGGCACGCTGGACAAGGCCCGGGAACAGATGCGCGTTCTGGCCGACCGTGAGTTGCTACCGGTGTGCAAGAAGAGCGGCTCGGACGCCCAGCCGGGTGTCGTGACCACCACGCCCGCACCGGCGCCGCCGGCCGCTCCGACACCCACCGAGGCGGCACCGCCGGCTCCCGCCACCCAAGCACCCGCACCCGGCCAGAACGGCGAGAATCCGGCACCGCCGACCACCACCGCGCCGGCGCCGACCACCACCGCTGTGCCCCAGACGCCGGGGGAGAACTGCCGGGTGACGGACTGATGTCCGCACCGGCACCACCGTCCGCCGGGGCTTTTCCGAGTCCCCCGGGCGGTTTCGCTGCAGCGCCACCACCGACGTCGCGGCGTAATACCGAGCTCCTGCTACTGGGTTTCGCGGCCTTCATCACCACGGCCGCGCTGTTTCTGGTGGAAGCCAGCCAAGAACAATCGTTGACCTGGGATATCGCGAAGTACGGGCTGGCCTATCTGGGGCTTTTCGGGGTCGCGCATCTGGCGGTGCGCCGGTTCGCGCCCTACACCGATCCGCTGCTGTTGCCGATCGTGGCACTGCTCAACGGTATCGGCCTGGTACTCATCCACCGGCTGGATCTCGCGGACCAGCAGACGGCGGCCTACAACTCCTGGGAGATCCCGTCCCCCGACGCCAACCAGCAGATCCTGTGGACCGCGCTGGGAATCGTGCTGTTCGTGACGCTGCTGATCGTCTTGCGCGATTACCGGACGCTGGCCCGCTACTCCTACACGCTCGGTCTCGTCGGGCTGGTGGCCCTCGCGATACCGGCATTGCTGCCCAGTTCGCTCTCCGAGGTCAACGGCGCCAAGATCTGGATCCGGCTGCCCGGGTTGAGCCTGCAGCCCGGCGAGTTCGCCAAGATCCTGCTGATCATCTTCTTCGCCTCGGTCCTCGTATCCAAACGTGAGCTGTTCACCGCGGCGGGCCGGCATTTTCTCGGGATGGAGTTCCCCCGGGCCCGGGATATGGGCCCGATCCTGGCCGTCTGGATCGTCTGTATCGGGGTGCTGGTCTTCGAAAAGGATCTGGGCACCTCGCTGCTGATCTTCGGGACCGTGCTGGTGATGCTCTACATCGCCACCGAACGAGTGGGCTGGCTGCTGATCGGCGGCGGCCTGCTCGCTCTCGGTTTCGTCTTCGCCTACCAGCTGTTCGGGCATGTCCGGGTGCGGGTGGAGACCTGGCTGCATCCTTTCGACGACTACAACAACACCGGCTACCAGATCGTGCAGTCGCTGTTCGGTCTGGCGACGGGTGGGCTGGCGGGCACCGGCTTGGGCAGCGGGCGGCCGTCGCAGGTGCCGTTCGCCAAAACCGACTTCGTCGTCACCACCATCGGCGAGGAACTCGGCCTCATCGGCCTGACCGCCGTTCTGATCCTTTTCCTCATCCTGATCCTGCGCGGTATGCGCACTGCGCTGGCGATTCGGGACAGTTTCGGCAAACTGCTCGCCGCCGGGCTGGCGTTCACCCTCGCCATCCAGATCTTCGTGGTCGTCGGCGGGGTGACCAAGTTGATCCCGCTCACCGGTCTCACCACACCGTTCGTCTCCTACGGCGGTTCCTCGCTGCTCGCGAATTACATTCTGCTGGCCCTGCTGATCAAGATCTCCGATGCGGCCCGGGAGCCCGCCCCGGCCCGGCGGCGGGAGCCCGCCCCGGCCCCGCTGGCCGAGGCGCAGACGGTGATGGTGTCACGACGGCAAGGGGGTCAGCAGCGATGAACACACCAGTGCGCCGAGTGGCCATGGCGGTCATGGCGATGATCGTGGCCCTGCTGCTCAACGCCACCTATGTCCAGGTCATCAAGGCCGACGACTATCGCGCGGACCCGCGCAATTCCCGAGTCCTGCTCGACGAATACTCGCGCCAGCGCGGGCAGATCTCCGCGGGCGGCACCGTGCTGGCCAGCTCGGTCGCCACGGACGATCGATACAAGTACCTGCGGGTCTATCCCACCGACCCGTCGGCCTTCGCCCCGGTCACCGGCTTCTATTCGATGCAGTACGGCAGTACCGGCCTCGAACGTGCCGAGGATCCGGTGCTCAACGGGTCCGACGGGCAGCTGTTCGGCAGCCGGTTGGTGGATCTGGTCTCGGGCCGCGACCCGCGCGGCGGCAATGTCGTCACCACGATCGACCCGGTGATGCAGCAGGTCGCCTACTCCGAACTGACGAGCAAGGGCTACACCGGTTCGGTCGTGGCCATCGAGCCCAGCACGGGCAAGATCCTGACCATGGTGTCCACACCCAGCTACGACCCGAATCTGCTGTCCGGGCACGACGGCGCCCAGGGCACCGAGGCCTGGGAGACCCTGAGCGCCGACGAGAACCAGCCGATGGTCAACCGCGCGATCTCGCAGACCTACCCGCCCGGCTCCACCTTCAAAGTGGTGGTCACCGCGGCGGCGCTGTCCAACGGAGTTGCGAACCCGCAATCCCAGTTCACCGCGGCGCCGAACATCACGCTGCCGGGTACCAGCACCACCCTGGAGAACTACAACGGCTCCACCTGCGGTTCCGGCGCCACCGCGACCCTGTACGACGCGTTCCGCCGATCCTGCAACACCGCGTTCGTAGAACTCGGTGTCGATGTCGGGGCGGCGGCGCTGGAAGACGAGGCCGCGGCGTTCGGAATCGGCCCGCATCGCGGTATCCCGATGCCCGTCGCCGAGAGCACCGTGGGAAATATCCCCGACGACGCCGCACTCGCGCAGAGCAGCATCGGCCAGCGCGATGTGGCTCTCACTCCACTCGACAATGCCGTGATCGCGGCTACCGTGGCCAATGGCGGTGTGCGGATGGAACCGTATCTGGTCGACCAACTGCAGAACCCGGACCTGAGCGAACTGGCCACCACCGAACCGGTCTCCGTCGGTCAGGCCGTGAGCGGCGAGGTAGCGTCTACGCTGACCGACCTGATGGTCGCCTCGGAGGAGAACACCGCTGGTAGCGGCGGGTCGGCCTATCGAATCGCGTCCAAGACCGGTACCGCCGAGCACGGCGCCGATCCACGCAATACCCCACCGCACGCCTGGTACATAGCGTTCGCACCGGCCGAGAACCCGAAGATCGCCATCGCGGTCATCGTGGAGAACGGCGGTGACCGGGCGCTGGCCGCAACCGGTGGGTCGGTCGCCGCGCCGGTTGCCCGGGCGGTCCTGGACGCAGGTCTGCGAGGTCGCTGAACGAGATGGATGTGCGAGTGAATCTGCGGGGAAACCGATGCTGACAAACGGCGCGATGATCGCGGACCGCTACCGGCTGCAGCGCCTGATCGCCACCGGTGGCATGGGCCAGGTCTGGGAAGCACTCGACACCCGGCTCGATCGCCGGGTGGCGGTCAAGGTGCTCAAATCGGAGTTCTCCGCCGATCCGACCTTCCGGCACCGGTTCCGCACCGAGGCCAAGACCACCGCGCAACTGAACCATCCCGGGATCGCGGGCATCTACGACTACGGCGAAACCTATGACCCGCAGGGCGGTGAGACCGCCTACCTCGTGATGGAACTGGTCCAGGGCGAGCCGCTCAACACGGTGCTGAACCGCCTCGGCCGCCTGTCCGTGGTCCAGGGTCTGGACCTGCTGGAACAGACCGGACGTGCGCTGCAGGTCGCTCATCTGGCCGGTGTGGTCCACCGCGATGTGAAACCCGGAAATATCCTGGTTACGCCCACCGGCCAGGTCAAGATCACCGATTTCGGAATCGCGAAGGCGGTCGACGCCTCGCCGGTCACCAAGACCGGAATGGTGATGGGGACCGCGCAGTACATCGCACCGGAACAAGCCGTCGGTGAGGACGCCACGGCCGCCAGTGATGTGTATTCGCTCGGTGTGGTCGGTTACGAGGCACTCGCCGGACAGCGGCCGTTCACCGGCGACGGCGCCCTCACGGTCGCGATGAAACATGTGCGCGACGTACCGCCGCCGATGCCGACGGATCTTCCCCCGAATGTGCGCGAACTCGTCGAGGTGACCCTGGCCAAGGATCCGGGCCAGCGCTACTCCGACGGCGGCGAATTCGCCGACGCCGTCGCCGCGGTGCGCTCCGGGCGGCGGCCGCCCCCACCGCGCAACCTGGCCGCTGCGGGGCCGACCAGTGTGATCCCGGCGCCGCCACCGCGCTACGACGATCCCGCGACCGTTCGGTACACCACCCCGCCCGCCGTGGTAGCCGGACCGGAAACGGTGATGGACCATCACGGCGCGCACGAAGCCGACCCTGCCGACTACCGCGACGGTGCCGGTGGCGGCGGTCTCGGTAAGAACCAGAAGTGGATGATCGGGCTGGGAATCGGCGCGCTGCTCCTCGGCGGAGCCGTGCTGTGGCTGCTCTTCGGTGGCGATACGAACCCCGCGGGAACCCCGCTCGAAACGTCGTCGACCGTGCCGACCACCCGGCAGTTGCCGCCCCCGGTCACCACCACGTACGACGTGACCGAGCCGCCGGTCTGGACATCGACGGAGCAGTACACCACCACCCAGCCCCCGGCGACGACGACCACCGAGCCGCCCGCGTCGACCACGACACAGCCACCGACCACCACGTCGGAGACCACCACCGCACCGACAACCACCGAACAGACGACGACCGAGGAGACGACCACCACCCGTCGTTTCCCCGTACCGGATATCGATCTGCCCGAATTCACCCGGGAACAGAGCAGCTCTCCCCTCGACGTGCCGAGCCACCATCAAGGACAGCCATGACGACCCCGAAGAATCTCTCCTCTCGCTACGAGCTGGGCGAGATCATCGGATTCGGCGGTATGTCGGAAGTTCACCTCGCGCGCGACCTGCGGCTGAACCGCGATGTCGCGATCAAGGTGCTGCGCGCTGATCTCGCCCGCGACCCCACGTTCTATCTGCGCTTCAAACGCGAGGCCCAGAACGCGGCCGCGCTGAACCATCCGGCCATCGTCGCGGTGTACGACACCGGCGAAGCCGAAGTCGACGGCGGACCGCTGCCGTTCATTGTGATGGAGTACGTCGACGGCGACACGTTGCGCGATATCGTCCGCAACGAGGGACCGCTGCCGCCGCGCCGGGCGATGGAAGTGATCGCCGATGTTTGCGCGGCGCTGGATTTCAGCCATAACGCCGGGATCGTGCACCGCGATATGAAACCGGCCAACATCATGATCAACCGGGCCGGCGCGGTGAAGGTGATGGATTTCGGTATCGCCCGGGCGATCGCCGACGCCGCGAATCCGATGACCGCGACGGCCGCCGTGATCGGCACCGCCCAATACCTGTCTCCGGAGCAGGCGCGCGGCGAAACCGTGGACGCACGCTCGGATGTCTACTCGGTCGGTTGCGTCCTGTTCGAAATCCTCACCGGGGAACCACCGTTCACCGGCGATTCCCCGGTGGCCGTGGCCTATCAGCACGTGCGCGAGGATCCCCGGCTGCCCTCGCTCGTCTACGAGGGGGTCCCGCGCGAGCTGGACTCGGTCGTACTCGAAGCGATGGCCAAGAATCCGGCGAACCGGTATCAGAGCGCCGCGGAGATGCGTGCCGACCTGATCCGGGTGCTGGGCGGGCAGAAGCCGGGCGCGCCGATGGTGATGACCGACGAGGATCGCACCACGATGCTCGGTCCGGCCGAACCGCCGTCGCGCGGCCACCACCGCGCGGACGACGATATCGATGACTACGACTATGACTACGACTCCGATTCCGGTGGCAATCGGCGCCGGACGGCCTATATCGCCGCCGGCGTGGTGGCCGCTGTCGCCGTCGCGTTCGGCCTGTTCTGGATGCTGATCGGGCCGGGCGCCCGGCCCGATCAGGTGGCCGTACCGGACCTGTCGAATATGTCCGCCAGCGAGGCGGAGCAGAAACTGGATTCGCTCGGCTTCGATGTATCGATCCAGCCGAGACCCGACGGCAAGGTCAGTTCCGGGAATGTCATCGCGACGCAGCCGCTCGGCGGTTCCCGTGCCGACGAGGGCAGCACGATCACCCTGCAGGTCTCCACCGGACCGCAGCAGGTGCCCGTGCCCCGGCTCACCGGCCTGACCCAGGACGAGGCCGCGCAGGAACTCACGAACGCCGGATTACAGGTCCACCCGGATGTGAAGCGCGGTCCGTCCAGCACCCAGGACAAGGACAAGGTCATCGGGCAGGAGCCCTCGGCCGGGATCGAGTTGGACGCGGGCAGCCAGGTCACGCTGACCATCGGCTCCGGACCGGAGCAGATTTTCGTCCCGGACGTGGTCGGTCAGCTGATCGACCGGGCGCAGCCGAACCTCGAGGGCGCCGGTTTCAAGGTCGAGATCGAACAGGTTCAGTCGGCCCGGCCACGCGGTGAGGTACTGTCCACCGGGCCGACCGGCGGTTCTACGGCCGACAAGGGCTCCACCATCAAGGTGCAGGTGGCACAGAGCGATCGGATTTCGATGCCGAATCTGGTCGGCCTCTCCTCGGCCGAGGTCGTGGACACGCTGCGCGAAAGCGGTTGGCAGGGCAGCGTCAACCAGATCCGGCAGATCACCCAGATCACCCTGAACGGCGATCAGGCGGGCAAGGTGCTGAGCCAGCAGCCCTCGGCCGGTACCACCGTGCCGTCCTCGACCACGGTGACCGTCAACACCGGCGTACTTCCCCTCGGCTGAGGTGCGTGTGCCGCCAGGCCGTCGGCCCGGCGGCACATGGCCGGTGTTCGGGGCCCCGGCTCAACCCGTCCGTGCGGGTCCGGTCACTGGACGCTGAGCCCGGCGACCTCCGCCTCCAGCATCTCCACCAGGCCCTCGGCGGGCCGCTCCCCGCAGACTTCCAGCCAGTTCGCCAGCATCCGGTGTCCGCCCTGGGTCAATACGGATTCCGGATGGAACTGCACACCGTGGATCGGCAGATCGTGGTGCCGCAGCGCCATGACGATCCCGCTTTCGGTACGACCGATCACATCGAATTCGCTCGGCAACGTATCTTCCACCACGGTCAGCGAGTGGTATCGGGTCGCGGTGAACGGGTCGGGTAATCCGGCCAGTACACCCGTCCCGATATGGAACACCGAGCTCGTCTTACCGTGCAGCAGTTCCGGGGCCCGGGTCACCGTGGCTCCGAAGGCCGCCCCGATGGCCTGATGGCCGAGGCAGACGCCGAGCAGCGGAGTCTCCTGCCCGGCGCAGGAGCGGACGAGGTCGATACTCGCCCCCGCACGCTCCGGTGTGCCGGGCCCGGGGCTGATGAGGATCCCGTCGAAATCGCGGGCCACAACATCGGTATCCGAGAGCTCCGGATCGTCGTTGCGCCAGACCACGGCCTCGACGCCGAGCTGCCCCAGATACTGGACCAGGTTGAACACGAAGCTGTCGTAGTTGTCGACGACCAGAACTCGCATGCACAAAGATTACGTGCCGGACCCGGCGGGCACCTGGTGGGATAGCCTTGGGGCACGACCTGCACGCTGAACACGAGGACATCATGCCCAAGTCGAAGGTCCGCAAGAAGACCGACTACACAATCAACCCCGCCAGCCGCACGCCGGTGAAGGTGAAGGCGGTGGGCCCATCGCCCGTCTGGTACGTCACCGTCATGCTCGGCTTCATGCTGGCCGGGCTCGCCTGGTTGCTGGTCTACTATCTCGCGGCCGATCAGATCGGCTGGATGAGCGATCTGAACGCCTGGAACTTCCTCATCGGCTTCGGGCTGATGGTGATCGGCCTGATCATGACGATGCGGTGGCGCTGAGCGTACCTCCGCCGCATTGCGGCCAGGTGCGGATCGGTGGGTGAGCCGCGCTCGCGGCAGCCTTTGGACCAGGGATTACACGGGTGTAATTAATGCACACCTGTGGATAAACCTGTGGATAACTCTCGAGACGGAATGGGGAACACCGCGTGCAGCCCGAGAGCACACCACCACGTCTCACCTGGACGACCCCGCTACCCGCGCTGATCGCCGTCGCGATCGGCGGCGTAATTCTCGCGGTCGCGGCACTGCTGACCACTGAGGTACCCGGAAAGTTCCTGCTCGGGATTGCGGCGGTGGCGCTGTGGACCCTGGCCGCACTGGGTATCCGGCAACGACCGCGGCTCGCGGTCGTACCGGGTGACCGGCCGTTGCTGGTGCTGCGCGGCCTCACCGGTGTCACCGAGTACACCCGCGACCAGATCCTGCGGGCCCGGGTGGTCGGGTACCGCCGGCTCGGCCGCAAATCGCCGATGCTGGAGATCGATGTGGATCACCTCGGTACCGAACGCCTGCTGATCTTCGGCCGCTGGGATCTCGGTACCGATCCGGAAGACGTCTACGAAACGCTCCGCGCGGAGCTTCGACTGCGCGGCGAATCGACCCGCTGACCCCTCCGGCCGGGCGAGAACCACCGGCCATCGCCGGACTTCTCCATGTTTCACGTAAAACATGGGGACGGTCTGCCCGGCCACGGTACTCACGACAGCGAGGCTGCCGCCAGCCCGATCACCGCCAGCGCCGCCACGGCCAGGACCGCGAGTGCGACCACCCCGACCGTCCGGGCCTTTTCCGGGGTCCGGGCCCGCACCCACTGCGGTAGGAACATGATGCCGAGCGTGGCCAGCGTGCCCGCGGCCAGACCACCCAGGTGGCCCATCAGCGAGATCCCGGGCAACGAAAAGCTGATGAACACATTGATCCCGATCAGGATCAGCATGCTGTTCGGGTTCTGTCGCAGCCTGATCAGGATCACCGTGATCGCGCCGAACAAGCCGTACACCGCACCCGAGGCTCCGGCCGTGAGACTGTTCTGCGCCAGCAGCATCACCGCCGCCGATCCGCCGAGCAACGAGATGAGGTAAACCGCGAGGTAGCGCGCCCGGCCGAGGACCAGTTCGATATCGCGTCCGACGACATAGAGCGCGAACATGTTCAGCAGCAGATGGATCAGGCCGTAGTGAAGGAAACCCGAGCCGACCACGCGGAACCATTCCCCGGCGGCGACGGCCGGCGGGTACATCACCCAGTCGATGAACAGCGCCGACCCGCGCTGATTCTCCATCAGGCTGCGCGACTGTGCGGCGGTGATCGCATAGACCACGACATTGAGCGCAATCAGGACGTAGGTGACATACGGCGTGGCAGTGCGGGCGGCCACCGAGCCCGATGCGGTGCGTACCTTACGGGTGCCGCGCTGGTCGGCGCGTATGCAGTCGACACAGTGCTGACCGACCGAGGCCGGCCGCAGACATTCCGGGCACGCGGGACGCCCGCATCGGGTACAGGCCAGCCCGGTGGGACGGTCGGTGTGCCGGACACACACCTGGGCCGGCGGCGAAGGCGGCTGGGGGTTCACCGGAAAGCCCGGTGGATGGACGGCTGGGGGGTCTCTCGGTGCGTGACCGGCCCGGTACGGCGTGTCGTACTCACCAGCCCATCGTGCCACGCGCGCGCCGTGCCCGTCGCTCGCCGAAAGCCGCCCGCGACCGGCGGGCAGAGCCCGATGACCTGGCAGTCTGCGCTATCGGCGCGGCTGTGTCAGAGTTGAGCCATGAGCTCGAGCCCACTACCGTCCGGTCGTTCGCGCTATCGGCTGCTCGCTGCCGCCGCGGTGGCGGCAGCCGGGGGTACGGCCTGGCTGGTCCGCAGTAAACGTCCGCAACCACCCGAGCCCGCTCCCGCGCCGCCCCGCATCGGACAGTCTCGGGCCGGCACCGCGACAGCCACCACCAACGGGGCGTCCGCGAACGGGGCCGCCCCGGCGGCTGACAGCTGATCGGAGGCTCAGCGGCTCACCGTCTTGCGGTACTGCCGCAGCGCCAGCGGAACGAACACCGCCAGGATGATCACGACCCAGATCAGGGTCGTCGCTATCGGATGTTCCAGCGACCATGCCGTCGAACCGTCGACCACCGGTGACGAGTTTCCGAACAGATCGCGAGTCGCCTGGGCGAGCGCCGATACCGGATTCCATTCGGCGAAGATCTGCAACGGTGCCGGCAGATCCTGCAGCGGGACGAAGGTGTTCGCCAGGAACGTGAGCGGGAAGATCACCATGAAGCTCGCATTGTTGAACACTTCCGGGGTGTGGACCACGAGGCCGACCACGGCCATGATCCACGAGATCGCGTACGCGAACAGCAGGAGCAGCGCGTAGGCCAGTATCGCGTCCAGTACGGATCCGCGGATCCGCCAGCCGACCACCAATCCGGTCAGCGACATCACCACCAGGCTGACCACATTGATCACGACATCGCTGACGGTGCGGCCGATCAGCACCGAGGACGGCGCCATCGGCAGTGAGCGGAACCGGTCGATGATGCCCTTCTGCATATCCTCGGCCAGGCTCAAGCCGGTGAAGGTGGAGCCGAATACGACCGTCTGGACGAAGATGCCCGCGACGAGGAACTCCCGATAACCACCCTCGAGCCCCGGCACTTTGATCGCGCCACCGAAGATGTAGGCGAACAGCAGCACGAACATGATCGGTGACAGCGTGCTGAAGATCAGCACATCGGGCACGCGCTTGATCTTGATGACATTGCGCTTCGTGACGGTCAGGCTGTCGCTGACCACCATCGACACTCGCTCGGCCAAGGTCGGAGTCTCCCGGTAAGCGCCGGTGGCCACCGCGGTCATCTGCTTTTTCCTTCCACTGCCTCGAGGCTCTCGGCTGCCCCGGCCGCCTCGGTTCCGGCGGCGGCCGTCCGCGCCGCCGGATCGGTAGTACCCGGCTCTCGGTATTCCGCGCCCTCGTCCGGCGCTTCCCGCGTCTCGGCCTCGTGGCCGGTGAGCGAGAGGAAGACATCGTCGAGCGAAGGACGCCGTAATCCGACGTCGTGGATCTTCACTCCCCGCTCGGTCAGCCTGCCGATCGCGTCGACCAACGCCTGCGACCCGTTACTCACCGGTACCACCACCCGGCGCAGTCCGGGTTCGAGATGTATTTCGCCGTCCGCGAGCGGCGCCAGCGCGTCCTGGGCGACAGTCAGGTTTGCCGCGTGGTCGACCGTCAATTCGATCCGGTCCCCACCGACCATGCTCTTCAGCTCGTCCGCGGTACCGCGGGCGATCACCTGACCCCGGTCGATCACCGCGATGGCGTCGGCCAGCCGGTCGGCCTCCTCCATGTACTGGGTGGTCAGCAACAGGGTGGTGCCTGCGGCGACCAATTCCTCGATCACATCCCACAGGTCCAACCGCGCGCGCGGGTCCAGGCCCGTGGTGGGTTCGTCGAGGAACAACACGGGCGGATTGGCAACCAGGGCGCCGGCCAGGTCCAAGCGGCGGCGCATACCGCCGGAGTAGCCCCGCACCGGCCGGTCGGCGGCATCGCTGAGCCCGAACCGCTCCAGGAGCTCGCGCGCCCGTTCCTTACTCCGGCGCGTTCCCATGTGATACAGCCGCCCGACCATTTCCAGGTTCTCGAAACCGGTCAGGTACTCGTCCACCGCCGCGTACTGACCCGAGGCGCCGATCCGGGACCGCAACGCACGCGGGTGCGCGAGAACATCGATCCCCGCCACCGTCGCGCGCCCGGCATCGGGGACGAGCAGGGTGGTGAGTACCCGGACCGTGGTCGTCTTACCGGCACCGTTGGGGCCCAGGAGCGCGGTCACCGTGCCCTCGGGCACGGTCAGGTCGAGCCCGTCCAGGGCGCGAACCTTCCGGCCGTAGTGTTTGACGAGACCCTCGGCGACGATTGCGTCGGGCATGATTCTCCTGAATGAGTGGTTGAGCAGGGCGGATATCATGGGTCGCCGGCAGCGATATCGAGCCACC
Organism: Nocardia sp. NPDC051750; assembly: GCF_044453135.1. NCBI lineage: Bacteria > Bacillati > Actinomycetota > Actinomycetes > Mycobacteriales > Nocardiaceae > Nocardia > Nocardia sp. NPDC051750. The sequence goes on along the minus strand of NZ_JBITCK010000001.1, from coordinate 846,756 downwards.
GACCAGGAGCGCATCCGGCCACCGGCCGTACTTCGAGCCAGTATCGTCGCGGATGCCGGTGTTTTCATCCGATTTATCCGGTTGTCCCCCAACCCCCGGTACGAAAAAGGGTCACGCCCCGCCCCGACTGTGCTCGGGGTAGCCGGCACGGGGCGCGACCGGTTTCGATCTTCGCCGCCCCGAACCGCATGGTCGCGCGTAGCGGACTACTCGATTCCGCGGGCGGCGGTACGCGGATCCGTACCGTGTCGCCGCGGAGGTGTCGGAGTTCACTTCCGGGATGCACAGCCGAATACTGGCATCGGGGTCCGACAGATTCAGCCGTCCCCGGTCCGCTGCCGTACCCGCGCCCCGCGGAATTACCGGTGCGGTGACTGCTTCGCAAAACCCTGCGCGACAAGCGGTTCGGCAGCTACTGATCAGTCCCGGCTGTAACGGCGGCGCACTGTCGCTGCGCCGCCCGGACTCCTTGTGAGCCGCACCAAAAAAAGTCCGAAACTACTGGGCCTCTTGTACGCGCAATCGCGGATCATCGCGTAGGATCGAACGCGTCGGCCCCTCCCCCCCGGGCCGACCTTATGCGGGCCTCGGCTAACTCCCCCCCTTCGCCGAGGCCCGCTCTCATGTCCGGGTCCGCCGCCGTTCCACGTGCGAATCCCGCCTCCTCACTCTCGCCGCCTGCCTGCCGGACACGGCCGATTGGCCCTGCGACGCCATCCTCGACCGCATGATCGGTACTCCCGCCAGCCCGCAATAGTGAGAGATTTGGAGTATCATCGTCTCATCAGATCGATGCAGTAGATCAAGGGAGATCCGCAATGACCGCGTCCGTCGACGTCGAAGCCATCGACACACACGCCCCCGCGGAGCGTCGTCCGTTCGGTCCCGGCACTCGGACATGGGAAGAAACCGGCCTGATCACCTTCTCGCTCACCGCGGGATCGGCCTTCCTGTTGCAGACCATGGAACCCACCATCTCCGCTGTGGTCGACGCTCACTCGACCTTCCGCACCGACCCGATCGGCCGCGCGCTGCGCAGCCTGTCCGCGGTCATGATGTGGACCTACGGCGGTGACGAATCACTCGGCGAAACCGACCGCCTGCGCAAGATGCACGCGACGCTGAACACCACGGATGACAAGGGCACACGGCATACCGCACTGTCCAGCGGTCCGTGGGCCTGGGTGCTGCACACCGGGACCTTTGCATTCGCCGAGAACGCCGAATATTTCTCGCAGCGTCCACTGACCGACGCCGAGAAGGAGGACTACTACCGCGAAGCGCTGCAGCTGATGCGGAACTTCTCGGTCCCGCCGAAGGAGCTGCCGGCGACCTATACGGACTTCGAGAAGTTCTTCGCGGACCAGGTGGAGAACCACCTCGAAGCGACGCAGACCTCCAAGGATTACTTGAAGGTCATCCGGACGATCGCCCCGCCCGCCCAGCTGCCACGTGTGCTGCGTCCGGTGTGGCGCACGCTGACCGACCCCTTCGGCCGGATGCAGTATTTCGTCACCGTGGGTACCACTCCGGAAGCGGCGCGGCGCAAACTGGGTCTCACCTGGAGCGAGTCCGACGAGCGCAAACTGCGGATCCTCGGCTGGTTCATCGCCCGGCTGGTTCCGCTGCTGCCGGAACGGCTGCGCTACTTCCCGATCGCCTACGAGGCCCGCAAACTCGAACGCGACAAGGCCCGGCTGCGCAAGGTGATCGACACCCGACCGCTCTGACCCCGCCGCTCCCGCCTTCAGCAACCGGCCCCCGGATCGACTCGATCCGGGGCCCGTTTCTGTATCGATACAATGCGGGTCAGGCGAATCGACAGGAGCAGCACCCCGTGACCAGCAGCACGACCATACTTCCGGACTACCAGCAGGTGGTTCGGCTGCCGCGGGAGCTCGGACCGCTCACCGTCCCCGAGAGCTTCCGGGACGAGAACGACCATATGAACATCAAGCACTACTTCGATCTGTGCGTCGAAGCCGCGGGCAAGGTCTTCGAAAGGGTCGGCATCACCGACGAATACCGCGCAAGCCGGGGCGTCGGGTTCTTCACCGCCGAGCACCATATCCGCTACCATGCCGAAACCCGGATCGGCGAACAGATTTCGGTGTACGTGCGGGGAGTGGATCGCTCCGACAAAGTGGTGCATGTCGTGGCCATGCTGGTGAACGACACCACCCAGCGGCTGAGCTGCACGCTAGAGGTCACTGCCATCCATGTGGACCTGCGCACCCGATCGGTCACGCCCTTCGCGGCCGATACCGCCGCGGCGATAGATCACGAGTTCGCGCTTTCCGACGCGGACTGGCCGGTGCCGATCTGCGGAGCGATGGGGATCCGCCGCTGACCTTCCGCGTCCGCCGCGGCGGACGCGTTGTGCTCGAGCGCGGTTACGCCGTATCGGCTCCGCCGCCGGCATCGGAAGGTCCGGTCGCCGCCGGGCGAACCGTCACCGCCTCGTGGCCACGCGGCCGGGCGGTGCTGACGAACACCACCGGTTGCCCGGCGTGCAGCGTCCGGTAACCGTCGGTTTCGATGCACCGGTACTCCACGAAGACCTGCTCGGTCCCGTCGTCGGGCTTTATGTAGCCGAACCCTTTCTCGGAGTCGAACCAGAAGACCCTCCCGCGTCTCCAATCCGATCGGTCGATCCCGGGTGCGGCAGACTCCGAAGGGGTCATCACCTGGTCTTCTCCACTCGTTCCGTCAGGGTCGACACCATCAAACGTACGCCCAGGGCGCGTGGACGTCACGATCGGTTCCATCGGCACGCCGCTACGGTGCACATGTGCCCGAATCATCTGTGCCCGAGTCATCCTTTCTTACCGACACCCGCACCGGCTACGACACCATCGCGACGGCGTACGCCGAGAATTTCGCCGGCGAACTCGATGCCGATCCCTGGGAGCGAGCGATACTCTCCGCCTTCGCCGAGGTGGTCGGCGCCGGGGAGGCGGTCGCCGAAATCGGCTGCGGTCCGGGCCGGATAACCGGTTTCCTGTCCGAGCACGGTCTGGCGATGCGCGGGATCGACCTGTCCCCGGCTATGGTCGAGCTGGCTCGGCGCCGCCATCCGGATATCCGGTTCGAGGTGGGTTCCATGACCGCGCTGGAGTTCTCGGACGGCTCGCTGGCGAATGCGATCGCCTGGTACTCCCTGATCCATATCCCGCCCGCCGAACGTCCCGGCGTGCTGGCCGAGTTCCACCGGGTCCTGCGGCCGGGCGGGAGATTGCTGCTCGGGTTCCAAGCAGGCACAGAGGTCAAGCATTACGACGAAGGGTTCGGTCTCCCGGTCTCGCTGGACTTCCACCGGATCGACCCCGACGAGACGGCCGCAGCGGCGGAAGCCGCCGGCTTCACCGTCGAGATGCGGTTCTTCCGGGCACCCGCCAGAACGGAATCGACCCCGCAGGCGTCGCTACTGCTGGTGCGCTCGAGTTGATTGACCACCTTTATGGCATCAAAACGATAGGCCATACGATCATTTCGGTGGAATCAATGTGATGGACGTTCGGCTTTTCGAGGCCGCAGATGCGCGCAGGTGATCGCATCGAAATGAAACTTGACGCGATCATTTTGATAAATAACCCTGGTCAGGTGGTGATCAAGAAGAACCCGCTCGGCCCGACAGGCAATACCGTCAGAGACAATGTCCTGCGCTACCGCACCCGGATGAACCTGGGCTATGCCGATCTCGCGCGAAGGCTCGAGGCCCTCGGTCGCCCGATCCCGGTGCTGGGCCTGTCGCGGATCGAGCGGGGCGAGCGCCGGGTGGACGTGGACGATCTGCTGGCGCTCGCGGTCGCCCTCGGCGTCTCGCCCACCAGCCTGCTGCTCCCGGATACGGCCGCTGCCGACGAGACCGTCAGCGCGACCGGAATCGACGGCACCGCCGACGATCTCCTCGGCTGGCTCCGGCTGTTCACGCCGTCGGCGCATATCGGCAAACCCGCCGAACAGCGATTCGTGCGCGACGCCATCCGGTTCATCGCCGATGCCCGGCCCCGGTGGGATATCGAAAACCTGACCCTCGAGGAACTTCCGGGCGTCGGTCACCGCGAGTACGCCGCGGAGATCACCGAGAAGGCACGGCAGTCCGGCCCGGCGACGGACTCGGCATAGCCGGCCCCGACCCCCGCCGGTCGAGTCGTGACGATACGACCGGAACCCGGCGGGATCGGCGAACATCGTTGTCCTTTCAGGAATCCCCGGACCGCATCAGTTCGAATATCGAAACCGGGCGACCAGACGTCGCACTCACGTCTCGCGCTCGGGCCCACCACTGCTGCGCGACCCGGGACAGCGTGGCGTCCACACCGGCGTCCGTGCTGGCATCGATGATGTGCTGTGCACCGGCGTACATCATTTCGAACGAGGCGAGATCTCCCCAGCCACCGTTCTTCGCAGCCTCGGCGTACTCGGCCATGAAGAACGGGTAGGCCTCGCTGGATCGCTGTGCGTACGGCAGGAACTGGTCGATATCGTGCCCGGAGCGTTCGACCAGGGCCAATGCCTGGTCGAACGCGAGCATCCACGGATGAAACGTGATCAGCAGTGCCTGGTAGAAGACCTGTGCCAGACCGTCATCAGTGCCGAGATACTCCTGCGGGCTCAACGGCCGCAACAGTTCCGCGTATGCGTCGAAGACTTCGCGCGGCCCGCTGTAGAAGATGTACGACGCGGGGTGCGAGATATTGTCGCCCGCCGACATGAAGCCCCCGGAGAGGAACTCCGCACCGTGCGACCGCACCCACTCCCCGCCCTTGCGGGCGTTCTCCGGTGAATCCGAGGACAGGTTCGCGATCACCTTCCCCGCCAGCCCGTCGGTCGCCTGGCCGAGCACTTCGTACATCGCCGCATAGTGGGTCAGGCTCAGGACGGTCACCTCGTTGGCCGCCAGTGCCTCGGCCACCGTGGCGGCCCGCTTCGCACCCAGTCCGGCCATGGCCTCGGCCTTTTCGGGGCTGCGGTTCCACACGGTGACCTCGATACCTGCCGCGAGGAAGGCGCGCACCATCGCCTGACCCATCGGTCCCAACCCGATCACGCTGACCGAGCGAGTGTTCTGCTGAGACATCGAATGCCCTTTTCCGGTAGTGGTCGATTCTGGTTTCGGCGCCGGAAAAGATATTCGTCTCCGCAGGTAGAGTCGGACAAGTACGTACCTGCCGGTGGGGCCGCTCACCTCGAGGTACGCGAAGAGGTCGGGAGGATGCGATGACTGTTGCCGGTGATACAGATCACGATGTATGCGGTATGTCCCTGGCGATCGACGCGGTCGGCGGGAAGTGGAAACTGCATCTGATGTGGGTCCTCGGCGCCGGACCGCAACGCTTCGGACAGATCCGCCGCGCACTCGCCGGAGTGAGCGAAAAGGTGCTGACCGAGAATCTGCGTCAGCTGGAAGCCGGCGGAATCATCCACCGCGAGGTGTACCCCGAGGTCCCGCCGCGGGTGGAGTACTCATTGACTCCCCTCGGCGAGGATCTCGCCCGGGCGCTGCGCCCTTTGGAAGAGTGGGGCGACCGCCATCGCGACCATCTGATGAACGTCGCCTGCTGACTGTTCGCTACCGCCGGGCTCTCCCCCCGGTTTCGGCGTCGACGCCTCGAACCGCGAAGCGCTCCCGCCCTGCCGAGGCAGGTGGGAGCGCTTCGGAGTGGAGCCTAGGGGAATCGAACCCCTAACCCCTGCCTTGCAAAGGCAGTGCTCTGCCAATTGAGCTAAGGCCCCGGGACGGGCGGACTGCGCCGCAAGTCGCCTGCGAAACAGTAGCGGTCCAGCACGTACACCGTCAAACAAGGATACCGGGGCGCGGACTCACCGGCGCAACGCGCCGCTGGCGTCGAACTCGGCCTCGCGGCCCTGCATCTGTTCGCGGTACCAGTTCTCCCGATGCCTGAGCATGACCGCTTCGTGCAACCGGCCGATCGGCGGTACACGCCGGGCCAGCTCCATGGCGGTGACCAGCGGAATCCGGGCAATGGGCAGCAATACCCAAGGGAAGGCCGCGGGCATGCGGTACTTCCGGCGCGTGGTCGGCAGCATGTACAGGGCCGAGTACGCGGAGTTGATCCGATAGTTGTAGTGCGCCCGCAGGCGGGCAAGGCCGCGCTGTTCGTCGCGGGGCGCGAAGGCCGCCGGATAGGACTCGATGAGTTCGGCGCCCTGCTCACCGGAATCGTGGGCGCGGGCGATCATGGTCATCGCCATCACCCGCAGGGTGTCGGGCACGGTTTCGGGATGCCAGGTCAACCGGACGCCGAGTAGGTAACCCATGTACTTCTGGAAATGCAGCAGCGCCCGGAACTCCGCGGGGCTGGTCTGGTAACCCAGTGCCCACAGTCCCAGCCCTGGAATGGTGCTGCCCGCGATCAGCGTCAGCAGCTGGTAGGTCTGGCTGATCGGCAGTCCCCATTTCTCGGTATCCCATTCCGGGTGCCGGGCGACACCGGACCGTACCGAGACGTGCATGATCCGTACTTTCAGGGCGGTGGCCCGCCCTTGCGAACCCGGTGTCAGCAGCGCACCGGGCTGGGAGACATCCATCCAGAAGCGGCAGGTCTCCAGGAAGCGTCGCAGCGCGCTGTCACCGGCATAACCGCCGGCCAGCGACAGCGGCGTGGCGACCGCGGATTCCGTGTACATCTCCAGAGTTTCCGCGCCGGCGAAACTGAACAGCATGGTCCCCCACCGGCGCCAGACCGCCGCGCCGCGTTCAACAAGTTCCGGCCGTACCCAGTCGGGGACGGTTTCGAACTCGGCGAACAGTGCGCGCATGGCCGGAGGCGGGTCGGCAATGCTGTCGATGCCATCGCGCAGCGCCGTTTCCACGAGCTGCCGACCGTTCGCGCGACCGGTTTCGCCGCGCATCACTTCCGCGACGAAGCGTTCGGCCACCGGATCACCCGAGAACATATCCGCGCACAGTGCCCGCGCCTGGTCGTCGTCCGGGAAGAGCTCACCGCCGGTGAATGTCCGCACCAGCCGTTCGGCCCGCCGTACCCATGGACTCTCCCGGGCCTGCCAGTAGCGAAAGGCCTCCGGACACCGCCCGGCCGGATCTTCGGTGTCCGGTACCACCACTGGTATCGACATTGCTGTCCTCCTTGCCGACCCGGAGTCCACCGAACCGCCGCCCGGGTGGTGCCGTGTTCCGGCTCTCCACCGCCAACCATACTGAAGTGTATGGAGTAACAGTACTCAATAGTATGGACTCCGGGAAGGTCGCGGGGCGGCCATAGCAATCGGGACACGCCCGCATGAGCCGGGCAGCCGCCCGCCGGCCCGAACCCGCCGGATCCCACGAGCCTGCCGACCTGCTCCCCTACCATCGGAGTATGAGACTCAGCGCCGATCAGCCGGAATCGAAAACGGCGGATTCCGGCACCGCTGAACCACAGGGCGACCGGTCCGCGGCACGCCGGCCGAAATCGAAAAAGGCACAGGCACAGCAACGTCAACGCCGGCGCACCGCCCGGCTGTCCTACGACGACTGGGTCGATGGTGCACTGAACCTGCTTTCCCGCGAAGGCGTGGGAGCGGTCAAGATCCAGCGGCTGTGCCAGGAGCTCGGGGTCACCAAGGGCAGCTTCTACTGGCATTTCGACGATATCGAACAACTCATGGCGGCCATGGCGGACCGCTGGAGTTCGGTGCAGAGCGATACGGTGCGCGAACTGGGCGCCTTCGCGGCGATTCCGGTGGAGGAACGCATCGAGAAAATGGCGGCCATGCTCGTGGACCAACGGCACTGGATCGTGGAGACCACGGTACGTGAATGGTCGCGTATCAATCCGAAGGTGGCGGCCGCGGTGCGCAATCTCGATCAGCGGGTATTCGAAACCGTCAAAGGAACCATGCTCGACCTGGGTTTCGACGAAAATCAGGCCAGGTTGCGCGCAGGCGCGATGGTCTATATCGGAATCGGGTTGATCCACGGCCGGGACAACCTGCCGACGCCGTCCACCGCGCAGGTGTCCTCGGTCATCGAACTGCTGGCCCGGCCGTGATCACGGCGCATTTCTGACGTGCGATGCGGTGAACGGTCAGCGGGTGGTGACCTCATGCCACAGATCGGCCTCGTCCCGCCGGCGCAGCTTGCTGATACCGATGAGAACCGCAGCGACAATTCCGATGGTGAGAACGTATTTCATTTCTTCAGCCTACTTCCGTTACTTCACGACGGCTCGTCAGGACCGGTGATATCAGCACCGGCGATCGGCCACTCCGGGAAAAAGGAAAGGCCCCCGAGCCTTTGTCGGCACGGAGGTCTCGAATACCTTGCGGAGTGGGTCTAGGAGGACTTGAACCTCCGACCTCTTCGTTATCAGCGAAGCGCTCTAACCGCCTGAGCTATAGACCCGCGGAGCAGTTGCTGTAAATCAAGTAACCGCCGAGCACAGAGATTACAGGACTGTCCTCGATCCAACCAAAACGCCAGGTAGACGGCTTGCACGCGGCCACGAAAGGCCACGTCGACCCGGCACCGATCCCCCTCGACGCGGCCGAGCGGATGCCCGCGCTCCCCCGACGATCCGACCCGCGGATTTCGGCCCCGACGCACAACGGCCGGTGCCCCGAACTCGGGACACCGGCCGTCGCGAACACCGGATTCAGTCGGGGTCGGCCAGGGTTACCTGGATACCGCCGACCATATCGCAGCACTGGTTGTAGATGAATGTTCCGACCGTGGCCAGCGCCGTGAACAGCACGACGTTGATCAGCCCGAGCACCCCGGCGTAGCCGAACACCGTGCCGGCGTCGATGAGACCCACCGACCCGCTGTCCGGCGACACCATATCGGTGAAGGTGCTGTTGAGCCGCTCCCAGACGCCCATACCCGCGAGCACCATGTACAGCAGCGCGACCGCGATCATCCAGACGAAGAACATGGCGATACTGATCACCAGGGTGATCTTCAGCGTCGACCACGGGTCGATCCGCCGGACCTGAACCGTGGCCCGCAGCGGTTCCCCGCCGAGGACCGCCCGCTGCAGCCCCGGGGAGACCGACGGCGATACCGGGGCCGCCGGCGGGGTGTACGCGGGTGGCTGCTGGGCCTGGTGCTGCTCCGGGGGCAGCGGATGCCGGATCTCGGAGAGGTCCGGCATATCCTTCGCCAGTTCGGGCCGGGCGATACTGCGCGTGGGTCCGTCCAGGCCAACGGATTTGGCCATGGCCGCTTCCTTACGTGCCGCCTTGGCCGCGAGGTCGCTGGTGGTGCGGGCATTGGTGACCCCGCCCTGGAGACCCCCGCCGCCCTGGAGACCCCCGCCGCCCTGGAGCCCACCCGGTCGCGGCTGAGTGCCGCCCACCGGCATATGACCGGGCCGCGAGAGGTTGGACTGCGGTTCCCGCTGCGGCAGCTGCGACCAGCCCTCCTGGTAGCGGTTCCCATCGGGTGCGTTGCCACCCTGCTGGTTTCCGGCACCGCCCTGGTGATCACCCGGCCCGCCACCGGCCTGCGGACCGGAGTTGCGGTCCGCCGGGGCGTTACGGGGATCGGACGGGAATTCGCCTTGCTGCTCCTGATTTTCGGGCGCGGAACCGCCGGCGGGCGCGCCACCGGACGCATTTCCGCCCGGCTGCCCGCCACCGGCCTGGTCGTTGTCCGCGGCCTCACCCGGCCGCTGGATCGGGCGCGGCGAAATCGGGGACGGAGTGCTCCTCTCGGTCACACCGTTCGTCTGCTGCCGCTCGTCGCTCGGCTGTTTCGGAGTGGTCAATGGGAATCCTCGGATCCGTTCTTTGCCGCCGATATGGATTTACTGCTCGGGGGAATCGCCACCGTCGATCTGCTCGGGCTCGTCGGCGTTGCGTGCGATCGCAAGCAAGGTATCGCCCTCGCCGAGGTTCATCAATCGCACGCCCTTGGTCTGCCTACCGGCCTTACGAACTTGCCGTGCCGCGGTGCGGATAACCCCTCCGCTGGACGTGATCGCGTACAGCTCGTCGTCATCGTCGACGATGAGCGCACCCACCAGGGTGCCACGCCTGATGTCGTACTGGATGGTCAATACACCTTTTCCACCGCGACCCTGCGCCGTGTACTCCTCGATAGCGGTCCGCTTGGCGTACCCGCCCGACGTCGCCACCAGCAGATATGTACCGTCGCGGACCACATTCAGCGACAGCAGCGCATCGTCGGTGTTGAACCGCATCCCCTGCACACCCGAGGTCGCCCGGCCCATCGGCCGCAGTGCCTCATCGGTGGCGGAGAAACGAATCGACTGGCCCTGCGCGGAGACGAGGAGCAGATCGTCTTCGGCGGAACACAGTACGGCGCCGACCAATTCGTCGTTGTCACGCAGATTCACCGCGACGATGCCGCCACTGCGGTTGGAGTCGAAATCGACCAGTCGCGACTTCTTGACCAGACCCTTCTGCGTGGCCAGCACCAGGTAGGCCGCATCCTCGTAGGACTTGATCCGGATAACCTGGGCGATCTTCTCGTCCGGCTGGAAAGCCAGCAGATTCGCCACGTGCTGCCCGCGTGCGGTGCGGTTGGCCTCCGGCAGTTCGTATGCTTTGGCCCGGTATACCCGGCCTTTGTTGGTGAAGAACAACAACCAGTCGTGGGTCGAGGTCACGAAGAAGTGCCGGACGATATCGTCCTGCTTCAGACCCGCACCCTGCACGCCCTTGCCGCCGCGCTTCTGGCTGCGGTACAGATCGGTCTTGGTGCGCTTGGCGTAACCGGTCTCGGTGATGGTGACCACCACGTCCTCGCGGGCGATCAGATCCTCGTCGGCGACATCACCGTCGGCGGAGACGATCTGGGTCCGGCGTTCGTCGCCGTAGCGCTCCACGATCTCGGCCAGTTCGTCGCGGACGATCGCGCGCTGACGTTCCGGCTTCTCCAGGATGTCTTTCAGATCGGCGATTTCGGCTTCGAGCTTGGCCAGTTCGTCGACGATCTTCTGCCGCTCCAGGGCGGACAGGCGGCGCAGCTGCATATCCAGGATCGCGGTCGCCTGGGTTTCGTCGATATCGAGCAGTTCCATCAGGCCGGTGCGCGCGGTATCGGTATTGGCCGACCGGCGGATCAGCGCGATCACGGCGTCGAGCTGATCCAGCGCCTTGACCAGGCCGCGCAGGATATGGGCCCGTTCCTCGGCCTTGCGCAGCAGGTAGCGGGTGCGCCGGATGATGACTTCCAGCTGATGGGCTACATACAACCGGATCATCTGGTCCAGCCGCAGCGTCCGCGGGACGCCCTCGACGATGGAGAGCATATTCGCGCCGAAACTGGTCTGCAGCTGGGTGTGCTTGTACAGATTGTTCAGCACGACCTTGGCGATCGCGTCCCGCTTGACCGTGACCACGATCCGCAGGCCGGCCCGGTCCGACGATTCGTCGTGGATATCGGACACACCGGCGATCCGGCCGTCCTTGACCTGCTCGGCGATCGCGTTGATGAAGTTATCGGTGTTGACCTGGTACGGCAGCTCGGTGATGACGATGGTGGTGCGGCCGCGGGCGTCCTCTTCGATCTCCACCACACCGCGCATCCGGATGGAACCGCGTCCGGTGGTGTACGCGTCGTGGATGCCCTGAGTGCCGACAATGAGGCCGGAGGTCGGGAAGTCCGGCCCCTTGACCCGTTCCATACAGGCCGCGAGGGTGGCTTCCTCATCGGCTTCGTGGTTGTCCAGCGCCCAGTAGATGGCCTCGGCCAGCTCGTTGAGATTGTGCGGCGGGATATTGGTCGCCATCCCGACCGCGATACCGTTGCTGCCGTTCATCAGCATATTCGGCACACGGCTGGGCAGAACGACGGGTTCCTGGGTCTTACCGTCGTAGTTCGCGATGAAATCGACCGTGTCGTGGTCGATTTCGCGCAGCAGTTCCATGGCCAGCGGAGTCAGCCGGCACTCGGTGTACCGCATGGCGGCCGCGCCGTCGTTACCGCGGCTGCCGAAGTTGCCCTGGCCGTCGACCAGCGGGTATCGCATTGCCCACGGCTGCGCCATCCGCACCAGGGTGTCGTAGATGGCCGAGTCGCCGTGCGGGTGATAGTTGCCCATGGTGTCGGCGACCGGGCGCGCGGATTTCACATAACTGCGGTCGGGCCGGTAACCGTTGTCGTGCATCGCATACAGGATTCGGCGGTGCACCGGTTTGAGGCCGTCACGAACCTCCGGCAGGGCGCGGCCCACGATCACGCTCATCGCGTAATCGATGTAGCTGTTCTGCATCTCCTGCTGGATATCGACCGGCTCGATCCGGTCGCCCGCGCTCTCCGGCGGCAGGGTTGTATCGGTCATTCGATCTCCTAGGTACTGGCGATAAACGGCGGACGCCGCGCGTGGTGTGCGCTGCGGGCGAAACCGCCGCTCCTACACGTCGAGGAAGCGGACGTCCTTGGCATTACGAGTGATGAAGCTGCGGCGAGCGGCGACATCCTCACCCATCAGGACGCTGAACAGCTCGTCGGCGGCAGCCGCGTCATCCAGCGTGACCTGGCGCAGAACACGAACCGAAGGATCCATGGTGGTCTCCCACAGCTCCTTCGGATTCATCTCACCGAGGCCTTTGTATCGCTGGATACCGTCGTCTTTGTTGATCTTCTTGCCGGCCGCCAGACCCGCTTCGAGCAGTCCGTCGCGCTCCCGGTCCGAATAGGCGAACTCGGGTTCACTGCGCTGCCACTTCAGCTTGTACAGCGGCGGCTGCGCCAGATACACGTGGCCGTGTTCGATGAGCGGGCGCATGAAGCGGAACAGCAGGGTCAGCAGCAGGGTGGAAATATGCTGGCCGTCGACATCGGCGTCGGCCATCAGCACGATCTTGTGATAGCGCAGTTTGGCGATATCGAACTCGTCGTGGATACCGGTGCCGAAGGCGGTGATGATCGCCTGGACCTCGGCGTTCTTGAGAACCTTGTCGATCCGGGCCTTCTCGACATTGATGATCTTGCCGCGCAGCGGCAGGATCGCCTGGTACATCGAGTCGCGGCCGGATTTGGCCGACCCGCCGGCGGAGTCGCCCTCGACGATGTAGATCTCGGACTTGCTCGGGTCCTTGGACCGGCAGTCGGCCAGCTTACCCGGCAGCCCGCCGATATCGGTGGCGCTCTTCCGGCGCACCAGCTCACGCGCCTTGCGGGCGGCGAGCCGGGCCTGCGCCGAGGACACCGCCTTGTTGACAATGGTCTTGGCGTCCGCCGGATTGGCCTCGAACCAGTGCGCGAGGTGTTCGTTGCAGGCACGCTGCACGAACGACTTCACCTCGGTATTGCCCAGTTTGGTCTTGGTCTGGCCCTCGAACTGGGGCTCGCTCACCTTCACGCTGACGATGGCGGCCAGGCCCTCACGGATATCGTCACCGGTGAGGTTGCCGTCCTTGTCCTTGAGGAGCTTCTTCTCCTTGGCGTACCGGTTGACGACGGTGGTCAGCGCCGCCCGGAAACCCTCTTCGTGGGTGCCGCCCTCATGCGTATTGATCGTGTTGGCGAAGGTGTGCACGGACTCGGAGTATCCGGAGTTCCACTGCAGCGCGACCTCGAGTTCGTGCCCGGGGCCCTTACCGTTGAACGACACGACCGAGTTGTGGATCGGCTGCTTCGTCCGGTTGATATGCCGGACGAAATCTTCGAGGCCCCCGGGGTAGTGGTACGTCCGGGTCTTCACCTTGTGCTCGACCGGAGGCTTTTCGCCGCCTTCGTCGTGCTTGGGCGCTTCCGCGGTCTCGCTGACCATTTCGTCGGTGACCTCGGTGGCGCTGACGCGCTCATCGGTCAGCACGATGGTCAGGCCCTTGTTCAGGAAGGCCATCTCCTGCAACCGCCGCGAGACGGTCTCGAAGTTGTACGTGGTGGTCTCGAACACCGCGGGATCGGCCCAGAAGCGGATCGTGGTACCCGTGGCCTTGGTGGGTTCTCCCTGGACGAGCTGGCCCGGAACCGCATCCTTGTAGGTCTGGCTCCAGTGGTAGCCGTCGGTGTCGATCTCGGCTTCGAGCCGGCTCGACAGCGCGTTGACCACCGAGATACCGACACCGTGCAGACCGCCGGAGACGGCGTAGGAATCGGAGTCGAACTTGCCACCGGCGTGGAGCTGGGTCATGACGACTTCGATGGTCGGGATGCCCTGCGAGTGCATGGCCACGGGGATACCGCGACCGTCGTCGACGACCTGGACACCACCGTCGGCGAGGAGCGTGACCTCGACCTTGGTGGCGTGACCGGCCATCGCCTCGTCGACCGAGTTGTCCACGACCTCCCAGATCAGGTGGTGTAGACCGCGCTCACCCGTGGAACCGATATACATGCCCGGGCGCAGCCGCACCGCCTCGAGGCCTTCCAGGACCTTGATGGAGGAGGCACCGTAATCCTGTTTGTTCGATGCGCTCGAACCTGATGCTTTGGAGTCTTTGGCAGCCACTGGTCGGTAGCTCTCCTTACTTGCTGGTCCCCGGGACGGCGGTGGGACAGCGCAGGTGGGGCCCGGGTCAGAACAGAGGGCTGCACACAACGCGCCGAGGTATCGCCGCTGATTTACGTTTCCATCCTACTTCGCAGCCCAACTTACAGTGCATCTGCGACACCCCTGACAGCTCCCAGGGCCGGAGAAATCGGACCGGCACGGGTCCCCTGGCGGCTCGACCGTTTTCAGACCATCAGATTCGTCCTGAGAGTTGACTGAGGGGCCGGCGCCCGGCACGGGCTGTCACGTTCCACGTGAAACCGGGTCCTATCCGTAGGTGTCCCGCGGGCCGCGACCCCGGATATGCCGCTCACCCTTGCGCCAACTCGGCGCGGTCGGCCCCGCGATCCGTAAGGAACGCACGATCCCCGGGCCCACCGCCGCGCTGATCTTCGCGAGCAGCTGCGCCTGCAGCAGCCGGAGCTGGGTGGCCCAGGCCGTGGACTCGGCGGCCACACTCAGCACCCCGTTCTCGAGTTTCACCGGCTTGGCGTGTGCGGCGATATCCTCGCCCACCACGCCGGACCAGTGCCCGAACACCGTCCCCTCGGCGACTTTGGTGGACCAACCGCGACTGCGCGCGATGGAGGTAGCGAGTTTGGACAGCGGTTGCGGGTCCCGCTCATCCGGCCGCGGCCCCGACCAGCCGCTGCGCCGGCGGCCCCCGGCCCGGTGACCGCGGCGGGGTGATGAACGCCCCTGCCCCACCGATTTGCCGCTCGCTCGCGCAGCCGCCCGAGCCTCTTCGAGAGCGCGGCGGGCCAGATCGATCCCACGCAACTCCGGTTCGGCCGGTGGTACCGGACCACCGGATGTTCCGGGCTGGTCGGTCATCGTCGTACTCCGCTCGCCGTCCGAGTTATCCCCAGGCCCGGCCGGTCTTCGGTCGAGTTGTGCACATCCGGGGAGGAAACCCCGGCCCTGCGGCGCAGATATCGGACAGCAGCCGTCCATCAGGGCATAAACCCTGCTCGCGGTAGGTATTCCCACTGTCGGTCCCGGTTTTCGCCGGTCGAACCGGATCGCTGCCCGGGTCCGGCCCGATGACCTGGCCCGACGAGTTATCCACAGCCTGTGGATAACTGTGCGCTACGCGGCGGGCGGGGATGGCGGCCCGACGCATCGGCTCACTCTACGAATGCCCCGGCTCTCGTGCAAGATACCGGCCGCCGCGTGTTCAGGGTGCTGACGATTCGCTGGACACGGCCCGCGGAGGATCATCGCCGACCGCGGGCCCGGTCCCCGGCGGACGGTCGCCGGAGATACCGGATATCCGGTGCTCAGGGTCGCCGGTGGTGGTCACCCGCAAGGTCGTGCCCGCCAGTTCGGCGGGGACATCCTCGGGTACCGCCGCGGTGATCACCACTTGCTCGGCATCGGCCGCGACCGCGGCCAAGGCGGTGCGCCGGCGGCGATCGAGTTCGGCGAACACGTCGTCGAGCAGGAGGACGGGCTCGGCCCCACCGGCCCGCAGCAGATCGAAAGCCGCGAGCCGCAGCGCCAGGGCGAACGACCAGGATTCCCCGTGGCTGGCGAATCCCTTGGCCGCGGTCGCGCCGAGTTCCAGATCCAACTCGTCACGGTGCGGTCCGACCAGGCAGACACCGCGTTCGAGTTCCCGGGAGCGCGCCGCGGCGAGCTCCCGGAGCAGAATCTGCTCCAGCAGCGCGGGATCGTCCGGCTCGGGCGCACGATCCGGGTCGAGGACCTCCACGGGCAGCGCGGCGCTGCGATACGCGACGGTGGCCGGTCGTGATTCCGGGGCCAGCGCGGCATAGGCGCGAGTCACGTGCGGACGCAGCTCGTGCACCAGTCGTAAGCGTTCGGCCAGCAGTACCGAGGCATGGGCGGCCAGGTGGCCGTCCCACACATCGAGCGTGCCGAGCTCGGCACGGCCCGACCGTCCGGCGGTCTTCAGCAGCGCCGAGCGCTGCCGCAGTACCCGGTCGTAGTCCGCTCGGACACCGGCGAGGGCGGGGCGGCGCGCCGTGCACAACTCGTCGAGGAACCGGCGGCGCTCGCCGGGATCGCCGCGGACCAGCGCCAGATCCTCCGGCGCGAACAGCACAGTGTGCAGGATGCCCAGGATCTCGCGCGGCCGGCGTACCGGGGATCGGTTGATCTGCGCCCGGTTCGCCGCGCCGCGGTTGAGTTCCACATCGACGCGCAACTCACGACCCAGATTCACCACATTGGCGCCGATCCGGGCGCGATCGGCGCCGGTGCGGATGAGCGGGGCGTCCGCCGACACCCGGTGCGAGCCCAGTGTGGACAGGTAGCCCAGGGCCTCCAGCAAGTTGGTCTTGCCGTTGCCGTTGGCCCCCAGGAAAACCGTAGGGCCTGTGGATAACTCGATCTCAGCATGTTCCCAGGAACGGAAATCACGCAAGGTCAGAGCACGAATATGCACCTGTTCACACCATCCGGACAGCTACCGGGAAGTTATCCACAGCTGTGGATAACTTCGTTCGCCGCAGGTCGCGGCGCGGGTTTGCAGAAGTATCGCTCCCGAGGGCCCTCGCGGTCGCTGTGGCGATGCGTGCTCCGGCTGCCTGTGTGGATCGGTGCCGGATGATCGCTGCCGAGCCCACGCGCGGTCAGCCCGGCAGCCGGACCGGCATCAGGAGGTAGGTGTATTCACTGTCCAATGCCGGGTAGGCGCCGGTTTCCAGGGGCTCCGGCTCCTCTTCGCGTGCCGGCAGCAGCACGGCGGGCCGACTCGGGGTGGTGAAACCGAAGGTGACCCGCTCCGAATGCAGCGCGGACAGGCCGTCGATGAGATATCCGGGGTTGAAGGCGATGGTCAGCGGCTCCCCCCGGAAATCGGCGGTGAGCCACTCCTCGGCGCGGCCGGCGTCATCGCCACCGGCCGACAACTGCAAGCCCTCGGCGGAGAATTCCAGCCGTACCTGGGCACCCCGCTCGGCTACCAGGGCGACACGTTTGATCGCCTCGGTGAGGCCGGCGATCTCCAGCGTCGCGAGGGACGTGTGTTCCTTGGGCAGCAACTGGCGGAACTTGGGGAATTCGGCATCGAGCAACCGTGTCGTGGTGCGGCGGCCTCCATTGACGATCCCGAGGAGACCGTCGGCACCGGCACCGGAGCCCAGGGACAGCTGGACCGGTTGGTCGGACGCGCCCAGCGTCTTCGCGGCTTCGGAGAGGGTGCGTGCCGGGATCAGCACCGCGGTCTCGATATCGGTGCGGGTCGGCTGCCACTGGATATGGCGGACCGCGAGCCGGAAGCGGTCGGTGGCCGCCAGCACCACCTGCGGCCCCTCGATCTCGACCCGGATACCGGTGAGCATGGGCAACGTATCGTCGCGTCCGGCCGCTACCGCCACCTGACCTACCGCCTCGGCGAACACATCGACGACCAGCTGACCGCTGGACTGTGGCACCTCGGGGAGTTGGGGATAGTCCTCGACCGGCATCGTGGGCAGCGAGAACTTCGCGCTACCGCACTGGATCAGTACGCGGGTGCCGTCGACCGAGACATCCACCGGTTTGTTCGACAGCGCCTTGGTGATATCGGCCAGCAGCTTGCCGGAGACCAAGACCTTGCCCGGTCCGGCGACCTCCGCGGCGACCCGCATCTGAGCCGAAACCTCGTAGTCGAACCCGGAGACGGTCAATCCGTCGTCATCCGCGACCAGCAGGACTCCGCCGAGAACCGGGACCGGCGGGCGAGACGGCAGACTGCGCGCCACCCAGGCGACCGATTCCGCGAAATCCTCACGCGCGACCCGAAACTTCATGCCTGCAAGGTCCATCGCCCGAGGTGTCCTCTCCCGTTCAGTGTGGATCGGCGGCTGCGCTGCCCCCGTGTATCCCGCCGCGCCGACTCCGCCGCCACACGGCGGCGTTACGGCGGTCGCAGAGCTGGACCGACCGCCGGAGAAGTCTGGCACAGCGACCGACTTAAGACCGTACCCCGTTTCGCAGAGCCGGGTCGGCCGCCCCTCCGTGTGGAGGATACGTCCTCGTGCCCGCAACTGACCAGGCCACCCCTGCGTACTCATGTGGCGTTGTGGACGGCTGTGGACAACCGCGGGTTCGCCCCGCAGCGGATCACCGGTACGCACGCGTATCCACAGTTATCCCACGGCGGGTCTGGGGACTACCTCGGGCTCGGACGGTGCCCTCCGAGTGAACGTAGACCTCGCCGGCCGGACGCTGCGAGCACTCCGCCCATCGACGGGTTCCTGGAAGGGCGGGGAGCTGGATCCGTTCTCGACGCTCGACCCGTCGGCAAGGTCCTCGATGACCCCTCTCCGTCCTCCTTGTCGATCTCCAGGATCGGATCCGGTCGTTCGGCCGCTTCGAAACTTGTCCACACATCCTGTTTTGAAGAGAAATTTTCTAGAGGAAGAACAGGGGTAGTAATAGGCCCTGTGGAAACTGTGGATTTCCGCTGTTTTCCCAGTTCACCATGCGTGTCCGGCTGTGGATGGTCAGGGGATAACTCGAGGATGAATTCGCGCCGCCTGTGGACAGGATTTGTTGTCCACAGTGCGTCCACAGTTCATCCCCATGTTGCTCCCCAGAATCCGGGTAGTTGTACACACTGTGCACGAATCGGTGGATAACCTGTGGATTCCTCGAGGATTCCTCGAGGAATCCACAGGCTGTCCCCAGGGCTCTGACCGGAACACTCCAGATCAGCGGCTGTGGATGAAATCGCCTGTGGATACTGTGGATAACTCGGCTGTGGACAAGTTGTGCCCAGGGTGCACCCGAAGCTGTGGATGGACCGGTGGACAACCTGTGGATTCCACAGCCCAACCCATCCCAAAACAGCTGGTCAGGCCGCTGTTGAGCTGTTAGCGACACACCTGTGGATGGTTTCGACACGCCCACGGCGACTGCGGACCCGCAGCGAGCCGCGTTCCGGCCGATCCGGGAGTACCGCGAAGCGGGTTGTGCCGGAGGAACTTTCCGCCGAGGAAGCTTTCAGCGGTCTGTGTCCACTCGGTCCGCAGGAAGGCCGGACACGAGGTGCCTGCGGGCCGTGAGCGTTCCCGTCGTGCACGCCCGGAAGTGGGTACAGGTCTCGTCCGCACCGACCGCCGAGGGGCCGTCGGCATGAACCGCGCTGTGAGCGCGGACAGCGGGACACGCCACCGGAGGTGGGCCGCTGTCCGCCCAGCGTGTAGCTGCGGGACAGCGGAGGTCCGCCTCTGCCGGTTTCATGTCCTGGGCCGGCCTCGCGGCAACTCGTACCCACGAGACCACGACGGCCGTCTCGCGGCGGGCGGCACGATGAGGGCGGTGACGGTTCCCCGGCGGATAGATCGCACGGAGTCAGGATCGGGTGATACCGGCCGGACCGTGGGGTATCGGCGGAGGCACTCGGCGGCCCAGCGCCATAGGCGGTGCAGGGCTGCCTCCAACCCGTGCGGATCGCCGACCCGGTCCGTGTCTGCCCGGCTGGGGCGAGGATCGTGCGCTGGTTGGTATCGGCCCGATTCCGACCGATGCTGTGTGGCGCTGTTCGTCGCCGCGGCTGAAGACGGATGAATCCCCGTGATGATCGCGGGGGACCCTGTTCCAGGCTCGATACCCGGCACACGGAGCAGCAAGGGGCCGCGGCGCGAACACAGGCGAGCACAGCGGCGCGCGTGGCCACAGCCCAGAAACTGGCGCGCAGAGACCGTGCGTCACCGGTATCAGGGCCGGAGGGGAATCAGCGGGAGCGCTGTTTGATCCGGGCGGTGAGTTCTTGGACCTGGTCGTATACCCGCCGCCGCTCCGACATCTCCTTGCGGACCTTCTTCTCCGCGTACATGACGGTGGTGTGGTCCCGGCCGAACGCCTGGCCGATTTTCGGGAGGGAGAGGTCGGTGAGTTCGCGGCACAGATACATGGCGATCTGGCGGGCCTGGGCCAGCGGCCGGGCCTTCCCCGGGCCGGTCAGCTCCTCCATGGAGGTGTTGAAGTACTCGGCGGTGACACCCATGATCGTCGACGCGGTGATCTCGACATCCTGGGATTCGGGCATCAGGTCACGCAGAACCACCTCGGCCACCGACTGATCCAGCGGCTGGCCGTTCAACGATGCGAACGCCGTGACCCGGATCAAAGCGCCCTCTAGTTCCCGGATATTGCGTTCCACCCGGCTGGCGATCAGCTCCAGTACATCGTGTGGAACATCGAGCCGGTCCATCCGCGCCTTCTTACGCAGGATCGCGATCCGCGTCTCCAGCTCCGGCGGCTGAACATCGGTGATCAGACCCCATTCGAACCGGGTCCGCAGCCGTTCTTCCAGGGTGGCGAGCTGCTTCGGCGGCCGATCCGAGGACACCACGATCTGCTTGTTCGCGTTGTGCAGCGTGTTGAAGGTATGGAAGAACTCCTCCTGGATACCTTCTTTGCCCTCGATGAACTGGATATCGTCGACCAGCAGGATGTCGGTCTCGCGGTAGCGGCGTTTGAACGCCACCTTCCGGTCGTCGCGGAGACTGTTGATGAAGTCGTTGGTGAATTCCTCGGTGGAGACGTATTTGACCCGCATACCGGGGAATAGTCGCTGCGCGTAGTGGCCGGCCGCATGCAGCAGATGAGTCTTGCCGAGCCCGGAAGCGCCCCAGACGAACAGCGGGTTGTAGGCCCGGGCGGGGGCTTCGGCGATGGCGACCGCCGCGGCGTGCGCGAATCGGTTGGACGCACCGATGACGAACGTTTCGAAGGTGTACTTGGCGTTCAGGCTCGCCGACGATTTGGCCGTATCCGCGGATTCGGGCGATTTGGCGAAGAAGGTCGGCCAAGAATCCCGGACGTTCACCACCTTCTCGTCGTCGCGGTGACCGTCCGGCGACGGGTCGATGCCAGAATCGCGGACGCTTTCGCGCAGGCTGTCCCGTTCCGGATCACGCAACGGCTCCCGGGCCGGGGTGTCATCGGCGGGGCCGCCGGGGGCGAACAGCGTTTCCTGGGCCGGGCGGCCGGTACGGCGCGGCGGGAGGGTCGGGTCGATATCGGGCACCGATTCCCGGGTAGGCGGCGCGCCGTGTTCCCGCCTACCTGCCGCCGGTTCGCCGATCTCGGGGCGGCCGGCCGGATAGGTCTCCACGTACTCGGCCGGCGGATAGTTCCGGTCACGCTCGTATTCGGGTTCCCGGGTGTACTCGGCGGCCGGGGCGTAGTCGCGCGAGTACGACCGCGGCGTCGCATAGGTCTCGACCGTCGGCGGGTCGGTCTCGCGGGTGCTCACGGTATCGCGCGGGAAGTCCGCGCCCTGCGGAATTTCGGGCAGCGCGGCACGGCGCACGGAATCGGCGCCGCGGGGATGTGCCGGATTGCGGGGCAGTTCCCCGGTGAGCGGTAGTTCTGCTTCGTGCGAGAACTCCGCGGGCGGGAACCGCTGCTCGTCCATCGGCCGCGGGGTCTGTGGAAAACCGGGGTCGCGCTGATATCCGCGCGCGGGGTACGCACCGGCATCCGATTCCCGGACGTTGTCGCGCCACCCCGTGTCGGTCGCCGGTGCCGCGGCATATCCGGCCGGGGTGTGTCCGGCGATATCGCTGATGAGGGGCTCGGGCCGATTCGTGGTGGGGTCCGGCCGGTTCGTCATCCTGGCGTGCCGTGGCGCGCCGGATTCGGCTCCTGCCGGAAGCGGTGCGGCAATCCGGACACCGAGACCTTCGACCTGCGGGCCCAGCCGCCGGCCGAGCGAGCGGAGAATCGGCTCGCGTAGATCCCGTTCGATGGCTTCCTGCGCGATGGAGGACGGAACCGAGAGCAGTGCGAAACCCTGGACCACCATCAGCGGTTTGACCAACTTCAGCCAGGCCTGCTGGGCCCTGGTCACCGCACCGATGGCACCGTCGGGCGAACCGGTGGTCAGCTCGGTGACCACCTCCGGCCACACGGTGGCCAGTACGTTCTGCTCGTCGTCCATCCAGTGTCCTCCCCGGGAGTCGGTTGCTCGGCGCAGACGTCCGGGGCTCGCGGTTCGTCTACTCTACTGGTTCGTCCCAGTGACACCGCTACGTTGCTCACCAGACCTGCCGCATCCGACGGATACGGCGCCCGGGGCGCTGCCCGGAACCCCCTGTTTCCGGCTGCGGCTTGGCACCGTCGGCCCTACGAATATGCCATTCACAGGGTATTTCCACACAATTATCCACAGATGTGGACAATCTCCCGGGACCGCCGTTCTGGTCGCGTGCTGCGCCCGGGCCGGTCGCGAGCGCTGGACCTGCGGACCTCCGGTCACCGGCGGCCACGCGGTGATGATGGCCACCGTAGCCCGGCGCACGAAGGGCGGCGATCGTGACCCGCACCGCCGTGGGAGGGGCGAGTTTGACCCGGTAGGACTGGATAAGTACCCTCGTACAGTCACCCCTCGGCGCGGTGACCGTCCTGTGCTGAGCACCCTCCCAGGATGGTGTGCCGAGCCGACATCTACAGAATCACCGAAAGCTTCGGGCGCCGCACGGTGCCCACCAATTCGAGGAGTGTTGACCGTGGCCAAGGGCAAGCGGACGTTCCAGCCGAACAACCGTCGTCGGGCGCGGGTCCACGGTTTCCGTCTTCGGATGCGGACCCGTGCGGGCCGCGCCATCGTCACCGCGCGGCGCCGTAAGGGCCGCGCCAGCCTCACCGCCTGATTTCCAGTCGAACTCGGTGTCCGATGCCCGGTCCGCCGAACCCCGTAGCCCACGCCGCCGGTAACTCAGCCGGTTCGGCGGCTCCGCCGAGCCCCGGATGTCCGGGTGCTTCCTGAGCCGCACCGGCTGCACCAGCGTGCCGACTTCTCCCGGACGGTGCGGAGCGGCCGGCGGGCGGGAAAGCGGGACCTGGTGGTACACGTTCTCGTGGACGCACCGGATCCGGCGGATTCCGGGATCCGGGTTCGATTCGGCGGCCCCCGTTTCGGGTTGATCGTCAGTAAGGCGGTGGGTCCCGCGGTCGTCAGGCACCGCGTGGCCCGCCGCCTGCGTCATATCTGTGCCGAACTGACCGCGGATATCTCCGCCGAGGTGGATATCGTGATTCGCGCTCTCCCCGGCGCTGCCGGCGCCGACAGCGACGAGCTACGTCGCCAGCTGCGCGGTGGGCTCCGCAGGCTCGATATCCCCCCGGTTGTTCCGGCTGCCGACCCGAACACCTCGTCATGAGTGCCCGGAGTTCACGGATGGCAACAGTCACCCGATGGCCGGCGAATATTCTGATCTTCTCGATCGAGCTGTACCGGACCTACGTCTCCCCCACTCGGATGCCGGTCTGCCGGTTCACCCCCACCTGTAGCGAATACGCGGTCACCGCGCTGCGCACCCGTGGGTTGCTGATCGGCCTCGGACTGACCCTCGTGCGTTTGGCCAAATGCGCCCCCTGGCACCCTGGTGGATGGGATCCCGTGCCGGAGCCGCGGCGCAGGGTCGGCTACGACGACCCGCGGCCCCAAGCTTGTAAGGGATCACCGCACGCGGTGATCGGTGACACTACCGACGGGAGTGCATAGAGCCGTGCTCGATTTCATCTACTACCCGGTGTCCTGGATCCTCTGGTTCTGGCATCGGGTCTTCGGCTTCGCGTTCGGGGCAGATAACGGCCTGTCCTGGGCGTTGTCCGTGGTTTTCCTCGTCTTCACATTGCGTCTGGTGCTGTACAAGCCGTTCGTGAGACAGGTGCGGACCACCAAACAAATGCAGGAACTGCAGCCGCAGATCAAGGAGCTGCAGAAGAAGTACAAGAACGACCGCCAGAAGATGGCGCTGGAGATGCAGAAACTCCAGAAGGATCACGGTTTCAACCCGCTCATGGGCTGCCTGCCGATCCTTGCTCAGGTGCCGGTCTTCCTCGGTCTGTTCCATGTGTTGCGGTCGTTCAACCGGACGGGTACCGGTTTCGGTCAGCTCGGGATGGACCCCTACACCAACGCGCACACCCCGAACTATGTGTTCAACGTGGACGATGTGCAGTCGTTCCTGAGCGCCCGTATCTTCGGCGCCCCGATCTCGGCGTTCATCACGGCGCCCTCGGAGGAACTGCTGGCCTTCGCGGATTACGGCGGTGCGCCGAGCCGGTTGAGTATCGCCCTGGTCGCCATCCCGTTGATGGTTATCGCCGCGATCGCCACGCACTTCAACGCGCGCGCTTCGGTTGCCCGGCAGAGTGCCGAGGCGGCAGCCAACCCGCAGGCCGCCATCATGAACAAGCTGGCGCTGTGGGTGTTCCCGTTCGGTGTCCTGATCGGTGGCCCGTTCCTGCCCATTGCCGTCCTGCTGTACTGGGTCTCGAACAATATCTGGACCTACGGTCAGCAGCATCTCGTCTTCGGCCGGATGGCGAAAGAAGAAGAAGCCAAGCGTCAGGCGAAGCTGGAGAAGCAGGCCCAGAACGCTCCGAAGCCTGGTGCCAAACCCGTCGACACCCGGAAGAAACCGCAGCCGGGTAAGGCGGCCGACGATGACGCGGCGGAAGCGGACAGCACGGCGAGTGCCAACGGATCGAGTCCGGCCAAGGGAAATGCGAAACCCAAGCAGTCCGGCCAGCAGCGTCGCTCGAGTGGTCAGAAGCGGCCCGGCAACCGCGGCCGCGCCAACCAGAAGCGGCGTCGCTGACCCTCCCCCAGACCCCTTGTGATCGTGATCCCGGCCGATCGGGTCGGCCGGTTTCCCGGCGAGCAGATAAAGGAAATAAATGACTCTCGAGACCGAAGGCGGCGACGCCACCGTATCCACCACCACGGTGCAGCCCGATACCGAAGACACGATGAGCGATGCCGAGGAAGCGCTCATCGAAGAGGGTGAAATCGCGGGAGACTACCTCGAGCAACTCCTCGATGTGCTCGACTTCGACGGGGATATCGATCTCGATGTCGAAGGCGATCGTGCGGTGGTCAGTATCGACGGAGGCGACGATCTGACGAAACTGGTCGGCCACAGCGGTGAGGTGCTGGACGCTCTCCAAGAGCTGACCAGGCTCGCGGTCCAGCAGGCGACCGGCGTCCGGAGCCGGCTCATGCTCGATGTCGCGGGCTGGCGAGCCAAGCGGCGGGCGGATCTCAGCACGCTCGGCGCGGCGGCTGCGGAGCGGGTTCTGCAGACCGGTGCCCCGGAGCAGCTCGCCCCGATGACTCCCTTCGAACGCAAGATCGTGCACGACGCGGTCGCCGCGATCGACGGCGTCGCGAGTGAAAGCGAGGGTGTGGAGCCGAATCGCCGGGTGGTTGTCATTCCGGAGTGAATTCGCCGAACCGGTCGATGCTCGGCCGGTGAAGGGAGAGGGCTCGGGTCGTGGACCCGGGCCCTTTTTCGTGTCCGGTCCGGCTGGTCGAGTCCGGGGGCGGTAAGGGGCTACGGTTGAGGATCTGCGGAGTTGGACCCACTCACGCGTATCCGGCGCGATAGGACAGAAGGGTGTTTCACGTGAAACCAGAACTCGGTGATCCGGCGGCTGCGGTCCCGGAATCGCTGCCGCCGGCGGAAGCGGAGGCTGTGTTCGGTGAGCGGTTGGGTCCGGCCTGTGACTATTGGACTGCACTGGCGACGGCCGGCGTGGAGCGAGGGCTCATCGGCCCCCGGGAAGTACCCCGGCTCTGGGATCGGCACATTTTGAACTGTGCTGTCGTCGGTGAGTTGATCGGCGAAGGCGCGTCGGTGGTCGATATCGGCAGCGGTGCCGGCCTCCCCGGAATACCGCTCGCGCTCGCCCGCCCGGACCTCCGGATTACCCTCGTCGAACCGCTGCTCCGCCGGACGGTGTTCTTGAAGGAGTTCATCGATGCGGCGGGGTTGTCGATCACCGTGGTGCGTGGGCGCGCTGAACAGCCCGCGGTCATCCAGGAGGCGGGCGGTGCCGATGTGGTGACATCGCGTGCGGTGGCTCCCCTGGCGAAGCTTGCGGAGTGGTCGGTTCCGTTGCTGCGCGACCACGGCCATATGCTCGCGCTCAAAGGCGCGAGCGTGGCCGAGGAACTGGAACGGGATCGTGCGGCGGTGGAGCTGGTCGGTGCGGGGCACTTCGCGGTTCTGGAATGCGGAGCCGGAATTGTCTCTACCCCCACAGTGGTGCTATCCGCGGAACGCCTGAAGCGTTCGGAACGACCGTCGAAGCGCTCGAAGAAGCGTTCCCGTGCGGAGCGGCGTCCTGATCGCGAGGACACGTAAGTCTAGTAATCGCCGGCCTCTCCCCCGCCGTGGCAATCGAAGTTTCCCGTGAAATATTCGCTTGCGTTCGATAGCGGGGTCGGCGATCCTCCGTCCCGGAGTCCCGGAGTCCCGGAGTCCCGGAGTCCCGGAGTCCCGGAGTCCCGGAGTCCCGGAGTCCCGGAGTCCCGGAGTCCCGGAGTCCCGGAGTCCCGGA